>JBFLYK010000003.1:215478-270852 GCA_040756995.1 Actinomycetota bacterium | reverse complement strand
CGATTCCGCCGGCCACCAGTTCCACCCAAGCTGCCCACCGTCGCCTGGATCAACCAGCCCCCCGAGGTCATCGTCACCCGATAACTTCCGAGCACCCAGGTGTCTCACGACCACGTGCACGTTCCGATCTCGTCTTCGCTGTCACACCCCTTCCTTAGGATTGCGGTATGGAGGCTGGGATTGGTAGTCCGCTGGGTGGGGTGTTGGCTTCGGTTCGGTCGGTGATGGCCGAGACGGAGTTCGACCAGCTCGACGCGCCGAGCGCTGCTCGGCTGGTGGAGGAGTGCGCCGAGGCCGAGCGGCTGCTGGCGGCGCTGCGGGTGCTGGCGACGGCGACCTTGGAGAACAAGGCGTGGTGGCGTCGGGAGGGTTTCCGCTCGGCGGCGGCGTGGATGGCGGCGAAGACCGGCACCGCGGTTGGCCCGGCGATCGCCACCATGGAGATGGCGAAGGTGCTGGAGGATCTGCCGGCACTGGCCGCGGCGTTCCGGGAGGGGCGGCTGTCGGAAGCGCAGGCGAAGGAGATTGCCGAGGTTGCCTCCGAGGTGCCGGATGCCCAGGAGCAGTTGATCGAGGCGGCCGGCAAGCTGTCGCTCCAGGGGTTGCGGGAAGAGTGCCAGCGGGTGGAGGCGGCGGCGATCATCGATGAGGATGATCGGTATCGCCGGGTGCACCGGAAGCGTCGCACCCGGGCGTGGGTCCGCAAGGGAGTCGGTCATTTCAGCGCCGACATGCTGCCTGACGAGCTGGCCCGCTTCATGGCCGTGCTCAACGCCCGCACCCAGGACATCGTGTGCGACGCCGTCAAGGGCCGCTGGTTCGAGAGCCGGGAAGCGCACAGCGTTGACGCCCTGCTCGACCTCGTGCGGCCCGACAGTGAAATCCCCTCGGGGCCGGAGACCGTGGTCCATGTCGTGGTCGACTACGAGGCGCTCATGCGGGGTCACACGATCAGCGGGGAGCAGTGCGAGATCCCCGGCGTCGGGCCGATACCCGTCACGCTCGCCCGGCAGATGAGCGAAGACGCCATCCTGAAGGTGCTCATCACCAAAGGCGTCGACGTCGTGACCGTGGCCCACGGTGGCTACACCATCCCGGCCCATCTGCGCACGGCGCTCGACGTGCGTGACCCGAAGTGCATCGTCCCGAACTGCGACATCCGGCGTGGCTTGCAGAAGGACCACCGCAACACGTTCAGCCGCACACGGGTCACGAGGCTGGAGGATCTCGCTCACCTCTGCCCCTGGCACCATTATCAGAAGACGTTCTTGGGCTACACCTACCGCGGAGGGCCCGGGACCTGGGAGTGGATCCCGCCGGAGGACCTCGACGTCGACCTCTCCCCACTCCGGCGCATCATCACCACCGCCCGCCGCTGCTGAGCATCGCTTTCGGGTTGTCCTTCCCGCAGAGAGGTGGTGGGCGCGCTGTCGTCTCGCCCGCCGGTGAGCTCGAGCCGACGGCTGGAGTTCAGGAGCCGACATAGGCGGATCTCGGTGTGGGTGGGGCGGAAGCCGAGCCCCGGCGCGTCTCCGGGCCCCGGGACAGGGATGAGCCGGGACGATTCGTCCCTTTTGTCGGCCAATGAACACCTTCGGCCGGCGTCCGCCGGTTCCTGTGGAGCGGCGGGGCAAAAAAGTCCGGTGCAGAGCCGGACGGCCCGCCGCGGTTCGCCGTCTGACTTCGGCATCGAACGGACACCTCGACCAGGAGGACGGTGTTGAAGCCCCAGAGCCCGCTGACCATGCGCCTCTCCGACAAGGAGCGTTGAGCCATGGCCCTCTCCAGCGCCGCTGTCCTCGACGCCGTGGCGGATCGCCGGGAGCTCACCGGCTACTGCTCCCGGATCCTCGGGTCCGCCTTCGAAGCCGACGATGCCGTGCAGGAAACGATGGTCCGGGCCTGGACCCGCCGGGACAGCTTCGAAGGACGGTCGTCGGTCCGTTCCTGGCTCTACCGCATCGCCACCAACGTCTGCCTCGACATGCTCCGGAGCCGGCGGCGCCGCGCCCTCCCCCTCGACCTCGACGGCCTCGAGGTCCTGCCCCACGACCAGGACCTCGAGGCCGCGGCCGACCCGGCCGACGTGGTGGTGACCAGTGAATCCGTCCACGCCGCCCTGGTCGTCGCCCTCCAGGCCCTTCCCGCCCGCCAGCGGGCGGTCCTCATCCTCCGCGACGTGCTCCGCTGGTCAGCTCCGGAAGTGGCCGAGCTGCTCGGCACCACGCCCGCCTCGGTCAACAGCGCCCTGCAACGGGCCCGGGCCGCCCTGGCCGCCCGGCAGACGGCGGAGACGCCCCTCCCATCGGCGGACGTCCTCGACGCCGAGCACCGGTCGCTGCTCGCCGGTCTCGCCGCCGCCCTGGCCCGCCACGACGTCTCCTCGATGGTCGGCCTCCTCCACGAAGACGCCTCCGGTTCCGCTGCTCCAGCGGTGGCGGCCTGTCGCTGAGCCCGGCGACGCCGTGGGTTCGTCAGCGCGGCCGGGAGTTCAGGGCGGCGGACGGGCTCCGGTGACTTCGCGGAAGTAGCGCTCGGCGCCCGGGTGCAACGGGACGGGCCCGGCCCGCTGGTCGGCCGGCGCCGGGATCCGCTTGGCCGCCGGATGGACGTTGTCGCCGAGGTCGGTCTGGCGTTCGAACAGCAGCCGGGTGAGGTCGTAGGCCAGCTGTTCGCTCATGCCGGCGTTGACGACGAGCAGGTTGGGCACGGCGATGGTCGGCGTCGGGCGGCGCTGGCCGTTGGCTGCATCGGCCGGGATCTCGGCGTCGACGTAGATCGGGCCGTGGTCGCGCCGGAGCGGGGCTGCCAGGTCGTCGAGGGCCACGAAGCCCACCCGGCCCTTCAGGCTGGTGAGGAGCTCCCGGATCCCGGGCGTGCTGAGGCCACCGGACCAGAAGAGGGCGTCGATGACTCCGTCCTTCAGGCCTTGCACACTCTCGGGCAGGCTCAGCGCCTGCCGCTCCACGTCCCGGTCGGGGTCTAAGCCCGCCGCCTCCAGCAACCGCAGGGCGATCACCTCCGTACCCGAGTTCGGTGACCCGGTCGAGATCCGCTTGCTCCGCAGGTCGGCGATGCGGTTCACCCCGGCCGACCGGCGGACGAGAACCTGCGTGTAGTTCGGATAGAGGCGGGCCAGGGCGGTGATGGGCTGCCCGGCGGCCACGGCGTCGACGGCGCTGTCGGCCAGCGTGAAGGCGATGTCGCAGTCACCCGCCGCGACCCGCTGCAGGTTCTCGACGCTGGCACCAGTCGGCTCCGCGGTGGCCCGGTGCCCCGGAAGATGGCGGGAGATCCGCTGCGCCAGCCCGCCGCCGAGGATGTAGTAGACGCCGGTGGTGTTCCCGGTGCAGAGCGACAGCCACCGGGCGCCGGGGCGGGAGGCCCGTTCCCCACCGGGCACGACGAGGACGACGCCGACCATGGCCACCGCCGCCGCCACCCTGCGGCCCGGCCAGCCCAGAGAGAAGCGGCTCACCGCCGGCTCCTCCGGCCGGCGCGCAACCCCCCACCGGTGACCACGGCCAGCACCGCCACCACGAGCGCCGAAACAACGGTGGCGATGACGATCTCCCCGGCGGGAGCCTGGCCGAGCAGGGCCGCCCCACCGGGGGCGAGCACGAACCCGAACGGGACCAGGAAGGCCGGAAGCGTGTACTTCCAGGTCATCAGCATGGTGCGGAACGGCCGGCCGCCCGTGATGGCAGCGGCGGCCACCGCCGAGAGGGCGGTCGGCGGGCTGACCTCCGACAGCACCGCGTAGTAGAAGATGAACATGTAGGCCCGCGCCTGGGAAAGACCCTCGGCGCCGCCGCGAGACCCGAGAAGGTCGATGAGCGCCGGCCCGACGATGGCGGCGGCGATAATGAACGACGCCGTCACCGGCACCGCCAGTCCGAGGACCATGACGGCGACGGCCGACAGCACAGCGGTGACGGCGAGGTTGCCGGCGGCCACGTCGACGATCAGCGAGCTGGCGTTCAGGCCGAGCCCGGTCAGCGTGACCACCCCGACGATGATGCCGGCCGCCGCGGTGGTGGCGGCGACGGGCAGCACGCTCAACGCCCCGTCGGCCAGCGCCCGGGCCGCTCGGCGAGGACCGAGCCGCCGGCCCGGATCGAGAAACGAAAGCGCGAACGCCAGCAGCGTGGCGTAGACGACCGCCTTGAACGGCGACTGACCCAGCGCCATCAGAACGACGATGAGGAGCAGGGAGCTGAAGTGGTAGCCGAAGCGGGCCAGCAGGCGCCAGGGAGAGGCGACGGCCACCTCGACCGGCCGGGTGCCGAAGCGCCGGGCGTCGATCTCGATGGCCAGCAGGATCCCGAGGTAGTAGAGCAGCGTGGGGACCAGGGCGTAGACGAGCACTTCGAGGTACGACACCTCGAGGAGCTCGGCGATGATGAACGCCGCCGCGCCCAGCGTGGGGGGCGAGAGGATCGCCCCGATGCCGGCCGCGGCGAGGACGCCGCCGGCCTCCTCGGCCGGGTAACCGGCCCGGCGCAGGATCGGCCACGCCGCCGATCCGAGCGACACGGTGGTCGCCACCCCCGAGCCGGAGACCGAACCGAGCAGGAACCCGGCCACCGTGACGGTCCGCCCCGGGGCCGTCGCCGACCGCCGGAAGGCGGCGAAGCTGAGATCCATGAAGAACCGGCTCGCCCCGGAGTGCTCCAGCACCGCGCCGTAGATGGCGAACAGCACGATGTAGGTGGCGGCGACGTCCAGTGGCACGCCGTAGATGCCCTCCGATCCCATGTACAGCTGGGCGACCAGGCGCTCGGGACCGTAACCCCGGTGGGCGACGGCCCAGTCGGGCAGGTACCCGCCGTAGTAGGCGTAACCGAGGAATCCGAGACAGACGACCGGCAAAACCGGCCCCACCGTCCGCCGGGTCGCCTCCAGGACGAGCGCCACGGTGGCCAGACCCATGACGACGTCGGCGGTCGTCGGCGTGACGGTCCGCCGGATGAAGTCGTCGAAGACGATCAGCGGATAGACGGTCACGACCAGCGACGCCACCGCCAGCGCCCAGTCGGCGGCGCCCGGACCGCCCTCCTCCCGCCGGCGGGCGAGGAACGTCAGGGGCAGCACGACGGCCAGGAAGGTCATGCGGTACTGCAGCGCGGGCTGCGGCCGGAACACCGAATACAACACGTAGACCGACAGCCCCACCGCCACCGGGCTCAGCATCGGGGCGGACGCTAGCGAAACGTGCCGGTGAACAGTCACGCTGTCACGGGCACGACGCTCCGGGTGAGGCTAGGTTCGTAACCTCGCGGCGACGGGCGGCCGCCGGTGGCCCGGCGATCCAGGGAGGGCCAGATGCGCAGTGTCATGGCGTTGACGACCGACGGTGCCGACACCGGACTCAAGAGCGAAGCCCTCGACACCCTGGCCGCCGGGCTGCGCGGGCCCCTGCTCACCCCCGAGGTCGACGGGTACGACAGTGCCCGCCTGGTGTGGAACGGCATGATCGACCGCCGCCCGGCGCTGATCGGGCGGTGCACCGGCACCGGCGACGTCAAGCTCTGCGTCGACTTCGCCCGGGAGCACGACCTCCTCGTCTCGGTCAAGGGCGGAGGCCACAACTTCGCCGGCAAGAGCGTGTGCGAGGGCGGGTTCATGATCGACCTCTCCCTCATGAGCAGTACGCACGTCGACGCCGGGCGGCTCCGGGCGGTGGCGGGAGCCGGGACCAAGTGGGGCGCCTTCGACCACGAGACCCAGGCGTTCGGCCTGGCCACCACCGGGGGGACCAACACCGACACCGGCATCGCCGGGCTCACCCTGGGCGGCGGCATCGGCTGGCTGGCCGGCCGGTACGGGCTGACGTGCGACAACCTCACCGCGGCCAACGTGGTCTTGGCCGACGGCCGGATCGTCACCGCCAGCGCGGCCGAGAACGAAGACCTGTTCTGGGGGCTGCGGGGCGGGAGCGGCAACTTCGGCATCGTGACGTCGTTCGAATACCAGCTCCACCCGGTCAACGGCGTGCTGGCCGGGCCGGTCTTCCACCCCTTCTCCGCCGCGGCCGACGTCCTGCGGTTCTACCGGGAGTTCGTCAAGGGCATCCCCGACGAGCTCGTCACCGCCGCCGGGCTGCTCCACACTCCCGAAGGCATGCCGGTCGCCGGCATGATCGGGTGCTGGAACGGTCCGTTCGACACCGGCGAGCGGGTGCTGCGACCGATGCGGGAGTTCGGGTCGCCGCTGGCCGACGAGATCCAGCCCATGCCCTACGCCGCCATCCAGTCGGCCCTCGACCCCGCCTTCCCGGTGGGGGGCCGCTACTACCTGAAGGGCAGCCTGATGGCCGAACTCCCCGACGACGCCATCGCCACGCTGGTCGACCACTACGCCCGGGTGCCGTCGCCGGGGACGCTCGTCGTCCTCCAGCAGGTCGGCAACGCCGCCAACCGCGTCGATCCCGCCGCCACCGCCTTCAGCCACCGCAACGCCCGTTGGGATCTGGTGATCATCCCGGCGTGGTCCGACCCGAGCGATGACGAGAGGCACATCCGCTGGGCCCGGGAGCTCCACGACGCCATGGAGCCCTTCTCGCTCCGGGCCCTCTACGTCAACGCCGTGGGCGACGAGGACATGGCCGCCGAGGTGCGGTCCTCCTACCGGGCGGAGACCTTCGAGCGGCTCAGCGCCCTGAAGGCCAAGTACGACCCGACGAACTTCTTCCGCCTGAACCCCAACATCCCGCCCGCCTCCTGAGCCCAGAGTCCTGAGTCCTCAGGACGGGCCCGGCGGGGTGCCCGTTCGGCCCGCCGACCCGGAAGCGGTGGACCGAACGGTTCCCCGTTGGGCTCTGGGCGCCCCCGGCGCGGCCCTGGTTGGCTGGCACGGACACCCCGGGACGGCGACGAGGAGCCATGACGGCGAGGCGGATCGATCGGCGGACGTTGCTGCGGGCGGGCGCTGGCCTCGGCCTGGCCATGGCCGGCGGCCCGCTCGACGTCCTCGGCCTGTTCGGGCCGGCCGAGGCCTGGGCCGACACCACGTCGCCGCCGCGGGCGCCGGGCAACGGTGGGTACGGTCCGCTCCGCCCGGCCGGACCCGTCCTCGAACTTCCCGAGGGCTTCCGTTACATCCGCTTCGGCGACGAGGGATCGCCGATGGCCAATGGCCGCCCCACGCCGCCGAACCACGACGGGATGGCGACCTTCGGCGCCGGTCGGGGCATCATCCGGCTCGTCCGCAACCATGAGGTGAAAGACGTCGGGGCGGCCTTCGCCCGCCCGGCCTACGACCCGAACGCCACCGGCGGCACCACCACCCTCGTCTTCGACGCCAAAGCCGGCCGGCTGCTGTCGAGCTTCCCGTCGCTGGCCGGCACGCACCACAACTGCGCCGGCGGCAAGACGCCGTGGGGTTCATGGCTGTCGTGCGAGGAGAGCACCTCCGGACCCAAGCTCGGATTCGAGCGCTACCACGGTTACGTCTTCGAGGTACCGGCCTCGGCCGACGGGCCGGTCGAGCCCGTTCCGCTCAAGGCCATGGGCCGCTTCGTGCACGAGGCGGTGGCGGTCGACCCGAACTCCGGCATCATCTACCTGACCGAGGACCAGCCCACGGCGGGCTTCTACCGGTTCCTGCCGAAGACGCCGAGTGCCCTCCGCCTCGGCGGGCGGTTGCAGATGCTGGCCATCGACGGTGAGCCGGCCTACGACACCCGCAAGGGCCAGCCGGGCGGCGTGTCGCTACCCGTCAGCTGGGTCGACATCGCCGAGCCCGATCCCCACGACGCCGGCTGGAATCCTCTGTCGGTCTTCAAGCAGGGGCTCGGCCAGGGCGGCGCCATCTTCGGTCGCCTGGAGGGGTGCTGCTTCGACCGGGGCCGGGTGCTCCTCACCGCCACGTCCGGGGGAGACGCCGGATGCGGGCAGGTCTGGGAGTACCAGGAGCAGCCGGACGGGCAGGGCCGGCTCAGGCTCATCTTCGAATCCCCCTCCCCGCGGTTCCTTCGCAGCCCGGACAACGTGGTGGTGAGCCCCCGCGGCGGCGTCCTGTTGTGCGAGGACCACGACGGGACGGACCGGCTCATCGGCCTCGACCCGGAGGGCCGGGTGTTCGAGTTCGCCCGCAACCGCTTGAGTCCGGGGGAGTTCGCCGGCCTGACCTTCGGCCCGGCCGTCGGCTACTGGCTGTTCGTCAACATCCAGCGCCCCGGAATGACGCTGGCCATCACCGGACCGTGGGAGCGAGGTTGCCTGTGACGGTTTCCGGGCTCCCGTCACCGCCGGCCCGCGACCGCCGCAACGCCTCCCAGTCGACGATGACCCCAACGATGATGCCGATCAGCAGGTCGGTGGCGACGATGGCCACCAGCGTCACGGCGTAGACCATCAGCTCGCTGCCGCCCTGCCGCCGGAATTCGGCCAAGGCGGCGCGGTCGATGAGTTTCCAGCCGGTGTAGACGAGGACGGCGGCCAGGCTCGACACGGCGACGTAGCGCAGCACCCAGGGAGCGAGCGCCACCAGCGCCAGGAGCCACGAGCCGTGGAGGATCGTCGAGACCCGGGTCCGGGCCCCGGCCTGGAGGTTGGTCGACGACCGCACGATCACGGCGGTCATCGGCAGCGCGCCGAGCAGACCGCACACCGTGTTGCCGACGCCCTGGGCCCGCAGTTCCCGGTCGTAGTCGGTCGGCGGGGCACCGGCCATACGGTCCACGGCGCCGACGCACAGCAGCGTCTCGGCGCTGGCCACCACGGCCAGCCCGAAGGCGGTGCTCCAGGTGTCGAGCCGGCCGAGGAGGCGGAGGCCCTCCCAGCCGAAGAACTGGCCGGCCGAGAACACGTCGGCCGGGACGTCGACGCGGGCGATCGGCAGGCCGGCGATGTTGGTGACGAGCGTCGCCAATGCCACCCCGACCAGGGTGGCCGGAACGAAGCGCAACCTCCCGGGCGCAAACCGTTTCCAGGCCAGCAGCGCACCGATGGTGAGCAGGCCGATCAACGCCGCTTCGGTGTGCCGGGCGTCGCCCCGGAAGATCGCCACCAGCGCACCGGGAAGGCGGACCAGGTTCTCGAGACCATGGCCGGCCGGTTCGTCGTCGACCATCACATGGGCCTGGGCGGCGACGATGAGGACGCCGATGCCGGCCAGCATTCCGTGGATCAACGCCGGAGGGACGGCCCGGAACCAGCGGCCGCTGCGGGTCAGCCCGGCGATGATCTGCAGCAGGCCGGCGGCGAGGCAGACGGCCGACAGCAGCACGACACCACCTTTGGCCACGATGCCGGCCACGATCACGGTCAGCCCGGCGGCCGGTCCGCTGACCGAGATGGGCGATCCCTGCAGGAATCCGACGACGAGGCCGCCGACGATTCCGGTGATGAGTCCGAGAGCGGGCGGCACGCCGGAGGCGATGGCGATGCCGAGGCAGAGCGGCAACGCCACGAGGAACACCACCAGGGAGGCGAGGAGATCGGAGAGAAACGTCGAGCGCAGAGGCGGGCATTGCGTCCGTCCCGGCAAGGTTAGACCTCCCTTACGTTTTTCCTTAGACGCCCTTCACCCTTTTGCTATCACGCCCGCCCCGCCGGCGGTACGCGGGCCCTCCCGTCCGCCGCCGGCGGCGTGGCGTTCCAGGGTCCTGCGCAGGAGATCCGGGGTGCCCGGCGAAATACGGTGCGCACCAATTCGTGAAATGAACCCCCCAGCAATTGCCGAATAACAGGCAGTTTCAAAAGGGCATCAAGGAGAACTCATATGCGAGTCAAATCTCTGGTTGCAGGGCTCGGTCTGTCCGTCGCCGCGGCGTTGGCCCTGGGCCCGGCCGTCGCCAACGCCAGCCGGGGCGTTTCCCCGAACGTCGAAGAGCCGGCGGCACCGGCCGAACCGGTCGAGGAGACCCCGGCCCCGATCGAGGAGACCACAACGACGACGACCGCCCCCGAGGTCGTCGAGGAAGACCCCGCTCCGCCCGTGGTCGAGGAGGAAACGCCGGACCCCGTCGTCGAGGAGCCGGCTCCGACGACGACCACCACCACCCGGCCCGCCCCGAAGGTCGAAACCCCGGTCGTCGAACCGGCCCCGGTCGTGGTCATCGAGCCTAAGAAGGCCCCTGAGCCGGCCCCGGCATCGGACAACGCCGAGGCCAAGACCAAGGCCGCCAAGGAGCCTTGCCACATGGACCGCTACGAGCCCCGCGACGTCGACGGCCTCGACGGTGGCGAGGCCGCCCGGGCCAACAAGGTCGACCGCAACGGCAACGGGACGGTGTGCCGCAAGGACATCCCCGGTAACGGCCGGGGGAACACCGGCGAAGGAAGCAACATCAAGGACGATCAGGTCCGCTGACCCCTCTCCCAAACAGGGCCGTCGAAGGCCGCCGCCCGTAGCCCCGCTATGGGCGGCGGCCCGAGGCGCCTGCCCGGCCCGACGCGTGCCACCCGGCGTGAGTCCCGGAATTGAAAGCACCGCTAACGGGTACTTCAGCCGGGAGAGCGTCCGAGTTCCTGGGAGGCGGCGTGGACGAGGTGGGCAACGGCGTCACCAATGGCGCCCGCAAAGGCGTCAGCGGCAAGGGCATCGCCATCGACCTCGGCACGGCCAGCACGGTCGTGTGGGACGCCAAGGCGGGCTGTCTGTTCGACGAGCCGACGATGATGGCTCTCTGCTTCAACGGAGGCCGCCACTCCGATGTCATCGGGATCGGCCGCGAGGCCGAGGAGCTCGTCGGCCGGGCCCCGGCCGGCGTCGAAGTCATCCGTCCCCTCCAGGACGGCGTCATCACCGATCTCGAGACCACCCGCCGGTTCCTGCGCGAGGTGCTCCAGGGCATTGCCACCACGTGGTTCCAACGGCGCCGGCTCTCCGTCGCCATCGGTGTGCCGGCCGGGGCCACGCCGCTGCAGCGCCGGGCGCTGCTGGAAGCGGCCGAGGAAGCCGGTATCGGCCGCGCCCACCTGCTGCCGGAGCCGGTGTGCGGAGCCGTCGGGTGCGGCGTCGACCCGCTCCAGCACCGCGCCCACCTTGTCGTCGACGTGGGGGCGGGTACCTCGGAGATCGCCGCCTTCGGTTCGGGCGGGATCCTGTCCTCCCGTTCCACGCCGCTGGGTGGGGACGAGATGACCGCCGCCCTGCTGTACCACATCCGGCACGAGCACCAGCTCGTCGTCGGTGAGCTGCAGGCCGAGCAGGCCAAGATCCAGGCCTTCAACGATCCCAGCCCCTCGATGATGGTGGAAGGCCGCGACGCCGTGACCGGCAGGGCCCGTATCGTCAACCTGACGCCCGAAGAGGTGTCCGATGCCGTGGCGCCCGTCACCAAGGAGATCATCTCGGTCCTGAGCGGATGCCTCGACGACCTTCCGCCCCAGAGTGTGAGCGACATCATGGCGGAAGGCGTCATCCTGGTCGGCGGCGGCTCGCTGGTTCCCGGCTTTGCCAAGCGGGTGGAGGACGCCTTCGGAGTGTCGGCGCTGCCCGCCGAGGAGCCGCTCACCCGGGTGGCCGAGGGTGGGGCCCGCTGCCTGGCCAACCCCGACACCGTGGCGGCCTACGCCTTCTGACCGGCGGATCCCCCGCGTCCTCGGAAACGGTTACGGCGACTGCAGCTCGGCCCGGTGGGCGGCGAAGTACTGCAGCGCGCTCTTCACCACCGGACCGGCCGTCTCTCCGCCACCTCCGCCGCCCCGCACCAGCACCGCCAGGGTGACGCCGGGATCCTCGGCGGGAGCGGCCGCCACGATCCAGGCCGCGGGTTCACCGTTCGGCGCCGACGGGTCCTCGGCGGTTCCGGTCTTGGCCAGCACGCTGAACGGCAGGTCGCTCAGGAACATGGCCGTGCCGTTGACGACGACCTCTCGCATCCCGTCCCGCACCGGTCCCAGCACGCCGGCGAACGGCAGCGGGCTCGGCGCCGGGCCGGGAGCGGCGGCGGCCGCCTGGCCGGGGGCGGCGAAGTCCAGGGCCAGCCGGGGCGTCACGAGTTGACCGGTGGCGATGGCCGCCGTCCAGCGGGCCGCCTGGAGGGGCGTGGTGGTGATCCGGCCCTGGCCGATCCCCAGGACGACGGTCGACCCTCCGTACCACCGGCCACCCCGCTTCTTCGTCGACTCCGGCGTGGCCAGCTCACCGGCCACCTCGTCGACGTCGATCCCCGTCGGCACGCCCACGCCGAGGGCCGTGCCGATCTCGTGGATCCGCTCCGGGCCCAGCATCAGAGCAAGCTTGTAGAAGTACACGTCGTTGGACCAGGCGAGGGCGCCGATGAGGTTCTGCGGCCCCATCGGCTTCCAGTTGTTGAACACGTGGCCCCCGTGCACGAAGCTCGCCCCCGTCGGAATCACCACCTGCGGGCGGAGGACGGGATTCGGCAGTGAGAGGTTGGCGGCCGCCACCACCGGCTTGAAGATCGACCCGGGGGGCGCCGCGACCTGGGTGACGTGTTCGAGGGTCGGATGGCCCGGTGCGTGCTTGGCCCGCTTGAGCGCCGCTTCGTCGAGCGGTGGGCCGTAGATGCTGTTGTCGAAGCCCGGGATGCTGGCCATGGCCAGCACCTTGCCGGTCTTGGGATCGAGGGCCACGGCCCCACCGAGGTCGCCCCCCGACTTCTGCACGGCGGCGGCCAGGGCATCGGTCAGGTGGCGCTGCAGGCCCAGATCGACCGCCAACCGGAGGTTCAGTCCCGGCACCGGCGCCCGGTACCGGTCCAACGCCACGGGCCGGCCCTTGGGATCCACGAGGAAGCACTGTTCGCCGGCCACGCCCCGCAGGACGGGGTCGTAGCGGCGCTCGAGCCCCGAGCGCCCGACGCGCTCTCCGATGGGCAGCCCGGGCCAGCGCTGGTGGTCCTTCTCGGTGTCGGCCCCGACGTACCCGATGAACGCGCCCACCAGCGGGCCGGCCGGATAGACCCGTCGGTGGGACGGCAGGAGCGCGACGCCGGGCAGTTTGGCGGCGGCGATGCGCTGCCCGGTCGGCCCGTCGACCTGGCCCAGTTTGACGAGCATCCCGTCCGACGAGGAGACCTTCTCCTCCACCTCCTCGAACGGCCGTCCCAGCAGCTCGGCCAGGGTTTTCAGGGCGACCCCGTCCCGCCGCAACACCGCCGGGATCCCCGCCACCTCGCTGTGTTCGGCGTTGCCGGCCAGGGCGACACCGTGCCGGTCGGTGATGACGCCCCGAGGAGCGGGCAGCCGCACGCAGCGGGTCATCTGGACCTTGGCCGCCTGACGGAGAGAATCCCCCCGGGCGGTCTGGAGGTGGCGGCCGTACCAGGCTGAGCCGAGGAGCACCACCGTCACGCCGAGGGCGAGGCGGGCCAGCCACCGCGGCGTCGGCTTGGACCAGCGGGGCGGCGCCCACAGCCGGCGCCGGGCACCGTCGCGGCGGGCGGCGATCACGACGCCGAAACCGGCCAGGTACACCAGCGCCGCCGAACCTCCGTAGCTCAGGAGCGGGAACGGGATGCCGGCGATCGGCAGGAGGCCCAGGTTGCCGGCCACGGAGACGGCGACCTGCGTTCCGAACAGGACGGCCAGCCCGCCGGCCACCAGCATGCCGACGGGTGTGCGGGACACGCGCCCGGCCAGGGCCAGCCGCCACACGATGAGTACGGTGACGGCCACGGCCACCAGACCGCCGACCAGGCCGAACTGCTGGGTCACGCTGGCGAAGGCCAGATCGGTGTGGTTCTCCGGGAGATACTCGGCCAGCAGCCGGCGCGCCTCGTCACCGAAGCGGCCCGTCATCCCGCCCATCGCCACGGCGATGTGAGCCTGCTGGAGCGTGTAACCGCCCGCCAGCTCGGCGGATCCGGTGAAGAAACCCTGCAGCCGCCGAAGCTGGTATTCCTGCAGGAGCGGGAGCGCCAGGGGGGCGAGAACCAACACCGCCACCACCGGCGGCAGGAGGTAGCGCCACGGGATCCGGGCCAGGATCAGCATGGCCGCCAGCAGCGAAGTCAGCAGCAGGGCGGTGCTGAGATCAGGCTGGAGAATCGTCAGGCCGGTGGGGACCGCCCACAGCCCGATGGCGGCGAGGGTCCGCACACCGGGCGAGCGGTCGGACGACAGGACGGCGGCCAGAACCAGTAGCAGGCTGAGCTTGGCCAGCTCCGACGGCTGGAGGGAGAAGGCGCCGACGCCCAGCCACCGGCGGGCCCCTTTGGTCGTCATGCCGACGAACGGAACGGCGGCCAACAGGACGACGGAGAGTCCGTAGCAGACCCAGCCCAGGGCGGCCAGGCGGTCGATGCGCACCCTCCGCAGGGCGATGAACAGCAACAGGCCGGGGACCACCACGGCCAGCTGACGCCAGGCGGCGGGCGGACCCTCGACGGCGTAGAGGTTGAGGGCGCCGAGGGCGACAAGCGCCACCGCCGCGGTCAGGGCCAGGCGGTCGAGCCAGTCGTTGACGGTGTCCCACGGGCGGCGGGGGGACTGCTCCTCGTCAGGCCGGGGGGCACCTCGGTCGGGTCCGAGCAACAGCCGTCCTCAGCAGGTCCGGTCGGGGGGGAACAGGGGCATCGGCGTGCCGGCCACCAGCGCCGGAGCCGTGGACAGCGGAACGAGTGTCAGCGCCTGGCCGGCGGGCACCGCCACCGACACCGTCTGGACGGCGCGGTCATGCCCCGGAGGGACCGTCAGGACGCCACCGGGCCGCTCTTCCCGGAACGCTCCGCAGCGGTCGAGCAGCTCGAACCGCCAGTGGACGTCCAGCGGGACGTCGTGGGGCGCGGCGGCCACCTGGAGCACGGCGTTGCACACCGCTTCCGGGCGGCAGCCGTCGAGCGGGCGGAGCTCGAGATGGGTGATCGGTCCGGCGGCGGGCGGGCCGAGATCGGGCACAGGCGCCGGCCGCCGGGGTCCGGCCGCATCGGCCGTGGCGTCTCCGTTCAGGAGGGTGTCGACGTTGCGCTTCACGTCGTCACCGAAGAGATGGATCTCGACCCCGAGCACCACGAGGGCGGCGGTCACGATCGCCAGTGGCTCCCGGATTCGGGGCCACAACGGCGGCCGGCGGGCCGGCGGCGGCAGGCGGCGCGCCGGCGGGGACGGCGGACGGGCGCCGATCGACCGGGCGCGGGCGGACGCCGCCTCACTGGCGGCGGCGTCGACCCCGGCCACCGCCCGGATGAGACCGACGACTCCCTGACGGGCGGCGTCCCGCTGCTCGGTACGGCCCACGGCCAGCTCGAGGCCCCGGGCGGCTCGGCGCAGCCCCCGTCGCCGGAGGCTGTCGGCGTCGGCCGCCGATGTCAGCCGGGCCAGCAACCGGTCCTCCCGGTCCGTCAGCGGACGGGCGGGCCGCCCGGCGCACTTCTTGATCTCCTCCGCGATGGCGGCGGCGGCCCCGATGTCCGCCCCCCGCACCTCGTCGGTGAGGCCGACCGGGAACTCGGTGTCGGGCCCCCACTCGGCCAGGCGGACGGTGCCGTCGGAAACGATCCGGACCGACCGGCTGTCGATCCGGCCGTGGCCGCAGCCGGATTCGTGCATGACGGCCACCGTTTCCAGGAACAGGGAGCCGAGCGACGCCGCCTCGGCCAGGGACAGCTTGGCCCGCTCAAGGAACCGGTGGAGCGGGATGCCGTCACGGGGTCGCGCCGCCTGCCACGCCGGCGGCGACGCCACCTCCGTCGTGGTGGCGAGGATCTCCGGCCCGTCGTCGATGACGACGAGGTCCTCGATTTCCGTGACGTCCCTGACGTCTGCGTCCGCGTCCACCCGGTCCTCCTGCCCAGCAACGCCGTGGCGTCGAGCCCGCACCACGAAGTTGTGCGATCAGTGGGCCAATACCCTCAGTGGCCGCGCCCAGAACGCCACCTGACGGATCGTCGCCTGAGACAGCGGAAAACCGCCGCAGAGAAGTCGAAAGGCGAGAGGAACCTAGATCTGCCCGGCGAAGACCGGGCGCAGGGCCAGCACCTTGTCGGCGTAGGACTCCGCCGCCGGGTACGGGCCGTAGCGGCGCAGCCCGGCCAGACCCTGGTTGTAGGCGATCAGCGCCTGGCGCATGTCGCCGTCGAGCCGGTCGAGAAGGTGGCGCATGAAACGGGCGCCCATGCGGGCGTTCTCGGCCGGGTCGAGGGCGTTGAGCGGCTGGTCGAGCTTGAGCAGCCGCTTCGAGATGAAGTCCACGGCGTCCGGCATGATCTGCAGCACGCCGACCGCGCCCTTGTGGGAGACGGCGTCGACCTTCCAGCTCGATTCGGCCCAGGCCTGGGCCAGGATCATGTCGACCGGAACGTCGTACTGGCGGGCGGCGTCAGCCAGGATCGGCTCGAGGTGCAGCCGGTCGGCGGGCACGATCGCCGCCGCCGGTGAAGCGGCCGGCGGCGCCTCGGCGGTGGGCGTCTGCTCCGCCGGGAGGGGAGCCGAGGCCGCCCCCCGCGGGGCCGGGACCTCGGCGGTAGCCAGGGCGTCGGCGGCCGGGGTCGCCGCCGGAGGCGTCGGGGTGTCGGCGGCCGGAGCTGTAGTGTCGGCGGCCGGGGCCGTCACCGAAGCCGTGGTGGAGCCGGTGGCGGACGACGCCGCCAGCGGCTCGGCGCCGGGTAGCCGGACCTTGTCCGGACCGGCCCGCAGGGAACCGGCGGCCAGGCCGGCCTGGAGCCCGCAGAGGCTGAGAACCAGCAAAATCTTCGGGCGAATTTTTCGCACGCGAACCGACATGAAAAAGTCCCTCCGTGGGTACCAAGCCCGAGGCGCCCGCTCATGCGTCGTATTCGACGCGGCAATGGTCGGCGCCTAGTTCTAGTCGCGACAAGGGTTTCGGGCGCGCGTGATCCCGGCTTTAGACGGAATTAGCCGTGGATTTTTCGAGGGAATTACTGGAATGACCTATAGGTGATTCCAGTAATAGCCAGCCGGGCGCCGACAATTTCCAGTCGAACAGCCGGATTCTCACCGTCGAGCTGGCTGGTATCGACTTCCAGGCGCGTGGCCGGTGACCGCACCGACAGGACCGACCCGAACGGGTCGGGCACGTCGAGCGGGGCATCGGCGTGCCGGCCGGCGGCGAGGACGGCGGCCAGGAGCGACCGTTCCTCTTCGCCGTAGGTCGCCAGGTCGTCGGAGACGATGGTGAAGCCGCCGCCCCCGGCCACCGAGGCGGCCACCGCCCGCCGCTGGCCCGGCGCCAGCGCCGTGTCCACCGGCCGGATCAGGAGGCAGTCGACGTCGTTGATCCACCACCGGCGGTGGAACGGCGCCCGCAGCGCCGACGTGACGATGGCGTTGCGGGCGCAGGAGGCAGCTTCTGCCATTCCGGGCCGGGGTCGGGGCGGCGCCCACCACGGAGCCACGTCGGGCGACACACGCATGGCGTCGACCACGCCGACGGCCGGCAGCAACGGGGATCCGCAGCCCAGGAGGAAGGCTCCTGCGCCGAGGCCGTCGCGGACCGCCTCGAGCCCGCCCCGCAGCGCCTCCGCCCGCGTCCGGCGCAGGTCGTGGCGGCGCCCCGGAAGGGCGGCGGCATAGAGGAAGTCGATCTTGTGGTAGTCGAAGCCCTCGGCGGCCAGTGCGGCGAACGTCGAGCGCAGATGGTCGAGGACCCCGGGATGGGTGGTGTCGAGCGCCACCGACCAGCCACCCCACCACCGGGGATTGTGCATGGCCCGCCGGGGGCGGCCGGCCCGCCCCCGCAGGACCCAGTCCGGATGGGCGGCGACGAGCCGGCCACGCTCGTCGGCCAGGAACGGCGCGGTCCAGATCCCGGCCCGCAGTCCGGCGGTCCGGATGTCGGCGGCAACGGCCGCCGTTCCCCCGGCCCACGAGGACCGCGGTGTGCGCCATTCGCCGATCGCCGCCTGGTATCCGTCGTCGATCTGCACGACCCGCAGCCCGGCGGCCACCGCCGCCGGCACCACCGCCCGCACGGCCTCGGGAGTCACCGACGAATAGTGGTGGTACCAGGAGCACCAGCCGGGCGGTGCCGGAGTGGCGGCCCGGGCGCCGGCTTCGGCTCCGGCCAGGGCGGCGTACTCCGAGTACCGCGCTCCCGGTTCACCGCCGGCCAGCCACAGCGGTTCCAACCGGCGTTCCTCACCGGGGCCGAGGACGATGCGGTCGAGCAGCGCCCAGGCGACGAGCCCGTCCCCACCGGGCGAGGCCTCGATCCGGCCCAGATGCGTGCCGGCGGACAGGAAGCCGGCGATGCCGGAGTCGGTGAGGAGGAACGGTTCGCCGTTCACCGTGCGGCCGGCGGTGGCCGCCTCGGTGAAGTCGCGGGCCCGGCGCCACGACGGGACACGGCTCCGCTCCGGCCGCACGTCGCCCGGCCGGCAGCGGCGCACAACCGACCAGCTCTGCCAACCGTGCTCCAGCACCTGCTCGAACGTCGCGTCGACCGCCACGCCGAGCCGGTCGAGCGTCACCGGCGACCGGCCGGGATTGCGGACCGACCAGTCGAGACGGAGTCCGCGACCCACCGCCCGCAGCGCGGTGGCGACCTCGAGGCGACCGACTCGCCCCGGCCCCTCGGCGAACGGGACGGCGGCCGCCGGCGTCAACAGGCGGCGGGGATGCATGGAGCGCCGATCCTCACACATGGGTCCAAACGGCGCGAAGCCGCAGGGGGCAAGGCGACCGCCATGGCAGATCTGCCCAGAACGTCGCCCGTCCCGGACAGAGCCGTCGATACGGTCGATTCATGTCCCCCCCGGCGCCGGTCCCAGCGACGGGACCGGCGCGCCCGAGGCCGGTGGCGCACATGGTCGGTTACGCCCATCTCGACCCGGTGTGGCTGTGGCCGTGGACGGAGGGCTACGCCGAGGCCCGGGCCACGCTCCGCTCGGCCGTCGACCGGCTGGGCGAGTTTCCCGAGTTCGTCTACACCTTCACGTCGGTTCTCTTCCTGGAGTGGGTCCGGGAGTCGGATCCCGACCTCTTCACCGAGATCGCCGCGCTGGTGGCCGACGGCCGGTTCCACCTGGCCGGGGGCTGGTGGGTGGAGGCCGACTGCAACCTGCCCTCGGGGGAGTCACTCATCCGCCAGGCCCTGATGGGACAGCGGTTCCTGGCCGAGCACTTCGGTGTCGTGGCCACCGTCGGCGGGAACCCCGATTCGTTCGGGCATGCCGCCACGCTCCCGCAACTCCTGGCCGGGTGCGGGCTGTCGGGCTACTTCTTCCAGCGTCCGGAGCGTCACGAGGCCGAGCTGCCCGGCTCGCTCTTCACCTGGCGGGCGCCCGACGGCACCGAGGTCGTCGGCTGCCGCGTTCCCCGCTACAACTCCGAGGCCCACGAGCTCCACGGCCATCTGCGGGAGTGCCTGGCCATTGACTGCGCCGGGACGGGCGCCTCCGACGTGCTCATGTTCTACGGCGTCGGTAACCACGGCGGTGGCCCCACTCGACGCAACCTCGCCTCACTGCGGCACCTGGCCGCCACCAGCCCGGTGGTCGACGTGGTCTGCGCCACTCCCCGGTCGTTCCTCGACGCCGTGACCGGCGGCGACCGGGTGCTGCCGGTGGTCACCGGTGAGCTGCAGCACCACGCCCGCGGCTGTTACGCCGCCCACGCCGGCATCAAGGCCCTCAACCGCCGGGCCGAATCGGCGTTGGCCGCCGCCGAGCTGTGGTCGACCATCGCCCATGCGGTCACCGGACTGCCCTATCCCCACGCCGACCTGACCCGGGCGTGGCGGAGTCTGCTGCTCAACCAGTTCCACGACACGCTGGCCGGCACGGCCATCGAGAGCGCCTACGACGACGCCCGCCACCAGCTCGGCGAGACCCTGGCCGTGGCCCAGCGGGCCACGAACGCCGCCCTCGGGCGCCTGACGCAGCGGATCGCCATCCCCGCCGAAGACGACATGCAGCCCATCGTCGTCTTCAACCCGCACCCCTGGCCGGTCCGGGCCGTGGTGGAACACGAGGTGGGCGGCTGGGAACGGCGCATGAACCTCGTCGACGACGCCGGCCGGCCGGTGGCGCTGCAGTGGGCGACGCCGGAAGCGGTCGTGAACCAGGGCCGTTTCCGGGCCGTCTTCCCGGCCGACGTGCCACCGCTCGGCTGGCGCCTCTACCGGCTCCGGCTCGGGCCGTGCGGCGTTGACACGCCGCCGGAGCAGCCCGTCACCCGGCTGGAGAACGACCACCTCCGGGCCGAGCTCGACGAGCACCGCGGTGGCCTGACCGCCCTGGTCAACAAGGCGACGGGCATCGACCTCATGGGCGGGGGCGGGCCGCACGCCGTCGTCCTGGTCGACGACGCCGACACCTGGGGCCACGGCCGCGACCGCTGGGACGAGCCGGCCGGCGCCTTCACCGTGGAGCGCATCGAATGCACGGAGCACGGCCCGGCCAGGCGATCGGTGCGGGTGTCCAGCCGCTACGGCGCCTCCACGCTGGTGGAGGAGTACCGCCTCGGCTGGAACGACCGCTGGCTCGACGTCGCCGTGACGCTCGACTGGCGGGAACGGCGCCGGATGCTCAAGCTGCGTTACCCGACGGCGCTCGGCGACGTGCGGGTGACGGCCGAGGTTCCCTACGGCACCGTGGCGCGGGCGGCCGACGGGACCGAGGAGCCGATGCTGCGCTTCGTGGACGTGTCCGGCACCGTCGACGGTCGCTCCGCCGGCCTGACCGTCATCAACGACGCCAAGTACTCCTACGACGCCGACGGCGGTGACCTCGGCCTCACCGTGGCCCGCTCGGTGCCCTACGCCCATCACGACCCGGCGCCGTTGCGGGCCGACGGGCAGCACCGCTTCCTCGATCAGGGCGAGCAACGCTTCATGCTGCGGCTGCTGCCCCACGCCGGTGACCCGACGACAGCCGACGTGGCCCGCGGGGCCGCCGAGCTCAACCTGCCGCTCGTCTGCCGGCGCGACACGTACCACGCCGGTCCGGAGCCCGGCGCCGGTTCGTTCGGCGCCGCCGCCGTCGGCGCCTTCGTCGTCAAGCGGGCCGAGACCGGCGACGCGGTGATCGTCCGCCTGGCCGACACCGGCGGGCCGGGTGGCGTCGTCGACGTCGACCTCGCCCCGGCCTTCGGCCGGCGGTTCACCGCCGCCCTGCGGCCCCACGAAGTGGCCACCTTCCGCCTGCCCGACGACGGCGAGGTGCCGGTGGTGCCCGTCGACCTGTGCGAGTGGGTCGAGGGCGAACGGCCTCCGGGTCAGCCGACCCCCGACGGCCGCCTGCAGCTTCCCCCCTTGTCCAGCAACGGTTTCCACCCTCCCGAGGCGGCCCGATGACTCTCGACAGCCATCCCCCCGTTCCGAGCGGACAGCGCGGCCGTCCGGACGTCCTGCGGGGCGCCGGCCATGTCGCCGCCCTGGCCGACGCCCTCGGCGACCTCGCCGCCGACGCCGAACGCATCGACGGTCTGGGGCGGCGCCTGGCCGGGATCCTGGCCGGCGGCGCCCAGTGCCTGGTGGCCGGCAACGGCGGCTCGGCAGCCCACGGCCAGCACTTCACCGCCGAGCTCGTCGGCCGGTACCGCACCGAACGGCGGCCGCTGGCCGCCATCGCCCTCCACGCCGACACGTCGACCTTCACCGCCCTCGTGAACGACTATCCGCCGGTCGACGTCTTCGCCCGCCAGGTGGCCGCCTTCGGCCGGCCGGGCGACGTGCTGCTGTGCCTGTCGTCGTCGGGTCGCAGCCCGAACCTTCTGGCCGCCGCCGAAGTCGCCCGGTCCGACGGCCTGGCCGTGTGGGCCCTGACCGGCCCGACCCCGAATCCGCTGGCGACGGTG
The DNA here is from genome assembly GCA_040756995.1 of Actinomycetota bacterium. Lineage (GTDB taxonomy): Bacteria > Actinomycetota > Acidimicrobiia > IMCC26256 > BP-133 > BP-133. The sequence continues at coordinate 249,181 of JBFLYK010000003.1, read as the reverse complement.
GCCGATGAGGTCATCGCCGTCGACGCTCCCTACCCGGCCACGGTCCAGGAGATCCACCAGGTCGTGGTCCATCTCCTGGCCGCCGCGGTCGACGACGTCCTCACCCCTTGACCCCGTCCCCTCTTCCCAGAAGCGAGTCCCCGGTGCTTCCCCTCTCCGTTCACATGGTGGCCTGGCCCAGCACCCGGGCCGGCCTGCCCGCCGCCGCCCAACTCGGTTTCCGCTCGGCCGAGGTCTTCGCGCTCGGCCTGTGGGCCAACGACCCCGCCGACATCGCCGCCTGGCTCGGCGACAACGAGCTGACCGTCTCGGCGGTGTTCCTCGACCTGCCCGACGACCCGGGGGCGGCCGGTGTGGCCGCGGCCCGGGCGGCGGGCAGCGCCGCATCGTTCGGTGCCGACCGGCTGATCGTGACGGCCAACGGCGCCGACTTCGACCGGGCGACGGCGACGGTCGTGGCGGCCGGGGCCGCCTGCGCCGCCGCCGGAGTGCGGCTCTGCCTCCACCCCCACAGGAACACGGCGGTGGAGTCGGCGGCCCAGACGGCCACCGTCCTCGAGGCCACCGAGCCGCAGCAGGTCGGGGTCTGTGTCGACACCGGTCACCTGCTGGCGGCCGGCGACGATCCGGCGGCGGCCATCGCCGCCTGGACGCCGCGCCTCGCCGCCGTCCACCTGAAGGACATCGACGCCGACGGCCGGGTGGTGGCCGCCGGGACCGGCCGCCTGGCCCTGGCCGAGACGCTGGCCGCCGTCGAGGGCGCCGTCGCCGCCGGTGCGCCGCTCGAGCACCTCACGCTCGAGATCGAGGGCCACGACGATCCCGGGCCGGCGCTGCTGGCCTCGGCGGCGGCGGTGGCCGCGACGGCCCTCGGAGCCCGGGCATGATCCGCGTCGGGATCATCGGCTGCGGGCGCATCGTCCTCTCCGGTCACGCCGGGGCGTTGGCCGCCATGCCCGACGTCGAGGTCGTCGCCGTGGCCGACCCCTCGCCCGTCCAGCGCCACGCCGTCGGCGACCGGTTCGGCGTGCCAGGGCCCCGCCGCTACGACAGCGCGGCGGCGCTGATCGCCGCCGGGGGGCTCGATGTCGTCGACGTCGCCGTGCCCCACGCCGATCACCTCGATGTCGTGCTCGGCGCCGTCTCCGCCGGCATCTCCGTGTTGTCGGAGAAGCCCCTCGGCGCCACCGTCGACGAGATCGACCAGATGTCCTTCGCCGCCGACCGGGCGGGCGTCGGCGTGGCCGTGTGCCACAACCGTCTTTTCGATCCCCGGTTCGCCGGCGCCGTCGACGCCGTCCGGGAGGGAAGGATCGGGCAGGTCTTCGCCGTTCGGCTCGAGTCGCTGACCGACGGCTGGTGGGCCGGAGCCGGGGGCTACGACCCCGCCTGGCGGACCCGGGCCGCCGTCTCACGGGGCGGCTGCCTGCTCGACAACGGCTACCACAGCATCTATCTGGCCGAGGCCCTGGCCGGCTCGCCGATCGTCGAGGTCTACGCCCGCACGACCATCGCCGCCCACGCCATCGACGTCGACGACACTGCCTTCGTGCTCGCCACCCACGCCTCCGGGGCCACCACCAGCCTCCAGGTCGCCTGGTCGGTCTCCGGCGAGGGCAGTCACGTCCACGAGGCGTACGGCGATGCCGGGACCGTGGCCATCGGCCGCGCCGGTGCGCCGCTGGCCATCTTCGAGACGGCCACCGGTGCGTGGTCGACGCCGCCGACCCCCGCCAGTGACGGCTGGGGGTTCACCGGTCTGTTCGCCACCACCCTCCCGGCGCTGGCGGCGGGCCGCGCCGTTCCGGCCGGCATCGCCGAAGGTCGCCACGTCGTCGAGGTGCTCGACGCCGCCTACCGCTCGTCGGCCAGCGGGCTTCCGGTGACCGTCGGCCCATCTCCCGTCGCCGAACAGGCGGCCTGATCCCGTGACCGTCACCGCCGACACGGTCGGCCCGGTCGAGGCCGAACCGCCGGGCCCGCCCGTCCGCCTGAGCGAGCACCTCTGGCAGGTGGCCGGCGCCGGCATCACGCACCCCTGGGATGCCGCCGCCTACCTGATCCTCGACGGCGACGCCCTTCTCGTCGACTGCGGGTCGCCGCTGGGGACGGCGGCGCTGCACGCCCACCTCGCCCGGCTCGGCCTGCGTGCCGGCGATCTGGCGGCCGTCGTCGCCACCCACGGCCACTTCGACCATGTCGGCGGTGCCGCCCGCCTGGCCGCGGCCGGCGTCCCCATCCTCGCCCATCCCGGCGACGCCGCCGCCCTGGCCGACGGCGACGCCGTCCGCACCTGTGCCGGCCCTCTCTACGGTCACCCGTTCGAAGCGCTGTCCACGACGCCGCTGAGCGACGGCGACGTGATCTCCGCCGGCCGGACCCGGCTCGAGATTCTCCACACCCCGGGCCACACGCCCGGTTCCGTGTGCGTCATCGTCGCGGTGGACGGGCGGCGCGTCCTGCTGGCCGGCGACACGCTCTACGGGGGGTTCTCGGTCGACATCGGTTCCGATGCCGAGGCCTGGCGCCGTTCACTGGAGCGGCTGGCCGACCCCGACCTGGCCCTCGACGCCCTGTCGTTCGGCCACTGCGTCAGCCGGCTGCTCGACGACCCGGCCGGGCGCATCGCCGAAGCCCGCCTCCGCTTCGGCGCCTACTTCGATCCCTGGTTCAAGGCGCCCCGCCACACTTTCCGCTACTGAGCTGACGACGGTCGGGTCTCGACGGTCGGGCTCAGGCGACGAGGTCGGGCCGGACGGTGATGAGGCCGGCCTCGAGGAGCGCTTCGAGCTCCTCGGCCGGCTGGGGACGGGCGAAGAAGTAGCCCTGAGCCAGGTCGCATCCCAGCCGGCGGAGGTGAGCCACCTGGTTGTCGGTCTCCACGCCTTCGGCCACCACCACGAGGCCCAGGGCGTGGGCCAGGTCGATGACGCTCTTGACGATGGCGGTGTCAGCGTCATCCTCCCCGAGCCCGCGCACGAACGAGTGGTCGATCTTGAGCACGCTCACCGGGAACCGCTTGAGATAGGTCAGCGACGAGTACCCCGTCCCGAAGTCGTCGATGGCCAGCTCCAGCCCCAGGCCCTTGATGCCGGCCAGCGCCTCCCGATGGTTGTCGGCGTCCTCCATGAAGGTCGTCTCGGTGAGCTCCAGGCACAGTGCGGCGGGGTCGATCCCGCTGCCCAGCAGCGATGACAGCAGCACCGGGACGAGCTCCCGCCGGCGGAGTTGACGGGCCGAGAGGTTCACGCTGACGGTCAGCGACCGGCCCCAGCTCCGCTGCCGCCACCGGGCCAGCTGGGCGGTGGACTGGTCGAGAACCCAGGCGCCGATGGGCCCGATCAGCCCGGTCTCCTCGGCCAGCGGGATGAACGACGCCGGCGACACCAGGCCGTGCTGCGGGCTGTCCCAGCGCAGCAGCGCTTCCACTCCGGCCACCACCCCGGAGCGGAGATCGACGACCGGCTGGTAGAAGACGCGAAGCTCGTCCCGCTCGATCGCCCGGTGCAGGGCGCTCTGCATGGCCAGCAGCTCGGTGGCCTCCGTCCGCATGGTGGCGTCGAAGAACTCGCAGCGGTCCCGGCCCTTCTCCTTGGCCCGGTACATGGCGGCATCGGCGTCGCGCAGCAGGCTGTTGGGCGAGCAGGCGCCGTCGGCCACGGCGATGCCGACACTGGCGGAGAGGAAGACCTCCTGGCCCTCGACCAGCACCGGTTGGCGCAGCACCTCGAGGATCCGCTCGGCCATCGACGACGCCTCGAGGGCCTCGGCGTCGTCCTCGCAGACGACGATGACGAACTCGTCGCCCCCGAAGCGGGCCACGACATCCTCGGCCCGGACGACCCGGCGGAGCCGTTCGGCCACGGTCACCAACAACTCGTCGCCGGCGGCGTGGCCACGACTGTCGTTGATCAGCTTGAAGCGGTCGAGGTCGACGAACAGCACGCTGACGGCCGCGCCGCCTCGAGCGGAACGCTCCAGCGCCTGATCCAGCCGCTGGGCCACCAGGAGCCGGTTCGGGAGTCCGGTCAGCGCATCGTGGAGGGCCTGGTGGGCGAGCTCGAGGGTCTGGGTGTAGCGCCGGCGGCGCTGGAGGACCTCGACGAGGGCCGTCACCAGCACGGTGACCACGAGGCCGCGGCCGAGGAGCAGCCACGGCTCACGGGCGGCCATCGTTCCGACCAGTGATCGGTTGGCCGCCACCACCAGCAGCCAGCGGTTGTCGCCGACCTCCACGATCTGGTTGACCGTGCGGCCCGGAACGGGCAGCGGCCGGGTGGCGAGCACGACCTGTTCGGGATCCGCCACCGGCCCGGCGTACAGCGCCGCTTCGATGTCGCTGAACGGTTCGCTGGAGGTGATCCGGTGCCGCCGGCCCGGGGGGCGGAGCACCGTCTCGCGGTAGACGACCGGACTGTCCGGCGCGGCGTCGACCCGCCGGGCCCCGCCGATCCGGCGTTCGCCGGCCGGAGTGTCGACGACCGGGGTGTGGACATCGGCGTCGGTGCCCCTGGCCCGGGCGACGGCCGCCGCCGCTTCACCACTCAGCTCCTGGCCCACCCTGAGGCCCACGCCCCGGGCGGCGACGACCCGGTACCGGCCGTTGACCTCCCGCACGAGCGCCGCCGCTCCGCCGGTGGCGAGGATGGAGTCGCGGGCCGCCGCACCGTTGAAGGCTTCCGGATCGCCGTCGGTGGCGGCCGCCACGGCCGCCACCGACTGGGCTCCCGTCTGCGCCTGGTCGACCACGTTCGTCAACAGGGCGGCCGCCTCGGCGGCCCGCCGCTCGAGCATCCGCTGCTCCTGGTCGGCGAGCGCCCGGCGGGCGAAGGCGGACGCGGCCACGCATCCGCCCAGCAGGACGGCGAAGACCACCAGGGTCAGCCCGCGGATCGGAAGCCGCGCGTGGAGACGGCGCATCAGCCGGACCGATCGGCGGCCCGAGTCCCGATCCAATGGAGACATGCGAGGTTCCACCGGTTTGCCCGTCGGGTGCGACATGCTTTTCGCCATGAAGCGCACGAATCGGTGCCGGCGCGACCGCCTGTACCGGCTGGCCGGCGCCGCCGCGCTGGCCGTAACCCTGGGAGTCGGGCCCTTCGCCGGGTCGGTGCCGACCGCCGGGGCGATGCCCGACGACGAGAAGACGTGGGTCGGCGACGTCGAGAAGCACGGCCGCCACTACGACTACATCGGCCGGTCGTGCCCCATCGAGCAGACCGAACCGTGCCCGGACTACATCGTCCGGTACGAGATCGTGCCGACGTCACCCCAGGCCGCCCGAGCCCTGCCCAAGGTGGCCGGCCACCGGGCCCGGATGATCGGCCACAAGGAGGCCGTCCGCAAGCCGGGCCACAACGGCATGCTGATGGTCAGCGAAGTGCAGTCGAAGCAGGCACCGCGAGGTCCGCTGGAGCGCGAGCCGTAATTCGGTTGCAGGCTTCCCGGCGGCTCCGTACCGTGGATGACGACCGACACGGAGACGAGCCCGAGAGGAGGTGGCGCGGCATGGCAGGCACGGTGTTCGACCGCTCCCGGCCGCGTCCTGTTTCTCCCGGCGCCCGCCTCCTCGCCCCGGTCTGACCTGATCCCGGGACCTTCCGTGGGCGCCTCTCGTAGAGGAGCCCACATTGTCCGGTTCTGCTGCCTTTCCGTCTTCTTCGTTCGATCTCGCCGACCTCGGCTGGGACGACGGGTGGTCGGCCACGCTGGCCACCGCCGTCCAACTCCACGGTTCCGCTGATCCGGGCCGGGTGGCCCGGGTCGACCTCGGGGCCTGCACCGTGCTCGGCCCGGCCGGCGCGGAGCGGGCGACCGTTCCGCCCGGTGTGACGGTCACCGTCGGCGACTGGGTGCTCGTCCGTTCGGGCGCCGTGGTCGGCGCCCTGCCCCGGCGGACGGCCATCGTCCGCCGGTCGGCCGGTGCGGCCGGCCCTGACGCCCGGGCCCAGACGCTAGCCGCCAACGTCGACACCGTGCTGGTGCTCGTGGCGGCGGACGGGCGGGTCACGCCCCGCAGCATCGAGCGCTACGTCACGCTGGTCTGGGAGAGCGGCGCCACGCCGGTGGTCGTGCTGACCAAGGCCGATCTCGTGTCGAGCGACGACCTCGACGACGCCGTCGCCCGGCTCGAACCGGCCTGCGTCGGCGTGGACCTGCACGTCATCAGCGCGCCGGCCGGCACCGGGGTCGACGGCCTGGCTCCCTACTTCGCCCGGGGCCGGACCGTGGCGCTGCTCGGCTCGTCGGGCGCCGGGAAGTCGACGCTGGCCAATCATCTGGCCGGCGCCGGCGTCCTGGCCACCGGGGCGGTGCGGGAGAGCGACCGGCGGGGCCGGCACACCACGACCCACCGGGAGCTCGTGCTGTTGCCCGACGGCGGGGTCCTCATCGATTCGCCGGGCTTGCGGGAAGTCGGCCTGTGGCAGGGCGACGAGGGTGTCGCCCGAACATTCCCGGAGATCACCGCGCTGGTCGACCAGTGCCGCTTCGCCGACTGCTCGCACCGGCGGGAGCCGGGCTGCGCCGTGCTGGCCGCGGTGGCGGACGGGCGGGTCAGCGAGGAGCGTCTGGCCAGCTGGCGCAAGCTGCGCCGGGAGCTGGACCGGCTGGCGGCCCGCGACGACCCCGCCCTGCGCCAGCAGCTCCGTACTGAACAACGACGGGTCTACCGCCAGTACGCCCAGGCCCGGAAGCAATGGAGAGGAAGGCACCGATGAGCGCGCCGGCCGCCGGCGAACGGGCGCTGGCGCCCGTCCGACAGACTGGGAAGACGATGACCGACAACGTGCTCGAAGCCACCGGACTGGTGAAGCAGTACAAGCGGACGAGGGCGGTGGCCGGCGTGTCGCTGGCCGTCGGCGCCGGTGAGCGGGTCGCCCTGCTCGGCGCCAACGGCGCCGGCAAGACGACGACGCTGCTCATGCTGCTCGGCGCCATCACGCCCGACGAGGGCGCGGTGACCGTGCTCGGCCACCGGCTGCCGGGCGGCCGGAGCCGGGCCATGGAGGACGTCGGCTTCGCCGCCGGCTACCTGCCGCTGCCCGACCGGCTGCGGGTGCGGGAGGTGCTCGGCTACTTCGCCAACCTCCACGGCGTGGCCGACCCGGCGGCGGCGATCGACGCCGGCCTCGAGCGCTTCCGGATCCCCCATCTGGCCGACGCCATGGCCGGCGAGCTGTCGTCGGGCCAGCGGACCCTGGTGGGGATCATCAAGGCCACGCTGCACCGTCCTCGACTGCTGGTGCTCGACGAGCCGACCGCCTCCCTCGACCCCGACGTCGCCCACCGGGTGCGCGTCGGCCTGGAGGAGACCTGCGATGCCGACGGTTCGGCCCTGCTCGTGACCTCGCACAACATGACCGACGTCGAGCGCATCTGCGAGCGGGTGGTGTTCCTGTCCCAGGGTCTGGTCGTCGCCGACGGCCCGCCCACCGAGGTGGCCCGCCAGTTCGGCCGGGCCAACCTGGAGGAGGTCTTCCTCCACCTCGCCTCCGAGGAGAAGATCTGATGGCTGCCGCAATTGATCTCTTACGGGTGAAGGCGGTGATCCGCCGCCAGTTCTTCGTGCAGCTGCGGGCGCCGCAGCGCTGGTTCGACGTGCTCGTCTGGCCCATGGTCGACGTGGTGATCTGGGGCTCGATCGGGCTCTTCGTCGACCAGCAGGGCGGCGCCGGCCGCGCCGGGGCGCCCTACATGCTGTCGGGCATCCTGCTGATGCACGTCATGTACCAGGCCAACGTCTCGATGTCGTGTGGCTTCCTCGACGAGACGTGGTCCCGCAACCTGGTGAACCTGATGGTGTCGCCCTTGCGGGAGGTGGAGCTGCTGGCCGGGCTGATGATCGTGAGCTTCACCCGCCTGCTGGCCGGTCTCGGCGCGGTGGCGCTCGCCGCCGGGCTGCTGTTCTCGTTCAACGTCACCTCGGCTGGCTGGGGTCTGATCCCCGTGATCGCCGTCCTCATGCTGGTCGGTTGGACGATCGCCTTGCTCGTCATGGCCCTGGTGCTCCGCTTCGGCAACGGCGCCGAGATCCTGTGCTGGGGCCTGCTGTTCGTGATCGTCGCCCTGTCCGGCGCCTTCTACCCCGTGGACGCGATGCCCGGAGCGCTGCAACCCCTCGGCCGGTTGCTGCCGTCGACCCACGCCTTCGAGGCCGCCCGGCAATTGCTCGACGGCAACCCGATGCCCTGGTCCCTGATCGCCCGAGGCACCGCCGGCGTGGCCGTCACCGTCCCGGCCGCCGCCTACATCCTGTGGCGGACCCTGCACCTCTTCCGGGCCCGGGGCTACGTCACCCGCTATTCCTGAGTCCGGCCGGTGAGCGTGATGATGTTGAAGACCGCGCCCTGCGGGTCGGAGACGACGGCCAGCTTGCCCGGCTCCACGTCCATCGGGCCCATGATCACGTTGCCGCCGAGCTCCTTCACCTTGTCCATGGCCGCTTCGGTGCCGTCGACGGCGAAGTACACGGCCCAGTGCGGCGGCACCTCGGCCGGCATCATCGGCGGCTTGGGCATCATCCCGGCCACCGACTGGTCGCCGATCTTCCACTCGGTGTACGGCATCGGCCCGCCCTCTCCGTGGGTCTGGGACCCCCAGCCGAAGACGGCGCCGTAGAACTCCTTCGACGCCTCGACGTCGGTCGTCACGAGCTCGCTCCAGCTGTAGCTGTTGGGCTCGTTGACGATGTGGGCGCCGATGTGGGCCCGGGGCTCCCACAGCGAGATCACCGCCCCGACCGGGTCCTGGATGATCCCCATCCGGCCGAACTCCATCACGTCCATCCCGTCCACGAGGACGTTGCCGCCGGCCGACTTGGCCTTGGCCACCACGTCGTCCGCGGAGTCGACGGTCACGTATGTCGTCCAGTACGGCGGGCCGGGGTTCATCTGCGGTCCCAGCCCGGCGACGGGCTTGCCCCGCAGGAGGCACATCGAATAGCCGCCGGCTTCCGGCGGGCCCTGCTCGATCTGCCAGCCGAAGAGGCTGGAGTAGAACTCGATCGCCTTCGGGATGTCGGGGGTGCCGAGGTCCACCCACGACGGGACTCCGTGCTCGTAGCGCTCGATCTCCATTGGCCGTCCTCCTTCGCTAGGGGGGTAGCGAAGGAGGACCGTACCGCACCGACCGGCGACGCTAGGCGGGCCCACGCCGGCCAGGAACGCCGCTGCCGGCGTCCTCCTCGTCGGCGTAGGCGGCTACGCCTCCTCGTCGATCCTTGGCAGCGACGCCCCTGGCTCGCCGTGGACCTCGCCAGCGTCACCGGCCGGAGCGGTGATCAGCCGCGGTAGGGCTTCAGGCCGTTCACCGGGACGACACCGAGCCGGCCGGCCTGGTAGTCCTCGACCGCCTGCATGATCTCGGCCCTGGTGTTCATCACGAACGGGCCGTACCAGGCGATCGGCTCCCGGATGGGCTGACCGCCGAGCACGACGACCTCCAGGTTCGGCGTCGCCGTGCTCTGGCTCTCGTCGGCCCGCAGCAGCAGGTGATCGCCGGGCCCGAAGACGACGAGGTCGCCGTCGTGGACCGGCCGCCCCTCCGACCCGGCCCGTCCCGAACCCGACAGCACGTAGGCCAGGGCGTTGAAGTCCGGTCGCCACGGCAGGTGCAGCCGGGCGCCGGGGGCCACCGTGGCGTGGAGGAACGTGATCGGCGTGTGGGTCGCGCCGGGGCCGGCGTGACCGGCCACGTCGCCGGCGATGATCCGCACCAGCGCGCCGCCGTCGGCCGAGCCCAGCAGCGTCGCCTGCTGCCCCTCGAGGCTCTGGTAGCGGGGCGGCGCCAGCTTGTCCCGGGCCGGCAGGTTCACCCACAGCTGCAGCCCGTGGAACAGCCCGCCGCTCACCACCAGTTCCTCGGGCGGGGTCTCGATGTGGAGGATCCCGCCGCCGGCCGTCATCCATTGGGTGGCACCGTCGGTGATGACGCCGCCGCCACCGTGGGAGTCCTGGTGCTGGAACGTCCCGTCCAGCATGTAGGTCACGGTCTCGAAGCCGCGGTGGGGATGCCAGTCGGTGCCCCGCGGTTCGCCCGGGCCGTAGTCGACGGCCCCCATCTGGTCCATGTGGATGAACGGGTCGAGGGCCTCGAGCGCCACGCCGGCGAACGCCCGCCGGACCGGGAAACCCTCGCCTTCGTAGCCCGCCGGCGCGGTGCTGACGCCGGCCACGGGGCGCTCGGCGACGCCGTCGACCGGCGGCTCCGGCAGGCGGGGCAGGGTCAGGGTGTCAGCGGTGACGGCAGGCATGGCAGCACGCTCCTAACTAATTGCAAGTACAACGATCTTACCGTTCAACCCGGGAAGCCTGCCGGTTGTTCCCGGAGCCCATTCTCCCGGTAGTTCCCCGACCCTGTGGCCGGTATCCTGGACAAATGGTGCGAAAGAGCTTCCCCGTGTACGCGGCGGCCATCGCGCTGGTCGCCGGCCTCTCGCTCACTCCCGCCGGTGCCTCCAACGATCCAGGCTTCTCCAAGCAGTGGAACCTGGAGAAGGTGGGCGCGGAAGCGGCCTGGGCTCGCACCACCGGCGCCAAGATCCGCGTCGGCATCGTCGACGCCGGCATCGACCTCGGTCATGAAGACCTGGCCGGCCGCGTCGTCGCCGCCACCAGCTGCCTCAAGTCCAAGGGCGACCCCGGCAACTGCAGCGGCTCCGGGCAGGACGACGTGGGCCATGGCACCCACGTCGCCGGGATCATCGCCGCCAACCGTGACAACGGCCTCGGGGTGGCCGGCGTCGCCCCCGACGCCGAGCTCGTCGTGGCCAAGGTGGCCGACTCCGGCGGCGGCATCTCCATCGACGACGCCAACGCCGGTATCCGCTGGGTCGTCGACCACGGCGCCCGCGTCGTGAACCTCAGCCTCGGTGACCTCATCTTCGTGCGGACGGCCGCCTTCGGCACCCGCCTCTCCGAGGGGATCGAGTACGCCTGGTCGAAGGGCGCGGTGCCGGTCATCGCCTCCGGCAACTCCGACCTCTTCGGCGCCGGCATCGGCAGCCAGGACTACGGCGACCTCGACGCCCTGGTGGTCGGCGCCACCGGCCCCGACGACCTCGTCGCCGACTACTCCAGCCCCACCGGCAACGCCAAGTGGGCGATCGTCGCCCCCGGCGGCGCCTCCGATGGCGAGGAGACCCACAAGATCTGGTCGACGTACTGGGAGAAGGACAAGCAGAACCAGTACGGCTACCTGGCCGGCACGTCGATGGCCGCGCCTCACGTGACCGGTGCGGTGGCGCTGCTCCTGGCGCAGGGACTCAGCCCGCAGGAGGCGGTGCAGCGGCTGCTCGACACCGCCGATCCCACGGTGTCCTGCGGGGCGGAGAGCCCGACCTGCCGGGGTCGTCTCGACGTGGCCAAGGCCACCGGCGCCCGCTGACGCCTACCCCCACCTCGGCGAACACCCGTTTCGCCGGGTGGGCAGGAACCGGACGTTCGCCAGCGAATCTCCTCAAAAGGAATCCCTGAAACCGTCGGGGCGGTGCCGCCGGCCCCATGCCCGCCGTCCGGGCAGAGCGGTCGGGTGAATTCATCCACGAGGAGAGATCCGTGCGTCGAGCCTGGTTCCGTCGGGTCGCGGTGCTCGTCGCGGCCGTCTCGGCGGCCGGGGTCACCCGGGCCGTGGCCGGCGGACCGTTCAGCGGGCCGGCGCCGGCGCCGGCGGCCGCCTCGGGGTCGGCGACCGCCGGCGGCGACGGGAAGTTCGGCGCGGCCGCGTCCGGCGGCGGCTACTGGCTGGTCGGCGCCGACGGCAATGTCTACCCGTTCGGCGTCCCGGCCCTCGGCTCGCTCAGTGCCACGCCCCCGGCCCGGCCGATCGTCGGAGCGGCGGCCACGCCGGGCGGAGGCGGCTACTGGCTGGTGGGCACCGACGGCGGCGTGTTCTCCTTCGGCGATGCCCGCTTCTTCGGGTCGACGGGCGCCATCAGGCTGAACAAGCCCGTCGTCGGCATGGCGTCGACCCCCTCCGGGCGGGGCTACTGGCTGGTGGCCAGCGACGGCGGCGTGTTCTCCTTCGGCGATGCCCGCTTCTTCGGGTCGACCGGCGCCATCAGGCTGAACAAGCCGATCGTGGGAATGGCGTCGAGTCCGTCGGGCCGGGGTTACTGGCTGGTGGCCAGCGACGGCGGCATCTTCGCCTTCGGCGACGCCGGCTTCTTCGGGTCGACCGGAGCGATCATCCTCAACAAGCCGATCAACGGGATGTCGGCGTCGCTGTCGGGCCGGGGGTACCGCTTCGTCGCTTCCGACGGCGGCCTGTTCAGCTTCGGTGACGCGCCCTACGCCGGGTCGGCCGCCGGCCGGCGGATGCCGGCGCCCATCGTCGGCATGGCCGGCTCACCGACCGGGAACGGCTACTGGCTGGTCGGCTCGACGGGGGCGGTCTACGCCTTCGGCGACGTCAGCCACAAGGGCTCGATGAGCGGAAGCCCGCTGCCCGCGCCCGTCGTGGCCATCGTGACCCCGCCCCGGCCGGCGGCGTCGGGCCCGGCCACCGAACCTCCGCCGCCGTCCGGGCCGTCGGGGCCGCCCGGTGGCGGGAGCGGGCCCGCTCCCTCCTCCCGGCCGGTCGTGCCCACCCCGACCGGGGCGTTGGAGATCGCCCTCATCGGCGACACCGGGTACAGCGCCGCTCAGGACCAGCTGCTGCTCAAGACCCGCACGGCGATCTCGTCGCGCCCCTACGCCTTCGTGGTCCACGCCGGCGACATCCAGCATCCCGACGATCCGTGCACCGACGAGCGGCTGCGGTACGTCCACGAGGTGTTCGACGGGTTCACCGCGCCGTTCGTCTTCACCCCCGGCGACAATGAGTGGGCCGACTGCCCGGACCCGGCCGAGCGCCTGGCGGCCATCCGAAAGACGTTCTTCGCCACCGACCAGTCGCTGGGGCAGCACCGGATCAAGCTCACCCGGCAGGCGGCGCCGTGGACGGAGAACGCCCGGTGGACGGCCGGCAACGTCGTCTTCGCCACCCTCAACGTCCCCGGCCCGACCGGCCGCAGCAGCGACGCCAAGGGCATCTCGGAGGCCAACATCACCTGGCTGAACGCCGCCTTCGACGCCGCCGAGGCCCAGGGGAGCCCGGGCGTGATGATCATCTGGCAGGACGACCCCTTCGACGGCAACTCCGACGGCGACCTGGAGGAGGTGCTGATCGACCGGTCGAGGCGTTTCGAGCGGCCGGTCGTCCTGGTCCACGGCGACACCCACGTCTACCGGCTGGGGAAGAACTGGCGGGGGGCGCCGAACCTCATCGAGTTGCAGACCTTCGCCCTGGAGCAGACCGACTGGTGGGTGGAGGTGCGGGTCGACCCGCAGAACCCCGACGTGTTCAGCTTCCAGAAGCGGCAGAGCTAGAGCCGCTTCGCTCGGGCCCCGGCGCTACGACGCCGGAGCGACCGGCGCCGTCTCGGCCCGCCGGATCGGACGGGTGAGCGTCAGGTAGGCGAGACCCCACAGACCGCCCACGCCGGCCAACAACAGCGTCGGCGGGCGGGGGCCGGTGATCTCGGCCAGCCCGCCGGCGGCGGCCAGCGACAGGCTCATCGTCACGGTGACCAGGGCGAAGTCGGCGGCGAACACGCGGCCCCGGATGTAGTCGGGAACCGCCGACTGCAACCCGTAGGTCGACAGGGCCCACTGGGCGCCTCCGCCGAGATGGGCCACCAGCGCGCCGACCACGGCCACGCCGATGACCGGCGCCGTCCCCACGACCACGTAGCCGGCGGCGTACACCAGGCCGGCCGCGCCGCAGGCCAGGAGGATCCCGCTCATCACCGGCCGGTCGGCCCTCCTCGTCAACAGCCGGTTGGCGACGAACGGGCCGGCCACCACGCCCAGGCCGCGGGCGCCGAGCAGGAGGCCGGTGCCGGCGTCCGGATCCAACCCGCTGGATTCGAAGGGACCGTTGGCCAGGAGGGCCAGCATGCCCATCGTCCCGCTGGCGAGGCCGAATCCCAGCTTGGAGCTGAGCAGGGCGGCCACCAGCGAGTGGCTGCGAGCGAAGCGGAACGTCTCGATGGTGTCGGCCAGCGGGCGCATCCGGGTCCGGGACCGCTCCCCGACCGGTTCCTGCGTCGGGCGGCGAACCGAGGCGATGAGCGCGGCGGCGACGAGGAAGCTGGCGCCGTCGGCGACGAACGCCGCCTCGCGCCCGAAGGCCACCGTGAACGCCCCGCCCAGGGCGGCGCCGACGGCCAGCATCGCCCCCCAGGTGCTCGACATCATCACCGTGGCGAGTTTGAGATCGTCGGCGTCGACCAGGTTGGGCAGTGCGGCCTGAGAGGCGGGGGCGAAGAACGCCCCCAGAGCCGAGACCAGGCCCTGGGCCACGAAGGCGAACAGCACCGGGCCGTCCAGGGCGACGAGGAACAGCCCGGCGGCGGCGGCCTGGAGCAGGGAGACGGTGAGCATCAAGGTCCGCCGGTCGAACCGGTCGGCGGCCGGTCCGGCCAGGGGACTGAGCACGAAGGCCGGCAGCGTCTGCACCACGAACACCGCGGCGGCGGCGATGTCGGAACCCGTCCGGTCGATGACCAGGCCGAGCATGGCGACGGTGGCGAACCAGTCGCCGCAGAAGGAGACGATCTGGGCCAGGAAGAGGGCCCGGAAGTCGCCGTTGCGGCGGAGGAGGCCGATCACCGGAAGCCGGTCACGCCCGCAGGTCGGCGTACTCGGGGTGCTCGTCGATGAACTCGGCCACGAACCAGCAGTACGGGACCACCTTGGCGCCCTTTCGCCGCACGTCGTCGAGCGCCCCCCGCACCAGCCGCGCCCCCAACCCCTGGTGACGCCGGGCCGGAACGATCTCGGTGTGGGGGAAGGCCAACGTGTCGCCCATCGGCCGGTAGTCGGCCACGCCGAGGAGCTTCCCGTCCTCCAGCAGCTCGTACCGTGACTTCTCGGGGTTGTCGCGCACTTCGGTCAAGGCTCGTCCTCACTGCTCGTCGGTCAGCCGGTTTGAACACCGTGCCCTGGCTCGGTGTTCCACGGCGATCTTCATGGCTCGCCGAGCGAAACAATCCGTTCACGTCGGCGTGACAGAAGGGAAGCAATCCCAGCGTACGTTGCTCACCGGGGTGAGCCGGGAAGCCTGGTCGGCGCAAGGACACCACGCGCCAGGAGTCGCTGATGACCCACCACGGCCCCTCTCGAAGTCCGCCTCCGCCGTCGACGCCACGCAGGTTTCAAACATCCAGAGGACGGAGGTTCGGTGATTCGAAAGGCAGTGTTCCGGGCGGGGCTGACAAGCGCAGCGACGTTGGCCGCCGGTCTGTTCGCCACGTCAGCGCCGGCATGGGCGGCCGAGACGCCGGTCACACCCGATGCCGTGCAGACCAATCTTGACAACGTATTCGTGCTGCTCTGCGGCGTGCTGGTCATCTTCATGCAGGCCGGGTTCGCCCTCGTGGAGGCGGGCCTCACGCGGGCCAAGAGCGTGGCCAACATCATGATGAAGAACCTGATGGACTTCTGTGCCGGGGCGATCGCTTTCTACGCCGTCGGCTACGCCATCGCCTTCGGAAGCGGAAACGACTTCTTCGGGTGGAAGGGCTGGTTCCTGGGCGACGGGGCGTTCCAAGCCGGGAACCTGACCGTCCCGGTCACCTTCATCTTCCAAGTCGCCTTCGCCGCCACCGCCGCCACCATCGTCTCGGGCGCCATGGCGGAACGGACCAAGTTCAAGTCCTACTTCGTCTATTCGGTCGGCATCTCGGCGCTCATCTACCCGGTCGTCGTCCACTGGGTCTGGGGCGGAGGCTGGCTGTCGAAGCTGTCGACGGCATACCACGACTTCGCCGGGTCGTCGGTCGTGCACATGACCGGCGGCGTCGCCGCCCTCATGGGAGCCGCCGTGCTCGGCCCGCGGATCGGAAAGTACGGGCCGGACGGACGGCCCCGGGCGGTGCTCGGCCACAACATTCCCTACGCGGTGCTGGGAACGTTCATCCTCCTGGTGGGCTGGTTCGGGTTCAACCCCGGGTCCGAGCTGGCAGCCGACGACGCCATCGGCGGTATCGCCCTCACCACGACATTGGCCGCGGCGGCCGGCGCCATCACCGCCATGCTCTACATCTGGGTCACCAGCGGCAAGCCCGACGTCGCCATGGCCGCCAACGGGATGCTCGCCGGGCTCGTCGGGATCACGGCTGGCTGTGCGGCGGTGAGCGGCCCCGGCGCCATTGCCATCGGCGCCGTCTCCGGCGTGCTGGTGGTCGTGGCGGTGAAGCTCTTCGATCGCCTGCATATCGACGATCCGGTCGGGGCGATTTCGGTGCACGGCGTGTGCGGAGCCTTCGGCACCCTCTCCGTCGGCCTGTTCGCCACCGAGGATTCCGACTTCTGGAAGCAGGGCCTGTTCTATGGGGGCGGAGCCGACCAGCTGCTGACTCAGGCCATCGGCGTTTTCGCCATTGCTGCCTTTGTAGCCGTGGCCGCCGGCCTGCTGTTCACCCTGATCAAGGCGACGATCGGGCTGCGGGTGTCGGAGGAAGAGGAGCTCGCCGGTCTCGACGTGCTCGAGCACGGCGCCCCCGGTTACGGCGCTGACTTCTATCCGTCCGGCACGCCCGGCTCGATTCCGGCCAGCCGCGAAGTGGCGGCAGGGGTGGCGCGATGACGGTCATGCTTGTCACGGCCATCATCAAGCCCCAGATGCTCGAGCCGGTGAAGGACGCCGTGCGGGAAGCCGGCGTTCAGGGGATGACCGTGACCGAGGTCCGCGGCTTCGGCCGGCAAGGCGGCCACAGTGAGACCTACCGCGGCGTGGAGTACACCGTCGACCTGATCCCGAAGCTGCGGATCGAGGTCCTCTGTCCGCTCGATCAAGCCGAAATGGTGATGACTGTCGTCCAGAAAGCGGCGTACACCGGCAAGATCGGTGACGGCAAGATCTGGGCAACCGACGTCAACCGGCTCTTGCGCATCCGGACCGGCGAAATGGGAACCGAAGCGGTCTGACATCCGGAGCCGCCAGCCTTCGCCGTCGACACAGTACCGGCGGCGAAGGCAGCGCGGCCTCTTTCGATCCTTTCGCGACGAGAGGGAGGAACATGTCATCGCGGCAGGGGCCGCTGCCTGTACCCGAAGGGCGAGATGGGGAACACGGCTTCGTACGCATCCTGCAGTGGCCCGCTGAACGCTCCGCCATGGCCGACCTCGTCGAGTCGCGGATCCCGCGCCTGCTCGTCGTGGAAGCCGGTGCCGAGCCGCCGGTCGGTGCGGACTGCTGCCAGGACTGGATGTGGAAGGACGGGGGAGAGGCCGAGTTGCGGCTTCGGTTGCGCCAGTTGGCCCTCCGCGCGCTGGATCACGGTCGCTGCCGACCATATCTGGATCCGCTCGGCATCCTTCATGTCGGTCTCCGCTCGATTCCGCTCCCGCCAAAGGAGCAGGCACTGGTCTCCGTCCTGCTCGAGCGCTTCAATGAAGCGGTCCGGCGCGTTGATCTCGTCCGAGCCGCCTGGCCGGACGGAATCAACAGCGACAACACCCTGGCGCAGCGCCTCTCGAAACTCCGCTCCCGCCTCTCGTGGGTCGGTCTGGAGATCATTCTGCTACCGGGGAACCGTTACTCCCTGCGGGCGAAGCTCGCCGGTGACGGCGATGGTCCGGCACAGACCTGCGGCGGATTCGAAGACGCGCTTCAGCACTGAGGTGCTGGTCCACACCGGTCGTCGCGAATCATGTGGCGCTCAGCGCAGGTCGCGTCGGTTGAACAGCCAGCACCCGGCCGCAAACAGAAGCCCGGCGATGACGACGGGGCCGATCACCGCGGCGGGGTCCAGGCCGTCGATCAAGATGTTGCGGTCCAGATACCAGTGCCAGGGCGAAAGGCCTTCGATGGTAGGCACTCCGCCGCCGAGCGCGGCCAAGCTCTGGACGAGGTAGCCGCCAGCGGCGACAGACGTGGCGACGGCTACGGCGGCACCCGACCGTCCAGTGGCGCACCCGACGGCGAAGGCCAGCGTGGCGTGCAGCAACGCCAGACAGAAGACCGCGCCGTTCGCCGCGCACAGTCCACCGACCGTGATCCCATCAAGAAGACCCACGAACGGACCGAGAGCGACGAGCGACGCGGTGATGGTGGCGCTGACCGCGGCGAGGACGGCCACCACCACGCCGTAACGTTCAGCGACCACCCGGGTCCGGGTGACCGGCTGCGCGAGGAGCAATTCGAGCGTGCCGTCCCCTTCGCTGCCAGCAATGGCCCGGGCGCCGAGGCCGATCCCCAACGTGACGAGCAGTACGGGGACCATGACGGAGAACAATCGGCCATGCAGGTAGCCGGGAGGTGAGGTGAGCGGTACGCCTTCCTGGGCGCCGACCAGCGTCCGGACCGCCAGCGGCAGGTCCTCGAAGAGCTTGTCAAAAGCCTCGTTGCCTTTCACGCTGGGGTAGAAGGCCACGGTGAAGAGAACGAGCCCGACCATGCCCAAGACCCACCAGGCCAGCGAGCGGCGGGTGTCGCGCACGAACCGGCTGAAGACGACGCCGGTCATGTCGGGTCGTCCCGGTAGTAGCCGAGAAAGACCTCCTCGAGATCAGCTTCGTGGGTGACGATCCGCCGTACCTCGAGGCCCGCCGCGGCCTTGAGAACCCGGTCGACGCTCCCTTCGACGACCACCTGCACGAGGCCGTCGGCGGTGGTCAGCGACACGACCTCGGGGAGACCGGCGAAGACCGCGGCGTCAACCGTACCGGCGACATGAAAGTCGATCCGCTGCCGGGCCTGCGCCCGGAGCTCGTCGACGCCGGCCACGGCGACAAGCTGGCCTCGACGCAGGATCCCGACCCGATCGGCCAGCACTTCGACCTCCGGGAGGATGTGCGAGGAAAGAAAGACCGTGGCGCCGCCGTCCACGGCCTGGCGGAGCAGTTGCTGGAACTCATACTGCAGCAACGGATCCAGCCCCGCGGTGGGTTCGTCGAGGATGAGCAGGTCGGGGCGGTGGGCGAAGGCGGCAACGATGCCGACCTTGCGCCGGTTCCCGGTACTGAGCTCTCTCACTGGCCGGTTCGGATCGAGATCGAACCGCTCCAGAAGCTGGTTGACGACCGCTTCGTCGACTCCACCGCGAAGCGCCCCGAAGAAGGCGATCACCTCCGTCGCGGTGTAACGGGGATCGAGCCGGAGATCGCCGGGCAGGTAGCCGATTCGTCGCCGCACGGCCAGGTCTCGACCGATTCCGCCGAGGACCCTGACCGAACCCGAAGTCGGCCGCACCAAATCCAGGCAGAGGCGGATGGTCGTGGTCTTCCCAGCCCCGTTGGGCCCGAGGAATCCGAAGACCTCACCGCGCCGGACGTCGAAGTCGAGCTCTTCGACCGCGACCACCGGCCCGAAGTGCTTGGTCAGTTGCCTCGCTTCCACGACCACGTCCGGGACGGGCAGGACCGGCACGACAGACCTCCACGCAGCGTCTTGGCCAACCAGTCTTACCGGTCCTAAATTCGCGGGACCACGCATCGCGGCCGGACCTATACTCCCGGCGTGCACCGTGGGCGGCTGCGGCCGCCCGGTTCGGAAGAGAGACGATCAGTTGTTCTCGAAGGTCATGACGGCGTGACCGCTTTCATCGTCATCGGTGTGGTCGGGTTGCTCATCGTGCTCCTGTCCCTCGTTCTCGGAGAGGTGCTCGACGGCGTGTTCGAGGCGCTCGAGTTCGAAGCCGGCGGCGGTCTGTTCTCTGCTCCCGTCATCGGTTCGTTCCTGGCCGCCTTTGGATTCGGCGCGGCCCTGGTGATGTACACGGCGGGGACCGGGGCGGCGATCGGTGCCCTCGGCGGGCTCGGCAGTGGCGTGGTCATCGGCGGCGTCACGGTGGCCCTGACCCGTTTCTTCATCAACATGCCCACCGACGAGACGGTGCGGGTGACCGAACTCGTCGGGCAGCGGGCCACGGTCGTCACCCCTATTCCCGAGGCAGGGCTCGGCGAGGTGACCCTCGTGTTCCGGGGCCAGATGCTCAAGCTCAACGCCCGGGCTGACGGGCCGATGGCTGCCGGGCGACCGGTGGTGGTGGCAGCGGTCACCTCCCCGTCCTCGGTGCTGGTGCGCCCGGCTGACCCGGCCTAGCCACTTCACACAGCGGAGGCCTCCCGTGGGTTTCGTCTCGGACAGTCCCTTTGTCGTGGCCATCATCGGGGCCGTCGTCCTGGTCGTCCTCGTGGCCTACCTGCTGGTCCGCCGGATCAAGGTGGCCGGCCCGAACGAGGCGTTCATCATCACCGGTCGTAAAGGTAAGCCCGTGCGCAACCCGGAAACCGGTGAGATCTCGACCGACATGTCGGGTCAGAAGGTGGTGATGGGGGCGAGTGTCTTCGTCCTCCCATTCGTGCAGAAGCTGCACGTGATGGATCTCTCCTCCCGGCGGATCTCGGTCGGCATCCGGGCGGCCGTCAGCGCCCAGGGGATCAAGTGCGATCTCGACGGTGTCGCCATCGTCAAGGTGGGCGGCAACGAGGACGCCATCCGCGCCGCGGCCCAGCGATTCCTCGACCAGCAGGAGGACGTCGAAACGTTCACCCAGGAGGTCCTGGCCGGGTCGCTGCGGTCGATCGTCGGGCGCCTCACCATCGACGCCATCATCAAGGACCGGGCCGCCTTCGCCTCGGCGGTGGCCGAAGAGGCGGAAAGCTCGCTGACGAACCAGGGCCTCACCCTCGACACGTTCCAGCTCCAGGACATCCAGGCCGAGGGCCAGTACCTGGCCGACCTCGGCCGCCCCGAGGCGGCCCGGGTCCAGATGGAGGCCACGATCGCCGAAGCCAAGGCCCGCCAGGCGGCGGAGCAGGAGCGTCTCTTGGCCGAAGAGGCGATCGCCGTGGCCGAGCGGACGCTCGAGTTGAAGCGGGCCGAGATCAAGGCCGAGACCGATGCCGCCGCCGCCCGGGCGGCCGCCGCCGGCCCGCTGGCCCAGGCCGCCCGCGACCAGGAGGTCCTGGCCGAGCAGGAGAAGGTGGCCGAGCGGAACGCCGCCCTCAAGGATCGTCAGCTCGACACCGAGATCCGCAAGCCGGCCGACGCCGAGCGCTACCGGGTCGAGCAGGAGGCCGAGGCGGCCAAGCGGGCCGTCATCCTGGAGGCCGAAGCCAACCGCCAGGCGACCATCGAGGCCGCCCAGGCCACCGCCGAGCAGGCCCGCCTTTCCGGTGAGGGTGAGCGGTCCCGGCGGGCCGCGCTGGCCGAAGCCGAGGAGATCGAGGGCCGGGCCCGAGGGGCGGCCGAACAGGCCCGCCGAGAGGCCATCGCCGCCGCCGTGGAGCGAGAGGGCCAAGCCGAAGCCAGTGCCGTGCTGGCCAAAGGCCAGGCCGAGGCCGAAGCCATGGACCGCAAAGCCGAGGCCTTCCGGAACTATGACGAGGCGGCCGTTCTCGACCTGGTCGTCCGCGTCCTGCCCGAGCTGGTGCGGGCGGCATCGGAGCCGGTCTCGGCCATCGACAAGCTCACCGTGATCTCGACCGACGGGGCATCAGCGCTGGCCCGCAACGTGGCTACCAACGTCGAGCAGGGTCTCCAGATCGGGTCCGATCTCACCGGAGTAGACCTCCGCCGGCTCCTGGCCGGCTTCATGGAGCGGCGGGGGAACGGCGACGAGTCGCCGCCCCGGCCGCAGTCTCCCGCCCCGCCCGAACCTCCCGAAGCCCCTGAGTCGCCACAGGGGCCACCCCCTCGCTGAACGCCTCACAAGGACGCCGTCACAGCCGCGGCCCCGGAACCTGTCTCAGGAGTCCATGGGGGCCCCTTGGGCATCTGCCCGGTGCAACAGGAGCCGGATGGAGTCGATGGTGTCGGCTTCAGCGGGGGACTTGTCGTCCCGGTAGCGCTTGAGGCGGGCGAAGCGGAGCGCCACGCCGCCGGGGTAGCGGGTCGAGGTCTGCACGCCGTCCAGGGCGATCTCGGCCACCAGCTCCGGCCGGACGAAGACGGTGATTCCCTCCCGGTGCGTCTCCAGCTCCAGGAACCGTTCCGTCTGCCAGGCCAGCGTCTGGTCGGTCAGACCTTTGAACGTCTTGCCGACCATCACGAATTCCCCGGTACGGGGGTCGCGGGCGCCGAGGTGGAGGTTCGACAGCCAGCCTTTGCGCCGGCCGTGGCCCCACTCGGCGCCGAGCACCACGAGGTCGAAGGTGCGGGCCACCTTGACCTTCCGCCACGACTTGCCCCGCCGGCCGGCCTCGTAGGGCGAGTTGGCGGCCTTGACGACGACGCCTT
Source organism: Actinomycetota bacterium (assembly GCA_040756995.1). Classification (GTDB taxonomy): domain Bacteria; phylum Actinomycetota; class Acidimicrobiia; order IMCC26256; family BP-133; genus BP-133. The sequence continues at coordinate 226,954 of JBFLYK010000003.1, read as the reverse complement.
CGTGGCCGGCGGCCAGCGCAGCGTGCAGGACCGCTTCGCCCGCGGCCGGATCGTCGGTCACCTCCCCGGGGATCCGCAGCGGTCCGGCCACCCGCTCGAGGACGGCGATGCGGTCCAGGAGCGGCCGGTCGAGCAGGTCCTCGCCGTCCAGGTGGAGGACGTCGAAGAAGTGGGCGCCGACGGCCGCCGCCGGCTGGCCCGTCCGCCGTCCGACCCGGCTCATCACCTCCTGGAAGGGCTGGGGGCGCAGCTCCTCGGTCATCGTCAACGCCTCGCCGTCGAGCACGAGCCGCTCGGCCGGCAGGCGCCGCACCACCTCGACCACCTCCGGCAGCCGATCGGTGATGTCGTTGAGGTTCCGGGTGAACATGCGCACCTCGTCACCCCGCTTGTGGACCTGGAGGCGGACGCCGTCGAGCTTCCATTCCACCGACGACAGCCCGAGCCCGCCGATGGCGTCGGCGACGTCGGCGGCCGTCGACGCCAGCATCGGCTGGACGGGCCGGAGCACCTCCAGCCCGACGGCCTCCAGGCCGGCCCGGCCTTCGGCGAGGGCGATGGCCGCCGTGTGCCCGAGGTCGCCGGCCAGCATGCACGCCCGCCGGACGGCCGCCGCCGGCACCTCCGCCGCCTTGGCCACGGCCTCGGCCATCACGCCCTCCAGCGCTCCCTGCCGCAACCCGCCCGTCAGGAGATCGGCGATGAAGTCGATCTCCGCCGGTGAAGCCCGGGCCAGCAGGGAGTCGATGAGCTGCGACCGGGTGCCGACGGAGCCGGCGCCCGTCGTGCCGGCCAGCCCGGTGAGCGCCCGGTCGAACTCGCCGATCGTGATCCGGTCGCTCTCCGCCGCTTCGTTCTCGGCCGGCATCGTGGCGCTCTCCGGGGACGATCCGGGCCGAGCATCTGCTACGCCCCGCCGGGCGGCCACCGCCTTGGCCAGGGTGGCCCAGCCCACCCCGATACGGCCCTGGCGCGGCTCACCGACCAGAAAGCCGATGGCCGGCTCCACCTCTTCCGGTTCGAGGCGGCGCAACAGATCGGCCAGGGCGGCGATCTTCGCCGTGCGGGCGGGGGTCGCCGCCACCCGCGCCGAAGCTTCGGCGACGTCGGCCAGGAGCATGGACCCATTGTGCCCAGGGGCGGTGCGCGCCATGGGGCCGGAGACCGTGACAGGATCAAGGGTCGATGACCGTGCACCGGCCGCTGACCGCTCTCCTCCTGTCGCTCGCCCTCGCCGCCGGGCTCGGCGCCTGCGGCGATGACGACGAAGGCGACGAGACGAAGGTCACGACCGAGACGACGGCCCGCGGCGAGAAGAACGAGGGCACGGCGGTCACGCTGAAGGCGGCGCTGACCGGCGCCGAAGAGGTCCCGGGTCCCGGGGCCAACCCCGCGGTGGGCGCGGCGCAGGTCGAGGTCAGCGGCACCCGGATCTGCCCGGACCTCAACGTCACCATGGGCGAGAAGCCGACGGCCGCCCACATCCACCAGGGCGCCAAAGGCACCAGCGGCCCGGTGTTCATCGACCTTCAGCCGGAGTTCACCCCCGGCGAGTCGGCCTTCACGTCGAAGAAGTGCGTCGACGTCCCGGCCGACAAGGCGGCGGCGCTGATCAGCAACCCGTCCGGCTACTACCTCAACGTCCACAGCGCCGAGCACCCCAACGGCGCCGTGCGGGGGCAGCTCGACAAGTTCTGACCGAACAAGGGGGCTCTCCTACGCTCGGAGCCATGCGGCGAGCGATGGGCGCCCACCTGCAGCCCTTCACCACCACGATCTTCAACGAGATGTCGGCCCTGGCCGTCCGCACCGGGTCCATCAACCTCGGCCAGGGCTTCCCCGATGTCGACGGTCCGGCGGAGGTGGCCGAGGCGGCGGTGGCCGCCATCCGGGGCGGGCACAACCAGTACCCGCCGGGACCGGGCCTGCCGGCCCTGCGCCAGGCGGTGGCCGACCACCAGCGCCGCTGCTACGGGTTGGAGCACGACCCCGACACCGAGGTCGTCATCACCATGGGCGCCACCGAGGCGATCGCCGGCGCGGTGCTCGGCCTGTGCGAGCCGGGCGACGAGGTCATCACGCTCGAGCCGTATTACGACTCCTACGCCGCCACCATCGCCATGGCCGGCGCCCGGCGGCGGGTCGTCACCCTGCGGGCCCCGGACTTCGCCCTCGACCCCGACGCCCTGGCCGCCGCCGTCACCCCGAAGACCCGGCTCGTCCTGCTGAACTCGCCCCACAACCCGACCGGCCGGGTGCTTTCGGCCGACGAGCTCCGGGCCGTGGCCGACGTGTGCCTGGAGCACAACCTGGTGGCCGTCACCGACGAGGTCTACGAGCACCTCGTCTACGACGACGCCCGGCACATCCCCCTGGCCACGCTGCCCGGGATGGCGGAGCGCACGGTGACGATCTCCAGTCACGGCAAGACGTTCTCCTTCACCGGCTGGAAGGTCGGCTGGGCCTGCGGGCCGGCCGACCTCATCGCCGCCGTCCGCACGGCCAAGCAGTACCTCTCCTACTCCGGGGCGACGCCGTTCCAGCACGCCGCCACCGTCGCCCTCGGCCTGCCGGCGTCGTACTACGAGGACCTGGCCGTCAGCCTGGCGGAGCGGCGTGACCTGCTCAGCCAGGGTCTGCGCGACGCCGGTCTCACCACGTTCGCCTCGCAGGGCACGTACTTCGTCACCACCGACATCGCGGCGGTCGGGGGCACGGACGGCATCGAATTCTGCCTCGGCCTGCCGGAGCGGGTCGGCGTGGTGGCCGTGCCGATGTCGGTCTTCTACGACGACCCCGACGCCGGCCGGACGCTCGTCCGCTTCGCCTTCTGCAAGCGGCCCGAGATACTGGCCGAAGCCGCCGCCCGCCTCAAAGGCCTGCGCCCGTCATGAAGGTGGCCGCTGTCCAGCACGACGTCGCCTGGGAGGACCGTGACGCCACGCTGGCCCGCCTCGAACCTCAGCTGAAGGCGGCGGCGGGCACCGGCGCCCGGCTCGTCGTGCTGACCGAGATGTTCCCGACCGGCTTCTCCATGGAGCCCGAGCGGGTGGCTGAAGCGGAGGGCGGTCCGAGCACGGAGTTTCTCCGCACCCAGGCCGCCGACCTCGATGTCTGGCTGGCCGGCTCGGTGCCCGTCCGGCCCGACGGCGGTGGCCGTCCCGTCAACCGGCTGCTGCTGGCCGGTCCCGGCGGCGAGCTCCACCACTACGACAAGATCCACCCCTTCACGTACTCCGGCGAGCACGAGCACTACGCCGCCGGCACCCGGCGGGTGACCGTGGAGGTCGAGGGCGTCCGGGTGACGCCGTTCGTGTGCTACGACCTGCGCTTCGCCGACGACTTCTGGGCCGAGGCCCAGGCCACCGACTGCTATCTGGTGGTCGCCAACTGGCCGGCCGCCCGGCGGGCGCACTGGCAGGCGCTCCTCGTCGCCCGGGCGATCGAGAACCAGGCCTACGTGGTCGGCGTCAACCGCGTCGGCGAAGGCGGCGGCCTCCGGTACGCCGGCGACAGCCGGATCGTCGACCCGTTGGGCGAGATCCTGGCCGCCGGCGCCGGCGGCGAGACGATCCTCCTGGCCGACGTCGACCCCGCCGTCGTGGCCGAGACGAGAACGCGCTACCCCTTCCTCGCCGACCGGAGAGGATGAGGCGGGGCGCTCCCGCCCGGCACTAGGCCTTGGTCAATTGCCCCCGGATGGCGCCGTTCTTGTATTCGTCGGTGTGGATGTTGACGTAGTGGTTGCCGGGCTCGTCCCGGATCGCCTTCACCGTCATCGGGTCGACGTTCGTGCAGCCCTTGTCGCCCTTGAGGGTGACGGCCGGCGGGCCGGCCACACCCTTGGCCCCGGTGTGGATGTGGGCCGCGGTCACCTTGCCCAGCCCGGTGTAGGTGAGCTCGTGGCAGACGGAGTTGGCCGAGTCGTCGACGACGACGGTGGCCGAGCCCTTGCCGTCGGGGTCGCCGGGGCCGGGCACCTCCTCGGCTCCGGTCATCTCGGCCTTGAGGTTGGTGGTGGCGGCGTCGGCCGCCGGCATCGCCAACCACGACGCCGCAGCCACCAGGCCGATTCCCAGCACTCGTCCCTTGCGCATGTCTGGCCCTCCCCAATCCGATTGCGGTCGCGCCACGCCAGAACGCGAACGAAGACGGCCGACTGTACCCCCGCCTCCCTGGGAATGGTCTTAGCCGAGCGGGACGGGCGCCAGGGTGGCGTAGTCGTCCCGCGACACGGTCTCGGTCGTCACCGCCCCGTCCCCCCGCAGGATCCCGACGGGCTGGCCGTCGAGCGTGAAGCGGACGCGCCCCACGCCGGGCAGCCCCGTGACGGTGGAGACGATCTGGGCCAGGGCCACGATCTGGTCCCGGCCGGCGATCTCGGTGAACGGCTGCCCCAGGTCCACCGTGGCGATGCCGCCGCTCACCCCGCCGGAGCGCATCAGCTCCTGGGTGAGGAGAGCCGTCCGCAGCCCCAGCTGCACCTCGGTGGCGGTGGGCCCGGCGGCCAGCGCCTCCAGCACCGCCTCGACCGAGACCGGCGCCGGCAGCTCCCGCTGGACGGGGGCCAGCCGCTCGCCCTGCACGAGGAAGATCGTCGCCTTCTCGGTCGGGGCGGCCAGCTGCGTGGTGGCGGTGGCCGCCGGCCCCTCACCCAGCAGGTCGTAGGGGACGGAGCCGGGCTGGGCCAGGGTGGCGTGGTCGTCGGGCGGGATCCCGCACCCGGCGGCCAGCATCCCGGCCACCGCCATCGCCGCCAGCATCCCCGTCCGTCTCGTCCGTCTCATGACGCACCCCCGTCCGACGCCGGCGCATCCCCCTGTTCGTCGGAAGCAGCCGGCGACCTGCGCTGCCCGTCCGGCGGCGGGGGAGACGCCGGGATGGCCCCCGGCCCGTACTCCACCAGCGGCAGCTCCACGACGAAGCGGGCGCCGCCGCCGACCCGTTCCTCAACCCAGACGTGACCGTGGTGCAGCCGGGCGTGCTCGGCCACCAGCGACAGTCCGAGACCGGTCCCGTCACCCGCCCCCGGCTGGGCCGACGACTCACCCCGGGCGAAGCGCTCGAAGATGTGGTGCCGCTCGTGCTCCGGCACGCCCGGGCCCCGGTCCTCGACGGCGAAGCGCACCACGCTCTCGTTGCCCGAGATGATCAGCGCCGTCGGCCCGCCGGCGTACTTGTCGGCGTTGTCGAGGAGATTGACCAGCATCTGGCTCAGCCGGCGGGGGTCGACCATCGCCTGGCTGGGCGCCCCGGGCTCGATCCCGAGCGGCACCGCGGACCGGCCGGTCGACGCCAGCACCGACCGGGCGAAGCGCTCGGGCTCGATCGGCTCCCGCTCCAGCCGGGCGGTCCCGGCCTCGAGCCGGGAGATCTCCAGCAGGTCGAGGACGAGCTTCTGGAAGCTCTCGATCTGCTGCTCCAGCACGTCGAGAGCGGCCGCCGCCTCCTCCGGCGAGTGGCGGCGGCGCCTGACGATGTTGACCGCCGAGCCGATGGCCGCCAGGGGCGTCCGCAGCTCGTGGCTGACGTCGGAGGCGAAACGGGCCTCCCGGTCGATCCGGTCCTGGAGGGCGTCGACCATGTCGTTGAACGAGCCGATGAGCGGGGCGAGGTCGGGGTCGCCCTTGGCGTCGAGGCGGGTGTCGAGGGCGCCATGGGAAATGCGGTAGGCGGCCGACGCCACCCCCCGCAGCGGCAGCAGGACCCGGCTGCTGGCGTAGCGGCCGACCATCGCGCCGCCCAGCGCCGTGATGGCGGCGCCGAGGGCCAGCGCCCGGGCCAGCAGCGACAGCGACCGTTGCAGCTCCGCCATGGGGGAGAACTCGAAGTAGAAGGCGTCGACCGCCGGCAGTGGCACCCCCACCGCCACCTGCGGCTGGCCGTCGAGCGTGAACCGCTGGCGGCCGACGTTGCCCGCCAGCACCTTCTGGCGCAGGTCGGACGGGACGGCGTTGGGCCCGATGCCGACCTTGCTGGCGAACCAGCGGTCCTGGTAGTTGAGGACCGCCACCGAACCCGAACTGGTCTGGAGCGAGGCGAGGATGGTGGGGACGTCGGGGTCGGGGGTGCGCAGCACCGACCGGGCCAGCCGGGCGTTGACGTAGGCCTGGCGGATGGCCGTGCTCTGCCGCTGCTGGATGAGGTAGCTGCGGGTCAGCTCGTAGGCCATCGTGGCCAGGGTGGCCGACAGCGCGAGGGCCACGCAGCCGAAGGCGACCGTGGCCCGGGCCCGCAGCCCCAGACGTGACGTCCGCCGCCGGGGATTGGCCACCGGCGCGTCGCCACCGGCCGGATCCGGGACGGGCCGGGTCGGCGGTGCCTCCGCCTCCCGGGCCGCTGTCACGGAGAACTGCTCCACCCACCCTCCTCATTGAGGTCGTAAAGATGGTCACACACCGGGAGGCCCGGTGCCTCGCGCCTCGTCCGATTCCGCCCTATCCGAAGCTACTCACTACCTCGTCCGACAGAGCGGGCCAGGCCTCGGCGGCCCAGGGGCCGAAGTCCCGGTTCGTCACGCAGGCGCAGGCCAGCCGGGCGTCGGGGTCGACCCACAGGAACGTCCCCGACCGGCCGAAATGGCCGAAGGTGCGGGGGGAGTTGCGCCCGCCCGTCCAGTGGGGCGACTTGCCGTCCCGCAGTTCGAAGCCCAGGCCCCAGTCGTTGGGGGACTGGCGGCCGAACCCGGGCAGGACGCCGTCGAGACCGCGGAAGGCCACCGTGCTGGCCCGCTCCAGCATCGGCGGGCTCAGCACCTTCGGGTCGAGGAGCTCCCGGCCGAGGGCCAGAAGGTCGGCGGCACACCCCACCGCCCCCCAGGCGGGATTGCCCATCCGGGTGCCGCTCATGCCGAGCGGCTCGAGGACGGCCTCGGTGACGTAGGCCTCGAACGGGATCCCCGACCGGGCCGCCACCACGTCGCCGAGAACTTCGAAGCCGGCGTTGGAGTAGATCCGCCGCCGGCCGGGGGCGGAGAGGCGGGCGCCGTCGAGGCCGAGGCCCGAGGCGTGGGCCAGCAGGTGCGCCACCGTCGACCCCTCCGGCCCGGCCGGGTCGTCGAGGCTGAGCGTCTCCTCCTCCACGGCCACGAGGACGCCCATGGCCGTCAGCAGCTTCGTCACCGATGCCAGCGGCAGGGCCTCCTCGAGGGGGCCGGTGCCGGCCACGGTGGCCGCCGGCGAGGTGACCCCGACGGCCGCCGTCGGGACGGGCCAGCCGGCCACCGCCGCCAGCGGGTCGCCGCCGCTAGCCGCCATGGCAACACTGATGAACAGGTAGATACGCTGACCACATGACAGGACTCTTCTTTTGCCGACGACCACGCCGGGGACGGGTGGGTCCGGTCATCCTGCTTGCCGCCACGGTCACACTCCAGTTGGCGCCGGCGCCGGCGCCGGCCCGGGCGGCCGGCGGCACCCTGTCTGTCGACAACGTGAGCGCCGTCGAGCCGGCGGTCGGCTCCCGGGCGCTGGTCTTCACGGTCACGTTGACCAGGGCCGACGCCGACCCGGTGACCGTCGACTACGCCACCGTCGACGGCACCGCCACCGCCGATCAGGACTACGTCGCCACCGCCGGCACGCTCGACTTCGGCACCGCCGGCACCACCCGGACGGTGCGGGTGTCGATCCTCGCCGACAGCCTCGACGAAGCCGACGAGACGTTCGCCCTCCGCCTGAGCGGCGCCTCGACCGGCCAGACGCAGCTCGACGCCACGGCCACCATCGCCGACGCCGACGCCCCGCCCAGCCTCTCGGTCGGCAACGCCCGCGTCGTCGAGGGCGACAGCGGCCCGGTCCACGCCACCTTCGCCGTCAGCCTCTCCGCCCCGAGCGGCCAGCCGGTCACCGTCGACTACTCCACCGCCGACGGGGCGGGGGCGGGCGGGGCGGCGGCGCCGTCGGACTTCGCCGCCACCTCGGGCAGCCTGACCTTCAGTCCCGGCGACCGGATGAAGCCGGTATCGGTTCCGGTGAGCGGCGACGCCGTCGACGAGATCAGCGAGACGTTCACGGTGGCGCTGTCCAACGCCTCGGGCGCCACGATCGCGGAGAACAGCGGCACCGGCACGATCGTCGACGACGACGGCGCTCCGACCCTGACGGTGGAGGACGCCACCGCCGGCGAAGGCGCCGGGCACCTGACCTTCAGGGTCCGCCTCGACCACCCCAGCAGCCACAACGTGACGTTCCGGGTCCAGACCGTCGACGGCACCGGGCCGGGCGGCGCCCGGGCCTCGGACGACTACACCGCGTTGACCAGCACGCCGGTGCAGATCCCGGCGGGGGAGACGTCGGTCGGGGTCGAGGTGGCCCTCACCAGGGACCAGGTGCACGAGGCGACCGAGACGTTCAGCCTGGTGCTGTCGTCGGAGGCCAACGCCACCGTGGCCCGGGCCATCGGCACCGGGACCATCACCGACGATGACACCGGTCTCGACCTGGCCGTGGACGACACCGCGGCCACCGAGGGCACGCTGGTCGGCGACAGCCTGATCTTCACCGTCAGCCTGTCGGCCCCGGCGGGGACGGCGGTCACCGTCGACTACGCCACCGCCGACGGAACGGCGGTGGCCGAGGCGTCCGCCCCCGACCAGCGCGACTACACGCCTGCCTCCGGCACCCTCACGTTCCAGCCGACGCAGACGACCAAGACCGTCGCCGTCCTCCTCGACCACGACCACCGGGCCGAGGGCGCGGAGACGGTCGTCCTCAACCTGTCGAACCCGAGCGGCGGCGTGGCGCTGGCCCGGGCCTCGGCCACCGGCACGATCAACGACGACGACGGCCCGCCGGACGAGCTGTCGGTGTCGGACATCGGGCCCTTCGTCGAGGGCGACACCGGCACGGCCGGTCATCTGTTCACCGTGACCCGGACCCGGCGCTCGAGCGGAGCGGCGGCGGCGCCGGCGGTCACGGTCCGGTTCGCCACCGCCGACGGGTCGGCCAGGGCCGGCCGTGACTACACGCCCCGCACCGGCGTCCTGGTGTTCAGCGGGTCGGTCACCACCCAGACCGTGTCGGTCTCGGTGACCGGCGACGACGTCGACGAGGACGACGAGACGATCACCGTCACCCTCTCGAGCCCGACCAACGCCGTCCTGGTCAAGGCCACGGGGACGGCCACGATCCGCGACGACGACCTCCCGCCGGCCGTCTCCGTCGTGCCGGCGACGATCGCCGAAGGAAACTCCGGCACCTCCACCGGCACGGCCGAGGTCGTGCTGTCCTCGCCGTCGAGCAAGCCCGTCACCGTCGACTACACCGTCGGCGGCGGCCCGGCGTCCCCGGCCGACTACAGCGCCGACGCGCCCGCCGGCACGCTGACCTTCGAGCCCGGCGAGACGGCGAAGCCCGTCAGCTTCTCGGTGATCGGCGACACCGTCGACGAACCCCACGAGACGTTCGGAGTCGTGCTCTCCCGGGCGGAGAACGGCCGCCTCGCCGAGCCCCATCCCGCCACCGGCCTCGTCACGATCGCCGACGACGACGCGCCGCCCGGGCTGTCGATCGCCGACGGGGCCATCACCGAGACCGACGCCGCCCGCCGGCCGCTCGAGTTCACGATCGCCCTCGACTCGGTCAGCGACCACGCCGTCACCGTGACCGTCGCCACCGCCGACGGCGCAGGGGCCGGCGGCGCGACCGCCCCGGCCGACTACACCGCCGTGCAGGGCCGCACCGTCACGATTCCGGCCGGCGGCCGGGCCCTCACCGTGGGCGTGACCGTGGTCGACGACCCGGCCGAGGACGGCGCCCCGAGCGAGACGTTCACCGTCACCCTGTCGGCGCCGGGCCACGCCACGCTGACCCACGGCACGGGCACCGGCACGATCATCGACAACGACGGGCCGGCCACCCTCTCGATCGCCGGCGACACGGTCACCGAGGGCACCGGCCGCAGCACCAACGAGAAGGCCCGGTTCGTGGTCACGCTCTCCCGGGAGAGTGACCAGGCCGTGACCGTCAACTACGCCGTCGGCGACCCGGCGGATGCGGCCAACAGCGGCGACGACTACGGGGGCGCCAACGCCGCCCTGACCTTCAACCCTGGCGAGACGGCGAAGACGGTCGACGTCACGGTCAGTCCCGACGGCATCGACGAGGGGGACGAGGCCTTCACCGCGGCGCTGTCGAACGCCAGCCGCGGCACACCGATCGACCCCGCCCGCACCACCGCCGGAGCCACCATCGTCGACGACGACGGACCGGCCGTGGCGGTGGCCGACATCACCGTGACGGAAGGCAACGAAGGCTCCGGGAACGCCGTCTTCACCGTGACGCTCGACGCCCCGTCGGTCCAGCCGGTCGCGGTGCACTACGCCACAGCCAACGGGACCGCGGCCGGCGGCACGGACTACACGGCCGCCGGCGGCACCCTGGAGTTCGCCCCCGGCGAGACCGCCCGGACCGTGGCCGTGGCGGTGACCGGCGACAGCCTCCACGAGGACGAGGAGGACTTCTTCCTCAGCCTCGGACGGGTGGTCAACGCCACCGTCACCGACGGCACCGCCCGGGCCGTCATCGGCAACGACGACCTGCCGCAGCTCGACATCGCCGACGCCGGCATCGTCGAGGGCGACACCGGCACGGCCGGCCTGGCCTTCACCGTCACGCTCACCCCACCGGCCACCGGCGCCGTGACGGTCGCCTTCGCCAGCGGCGACCAGACCGCCGTCGCCGGCGAGGACTACGAGGCCGTGAGCGGCGGCCTCTCCTTCAACCCCGGCGACACCAGCCGGACCGTCGTGGCCCGGGTGCTCACCGACGTCCGCGACAAGGTCAACGAAACCTTCACCGTGGCGCTGTCGGCGGCCGGCGCCGGTGCCCGACTCGGTCGGGCGGTGGCCATCGGCACGATCATGGACGACGATGCGCCTCCGGAGATCTTCTCGCCCGGCGTCACGGTGGCCGAGAAGACCGACGAGGACACGATCGCCGTCGTCCCCGTCCGGCTGTCGGGGCCCCGGTCCTTCCCGGTCACCGTCCGCTACGAGACGCTGCCCGGCACCGCGGCGGCGGGCACCGACTTCACCCCGGTGTCCGGCAGCCTCACCTTCGCCCCCGGCGACGAGGAGAAGCCGGTCGAGGTGGCCGTCACCGGCGACAGCCGGTTCGAGGGCGACGAGACGATCCGCCTGCGACTGTCGGCCGCCGGCAACGGCCTACTGCCCGACCCCGAAGGCGTGGCCACCGTCCTCGACGACGACCAGCCCGGCTACCTCCTCGCCGCCGCCGACGGCGGCATCTTCACCTTCGGCGGCGCGGCCTTCTTCGGCTCGACCGGCGGCACCCGGCTCAACTCGCCGATCGTCGGCCTGGCCCCGACCCCGTCGGGCCGGGGGTGCTGGCTGGCGGCGGCCGACGGGGGGATCTTCTCCTTCGGCGATGCGAAGTTCCACGGTTCGGCGGGCGGGACGAGGCTCAACAAGCCGATCGTGGGGATGGCGCCGACCCCGTCGGGCAACGGTTACTGG
>JBFLYK010000003.1:75922-215378 GCA_040756995.1 Actinomycetota bacterium | reverse complement strand
TCCTTCGGCGATGCGAAGTTCCACGGTTCGGCGGGCGGGACGAGGCTCAACAAGCCGATCGTGGGGATGGCGCCGACCCCGTCGGGCAACGGTTACTGGTTGGTGGCGACGGACGGGGGGATCTTCTCCTTCGGCGACGCGACGTTCCACGGCTCGACCGGGGCCCTGACGTTGAACAAGCCGATCGTCGGCCTGGCGGCGACGCCGACCGGCCACGGCTACTGGCTGGTGGCGACCGACGGCGGCATCTTCTCCTTCGGCGACGCCCGGTTCCACGGCTCGACCGGCGCCGTCCGGTTGAACAAGGCGATCGTGGGCATGGCGCCGTCACCGTCGGGTGAGGGCTACTGGCTGGTGGCGACCGACGGGGGGATCTTCTCGTTCGGCGACGCGACGTTCCACGGTTCCACCGGTGCCCTCAGGCTCAACACGCCTGTCGTGGGAATGTCCACGCTCTGAGAGGGATCTGAGGTCGAAACCGCCGTGTCGCCCCTGGGCACGGGCCAAGTGCGCTATACCTCAGGTCGATGGGGAGCCTGGTGGCCGTCGATGGGGGACGGAGCCGCTGCCGAGCCGCGGTGATCGGCGTCGACGGCCGGCCCTGTCCCGTCGTCGAAGGGCCGGGCCTCCCACCCGGCCTCGGCCCGGCGATGGTGGAGGGCATCGTCGAGAACCTGGCCGCCACGGTCACCTCGGCGGTGGTGGCGGCGGCCGCCGCCCGCCACGAGGTGGGACAGGTGGAAACGGTGTCGGCCGGCCTGGCCGGCCTGCTCGGCACCCGCGACGTCGCGCCGGCGATCGCCGCCCGGCTCCATGAACGCCTCGGCGTCTCCCGGGTGACGTTGTGCGGCGACGTGGTCGCCGCCCATGCCGGCGCGCTGCCCGACCCCGACGGAGGTGTCGTCCTCGTCGCCGGCACCGGCGCCGTCGCCTTCGGCGCCATCCCGGTCAAGATCCCGGAGAATGGCGAACACGCCGGTCCGGCGGGCCGGGGCGCGGTTGGTCCGGGAGGTCACGGCCCCGGGGGCATGGGCGTCGGCGGGGCGGGACCGGGTGGCGGGATCTGGACCTTCGACAGCGCGGTGGCCTGCGTCGACGGGTGGGGGCACCTGCTCGGCGACACCGGCAGCGGGTTCTGGATCGGCCGGCGGGGCCTCGACGCCGCGCTCCGGGCCCACGACGGCCGCACCGGCGGGTCGCCGGTGCTGGCCCGGCTGGTGGAACGCGATGTCGGCCCGCTCGACCGGCTGCCGGAGCTCGCCGCCCGGGCCGGCGCCGGGCCCGTCGCCGCCATCGCCTCCTTCTCGGCCCAGGTCGCCGAGGCGGCCGCCGCCGGCGACGACGTCGCCCGCCACATCTGGCGGAAAGCCGCCACGCACCTGGCCGACTCGGCGGTGGCCTGCGCCCGCCGCCTGAACCCCAGCTCCTCCACGCCGATCTCCCTCTCCTGGCTCGGCGGCCTGTTCGCCGCGCCCGACGCCCTGTTGCTCGAGCCCTTCCTGGCCCGCATCCGCGCCACGTACCCCGCCGCCGACCTCATGCCGCCGGCCGGCGACGCCCTGGCCGGCGCCGCCCGCCTCGCCACGCCCGGCGCCCGCGGCGCCCTGGCGGGGCTGGTCTTCGACAGCTCCTCGAGCCGCCCGGCCCCGGTGACCGCCTGATGCGGCGGGTCCTCGCCGCCGTCGTCGCCCTGGTCCTCCTCGGAGGCTGTGGCGCCCTGGCCCCGTCCGGCGGCGGGTTCTCGGCCAAGGGGCCTCTCCAGGTCTGGATCATGGAGCCCGGCGCTCCGGAGCTGCGGGCCTTCTTCACCGACGCCACCAAGGAGTTCGAGGCGGCGCATCCGGGTGACAGGGTCGAGGTGCAGTTCGTGCCGTGGGCCAGCGCCCATGACCAGTTCGTGACCGCCGTCGGGGGCGGGCAGCTTCCCGATGTGGCCGAGATGGGCAGCACGTGGACGCCGGAGTTCGCCGATATCGGCGCGCTCGAGCCCGCTGATCTGGGCGACGACGACGCTGACGGGTCAGCCGGCGCCGCCGGCCGGTTCGTGGAGAGCCTCGTCGAGGGAGCGACGGTCGACGGCACCGTCTACGGCGTCCCCTGGTACGCCGGCGCCCGGGCGCTGATCTACCGGACCGACGTCCTCGCCTCGCTCGGCCTGCCGGTCCCCACCACCTGGGCCGAACTGCTCACCGTCGGGCGGGCGATCCGCGACCGGACGGGCATGGCCGCCTTCAGCGTGGCCGGCAACGCCGCCCACTACGTGCTGCCGATGGTGTGGCAGAACGGCGGCGAGATCGCCTACCGGAAGGCCGGTGTGTGGCGTTCGGGAATGACTTCGCCCCAGGCGGTGGCCGCCGTGCAGTTCTACGCCGACCTCTACCGCGTCGAGCGGTTCGCCCCGGCCGGCGCGCTGTCGTGGAACGCCCGCGACGTCCGCAAGGCCTTCGAGGCCGGTGACCTGGCGATGATGATCGGCGGCGGCTGGGACGTCCGGGCCCTGCTGGCCGCCCACCCCGAGCTCAACGGCAAGGTCGGCGCCGCGCTGCTGCCGGCCGGGCCGAGCGGCGATCGGGACAGCTTCGCCGGCGGCAGCCACCTCGTCGTCTTCGCCGGCACAAAGAAGGGAGCGCTGGCCCGGCGCTATCTCGACTTCCTCCTCGAACCGACCCGGGTGACGGCCTTCACGACGAAGATCGGCTTCCTGCCCGCGGCCCGCGACGCCCTGGCCGCCGCCACACCGCCCGACCCGCTCTACCAGCCGTTCTCCGTCCAGCTGGAGCACCACTCGAGGACGTATCCACCGACGACGGAGTGGGGCGGGTTCGAGGCCGACGGGCTGTTCACCAGCGCCGTCCAACAGGTGATGGCCGGAAAGCGGACCGCCGCCCAAGCCATGAAGGACGTGGCGAAAACGATGGACGCCGCCTTCGGTGGGTAGCCGCTTCGATCGGAAGATCCTGCCGTGGCTCCTGCTGGCACCGGCGCTGCTCGTCGTGTTCGGGCTAGTGCTCTACCCGGTCGGGCGGACGGTCTGGCTGTCGTTCCGCTCGGCCGGACTGCCGTATCTCGCCTTCGGGCAGAGCCGCTTCGTCGGCCTCGACAACTACCGCCAGCTCCTGACCGATGCCCACCTGCGGGAGGTGTTCGTCACCACCGCGGTGTTCGGCTTCGCCTGCGTCGCCGCCACGATGGCCGCCGGCTTGGCCGTCGCCCTGCTGCTCAACCAGCGCTTCCGGGGCCGGGCCCTCCTCGGCGTGCTGGTGCTGCTGCCCTGGGCCGTCCCCCGGGTGGCGGCCGGCATCGTGTGGCGGTGGATGTTCGACGACCAGTACGGCGTCGTGAACTGGACCCTGTCCCACCTCGGCCACGACTTCACCGGCTTCTCTTGGTTCAACGACCGATTGCCGGCCTTCATCGCCGTGGGCGTCGTGGTGGTCTGGCAGTCGTTCCCCTTCGTGGCCCTGTCGCTCCTGGCCGGGCTGCAGTCGATCCCGCCCGAGGTCAAGGAGGCGGCCCGCATCGACGGCGCCGGGCCGTGGCAGATGCTCCGCCACATCACGCTTCCCATGCTCCGCCCGCTGCTGCTGACGCTGGTCGTCGTGTCGACGATCTGGGATTTCAAGATCTTCGACCAGGTCTACGTGATGACCGGCGGCGGCCCCTACCGGTCGACGGAGCTGGCGGCCATCACCGTGTGGCGGGAAGCCTTCGCCCGGCCCCATCTGGGGACGGCCTCGGCCATGGCCGTCGCCCTCTTCTTCGTCCTCCTCGTCATGACCGTCGCCTATGGCCGTGTGGCTCGGGAGGAGGTGCGCGCCCGGTGAAGCGCCGGCCGGCCGCCACCATCGCCATCTATCTGGCCGCCGCCGTCGTGGCGCTGTTTGCCGTGGCGCCGTTCGCCTGGATGGTCCTCACGTCGCTCAAGCCCGACGGCGAGATCTTCCAACGCACGCCGTCCTTGTGGACGGACAGTCCGCAGTTCGGCCGCTACGCCGACGTGCTCGACGGCGGATTCGCCACCGCCCTTCGCAACTCGCTGATCGTGGCCACGGCCACGACCGTGGCCGGTGTGGGGGTGGCCGCCCTGGCCGGGTACGTCCTGGCCCGCTTCGACCTGCCGCTGCGCCGCTACCTGCTGCTGATGATCATGGCCGTGCAGATGTTCCCGCTCGTCGTCCTCATCATCCCCCTGTTCGTGGTGATGAAGGCCCTGAACCTGCTCGACTCGTGGGTCGGCCTGGTCATCGCCTACCTGAGCTTCACGACACCGCTGGCCATCTGGCTGCTCCGGAGCTTCTTCGAAACCATCCCCAAGGAGCTCGAGGAGGCGGCCATGAGCGACGGTGCCACCCGGTTCGGCGCCATGGTGCGAGTGATCTTCCCGCTGGCCGGGCCCGGCCTGGCGGCCACGGCCATCTTCTCGTTCATCGCCGCCTGGAACGAGTTCCTCCTCGCCCTCACGTTCGTGGGTACCAAGGAGAACCGGCGCACGCTGCCCGTCGCCCTGTCGTCCTTCGTCGGCCAGGAGCAGGCCGACTGGGGGGCGATCATGGCCGGCAGCGTCATGTTCACCATTCCCGTCGTGATCTTCTTCCTCGCCCTGCACCGGCGCCTGACCTCCGGCATGGTCGCCGGCTCGGTCACCGGCTGAAGGGCCGGCGGCAGGCAGACTCTGCGGCATATGCCCATCGGCGTCTCGTACTTCGGCAACCGGATCCTCCGCCATGTGGCGGCCGACATGGACGACCTCGCCGCCCGTGGCTTCACCGGTGTGCTGCACACGATGAGCGAGAACGACCTGACGTACTACCGGGACACCGTCGGCCGCCTCGTGGAGATCTCCCACGCCGCCGGGCTCTTCGTCCAGGTCGGGCCGTGGGGTGTCGGCCGCACCTTCGGCGGGGAGGCCGAGAGCCTGTTCGTGGCCAATCATCCCCATGTCGGCCAGGTGCTCGACAGCGGCCGGCCGGTGGCGGCCGGCTGCCTCAACTCCGAGGCCTACCGCGAGTTCGTGCGGGCGTGGGCCGCGGCGGCGGTGGAGACCGGCGCCGACCGCGTCTTCTGGGACGAGCCCCACTGGGCCCATCCCGCCCACTTCGACGAGCCCCTGGAGCGGTGGGGCTGCCGCTGTTCCCGCTGCGCGCAGCGCTGGTGCGACGAGACCGGCGACGACGACATGCCGACCGAACTGACCGCCGACGTCCGCACCTTCCGGGAACGGTGCCTGGTCGAGTTCCTCGGCGAGCTGACCGCCTACGTCGCCAGCCTCGGCGGCCGCAGCACCGTCTGCCTGCTGCCCCGCACCACGGGGTCGCTCGGCGTCGCCGACTGGTCGGCCGTGGCCCGCCTGCGCGGCGTCGCCACGCTGGCCACCGACCCGTACTGGAAGGTCTTCGACGAGCCGGTCGTCCCGTTCGTCACCGAGTTCTCGGAACGGGTGGCGCAGCAGGCGGCGGCCGCCGGCATCGAACCCCAGATCTGGATCCAGGGTTTCCGCCTCGGTCCCGAGGACGCCGACGACATCCGGGCCGCGGTGGCCACCGCCCGCTCCGCCGGAGTCGACGACCTCTGGACCTGGGGCTACGAAGCCTGCGCCCACATGAGCTACCTCGGGACCCGCGATCCCGAACGGGTCTGGGAAGTCCTCTGCGAGGCCCTGACCACCCCCGCGCCGCTGCCTCTCGCCCCAGGGGGGGCCGAGCCCCCCCTGGACCCCCCCGTTGCCCCCGGTGCTCTTCCGCTTGATCTCGGGGGTCTTGTCACCGAGCGGGTGCGGCCCGAGCTCTCCGACCTCGACCTGCGGCCGACGCAGGAGCTCGTGCGGCTGATGGCCTCGGAGGAAGCGGCGGTGGCGGCCGCCGTCCGCCGGGCGGCCCCGGCCATCGCCGGCGCCATCGACGCCATCGTCGCCCGGCTGACCGACCGGCCGGAGGGCCGCATCGTCTACGTCGGCGCCGGGACCGCCGGGCGCATGGGCGTGCTCGACGCCGCCGAGTGCGGGCCGACCTTCAACGCCGCCGACAAGTTCGTCGCCCTCATGGCCGGCGGGCCCGGTGCCATCACGAAACCGAGAGAGGGCGCCGAAG
Source organism: Actinomycetota bacterium (assembly GCA_040756995.1). Taxonomy (GTDB): domain Bacteria; phylum Actinomycetota; class Acidimicrobiia; order IMCC26256; family BP-133; genus BP-133. The sequence continues at coordinate 209,292 of JBFLYK010000003.1, read as the reverse complement.
ACGACCCCTCCGCCGGCGCCGCCGAGCTCCTCGCCCTCGATGTCGGCCCCGCCGACGCCGTCGTCGGCATCAGCGCCAGCGGCCGCACCCCCTACGTGCTCGGCGCCCTCGGCGCCGCCCGGGAAGCGGGTGCGCTCACCGTCGGCCTGTCCTGCCATCCGGGTTCGAAGATCTCGGCGGCCGCCGACCACGCCGTCGAGGTCGTCGTCGGCCCCGAGGTCATCGCCGGCTCCACCCGCCTCAAGGCCGGAGCGGCGCAGAAGCTCGTGCTCAACACGATCTCGACCGTGGTGATGGTCCGCCTCGGACGGACCTTCGGGAACCTCATGGTCGACGTCCGGGCCGGCAGCGAGAAGCTCGTCGACCGGGCCCGGCGGATCGTCGTCACCGCCGCCGGCTGCACGCCCGCCGAAGCCGCCGCCGCCCTCGAAGCCGCCAATGGCGAAGTGAAGACCGCCATCGTCTCCCTCCTCACCGGCGTCGACGCCGCCACCGCCCGCCGCCGCCTGGACCAGTCCGGCGGAGTCGTCCGCCGGGCCCTCTCCAGCCAGTGATCGGCGCCCCCGCCCTCGGCTCCGGGGCCTTCCCCCAGGTCCTCACCGCGACCGGTCGCGCTCAGGGCCCCTATAGGGCCTCAAGCGCGACCGGTCGCGCTCAGGCGCCAACGGAGGAAGGGCGGTGATCGTCGTCGGGCTCATGTCGGGGACGTCGATGGACGGCATCGACGCCGCCGCCGCCGACCTCGAGCTCGATGGCGACCGGCTGCGGCTCACGCCGCTCGGCCACGAGACGACGCCGTACTCGGCCGGGCTGGCGGCGGCGCTGCGGCAGGCGCTGCCGCCCAACCCGACCACCATGGAAGCGGTCTGCCGCCTCGACACGGCCGTCGGCCAGGAGTTCGCCACCGCCGCCGAACGGGCGGCCCGGCAGCATCCCGGTGCCGCACTGGTCGTGGCCCACGGCCAGACGATGTTCCACTGGGTGAAGAAGGACGGCCACGTCGCCGGCACGCTCCAGATCGGCCGCCCGGCCTGGATCGCCGAGCGGACGGGCCTGCCGGTCGTGTCCGACCTCCGCAGCGCCGACATCGCCGCCGGCGGCCAGGGCGCACCTCTCGTCAGCCTGTTCGACGTGCTCCTGCTCGGCGCCGAATCCGACGCTTCCCGGGCGGCGCTCAACCTCGGCGGCATCGCCAACCTGACGGTCGTGCCGCCGGCGTCGCTGCCGGGGGCGGCGCCCATCGCCTACGACGCGGGCCCCGCCAACGCCTTGATCGATGCGGCGGCCGTCGCCGTCAGCGGCGGCACGGAAACATGCGACCGCGGCGGGGCCCGAGCGGCGCAGGGGAAGGTCGACGAGGCCCTGCTCGCCCTGCTCCTCGACGACTTCTTTCTGGCCCAGCCGCCGCCGAAGACCACCGGCAAGGAGCGGTACCACCACGGCTTCACGGAGGCGGCCCTCGACGAGCTCGGCCGGGACCTTCCCGCCGACGACCTCGTGGCCACGCTCACCGAGCATGCCGCCGAGGTGGCCGCCGCCGAGTGCCGGCGCCACGGCGTGGCCGAGGTCATCGCCTCCGGCGGTGGCACCGAGAACCCCGTCCTCATGCGGGCTCTCGCCCGGCGTGTCGCGCCCGCCCGCCTCCGCACCATCGACGAATTGGGCCTGCCGTCGGCGGCCAAGGAGGCCTACGCCTTCGCCGTGCTCGGCTTCCTCACCTGGCACGGCCTTCCCGGCAACGTCCCCTCCTGCACCGGCGCCCGCCACGCCACCGTCCTCGGTGCGATCACGCCCGGCACCTCGCCGCTGACGACGCCGCCGCCCGCCCCCCGATCGCCGTCCCGGCTGGAGATCGTCTCCCGCTGAGTCGGGCCGGCGGCCGGTCAGAAGGTCAGCAGCAGGACGACCGTGATCCACACCGCACCGACCACCGTTCCCGCCGCCGCCAACCTCTTCGCCCGCTGCGAGGCCTGCAGGGCGCCAGGCCCGTCGCCGGATAGGGAGGGGGGAGGGGGCCTTCCGGCCTTCGTCGGGGCCGGGGCGTGGCCCGGTACGGAGGTGAGGGCCGGCGAGGGGAGCGGGGGCGGGGCGGCCCGGGCCGGGTGGGCTCCGCCCGTTGGGCCGCGGCCGTCAGCCCGCGCACGATCTCAGGTGGGTCGGGGGCCCATCGAGGGATGCCACCCCATGGCGGGATGCCACCCGCCGTTGGCGGGACGGGTCGGACGGGGACGGGTGGGGACGGCCACTGCCACCGGCCGGTGCGTCCCCCGGCTCCGGTTCCGGCTCCGGCCGGGCGAGACGGGACTCATTGAGTACTCCAATTGCTAGCAGTAGGGGCCGGTCGCGACGGGTGAGCGATTGGAGTACTCACCACGAGCGGAACTGCGGTCGCAGGGCCAGGACACGGTCGGCGTAGCGCTCGGCCACGCCGTAGGACCCGTTCGCCCGCAGCGACGTCAGGCCCTGGTTGTAGGCGATCAGCGCCTGCCGCAGGTTGCCCCGGTTCTGGGCCAGCAGGTGCTTGAGATACCTCGTCCCCATCCGGACGTTGCTCGTCGGGTTCCTCGGGTCGAGGTTGCTCCGCAGGCCGAGGAGCTTCTTCGACACGTACTCGACCGTGTTGGGCATGAGCTGCATGACCCCGACGGCCCCGGCCTCGGACACTGCGCTCCGGCGCCAGCTCGACTCCACCCAGGCCAGGGCCATGACGAGGTCGGCCGGCAGCCCGTTCTCCTGGGCGTAACGGATCAGGATCGGCCGGAGGTACTCGCGGTCGGGGGGGACGAGGTCGTTGTCCACGCCCTCGGTCGAGGCCACTGACTGGTTCGGCACCGACCGGACGGTCTCCCCGGGAGCCGGCTCGGCCCTGGGCGCCGGCGGTGCGGGCATCGTCGTCCCGGAGCTCGGCGCCGCGGCGGTGGCCGGCTGGGGGATCCCGTCGACCGGAACCGGACCGGGCGGCGGGGCGGTCGGGAGCGGCTTCCCGTCCGCCTCCACCAGCCCGGTCTCCCAGGGCGCCGCCGTCGCAGGGGCCGTGTCTTCCCAGGCGGCGCCGTTGGGGAGGTCGCCCAGGGGCCCCATCCCCGAGGCGACGTCGCGGTCGTCCAAGAGGTCGGATCCGGCGTCGTCCCGGGAAACCGCCGAACCCTCCGGCCGACCGGTCCGGCTGGCGTCGATGACCGCCACGGCTGGCGGTCCGCCAACCGCCAGCCGGGCGGAGCTCACACTCGGGAGCGCCAGGCCGGCCAGAGCCAGGAGCGCTCCCCAGCGACGAAGCTGCTGACCAACGGGCACGGGCAGGTCGCCCGGCCGCCCGATCTCCCCCGGCGTCGCCACCCCGTCCCAGGCGTAGGGCGCGCCCGGAGAATGCCGCCCGGGATCGGTTGCCGCCGCCGGCCGGCGCCGCTTGCGGGCCTGGCCGTCGGGCTGGTCCTGGTCGAACAGGACCGGCCGGCCGCGCCGCCGATCCGCGAAGTACAAGTCTGTAATTCGAAAGAACATGCGTGTGATTTCGGCCGGATTGCGGCCGAACTTGAGTCCTCCGGCGGCTGGAAATCATCACCAAGGCAATTTCTGGAAACCCGGCTGGTGAGGTTTCCCAGACGGATCGAGGGGTAGGGGACGAAGGGCACAAATCCCCCTATGTCTTCCAAGCAGTGCTCGCGCTCAGCTGGGACCGGAGGAGTAAGGAGTCACGACATGCCCCAAACCCGATGTCGCAAACTGACCGTCGCGCTGGCGGCCGGTGCGTTGACCCTGTTCGGCGCCTCGGGCGCCTTCGCAGCCGATGAGGGCCCCGGCGGCGGAGACGGCGGCGGTGGTGGCGGTGGTGGCGGCGGGTCCAACCCGCCGTGCGCCGGTACCCCGTTGGCGGCCACGCCGTTGTGCTCGCCGCCGAGCGAGCAGCCGCCGGAGGGCGGCGGTGGTTCGCCGAGCGCCGTTCTTCCGGCTGACGAGACCGGCCCGGGCGGCGGAGACGGCGGCGGTGGTGGCGGTGGTGGCGGCGGGTCCAACCCGCTGTGCGCCGGTACCCCGTTGGCGGCCACGCCGTTGTGCTCGCCGCCGAGCCAGCAGCCGCCCGAAGGCGGCGGCGGTGGTGGCGGTGGTTCGCCGAGCGCCGTTCCGGCTGACGAGACCGGCCCGGGCGGCGGAGACGGCGGCGGTGGCGGTGGCGGCGGTGGCGGGTCGAACCCGCTGTGCGCCGGCACGCCGTTGGCGTCGACCCCGCTCTGCGGCTCGCCCGGGGAGCAGCCGCCCAGCGGCGGTGGCGGCGGTTCCGAGCCGAGCCCCAGCGGGAGCGGCTTGAGCTGAATCTTCGCCTTCACGGCTGATCGAACCGAAAGAGGCGGCGGGGTCCCACCCGCCGCCTCTTTTCGCGTCCGCCGCCCGGTCTTGGTCCCGAATTACAAGGGAACGTCAGTTGTCACGTTGTCTCAGGTCTTGTAGCGTCCGCCGACAGGACAGGAGACCGCTGGGCAATCCGGTTGTGCGGATCGCCGAGTCAGATTCGTCGCTCGCAAGGACGCAGGACGAAGCAATAGCAGGGCCCTATAGGCGAGGACGAGGACGCCGCGAGCGGCGAATCTGGCCGGCGAGACGTGCGGCCCGATCGCCCAGCGGTCTCCTCAAAGGGGGGTACCGGATGACGACGCGGCACTACGCACTTCCCGTCGACAGCACGCGGTGGTTCGTCGAGGGCTCGACGGAGACGGTGTTCAACTGGGAGTACGACGAACCCCGCGACCGGCTGCTCACCCTCTACGAGAAGGGCAAGAAGAAGCAGTGGGACGCCCAGACGCTCATTGACTGGTCGCTCGACCTCGACCTCGAGGACCAGGCCTACTTCCCCGACATGTACGTCCCCATCTTCGGTTCGCCGTCCTGGGAGCGGATGAACCGGGCCGAGAAGGACATGGTCCGCCACCACTACTCGGCCTGGCTGAACTCGCAGTTCCTCCATGGCGAGCAGGGAGCGCTGATCTGCGCGGCCAAGATCGTCCAGACGGTGCCGGATGTGGACTCGAAGTTCTACGCCGCCACGCAGGTGATGGACGAGGCCCGCCACGTCGAGGCCTACAACAAGTTCCTGCTCGAGAAGCTGGAGCTGGCCTACCCCATCCACCCCCAGCTGGCGCTCCTCCTCGACCAGACGATCTCCGACTCCCGGTGGGACATCACCTACCTCGGCATGCAGGTGATGATCGAGGGCGTGGCCCTGGCCGCCTTCTCGCTCATCCGGGACTTCACCGAGCACCCGCTGCCCCGGTCGCTCAACGCCTACGTGATGAAGGACGAAGCCCGCCACGTCGCCTTCGGCCTCCTCGCCCTCCAGGACGCCTACCAGGACCTCACCGACGCCGAGCGGCGCGAGCGGGAGGAGTTCGTCATCGAGGCCGCCCGCCTGCTGCGCGACCGCATCGTGGCCGAGGAGCTCTACGAGAACCTCGGCCTGCCGGTCGACGAGTGCCTCGAGTACCTCGAGCAGTCCGAGATCATGGGCGTCTACCGGCAGCAGCTCTTCGCCCGGGTCGTTCCCACGGTGAAACGCATCGGGCTGTGGAGCGACAAGATCCAGCAGGCGTTCATCGACCTCGGCGTCCTGGCCTTCGCCGATTTCGAGCCCGCCGAGATGTTCGCCAACGACGAGCGCATCGCCGAAGAGCTCGAGGCGGCCATCGCCGGCCGCCGCGGCAACGGCGACGGTGCCAACGGCGCTCCCGCCACCCGGGCCGAGGAGCTGGCCGCCACCATCACCGCCGCCGAGGACTAGCCGAACTGGCGTTCCTTTTCCGCTCCATCCCGGTAAAGGAACGCCAGTTGTAGGAACTTCCCGAGTTCCCCCGTTCTGGCGTTCCTTTTCCGCTGTATTCCGGTAAAGGAACGCCAGTTTGGCGGCAGGTCCGCCGGTCGGTCGGCGGGGCGGGCGACAATGCGGCGATGGCCCATTCTCATGGCGACGGCAAAGACGTGATGCGGGTGCATGCCCGCGCCCGTCTCCTCTTGCTGGTGCTCGTCATCCCGTTGCTCACGGCCACCGCCTTGGGCCTGGTGGTTCTGTGGCCGGCCGACGCCAATCCCCCCACGCCCGACTTCATGGGCGCCCCCGCCGAGCTGGCCGACGCCACCGTCGTCGAGGTCGACCGACAACCGTGCGGTGGAGCACCGGTCGACCCGAGTGTCGAGGGCGGGGATCAAGCGGTCCTCTGCCAGAAGGCCAGCGTCAAGTTGACCGGTGGGGCCGAGGCCGAAACCGGCAAGGTCGTCGACATCGAGGTCAGCCAGGGCGCCGACAGTCCCGTCCTCCACAAGGGCGACAAGATCGTCGTCGGACGGGCCGGCACCGGCGAAGGCGACGACGGCGGCTGGTACTTCTCCGACTTCCAGCGCCGGGGCCCGCTCCTGGCGCTGGCCGTCTTCTTCGCCGCCGCGGTGGTGATCCTCGCCCGGTGGCGGGGGCTGTTCGCCCTGGCCGGCCTGGCGATCAGCTTCGCCGTCCTCGTCCGGTTCATGCTCCCGGCCATCCTGCTCGGCAAGAATCCCGTGGCGGTGGCGGTGGTCGGGTCGGCGGCGATCATGTTCGCCGCCCTCTACCTGGCGCACGGCATCAACGCCCGCACGACGACCGCCGTCCTCGGCACCGTCGGTGCGCTGTTCGTCACCGGCGTGCTGGCCTGGATCTTCGTCGCCGGCACGCACCTCACCGGCATGGCCAGCGAGGAGTCGGGGCTGCTGGCCGCGTCGCTGTCGGGAGTGAGTCTGAAAGGGCTGCTGCTCGGCGGCATCGTGATCGGCTCGCTCGGCGTGCTCGACGACGTGACCGTGACGCAGGCCTCAGCGGTGTGGGAGTTGCATCTCGCCAACCCCGCCTACGGCTTCTCCCGTCTCTACGCCGCCGGCCTGCGCATCGGACGGGATCACATCGCCTCCACCGTCAACACGCTGGTGATGGCCTACGCCGGTGCCTCGTTGCCGTTGCTGGTGCTCTTCACGCTGTCGAGCCGCCAGCTGGGCGACGTGTTGACGAGCGAGATCGTCGCCCAGGAACTCGTGCGGACGCTTGTCGGCAGCATCGGCTTGGTCTCGGCCGTCCCGATCACCACCGCCCTGGCCGCCTTCGTGGCCGACCGCAGCATCCACCGCGAGCCGGCGGCGGCGCTGCCCTACGACTACGACGGCGAGGGATCCGCCTCCCACGCGTCGGCCAGATCGGTCAAGCGCCGGGCGAAGCGGCGGAGGTCCTCGATGCCTCCGCCGGAGCTGCCCAACGCCAGGCCCAGGACGAAGGTTCCGAGAGGAGCAGCCGGTCGGGCGACGCCGTGAGCGGCGTCGCGGGCGAGATCGAGGAGAACCGACACCGCCTCGTCACTGAGGACGGCGGCGTCGGTCGGGGACACCTCCACGGCGGCTGCCGCCTCTTTCAACCACTTGTCGAGCACGAGGCGAGAATGTACTCCTACTCGTCCCCGTGGATCTGGGCGTTGAGGTACAGGCCTTCACCGATGTCGTTGATGATGCTGAGCTGGGTCTCGAGCCAGTCGGCGTGGTCCTCTTCGTCGTCGAGGATCTCCTCGAGCAGCAAGCGGGTGCCCTCGTCGGTGCGGCGGCACTGCTCGATCCCGGCGGTCAGGCGGGCGATGGCTTCCTTCTCCGTTTCCAGCTCGGCCTTGAGTTGTTCGGGCACGGTTTCCCCGACCTTGACGGGGCCGAGCCGCTGCATGTTCGGCACGCCTTCCAGGTAGAGGATCCGCTCGATGAGCTCCTCGGCGTGCTTCATCTCGCCGAAGGATTCCTCCTTGCCCTTGTGGGCCAGACGCTGGTAGCCCCAGTTCTCCTGCATCTTGTAGTGGATGAAGTACTGGTTGATCGCCGTGAGCTCGGCGGTCAACACATCGTTGAGCAGCTCGATGATCTCAGGCGTTGATTGCATGGGAGTGCCCCCCGGTTGTTGGCGTCGCGCGTCATTCAACCGCGCCGATGCCACTGAGGGTGAACTCCAGTTTCCCCAACGAAATCCAGAAAACTTTGCTTAGGTGGACTTGAATCAGGCCGGACCGGGCCGAGTCTTGCTGATGGCCTGGAAAGCCTCGAGCAGTTCGACGGGGATCGGGAAGATGATCGTCGAGTTCCTCTCGGCCGAGATCTCGACCATCGTCTGGAGCTGACGCAGCTGCAGCGCCCCCGGGGAGTTGGCAATGACGTCAGCGGCCTGACCGAGCTTTTCCGACGCCTGCAGCTCACCTTCGGCGGCGATGACCTTGGCCCGCCGGTCCCGCTCCGCTTCGGCCTGGCGGGCCATCGCCCGCTGCATCTGATCGGGCAGGCCGACGTCGCGGATCTCGACCCGGTGGACCTTCACCCCCCAGGGCTCGGTGGTGGTGTCCAGGGCGATCTGGAGCTCGGCGTCGATCCGCTCCCGCTCCGAGAGCAGCTGGTCGAGGTCGTGCCGGCCGACGATCGACCGGAGCGACGTCTGGGCTACGAGCTGGCTGGCGGTGTACCAGTCCCGGATCCGCACGACCGAGGCGGCCGGGTCGATCACCTGGAAATAGGCCACGGCGTCGACGGTCACCGTGACGTTGTCCTTCGTGATCACCGCCTGCGACGCCACCGGGGCGGCGATGATCTGCAGGTTCACCTTTGTGATCTTGTCCAGGACCGGGATGATGAAGAACACCCCCGGCCCTTTGGCCCCGACGCAGCGCCCGAGCCGGAAGATCACCCCCCGCTCGTACTCCTGGACGATCTTGATCGAAGTGGCCAGGAGCAGGATCACGATCCCGGCCAGGACGATGCCGGCGCTCAGAACGGCCTCCACGGCAGCTCCTTATGGAAGGGGGCGCGGATCTCCGCGCGAACGGTAGCTACCGGGGGGAGACCGGTGCGGGGATTATCCGCAGCTCCATCCGCTCGTGGCCCACGACGAGGACCTCGTCGCCCTCGCGGACGGGGACGTTGGCGGTGGCGTTCCACAGCGACCCGTCGAGACGGACGGTGCCCCGGTTCGCCGCCCAGTCCCACGACACGACGGTGGCGCGGCGCCCGTCGAACGCCTCCATGCCGACCTGGGGTGGCCGGTCGAGGAGGCGCTGGGTCTGGCGGAGGAGGACGGGGAAGGCGGCCGACAGCCCGGCCGTGGCCATGGCGCCCACCACCATGGCGCCGATGCTGGCCGTCACCAGCCCGTAGCCGACGGTGCCGACGGCATAGAGCCCGGCGGCGGTGGCCAGACCCGACGGCGATGCCGTCTTCCGGACCAGCAGCACCCCCCAGAGGCAGACGGCCACGGCGATGAGCATCAGCGGGGCCCAGGTCTCGTCCCGCTGCGAGACGCCCTCGAGCCCCACCCACAGCATGGCGAAGCCGCCGATGCCGGCCACGCCGAAGGTCGGCAGGGCGACCTCGACCAGCAGGAGGGCCGCTGACAGGGTCAGGGCGATGACGATGACGGGCGGAGAATCCACCGCCACCCAGAGTACCGACGCCGGCGGCGCCGGGAGCAGGGATTTTCTAGGCCGAGAGCAGCTCGGAGTCGGTGTCGTCGGCGCCGAGGGGGCAGTCGCCGCAGCCCGGGGGCCGGGGGGTATCCCCCCGATCCAGGCGGCGTGAGCCGCCATGGGCGGCGTAGTAGGCGAGGCTCGTCAGGTGGTCGTCGAGCAGCCGGCAGACCTCGGGCAGGCAGCCGCCGCAGCCGGTTCCGGCCCGGCAGTGGGCTCCGATCTCAACCACTGTGCGGGCGCCGGCGCTGATCGCCGAGCGAATCTGACCGTCGGTGACGCCCTTGCAATGGCAGACCCACATGGGTTGCCGCCCCCCTGTTCCTCGCTCTATTAGGTCTCCCTAAGATCGAGGATAAGGGTCAGTTGCCTCTCAGGTCAAGACTTCCTCAGTGCGGTGAGAATGTCTTCCAGGGCGGCGTCGGCCAGGGCCCGCATCTCGTCGTCCGTGCGGTCCTGGATGGGGTGCGGCACGAACACCCGGCGGGCGTCGAGGCCGAGGGCCCGGGCCTGGGATTCCGCCGCCTCCACGAACTCCGACGAGGCCACGACCACGGCCGGCACGCCTCGGGTCTCGAGATCGATGACGTCATGCAAACTGCACGACGTGCAGCTTCCTCAATCGGCCAGCGCCTCCACCACCACGTCGCACTTGATGGAGATCTCGTGGCGGAGGTCGACGGGCGCCACCTTGGTGAAGGTGGGCTTGCTGAAGCGCATCGTCCGCAGGCCCCGCTCGGCGAGCAGCGTCTCGAGCCGGTCGAGGAACACGTCGCCCCGGGGCTTGATGATGTCGAGCAGGCCGACAACCTTCCCCTCTAGGCTGTCCGGCCGCTCGGCCAGCGTGCGGGTGATCGGCGTCCGCTCGCTGGTGGGGTCGAGGTAGACCCGCACGTCGGCGTCGACGGTCGTGTTCATCGCTTGACCTCCCGGGTCACAGGCACGCTGCCGATCGAGCCCCGGACCCAGCCACCGATGACGGCCGAGAACAGGCCGGCGCTGCCACCGGCGTGGACGATCAGCAGCCCCTCGGGGACGAACTTGGGGATGTCGGCACCGGCCAGGTGCTCGGGCATGCCTTCGGCGCAGCCGCCGGCACCGGCCACGATCTCCGCCCCGGGCTTGGTCAATAGCTCGATGAGCCGCGACCGGAGCCGGGCCTTCGACCAGCCCGCCTCCCGGAAGACCCGGCCGTGCTCCGGCGACACCACGAGCACGGCGTCGGCCATCAGGGCCAGCTTGGGGTGCCACACGGCGTCGAGGGCCCAGGCCATCGACCGGGCCAGCGACTCGGGGTCCCGGGACTTCTGGTCGCACAGACCGTTCGGGCCGTAGCCGGCGAACAGCGTCACGGTCGATGTGCCCTCGGGGAAGCCCCGCTCCACCGACAGCGGCTCCCACGGCGAGCCGGCCTCGTCCTCGGCGAAGCAGAAGGTGTACTTGCCCGGCCCGCCGAGGGTGGCCCGGTCGATCTCACCCGGCCGGCCGCCGCCGACGTTGCGGACGATGAGCTGCAGTGCCCGGCCGATGGTGGCGTTGGCCCGGTTGCCCTGGCCGAGGGCGTTGACGCCGGAGTTCATGCCGATCTCGGCGGCGATCGGCCCGTTGACGATGATCACCGGGCCGGTGAACCACGTCGTGCACAGCAGGCCGTGCATGTTGAACTCGTCGGTGCAGGCCGCCTCCAGCGCCGCCAGCACGACGGGGAAGTACTCCGGCCGGCAGCCGGCCATCACGGCGTTGACCGCCGCCTTCTCCACCGTGCAGTCGGCGAAGTCCGGCCCCACGGCGGCGACGACCTCGTCGGGAGCGCGGGTCGTGCCCTCCAGCATGCGCAGCACCCGGGCCGGCGTCGGCGGAACCACCGGCAGGCCGTCCGTCCAGCCCCGCTCGAAGAACGCCTCGGCCTCGTCCTCCAGCCGGGCCAGCTCCAGGCGGCGGGAGCGCAGCCCGCTGTCCCGGGCCGCCAGCCGCTCCATCACCGCCGGGTCGACGGTCAGGGAGCCACAGCCCGGGCGGTGCTCCGGCAGCCCGTCCCCCAGCGGCTCGATGCCGGTGAACTTCTGCCACTCGGGACGGGACCAGCCGACGATCCGCTCGACCTCGGTGCCGCCTTCGACCCTGATCAGCGTGGGCACGGTGTCGAGGTCGAGGGCCACCGAGACGTCGAGCCCGGTGTCGTCGACGGGGTCGAGGCCGGCCGGGAAGGTCGGGTCGTCCTGCGTGAAGACGGTCAGCGCCACACCGGCGGCCCGCACCTCGGCCAGCACCGGAGCGACGAGCCGGCAGGTGGGGCAGTCGGCCTTGACGACGGCGACGATCCCCTCGGGGAGCGGGGTGCCCATCTCCCCGAGGGTAGACGTAATCGAGCATCTCAGAGACCCGCTGGGCCGGCCCAACAACCACCTTTCGGCCCGCAGTCTCTGAGATGCTCGAGTGACGCTGCGTTCCTTCTACGGAGCGGTGGCCGCCACCGGATCGTCGAGGGCGATCTCGGTGCCGGCGGCGAAGGCCTCCACGGCGGCGTGGGCCTCGGCGTCGGTGTACTGGACCGGCGGCGACTTCATGAAGTAGGCGGACGGGGCCAGCAGCGGCCCGCCGATGCCGCGGTCGAGGGCCAGCTTGGCGCAGCGCAGGGCGTCGATGACGACGCCGGCCGAGTTGGGCGAGTCCCAGACCTCGAGTTTCATCTCCAGGTTCAGCGGGACGTCGCCGAAGTTGCGGCCCTCGAGGCGGATGTAGGCCCACTTGCGGTCCTGCAGCCAGGCCACGTGGTCGGACGGGCCGATGTGCACGTCGTCGGCCTCGATGCCGTTCTCCAGCTGGGATGTCACGGCCTGGGTCTTGGAGATCTTCTTCGACTCCAGCCGCTCCCGCTCCAGCATGTTCTTGAAGTCCATGTTGCCGCCGACGTTGAGCTGGTAGGTGCGGTCGAGCACCATGCCCCGGTCCTCGAACAGGCGGGCCAGGATCCGGTGGACGATCGTGGCGCCCACCTGGCTCTTGATGTCGTCGCCGATGATCGGGACGCCGGCGTCGGTGAACTTCTTGGCCCACGCCGGGTCGGAGGCGATGAAGACCGGGATGCAGTTGATGAAGGCCACGCCGGCGTCGAGGCAGGCCTGGGCGTAGTGCCGCTGGGCCTCTTCGGAGCCGACCGGCAGGTAGGAGACGAGCACGTCGGCCTGGCTCTTGCGCAGCGCCTCGGCGACGTCGACCGGCGGCGCCGGCGACTCCTCGCAGGTCTTCTTGTAGTAGGCGCCCCAGCCGTCGAACGTCGGGCCCCGGAGGACCTCGATCCCCAGGTTGGGCACCTCGGCGAAGCGGATCGTGTTGTTCTGGCCCCGGAAGATGGCCTTGCCGAGGTCTTCGCCGACCTTGGCGTTGTCGACGTCGAAGGCGCAGACGAACTCCACATCCCGCACGTGGTAGCCGCCCAGCTCCACGTGCATGAGGCCGGGGACGGTGTCGCCGGGGTGGGCGTCGCGGTAGTACTCGATGCCTTGGACGAGGCTGCTGGCGCAGTTCCCGACGCCGGCGATGGCGACGCGGATCCTTCGGCTCACGTTGTCCTCCCTTGCAGGGTCATGCTGTCTCCAGCATCGATGGCGCCGCGCTCGGCGGCGATGAGCGATTCGACCCACTCGAGGTCGCGCTCGGCGGTCGTGGTCTCGTGCTCGATGAGGGCACGGGTGTAACGGTCGGGTCCGGGACCCCGACTCGCCCGGGCGGCAGCGGCCAGCGCCTGGCGGCCACGGGCGAGTTTCTCGGCCAGCTGGTCGCGCCGGCGCTGCAGGATCTCCAGCCGGGCCGGCGGTTCGAGGTGGCGGCAGAAGGCGAGCTTGAGGGCGAAGGCCCGGTTCTCGTCGGTGCCGGGGGCCGGGTCGGCCCGCAGCAGCTCGTTGAACAGGGCCTGGCCGGCGGCGGCGATGCGGTAGGCCTTGCGGGTGCGGCCGGAACGCCGGAGCGGGCGGCGCAGCCGGGCGGCGGCCGCCTCGCCGGCGATCGACCCGGTGGCCGGGATCGGGATCGATCCGGGCGGAGCGACGGCCGGCGGGTCGACGACCTCGATGGCGCCCATCCGCTCCAGCCGCGCCAGAGCGGGATAGAGCGAGCCGTAGGACACGCCCCAGACGTGGCCGAGCGTGTCGTTGAGCCGCTTCTTGAGCTCATAGCCGTGGAGGGGGAGCTCCTTCAGGAGCCCCAGGATCGCCAGTTCCAGCATCTGTCAGTTTCCGGATCGTTGGGGGTGCCGACGCATCGAATATATCGACTCGATATATCGGCGGAGCGTTACATGGAGCGGTCTGGAAGTCAAACACCGCGATCCGGTTACAAAGGGACAGGGCCCAATTCGCGCCCGCCCCCGGCTCGGTACACTCGATTCGATGCGCCGCGCCATCGACTACCGCCTCGCCCGCCGAGCGGTGCTGCGCGAGTGGCGCCTGGGGAAGATCGGCCGGGCCGAGGTGTGCGACGCCCACCCCGAGTTGGTCCGGGCCGCCCGCCACCTGGGTGAGGCGACCACGCAGGAGTGTCCGATCTGCGAGAAGACCAACCTGCGGCTGGTGTCCTACGTCTACGGCGACTCGCTGAAGGCGGCCAACGGCCGCTGCATCACCAATCAGGATGAACTCGACCGGCTGGGCCAGAACTACGACGAGTTCGCCTGTTACGTGGTCGAGGTCTGCACGGAGTGCAACTGGAACCATCTCACCCGCAGCTACCTCCTCGGGAGGCGCCACGCCGGCTGAGGGCCGAGCGCCTGGGCGCTAGCCCTCCTCGGTGAGGTGCGGGTACTGCGTGGTGCAGGAGATGCACCACAGCTCCGGTGTCTCCTCGGTGCTCTTGATCTCCCCGGGGTGGTCGGGGTCCATGTAGACCCGCCGCACCTGCAGAAGCTCGTCGTCGGGGGTGCCGCAGTTCTCGCAGGCTCGCTCCACGAGTCGGAGATTATCGCCGTCGCGCCGGTACACTCACGGGTGCCGCCGGGAGCCGCCCGTGCCCCGGACGTGCGGAGGTTGAGCCCTCATGAGCGCTTCTCTCGCCGCTCCCGCCATCCGGGCCCGCAAGGGTGATGGCACGCCGCTGGTCATGGTCACCGCCTACGACACCCCGTCGGCCCGGATCGTCGACGACGCCGGGGCCGACATCATCCTCGTCGGCGACAGTGTGGCCATGGTCGTCCTCGGCTACGAGGACACCCTCTCGGTCACGATCGACGACATGGCCCACCACACCGCGGCGGTGGCCCGGGCCAAGCCGAAGGCGATGGTCGTGGCCGACATGCCGTGGATGAGCTACCACGTCTCCCGGGAGGAGACCGTCCGCAACGCCGCTCGGCTGCTCCGGGCCGGTGCCTCGGCGGTCAAGCTCGAGGGCGGCCGGAAGCGCCTCGAGGCTATCGGCGCCATCCTCGACGCCGAGATCCCGGTGATGGGGCACCTGGGCCTCACGCCGCAGTCCGTCCACATGCTGGGCGGCTTCAAGGTCCAGGCCAAGGAGTTCGACGCCGCCCGGGCGCTGCTCGACGACGCCGTCGCCCTGGCCGAGGCCGGCTGTTTCTCCATCGTGCTGGAGTGCGTGCCCGACGCCGTGGCGACGATGGTCACCGAGGCGGTGCCCGTCCCGACCATCGGGATCGGCGCCGGCGCCAACTGCGACGGCCAGGTGCTCGTGTTCCACGACCTGCTGGGCCTGAACGGCGGACGGGCGCCCAAGTTCGTGCGCCGCTACGCCGACCTGCGGGGCGACGCCACCGCCGCCGTGGCGCAATTCGCCGATGACGTGCGGTCGGGCCGATACCCTTCCGAGGCGGAGACCTACCACTTCGCCGAAGGCACCCAGGTGCCCGGCCTCTACCAGGCGGCGACTGCATGACAGGAGCAGGCAGGGGATGACCGACGAGGGCCAGGGCCCTCCCGAGGATCTGGCCCATCAGGCTCCGGCCGGGCCGGTCGAAGTCGTCACCGGGCTGAGCCGGGCCTACAAGGGCGTCCTCGTCGGTATGGGCTTCGTCGTGGTCTTCGTGCTCATCCTCCTGTGGGGGGCGAACCGGCCGGCGAACCCGACGTTCGTCGACACGTCGACGACGGCGTCGACCGCCGCCGGCCCGCAGTTCGCCGAGAAGAAGCTCGGCGTGGGCGCCAGTTGCCTGCGGGTGCTGGTGGCCGACACGAAGGAGAAGCGGTCGCAGGGCCTGCGCCACCGGGAGAGCCTCGACGGCTACGACGGGATGGTCTTCGAGTTCCCCGACGTGCTGCAGCAGCCGGGCCAGATGATGGACCACACGAAGACCCGCTTCACGATGTCCGACGTGAGGTTCCCGCTCACCATCGGCTTCTACGACGAGAGCGGGCTGCGGGTCGACGCGGTCGACATGGAGCTGTGCTCCGGGACCGACGGCAGCTGCCCGAGCTACGGCTCGAAGGGCGACTTCAAGGTGGCGCTCGAAGTTCCGAAAGGCAAGCTGCCGGACGGGCCGTTGACGGCCTGTCCGGCCTAGCCGACGTCCGACCCCGGCGAAGCCTTGCCGGGGCCACGCGGTCCGGTTACAACGGCCGCTGTGAGCGACTACCTCTTCGAGCACAGCTGGGACCAGGAACGCCGCCGGCTCGACCTGCTGGAGCAGGTCTTCGATCCCTGGACCGAGCAGGTCCTCGGGCGGATCCCGCTGCCGCTCGGTGGGCAGTGCCTGGAAGTCGGGGCCGGGGCCGGTTCCATCGCCCGGTGGCTGTGTGACCGGGTGGGCCCGGACGGCCGGGTCGTGGCCACCGACCTCGACACCGGGTTCCTCGAGCAACTGACCGAGAAGAACCTGGAGGTCCGTCGTCACGACATCGCGGCCGACGAGCTCGAAGAGGACACATTCGACCTGGTCCACTCCCGGCTCGTCCTCGACCACGTCCCGGCCCGCCGCGAGGTGGTCAAGCGCATGGCTGCCGCCCTGCGGCCCGGGGGCTGGATGGTCCAGGAGGCCTTCGACTGGTGTTCGCTGGTGGTCGCTCCCGGCTGTGTCGCCGGTGACCTGCACGTCCGGCTGTACGAAGACCTGCAAGCCGTCTTCGCCGCCGTCGGGGCCAGTTCCGACTACGGGCGGTACCTGCCGCTCGAGTTCCGGGACAGCGGCCTCGTGGACGTCGGAGCGGAGGGTCGGGTGCAGGTCGCCCTGCCGGGAACACCGGCCGGGGCGTGGTGGCGGATGAGCATGACCGCCCTGCGGGAGCCGCTGCTGCGGATCGGGCGTTTGTCGGAGGCGGAGCTCGACGAGGCCCTCGGAGCATGCGAGGTCGACGGCTACTGCTCGCTGTTCCCGACGCTCGTCACCACCTGGGGCCGTCGCCCGCTGGATTGATGGGATTGATGGGACTGATGGGCTGACCGCCGCCGCCCCCCCGGGCTGAGTGGCGTCCCCGGGAGGAGTAATTGTCACACCGACGGCGTATCGTCCGAGGCGATGGGCGGCACCGAAGCTGTTAACCTTCCTCGTCCTATCCGGAGTGCGTGGCTCTGCGGGGTCGCGCCCTCCACCACCCACCCGTCCTGCTCCCCGAAGAGGGGAGCCCGCAGGCCATCCTGCGGCCCACAGGAGGTGCACGGTCCATGAGGCCGTACGAGGTCATGCTCATCTTCGATGCCAGCCTGGAGGAGGAGACGATCCGGGCGGCGGTCGACCGCTATGCGGAGTTCATCCGCAGCCGTGGGGGTAACCCGGGGCGGGTCGACCGGTGGGGCAAGCGCCGCTTCGCCTACGAGCTCCGCCACCGCTGGGAGGGCTACTACGTCCTCCTGGAGGCGACGGCCGAGCCCGAGGTGATGGAGGAGCTGCACCGGATGCTCTCCCTTGCCGACGAAGTCATCCGCCACAAGGTGATCCGCATTCCCGACGCCGCCCTCAAGGCGCGGGCGGCACCGGCTGCGGCGCCGGCGGAAGCGTAGGAAGGAAGGCAGAAGATGTCCGGCAACAGCGTCACCATCGTGGGCAACGTCACCCGCGACCCCGAACTGCGGTTCACCCCGAGCGGTCAGGCCAACGCCCGGCTGGGCGTGGCCGTGAACCGCCGCTGGCAGGACCGCAACAGCGGCGAGTGGCAGGAGGCGACGAGCTATTTCGACGTCATCTGCTGGCGCGACCTGGCAGAGAACGTGAGCGACTCGATCAAGAAGGGCACGCGGGTCGTCGTCACCGGCCGCCTCGAGCAGCGCTCCTGGGAGCAGGACGGCAACAAGCGCTACGCCGTCGAGATCATCGCCGACGAGGTGGCTCCCAGCCTGCGGTGGGCCACGGCCAACGTGGTGAAGTCCGAGCGGCGCAGCGGCGGAGACCAGGGAGGGGGTGGGGGCGGGAGCGGCTACGGCCGCTCCGCACCGGCCAGCGAGCCCCCGCCGTACGACGACTTCGGCGACGAGCCTTTCTGAGCTAGGAGCGTTACACCGTGAAGATCGTGCTCCGGGCCGACGTGGAGAACCTCGGCCACAAAGGCGACCTCGTGGAGGTGGCCCCTGGGTACGCCCGCAACTACCTCGTGCCGAAGGGCCTGGCCATCGCCGCCACCGAGGGAGTCACCCGGCAGGCGGAGGCCATGCGCCGCTCCCGCCAGGTCCGTGACCGGCGGGAAAAGGAAGGGGCGGAGGCGACCGCCCGCCAGCTCGCCGCCAAGCGGATCGAGATCAAGGCCCGCTCCGGCGAGGGGGGCCGGCTCTTCGGGTCGGTCACCTCGACCGACATCGCCGAGGCCGTCGAGGCCCAGACCGGTGTGCATCTCGACCGGCGCAAGCTCCACGTCGAGCCCATCAAGACGCTGGGCACGCACGAGGTGCCGGTCCGGCTCCACGCCGACGTCGAGGTCCCGCTGACGATCGAGGTCGTCTCCCAGTAGCAGCGCGCCGGCGTCGCCCCGGTCGGGGCTTGACGTGAGTTCGGCGCGGGAGCATGATCGAACGTACGTTCGCAGTGGTCGTGTCCTCCCGGGTGGGGATAACTCCCCGACAAATCCACAGGGTTATGCCCCTTCCTCCCCACAAGGGCCGGACGCGACGATGGCCCCTCGCAGTGCGCGGGCGGGCTGGGACAGGTCTGGGAGAGGCGGCGGGTGGTTCAGTCGATCAGTGACATGCGGCCGCAGTCAGCGCGGCCGTCGGGCGGTGCCGGACGCGTGCCGCCCCACAACATCGAAGCCGAGGAGTCGCTCCTCGGAGCGATGCTGCTCTCGAAGGACGCCATCGCCGCCGCGGTCGAGGTCGTCAGCCCGGAGGACTTCTACAAGCCGGCTCACGGCCATCTGTTCGAGGCGATCCAGACGCTCTACGGCCAGGGCGAGCCGGTTGACCCCGTCACCGTGGCCGAGGAGCTGCGGCGGGCCAACCTGCTGGAGGCGCTGGGCGGCAAGCAGGCGATCCTGCGGATCCAGGCCGGTACGCCGGCGGCGGCCAACGCCGCGCACTACGCCCGCATCGTCGAGGAACATGCGCTGCTGCGGCGGCTGATCGGCGTGGCCGGTGAGATCGCCGAGATGGGCTACGAGATGCCCGACGACGTGACCCACACGCTGGACCGGGCCGAGACGCTCGTCTTCGAGGTCGCCAACCGCCGGCTGTCGAGTTCGCTGAAGGGCATCTATCCGGCGCTGCAGGAGAGCCTCGAGCAGCTCGAGGCGCTCTTCGAGCGCGACGGGTCGATGACCGGCGTCCCGTCGGGTTACATCGATCTCGACGAGGTGACGCTCGGCTTCCAGCCCTCGAACCTGCTCGTGGTGGCGGCCCGGCCCGGCCAGGGCAAGACGAGCTTCGCCCTCGGGGCGGCGGCCCATGTGGCGCTCGAGACCCGCAAGCCGGTCGTCTTCTTCTCGATGGAGATGGGCTATCTCGAGCTCACGCAACGGATGCTGGCCGCGGAGGCCGGGGTGAACTCGCGACTGCTGCGGACGGGCCGCATCCCCGAAAGCGACTGGACGAAGATCAGCCACGCCGTCGGCCGTCTGGCCGAAGCGCCGTTCTACATCGACGACAACGCCCACCTGACGGTGATGGAGATGCGGGCCAAGTGCCGTCGCCTCAAGGCCATGCACGGCGACCTCGGCCTCGTCGTCGTCGACTACCTCCAGCTGATGAGCACCCCCCGCCGTTCCGAGAACCGCCAGGTCGAGGTCTCCGAGCTCTCCCGGGGCCTGAAGATCCTCGCCCGCGACCTCGAGACCCCCGTCATGGCCCTCTCCCAGCTGAACCGCAGCCTGGAGTACCGCACCGACAAGCGCCCGATGCTCGCCGACCTTCGCGAAAGTGGTTCGATCGAACAGGACGCGGACATCGTGATGTTCATCTACCGCGATGACGCCTACAACCCCGAGTCGAGTGACAAGGGCACGGCCGAGATCATCGTGGCCAAGCACCGAAACGGGCCGACGGCGAAGATCCGCCTGGCGTTCCTCGAGCACCTGACGAAGTTCGCCAACATGGCCCGCCGTTAGGGCCGAAGGGACGAACCGTCAGCCTTCACTCGACAGGTACTCACTGTCGCTGACGAGCTCGCCCCACTCCGGAGCTCCTTCGTAGATCGCCAGGTGGGTCATGAACTGCCCCGTGGCCGCGCCGTGCCAGTGCCAGACTCCGGGTTCCGTGACGACGGTCTCCCCGGCCCGGACGTCCTCGACCGGTCCGCCTCGATCCTGGACGCGGGCCACGCCCTCGGTCACGTACAGCGTCTGACCCTGCGGGTGGCTGTGCCACGCCGTGCGCGCTCGCACGCACGGGTCACGGTCATGATGGTTGCATGGCGCAGACCATGTCCCGGCGGTCGTTTCTGCTCGGAGTCGGAGCCGGGGGAGCGGCCATCGTGGCGGGCGGGGTGGCGCTGAAGAGCCGCGGGGACGGGGAGTCTCCGGGGCCGGTGCCGGAGGCGCCGGTCGGGGACGAGCGGGTCGAGCGGAGGACTTCGGCGGCCCGCGGTAAGGACGTCGACTTCTATACCGCCGTCCCGGCCGGCCATGGGGACGGGAAGGGCCTGCCGGTGTGCCTCGTGCTGCATGGGTCGTCGGCCACCGCGGCGGAGTTCGATGACTTCGGGTTCGGGCGGTTCCTGACCGACGCCGTTCAGCGGGGGGCGCCGCCATTCGTGTTGGCCGGCGCCACCGGGGGCGTCCTGCGCTGGCAGCCGAACGGGCACGACGACCCCCGGGCGATGGTCCACGACGAGGTCCCCGCCTGGTGTGGCGAGCGCGGCTTCGACACCAGCCGGATCGCGCTGTGGGGCTGGTCGATGGGCGGCTACGGCGTGCTGCGGTTGGCTGAGACCTATCCCGGTTTCGCCCGGGCCGTGGCGGCGTTCTCGCCGGCGTGTTCCCGGGGCGACGCCGTGTTCCAGGAGGCCGGCAAGCTCAAGGGCACGCCGGTCGGCCTGTGGTGCGGCCTCCAGGACGGCCTCATCACGACGGTGAGGGCCCTCGAGCAGGCCCTACCGGAGCCCAAAGCGGCCGGGGCCTACGCCGACGGCCGCCACACCCGCCGCTACTGGAACCGCTGCACTCCCGCCGCTTTCGACTTCCTGGCTGCGGCCCTCAGCCGATAGCCGACTCGGCGAACGAGGCGGAAGGCCGGTAGATCGAGACGTGGCGGGGCGAAATGGCCTCGAACGGGCGTCGGTCGTAGTCGGCGTAGCGGTGGGCGAGCGTGAGCCCGGCCACCAGAGCCATGGCGTCGAGTTCCGCCGGCCAGGCATAGCGCACGACCACTGGAACGAGCCGGACGCCGGCGTCACTCAGGAGCACGTGCGACGAATGGATGGTCTGGGTGACCGGGTCGTGCCGGGCGACGTCCAGGATGACCCGGCCGGACTCCACCCTCGGAACCGAGACCGCTTGGCCACCGTGGAATCGCCGGAGGTCCGGGACGAAGGCGTCAAGCACGAACCACCCGTCCGGCTCGAGGTGGGACGCGACATTGCCCAGGCAGCGGATCTGTTCGGGTTGCGAGGGCAGGGCGAAGAAGGTGGTGAACGGTACGTAGATCAGCCGGAACCGGCCGTCGACCGCCACGTCGGCGAAATCGCCGATCGTGACCGGGATGCCCTCACCCCCCGGCCGCCGCCGGAGTCTCTCCACCATCGCCTCGGAGGCATCGATCCCCTCGACCTGCACACCCCGCGCCGCCAGCGGCACGGCCACCCGGCCGGTGCCGATGCCGAGCTCCAACGCCCGGCCTTTCCCGGCCAGCTCCGCCAGCAGGTCAACCGTGGACGACGGGTCCATGCTGGCTTCGTAGAGGTCGTCGTAGATGTCGGCGATGTGATCGCCGTAGGTCGAGGTGCCGTAGTTCTCCATGCCGTCAGTCCAGCACGGGAGCCTCCAGGCCTCAGCCGAATTTCGCCACCGCGACCCGCCCGCACAGGCTCACGCGAACGGCCTAGGCCCCTCGGGCGTAGGGCTTGAGCGGGGGCTCGGCCTTCACCTGGGGATAGGTGGCGATCTGCGTCATGATCTCGGCCCAGGCCTTGGCGTAGTCGGCGGGGAACGTGACGGGGTCGACGTAGGGGGCGAACGCCTGGCTGCACACGGCGCGGTCGATGCGGGCGGGGTCGGCCGGGCCGTCGTGGTCGAGGGCATCCATGGCGATGGCGTAGGTCACCGGATCGTGCGTACCGATGGCCACGTGCTCCGACGTGTCGCCGGGGCAGGTCTCCTGCAACTGGATGTTGGTGGCGCCGGCGATGGTGGTCGACTCGGGCGGCGTGAGGAACTCGTCGTAGGCTGTCCAGGCCACGGTGTAGTCGATGCCGGGGAACGTCTCACCGCCGGAGTTCATGGCCCGCACGAAGTTCGACATGTAGGTCTGCTGCCAGAGCGCCGGGGCGCAATCGCCGTCACCGCACATGGTGTTGACGGCCTGGCCGCCGTGGGCGCTGGGGGCGATGCCGATGTAGTCGTCGACCATGGCCCGGGTGTCGGGCCACCAGCGAAGCGCCCAGCGGGGATTGGTGCCGCCCTGGCTGTGGCCGATGATGTCGACCTTGCGGCCGGAACGCCGGTACAGCTCCCGGATGGCGTAGACGACGTGTTCCGACGACACCTGGATGTCGTCCATCCCGGCGTGGGGGGTGACCACGTAGCAGTACGGATAGCCCAGCGCCTCGAATGCCTTGATCCAGCTCATCCCGAAGTTCGTGCGGGGGTGCACGGTCGTGCCGGGGACCAGCAGGATCACGTCCCGGTCGGCACCTTCGATCAAGTCAGCCCCGGGACACTCCAGCGTCGCCTCGAGGTCGGCCGCCGCCACCGAGAGCTCCGGCCCGGTGTCGGGCGTGGCGCCGCCGACTCCGGGCAGCAGACTCGTCGCCGCCAGCAGCGCGGCAACCGCCGGCAGCAGCAATCTCGGGCGTGGGCACCGGGCCATCGCTTCCCCCTCCTGGTGCAACACGGTCGTGTGCAACAAATTCGGAATCTGTTGCATGGCACGCTAGCCTGGGTTCCCGATGGCGTCAACGGACCTCGGAACCCGCCCGCACGCCGGAGCCGACGAGGCGTTCCGCCTGGCCCGCAAGGCGTTCCTGGCCGGCGAGCGCATCGACATGCAGCGCCTCGCCACCGAGCTCGGCGTGAACCGCGTCACCCTGTACCGGTGGGTCGGCAACCGGGCCCGCCTGCTCGGCGAGGTGGCCTGGGCGCTGGCCGAGCGCACGATCGACCGCCAGCTCGAGGGTTCCCGGGCCCGGGGTGGGGAGCGGGTGGCCGAGGTCGTGACCGGCTTCATCGAAGGCGTGCGCACCAACGAGGGGATGCGCAAGACGGTGGCGCAGGAAGGGCCGGTCGCCGTCCGGCTGCTCACCGCCGGCGAAGGTGCCGTCCAACCCCGGCTGGTCGAGAAGTTCCGCTCCATCCTGGAAGCCGAAGTGGCCGCCGGCGCCTTCACCCCCGCCGTGCCCCTCGACGAGATCGCCTACGCCCTGGTCCGCGTCTGTGAAGCCTGCGTGTATCTCGACCTTCTCGTCGACCAGCACCCCGATCTCGACCGCGTCGCCCGGATGATCCGAGCGGTCATCCACTGACCGCCGATTCGACAGCGAGCCGGGACCGGATCACGGCGCACCGGAATAGCCGCCGGCGTCCGCCGGTTCGTTCGGGAGGTGAATCCGGAGGAGACGGTATGACACTGCAAGGCGAATACGTTCCCAGCGCCTACGAGTGGGTCCGGGATCAGGTCGAGGCCTACGAGCGCTCCGGCGGCCGGGAGGCCAACACGCTGCGGGACACCGGCATCCCGGTGATCATCGTCACCATGCGGGGCCGCACGAGCGGCAACGTCCGCAAGATCGCCCTCATGCGGGTCGAGCACGACGGCGAATACGCCCTCGTGGCCTCCAAGGGCGGCCATCCCGAACACCCGGTCTGGTACCACAACCTCAACGCCCACCCCGACGAGGTCTTCATCCAGGACGGGCCGGAGCCGTTCCCGGTCACCGTCCGGGAGGTCACCGGCGACGAGCGCGCCGTCTGGTGGGACCGGGCCATGGCCGTCTACCCGCCCTACACCGAGTACCAGCAGAAGACCGACCGCCAGATCCCGGTTCTCGTCGCCTCCCGCAAGGCCTGACCGCGCCGCGGTTCGGACCGAGCGAAACTCGGGGGGATGAGACTCTTCCGCCGCCGGCCCCCGGCGGGGCTTCCCGACAACTGGATCGAGATCGTCGAGCGCAACGCCGCCCACTGGGCTCTGCTCGACGACGACGAGCGGGAGCGACTGGGAGAACTCATGGAGGCGATCATCGAGGAGAAGCGCTGGGAGGCGGCCCGGGGCTTCGCCCTCACCGATGAGGTCCGCACCGTCGTCGCCGCCCAGGCGGCGCTGCTCATCCTCGGCCTCGACTTCGACTGGTACCGGGCGGTCCAGGCGATCGTCATCCACCCGTCGGAGGTCGTGTCCTACGAGCCGCAGCCTGGTCCGGCCGGCACGATGGAGGAGGGGCCGTTCTCGCTGCTGGGCCTCGCCGACCACCGCTACGGCCCCGTCCTGATCGCCTGGGACGCGGCCAAGGCCAACGCCCGCCACCCGGCCTGGGGCCGCGACGTAGTCTTCCACGAGTTCGCCCACAAGCTCGACATGCTCGACGACGTGGTCGACGGCACCCCACCCCTCCACCGCCGGGAGGACGGGCCCCGCTGGCATGAGATCTGCACTCGGGAGTTCGAGCTCCTCCAGGACGGCGAGGGCTGGCCGCTGCGGGACTACGGCGCCACCGACCCGGGCGAGTTCTTCGCCGTGGCCACCGAAGCGTTCTTCAACCTCCCGCTCCAGCTCGAGGAGACCAAGCCCGAGCTCTACGAGGTGCTGCGCGACTTCTACCGCCAGGACACGGCGACCCGGGTGCGGCGGAAGGCGGCGGCCCGGTAGCTCCCACCTAATGTGGGGCGAGCGCCGAATCCGAACCCGGCCGCAAGGTGTCGGTGGGGATCGGCCGCAGAGGATGAGGTGCGAGAAATGGAGCCCTTCGAATACCTCGACCGGGTACGGGACAACGTCGCGCTGTTCCTCGACGCCGCCCGCACCGCCGGCGTCGATGCGACCGTCCCCACCTGTCCGGAATGGAAGGTGGCCGACCTGGCCCGCCACCAGGGGCGGGTCTTCCGCTGGATGTGCCAGCTCCTCGAGAGCAGGGCCACCGAGTACGTGAGTCCCAAGGGCATCGAGGCCGAGGCCCAGGACGAGGAGCCGCTGGCCTGGCTCGAGGCCGGTGCCGAGCAGGCCTTCAGCGTCTTCGGGGGCGCCGACCCCGAGACGCCGGTGTGGAACTGGCTCGACGGCGGGCCGGCCCCCGCCCGGTTCTGGTATCGGCGGATGGCCCACGAGACGGTCATCCACCGGGTCGACGCCGAAGCGGCGGCCGGTCGCCCGCCGACTGCGGTCGAGCCGGCGGAGCTGGCGTCGGACGGGATCGACGAGTACCTCGCCTTCCTGCCGATCCGGGTCGGGCGCGGCGGTCCCATCCCGCTGTCGGGCAGCTACCACTTCCACACCACCGACGTCCCCGGCGAATGGGTCGTGGCCTTCGACGGCGGCAACGTCGAGATCCGCCGGGAGCACGCCAAGGCCGACGTGGCCGTCCGGGGCCCGGCGTCGGACCTCGAGCTGTTCCTCTACAACCGGCGCAACTCCGACGGCCTCGAGGTCTTCGGCGACCCGGCGCAGATGGCGGCCTGGGGCGAGGTCATCCGATTCTGACCGACCGTTAGGCTGGGCGCCGGCGATGGATTTCTACGACGACGTTCTCCGCGAGCTGCTGGTGGCCATGGGGGCGGCCCTGTTCGTCGGCAACCTGCTGGCCCTGCTCCGGCGGCGGGCCCCGGCGCCGGTGACCGAGGAGGGCGAGGCCCTCCCCCGGGCACCGCTGGCCCGCACCCTCACCTACCTGGTGATCGGCTTCGTCGTGGCGGTCTGGGGGATCGCCTCGCTGGCCGCCAGCTAACCCTGGCCCAGCGCCGCCGCCAGGTGCTGGCGGAGCACGTAGGGCAGGATCCCGCCGTGGCGCAGGTACTCGGCCTCCATCGGTGTGTCGATGCGCAGGACGACCTCCACCGGGCGCCCGTCGGCCTCGACCGTCAGGCGCCGGCCGATGAGCGACTTGGGCTCGGCGCCGGCCAGGCCGGCGATGGTGATCGTCTCCTCGCCGGTCAGGCCCAGCGACTCCACCGACGCCCCTCCGGCGAACTGCAGCGGCAGCACGCCCATCCCGATGAGGTTCGAGCGGTGGATCCGCTCGAAGCTCTCGGCCAGGACGGCCCGCACGCCGAGCAGCGTCGTGCCTTTGGCCGCCCAGTCCCGTGACGAGCCCGAGCCGTACTCCTTCCCGGCCAGGATCACCAGCGGCACACCCTCGGCGGCGTAGCGCATCGCCGCGTCATAGATGGGGAGGGTCTCGCCGTCGGGCAGGTGCCGGGTCACGCCGCCCTCGGTGCCGGGGGCCAGCCGGTTGCGGATGCGGCGGTTGGCGAACGTGCCCCGGATCATCACCTCGTGGTTGCCCCGGCGGGCGCCGTAGGAGTTGAAGTCCGCGGGCTCGACGCCGTGCTCGATCAGCCAGCGGCCCGCCGGGCTGTCGGGGTGGATCGACCCCGCCGGCGAGATGTGGTCGGTGGTGACGCTGTCGCCCAGCACAGCCAGGACCCGGGCGCCGACGATGTCGGTCAGCGGCGCCGGCTCCTCCGGCAGATCGACGAAGTACGGCGGCTGGCGCACGTAGGTCGACGACCCGTCCCACTCGTAGCGACCGCCGGCCGGCGTCGGCAGCTCCCGCCACGGGCCCTCGCCCTCGAACACCCGGCCGTAGGCGGCCCGGAACATCTCCGATTCCAGCGACGACAGCACGACCTCGGCGACCTCGGCCGACGTCGGCCAGATGTCCCGGAGGAAGACCGGCTCGCCGTCGGTGCCGATGCCGAGCGGTTCGGAGTACAGGTCGACGTCCATGGTGCCGGCCAGGGCGTAGGCCACGACCAGCGGCGGTGACGCCAGATAGTTCATGCGGACGTCGGCGTTGATCCGGCCCTCGAAATTCCGGTTCCCCGACAGCACCGACACGACCGCCAGGCCGTTGTCGTTCACCGCCGCCGAGATCTCGGGCGGAAGCGGCCCGGAGTTGCCGATGCAGGTGGTGCAGCCGAAGCCGACGAGGTTGAAGCCGAGCTTGTCGAGGTAGGGAATCAGCCCGGCCCGCTCGTAGTAGTCCATGACCACCCGGGAGCCGGGGGCCAGCGACGTCTTCACCCACGGCTTGGTCGACAACCCCCGCTCCACCGCCTTCTTGGCCAGCAGCCCGGCGGCCACCATCACCTGGGGGTTCGACGTGTTGGTGCAGCTGGTGATGGCGGCGATGGCGACGTGGCCGTGGTCGAGGTCGAAGGTCTGGCCGTCGGACGTCGTCACCGACACCCGCCTGGACGGCCGGTCGATGCTCCGCACTGCCACCGGTACCGGGTCGGGCTCGGGCGGCTCGGGCCTGCGGTGGGAGTCGGCGGCGTCGGACGGCGGATCGCTGGCCGGGAACGTCTCCGCCACCGCCTCGTCGTGGCTGGCGGGGGCGGGCTCGGGGATCGCCTGCCCGAGGGCGACGACGAAGCGCCGCTTCGCCTCCCGCAGCGGGACCCGGTCCTGCGGACGGGCGGGGCCGGCCAGCGACGGTTCCACCGTCGACAGGTCCAACTCCAGCGTCTCGCTGAAGACCGGCTCGGCCGCCGGGTCGAGCCACAGCCCCTGTTCCTTGGCGTAGGCCTCGACGAGGTCGACGACCTCCGCCGGCCGGCCCGTGAAGCGCAGGTAGGACAGCGTCTGGTCGTCGACGGGGAAGATCGTGATCGTGGAGCCGTATTCCGGCGACATGTTGCCGATCGTCGCCCGGTTCTCCACCGGCACGTTGGCGCAGCCCGGGCCGTAGAACTCCACGAACTTGCCGACGACGCCGTGCTTGCGCAGCCGCTCGGTCACGGTCAGCACCAGGTCGGTGGCCGTCGCCCCCTCGGGCAGCTCACCGGCCAGCCGGAAGCCGACGACCGGCGGGATCAGCATCGAGATCGGCTGGCCCAGCATGGCCGCCTCGGCCTCGATGCCGCCGACGCCCCAGCCGACCACGCCCAGGCCGTTGACCATGGGCGTGTGGGAGTCGGTGCCGACCAGCGTGTCGGGGAACGCCATCCCGTCGCGGGTGGCGACGACGGTGGCCAGGTACTCCAGGTTCACCTGATGGCAGATGCCGGTCGAGGGCGGGACGACCCGCAGCGTGTCGAAGGCCTGCTGGCCCCAGCGGAGGAACTGGTACCGCTCCCGGTTCCGTTCGAACTCCAGCGCCGAGTTGCGGACGACGGCGTCGGCCTTGCCGAAGAAGTCGACCGACACCGAGTGGTCGATGACGAGGTCGACGGGGATGCCGGGCTCCAGGCGCGACGGATCCGCCCCCCGCTCCGCCGCCGCGTCGCGCATGGCGGCCAAATCGACGATGGCCGGCACGCCGGTGAAGTCCTGCATGAGAACCCGGGCCGGCCGGAAGGCGATCTCCCGGTCGTCGTCGCCGGCGGCTGCGCCCTGCCATCCGGCCAGGTTCTCGATGTCGGCGGCGGTGACGGTGACGCCGTCCTCGAAGCGGAGGAGGTTCTCGAGGAGGATCTTCAGCGAATACGGCAGACGGCCGACGCCGAAGCCATCCTCGAGGGCGGCCAGCCGGCGGATGTCGTAGCGGCGGTCGCCCACAGCGATGGAAGCCAGGCTATTGAAGGTGTCCACACCTGCAGTCTGCCGCTCGCGGCACAGCGTCGACTAATGCGGGTCCTCCACGAGGGCGTGGGCGCATTCGAAGCAGGAGGCGACGGCCTGCGGGTCGCGGGCCAGCACCTCGACCCAGGAGCGGCTGAGCCAGACACGCTCGTCACAGTGGCGGCAGCGCCCGACCGTCCAGTCCGCCCGAGGCCCGGGCGCCGCCGTTCCCGGCGCCACCCGTTCGGCGATGAGACTCCTCAGCAGCCGTGCCTTCACGTTCCCTTAATTGGCGGCCATCTGGGAGCCCCCTCCAATTCCGGGGTGCGGCGCAGCGCACTTGCTCCGAATGCGGTCATTGCGTGGGCCGACCTCGACCTGCCACCGTTGGCGGCATCGAAACCGAGCTTGTCCCCGCCCCGGACCGCGCCAGCGCGGAAGATGCCGACGACGCCGAGTCGGACGGGCGCGGCCCCGGGCGGGGCATCCGCCGGTTCGTCGGCGGGTTCCTCGGACTCTTCCTGCTCGGTGGCCTGATCGGCGTCGAGGCCTGGCCGCTCACCGGCTGGAAGATGTACGCCCGGCTCCGGCACGGCGACTTCTGGGGCTGGCAGGTGCGGGCGGTCGGCACCGACGGGTCGGAGCGGTCGGTCGACCTCCGGCACGCCCCGGCCGCCTACCACGGCGTGACCCACTTCCTGTCGGACTTCGAAGGCCTGCCAGCCACCGAGCGGCAGTCCGTCTGCCTGGCCCTCGGGCCGGTGGCCCGGGCGCAGCACCAGACTGTGGCCGCCGTGGCCATCGATCACGTCCTCGGCCGCATCCCGGTGGATCCCGGCGGTCCGCCCAGCCCCTCGACCCGCCGGGTCAGGGTCCACCAGTGCGAGCTGGAATGACGGGCGCCACGCTGGCCCGGTTCCGCGCCTGGCTGTTCTCGCCCGGTACGGAGCTGCAGCTGACCGCCGTCATCACCGGACTGGCGGCGCTCATCGGGCTGCACCTGGCCTTCTTCCCCTGGGCGGAACTGGCGCAGCTGCCGCCGGCACTGCTGCGGCCCGTCCCCCTGCTCTTCTTCCTCGATTCCATGCCGCCGGCGGCCGTCATCGTCGCCATCCAGGTGGCCGGCGTCGCCGCCGCCGCCCTGGCCGCCGCCGGGTGGCGCCGGCGCACGACGCTGGCCGTCGCCTGGCTGGCCTACCTCGTCCTGGCCGCTCTCCGGGCCAGCCGGGGGAAGATCCAGCACAACGATCTGCTGCTCCTGATCGGCTGCGTCCCGTTCCTGCTGGCCCCGGCCACCCGATGGCTCCACCGGGCCACCACCCGCCGGTCGGCTCTGTGGGGCTGGCCGATCCACACCGCGCTCACCTTCGTGGCCGGTGCCTACTTCTTCACCGGCCTCCGCAAGCTCACCGTGTCCGGCGTCGCCTGGGTGACCAGCGACAACATGAGCTGGATTCTCTACGCCGGCGCCAACGGCAAAGCGAAGGTGCCGGAGCTGGCGCTGTTCATCGCCGATCGCCCCTGGCTGTCGCAGCTGGCCGCCGCCGTCGTCATGGGTTTCGAGCTCGGCTTCCCGCTGCTGCTGCTCTACCGGCGGGCCCGGCCCGCCGTCGTCGCCACGGCCTTCGCCTTCCACGGCGGAACCTGGCTGACGCTGGGGCTCGACTACTGGAAGTACGCCTTCGTCGTCACTCTCCTCCTGGTGAACTGGGAACCCCTCTTCCTGCGCCTCCGCCGACCGGTGCCAGGATGGGACCCATGGACCAACCGGACCCCGACGTCCTCGACGCCGTCCTCAGCCTGAGCATCGCCGTCGCGGCCGGTGACGAGGAGGCCGTCGAGGTGTTCCTCCGCAGTCACGAGCCGGAGGAGCTCGCCACCGCGGCCGGCCACGTGATCTGGCGGATGGCCACCGCCCTCGGACAGATGGTGGAGCCCAAGCGCTCCCCGCCCCAGATGATCCACGTGTTCGCCCAGGCGCTCCGCGAGCCCGACGCCGAGCCGGGCTGATCCTGCCCGAAAGGCCTTGTCAGGCAGGAGATCTGCCCGTCCTGAGCGTATTGAGTTCACGTTTAGGGCTTCCCCTCGTCTCCGCCTGTGCCGAACGGAGTGATATGCACGTTTCGCCCGGTTCTCGCCTCCGGCGCGGTCTGACCGCGCTCCTCGTTCTCATGCTGGCGGGCTTGACGCCAGTCCTGTCCTCTGGAGGTCTGTCGCCGGCGAACGCCGCCGAAACGGCGCCCAAGGGCTACTGGTTGGTGGCCTCCGACGGCGGGATCTTCGCCTATGGAGACGCCAAGTTCTTCGGCTCGACGGGAGCCGTGAAGCTCAACATGCCGATCGTCGGCATGACGCCGACGCCCTCGGGCAAGGGCTACTGGCTGGTGGCGTCGGACGGTGGGATCTTCGCCTTCGGCGACGCCGGCTTCTTCGGTTCGACCGGCGGGATCAAGCTCAACAAGCCGATCGTCGGCATGGCCGCCACCCCGAGCGGCCAGGGCTACTGGCTGGTGGCGTCCGACGGCGGAATCTTCTCCTTCGGTGACGCGCCGTTCCTCGGCTCGACCGGCGGGATCAAGCTCAACAAGCCGATCACCGGCATGACCCCGTCCGGCACGGGCCGCGGCTACCGCATGGTGGCGTCCGACGGCGGGATCTTCTCCTTCGGTGACGCCGCCTTCTACGGCTCGGCCGGCGCCACACCGCTGGCCAAGCCGATCGCCGGCATGGCGCCCACACCGTCCGGCAAGGGCTACTGGATGATCGGCTCGGACGGAGTGATCTTCTCCTACGGCGACGCCGCCGCCCTTGGTTCCGCCTCGGCGCTGCGCTCGGTCGCGGCAATGGCTCCGACGCCGTCCGGCGCCGGCTACTGGGCCGTCGGGGCCGACGGCTCGCTGGCCGCCTTCGGCGACGCCGTCGACCTCGGCCGCCCGACCGGGGCGCTGGCCAAGCCGATCGTCGGCATGGCGGTGCTCCCGTCGCCCACCACATCGGGCGTTTCCGGAGGGACAGGTGGCGCCGGCGGTGGCACGACCGACACCACCGGGCCCGGCGGTACCGGCACCACGGTGACGACGACGCCGCCGTCGGGCATCGACTACCCGCTGTACTCCTCGCTCCCCCTCGACGGGACGTACGGCACGACGGCGCAGGTCGGTCACGATCCCAGCCACCCGCTGCGGCAGCCGTGCTACGAGGCCAAGAAGAACGAGTGCACGCTGGACAAGTGGCACAACGCCCGGTTCGCCGAGGAGCTCCGCTCGATTGCCGTGATCGGGAACCGGCTGTTCATCGGCGGGTTCTTCCACCAGCTGATCGACCACGCCACGCCGCCGCCGGGAGAGCCGTACCACAAGCCGGTCGCCTTCCTGGCCGAGCTCGACGCCCGCACCGGCAAGCCGGCCGCGGACTGGACCTTCACCGAGAACGCTGCGCCCGACGCCAGCGTCGCCGCCATGGCGATCTCGCCCGACGGCCGGCGCCTGTACATCGGCGGCCGCTTCATGAATGCCGGCGGGGGCCGGGCCGGGCGCCTGGCCGCCCTCGACTTGCAGACGGGGCTTCTCGACCCGACGTTCAACCCGCCCGACCCTGACAGCACCGTCTACAGCATCTGGCCGCACGGCGACCGGGTGTACATCGGCGGCGGCTTCCTGAAACTCGGTGACAAGGCGTTCCCGGGCGTGGCCGCCCTCAACGCCTCCGACGGCAGTCCCGTCGAGGGGTGGAGGCCTCCCCCCAACTACGGCGGCTCCTTCGTGGGCCAGGCCGGTGACCCGACCCAGGCGGTGCAGGGTGTCGTCGACGCCGTCGCCGTCACCCGCGACGGCAAGTACCTCATGGTCGGCGGTGACTTCCTCCACCTCGGCACCCGGCCGGAGGACGACAAGAACAACCAGAAGAGCGGGCTCGTCGCCCTCAACGCCTCCGACGGGAGCCTGGCCGACTGGCGCCCGCACAACAACCGGCCGGTGTTCGACATCGAGATGTCCCACGACGGGGAGCTGGTGCTCACCGCCCAGGGCGGCGGGGGCGGCGCGCTCGTCGCCCACCGGCCCGGTCAGGAGGAGCGGGTGTTCCTGACGCACGTCGACGGGGACGCGCTCACGCTGGCGGTGACCGACGACCGGATCTACTTCGGTGGCCACTTCGACGTCGTGGTTCCGGACCCCAACGAGGAGTGCCTCAAGCACATCCCGGTGAAGTGCTTCCCCGGGGCTCCGCACCCGGCCAAGTCGGCCGTGCTCCAGCGCCACCTGGCGGCGTTCTTCCCCGATGGCCGGCCCGACCCGTCGTGGACGGCGCAGGCCGACACCGAGGAGGGCGCGACGGTTCTGGCGGTCGGCCCCCACGGCCTCTACCTGGGCGGCAACTTCTTCCACACGCTCGACAAGCACTTCACGTTGGGCGGAACGAAGACCTGGCGTCCCGGCTTCGCCCTGTTCCCGCCGCTTCGGTAGCGCCTATCGTTGAGACCCCCGGGGGGAGGGTCTCGACGAGGGTGCCAATGGATCGGTCGCGGGGGGCGCGGCGACATGTCCAGCGTGTCGCGCTGGTGGCCGTGCTGCTGATCGTCGGATTACCGGCCATGGCCCGGAGCGACTCGCCGAAGGCGGTCACACCCGGGCCCGTGACGGACTTTCTGGTGCGGGGCAACACGGTGGAGATCACCGCGGTGCGGGCCCGCTTCCAGGTGATCTTCGCCACCGACGACCTGTTCCGCATCTGGATGGCGCCCGACGGCGTCTTCACCGATCCGGCCAACACCGCACCCAAGCAGTCCGGTGCGCCGGCCGCCAACATCGTCGTCAAGAGCGACTATCCGGGCGTCAACCCGCAGGTCACGGACGCCGGTACCCACCACCTCCTCCGGACCCGGTCGCTGGCGCTGCGGGTCTACAAGGCCAGCCTCCGTTTCGCGCTCTACCGGGCCGACGACCGGACGTTGATCTGGGAGGAGCTCGCCGGCCCGACGTGGGACGGCCGGCAGACCACCCAGATCCTGTCCCGGGGGCCGCGGGAGCAGTTCTACGGGGGCGGCATGCAGAACGGCCGCTTCTCCCACCGGGACCAGACGATCAAGGTGGCGGTCAGCTACGACTGGGACGACGGCGGTCACCCGAACTCGGCGCCGTTCTACGTGAGCACGGCCGGTTACGGCGTCCTGCGGAACACGCTGGCGCCGGGCTCGTACTCGTTCACCTCGCCGGTGCTGACCGGCCACGAGGAGAACCGCTTCGACGCCTACTACTTCGTCGGTGATCTCAAGGGCGTGATCAACCGGTACACCGAACTCACCGGCCGCCCGTTCCTGCCGCCGATCTACGGCCTCGAGATGGGCGACGCCGACTGCTACCTGCACAGTCAGCGACACGGTGAGATCTCGACGCTCGACTCGCTGAAGGTGGCCGACGACTACCTGAAGCACCGGGTCCCGCTGGGGTGGATGCTGGTCAACGACGGCTACGGCTGCGGCTACGAGTACCTCGACCAGGTGGCGGCCGGTCTGCGGGAGCGCAACATGGAGCTCGGCTTGTGGACGGCGACGGGGCTCGGGTCGCACGCCGCCGAGGTCCGGGCCGGCGTCCGGGTCCGCAAGCTCGACATCGGCTGGGTGGCGCCCGGTTACCGGGCGGCGCTCTCCGCCTGTGAGGACGCCTACCGGGGGATGGAGCGCGACACCGACATCCGGGGCTTCGTCTGGCTACCCGAGGGCTGGTCGGGCACGCAGCGCTGCGGCGTGCACTGGAGCGGCGACCAGAAGGGCAACTGGGAGTCGATCCGGTGGCAGATCCCGACCTACGCCGGCTCCACCATGTCGGGCCAGGCCTACACGACCAGCGACGTCGACGGCATCTTCGACGGCAGCGCTCTCACCTACCTACGGGACCTGCAGTGGAAGACCTTCCTGCCCACCGGCATCGCCATGAACGGCTGGTCGGTCCGCCACAAGCGGCCGTGGCGGGACGGGGAGCCGTTCCTGTCCGCCAACCGGTCGTACTTCCTGCTGCGGGAGCGGCTGATCCCGTACCAGTACACCTACGCCGCCCAGGCCCACCGGACCGGGGTCGGCGCCGTCCGCCCGCTGGTGCTCGAGTATCCCGAGGATCCGAAGACCTGGGGCGAGGCGGTGAAGTACGAGTTCCTCGCCGGCGAGGCCTTCCTGGTGGCCCCCGTCTACTCCGACACGACTGTGCGGGACGGGATCTACCTGCCCCGGGGGACGTGGACGGACTACTGGTCGGGGCAGGTCTTCGTCGGCCCGCTGACGGTCAACGGCTACCACGCCCCGCCCGAGAAGCTGCCGCTGTTCGTGAAGGCGGGGTCGATCATCCCGATGTGGCCGGAGGGGACCCTCTCCTGGCGGACAAGGGACCGCAGCCGGCTCGACCTCGACATCTATCCGGGCCAGGCCGGTTCCTTCACGCTATACGAGGACGACGGCGTCAGCCGGGGCTACACCCGGGGCGAGTACGCCGAACAGACCTTCACCGTGGCGCCGGGCCCGGCCGGCATCACCGTCGGAATCGGCCCGAGCGTGGGGGACTACGCCGGGAAGGTCGACCGTCGGCAGTACCGCCTCACGGTCCACGACCTCGGGCGGACCACGCGGGTGGCAATGGGGGAGACGGTCCTGCCCCGCCACGACGACAAGGTCGCCTTCGACGCCGCCGGCATCGGCTGGTACCGCGACCCGTCCCGGGCCGGCATCAGCGACATCAAGCTTCCGCCGCTGGCCGCCGACGCCTCGGCGACGGTGACCCTGACCCGGTAGGGCCGCTCAGACGGCGATCAGCGTGATCGGCACCGTGAAGAGGACGCCGAGGAAGACGGCCAGGCGGGGGACCGAGCGCAGCGTCGCCCGCGACACCCCGAGACAGCCGCGGCGCACGGTCGGGTAGAAGAGAGCGATCAGCAGCAGCGTCCAGGCGCCGACTCCGATGACCTCGGCCAGGACGACCCGGGAGGCCACCGGGTTGCCGAGCAGGATGGCGGCCACCAGCGTGTCGGCCAGCGTCGTGATGTTGGCCCCGGCGATGTAGGGGAGCGTGTCGTCCTTCTTGAGGTAGCCCTTGGCGACCAGCGGGACGAGGACGGTGAGCGCCACCGACACCGACAGGGTGAGAAGGGCCACGCCGCAGCCGACGAGGAACATGGCCCACGGCTTCTTGTACCAGGCGTCGGCCCGGTGCTCGAGGCGCGCGGAGTCGACCTGGGGGAGAGCGGCGTCGAAGGCCTTGAAGGCCAGGAGCAGGATGCCGAGACCGACGGGGAACAGTGTCCAGCCGGGCAGGTTGTTCGTGGCCAGGTCGACCGCCCAGCCGAAGGCCGTGTCGGTCAGCGACAGGAGCGACGGGGGCGGGGTCAGGTTGATGGCGTCGAGGTGGCCGCCGGTGAGGAGCAGCCAGCCGAGGAGCGCCCCCGGCAGGTAGGCCACCATCGTCATCGTGAGGGAGAGAATGCCGATCGACATCGGCGCCCGGCGGGTCTTGCCGGTCTCGCCCGTCCGACGCAGGGTGTAGATGAACCCGACGACCAGCACCACGAACGACGCCCCGAGGCGGGAGCCGGTGAGCATCGTGAAGGCCTGGGAGCCGGTGATGGCGTCGGCGTCGAGCCAGGTGAGCGACGAGGCGGCGATGGGCGAGCCCGACAGGACGAGGCAGGCGCCCAGCCAGCCCAGGCCCAGCGTGCTCCAGGGGTTGTCGGTGAAGACCGACCCTTGGAGGGTGGGGATGAGCTCCACCGCCCCCGCCTTCATGACCCCGAGGGCGGTGACGAACAGACCCAGGCCGATGAACAGGGCCCCGAGGCGCCGGGCAGCCCGCCGCAGCCGTTCCGATCGCTCGTCGCCGCGAGGCTCGCCCGTCTCCGGCGCCGTGACCGCAGGCCCGACGGTCGGGAGGGGGGCCGGCGGTGCGCTGTCGATGGTGGTGCGGAACCGGACCGCCACAGGGCCTCCCGACAATCTCAACCAAATAAGTGAAGTTACTGTACGAGATGGAGATTCGTCAGGAAAGCCCTCAGTCCCTCGTTCGTCAGCTGAGGTTTGTGCTGAACCGGTCGCGCCAGCCGCCCGGAAGTCCCGAATTGCCCGATTTGTCGGGCCCGCTGCCCCAGCACCGCCGCCGTCGCAGGCCCTCTTCCGGTTCGCCCGCCTCAGCGACCGCACGCGGAAGAACCCCGACAGAGGACCTCCGAGTACCCGTCGGTCGGTGACGGGACTTGGAGTAATCCTGCTGCCCGGACACGTCGAGGAAGGTAAGACGATGGACGAATCGGCGCCCGAATCCTCGGATGGTGGAGGAGAACAGATTTCCGAAATCGCTGTCCGACTCACGGATGACGGCTTCGAAATCCGTATCCCGACCGGCGACGGAACGTTTGACACGGCAGTTTTCCCCTACCCGGCGGCTTATCCCTGTGCCAACAAGGGAGGAGCAAGCCGGGCGAGCGCTCGGACGGAAGCGGCGTGATCGAGATTCGCGTCCGGTGCAACAACGGGGATGAGGAGATCTACACCTTCCCGTATGAAGTCTCAGGCGGCGAGGGGTCAACGTGAACGAGCAAGCCGGCGAACCGGTGCTGGTCACTCCAGCAACCGTCCAAGGCGGTGTGCTCGAAAGCGCGGCGTTCCTCGACGGCCTGACAGATGCCGTCCACAGGGCGCTCCTGGCCGCAGCCGAAGGCTGGGCCGTCACGCAGGAGGGTGGTCCGGGAGAGGAGGAACGCCCGTGGCGATATGCCGATCCAGCGGCGAGCAGCGTGGCCGCCACTGTCGCCGCCACAGCCGCTGTGGAACACCTCCTAGGCCTTTTCTCCGCCGGGCCAACATCCCACCCGACGTGGTGACCGGGATCCTCGCCCACGTGGCCTATCAACCAGGTTGGGCCTTCGAGGCTACGGTGCTGCCCGACGGGAACACCGGAGTGCTCGTCGTCGCCGAGCTGGAGGACATTCAGCGTCCCGGACGAGTTTTCCGGACATCCCGGGCCATTCCCCTGGTGGCCTCAGGAGACACTTCACCGGTCAGGGTGGTTCTCGAGGGCGTCCTGCGAGGGGTCATGGCGATTGAAGAGCACGAAGCCCGGGAGCGGCTTCGCTACAAAGGTCGCCGCCCGTTGGACCTCCATCTGCTCCCCGAGCCGACCGCCAACCGTGTGGCGCGTTGACTCCGGCGCCCCCAGAACCGAGACGCGCTGGTCGGGCTGTCTTGATTGACCGCCACCACCCGTCAGTCCAGCAGTCCTGGACGGGGTCCTCAGCGCGACCGGTCGCGCCCAGGGCCCTTATGGGGCCTCAATCGCGACCGGTCGCGCTCAGGCACAGGAAAAGGGCAACCCGGCGGTTGCCCTTTTCGGAAGAGAAATGCTTGGTGACCTGCGATGTTGATTGGAGCGGGTGACGGGAATCGAACCCGCGTTCTCAGCTTGGGAAGCTGATGTTCTGCCTCTGAACTACACCCGCAAGGTCGACACAGACTAGCGGGTGGCGGCCGTTATTTGATGAGCGACATGACCGCCCTGAAGGCGGGGTCTTCGGCGGTGCGGAGCCATTCGAAGATCACCATCTCGGTGGTGACGAGCTCGGCGCCGGCGCGGTCGAGGCGGCGGAGGGCGGCTTCCTTGTTCTCCGGCCGGCGGGAGCCGATGGCATCGGCCACGACGTAGACGCGGCGGGAGCG
Organism: Actinomycetota bacterium; assembly: GCA_040756995.1. Lineage (GTDB taxonomy): Bacteria > Actinomycetota > Acidimicrobiia > IMCC26256 > BP-133 > BP-133. The sequence continues at coordinate 170,883 of JBFLYK010000003.1, read as the reverse complement.
GTCGAGGAGCCCGAGGGCCGTCTGGAGCACGCAGACGTGGGCCTCGCAGCCGGCCAGCACGATGTGGTGGCCGGCGGGCAGGGCGTCGAGCACACCCCCGGCCTGCGACGCGTCGAAGCACATCTTGGCCACCACCGGGTGGGTGCCGTCGGGCCGGGCCAGCTCGGGCACGGTCGGCCCGAGCCCTTTGGGGTTCTGCTCGGTGGTGAGCACCGGCAGCTCGAGGGCCTCGGCGGCGGCGAGCAGCCGCCCGGCGTTGGCGATGACGTCCTCCCCGCCGTCGATGGCCCGCATCAGCTTCTCCTGGAAATCGATCAGGCAGAGGACGGACCGGCTGCGATCAAGCGTGGGCACACCGGCAAACTACCGTCTCGGGAAGGACCGGCAGGACCGGCTGGACCGGCTGGACCGGCAGGAGCGCAGATCGCGGGGGGGGGGCGCCATGGCCATGCTCACCGCCGAGGAGTACCGGGAGTCGTTGCGCCGGTACCGGCCCCGGGTGTTCGTCGACGGCGAGGCCGTCGGCTCCGTGGCCGACGAGCCCCGCCTTGCGCCGGGCATCGCCGCCATCGGGGTCACCTACGACTTCGCCAGCCGGCCGGAACACGCCGAGGTCATGACGGCCAAGCAGGTGACGTCGGGCAAGACCGTCAACCGGCTCATCCACATCAACGAGACCAACCAGGATCTGCTCCAGAAGCTGGAAGCCTGCCGTCTGGTGTGCCGGGAGTCGGGCTGTGCCCAGCGCTACCTCACCCACGACGGGCTCAACGCCCTGGCGGCCGCCACCCAGCGGGCCGACGCCGAGCACACCGGCGTCGGCGGCCGCTACGACCGGCTCCTGGCCTACGTCCACCGCGTGCAGGACGAGGACCTCACCCTCGGCATTGCCATGACCGACGGCAAGGGCGACCGCTCCAGGCGCCCCGGCCAGCAGGCGAACCGCGACGCCTACGTCCACATCACCGAACGCCGCCCCGACGGCATCGTCATCCGGGGCACCAAGGCCATCGTCACCGCCGCCCCCTACGTCCACGAGTTCCTGGTCATGCCCTGCCGGTCGATGACCGCCGAGGACGCCGACTTCGCCGTGTGCTGCGCCGTCCCCGTCGACGCCCCCGGCGTGACGATCATCGCCCGGCCCGCCGGCCGCCCGGGGGAGAAGGGCGCCACCTTCTCCGGCCGCTACGGCCAGTCGACCGGCGTCGTCGTCTTCGACGACGTGTTCGTGCCCCACGACCGGGTCTTCCTGGCCGGCGAGTACGCCGAGGCCGCCCACGCCACCATCACCTATGCCACCCACCACCGCCATTCGTGCATCGGCGCCCGGGCCGGCTTCGGCGATCTGCTGATCGGCGCCGGCGCCCTCATGGTGGAGGCGAACGGGCTCGACCCCGACCGCCACGGCCACATCCGCGACGCCATGGTCGAGCTCATCACCGTGGTCGAGAGCTTCTACGCCTGCGGGGTGGCCGCCTCGGTGTACGGCGTCGACGCCACAAATGGATATGGGGGCGCCGGCGGCGTCATGCCCGACCCGGTCTTCGCCAACATCGGCAAGCTCCTCCTGGCCACCAAGATCTACGACATGCACCGGCTGGCCCACTACGTCTCCGGCGGCCTCGTCGTGGCCCTGCCCGGCCCCGACGAGGACCACAATCCCGAGACCGCCGCCTCCCTGGAGACGGTCCTCGCCGGACGGGCCGACATCCCCGCCGACGCCCGCCGGGCCGTCGCCCGCCTCGTCGAGGACCTGACCGCCTCCTACGCCGGCAGCTGGTACTCCGTCATCAGCCTCCACGGCGGCGGCTCGCCCGAGGCCATGAAGCGGGAGATCTGGCGGAACTATCCCGTCGGCGACAAGGTCGACCTCGTCGAGCGCCTCCTCGACCGGGGCGTCGGTGGCCCCGGCGCCCTCCCCGAGGGCGCCGGCCTGCCGTCGATCCGCCGCCGGGTCTCCCGCCAGCCCGGCCGCTGCTGCGACGCCGGCTGCGACGCCCCTCCGCCACCCATCTAATCTCGGCCCCCGTGATCCTCTCCGATGTCTCCATCCGCAAGGAACTGGCCGACGGCCGCATCGTGATCGATCCGCTGGACGACCGTGACGTCCAGCCATCGTCGGTCGATCTGCGGGTCGACCGCTACTTCCGGGTCTTCCGCAACGACACCACGCCCTACATCGACCCGAAGCAGCCTCAGGAGGACCTCACCATGCTGGTCGAGGTCGAGGACGGGAAGGCCTTCATCCTCCACCCCGGCGAGTTCGTGCTGGGCAGCACGCTCGAGGTCGTCACGCTGCCCGACGACCTCGTCGCCCGCCTCGAGGGCAAGTCGAGCCTGGGGCGCCTCGGGCTCCTCATCCACAGCACCGCGGGGTTCGTCGACGCCGGATGGTCCGGCCACCTGACGCTCGAACTGTCGAACGTGGCCAACCTGCCGATCGCCATCTACCCCGGCATGAAGATCGGCCAGATCTCCTTCATCCGGATGACCAGCCCGGCCGAGCGCCCCTACGGCAGTCGGGAGACCCGCTCCAAGTACCAGGGCCAGCGGGGCCCCACCCCGTCCCGCTACTACCTCAACTTCCGGGACGAGGAGGCCTAGACCGGCTCCGCCTCCCCCGGGCGGACGCCGGGCGCCAGGGCCACCTGGGCGGCCCGGGCCGGGATCCCCTCGATGGCCTCGAGCAGGACCATCGAGATGTCGGAGACCTTGACCTGCTCGTCGGCGCCCTTCTCCTTCACGCCGTCGTCGAGCATGATCATGCAGAACGGGCAGGCGACGGCGATGCGGTCGGCGCCGGTCCCGAGCGCCTCTTCCGTGCGCTCGATGTTGACCTTCTTGCCCGTCCGTTCCTCCATGAACATCCGGGCGCCGCCGGCGCCGCAGCACAGACCCCGGGTGCCGTTGCGGGGCATCTCCACCACCTCGACGCCGGCGATGGAGCCGATCACCTTGCGGGGGGCGAGGTAGACGTCGTTGTGGCGGCCGAGATAGCAGGAGTCGTGGTAGGCGATCCGCTCGTCGAGCGACGCTCCCTTCATCGACAGGCGGCCCTCCTCGCAGAGCTGCATCAGGAACTGCGAGTGGTGGATGACCTCGAACTTGCCGCCGTAGTCGGGATACTCGTTCCGCAGTGTGTTGAAGCAGTGGGGGCAGCTGGCGATGATCTTCCGCACGCCGAGCCCGTTGAGCGCCTCGATGTTCTGCGAGGCCAGCATCTGGAACACGTACTCGTTGCCCGACCGCCGGGCCGGGTCGCCGGTGCAGAGCTCGTTCTGGCCGAGGATGGCGAAGTCGACGCCGGCCCGCTGCAGCAGCTTGGCCGTGGCCACGGCCACCTTCTTGTTGCGGTCGTCGAAGCTGGTGGCGCAGCCGACCCAGTACAGGTACTCGTGGTCGAAGCCCCCCGAGTACGGGTCGACGATCGGCACCTCCTCGGGCAGGCCCTTGGCCCAGGCCGCCCGTTCCCCCTGGTTCATCTGCCAGGGGTTCGACGAGTTCTCCATCCCCCGGAAGGCGTTGCCCAGCTCCGTCGGGAAGTTCGACTCCATCAGGGTGTAGTAGCGGCGGATGTCGAGGATCTTGTCGAGGATCTCGATGTTGACGGGGCAGATCTCGTCGCAGGCCTTGCAGGTCGTGCAGGCGAAGACCTCCTCGGCGGTGATCCGCTCCAGCACCGAGTCGGCCGAGATTTTGATCTCGGGATCGACGGTGACCGGCGGCGGCACCTTCGGGGCGGCCGTGGCCGCCATCACCTCGCCGACCTTGAGGACGATCTCCCGGGGGTCGAGCGGCTTGCCGGTCTTGTTGGCCGGGCACACCGACGTGCAGCGCCCGCAGATCGTGCAGGCGTCGGTGTCCATCAGCTGCTTCCAGGTGAAGTCCTCGATCTTCGACGCCCCGAAGGTGTCGAGCTCGGTCTCCATCAGGTTGGGCAGCGGCTTCATGGCGCCTTTGGGGCGGGGCCTGTCCCGCAGGTACATGTTCATCGGCGACGTGAACATGTGCCGCAGCTTCGTCGTCGGCAGCAGCACCAGGAACGTGAGGAAGCCGGCGAAGTGCAGGCCCCACATCGCCCGGTGGGCCCGGGAGAGGGCGGTGGCCGACCACCCGTCCACCGCGGCCGAGATGGGCCAGCCGACGATCGACCACTTCTCGAACGTCGGGCGGCCGACGAGGGCGATGCGGAAGCCCTCGGCCACGAACCCCGTCAGGCCGATGAGGAGGAACACGCCCAGAATCAACGCGTCCTCCGGCTTCGTCTTCGTCCAGATGCGGTACGGCGGCCAGATGTAGCGCCGGCCGATGGCCCACAGGATCCCGACCACGAAGGCCACGCCGGCCAGGTCGGCGGTGAGCGAGTAGGCCTTGTAGACGTCGCCGTGGAGGAACTTCAGATCGGGCGGGAACTGGTGGTTGGCCTCCAGCAGCACCGTGGCGATGAACAGCCAGACGAACCCGAAGTAGATCAGCGAGTGCATGATCCCGGCGGCGGGATCCCGCAGCAGCGTCTGCATCCACACGCCGGCCCGGAAGTCCTCGAAGCGCCGCTTGGCGTTGGCCTTGGTCGTCCGCCGGTCGTCGGCCTGGCCCCGCTCCCAGTTCTTCACCCGGTCGGCGGCCAGCTTGCTCGTCACCACGGCGGCGATGGCCACCGCCACGTAGAACAGGGCCTTCACGGCGCTCGGGATGTTCCCGAACACCTCCCGGCTGATGGGCGACTCGTCGTGCCAGCCGACGATCGAGGGCGCGATGCCCGAACCGGCGAAGACGGCCCCGGCGACGAGGCCGGTGGCCAGGACGAGCTGATGGGGCTTCGGCCGACGCATGGCAGGGAGTGTAAGGCGCGTCCTATGGTCGCCCCGGGATCGATCTCCCCGGGCGATGGCTCAATAGATCTCGGCTTCGAGCAGGGACTGGCGCAGGTCCTGGCCGAGCTCGTCGATGAGCTCCCGGCCCCGGTCGATGGCACCGCCCAACCAGAAGAAGCCGTGGATCATGCCCTGCTCCCGGCGGAGATCGACGAAGTTCCCGGCGTCCTTCAGCCGGGTGGCGTACTCGATCCCCTCGTCCCGCAGCGGGTCGTACTCGGCCACGACGATGATGGCCGGCGGCAGGCCGGTCAGGTTCTCCATGAACAGCGGTGAGCAGTACGGCTCGGCGGCCGCCTGCTCGTCGCAGCCCTTGAGGTAGTGGTCGGTGAACCACTGCATCATCCCGGCGGTCAGGAGATACCCCTCGGCGAACTCCTGGCGCGACGCCGACTCGCCGGTGACCAGATCGGTCACCGGATAGATGAGGACCTGGAGGGCGATCTTGGCCTGCTCGCCCTTGTCTCGGAGGATCATGCAGGTCACGGTGGCCAGGTTGCCCCCGGCACTGTCGCCCATGACCGCCAGTCGGTCGGGGTCGATGCCGAAGACCGGTCCCTTGGCGTGGACCCAGACGGTGGCGATGTAGGCGTCGGTCACCGCCGCCGGGTACGGGTGCTCGGGGCCGAGCCGGTAGCCGACGGAGATGACGGCGCACCCCGACCGGTTGGCCAGGGCCCGGCACACCGGGTCGACCAGGTCAATGCCGCCGGTCGAGAAGCCGCCGCCGTGGAAGTAGAGGATCCCCGGCCGGAGCTCCTCGTCGCCCTCCGGCGTGTAGATCCGCAGGGGGATGTCGGTCTCCTCGGCCGGCACCACGGTGTCGACGACGGAGGCCACCTCCTCCTTCGGCGGCATGAAGTTGGCGAAGGCCTGGATGACCCCCCGGCCTTCCTCGAGCGACATCGTCTCGAACGGCGGAAGGCCCATGGATTCCACGGCCCGGATGACCGCCTCAGCCTGCGGATGCAGCGGCATGCCTCGTCCCCCCTGTCGTCACCGTGCGGACGGATGGTAGCGGCGCAATCGGGAATACTCCCTCGACAAAGAGACTTGATATCATCGTACTCAAGTTTTCTGACGTCCCTATCTGATCTGGAGGCTCCCCCATGCCTAAGGCCGTTGGTATCGACCTCGGCACCACCAACTCCGTCGTCTCGGTGCTCGAAGGTGGCGAGCCCACCGTCATCCCCAACGCCGAAGGCGCCCGCACGACTCCCTCGGTCGTGGCCTTCTCGAAGACCGGCGAGGTGCTGGTCGGCGAGGTGGCCAAGCGCCAGGCGGTGACCAACGCCGACCGGACCGTTCGGTCGGTGAAGCGGGAGATGGGCACCAACTGGAACATCGAGATCGACGGCAAGAAGTACACGGCCCAGGAGATCTCCGCCCGCACGCTCCAGAAGCTGAAGCGGGACGCGGAGGCCTACCTGGGCGACACCGTCACCCAGGCCGTGATCACCGTGCCGGCCTACTTCGACGACGCCCAGCGCCAGGCCACCAAGGAGGCGGGCCAGATCGCCGGCCTCGAGGTGCTGCGCATCATCAACGAGCCCACCGCCGCCGCCCTGGCCTACGGGCTCGACAAGGAGCACGACCAGACGATCCTGGTCTTCGACCTCGGTGGCGGCACGTTCGACGTGTCGGTCCTCGACATCGGCGAGGGCGTGTTCGAGGTCAAGTCGACGTCGGGGAACACCCACCTCGGCGGTGACGACTGGGACCAGCGCGTCATCGACTGGCTGGTGTCCGAGTTCAAGAACGCCCACGGGATCGACCTGTCCAAGGACAAGATGGCCCTCCAGCGGCTGAAGGAGGCGGCGGAGAAGGCCAAGATCGAGCTGTCGGCCACGCAGGAGACCACCATCAACCTGCCGTTCGTGACCGCCACGCCCGAGGGCCCGCTGCACCTGGAGTCCAAGCTCACCCGCTCCAAGTTCCAGGAGCTCACGGCCGATCTCCTCGAGGCCTGCAAGGGCCCCTTCGAGCAGGCCATCCGCGACGCCGGCCTCGACAAGTCGGCCATCAACCACGTCATCCTCGTCGGCGGCTCCACCCGGATGCCGGCCGTCCAGCAGCTCGTGCAGGAGATGACCGGCAAGGAGCCCCACAAGGGTGTGAACCCCGACGAGGTCGTGGCCGTCGGTGCCGCCATCCAGGCCGGCGTCCTCAAGGGCGAGGTGAAGGACATCCTCCTCCTCGACGTGACGCCGCTGTCCCTCGGCATCGAGACCAAGGGTCAGATCATGACCAAGCTCATCGAGCGGAACACGACGATCCCCACCAAGCGGTCGGAGGTCTTCACCACCGCCGAGGACGGGCAGCCGTCGGTCGAGATCCACGTCCTCCAGGGCGAGTCCGACATGGCCTACCGCAACAAGACGCTGGGCAAGTTCCAGCTCGTCGACCTGCCCCCCGCCCCCCGGGGCGTGCCGCAGATCGAGGTCACGTTCGACATCGACGCCAACGGCATCGTCCACGTCTCGGCCAAGGACCGGGCGACGGGCAAGGAGCAGTCGATGACGATCACCGGCCAGTCAGCCCTCAACCGGGACGAGATCGACCGGATGATGCGGGACGCCGAGGCCCACGCCGAGGAGGACCGCAAGCGCCGGGAGGAGGCCGAGGTCCGCAACAACGCCGACACGCTCGTCTACCAGACCGAGAAGCTGCTCAAGGAGCAGGGCGAGAAGGCCACCCCGGAGGACCGCACCGCCATCGAGGACGCCCTCAAGGCCGTGAAGGAGGCGCTGGCCGGCACCGACGTCGACGCCATCAAGCGGTCGCACGAGGCGCTGATCTCCGCCAGCCAGAACTTCGCCTCCCGCCTGTACCAGCAGGCGGCGGCGCAGGCCCAGGGTGCCGGCGGTGCCGGCGGCGCCGGCGGTCCCGGCGGTGACGGCTCGTCGGCCGGCGGTTCGGCGGGCGAGGAAGAGGTGGCCGATGCCGAGATCGTCGACGAGGGTCGGGGGGCGTAACCCATGACGACCCGCGAGCCCGGGCCTCCGGAAGAGGAGGTTCCAGCCCAGGACCCAATCGAAGAGATCGCCCACACCGCCACCGAGCCTGCGGAGGCAGGCGAGGTGGCGGAGGGCGAGCTCGTCGACGACGACACCGAGATCGTGATCGAACCCGACGACGAACTCGCCCGGGTGACGGCGGAGCGCGACGAGTACCTCGCCCATCTCCAGCGCACCCAGGCCGAGTTCGACAACTACCGCAAGCGGATGCTGCGGGACCAGACGACCCACCTCGAGCGGGCCACCGCCAACCTGATCGAGCAGCTGCTGCCGGTGCTCGACAGCTTCGAGCTCGCCCTCAACAGCGCCGGCACCGATGTGGAGCGGCTCCGCAAGGGTGTGGAGCTGGTCTACGGCGAGTTCCTCGGCGCGCTGGAGAAGGCCGGACTGGAACGCATCGAGGCCCACGGGAAGCCCTTCGATCCCGAAGAGCACGAAGCCGTGATGCATGTGGAGGACGATGGAGGAGAGCCGGGCGTCCGCGACGTGGTGCGCAGCGGCTACCGGTTCAAGGGCCGGGTGTTGCGTCCGGCCATGGTGAAGGTGGCGACCTAGAGCGATGGCTCCGCAGCGGGAGTGGTTCGAGAAGGACTACTACGCCGTTCTCGGGCTCCAGAAAGGAGCGTCCGAGAAGGAGATCACCCGCGCCTACCGGAAGCTGGCCAAGCAGCACCACCCTGACGCCAACCCGGGCAACAAGGAGGCCGAGGAGAAGTTCAAGGACATCTCGGCCGCCTATGACGTGCTGAGCGATCCGGCGCGGCGCAAGGAGTACGACGAAGTCCGCGACATGGTCGCCTCCGGCGCCAACCCGTTCGCCGGGGCCGGTGCCGGCGGGTTCGGCTTCGGCGGGCCCGGCGGCGGCAACATCCGGTTCGAGACCGGCGACATGGGCGACATCGGCGGCCTCGGCGACCTGCTCGGCAACCTGTTCGGTCGGGGACGGCGAGGGTCGGCCACCCGCCAGCCCGGGGCCGGGCCGCGCCGCGGCGGGGACCTGGAGGCCGAGGTCCACCTGTCGTTCGACGACGCCGTTCGGGGCGCCACGATCGCCGTGCAGCTGACCGGCGCCGCTCCCTGCCACAGCTGCGGGGGGACGGGCGCCGCCCCGGGCACCGTCCCGCAGACCTGTCCCCAGTGCAACGGCGTCGGCACCCTGGCTGTCGACCAGGGCCCGTTCTCCTTCTCGCAGATCTGTCCCCGCTGCGCCGGGCGGGGCAAGGTGGTGGAGAAGCCCTGTCCCACCTGCGGCGGCAGCGGGTCGGAGACCCGTACCCGGGACGTCAAGGTCCGCATCCCGGTCGGCGTGGCCGACGGACAGCGGGTCCGGGTGAAGGGCAGGGGCACGGCCGGCAGCAACGGCGGCCCGCCCGGCGACCTCTACGTCACGGTCCACGTGGCGCCCCACCCGCTGTTCGGCCGCCGGGGTGACGACCTGCTCCTGCGGGTGCCGGTCACGTTCTCGGAGGCGGCCCTGGGCGCCGAGGTGAAGGTGCCGACGCTCGACGGGTCCGTCACCGTCCGGATCCCCCCGGGCACGGCGCCGGGCAAGACGCTGCGGGTCCGGGGCCGGGGCATGCCGAAGGCCGGCGGCGGGGCCGGCGACCTGCTCGTCACCGTCGACGTCGTCGTGCCGCAGTCGTTGTCCGATGCACAGCGCCAGGCCGTGGAGGCTCTGGCCGCCACCGAATCCGCCAATCCACGAGCGCATCTGGGGGTGTAATCCGTCATGGCGAACGAAGGATCAAATCGGAGCGACGACCGGGACCGGGCCCTCTACGTGATCTCGGTGGCGGCCGAGCTGGCCGGAGTCCACCCGCAGACCCTGCGCATCTACGAGCGGAAGGGGCTGGTCGAGCCGCAACGGACGGTCGGCCGGTCCCGCCGCTACTCCGACCGCGACATCCACCGCCTCCAGCGGATCCAGGAGCTGACCAACGAGGGCGTGAGCCTGGCCGGCGTGAAGCGGATCATCGCCCTGGAGGAGGAGCTCGAGTGCGCCCGGGACGAGATCGACCGGCTCCAGGGCCAGATCGCCCAGCTGCGGCGGGAGGCCGACCAGGCCGTGGCCGACGTCCACCGCCAGTACCGGCGGGACCTGGTGCCGTTCAGCAAGGCCGTCATCCGCTTCGGCCCCCGCTGACCTGAACCGGGGTGACGCGGCGCCGAATCACGCTCTATAGCCGAAGCGTAATTCTTTGAAATAGAGCGCCACTGTTCTGACGATTTAGGGCCGAACGGGTACCCGTTCGGCCCTATTCGCTGTTTGAGTCTTACGCGAGGCTCGGGCCCTGATGCGCAGGCCGTCGTGAGCAGGCAGGACGCCGGCTGGCAGTGTGCAAAGGAGCGCCCATGGCCGTACGAGATCGTGCCTCTTTTCGTCTTTTCCGCCGCGGTGCCCCGCGCCGGGTATTCGCAGTTGTCGTGGGAACCACGGTGGCGGTCGTGCTCGTGGCGGGGACCGTCGCCTTCGCCCATGACCCCCACGAGGGCGTGATCCACGGCTGTTACGACAAAGACAACGGGCGGCTGCGGGTCGTCGCCGTCGACGCCCGGTGCGACCGCGACGAGCGCAGCATCACCTGGAACGAGCGGGGCCGGCGGGGCGAGATCGGCGCCCGGGGCGCGGACGGGACCCCCGGCCCGGCGGGCCCGAAAGGTGACACGGGCCCGGCTGGTCCGCCGGGACCGGCCGGTCCGCCCGGCCCGGCCGGCGCCGACGGCGCGTCCGGCCCGCCGGGGCCCGCCGGCGTCAGCGGGCTCGAGGTCGTGACCGCCCGAACCCCGGGGGCGGGCTACAACTCCGACAGCCCCAAGCAAGCGGCGGCGCAATGCCCCGACGGCAAGCGCCTCATCGGTACCGGGGCGTCGATCGAGAGCAGCAACGGCGACAACGGTGGCCCGGTGGCGCTGCAGCAGGTTGGACCGTCGGATGAGAGCGAGGCCCAGGCCCGGGGCGTCGAAGTGGCGGCGGGCAGCAACACGCGATGGGCGATCGTGGTCGTCGCCTTCTGCGCCGACGTGAACTGAGTTTCAGGGTTCTCTCCGGTTGGCCGGTGGGTGATCTCCGCACCCCGCACACCCCTCGGGGATCGCCCACCGGCCCTCGTCACGCCCGTACGCTGTGTAAGTGGCAACTGACGCTTTGGTCGTCCCGGCGAACAAGGGACGCAAGCTGCCGCCGGAGCTGCTGACTCCGGAAGAGGTGCGGGCGCTGCTCCAGGCCTGTTCGCCCACCGCCCCCACCGGGATCCGCAACCGGGCCCTCCTCGTCACGCTGTACCGGGCCGGCCTGCGGCTCGAAGAGGCCCTCGCGCTGCTGCCGGCCGACGTCGACGCCGACGAGGGCGTGCTGCGCATCGGGGGCGACGACGGGGAAGAGGGCCGCGTGGCCGGCATCGACGCCGCAGCGCTGGCCATCGTCGGTCAGTGGCTCGAGGTTCGGGCGGGCCTCCTCCTCCCCAAGAGCTCGCCGCTGTTCTGCACGCTGTCGGGCGGGCCGCTCCAGTCGGCCTACGTCCGCCAGCTCCTGCCCCGGCTGGCCGAGAAGGCGGGGATCTCCAAGCGGGTCCACGCCTCCGGCCTGCGCTACACCCACGCCGCCGAGCTGGCCGCCGAGGGCCTGCCGGTCGAGCTCATCTCCGCCCAGCTCGGCCACGAGAGCCTGGCCAGCACGGATCGCTACCTGCGGCGCATCCCGCCGAAGGAGCGCATCGGCGCCCTCCACCGCCGCCAGTGGAGCCCCTGACGCAAGACCCCTGACGCAAGAGCGGGCGCGCCTAGGCTCATCCGCCCGATGGACACGATCATCTTGGCGGGCATCCGGGCGCTGGGTTGCCATGGCGTGCTGCCGGAGGAGCAGAGCCGGCCGCAGCCGTTCGAGGTCGACGTCGAGCTGTCCGTCGACCTGGCGCCGGCCGGCCGCAGCGACGTCCTGTCCGACACCATCGACTACGACGCGCTGACGGGCCGCATCGTCCAGATCATCGAAGCCGGCGGCCTGTCGCTCCTCGAGGCACTGGCCACGAAGATCGCCGCCGCCTGCCGGGCCGATCCCCGGGTGGCCGGGGTGGCGGTGACGGTGAGGAAGCTCCGGCCGCCGGTGCCCGTCGACATCGACCACGTCGCGGTCCGGGTCGAGCGGTAGGACGGGATGTCGCGGCGGGCCTATCTCGGGCTGGGATCGAACCTCGGCGACCGGGCCGCCCATCTGCAATTCGGGCTCGACGGGCTGGCCGCCCGGGCCGGCCGGGTGGTGGCCATCTCCCCGGTCTACGAGACGCAGCCCGTCGGCGGCCCGCCCCAGCCCGACTTCCTCAATGCGGTGGTGGCGGTCGACACGGCGTTGTCGGCCCGCGAGCTGCTGGGGGTGGCCAAGGAGCTGGAGGCGGAAGCGGGGCGGGAACCGCCCGACCCGGAGCGGCGGTGGGGTCCCCGACCGCTCGACATCGACATCCTCATGGTCGGCGACGAGCGGGTCGATGAGCCCGACCTCGTCGTGCCCCACCCCCGGATCCACCAGCGGGCCTTCGTGCTGGCGCCGCTGGCCGACGTGGCGCCCGACTTGGTGGTGGCGCCCAGCGCCGGTTGGCAGGGCGTGCGGCGCTTCCCCCTACAATTACGGCTGCCTGCCTGAGTAGTCCGGCACCCCGCACCGGGGCTGGAACGAAAGGTCGTAGCCGCCTTGGATCTCTCGGTCTCTCGGCAACCGCTCGTGATCGAGCGCGTCGCCGAACTACGCGCCACCCTCGACGCCGCCCGGGCGCAGGGTCGCACGGTCGGGTTCGTGCCGACCATGGGCGCCTTCCACGAAGGCCACCGGTCGTTGATGCGGGCCGCCCGGGCCAGCCACGACACCGTCGTGGTGTCGCTGTTCGTCAACCCGTTGCAGTTCGGGCCGGCGGAGGACCTCGACCGGTACCCCCGCGACCTGTCCGGTGACCTGGCCGCCGCCGGCGCCGAAGGCGTGGACATCGTCTTCGCCCCGCCGGTGGAGGAGATGTATCCCGGGTTCCCCGTCCGGCCGCTGACCACGGTCTCGGTCGCCGGTCTGACGGAGGGGCTGTGCGGCAGCTCCCGGCCCGGGCACTTCGACGGTGTCGCCACGGTGGTGACGAAGCTGTTCAGCATCGTCGGCCCGTCCACCGCCTACTTCGGCAAGAAGGACGCCCAGCAGCTGGCGGTGGTCCGGCGCATGGCCGCCGACCTCTGCCTGCCGGTGGAGATCGTCGGCTGTCCGCTGGTGCGGGAAGCCGATGGTCTGGCGATGTCGAGCCGCAACCGCAACCTCTCGCCCGCCGAGCGGGAAGCGGCCACGGTGATCCACCGGGGCCTCCAGTCGGGCGCCGAGGTGGTGCTGGGCGGAGAGCGGGACGCCGGGAAGCTGCGGCGGGTGGTGGCCAACGTGCTGACCACCGAGCCGCTGGTCCGCCTGGAGTACGCCGAGGTGGTGGCGGCCGACACGCTGGCGCCGCTGGAGGGGCTCGAGGGCGAGGTGCTGGTGGCGGTGGCCGCCCGGGTGGGCGACGTCCGCCTGATCGACAACATGACCATCCACGTCGACGCCCAGGGGGCGGTCGTCGACCTGGGTACGACCGTCGCCCCCACCGGGGAGGGCCTGTGCGCCGCACGATGATGAAGTCGAAGATCCACCGGGCGAGGGTGACCGGGGCCGACCTCAACTACGTCGGCTCGATCTCGCTCGATCCGGCGCTCATGGAGCTGGCCGACATCCTCGAGTGGGAGAAGGTCGCCGTCCTCGACATCGACAACGGCGCCCGGTTCGAGACGTACGCCATCGTCGGTGGTCCGGGCGAGGTGACGCTCAACGGCGCCGCCGCCCGGCTGGTGCACCCGGGTGACCGGGTGATCGTCATCACCTACGCCGAGTACGAGGACGCCGAGCTCGAGGGCTTCACCCCGACCATCGTCCACGTCGACGACCGCAACCGGCCGGTGCCCGACCCGACGGTCACGGGCCCGGACGGTGTGCCACCCGGGGGCCAGGTGAAGCTGCCGAGTCCATTCGATCTGGTCTCCGAGCTCACTTGACCGACGTCCTCGTCCTCGGCTCGGGTGTGGCCGGCCTCACCGCCGCTCGCACCGCGGCCGAGGCCGGGCTGTCGGTCACGGTGCTGACCAAGGGCGAGCTGGCGGCGTCGGCCACCCGCTACGCCCAGGGCGGCGTGGCCGCCGCGCTGTCGCCGGGCGACTCCCCGGAGCTGCACTTCTCCGACACGCTGTCGGCCGGCGGCGGGCTGTGCGACCCCGAGGCGGTGCGCGTGCTGGTCGGCGAGGGCCCGGCCCGGCTGCGGGAGCTGATGGCGCTGGGCGCGTCGTTCGACCGGGCCGGCAACGGCGGGCTCGACGCCCCGCTGGCCCTGGCCCGGGAAGGCGGCCACTCCCTGGCCCGGGTGATCCACGCCGGCGGTGACGCCACCGGCCACGAAGTCGAGCGGGCCCTCGTCGCCGCCACCGCCGGCCACCCCAACGTCACGGTCGAGGAAGGCTGGCTCGCCCTGTCGCTGTATTCCGAGGGCGGACGGGTCGCCGGCGCGATCGGCGTCCCGAGCACCGCTTCCTCAGTGGCCCCCTCCTCCTCACGCCGGCCGACCTCGGACGGGTCGGCGGCGGCCAACGCCGCCCCGGCCGGCCCGGGCCAGCCGGTTCTGGTGCGGGCCCGCCATGTCGTCCTGGCCTGCGGCGGGGCCGGCCAGCTCTACTCCGTCACCACCAACCCGGCGCTGTCGACCGGGGACGGGGTGGCCATGGCGCTGGCGGCCGGCGCGGCCGTGGCCGACATGGAGTTCATGCAGTTCCACCCGACGGCGCTGCACCATCCGGTCATGCCGCGGCCGCTGTTGTCGGAGGCGCTGCGCGGCGAGGGGGCGATCCTGCGCGACGAGCAGGGCGTGGCCTTCATGGCCGTGGAGCACCCGCTGGCCGACCTCGCCCCCCGCGACGTCGTCTCCCGGGCCATCGCCCGCCGTCTCGTCGACCGGGGCCTCGACCACCTCTGGCTCGACGCGACGTCCATCGACGAATTCCCCAAGCGGTTCCCCACGATCTGGGCCCACTGCCGCGACGCCGGCCTCGACCCGACCCGGGAATGGCTGCCGGTGGCGCCGGCCGCCCACTACCACTGCGGCGGCGTCGTGACCGACATCGACGGCGCCGGCTCCCTTCCCGGCCTGTGGGCCTGCGGCGAGGTCGCCTGCACCGGCATCCACGGCGCCAACCGCCTCGCCTCGAACTCACTCCTCGAGGGCCTGGTCTTCGGCCACCGGGTCGGCACGGCGATCGCCGCCGGCCGCTCCGGCCCCGAACCGACCGGCGCCATGCGCGGCATCCCCCTCGACACGGGCTCCACGCCGCCGGCGCCCTCCTCCTCCAACTGGCGTTCGATTTCCGCCGATGGAGCGGAAAAGGAACGCCAGTTGGAGGTGGCGGCGCTGCGGGACCGGCTCCAGCGGGACATGACGACCTTCGCCGGCGTTCTGCGGGACAGGCCGGGCCTGGAGCAGGCGGCGAAGGCGGTCGAAAGTGTGGCGGCCGCGGGCGCCGACGCCGGCGACGCCGACCGTCGGGATGTCGCCGAGCTCCGCAGCCTCCTCGCCGTCGGGCGGGTCGTCGTGACCGCGGCCCTCGAGCGGCGGGAGTCCCGGGGCTGCCACCACCGCCTCGATTTTCCCGAGCCGAAGCTGCCGCTGGAGCGGATCGTGCACCTGGGCCCCGACCGGCGGGTCCGGGTTCCCGCCGCCGCCGCCATCTCGGAGCGAGACCGATGAGCCAACACTTCCAACTGGCGTTCGTTTACCGGGATACAGCGGAAAAGGAACGCCAGTTTCAATCGCCCTGCGGCGAGGACGAGACGCGGCGATGACGAGCGACTTCGACCCGCCCGTCAGCGCCGTGCAGGAGGCCGTGGCCCGGGCCCTGGCCGAGGACCTCGGCGTCCTCGGCGACCTCACCTCGACCGCTCTCATCCCCGCCGATGCCGTCGGCACCGGGCACTTCGTCGCCCGCCGCCCCGGCGTGCTGGCCGGTACGGCCGCCGCCACCGAGGTCTTCGCCCAGCTCGACCCGGCGGTCACGATGACCTGGGCGGCCGCCGACGGCGACCGGCTCGACGCCGGGCAGCGGATCGGCACGGTGACCGGGCCGCTGCGCTCCCTCCTCACCGGCGAGCGGTCGGCCCTCAACTTCCTCGGCCACCTGTCCGGCATCGCCACGCTCACCGCGGCCTACGTCGCCGCCGCCGGCGGCCGCGGCCGCATCCGCGACACCCGCAAGACGACACCCGGGTTGCGGGCGCTGGAGAAGGCGGCGGTCCGGGCCGGCGGGGGCGCCAACCACCGCGGCAACCTGTCCGACGCCGTGCTCATCAAGGACAACCACCTCCGGCACTGCACCATCGCCGAGGCCATCGACCGGGCCCAGGCCCATTGGCCGGGCGTGATCGTCGAAGTCGAGTGCGACACGCTCGACCAGGTCGCCGAGGCCAAGGCCGCCGGGGCCGCCCTGGTCCTGGTCGACAACATGACGCCCGAGGAGGTCGCCCGGGCGGTGGCGATCGCCGGAGGCGCCTTCCCCATCGAGGTGTCGGGTCGCGTCACGCTCGACACCGTGGCCGCCTACGCCGCGGCCGGCGCCGACCTCATCTCGGTCGGCGCCCTCACCCACTCGGCGCCGGTGCTCGACATCGGTCTGGACCTCGATTAGGAAGCCGGGACTCAGATGCTCCTCGCCATCGACGTCGGCAACACGCAGACCGTGGTCGGCCTGTTCGGCCCCGACGAGCCGAGCGTCAGCGACCCCGAGAACAAGGAAGGCGGGCTGATCGACCACTGGCGCATCGTGACCGTGGCCGAGCGGACCTCCGACGAGCTCGCCCTCCTCCTCCGCCAGTTCCTCGGCTGGCACGGCGTGGCCCCGGTGGAGCAGATCACGGGGATCGCCATCTCGTCGGTGGTGCCGAGCGTCACCGCCGCCCTGCGCCAGATGTCCGAGCGGCACTTCGGGGTGGCGCCCTGCGTCATCGAGCCCGGGGTGCGGACCGGCATGCCGATCCTCTACGAGAACCCGAAAGAGGTCGGGGCCGACCGGATCGCCAACGCCGTGGCCGCCTACGACCTCTATGGCGGGCCCAGCATCGTGGTCGACTTCGGCACCGCCACCACCCTCGACGCCGTCAGCGCCAAGGGCGAGTACCTCGGCGGCGCCATCTTCCCCGGGATCGAAGTGTCGATGGACGCCCTCTTCGGCCGGGCCGCCGGGCTCCGGAAGGTCGAGCTCGTCCCGCCCCGCAACGTGATCGGCAAGTCGACGGTGGAGTCGATCCAGTCCGGCGCCGTCCACGGCTTCACCGGCCAGGTCGACCACCTCGTCCGCTGCTTCATCGAGGAGCTCGGCGACTCCACGGTGGTGGCCACGGGCGGGCTCGCCGCCCTCATCGCTCCGCTGTCGACGACCATCCAGCACCAGGAGCCCTGGCTGACGCTCTACGGTCTGCGGATCGTTTACGAGCGCAACCGATGACTGATCCGGAGAGCATTCCGAGCGCCGAGGAGTTCGGCGAACCAGGCGTCGCCGACGCCGAATACGAGCGCCGGCTCGGCGCGGTCGAGGCCATCCGGGCGGCGGGCGGCGACCCCTATCCCGTCCGCTTCGACCGCGACCGCACCGCCCAGTCGCTCCACGACGAGTACGACAGCCTCGAGCCCGGCTCCGAGACCGGCGTCACCGTCCGGGTGGCCGGCCGCCTCCTGCTGATCCGCCGCCAGGGCAAGCTCGTCTTCGCCACCTTGCGGGACGGCACGGCCACCATCCAGCTCTTCGTGTCCCAGGGCGAAGTAGGGGAGGAGGCGCTGGCCGAGTTCGCCCGCCTCGACCTGGGGGACTGGGTCGGCGTCGAGGGCGAGGTCATGACGACCCGCCGGGGCGAGCTGTCGGTGAAGGTCCGGACGTTCCGGCTGCTGTCCAAGTCGCTCCGGCCCCTGCCCGACAAGTGGCACGGCCTGTCCGACGTCGAGACCCGCTTCCGGCGCCGCTACGTCGACCTCATCGTCAACGAGGACGCCCGCCGGGTGTTCCAGATCCGCTTCGCCGCCATCAGCGCCATCCGCCGCTACCTCGACTCGCAGGCGTTCATCGAAGTGGAGACACCCGTCCTCCATCCGGTCCCCGGTGGGGCGGCGGCCAAGCCGTTCGTCACCCACCACAACGCCCTCGACATGGACCTGTTCCTGCGGATCGCCCCCGAGCTCTATCTCAAGCGGCTGATCGTGGCGGGCTTCGAGCGGGTCTACGAGATCGGCCGCGTCTTCCGCAACGAGGGGCTGTCGACCCGGCACAACCCCGAGTTCACGATGCTCGAGGCCTACCAGGCCTTCGCCGACTACACCGAGATGATGACGCTGACCGAGGAGCTCGTCGCCCACGCCGCCCGGGAGGCGACCGGCTCCACCACCGTTCCCTCGCCCGGGGATGCGGAGGATGGGGCGCCGGTCGATCTCGCCCCGCCATGGCCCCGCCGCACCCTCCGGGAGCTGGTTCAGGAGCACGCCGGCGTCGACGTCCACCCCGCCATGCCGGTGGGCGAGCTGCAGAAGATCTGCGACACCCTCGGCGTTCCCTACGACCCGAAGTGGGGGCCGGGCAAGCTGGTGCTCGAGATCTACGAGAAGACCACCGAGCACGCCATCGTCGGGCCGATGTTCGTCCTCGACTATCCCCGCGAGGTGTCGCCGCTGGCCCGTCCCCACCGGGACGACCCGGCGCTGGTCGAGCGGTTCGAAGTGATCGTCACCGGCCGGGAGCTGGCCAACGCCTTCTCCGAGCTCAACGATCCGGTCGACCAGCGGGCCCGCTTCGAGGCCCAGGCGGTGCTGGCCGCCGGCGGTGACGAGGAGGCCCAACCCGTCGACGACGACTACCTCCTCGCCCTGGAATACGGCCTCCCACCCTGCGGCGGGCTGGGCGTCGGGATCGACCGGCTGGCCATGCTGCTGGCCGGCGTGCCGTCAATCCGGGAAGTGATTCTCTTCCCGCATCTCCGGCCTCAGGCGTAACTCCGGCGCTTTCCGAGCGTCATAACCGGGTAACGCTGCGTTCATACCAGTGCATACTGGGGAGTAACTACCGGTTCGGAGGAGCAGAGTGGCCACCGCCAGGGCCGCCGACGGCACTGCCATCTACTACGAGACGTGGGGGCGGGGAGAGCCGCTCCTGCTGATCTCGGGCCTGGCCACCGATCTGCGGATCTGGGCCTGTCAGCGGCTGGTGTTCGGCCGCCG
Source organism: Actinomycetota bacterium (assembly GCA_040756995.1). Taxonomy (GTDB): domain Bacteria; phylum Actinomycetota; class Acidimicrobiia; order IMCC26256; family BP-133; genus BP-133. Next base: position 151,698 of record JBFLYK010000003.1, on the reverse strand, counting down.
GTTCCGCTGCATCGCCGTCGACAACCGCGGTTCCGGCCGCTCCGACAAGCCCGAGGGGCCCTACACCCTGGAGCAGATGGCCGCCGACGCCGTCGCCGTCCTCGACGCCGAAGGCCTCGGACGGGCCCACGTCGTCGGCCACTCGATGGGCAGCTACGTGGCCCAGGTGATGGCCGTGCAGCACCCCGACCGGATCCGGTCGCTGACGCTGGCGGGGACGGCCTGCCGCCATCAGCCGTGGCGGCTCGAACTCCTGGCCCGCTGGCAGGAGACGGCCCGCACGCAGGGCGTGCACGCCTGGGCCCGCCGGGCCTTTCCCTGGCTGCTCGGTCCCCGCACCGCCTGGACCTTCGGCCTGTTCATCAATCTGCTTTGGCCGATCATCCTCCAGCAGCCGGCCCACGCCTTCGACGGCCAGATCGAGGCGCTGCTCGGGGCGCCGGACTGCGAGCGGGGCCGGCTGGCCGACATCGAAGTCCCCACACTGGTGATCTGCGGCTCGAAGGACACGCTGACGACGCCGGCCGACGCCGCCGAGGTGGCCTCGCTGATCCCCGACGCCCGCCTCGTGACGCTCAAGGGCGCCGGCCACGGCCTCATGCTGGAAGCGGCCCCCGATTTCAACGCCGCCGTCCTCGACTTCCTGCGCGACGTCGAGCGCCACCCCGCCACCGCGACCGGCTGAGACCCTGAGGGGGACGGGTACCGTTCCCGGCCATGGAACCGGTTCTCCTCACCGCAACGGCCGACGGCGTCCGGACGCTGACGCTCAACCGGCCCGCCGCCCGCAACGCCCTGTCCTCCGAACTGCTCGAACGGCTCGTGGAGGTGCTCCACGCCGCCGAGGACGACGGCGACGTCCTGGCCGTCGTCCTGACCGGCACCGACCCGGCGTTCTGCGCCGGACTCGACCTGCGGGAGGCCGGCACCTCGGGTCTCCCGTCGAGCGGGGTGGTCGACCCCAAAGAGTCGGTGTGGTGGGTCCTCTACGGGATGAACACCCCGGTCATCGGGGCGATCAACGGTCCCGCCATCACCGGCGGGCTCGAGCTGGCGCTCCAGTGCACGTTTCTCGTCGCCTCCGAACGGGCGGTCTTCGGCGACACGCACGCCCGGGTCGGCGTCCATCCCGGCGGGGGGCTCTCGGGTCTCCTCCCCCAGGCCGTCGGCCTCCGCAAGGCCCGGGAGATGAGCCTCACCGGCAACTTCATCGACGCCGCCGAGGCCCACCGGCTCGGCCTGGTGAACCACGTCGTCCCCCACGACGAACTGCTCCCCACCGCCCTGCGTCTGGCCGGCGACATCGCCGCCGGTGATCCCCGCACCGTCGCCGCCCTGCACGCCACCTACCGCGACGTCGCCGAACGGCCCCTCGCCGACGGCCTGGAGCTGGAGCGGCGCCGCTTCCAGGAGTGGCGGTACGACCCCGGCGAGATCGAAGCCCGCCGGGCGGCGATCGCCCAGCGCGGCCGGGGTCAGCTCTAGAAGCTGGAAGCGGGGGGCTAGCTCGCCCGGGCGCCGGAGGCGGCGGCCGGGCGCGACCGGGACCGCTCGATGATCGAGCGGCAGAGGCGGTTGAGCGCCGCGGTGACCGACCCGTCGATCTTGGCCTCGCCCAGCACCCGGGCGGCCTGGGCGGCGTGCTCGTCGGCCACCGCCAGGGCGTTGCCCACGGCGCCGTCGGCGCAGGCCAGCGCCCGGCCCTGGGCGACGGCCTCGGGGTCGAGGGGCCGGCCGAGCAGCGCCTTGAGCTCCGGGGACGACCGCAGGGCGTAGATCACCGGGAGGGTGTAGATGCCCTCGGCCAGGTCGAGACCCGACGGCTTGCCGAGCTCCTCGTCGGTGGCGGTGAGGTCGAGGACGTCGTCGACGATCTGGAAGATCATCCCGGCGTGGCGGCCGTACTCGGTCAGGGAGTCGACGGCCGGGCGGTCGAGCCCGCCGACGATCGCCCCGATCCGGCAGGCCGTGGCCATGAGCGACGCCGTCTTGCCGGCGATCGAGCCGAAGTAGGCCGCCTCGTCGCGGTTGACGTCGTAGAGCCGCTGCAACTCCAGGACCTGGCCCTGGCACAGCTCGCCGATGGTGTCGGCCAGGATCCCGGCCACCTCCACGCCCAGCGAGGCCGCCAGCGAGGAGGCCCGGGCCAGGAGGAAGTCGCCGGCCAGGATCGCCACGATGTTCGACCACCGGTGGTTGACACTTTCGGTGCCCCGGCGGGTAGAGGCCTCGTCGATGACGTCGTCGTGGTACAGCGACCCGAGGTGGACCAGCTCGACCGCCACCGCCCCGGTGATGACGTCGTCGCTGACGGGCCCGTCGGGGTGGGCGGCGTATCCGGCGCACAGCGTCAGGGCCGGCCGAATCCGCTTTCCACCGGCGCCGATAAGGTGGGAGGCGACGTCGGTGAGGAAGGGGTCACCGGTCTGCACCGAGGCCCGCAGCGCGGCCTCGACGCGGACCAGGTCGTCGGCCAGCCACGGCAGCCCCTCCACCACGGTCATAGCTCGGCAGGGTAGGCGGGGGAGCGATAGGGAACAAACTGCCGCTCCTGAGCGTCACTTGAACGAGTTTGCAGGTTTTTGGGGGGTCCTCGGCGGGCAGAGCCTCCCGGGTGCCCGACGCCCGCCGCTTCCGCGAGCGGTACGCTCGCAACAGGGCAGTAAAATCAGAGGTCAACCAGCGTCCGGCCAGGTCCCGAAGCTCGAGAAACCGGAGGGACGCCGAAACCCGGCCCCAACCCCTGGGGTCAGGTGGATCAGGCAGGAGGCAGGCACGTGTTCGAGCGCTTCACCGATCGAGCCAGGAGGGTCGTCGTCCTCGCCCAGGAGGAGGCCCGCCTGCTCAACCACAACTACATCGGGACGGAGCACATCCTCCTCGGGTTGATTCACGAGGGGGAGGGCGTCGCCGCCAAGGCGCTCGAATCCCTCGGGATCTCGCTCGAGGCGGTCCGGGCCCAGGTGGAGGAGATCATCGGTCAGGGCGGGTCGTCCCCGTCGGGCCACATCCCCTTCACCCCCCGCGCCAAGAAGGTCCTCGAGCTCTCGCTCCGGGAGGCCCTTCAGCTCGGCCACAACTACATCGGCACCGAGCACATCCTCCTCGGGCTCATCCGGGAGGGTGAGGGCGTCGCCGCCCAGGTGCTGGTCAAGCTGGGCGCCGACCTGTCCCGGGTCCGCCAGCAGGTCATCCAGCTTCTCTCCGGCTACGCCGGCCAGAAGGAGCCGTCCACGTCGGGCGCCGCCGCCGAGGCCGCCCCGACCGGCTCCCTCGTCCTCGACCAGTTCGGCCGCAACCTGGCCCAGCTGGCCCGGGAGAAGAAGCTCGACCCCGTCATCGGGCGCGACAAGGAGATCGAGCGGGTCATGCAGGTCCTCTCCCGGAGGACCAAGAACAACCCCGTCCTCATCGGCGAGCCCGGTGTCGGCAAGACCGCCATCGTGGAGGGCCTGGCCCAGAAGATCGTGGGCGGCGAGGTCCCCGAGACGCTGCGGGGCAAGCAGCTCTACACCCTCGACCTCGGCGCCCTGGTCGCCGGGTCCCGCTACCGGGGCGACTTCGAGGAGCGCCTGAAGAAGGTGCTGAAGGAGATCCGCACCCGGGGCGACATCATCCTCTTCATCGACGAGCTCCACACCCTGGTGGGGGCGGGGGCCGCCGAGGGCGCCATCGACGCCGCCTCGATTCTCAAGCCGATGCTGGCCCGGGGCGAGCTGCAGACGATCGGCGCCACCACGCTCGACGAGTACCGCAAGCACCTGGAGAAGGACGCCGCGCTCGAGCGCCGCTTCCAGCCGATCAAGGTCGAGGAGCCCACCGTGGCCCACACGATCGAGATCCTCAAGGGCCTGCGCGACCGCTACGAGAGCCATCACCGGGTCACGATCACCGACCAGGCCCTGGTCGCCGCGGCCAACCTGGCCGACCGCTACATCTCCGACCGGCACCTGCCCGACAAGGCCATCGACCTCATCGACGAGGCCGGCTCCCGCCTGCGCATCCGGCGCATGCGGACCCCGGGCGACTACCGCGAGCTCGAGGACGAGATCGCCAACGTCCGCCGGGAGAAGGAGGGGGCCATCGAGGGCCAGCAGTTCGAGAAGGCGGCCAAGCTCCGCGACCAGGAGAAGGACCTCCTGGCCCGCAAGGCGGCCAAGGAGGCCGAGGCCCGGGCCGAGGGCATCGACTTCTTCGACGAGGTCGACGAGGAGTCGATCGCCGAGGTCCTGGCGCTGTGGACGGGCATCCCGGTCTACAAGCTGACCGAGGAGGAGACCGCCAAGCTCCTCCGCATGGAGGACGAGCTCCACAAGCGGGTCATCGGCCAGGTCGACGCCATCCGGGCCGTCTCCCAGGCCATTCGCCGGACCCGGGCCGGCCTGAAGGACCCGAAGCGGCCCTCCGGCTCGTTCATCTTCCTCGGCCCCTCCGGCGTCGGGAAGACGGAGCTGGCCAAGACCCTGGCCGAATTCCTCTTCGGCGACGAGAACGCCCTCATCCAGCTCGACATGTCGGAGTACATGGAGAAGCACACCGTGTCCCGGCTGGTCGGCTCGCCCCCGGGGTACGTCGGCTACGACGAGGGCGGCCAGCTGACCGAGGCCGTGCGGCGCAAGCCCTTCTCCGTCGTCCTCTTCGACGAGATCGAGAAGGCCCACCCCGACGTCTTCAACACCCTTCTGCAGATCCTGGAGGACGGGCGCCTGACCGACGCCCAGGGCCGCTCGGTCGACTTCAAGAACACCGTGATCATCATGACCTCGAACCTCGGCACCGCCGACCTCCGCAAGGCGTCGGTCGGTTTCGCCAAGGCCGACGAGGCCGTGACCTACGAGCGGATGAAGGAGAAGGTCAACGACGAGCTGAAGCGCCACTTCCGCCCCGAGTTCCTGAACCGCATCGACGAGGTCATCGTCTTCCACGAGCTGTCGATGACCGAGGTCACCGAGATCGTCGACCTCATGATGAAGCGGGTGGTCGCCCAGCTGGAGAGCCAGGGCATCAACCTGGACCTCACCCCGGCGGCCAAGGAGCTCCTGGCCAAGAAGGGGTACGACCCCACCCTCGGCGCCCGGCCGCTGCGGCGGGCCATCCAGCGCCTGGTGGAGGACCCGCTGTCCGAGCGGATCCTCTGGAAGGAGTTCCGGGCGGGCGAGACCGTCGTCGTCGACGTCGATGGCGAGCAGGTCGCTTTCAGGGCGATTGAAGGGATTGAGCCCCCGCCTGTCGAAACGGTCGGAAGCGGCTCCGAGGGATAGTTCGCACCTTTCGTTCCCTCAACATCTCAAACGAGAGCCCGGCAGCAGCCGGGCTCTCGTCGTTGAGGGACCTCAGCAGACCGGCTGATCGAGGCGCCGCTTGGTGAGATCGGGTGGCGTCCCCCGCCCGGGGGACAGGGACGGAGGTCGGTCAGGGATGCTGCGCAGATGGGTCGTGGCAGTGCTGGTGATGGCGCTGGCCCCGGTGGGGCTGTCGCTCACGTCGACGGCGAACAGCGCCGGGTCGCCGGGGCGCTACATCGTCGTCCTCAACGAGTCGGCCGACGCTGGAGCCGTGGCCAACCGGGCCACCGGCCTCGGCGCCACCGTCAACTCGCTGTTCGGCTCGGTCAACACGCTGGTCGTGTCGCTGACGCAGAGCCGCCTCGGGAGCCTCCAGCGTGACCCCCGCGTGGCGTTCGTAACCGCCGACCGGCCCGTCCGCCTGCTCGACAGCAACGCCCAGGCCTTCAGCACCGACGGGGTTCCCACCGGAGTCAGGCGCATCGGCGCCGCGCCGGTGGCGGGCGCGGCCGGGGTGGAGAAGAAGGCCGCCGTGGCCATCGTCGATACCGGCATCACGCCCCGACCCGACCTCAACGTGGTCGGCGGGGTCGACTGCGCCAACGACCTGCTCGGCGACCTCCTCGGCGGCGGGGGCGGCAAGACCAAGGACAACAACGGGCACGGCACCCACGTCGCCGGCACCGTGGCCGCCAAGGACACCGGCCAGGGTGTGGTCGGCGTCTCGCCCGGCACGCCGCTCTACGCCGTACGGGTCTTCTCCTCCTTCGGCGCCGGCAGCCTCTCCAGCGTCATCTGCGGCCTCAACTGGGTGGCGGAGAACGCCGCCGCCAACAACATCAAGGTCGTCAACATGAGCCTCGGCGGGCCGGGCGACGACGACGGCCAGTGCGGCGCGACCGACAAGGACGCCTTCCACGCCGCCGTCTGCCGGGTCACCGCCGCCGGCGTGACCGTGGTCGTGGCCGCCGGGAACTCCAAGGAGGACCTGTCGGAGTCGGTGCCGGCCAGCTACGACGAGGTGCTGGCCGTGACGGCCATGGCCGACTTCGACGGCAAGCCGGGCGGGCTCTTCGCCAGCACGGCCGCGGCCGGCTGCGCCTCCAAGAGCCTCGACGACGTCGCCGCCACCTTCTCCAACTACGCCGTCCCCGGCTCGCCCGACGCCAACCATGTGATCGCCGCTCCCGGCGTGTGCATCACCTCCACGTGGAACGACGGGAAGTTCAAGGCGATCTCGGGTACGTCGATGGCCGCGCCGCACGTGGCCGGCCTGGTCGCCCGCTGCATCGACGCCGGGCCGTGCGCCGGCATGAGCCCGGCCCAGATCATCGCCAAGCTCAAGGCCGACGCCGCCGCCCGTCCCGCCGACCAGGGCTTCCTGGGCGACACCCACCGTCCGGTCGACGGCAAGTTCTACGGCAACCTGGCCAACGACGTCGGCTACTGATCAGGTCTTCACGCAGTCCTTCAGCGACTCGGGGACGATGGGGTCCTTGTCCTTGAAGTAGGGGATGACCTCTTCGGCGAAGAGCTTCATCGACGCCCGGACCTTCTTGTCCTCGAGACCGCCGATGCGCATCCAGGTGAAGATCTCCTGCTGGCCGATCTCGGTGTAGACCTCCTCGATCTTCGCCCGGACCTTGTCCGGCGTGTCGAGGAGGATGATCCCGGCGGCCCGCAGGTCGTTGATCGACACGCCGCCGCCGGCTTCGAAGGCCTCGGCCAGGTTGGCCATGTACTCGTAACCCTTGGGGGCGCTCGGGCCCTTCGGCACGAGCTTCATGACGAGGTTGAAGTACCAGTCGAGCGCCTCCGACGGCCGGCTGAGCGCCTCCTCCTCGGTCTCGGCCAGGTGCATCTGCCAGTTCATCGGGAAGTTCAGCTCGAGCGGGTCGTGGCCCAGCTCGCACAGGTCCCGCTTGGCCTTGAGCACGAAGGTCTTCAGCTCGTCGAGCGACATGAGCGTCGGCGTCACGAGGACGTTCATGTCGTACTTGCGGACGAGTTCGAACGTCGACGGGCTGATCGCGGCCACGTACAGCGGAGGGCGCGGCTTCTGCACCGGCCGCGGCGTGATGCTGACGTCCTCGATCTGGAAGAACTTGCCCTGGTAGGAGAAGCGCTCGTTCTCCCACAGGCCGACGAGGATGTCGAGTTCCTCCTCGAAGATCTCGCGGCTGTGCTGCTGCTGGTCGGCGAGGCCCAGCATCTTGAACTCCCGGGGCTGGTAGCCCCGTCCCACGCCGAGGTCGAGGCGTCCGTTGCTGATGACGTCGACCATGGCGAAGTCCTCGGCCACCCGGACGGGGTTGTCGAACGGGAGGATGCTCACCGCCAGGCCGATCCGCATCCGCTCGGTGATCATGGCGATCGCCGACATCGCCACCTGGGGAGACGGCAGGCTGCCGTAGGCGCTGCCGTGGTGCTCGGCCAGCCACACCGAGTCCCAGCCGAGCTCCTCGGCGTACTCGATCTGCCCGAGCATCTCCTTGTAGGCCCGTCGGTAGTCGCCGTCCGGGCACTCCAGCACGTAGAACATGCCGAACTTCATGGGGGCTTCCTTCCTCTCGGTGGGCTAACGCCGGTTGACCTTGCTCAGGACCTCGGGCATGACCTTCGTGGCCAGGTACTCGACCCGGCGGGAACCGCTCTCCACCGATTCGCCGGGCAGCTGGGCGAAGAAGTGCAGGTCGCGGGTCTGCGGCCGGTCGGCCAGGATGGCGGACAGCTGGTCGATGGCCATGGAGGCGTCCCAGAGCTGGATCATCCCGGCCTCGACCAGCTGCTTGGGGTCCTCGTAGCGGGGAATCTGGTCGGGCGGGCCGAAGACACCCCAGCCGATGTACTCGTTCCACTGGTAGACGGAGTGCTTCCCGATCTCCGCCCAGGCCCGCTCCGGGTCCTCGTCGATCACCGGCCACTGGAGGGCGAAGATCCGGCCGTCGGCCGGGTCCTTGCCGACCCGGGGCAGCGCCTCGACGTACTTGGCGCCGCCGGCGTTGAGCGTGTCGAGATAGCCGTCACCGATCCGGGCGGCCCGCTCGATGGCCGGGTCGGCCAGGGCGCCGACGAGGATCGGCGGCGGGTTGTCGGGGACGGGCGTGATCCTGACGCCCTCGACCCGGAAGCGCTTCCCCGAGAAGTTCACGACCTCCCCGGTCCAGGCCCGGCGGATGATCTCGATCCCTTCCTCCAGGAGGCTGGGCCGGTTCCGCAGCTTCCGGCCGAACGCGGTGAACTCCTCCTCGTGGTATCCCTGCCCGACCCCGAGGCGGAACCGCCCGCCGGTCAGGATCGACGCCGTGGCGGCGTCCTCGGCGATCCGGATCGGGTCGTGCAGGGGCAGGACGATGAGATTCGTGCCGACCTGCATGTGCTGCGTCTTGGCGCCGATGGCCGCCGCGATCACCAGCGGCGAGGGCGTGTAGCCGTCGTCGCAGAAGTGGTGCTCGGTCAACCACACGGACCGGAAGCCGAGGCTCTCGGCCCACACGATCTGGTCGAGGGTTTCCCGATACAGCGTCTCGAACGGCTTCTTCCACGGCTCGGGGTTGCGGAAGTCGTAGGCCAGTCCGAACGTCACCTGATCCTGGTTGGTCGCCACGGCTCTCCTCTCTCAGGGCATGGGCGGTGGCGGGACGAGGTCCACTCCCGGCACCGGGCTGAAGTAGTGGATGACCACGGGCCGCCGCCTTTCGGTCAGCCGAGGCCGCGCAGGAAGCCGAGCAGTTCCTTCCGGTACCGGGCGGTCTCCTCCAGGAACGGCGCGTGACCGCTGTTCTGGAACGTCACGAGCCGGCCGTCGGGCAGCATCTCGGCGGCGGCGGCGCCGATGTCGTGGGGGACGATGGCGTCCTGCGCGCCGTGGCACAGCAGCGTGGGCACGGTGATCTTGGCCAGCACGTCCCGCTGGTCCAGGTCGCCCAGACCGGCCAGCGTGGCGTCGGCCCGGGCGCTCGTCTGCATGAAGATGGCCCACATCCAGTTGACCGTCGCCGCCCCGACCTCGGTGGCGCAGACGCCGCTGGCCAGGGCGTGGAGGAACTCCGGCCGGGTGTCCCGCAGGGCCGTGAGCGTCTGCTCGAAGATGTCGGGCGTCCCGCCGTGCGGGAAGCCCTCGCCCTGGAGATACCGGGGGCTGGCGCCGCCCGTCAGGACCAGGCCGCCGAGCCGGTCACCCAGCTTGGCCGCAGCGTCGACGACGACCGCCCCGCCCAGCGACCAGCCGTTGAGGACCACGCCGTCGAGGCCCAGTTGCTCCACCAGGCGGACGGCGTCGGAGCCGATGGCGTCGATGGAGACGTCGTCGAAGTCCTTGTCGGAGAGGCCGCAGGCCCGATGGTCGAAGGAGACGACCTCGTGGCCGGCGTCGAGCAGCGCCGGAAGGGTCAGATCCCAGACGCGGACGCTCATCCCCCAGCCATGGACGAGGACGATCGGGCGGCCGGCCCCCGAGTAGTGCTCGTAGTAGATGCGCCGGTCCCCCTCGACCGCCAGGTATGCCATGGCAGACCTCCTTGCTCGCCGGACAGTGGCACCGAACCACGCCGGGGCGCCGGCGACAAAGCGTCGCCCGACGGGCGTTTGTAGGTTTCCTCAATCGGTGGTGGGCGTTTCGTCCCCTACGAGGTCGAGCACTTGCAGGGCAAAGCGGGCATCGAGCAGCGTCCGCAGGTCGCCAGGGTCGACGTCCGACACCTCGGCGATGCGGGCCAGCCGGTACCGGACGGTGTTCTCGTGGACGTCGAGCGCCCGGGCGGTGGCCCGGATCTGACCGCCGCACTCCAGGTACCGCCGCAGCGTCCCGAGGAGATCGGACTGCGTCTCCCGGTCGTAGCGCATCAGGGGGCCGAGGAGCTCCTCGGCGAAGTTCCGGCAGTCCTTGCTGCCGCCGGAGACGACCAGGCGGATGACGCCGAGCTCGGTGGCCAGGATCACGTGCGGCCGGACGTCGCCGAGGAGCTTCGTCGCCTCCAGCAGCGCCCGGAGCTCGCGGTGGGCGTCGGCGTAGTCGGCCACCCGGCGCAGCACCTTCGACACGGCCGCGCCCCGGTAGCGCACGCGGGGGTCGAGATCCTCGACCGCCGCCGTCACCGCCCGGCGGACCTCGGACAGGGTCTCGGCGTCCGGCCCCTCGGGCAGGGCCAGCAGGACCATGTCGGCCCCGGGAAGGCCGATGGTCAGGGGGGTGTCGCCACCCCGGAGGGCGGCCAGCCGCCGGGCCAGGAGGCTGCGGCGTTCGCTGCTCGGCAAACCGGCGTCGGGATCGACGTCGAGGCGGACGACGACGTGGGGCCGGTCGAGGTCGACGCCGAAGAGCGGGGCGCGCCGGTGGAGGACGGCCGCCCCCCGGGCGCCGTGGAGGAGGTCGGAGAGGAAGTCCTCCCGGGCCTGGCCCTCGGCCTCGGCCTGCCGGCGTTCCGCCAGGACCAGGAGGGAGACCAGCGTCGCACCCTGCTCGACGACCTTGACGTCGAGGGGGCGGATCGAGCTGCCGACCTCGGCCACGGCCAGGTAGCCCACCACCTCCTCGTTGGCGATCAAGGGGCAGACCAGCTGCCGCTGGACGAGGCCGCAGTGGGGCGCGGCGGGCAGGATGGCCGCCGCCCCCCGCCGGCGGGCTTCGGCGGCCAGGGTCGACAGCGCCACCCGGTCGCCCGACCCGGCCGCCTCGGCGTGGAGGCCGGCGGGCGTGGCGGCGGCGGCCACGTCGAGGTCGGGGGTGAAGAACAGCACCGGCTTGCCGACGAGATCGGACAGCAGCCGGATGGTCTCGGCCACGTCGGCTCCGCCGAGGGCGGCGTCGGTGAGCCGCTTGTGGGCCTGGGCCACCTCCTCCAACAGGCGGCGCTGGGTTTCGATGACGAGGGCCCGGCGGTTGAGCTGGGCGTAGAGGGCCGCCTGGCGCATGGCCAGCGCCGCCAGGCTGCCGAACACCTGGGCGACACGGATCTGCTCGTCGGTGTAGACGTGCTCCTCGTCCTCGTTGTCGACGTAGATGATGCCGATCGCCTCGTCGCCGAAGACGAGGGGGACGCCGAGCATGTCCCGCACGTCCCACTCCCGCATGGTCCGCTGCACCGTCCGGGGGTCGTTGCGGGCGTCGGTGATGAGGACGGGTGCCCGGGTGGCCACGATCTCGGCGGTGAAGCCGTCGGGCCCGGTGACGAGCCGGCGGATCCGCTCGTCGATGTCGGCCGTCCGGCAGTACCCGACCTTGCCGTAGAAGAGCCCGTCGTCGCCGCGGATGTAGGCCGAGAAGCGGTTGACGTCGAGCAGCTCGCAGATGCGGCGGCCGACGAGGCGCAGCAGTTCCTCGACGTCCTCCTGGTCGGAGACCCAGGTCGCCCGGACGGCGACCTCCTCGTAGGCCCGCAGGATCTCCGGGGAGCGGTCCCGGAGGCTTTCGAGCAACAGCGGCACGGTGCTCTCGACCATCAGCTGCTCCTCCGCCGGTCCTTCATTTGGCGACTTCCCCAACGTGGCTCACGACAATCCCGCCGCGACCGCCGCCTCTTCCAGCAGCCGGGGCACGTCGTCGGCCAGGCGGCGGGCGTAGTCGCTGCGGAGCCGACCGGCCAGGAATTGGGCGTAGGCGCCCTCGACGATGGCCGCCAGCTTCCAGAGGGCCAGGGCCGTGTACCAGGAGAGGTCCTCGACCGGGCGGCCCGACCGTTGGGCATAGCGGACGGCCAGCTCCTCCCGTTCCGGACCGGCGGCCGACCGGGACACGCCCTGCACCTGGGGCATGGCCGGCGGATCGATGGGCCGGCGACCCCAGAAGCCAAGGACGAGTCCGACGTCGAGGAGCGGGTCGCCGATCGTGGCCAGTTCCCAGTCGATGATGGCCAGCAGCCGGGGGCGGGAGGGGGAGAAGAGGCAGTTGTCGAGGTGGAAGTCGCCGTGCATCAGCCCGGGGGTCCACTCCGTCGGCCGATTGGCCTCCAACCAGCGGCCGAGTTCGCTGAACCGGGGCAGGTCGCGGACCGCGTAGCTCTCGTACTGCTTCGTCCAGCGACCGACCTGACGCTCCAGGAACTGCTCCGGCCGTCCGAAGTCGCCCAGGCCCGCCGCCCGCCAGTCGAACCGGTGCAGCGCCGCCAGCCCGTCGATCATCTCCTCGCCCAGCCGGCGGACGGCCTGGGGCTCGGCCTCGTAGGCGGCGGGCAGGCGGTCGGTGATCGAAACGCCGTCGACGTGTTCCATGACGAGGAACGGCGCGCCGATGACGTCGGCGTCGTCGCAGAAGGCCACCGGCCGGGGCGCCGGCACGTCGCTGCCGGCCAGGGCGGCCAGCACCCGGTGCTCGCGGGCCATGCTGTGCGCCGTTCCCGAGAGGGCGGCGGCCGGCGGGCGCCGGAGAATCCATGACCCGGCCGGGCCCCGCAGCAGGAACGTGGCGTTGGAGTTCCCGCCGCCGACGGCCTCCGCTGTCAGCGGGCCGGTGATCCCGGTCTCCTTTTCCAGCCAGTCCGCCAGGCGCCCCTCGTCCACCAGGGGCGGCGACGGCGGCTGCGGGACGCTGGAGGTGACGGTCATCCAGCCCGCTGCCTATCACGCTGCCCGGCATCGGGGGCGTCGGGGGCGTCGGCCCGGCGCTCCTCGCCGAGTTCTTCGACCGTCATCTTCCCTTCGCCGTAGAGCGTCCGCAGCGTCCGCTTGTCGAACTTGCCGACACTGGTCTTCGGTACCTGGTCCAGGAACACCCACCGTTCCGGGAGCCACCAGCGGGCGACCTGCCCGTCGAGGAACGACCGCAGCGTCCGGGCGTCGAGGACCGCTCCCGGTCGGGGTACGACACAGGCCAGCGGGCGCTCGTCCCACCGGGGGTCGGGCACGCCGATGACCGCCGCCTCCAGGACGTCGGGGTGGGCCATGAGCCGGTTCTCGAGATCGACCGACGAGATCCACTCCCCACCGGACTTGATGACGTCCTTCAGCCGGTCGGTCAGCTGGATGAAGCCGCGGCGGTCGATGGTGCCGACGTCGCCGGTGCGGAGCCAGCCGTCGTGGAACCGGTCCGGTGACGGCGCCCGGAAGTAGGAACCGGTCACCCACGGCCCCCGCACCTCGAGCTCCCCGACCGAGGTTCCGTCCCAGGGCAGCTCCCGGCCGGCCTCGTCCACGATGCGGGCCTGGACACCGGCGATGACGCGCCCGGCCTTGGCCCGGAAGTCGAGCTCCTCGTCCAGGGGGACGTCGGCCGGCGGGAACGACAGGGCGGCGAGCGGGCTCGTCTCGGTCATGCCCCAGCCCTGCACCAGCGGCACCGCGAACCGTTCCCGGTAGCGGGCGATGAGGCTGCGGGGGACGGCCGAGCCGCCGCAGACGATCATTCGCAGGGACGACAGGTCGACGTCGTGGCGGTCGGCGTGGGCCAGCATGTCGTTCCAGATCGTCGGCACGCCTTCGGCCACCGTGATCCGCTCCTCGGCGATGAACTTGGCCAGGTGGGATGCCTGGAGGTGGGGACCGGGAAGCACGAAGTCGCAGCCGGCCATCCAGCCCGAGTACGGCAGGCCCCAGGCGTTGGCGTGGAACATCGGAACGACGAGCAGGATGCGGTCGCGCTCGTTGAGGGCGAAGGTGTTGCCCGAGCACTGGGCGAGCGAATGCACGAAGGTCGACCGGTGGCTGTAGACGACGCCCTGCGGGTCGCCGGTCGTGCCGCTCGTGTAACACATCGAGGCGGCGTCCTCTTCGTCGAGCTCCGGCCAGGAGAACCCCGGCGCCGGCGAGGCCAGGAGCTCCTCGTAGGGGATGGCGGCCCCGAGCCCCAGCCCGGGGGCGTCGTCGCCGATCACGATGACGTGCTCCACGGTGCCGAGCTCGTGGAACACCGGGGACAGCAGGCGGGCCAGCGAACCGTCCACGATGAGCACCCGGTCCTCGGCGTGGTTGATGATCCACGCCAGCTGCTCGGGAAAGAGGCGCAGATTCAACGTGTGCAGGACGGCGCCCATCCCCGGCACGGCGAAGTACGCCTCGAGGTGCGACTGGTGGTTCCAGCACAGCGTCGCCACCCGGTCACCCGGTACGACGCCGAGGCCCCGCAGCGCGCCGGCCAGCCGCTCGGCCCGGGCGGCGACGTCGGCGAAGGTGGCGCGCCGGTAGCCCGTGCCGTCGAACGTGACCACGCGGCTGTCGGCGTAGACCGTCCGGCCGTGGGAGAAGATGACGCCGGTGGTGAGGGGGGCGCGCTGCATGGTGCTTCTCATCGGCGTGAACCTCCTTGGCTCCTCGAGGCCTCCCCTAGGGCGCGGCGCCGCCGGAGCCGAGCCCCAGATAGGCCGCCCGCACCCGCTCGTCTTCCAGCATCCGTGCCGCCGGTCCCTCGACGGTCACCGATCCCCGCTCCATGACGTAGGCCCGGTCGGCCAGGTCCAGCGCCATCCGGGCGTTCTGCTCCACCAGCAGGATCGACACTCCGGCGTCGTGGAGCACCCGCAACGTCTCGAACAACTGGCGGGTGACCAGCGGCGCCAGCCCCAGCGACGGCTCGTCGAGGAGCAGCATCTTCGGTTCGGCCATGAGCGCCCGGCCGATGGCCAGCATCTGCTGCTGCCCGCCGCTGAGACTGGCGGCCGGCAGGCGGGACCGCTCCCGGAGCACCGGGAACAGCGAGAACACCCGCTCGAGCCCGTCGGCCACCGCCCGCCGGTTCCGGTGCCGGCAGTGGGCGCCGAGCAGCAGGTTGTCGAGCACTGACATCGGCCCGAACAGCTGCCGGCCCTCCGGCACCATCACGAGGCGTTGCCGGGCGATCGCCTCGGGCGGCCTCCCGGTGATGTCCTGGCCGGCGAACGTGACGCGGCCGGCCCGCGGTGACAGCAGGCCGACGATGGCCGACAGCAGCGTGCTCTTCCCCGACCCGTTGGCGCCGAGCACCGTCACGAGCTCTCCCTCGTCGGCGACCAGCGTGACGCCCCGCAGCACGGTCACCGGGCCGTAGCTGGCGGTGACGTTCTCGGCCACGAGCAGGGGTTGGCTCATACGTGGGCGGTCCCCAGGTAGGCCTCCACGACGGCGGGATCCCGTCCGACCTCGGCCGGCGGGCCCTCGGCGATCTTCTCGCCGTGGTCGAGGACGACGACGCGGTCGGCGACGGACATGACCATCCCCATGTCGTGCTCCACCAGCAGGACGGCCACGCCGCGGCGGCTGATCTGGCGGACCAGATCGGCGAGGACGGCGGTCTCGGTGTGGTCCAGCCCGGCCGCCGGTTCGTCCAGAAGCAGGACGTCGGGTTCGGTGGCGAGAGCCCGGGCCACCTCGGCCAGGCGCTGGTGCCCGACCGGCAGCAGCAGCGCCGGCGTCGCCACCTCGGCGTCGAGCCCCACGAAGCGGAGCCAGTGCCGGGCCGCCTCGGCGGCCTCCTGCTCGTCCCGCCGCACGCGGGGCAGCGCCAGCGCGGCGGAGGCGAGCCCGGCGCCGGCGAATCGGTCCCGCGCCACCATCACCGTCTCCAGCGCCGTCAGCCCCTGGAAGAGCCGGGGCGTCTGGAACGTCCGGGCGATGCCGAGCCGGGCGATGTCGGGCGCCGACAGCCCGTCGATCCGGACCCCGTCCAGGCGGATCTCGCCGGCCGACGGCAGGAACGCCCCCGACAGCAGATTGATGAACGTCGACTTGCCGGCGCCGTTCGGCCCGACCATGGCCGTGATCGTTCCCGGTTCGAGGGTCACGTCGACGCCGTTGACCGCCCGGATGCTCCCGAACGAGCGGGAGAGCCCGGAGCAGACGACCGTCGGGCGGTGCCGGTCGGCTGAAGGGACCGGTTCTCGGGCCGTCGTTTGCACCTCCGAAACTGGAGCGACGACTTCCTTTCGGGCCGGCCACCAGTTCCGCAGTCGGGCCAGGATGCCCTCCCGGAACAACAGGACGAAACCGATGAGGAGCAGCCCGTTGGTGACGATGGGGTAGTACGACGCCCCGGCCCCGAAGCCGCTCTGGAACGTCTCTCGCACCCAGTGCTGCAACCAACCGACGACCGCCGCGCCGACGGCGCCGCCGAACACGGAGCCGAGACCCCCGACGATGACGTAGGTGAGCAGGTCGATGGTGAGTCCGACGTCCCAGGAGGACGGAGCGGCGTAACGCAGGTAGTACGCCCACAGCGCCCCGCCCAGCCCGGCCATCGCCGCGCCGAGGACGAAGATGCCGAGCTTGAGCTTCCAGGCTTCGACCCCCAGGCTCTCGGCGCTCTCCTGGTCGGCGCCCACCGCCCGCAACGACCGGCCGACCCGGGAATGGTCGATGTTGCGGGCCACGACGAGGCAGGCGGCCAGGGCGGCCAGCGCCAGGTAGTAGAAGCGGTGCTGGGTGGAGAAGTCGAAGCCGGCCACCGACAGGACGGGGACGCCGGTCGTGCCGAGCGGCCCCCCGGTGAGCCCGTCCTGCTGGACCACGAAGACGAGCAGGATCAGGTGCACGGCCAGGGTGGCCAGGGCCAGGTTCAGGCCCCGGAAGCGCAGGGTCAGCCACCCGACCACTGAGCCCATCAGCGCCGACAGGCCCACGGCGACGACGAGTGCCGGCAGGTGGGCCCAGCCGTGGCGGGCCGTGAGGACGGCGGCGGTGTACCCGCTCACCAGGTAGAAGGCGCCCTGGCCGAGGCTGAGCTGACCGGCCAGCCCCATCACCAGGACCAGCCCGGTGGCGCCGAGCGCGGCCAGCACGATGAAGATGGCGGTGTCGAGCGACCGCGTGTCCTTGAGCAGGTAGGGCACCGCGGCGGCGACGAGCCCCACGGCGACGGGGATGAGCCGCCGGCGGTCGGCCACCGCCGCCCGGAGCCGGGCGCCCACTGCCGGACGGGCGCCGTTCTGCCTCGTCGTCGTCGCCGCCGCCGTCGTCGTCGCCGCCCGGGGCGGCGTCCGGGGGCGGGCCGAGCGCACGGCCCGCCTGCGGAGCAGGCGCCGCAGCAGCCCGTCGTCGCCGAAGACGTCCCGTCCCAGCAGGTAGGCCAGCAGGACGGCGTAGACCAGCGCCGTGCGGTAGTTGGACGAGATCACGCCGGCCGAGATGGCCTCGATCACGCCGAGGCCGAGACCGGCCACGACCGCCCGGGCCGGACTGGTGAACCCCCCGAGGGCGGCGGCGATGAACCCGATGAGGCCGACGACCAGCCCGGTGTTCCAGCGCACCAGCGTCAGCGGAACGGTGACGGCTCCGACGAGGCCGCTCAGCCCCCCGGCCAGGAGGAAGGCGGCCAGCGACATCCGCCCGACCCCGATGCCCTGGAGCCGGGCGGCCACCGGGTTGATGGCGCAGGCCCGCATGGCCCGTCCGACGGCGGTGAAGCGGAACAGCGCCACGACCGCGGCGAGGACGACGGCGGTGGTGCCCCACACCCACCACACCTGCCGGCCCAGGCGGGCGTCGAACAGCTGGAAGACCCCGGCGGTGAACGGTTCCGCCCGGAGGGGGTCCTCCTTCCAGATCCGCAGGGCCAGACCCTGGAGCACGAGACCGAACCCCAGGGTCACCACGACCATTCCGAGCGGGCCGACCCGGCCCCGGACGGGCGCCACGGTGACCCGTTCCTGGATGACGGCGACGCCGGCGCCGACCAGCACCGCCAGCGGCACGGCCACCAGCATGCTCACCTGCTCCCGACTGCCCCAGGCCACGATCATCCCGCCGAGCATCACGTAGTCGCCCTGGGCGAAGTTGTAGACGCCCGAGACGTTGGCGATGACGACGAAGCCGAGAGCGACGAGGGCGTAGATGCAGCCGACGCTCAGACCGGAGAAGACGTACTGCGAGAGGTCACTGAGCTGCGGCACCTACGCCCCGTCGCCTGCGTCGCCGGTGGATCAGGCCTCGGCGCCCGTGGCCTGGGCCTTCGGCGCCAGCACCCACTTCACGTTCTGGCCCTCGGCCTCGACGGTCAGGTTGAGGTAGGCCTCCTTCCACGTGCCCGTCAGCCGGTGGTTGTCGGCCGCCGTCTTGATGTAGCCGTGGGAGGTGAGGAAGCCGTTGCCGTCAAAGGTCTCCATGGCCTTGACCAGGCTGTCCCGGGTCAGGTCGTCGCCCTTCGTGAGGACCCGCTTGGCCGCCTCGGCGAAGGTCCGCACCGCGTCGTGCCCGTAGATGCTGAAGAGGGCGAACGGCTCGTTGGGGAACTTCTGCTGGAAGGCGGCGATGTAGTCGTCGCAGTGCTTCTTCAGCGGGTCGCTGGCCTCCAGGAGCTCCGGCGCCCGGCACTTGTGGCCGCCGAAGACGACGCCCTCGCAGGCCGCGCCGCAGGCCTGGGCCAGCGGCGGGACCGTCAGCCACTGTTCGGCGATGATCGGCTTGTTGAGCTTGAGCTGGCGGGCGGCGGCGATGGCCGCCGGGTTGAGGGTCTCGATGTAGTAGACGTCGGGGTTGGCGTTGCGCATCTTCGTCAGCTGCGGCACCAGGGCGTCGACGGCCGAGGTGGCCGAGCCCTTCTCGATGGCCACGACCTGACAGCCGAGCCGCTGACAGCCGTTCCTCAGCGCATCGGGAATCTGGGACGAGAAGTCGGTCTCGTAGTGGATGGCCGCCACCTTCTTGGCCCCGAAGTTCTCGACCGCGTACCGGAGCGACGAGGTCACGAGCTCCGAGGTCGGGGCATTGTTGAAGACGTAGGGCGCCGCCGGGCGGTCGACCTTGTCGTTGCCGCTGGCGGTGATGATCGGCAGCTTGACGGTGGTGCTCTGTTCGCGGATCGCCAGAGCCCCGGAGGCGCCGAGGAACGACCCGAGGACGGCGGAGTCGGATCCGGCCGAACGGTAGGCGGAGGCGGCCCCTTCCGGTGTGCCGCCGGTCTTGGTGATCCGGACCTCGATCTTGCGACCCTCCACGCCTCCGGCGGCGTTGATCTGGTCGGCGGCGATCTGCATGCCCTTGGTGAAGTCGGGCCCGCCCTCGGCCACCTCACCCTCGAGCCCGGCGATCACGATCGGCTCCGAGGAGTTGGCGCCCGTCTCCCCTCCGCTGGTCTGCTGCCCGTTCCCTTCGTCGTCGTCTCCGCAACCCGCGCCGATCAGCGCGGCGGCGGTGAACACCACGGCCAGAAGCCGGGTCATTCGGCGTTCCCTGAGGTGCACTGTGGTTCCTCCCCCTTCGAAACGGTCAGGTGAACGTAAGGGGGAGCCTCTGCCGCCGAAAGGAATCCGCCCGGCGGGCTTTATGGACAATTACAAATGGCCGGGACCTCGTACCCTCTCGCTCGTGCTACGCCGCCCGCTCGTCGTCGCCACCGTCCTCGTCGCGCTCGTGGTCCTCGGCGGCTGCCGCGTCGACGCCACGGTGGAGGCCCGCGTGACCGGGCGGGGCGGCACGGTCACTGCCCGGTTCGCGCTCGACCGGGAGGCGGTGGCCCTGCTCGGGGGCGCCGTCGGCGAGGGGGCGCAGACGTCCGACCTCCACGCGGCGGGTTGGGAGATCTCTCCCGTCCGGCGGACGGAGGAGGGCGGGGCCCGGGTCGAAGTGAGCAAGGCGTTCTCCCGCCCCGGCGATTTCGCTGTGGTCCTCGCCGAGCTGGCCGGGCCGGCCGGGCCGCTGCGGGACTTCCGGCTCGACCGGCGCCGGTCGTTCACCAGGGCGACCTACCGGCTGCGCGGCACCGCCGACCTCGGCCCGGAGGCCGAAGCGGCCACCGGCTTCGCCAACACGCCGGACCTGGCCGGGCGGCTGCGCGCCGCCGGCGTCGATCCGGGCCGCGTGGAGGAGCTCCTGGCGCAGCGGGCGGCGGACGGGCTCCATGTCCGGCTGGTCGTGGAGCTCCCCGGGCGGGAGGCCGAGGAGTTCGAGGTCCGGCCGGGGGCGCCCGTGACGGTCGACGTCTCGTCGGAGACCAGCGATCGGACTCGGCCGGTACTGCTGGCGGTGGCGCTGTTGACCGGCCTGATCGTGCTCCTCCGGCTGCGCCGACGAACTCGGCAAAGCTGATCCGGGCGGGGGCCGGGCTCTCCCCCGAACGGGTGTCCCTGCGCTACCCTCGGAGACGCTGAAGGCCCAACGAGACGGGGCCCGGCATCCACTGTCCGAGGGGGAGCCGCCTGTGCCGATGCGCCGCTCGGAGGCGCTGCTCGAAGCATTGCGAATGGTGGCGCCGGGCACTCCGCTGCGTGACGGTATCGATCGCATCCTCCAGGCCAACAAGGGCGCCCTGATCGTCGTCGGCGACGGTCCGGAGGTGCTGTCGGTGTGCTCCGGCGGCTTTCTCCTCGACGCCGAGTTCACGCCCCAGCGGCTGTCGGAGCTGGCCAAGATGGACGGCGCGCTGATCCTCGCCGCCGACTGCTCCCGGGTGGCCCGGGGAAACGTGCACCTCGTCCCCGACCCCAACATCCCGACGTCGGAGACGGGTACCCGGCACCGCACCGCCGAACGGGTGGCCCGCCAGATCGACGTGCCGGTGATCTCGGTGTCCGAGGCCATGTCGGTCGTCACGATCTACCGCGACGACCAGAAGTACACGCTGGAGCCGATCCCCCGGGTGCTGGCCAAGGCCAATCAGGCGCTGCAGACGCTGGAGCGCTACAAGGACCGGCTCGACGCCGTCTCCGGCTCGCTGTCCGCCCTCGAGGTGGAGGACCTCGTGACCGTGCGCGACGCCGTCACCGTGCTCCAGCGGGCGGAGATGGTGCGGCGCATCTCCGACGAGATCGAGGAGTACATCATCGAGCTCGGCTCGGAGGGCCGCCTCGTCCTCCTCCAGCTCGAGGAGCTCATGGGCGGCGTGGAGGACGACCGCCGCCTCGTGGCCAAGGACTACTTCGTCGCTTCCCCCGACTGGGAGCTCGACGAGGTGATGAAGCGCCTGGCCCAGCTCACCACCGACGAGCTGCTCGATCTCAAGGAGGTGGCGGCCGTCCTGCACCTGCCGCAGGGGACGGGGCTCGACTGGTCGCTGCAGCCCCACGGCTACCGGCTCCTGCACAAGATCCCCCGGCTGCCGGAGATCGTGGCCGACCGGGTCGTGGCCCGCTTCCACAACCTGCAGAAGATCATGCGGGCCTCCATGAAGGACCTCGACGACGTCGAAGGCGTGGGCGAGACCCGGGCCCGGGCGATCAAGGAAGGCCTCTCCCGCCTGGCCGAAACCTCGATCCTCGATCGGTACGTATAGTCCCGCAGCATGGGATACATGCTCGAGGAAGGGCCGCAGAAGGCCACGGTCGACCACATCACCCTCGACGTCGAGGGCACGCTCGTCCCGGCCTACCACGCCCGCCCCGATGGCGAGGCGCTCGGTGGCGTCGTGCTCGTGCCCGACATCTTCGGCCTCCGGCCATTGATGGAGGACATCTGCCGGCGGCTGGCCACCCACGGCCTGGCGGTGTGCGCCCCCGAGACGTTCGCCCGGCTCATCCCGCCCGGCGGATCGCTCGACATCGACGCCCGGCGGGCCCGGGCCGGCGAGCTCCACGACGAGGTCGTGCTCGAGGACCTGGCCGAGGCCGCCGATCACCTGGCCGCCGCCGACAACGTCGGCCGCGTGGCCGTGATGGGCTTCTGCATGGGCGGCTCGTACGCCCTGAAGGCCGCCGCCACCGGCCGCTTCGAACGGGCGGTGGCCTTCTACGGGATGGTGCGCACGCCGTCGATGTGGGAGGGCGGCGGGCAGCGCGACGCCCTCGAGGTGGTGGCCGACGCCTGCCCCACCCTGGCCATCTTCGGCGAGATCGACGCCCTCATCCCTCCGGCCGACATCGAGGCCCTGCGCAACGCCTGGGCCGGGAAGCGCGATCACAAGGTCGTGGTCTACCGGGGGGCCGACCACGCCTTCGCCCATGATCCGGACCGGCCCGTCCACCGTCCCGACGACGCCGCCGACGCCTGGCGCCGCTGCTTGGCCTTCCTGCTCGATTAAGGGGCTTTGTCGGAAATTTGCGAAGCGTGACCCTGGCGACGTTGGGTATACATAGAGTCACCCTTCGTGTTTTCCCTCGCCGCCGCTGCCGGGAATGTCGGGAATGTCCACGCAATTAAACGGGTGCTTGTTCAAGTTGTTCAGGTGCGGTTCCTGCCGTACCCTTGATGGAGCCCCAGATTGGGCCACCTGGGAGAGTGCGCATGCTGTTTGACGTTGGCGACAAGGTCGTTTATCCGCACCATGGCGCCGCCATCGTCGAGCGTCGCGAGAAGCGAGAAGTCTTCGGAGAGACACGGGATTACCTCGTGCTCAAGCTGGCATACGGTGACCTCACCCTCATGGTCCCGGCCGACAATGTCGAAGAAGTCGGGCTCCGCGAAGTCATCAACGACGAAGAGGTCGAGGAGGTGTTCGCCGTCCTTCGGAAGAAGGAAGCGCGAATGCCGACCAACTGGTCTCGGCGGTTCAAGAACCATGTGGAGAAGCTGAAGAGCGGCGACATCTATCAGGTCGCCGAGGTCGTCCGGAACCTGTCGATCCGCGACAAGGACAAGGGACTGTCGGCGGGCGAGAAGCGCATGCTGACCAAGGCCCGGCAAATCCTCGTATCCGAGCTGACCTTCGCCATCGGCGTCACCGAAGAGGAAGCCGAGGCGAAGCTCGACGAGGCGCTCGTAGGCAAGTAATCCACTCAGGCTGCCGGGGTCGGTCCCGGTAGCCTGAACTGGATGCTCGTCCACGACACGCTCTCCGCCGACAAGGTCGAACTGGTTCCCCGCGAGCCGGGAAGGATCGCGCTCTACATCTGCGGTCCGACGGTCTACGACGTGCCCCACGTCGGGCACGCCCGCAGCACACTGTCGTTCGACGCCATCCGGCGGGCGCTGGAGTGGCGCGGCTTCGACGTGCTCCACGTGAGCAACGTCACCGACGTCGACGACAAGATCATCAACAAGGCGCGAGCCGAGGGCAGCACCGAGTCCGAGGTGGCCACCCGCTACGAGAAGATCCACTGGGAGCAGCTCGACCGGCTCGGGATCCTGCGGCCGCACGCGGTGCCCCACGCCACGCAGTACATCCCGCAGATGCTCGACCTGGTGGCCCAGCTCGTGTCGGCCGGACGGGCCTACGCCAACGAGTGCGGCGTGTACTTCTCGGTCGAGAGTTTTCCCGACTACGGCCACCTCTCCCATCGCCGCCTCGACGACCTCCTGGAGTCGGCCGGCGCCCGGGTCGAGGTCGACGAGCGCAAGCGCTCGCCGGTCGACTTCGCCCTCTGGAAGGCGGCCAAGCCGGGGGAGCCGTCGTGGGAGTCGGCCTGGGGCCCGGGCCGGCCGGGCTGGCACATCGAATGCTCGGCCATGTCGGTCGGTCTGCTGGGCGAGGGCTTCGACATCCACGGCGGCGGAGTCGACCTCGTCTTCCCCCACCACGAGAACGAGCGGGCGCAGTCCGAGGGGGCGGGTCAGCGCTTCGCCCGCTACTGGCTCCACAACGCCATGGTGAACGTGGGCGGGGAGAAGATGGCCCGCTCGCTCGGCAACTTCACCACGCTGGAGGAGGCGGTCGACTCGCACGGCCCTCGGGCCTTGCGGCTGCTGGTACTCCAGACCCACTACCGGTCGAACATGGAGATGGGCCCGGAGAACGTGGCGGTGGCCGCCGAGGCCCTGGGCCGGCTCGACGCCCTGGCCCGCCGGGCCCGGACGGCCGGTGTCGAGCGGCTGCATCTCGACCGGTCCGAGCTCGACCCCGAGACCCTGGCCGCCTTCAACGCCGCCCTCGACGACGACTTCAACACGCCGGCCGCCCTGGCCGCCGTCTACGAGGCGGTCCGCCGGGCCAACCTGGCCATCGACGCCGGGGGCGGCACCGAAGCCGGCCGCCTGGTCTCGACGGTCCACGCCCTGACCGGCGCCCTGGGCCTCGAGCTCGACGACGGCTCGGTGACCGGCGAAGGCGACGACGAGATCAACGCCCTGGTCGAGGCCCGCAACGCCGCCCGCAAAGCCAAGGACTTCCCCGAGGCCGACCGGATCCGCGCCGACCTCGCCGCCCGCGGCATCACCCTCGAAGACACGCCCTCCGGCACCATCTGGCACCGCGGGTGAGCCCGAAGCGCGACCAGCCCGGGAAGCGGGGCGGGAAGTCCCGCGGCGGAGCTTCAGACCGCAAGGGTGCGGCCGGCAAGCGAGGGGCGGCCGGACGCGGTTCCGCGGAACCGGCTGGCCGGGGCGCCGGCGGCCGGGCCGGTACGGGGCGAGCCGGTCCCACCCCCATCCCTCCGACACGTCGGGGCGCGGCGGGCGCCGCCGGGTCCGACTCTCCTTCTCCCGCCCGGCGCAGCGGAGGGCCTGAGCGGTTCAGGGGGGCTGAGAAGTTCCGGGTGGGTGGCGCGGGCCGAGGACTTCCCGGCGACCGGCCGCCGCCGGGGGAGCGGAAGCCAGCGGGTGAGAAGGGCATCGGCGGCGAGCAGATCGAAGGACGGCGGGCGGTCCGGGAGGCGCTGCTGGCGGGGAGGCGGCGTATCCGGGAAGTGTGGATGGACGGTGCGCTCGAGCCGGCGCCCGTCCTCGACGAGATCATCCGGCTGGCCGAGCGGGCCGGGGCGCCCGTCCGCATGACGCCGAAGATCGACCAGCTGAGCCGAACGGACGCCGCCCAGGGTGTGATCGCCCGGGGCGACCCGCTCCCGGTGGCCGTCGACGACGAGCTGCTGGCCGATCCCAACGCCTTCGTCCTCGCCCTCGACGGTGTGACCGACCCCCGCAACCTCGGGGCGATCCTGCGGACGGCCGAGGGTGCCGGCGCCACCGGCGTTCTCCTTCCGCGGCGCCGGTCGGTGCACGTCACGCCGGCGGTGACCAAGGCCGCCGCCGGGGCGGTCGAGCATCTGCCCATCGCCCTGGTGCCCGGAATCCCGGCCGCGCTGGAACGCGCCCGCCGGGCCGGGGTGTGGACGATCGGGCTCGACGAGCGGGGTCCGGGCGACCTCTTCTCCCTCGATCTGGCCACCGAGCCGGTCGTGCTCGTGCTGGGCGCCGAGGGCCGCGGGCTGTCCCGCCTGGCCCGGGAGCGGTGCGACGTCCTCGTCAGCATCCCGATGCTCGGCCGACTTTCCTCACTCAACGTGGCAACCGCCGCGGGCCTGGCCGCCTATGAGGTGGCGCGGCGCCGGCGGTCTTCCGCCACGCAGGGTGCCTAGTCACCTGATCGGCCCAGGAACGAGCCTCACACCCGAGGACTAGTCATCGCGGCCGGGCATTACGGGCAGATTGTGGGGAAATGTCCGAATTTGCGGGAGACAAATAAGACTCATCAGCGGCCGTCTTAACCCCGTCCTATTGACTCTTCTACGGGGGTCCCTTACAAAGAACTAGTCCGACCGCACTGCGTGGTCACCATTCCGTCACATCCCCGTAGGAGATGCTCCATGACGATGAAGCTCGGTAGTGCGGCCCTCGCCGAGTTGAGTGACGACGAGTTGGTCGCACGGTTCCAGGGGGGCGACAACGACTCCCTGGACGTGCTGCTCCAGCGCTACCGGCGCTTCACCCGGGCCAAGGCCCGCGGCTACTTCCTGATCGGGGCGGACTCCGACGACATCGAGCAGGAGGGCATGATCGGCCTGTTCAAGGCCGTGCGTGACTTCCGCCCCGACCGGCAGGCCTCTTTCCGGGCCTTCGCCGAGCTCTGCATCACCCGGCAGATCATCACCGCCATCAAGACGGCGACCCGCCAGAAGCACCAGCCTCTCAACTCCTACCTGTCGCTGTCCGGCACCCGCCCCGGCGAGGAGAACGGCAGCGGCACGGTCGAGGAGGTCCTGGAGGCAAAAGGCCTGATCGACCCCATCGAGTTCATCATCTCCATGGAGGATCTGCGCTCCATGCGGCGGATGATGAGCGAGATGCTCTCGAAGCTCGAGGTCGAGGTCCTGCGGCTCTACGTCGAGGGCAAGTCGTACCAGGAGATCGCCGAGGTCCTCGGCCGGCACGTCAAGTCGATCGACAACGCTCTCCAGCGCATCAAGCGCAAGCTCGACGTCCACCTGGCGGAGCGGGCCGCCGCCGAAGACGTCGCCTAGCGCTCCACTTTCGCTCCCCGGCGAACCATCGAGAGGCCCCTCCGGGGGCCTCTCGTCTTTTCGGCCCGCGTTACCCTCTGGCGGCCCGCCCGAGTAGCTCAGACGGTCAGAGCAGGCGCCTTGTAAGCGTCAGGTCGTGGGTTCGAATCCCACCTCGGGCTCTCTCCCCGCACTCCTCTGCGTGGTCCGAGCGCGCCCGAAATCAGCCTTCTTCATCGCTTCGTCATGAAATAGCCCGGCGACTTCTTTATATAGATGGCTCCGAATTTAGCTAAATAGAACTGCCAGCTGTAGTCGTGCATGCCGCCGGCCCCTGTGAACCTTCCGAGGGCCCGGAACCACGCCCTGACAGGACTTCCGGCCCGAGGCGGCTGGAAGAATTCGACACCCAGTGCCAGTGCTCACGGTGGGATTCCTGGCTGAACGGCCCTGGTAGATGAAAGCCAACGCTTACGACCACGCTGCGAGGTCGTTGACCTGGCCTTACCTTCAGTCGAGGATCAGAATCTTGATGGAGCTCTCGCAGCGGAGCCGCGACATCATCGACTTCGAGCGGACCTGGCGTGCCCTCCCGGGCACCAAGGCCCAGGCGATCCGCGAGCGGTTCGGGCTGTCCGACTCCCGTTACTACCAGCTGCTGAACGACATCCTCGACGAGCCCGGCGT
Organism: Actinomycetota bacterium; assembly: GCA_040756995.1. Classification (GTDB taxonomy): domain Bacteria; phylum Actinomycetota; class Acidimicrobiia; order IMCC26256; family BP-133; genus BP-133. The sequence continues at coordinate 124,805 of JBFLYK010000003.1, read as the reverse complement.
GGCCGACTACGACCCGCTCGTCGTCAAGCGCCTGCGCCGCCACCGGGACCGCCGCCGGCGGGCCCGCTTCGACCGGCAGTACGGCGGGTCGGAATCGAGGTGACCGACTACCCGATCGAGCCCGGGGTCTCCCGCCGCCGTCCTCCGGCGGCCGGGTCCTTCACCCGGTCCTTCCTCGGTGCCTTCGCCCGGGGGACGGGGCTCGTCGCGGTCGCCCTGGTGCTCGGCATCGTGCTGCTGCAGTGGAGCGACGCCAGCACCGACGTCGCCGCCGGCGGACAGCCGCCGCCGGCCGGAACGCCGGTCGGGCCGGCGGAGACGTCCACCACCACCGCCAGCACGGCGCCGCCCGGCCCCCGGGCGCCGGGAGACCTGGCCGTGCTCGTCCTCAACGGCAGCGGGAAGAACCAGCAGGCGGGCCCGATGTCCGAGCGGCTGAAGGTGGTCGGCTACCGCACGCTGACGCCGGGCAACGCCAGCCGGCGGCCCGACAGTGTCGTCCTCTGCCGGCCGGGTCTCGACCAGGAGGCGACGGCCCTGGTGGTGGCGACCGGGATCCCGGCCACCGCCGGGATCCTCGATGAGGCGGCCGCCGCCGGCATGGAGGGCGCGGCGGAGGCCGACTGCGTGGTGATCATCGGCTCGGGCTAGCGGAATTCCGCCCGTTCGAATTACAGGCGTGTAACACTGAGCGGATCGTGTTGAGGCAGAAACTGCTCGCACCTCCCCAATGACCGGACCGCACCCATGACAAACCCACCGGCCCGGCATCGGCTCGGCGCTCGGGCGTGGATCGCCGTTGCGTGTGCCGCCACCATGCTCTTCGCCGGCACCCCTGCCGCGCTGGGAGCGAAGGGCAAGGCTCGCCCACCCAAGGGCGGCGAGCTCGAGCGGCGGCGCGACGAGGCGAGGCGTAAGCAGGAGCAGATCCGCCGCGACCTCAACCTGGCCCAGGTGTCGGAGACGGAGCTCGAGAAGCACCTGGAGGAGATCGCCGCCGATCTCGCCGACCGCCAGGCCGAAGCGGCCGACGCCCAGTCCGACGCCGACCAGGCGGCGGCGTCGGTGGTCAGGATCACGGCCGACATCGCCGCCCTGAAGCAGGAGCTGGCCCACCGCAAGGAGATCTTCAACCGCCGGGCGGTCATGGCCTACATGGGCGGGCAGGGGCGCCCGCTCGACGATCTGTCGCTGGCCGGCGAACTGCTGGCCTTGCCCAGCAACCTGACCGACGTCGCCCGCCGGACCGAACTGGTCCGTGACGTCCAGGAGCAGGACAACAACGCCTACACCGCCCTGACCGGGACGCAGCAGAAGCTGGCCCGGGAGGAGGTGGCGCTGACCGAGGCCCGGGACCGGGCCAAGCAGCGGTCGGCCGACGCCCAGGCCGCGGTGGCCGCCGTGGCCCGGCTGAAGAAGGACCAGGAGGCGGCCAAGGCGGTGCTCGACCAGCGGATCGCCGTCCTCACCGCCGAGGCCGACGCCCTGGCCGCCGAACAGACGAGGCTCGAAGAGCTGATCCGCCAGCGGCAGGCGGCGCTCGAGGCGGCCCGGCGGGCCCGGGCCGCGGCGGGGCAGGCGGCCCGCAACGGGCTGAGCCGCCTGCCGCGCACGGGGTCGGGCGTTTCGCCCAGCGGGTTCATCTGGCCGGTGGACGGTGTCGTCACCTCGGGCTACGGGCCCCGATGGGGGCGGATGCACACCGGCATCGACATCGCCGCCCGCTCCGGCACCCCCATCGTGGCGGCCAAGGCCGGTGAGGTGATCTACACCGGCTGGCTCGGCGGCTACGGCAACACCGTCCTGGTCGACCACGGCGACGGGATCGCCACGCTCTACGGCCACCAGTCCCGCATCGGCTGCGCCGAGGGGCAGGTCCTCAACCAGGGCGACGTCCTCGGCTTCGTCGGGACCACCGGCCACTCCACCGGGAACCACCTCCACTTCGAGGTCCGGGTCGACGCCCAGCCCCGCAACCCCCGGCCCTACCTGCCTTAGGCCTGCTGGCGCAGCCCTGAGGTTGCTTATGGCGGCGGGCCCCTGCCCTCCGGGCATCCCGCCGCTTGCCGTGGGGCCCCAACCCCACGGCGTGTGTTCAACTCTGGCCCGTGGCTGTGGCGCTCGTCTGCCCGGACAAGTTTCGGGGCACGCTGACCGCCGCCGGAGCGGCGGAAGCGCTGGCCCGCGGCGTCGAGGCGGCCGAGGTCGACCGGCGGCGGTTCGACGAGGTCCGCCGCCTGCCTCTGGCCGACGGAGGCGAGGGGACGCTCGACGCCCTGCTGGCCGCCCGGGGCGGCTCCCGCCGGCGGGCCACCGTCACCGGTCCGCTGGGTGATCCGGTCGAGGCGGAGTGGGGTCTCCTGCCCGACGGCACGGCCGTCATCGAGTCGGCCCGGGCCAGCGGCCTGGCCCTGGTCACCGGCCCGAACGACCCCTTGGCGGCTACCAGCCGGGGGACGGGCGAGCTGATCCGGGCCGCCGTCCGGGTCGGCGCCCGGCGGATCGTGGTGGCGGTCGGCGGCTCGGCCATGACCGACGGCGGGCTGGGCGCCGTCGACGCCCTGGGTTGGTCACTGGCCGGCCTCGACGTGACGGTGGCCTGCGACGTGACGACCCCGTTCCTCGACGCCGCCCGCCTCTTCGGCCCCCAGAAAGGCGCCACGGCCGCCCAGGTCGCGCTCCTCACCCGCCGCCTCGAGCGCCTGGCCGAGGTCTACAGGCAGCGGACGGGCACCGACGTGACCGGCCGGGCCCACGCCGGCGCCGCCGGCGGCCTGGCCGGAGGCCTCGCCGCCCTCGGCGCCCGCCTCGACGCCGGCTTCGACGTGGTGGCGGCCGCCGCCGGGTTCGAGGCCGCCCTGGAAGGCGTCGACCTCGTCGTGACCGGCGAAGGCCGCTTCGACCGCACGAGCCTGGACGGAAAGGTGACGGGCGCCGTTCTCGAGTGGGCGAGGTCCGAAGGTGTCGCCCACCGCGCCGTGGTCGCCGGCCAGGTCGCCGACGAGCTCAAGCCCCCGGCCGAGGCCGGCGAAGAGGGATCCTCCGCCTCTGACGGGGGCGGGCCCGATCCCGTCCTCGACGACGTCCTCGTGCTGTCGCTCGTGGATCGCGTCTGGCAGGCGGGCGAGGCGTGGTCCCGGGCCGGCCTGCTGGCCGAGGAGGCGGGGGTGGAGGCCGGCCGGTGGGCCCTCGAGCGGCTGGCCCGTCCGATCTGAGCCGACCGCGCCGGGGAACCGGGACGAACCGGCGCGGGAACCGCTGGGCGAATTCGGCCGGGAGTTAGCCTGACACTGTGGCGGGTCAGGCGACGGACGGCATCCGGCGGGCCGGGTCAGTGGCCTGGGCGTTCGTCGGGCTGTCGGTCGCCGTGGCCATCATCGCCTGGCTGGCCTGGAAGGTGGCGGTCATCTTCCCGCCGCTGATCCTGGCCGGGGCCATCGTCTTCATCCTCAACCCGTTCATCACCATGCTGCAGCGGCGGGGGATCCCCCGCCTGGCCGGCGTGGCCATGACCTACCTCGGGTTCCTGGCCGTGGCGGTGATCATCGGCCTCGTGATGTACCCGGCCGTCCACGACCAGGCGGAGAACCTGGCCGACCGGTGGCCGGCGATCCGCACCAAGATGGAGCGCTGGGTCGACGACCGGGCCAACAGCCTGAAGGGGACGCCGTTCGAGTTCGACCGCCAGAGGGTCACCGACGCCTTCTCCAACACCGACGTGTCGGTGCGGGACCAGATCGACCGGGTGGCCGAGGTGGGCGTGAAGGTCTTCCACGTGCTGCTGGTGATCATCCTCACGCCGATCTTCGCCTTCTACCTGCTGGTCGACCTGCCACACCTCAAACAGGTGGCCGAGGGGCTGATCCCCCTCGGCGCCCGAGCCGAGGTCCTGGTCCTGGGCCGGCGGATGAACGCCGCGGTCGGCGGGTTCTTCCGGGGTCAGCTGGTCGTGGCCCTCATCGTCGGGGTGCTGGCCAGCGTCGGCCTGTTCGTCATCGGGCTGCCGTTCTGGCTGCTGATCGGGATGGTGGCCGGCTTCTTCAACATGATCCCGCTCGTCGGGCCGTACATCGGCGGCATTCCGGCGCTGGTCATCGCCCTCACCACCAGGGAGCCGATCACGGCGGTGTGGGTGGTCGTGGTCATGGTGGCCGTCCAGCAGATCGACAACCACTTCATCTCGCCACTGGTCATGCACCGGGTCGTGAAGCTCCACCCCGTCCTGGTGATGCTGGCGCTGCTGCTCGGCGGGACGCTGGGCGGTTTCTTCGGGCTGCTGGTGGCGGTGCCCACGGCCGCCATCCTCAAGATCCTGGTCGGGCACCTCTGGCGGGTGCACGTCCTGGGCGAGCCGATCGAGCGCTACGCCGAGTACGCCGAAGCCGAAGACAGCGCACCCACCCCCGGCGGGATCGTGCGGGAAGTCGTCTAGGGCTGCTTCTCGCCCGCCCGGTCGGTCTTGGCCGTCCAGCGCTCGTGGTGGAGGGCCTCGGAGAGGGGGCGGCGCCGGCGCCAGCCGTGGCGCTCGAGGTCGGGGGTCTCCTCCAGGTGGCTGACCGGCCCGAGGCACAGCCAGGCCACCGGCCGGATGCCCTCGGGGATCCCGAGCAGCTCGGCCACGAACGGCTCCCGGTAGAACGACACCCAGCCCACGCCGAGGCCCTCGGCGGTGGCGGCCAGCCACAGGTTCTGGATGGCGAGGCAGACGGAGTAGAGGCCGGCGTCGGCGATGGCGTGGCGGCCGAGGACACCGGGCGCGCCCCGGGTGGGGTCGTAGGTGACGACCACCGACAGGGTCGATTCCATGACGCCGTCGATCTTGATGCCCTCGAACACCGCAGCCCGCTCGGGGGGCAGGCTGGCGGCGAAGACGGCCCGCTCCCGGTTGACGTGGTCGACGAACGCCTGCCTGGTGGCGACGTCGGACACCAGCACGAAGTCCCACGGCTGGGTCAGCCCCACGCTCGGAGCGGCGTGGGCGGCGGCCAGGACCCGCTCGAGGGCTTCGGGGTCGATCGGTGCGCCGGTGAACTGGCCCCGGACGTCACGGCGCCGGTGGATCGCTTCGTAGAGGCTTGTGAGAGTCCGCTCCGCGCTCACCGAAGGCATGACCATTGCATCGACCCTAACCCGAACGAACTTGAGGCATTCGGGGGCTTTGCCCCGGGGCCGTCAGCCTTCGTCGAGCAGCCGGTGGACCACCTCGGCGAATCCTTCGCCGTGACCGGCCTTGGTGACCTCCACGCCCGAGCCGGGTTCCAGGACCCAGGCCAGGGACGGGTCCTTGTCGAGGCCGTTGCGGGTGAGGAAGCAGCGCCCGACCTCCCCGCGGACCTCGAGGTCGGCGGCGGCGTCCCCGACCATGGCGCACTCCGCCCGGTCCAGACCGCGGTAGTCCCGGTCGGCCGCCACGCCGGCCACCTTCGAGACGCCCCGGGGCAGCAGGTGGTAGGCCCGGACCCGCTCCACGTCGAGGGTCTCGTAGCGGTGGGGGATCACCCCGTTGTCGTGGAGGGTGGCCCAGCCGAAGCCGGCCGCCGCCAGCCGCTCCTCGGCCTCGTCGGTCGCCACGTCCCCCCGGAGCAGGAACGAAGACTCACGGCTGGCGTTCCAGGGACTGTGCTCCTCCAGCCGGCCGGTGTAGCTCTCGAGCAGCAGCTCGACCGCCCGGTGAAGCTCTTCTTGCGGGACACCGCCGCCGGGGAAGGCGCCGTGCTCGTGGACAACCGTCTCGCCCCGGTCGTAGACCCGGATGCCGCCGAGCTCGCAGATCCAGCTCTGGAACCCCAGCACCCGGGCGAACTCGAACATGCCGGCTCGGGCCCGGCCGGTCAGGGCGACGACCTCCAGGCCCTCCCGAACGGCCCGCACCAGCGCCTCGGCGGCGGCCAGCGTGGGGGTGCGATGGCTGTCCCAGAAGAGGTTGCCGAGCGGCCCGACCATGGTGCCGTCGACGTCGGCGTAGAGGACCTTGACCTTCATCAGGCCGTGAGCTCGTCCCGGGTCGGGTAAGCGGCCAGCGTCCGAAGGGGCGGCCGCTCCCCGACCTCGACGAGGACTTCGTGGCCGCAGTGGTCACCGTCGAAGAGCACGAGCCGGGCCGCCTCCCGTTCCGGGACGCCGGCCCGGCGCAGAGCGGTGGTGAGGATCGCCAGCGCCTGGGGGGAGAGCTCGTCCAGCGGCCGGTGCCGGTGGTGGCGGGTGCCGAGGTCCACCTGGGCCAGCGCCGGCAGGCCGTGCCGGGCCACGACGTCGATCACCAGGGCCAGGTCGACGCCCCAGCCGCACACGATCGGCAGCCCTTCCAGCACCGTCCGGCGCCCGGCGAACTCGCCGGCCAGGGGCTGGACGATCCCGGCCAGGTGGGGGAAGAGGCGGGCGATCAGGGGCCGGGCGACGAGCTCCGTGACCCGTCCGCCGCTGCCGGTCCGGTCGCCGCCCGGCCGGCGGTAGAAGCCCTTCACGAACTGCACCGACGGCGAGGTGAGGAGCGGGCCGAACAGGCCGGTGACGAACCAGGGGCCGAAGTCGGTGATGTCGCCGTCGACCCAGGCCACCAGGTCGCCGGTGGAGGCCCACAGCGACTTCCAGACGGCGTCGCCCTTGCCGGAGCCCGGCCCGGCCTCGGGGAGGATCTCGGCGCTCCGGACCACCCGGGCCCCGGCGGCGGCGGCGACGTCGGCCGTGGCGTCGGTCGACCGGTCGTCGACGACCAGGATCTCGTCGAGGAGGGGCACCGCCTCCATCAGCTGGCGGCGGGCGATGTCCACGATCGGGCCGATGGTGGCGGCCTCGTCCCGGGCGGGTATGCACAACGAGGTGGTGAGGCCCGCCCCTTCTTTGCGGACGGCGAGCGAGCGGGGATCGAAGTCGCGGGCGGAGAAGACGGGACCGGCGGCATGCACGGCGCGGAGTCTGGCACCTCCGAGGCGCTTTGACTGCCTCCAGCGGGACCTGTCAACCTTGTGAGCGCAAACAGCGCTCATCCAGAGCGGCCGAGGGACAGGCCCGTTGACGCCGCGGCAACCAGTGCCGACCCAGCCCGGGCGCGCCAGGTGCCAATGCCTGACCGATGAGGGAGACACCAAAAGTGACATTCGTATCGCAGCTCAGTTGCCGGGAATGCGGCCGCGCCTACGAGGTGGCACCGCTCCACGTCTGTGAGTGGTGTTTCGGGCCGCTGGAGGCGGCCTACGACTACGACGCCATCCGCTCGACCGTGACCCGGGAGAAGATCGCCCAGGGCCCGTCGAGCATCTGGCGCTACGCCGACCTGCTCCCCGCCGACCGGGGCAGCGCCGTCGATCTCGGCGCCGGCTTCACCCCGCTGGTGCGGGCCGAGCGCCTGGCCGGCGCCCTGGGCCTCGGCGAGCTGTGGATCAAGAACGACACCCTCAACCCCACGAACTCCTTCAAGGACCGGGTGGTGGCGGTGGGGCTGTCGAAAGCCCTGGAGTTCGGGTTCAAGACCGCGGCCTGCGCCTCCACCGGCAACCTGGCCAACTCGGTGGCGGCCCACGCCACCCGGGCGGGGATGAAGAGCTACGTGTTCATCCCGTCGAACCTGGAGTCGGGCAAGGTGGTGGCCACCGCCATCTACGGCGGCAACGTGGTGGCCGTCGACGGCAACTACGACGACGTCAACCGGCTCTGCGCCGAGCTGGCCGGCACCTACCCCTGGGCCTTCGTCAACGTGAACCTCCGGCCGTACTACGCCGAGGGCTCCAAGACGTTGGCCTTCGAGACGGCCGAGCAGCTCGGCTGGCGGTTCCCCGACCACGTCGTGGTGCCGATCGCCAGCGGCTCACAGCTGACCAAGATCCGCAAGGGCTTCGAGGAGCTGGCCAAGGTCGGCCTCGTCGACGCCGAGCCCCACGTGCGGGTCTCCGGCGCCCAGGCCGAAGGGTGCTCCCCGGTGGCGGCCGCCTTCCTGTCGGGGTCCGACACCATCAAGCCGGTGAAGCCGTCGACGATCGCCAAGTCGCTGGCCATCGGCAACCCGGCGGACGGGTACTTCGCTCTCGACGTCGTCCGCACCACCGGCGGCGGGATGGCGGCGGTGACTGACGACGAGATCGTCGAGGGCATGAAGCTCCTGGCCCGCACCGAGGGCATCTTCACCGAGACGGCGGGCGGGGTGACCATCGCCACCCTCAAGCGGCTGACCGAGCAGGGCGTCATCCGCCCCGACGAGTGCGTCGTGGCCTACATCACCGGCCACGGCCTGAAGACGCTGGAGGCGCTCACCGGCACGGTGGGGCCGACGGCCACGATCGCCCCGACCATCGACGCCTTCACCAGCGCCTTCAACATCGACGAGGAGTAGAGCAGCGACATGGCGACCACCGTCCGCATCCCCACCGCCCTGCGCACCCTGACCGGCGGCGCGAGCGAGGTCTCCGTCGACGGCTCGACCGTCGGGGAGATCCTGAAGAGCCTCGACGCCGCCCACCCCGGCATGGGGGAGCGCCTCTTCGACGACGCCGGCTCGTTGCGCCGCTTCGTCAACGTGTTCGTGGCCGATGAGGACATCCGGTTCCTCGACGGCCTCCAGACCCCGGTGGCCGAGGGTCAGGCCGTGAGCATCGTCCCCGCCGTCGCCGGCGGCTAGGAGAGGGCGGCGGGCGGCGCGGGCGCCGTCCCCGAACGCGAGTCTGCCGGTCCCGGACCCGTCGCCAGCGCGGGTCCGAGACCGGCAGAGGTCGTGGTGGCCTAGCGGCGCCACCAGCCGCGCCGGCCCTGGCGGCCGTCGCGGTCGTCCTTGGCGTCCGGGTCGGACTGGCCGCCGGCTTCCCGGGTCCTGAACCCGCCCCGGGTCACCTCGGCGGTCGGAGTGCCGCCGCCGCTGCAGGCGGCCAGCGTGCCCTTGTCGGCGACGGTCGGCTGGGAGAACTTCTGCGGCTTGCCGGCGACGCTGATCGTCAGGGCGAAGTCCTTGCCGGCCAGCTCGCCGCCACCCCGACGGCCGCCCTCGCCGCGCCGGTCGCCGTCGCCCTTGCCGTCCCGGCCGTGCCGGACGGGTTCGGCCCCCTCACCATCGGCCAGGGCGAGAAACTCCTCGAAGAAGGCCGCTTCCTCGGCCGGGCTGACCGCGCCCTTCCCGGCCCGGTCGCGCTTGCCGCTGCGGTGGATGGTCCCGGTCACCGAGACGATGCCGGCGGAGTCCTTCGACAGGCAGGTGATCTCGCCGACTAGGCCTTCCATGACGTTCTGGCCCCGGTGGGCGAAGCGGACCATGCCGCCGGCGTCAGTGGGCTGCTCGCCGCTGGCACCCCGGATCCGCAGGCCGTAGGAGTCGGTCATGCCCTTGCTGATGGCCCGTCCGGCGACCATGAGCTTGGCGTCGCCGTCCCGGTGGTCCCGGCCGTGGCGGCCGCCACCGTGCTGGGGGCTGACGGCGTCGGCCAGCGCCAGACCCGGCAGAACAGCCGTCGTGGTGGCGATGGCACCCCACATGACGAGCTGCCGTTTGAGCTGCCCCATGCACCCTCCTTCGATTCGCGCCGCCCGTGGTGCGCAGTGGGACTACCGGTTTGCCCGGATTGCCGGAACCGACCGTCAGCTCCAGGTTTCTATTCGCGGAGCGCGGCCACGGGCCTGAGAGAGGGCTGAGAGCGACTAGGCCGAGCGGGACCGCCGGGTCTGGGTCCTCCGCCGACCGAAGCCCCTGGCGGGCCGACCGTCAGGCTTGCGGCGCGGACCGTCGATCTTCGGTGCCCGGGGGGCGGCGGCCGTGGGGACCTTGGGACGGATGACGACGGCGCCGGTCAGGTCGGGCGCCGTGGTACCGGTCGGCAGGCCGAGGGCCCGCTGAAGAACCTTGACCGCCCCGGCCGTCTCGGCGGTGACGAGCGACAGCACCGTGCCGCCGGCTCCGGCCCGGCCCGTCCGGCCGGAACGGTGGACGTAGGCCTTCTCGTCCTCCGGCGGGTCGAAGTGGAGGACGCAGCCGACGGCGTCGACGTGGATGCCCCGGGCGGCGACGTCGGTGGCGACCAGGGCCTGGACCCGGCCGCCGGAGAAGGCGGCCAGGGCCTTCTCCCGCTGGGCCTGGGACCGGTCGCCGTGGATGGCGGCCGCCGACACCCCGGCCTGGTTCAGCTGGCGGGCCAGCCGGTCGGCGCCCCGCTTCGTGCGGCAGAACACGACCGTCGAGCCGTGCCGGACGACGACCTGGGCGGCGACCGATGCCCGCTCGGCCCGGTCGGTCCTCCAGAACAGGTGCTGTCGCCGGTCGTCTTCACCGGCGGGGGTCTCCACCTCGTGGACGAAGGGGTTCCGCTGGTAGCGCTTGACGAGGACGTCGACGTCGCCGTCGAGCGTGGCCGAGAAGAGGTACGTCTGGCGGTCGGGCCGCACCTGGTCGAGCAGGCGGCGAATCTGGGGGAGGAAGCCCATGTCGGCCATTCGGTCGGCCTCGTCAACGACGACGATCTCGACGTCGCACAGGTCGGCCTGGCGCCGCTCGATGAGGTCGGTCAGCCGGCCCGGGGTGGCGACCACGATGTCGGCCCCCCGGCGGAGGGCGGCCAGCTGGGAACCGAACCCCACGCCGCCGTAGAGGGCGGCGACCCGGCGCTGCCGCCCGGCGGCGAGCGGGGTGAGGGCCCGTTCGATCTGCGCCGCCAGTTCCCGGGTAGGGGCCAGCACCAGCGCCCGGGGCTTCGACGGCTTCGCCTTGGACACCCGGGTGACGAGGGGAATCCCGAAGGCCAGCGTCTTGCCGGAACCGGTGGGGGCCCGGCCGCAGATGTCGCGGCCGTCGAGGGCGGCCGGGATCGTGGCCGCCTGGATCGGGAAGGGTTCGGTGACGCCCCGTTCGGCAAGGCGCGCGGTGAGGTCGGCGGAGACGCCGAGGTCGGTGAACGTGACAGGCAAGAAGAAACTCCAGTGCTGCAGGCGCCCGTTGGCGCTCCGGGGCGACGGGCCCGAATCGGCCACCTCTCCGAAGCGCCCGGAATCGTCCCGGACGGCGTCGCGGCTACAGCCGGAGAGGCGTGGCCGCGAGCGGGAGACGGTTGTGAATTCCCGGAACGGCCCGTCGGCCTGAAGCCGACGATCACCCGACGACGGTCGGGCGGTGCATCACCAATCTAGCAGCAGTGCCAGATGGCACCGTCCATCTCGGGCCCTTCGTCCCCCGTGCCGCCCCAGAACAGCAGGTCGGAACCCGTCCAGACGAGGACGGCGGCGCTGCGGGTCCGGGCCGGGGGCAGGGGCAGCTCCGTCCAGCGGTCCTCGGGGATGGAGTACCGGAGGATGCGGGCCGACTGCCCGGCGGCGGCGTAGATCCGGTCGGGCCCGCCGGCCACGACGCGGCCGCCGCTCTGGGCGTCGAGCGTGGCCGTGCGCCGCCAGCGGGCGTCGGACGGGCGCCAGGCCAGACCGTGGAGCCGCCCCGACTTCCCCGTCCACGTGAAGACCTCGCCGCCGGCCACCGCCCCCATGGCCACCGGGTCGCCGGTGGTCGACGGGAGGGCCGGATCGTCGGGCAGCGGGGCAGGCGGCACGCCGGCGACCTCGCTCCAGGCGCCGGCCGGGGCGTCGAGCGCGCCAAGGTGGCCCCGCCGCCAGAGCAGGGCGCGCTCGCCGTGGACCAGGGTGACGGCGGTGCCGTCGTCGCCGCTCCAGGGGCCGGGCACGTCGGGCAGCCGCCGCCACTGGTTGGTCGCCGGGTCGTAGGCCGCGGCCGCCGGGTCGTGGATCTCGCTGTCGACCGGGCAGCACTGCTCGATGCCACCCCAGACCACCATCTCCCGGCCGGTCCACACCGCCTGGTGGTCCGACCTTGCCTCGATGGGCGCAGGCGGCAGGACCCGCCACTTCCGGGTGGCGGGGTCGTAGGCCGCCCCGTCGGCGAAGAAGGCGTCGTGGCCGGCCGTTCCTCCCCAGAACACCACCTCCCGCCCGGTCCACACCGCAGTGGCTCCGAGGCGGCCGGGTACCGGTGCCGCCGGGAGCACGTCCCACCGGTCGGCGGCCGGGTCGTAGGCCGCGCCGGCGTTCGCCGGATGCCAATTGGCCCCGTCGTGTTCCGACATCGGTGCGCCGCCGCCGCCCCACACGACGAGTTGCCGTCCCGTCCACGCCGCGGCCATACCTCCGGCCGGCGCGATCGGCGGAGCGCCGATCCGTCGCCACGAGCCCTCCGCGGCCGCGGTGTTGGCCGCCGGCAGTGTTCCGTTCGGGCCGGTTGAGCCGGGGGCGGCGGCGGGCGTATCGGAGCCTGACGACCAGCAGCCGCCCAGCAACACCAGGCCGAAGAACCAGAACGGGAGGCGCCGATGCCGGGCTCTTGCGTTCGCTGCCGTGCGCCGCATGGTCGAGGTGCAGGAAGGGCCCGGCACGGTCGCACGATATCGCCCGCTTGAAGCGGTTCCGCGGCACCACACCGGTCATTCCGGATGTTGTGGAAATGCGGTGCCCCTTCGCGCGTTCCTTTCGCCGGTAGCAGGTTTGGGCATGCTTGCCCCCGAACCTGTCGACAGGTTCACCCCGCTTGTCCCCCCACGCACGGCCGACCGCTGGGTGAGTGTCGGCCGCCGAGGAGTCAAACAGATGCTTCGCCGGACGGAGCCAGCGCGGGCCCGAGGAAGGCGCCGCGCTTCTGCCCATCAAGCCGAGGTGGTGGCCGCCTTTCTGACCAGCGGGAAGACGGTCGCCGAGGTCGCCCGGGAGTACGGGCTGGCCGAGCCCACGGTACGGGAGTGGCTCCGGCACGCTTCGGAGGAAGCGGTGCAGGTCGGCTCGGCCCCCGCCGCGCCGACGGCCGACGAATCAGCGGATCGGGAGGCCGAGGCCAGGACGCGAGCCGAGATCGAGTCGGCGCTGGCCGAGGCGGCAGAGGCCGTGGCCTCGGCTCGGGCGCAGATCGCGGCGGTCTATGCCGAGGCGGTGGAAGCCATCGTCCGGGCTGAGGTGCTGGCGGCCGAAAAGGTCGCCCAAGCCGAAGCAGCGGCGGCCGAACGGGTGGCGCAGGCGGAAGCAGCAGCAGCCAGCGCGATGGCCCGTGCGGAAGCCGCGGCGGCCCGGGCCGTGAGTGATGTGGGCGATGCGGTTGAGATGGAGACCGAGGACGAGGCGGCGGCACGGGCGGAGATCGCGGCGCTGCTGCGGCGCCTGGAGCCCGTCGAGGTCTGGGTGCAGGCGATCGGGCGCACGCTGGCCGAGGCTCGGCAGGCGGCCCTGGATCAACTGGGCGTCGACGAGAGCGAAGCCGAGTTCGAGGTCCTCGAAAAGGGGTCGCGCTGGCTCCCGGGCCGGGTGCGCGTCCGGGCACGGATCCGTGTTCCGGAGGTTTCGATCTCGGCTTAGGGAGCGGCGCGAAATCTATTGCCGCGAAAGGTACTTCTGGACCAGGCGGCGGATGCATCAACAACGCCGTGCCTGCACACTCCGTGTATGACTAGTTCGGAGTCGCCGGGTCTGCCTTCGCGCCGTCTCGTCCTCATGGGGCAGGGGTACGTCGGGCTCCCGGTGGCCATGCGAGCGGTCAGCTGCGGGTACTCGGTGGTCGGGTACGACGTCGACGAGATCCGGGTCAAGCGGCTCAACGTCGGCGAGTCGTACGTCGAGGACGTTCCGGACACCGTCCTGCAGGAAGCCTTGGTGACCGGCCGGTACCGGGCCACGACCGCCGAACGGGACTGCGCCGGGTTCGACGTCGCGGTCATCACTGTGCCGACTCCACTGCGGGACGGGATTCCCGATCTGAGCTACATCGAGGCGTCGGCCCGCACCCTCGGCCGCTACCTCCGCCCCGGGGCCACGGTCGTGCTGGAGTCGACCACGTACCCCGGCACCACCGAAGAGCTGGTGAAGCCGATCCTGGAAGAGATGTCCGGCTTGCTGGCCGGCCCCGACTTCCATCTCGGGTACAGCCCTGAGCGCATCGACCCGGGCAATCCGACCTGGACCTTCGTCAACACCCCAAAGGTCGTCTCTGGCATCGACGCCGCGTCGCTGGCCGCCGTCGACGCCTTCTACTCCTCGCTGGTCGAGCGCACCGTGCCCGTCGCCGGCACCAAGGAGGCGGAGCTCACCAAGCTGCTTGAGAACACGTTCCGGCACGTCAACATCGCCCTCGTCAATGAGCTCGCCATGTTCGCCGGCGATCTCGGGATCGACGTGTGGTCGGCCATCGACGCCGCGTCCTCCAAGCCCTTCGGCTACATGCGGTTCACTCCCGGCCCGGGGGTGGGCGGCCACTGCCTGCCGATCGACCCGTCCTACCTCTCCTGGCGGGTACGGCGTTCCCTCGGCCACACCTTCCGGTTCGTCGAGCTGGCCAACGACGTCAACGACCACATGCCCGACTACGTGGTGCGCCGGCTCACCTACGGGCTCAACCGCCGCCGCAAGCCGGTCAACGGCAGCCGCATCGTGCTCCTCGGCCTCGCCTACAAGCGCAACACGAGCGACTCGCGGGAATCGCCGTCGAGGGTGGTGGCGGAACGGCTCGTCGCCCTCGGGGCCGAGGTCCGGGCCGTCGACACTCACGTCGCTCTGGGCGTGCTCCCGGCCGGGATCGAGATCGTGTCGCTGACCGCCGAAGAGCTGCGGCAGGCCGATGCGGTCGTCATGCTCACGGACCACAGTGACTTCGACCTCGACCTCGTCGTCGCCCACGCCCCCTACGTGCTCGACACGCGCCGCGTGGTCCCGGCGGCCGACCACGTCGAGTACCTCTGATCAACGCGTGGGCTTCGGGGCGGTGACGTGACATGACGCGGCTGCTCCACATCACGACCACCGACATGAGCCTGGAGCTGTTGATCGGGCCGCAGCTGCGCGCCTTTCGCGACGCCGGTTACGACGTCCACACCGCCTCGGCTCCGGGCCCGTTCGTGGCCGGGCTCGTCGCCGGTGGGATCGCCCACCATCCTCTGCGGCACGCCACCCGCTCCGTCGCCCTCGGCCGCGACGCCGCCGCGGCCGCCGAGCTGTATGGCCTGTTCCGCCGGCTGCGACCGGACATCGTTCACACCCACAATCCGAAGCCCGGTGTCTACGGCCGCATGGCCGCCCGGGCCGCCCGTGTGCCGCTGGTGGTGAACACCCAGCATGGCCTCTACGCCCAGCCCGGTGACCGGCCGGCCCGCCGGCTGCCCGTGTACGCCCTGGAGAGGCTCGCCGCCGCCTGCAGCGACATCGAACTCATCCAGAACCCGGAAGATCTGCAAACGCTGGCCCGCCTCGGTGTCCCCCCGAAGAAGCTGCGCCTCCTCGGCAACGGAGTCGACCTCGAACGGTTCCACGCCCCAGCGGACGGGATGCGCAAGGACGTGCGGGCCGAGCTGGGCGTCGACGAGGATCAGGTGGTGGTCGGCGCCGTCGGGCGCCTCGTGTGGGAGAAGGGCTACGCCGAGCTGTTCACGGCCGCCAAGCGGCTGCTCGCCCGGCGCCGTGGTCTTGTCGTCGTCGTCGCCGGCTCGTTCGATGCCGACAAGGGCGACCCGCTGACCCGAGCCGACGTGGCGGCGGCCGAATCGGCCGGCGTTCGCTTCCTCGGGCATCGCGACGACCCCGAGCGGCTCTATGCCGCCTTGGACATCTACGTGCTGGCCTCCCACCGGGAGGGCTTTCCCCGTTCAGCCATGGAGGCCGCCGCCTCCGGCCTCCCCGTTGTGGCCACCGACATCCGGGGTTGCCGCGAGGTCGTCGACCATGAGCAGACCGGTCTCCTCGTCCCCGTCAGGGACGCCGCGGCCCTGGAGGCAGCCATCGAGCGGCTGGCCGGCGACCCGGCTGCCCGCCGGCGGCAGGGCGAGGCGGCGGCGGCCAAAGCCCAGGCGGAATTCGACCAGCGCCGCGTCATCCAGCGCACGCTCGAAGCCTACGAAGAAGGTTCGGATCGTTTGGACCGGTTTCGCCTCCGTAAGCCGGCCGCCGCTGCAGCGTTCCCTGGGAGTGGTCGATGACCGGGACTGACGGATCCACCTCCAACGGCGTCCCGCCGCAGGAGGTCCTGCAGCTGGCGGCTCGCTCCGTGGCCGATGGTGCGTCGCTCGGTTCCGTGGCGGCCTGGTTCAACGTGCCGGAGTCCCAGCTCGAGCAGTGGATCGCCGGCCACATCGATCAGCCGACGACCAGTGGCGTCGGGCCGGGCCTGCACTCGGAGCCGATCGAACCGGTCGCGCCGGTGTCGTTGGTGCTGACCGAGACGGCGCCGGTCAGGCCGGCGATCACCACGCGGCGACCAGCGGCGGTGCGTCCGACCGCGTCGCCGTTTTCGCCGGAACCGGCGGCCGGGACCAGCCGTCGGGGTCACTCATCGCCGATGGGCGTTCGCGGGTCGTTCCAGGTGCTGCGGCGCCGGGCGCTCATCGTCGCGTTCGGGCTCGTCCTGGGCGCTTCGGCCGGATGGTTCACGGCTCCCGGGGAGACACAGCGCACCACGATGTTCCGGGCCACCCACACCGTGATCTACGAAGGCAAGGGCGGCTCGAGCTACAACATCGACCAGGTGGCCCTGCTGGCAACCACCGGAGAGGTGCCGAGCCGCGTGGCGGCCCGCCTCAAGATCGACCGCGGCCAGGTGCGGTCCGCCGTGTCGGCAGTGGCGACGGCCGAGGTCGGGACGATCGCCATTTCCGCCCGGAGCTCAGCACCGGACCGGGCCGAGATGCTGGCTGACGTCACGGCCGAGGAGCTCCGGGCCGAGATCGCCGGACGCGCTCAGGCGGACATCGAGGCCACCCTCCGTCCGCTGCGCAGCCAGCTGGACGCCGCCCGCGGGCGCCTCAACGCCATTCCCCCCAGGAACACCGCCGAACGGGCGACCGCCCAGGCCGAGGTGCAGGCGGCCGAGCGGGCGCTGCAGCAGTCCCAGTCGGCGCAGGCGGCGAAGCCCGAGCTGCGGAGTCTCGAAGCGGCCTCCGCCACGGCGGTAGGCGCCGAAGGCGTGCAGGCGCCCGATTCCAAGCCGGTGCGGGCGGGCCTACTCGGCGTCGCCGGCCTGCTGGCGGGCATCGCCGGCGCCTTCGCTCTGGACCGGCTCGACAGTCGAATCCGGACCAAGGCCACCGCCGAGCAGGCCTTCGGGGTGTCGGTGGTCGCCGAGGTGCCCCGAATCCCCAAGGGATCTGACGGCGAACTGCTGGCCCGCACGCAGCCGTCGTCGCCTGTCGTGGAGGCCTACCGCGCCCTGCGTACGTACGTCGCCCTGTGGGCACCGGACGGCGAGGACGACGACGGCCACCGGGTGATCGTGGTCACTTCGCCGTCGGCGGGAGAGGGCAAGACGACCAGCGTGGCCAACCTGGCCGCCATGCTGGCCGAGATCGGCCGTTCGGTGATGGTCGTCTCCGCCGACCTGCGCCGTCCCCGGATCCACGAACTCTTCGATCGGGCCCCGGCCCCGGGCCTCGTCGATGTTCTCGCCGCCGCGCCGGGCGCTCCCTCCTTCGATGACCTGGACCTCGCAACATCAGTGCGCGGCGTGCGGCTCGTGCCCTCGGGGCCGCCCATCGAGAACCCGGCGCCGCTTCTCGAGCACGCCGGCGATTTCCTCCGGGCCGCCCGGAAGATGGCCGATTTCGTGCTGGTCGATACTCCTCCGCTGCTCGTGGCCAACGACGCCGTCGACCTCGCCCGCTACGCCGACGGGGTGCTCCTCGTCGCTCATGCGGGCAAGACGACGATCGAGGCGGCGGAGCACAGCGCCGAGATACTCGAGCGTCTTGACATACCGCCCGTCGGCGTCGTGCTGGTGGCCAGCGAGGAGGCGTCAAGTGCCTCCCGCTACTACGCCTCCCACTACTACACCGAACCGGAGCGAACCGGCCGACGCCGCCGGGTGGCCGGCACCAACGACCGGTGATGGCGTTCCCCCGGGCGCCGGTCAACCTGCGTGACCGTGAGGTCTTCAGCGGCTACGTCGGGGATCGCAGTGCGATTGTCCCGAAGGACGACTTCCTCGTCGAGCTGGCTCGCGGGCGTCGTGTTCTTGACCTGGGGTGTATCGACCACAACGCCGAAGAGGCCCTCGGGCGCGGCGACGACTGGCTGCACGCCCGGCTCCGACGGGTGGCCGACAGGCTGGTCGGAGTCGACGTACTCGCGGCCGACGCCGCCCTGCTCAACGCCCGCGGCTTCGACATTCGTGTGGCCGACGTCGAGTCCCTCGACCTCGGTGAGCAGTTCGATCTGATCATTGCCGGCGATCTCATCGAGCACCTGTCGAACATCGGGCGGTTTCTCGACTCGGTCAGCCACCACATGCATGACCGGTCGGCCTTTGTCGTCACGACGCCGAACCCCTTCAACGTCGAGCAGTTCTCACAGGCGTTGTTCCGCAGGCAGATCATGGTGAACTCGCAGCACACCGTCTGGATCGACCCGCGGGTCATGCACGAGCTCATCGCGCGTTCACCGTTCGAGATCGTGGATTTCCGCTGGGTCGACACCCGGTTCACGTTCAAGCTGCAAGGTGGTCGGATCGTACGGCGGATCGTGAATCCGCTCAGTCAGCTGGTGATTCAGCGTCGACCGCTGCTACGCCGCGACTATGCGGTCGTACTGATGCTCAAGCCGTCCCGGCACTGAAATGATGAACAGCGAGTCGGCAGCGGCCAACGCGGCGCGACCGCTACCGATTGTCAGCGTTCGGCGCGATCGGCTCGACCGGCTAATCCCTCATCGCGCCCCGGCCGCCGCGGTGGTCGCCATCACGGCCATCCTGGTCGCGCTCGCCTACGGGATGAACCACACGAGCTATCTCGTGTGGGGCGGCTTCTGGGTGGCGCCGGTTCTCCTCCTCCTGTCGATTCCGGTCGCCAACCGGGCCGCCCGGCTCGACGGCGATGCCATCGGCCGCATCGTCCTGATGGCTGCCATCCTCAAGGTCCTCGGCGCGCCACTGACGCGCTACTGGATGGCCTACGGTCTCTACGGCGGAGCATCCGACGCCACGGCGTACCACGCCGCCGGAACGCTGCTCGCTCCGCTGTTCCGACACGGCCATTACGGCGACCTCGGGCCCATCTCCGGCACGCGGTTCATGGAAGTCCTGACCGGTCAGGTGTACGCCTTCATCGGGCCCACCCGACTCGGGGGGTTCATGGTCTTCTCCTGGCTCTCGTTCCTGGGGCTCTACCTGTTCTACCGGGCGTTCCGTACCGCCTATCCCGAGGGCGACGGGCGGCGTTACGCCCGCCTGATCTTCTTCTTCCCCACCCTCGTCTTCTGGCCGTCGAGCATCGGGAAAGAAGCGTTCATGATGCTCGTCCTCGGGGCCGCGGCCCTCGGCGCCGCCCAGCTCCTGATCGGACGGTTCCGGGGGCTGATCTGGCTGGCCTTCGGCATGTCGGGCGCCGCCGTTGTGCGCCCCCACATGGCTCTCATCGCCGGCGCCGGCCTTGTGGCGGCCGCGCCGATCGCCTTCCTGCGGGGCGGCGTTGATCGTGGAGGGCGCCGGCGGAGCCGCTTGGCGAGCGTGGTTCTGCTGGTCGGGTTGCTCGTCAGCGGCTCCGCTCTCATCGAAGTCGCCGAGAACTTCTTCCACCTCGAGTCGCTCAACACGCAGACGGCGCAGGAGCAGCTCGACGAGGTGACTCGACGGTCAGGAGAGAAAGGATCCACCTTCGCTCCCTTCTCTCCGAACAACCCCGCGGGATTCGTCCTGTCGGGCGTGACCGTCCTCTTCCGGCCGTTTCCCGGTGAGGTCTCCAACGCCCAGGGCATGCTCACCAGCCTCGAGTGCCTCGTACTCCTGGCCCTGTGCCTCCTGGCGCTGGGCCGACTCGCTCGTGCGCCGCTCGAGAGCCTCCGGCGGCCCTACATCGCGTTCGCGGTGGTGTACACGTTCGCCTTCGTCTACGCCTTCTCCAGCATCGTGAACTTCGGGATCCTCGCCCGGCAGCGCGCCCAACTGCTGCCGCTGGTCTTCGTGCTGCTGTGCATCCCCCGCGCCCGCCTTCAGCGCAGCCCGGACAGTACGAGCGCCTCGCGGTAGAAATCGCTCGATTGCTCCAGCGCCGAGGGAGTATCGAAGTCCTTCAGTTCGCCGTCCTTGATCACCATGATGCGGTCGCAAATGGTGAGGGTCGACAGCCGGTGAGCGATGACGATCACCGTCATGCGATCCTTCAGGCTCACGAGGGTGTCGCGGATGAGGTGCTCGCTGCGTACGTCGAGGGCGCTGGTCGGCTCGTCGAGGATCAGAACCTCCGGCTGTTCGACGAGGGCTCGGGCGATGCACAGTCGCTGCTGCTGACCACCGCTGAGGTGGCCGCCCTGCTTGCCGACCTGGCGTTGGTAGCATTCGGGGAAGCCTTCGATGTCGTCATGGAGGTGGGCGAGGCGAGCGGCGCGCTCGACGTCGTCCTCCGTCACGCCGTCGCGGAAGAAACGAATGTTCTCGGCGATCGTGCCGGCGATCAGGTGGGCCGCCTGGGGAACGAAGGTCACCTTGCGAGCCCACTCCGCCCGGTCGAACGTGGAGATGTCCCGGCCACCGGCGAGGACCCGACCTTCGTCCGGGTCGCGCAGCCCGAGCAGCAACTGGACCAGTGTTGACTTCCCGGCGCCCGATGGCCCCACGATCCCGATGATCTCATTCGGCATGATGGTGAACGAGATGCCGCGAAGCACTGGTTCACCAAGAGGGTAGGCAAACGATACGTGCTCCATGGCGATGGCACCGACGTCGCCGACGGGCCGGCCTTCGTCAACCCGTCGACCGGCGTCGAAGGCCTCGAGGCGGTGCTGGAGCTCCTCGATCGCCGGTACAGACGCCGACACGCTGGTGTAGGCGGTCTGGAGCCCCTGGCCATAGCTCAGTGAACGCAGCATCACCAGCATCGTGGCGCCCAACGAGGTGAGGTTCGTGGTGTTCGCCGCCGCGATCACGGCCAATGCACCCACGATGGCGAGGTAGGCCAGTGCGATGTAGATCGGCGACGAAAGAGCGGCCACGAACTGATAGCGCGCCGCCAGCTTCCGCGCCCGTTCGATCGCCTCGCCGACGCGGGCTTTTGCCTTGTCCTGGACATGAAAGACATGGAGCTCGAAACCCAGCTCCGAAATCTCGTTCACGGAGACCGCCAGGTCCATGCCGGCGGAGGTCGAGGTCCCGGCCCGACGCCGGGCGGCGGATCGGAGCGGCCGGAGCAGGAGGCCGAGCACGGTCACGGCGATGACCAGAGCGAGCGCTCCGGCGGGATCGACGACGATGGCAATGCCGAGCAAGGCGACGAGATTGGCGGCCGCCACCACACCCGCGGTCAGGCTGTTCATCAGGCTGGTGGCTGTGCCGCTGTAGCCAGTCAGGAGTTCCTGGAGGCTTCCCGACCGCTGCGCCTGCTGGACCTCCCACGAGGCGTCGAGGAACGCGTCGGCGAGGCGTTGCCTCAGACGGGCGACGACCTGTGTCGAGACGGTGGCGGACTGCCAGCCGGCGTAGGCGGCCAGGGCGATGCGGACGGCGAGCAGTGCGACCGCAATCGACAGTGCGGCCCGGATGGACAGGGAGGAGCCGGTAAGGAGGTCCACCCGATCCTGTCCGTCCTTGATGGCGAAGGCGGTCCGGGTGATCGTGACCAGGAACAGGGCCTCCGAGGCGCCGCCCAGAAAACCCGTTGCGGCGATCGTTGCCACCGCCCGCTCGTGGCCGCTGACGGCGAACCGCACGAGGCGCTTGGTGCTCGATCTCCGTAACGGCGCAGAACGGCGGGCGGCCGGGCTCATCGGTCTTCATCGTACGGGACCGGACCGGCTTCACCGCCGCCGGGACGCCAGCCGTTCGTACAGTTCCTGCTGGCGCTGGACGGCGCGCTCGACCCCGAAGGCCCGGACCCGTTCGGCGGCGGCGGCCGCCCAACGGCCGCGGAGAGCGGCGTCCCGGAGCTCGGCCACCGCCGCGGCCAGGGCGGCCGGATCCCCGACGGCGACCAGCCGGCCCTCCGTCCCATCGGTGACGACACTCGGGACCCCTCCGACCCTCGTGGCGACGACGGGCAGGCCGACGGCCATCGCCTCCAGCATGGCGATGGGAAGCCCCTCGAAGCGTGAGGAGAGGCAGAACACATCGGCGGCGACCAGGACCCGGATCGGGTCCTGGCGATACCCGAGGAACCGGAACCGCTCGCCCAGGCCGAGCGCGTCCCGTTCTTCCTCCAGTTGCCGGGCGAGCGGGCCCTGGCCGACGCTCACGAAACGGACGGGCTCCCCGGCGTCGACCAGCCGGCGGGCGGCGGCCAGCATCGTGGGGTAGTCCTTGTTGACCCGCAGGTTGGCCACGGTCGCCACCAGCAGCTCGTCGCCTCGCACGCCCAACTCGTCCCGGGCCGCGGCCCGCTCGCCCCGCCGGCGGGCGATGGCTTCCACATCGACGCCGTGAATGACCACCTCGGCGCGCCCGGCGAGGCGGGAGGGCATCGAGGCCCGTACTTCGTCGGACACGACGATGGTTGCGGCCTCCAGAGGCAGAGTCAGGCGGTTCGCCCAGCGGGTGATGGGGTGGTGCGATGACCATACGTTGTGCTCGGTACCCATCAGGGCCGGTCGTTCCGGCCGGGGGAGTGTCCGGAGCGCCGGACGGGCGAGGGCCGCGACCATCGGAGAGTGGGCGTGGACCACGTCGATTCGGGCGGTGCGGACGAGCTCCCGCAGGCGTAGCACCCAGCGGAGATCGGCCTCGCGTCGGCTGTCGAGGCAGACGGCGGGCACCTCCAGGCCGGCCAGTTGATCGACGAGATGATTCTTCTCGGGAAGAAGGTAGGCCGCCCGCAGGTCGAAACGGTCACGATCGGCCTTCCCGGCGAACGACACCAGCAGGCGCTCGGCGCCGCCCGGCCCGAGGCCCTTGGTCAGCCAGAGCACGCGGATCGCTGGTGTCTGCCCCGCGGCCATATGGGGCATGATGCCCGATGTGGCCGCCGACCCGCTGATGATCCGTCCGGCCAACCGCGACGACCGCCCGGGCGTCATCGGCGTCGCGGTGCGGGCGTTGGGGTGGCGCGGCGACGAGCGGGATCGGGACTTCTTCGCCTGGAAGCACGACGAGAACCCGTTCGGGCGTTCA
Source organism: Actinomycetota bacterium (assembly GCA_040756995.1). Classification (GTDB taxonomy): domain Bacteria; phylum Actinomycetota; class Acidimicrobiia; order IMCC26256; family BP-133; genus BP-133. The sequence continues at coordinate 101,782 of JBFLYK010000003.1, read as the reverse complement.
CCGGCGTGGGTGGCCGTCGAGGGCGGCCGCATCGTAGGGTTTCGGACCTTCCTGCGGTGGGAGCTGGCCCGCCCGGGTGAACGGCTGCGAATGGCGCGGGCGGTCGACACCGCCACCGACCCCGACCATCAGGGTAAGGGCATCTTCCGGCGCCTGACCGAGCGCGCCGTGGCGGAGCTGACGGCGGCGGGCTACGACGCCGTGTTCAACACGCCGAACGACCAGAGCCGGCCCGGCTATCTCAAGATGGGCTGGGCCGAGTTGGGGCGGCCGACGTTGGGCGTCCGGCCTCACGGGCCGCGGGCCGTGGTGCGCATGATCCGATCGCGGATGGCGGCTGAGAAGTGGTCGGAGCCCACTGCGGTCGGTGAGTCGGCGGCCGATGTGTTGAGCGACTCCGGGCTCGAGTCGCTGCTCACCCGGTTGCCGGCGCCGGCACGGTGGGGCACAGCCCGCTCCGCGGCGTACCTCCGGTGGCGCTACGGATTCGAGCCGCTGCATTACCGGGCGCTCGAGGTACACGGCGGTTTCGCCGTTTTTCGCGTCCGCCGCCGGGGCCCGAGCCGGGAGGTCGCACTGTGCGAGTGGTTGGCTCCGGGGCCTGACCGGCGGGCCTTACGCCGGTTGCTCCACGCCGGCGACTATGTCGTCGCCGGCGACCTGGGCATCGACCACGGGCTGATACCGCTGCGGCGCGTCGGTCCGGTGGTGACCTGGCGGCCATTGGCTCGCAACGGCGTTCCGGCTCTCGGCGAGCTGGCGCTCGGTCTCGGGGACCTCGAGCTCTTCTGAACGGTGAAGCCGATCATCGTCCGGGTAGAGCTGGCCGCCGTAGCGGTTGATCATGCGGTCGCCTTCACCACCAGAAATCCCATCGACGACTGCCGGTGCAGGACACGCCGGATCTCGAAGCCGCAGGACTCGAGGAGCAACGAGAACTCCTCGGTCGTCCACTCCCGAACGTGACCGGGATCACTGGGCGGGCCCATGGCCGTCTCAGGCCCGACCCGGCTCCGATCCGTCGTGGAGATCAGAGCCTGACCGCCGTCGCTCACGGCGTGCCGGATCCCAGACAGCAGGCGGCGAGGATCATCGACCCGCTCAATCACGTTCGAACAAACGACGAGCTGTGGCTCGAGGCCCGCAAGCTGATTCCATGCGGCTTCATCGTCGAGGCTGTCACCCGGCCCAAAGCCGATGTCGACGATCGCTCTGAGCTCTCTCGAGCGAGCGAGTCGGGCGGCCAACCTGTAGATCGGCGCCTGACGGCGAAGGCTGCCTTCCCGGAACCCGTATCGCCAGGAGACCGGACCGTCGGACGATGGAGGTGGATTCTCACGGTAGCGCCAAGGGGTGAACAGCGAGTCCGGCCCGGGGGCGGGGTCACGTTCCAGGACAAGGTTGTCCTCGTCTGGTCGCCGGACACGATCGAGCAACGGCAGCATTTGGGGAGCAGACTCCCACTGGCGCAACCATATGCGCCGGCCGATCGGATGGGCGGCGGCCGCCGCGAGCCGGACATAACGCCGGGGGGAGAAGGGATCATGCCGAATTGCCGATACGAAGCGGCGGCGGGCCTCGGCCTCCCGGCCGATGCGCATGACATTGACGCCGGCGAGCGTTTCCATCACCGCTCGCTGACGACCGCTCCCGTACCGGTCGGGGTGGCGGGCGACCAGCCAGCGGGCGCCGAAGTACGTGTGCGCCGGTGATTGCTCGGGTCGCCGCGCTGCCGCCCGCCGCTCCATCTGCACGACCGGTGTCGCAACGTAGGCGGCGACGGCGTTGCTCTCACGAAGTACCCGGCGCACGCGGATGAACAACTCCGTCTGGTGAGAGCACGGAATTCCCACGAGATAGCCGCCGGCATCGTGAAAGAGACGGCGGCTGATGAGGAACGTGCCGGCCAGGGCGTCATCCAGGGACCTCGGGGCTCGCTCGTGGAAGACCTGCCCATGGGCGTCGACGAAGCGCACGCCGCCCAGCACGACCCGGCATGACGGATCAGTCGTCGCGGTCAGGAGTTCCTTCAACGCACCATCGCAGAGCCGATCGTCGTCGTCCAGGAACAGCAACCACTCCCCTCGGGCGGCATGAGCGCCGACGTTCCGAGCCGCCGAGAGGCCGCGGTTGCTCTGGCGCAGGCCGCGCATCCGAGGATCGGCGATACCGGCGAGAACGGCCGGTGTGTCGTCGGTCGAGCCATCATCGACGACGATCAGTTCGAGATCGACTCCCGACTGCGAGAGCACGCTGTCGATGGCCCCGCCCACCTGAGCAGCGCGGTTGTAGGTGTTGACGACGACCGACACCGTGGGCACTGGCCTCACCTGGCGAGAGTCGTCGGGCGGCCTGGCGAGTGACGGCTCGAGTCCTTCCACCGCCGGCGAGGCCGATTGAGATTGGTGAGAATCAACAGGCGCCGGGCGTCCCGGCGTCGCTGGCGCAGGACGTCGGGGCTGACCTGCACCTCCGAGGCGCGCCGGAGCAGGGCCCACCATTGATCCAGTACGGCGTCCGTCGTGAAGTCCCTGGCCCGTTGCTGAATCGCTCGCTCGGTGGCCTGCACCAGGCCCGGGTCGTTCACAAGCCGGCGGAGTGTCCCGATCACCTCGGACTCGCTGGCGACCAGGAAACCGTCCTCATCAGGAGTCACCAGGTCCTGGTAACCGGGCTCGGGACCAACCAATGGGATCGCACCCGCACACCAGGCATTGATCAGCTTGGTCGCCGGCTTCCACGAACGGCGGCCCACCTCCTCGGCGCGCAGGCAGACGGCGACGTCCGTTTCCGAGAAATCGTGCCAGGTGTGGTCCGAACCATCTCCCTGCTGCGGCGTATCGGGCAGCCACTGCAGTCCCATGGCGTGGAGCGCCTGCACCCAACCCCGCTGGCGCATGAACGGCGGAAGATTCTGCGGGTTCCCTTTGAATCCGACGGAGCGGATGCGGCCGAACCGCTCAGCGGACCGCCGGATCATGCCCCGTTGAGGCAACGCCGGAATCCAGGTCTGGGACGGGCCCGTCACTGCGGAGGCGTAGGGCATGACCTCGATATCGGCCGTGAAACGGGTGCGCCAGCCGGGATCGATGTCGGAACGGATCATGATCAACGGTTTGGTGCCGAGGCCGCCCAGCAGGGCGCGCTGCGCCGTCAGCGGCCGGAGCGACCGGGCAAAGACCACGACGACCCCGTGGTCGGGTTGGACGGGACCGAGTGTGACCGATCTGCCGGCCGCTCGGAGCCGGGCGTACAACTCGTAGAGGTTGTGGCCGATCCCTGTGGAGTAGCGCTCCGGAGCCGAGTCAGGGTCCCAGCGGTCCACTTCGGGAGCAGGCTCGGAAATCCAGAAGTGAACTCGCATCCATCCGCATGATGAGGCCCCTCGACGGGACTGTCGACCCTGTTGAGGGCGAATCGTGGATTTTGGATGGTTTGCGCCGCGACGCAAACGGCGCGGTCACGCCGGCCCGGCAACCACCCGGCTCAGCAGAGCGGCCCACCTCCCCACGATCACCTCGACGTCGTATCGTGCGAGGCAGTGCTCCCGCGCCGCCGCGCCCAGCGCCACACTGTCGTTCAGCACGACCCGGGCCGCTCTGATCAGCCCCGGTATGTCGTCCCTCGGAGCCGTTGCCCCGGTGCGCCCGTCGACGACGGCGTCGGATACGCCACCCACGCGGGTGGCGATGGCGGGCCGGCCGCACAGTGCCGCCTCGATGACGACTCCGGGAAGGCCTTCCGTGTCGCTCGTCAGCAGGAGGGCGTCAGCCGCGGCGTAGACCTGTGAAGGTTCGTCGACATTGCCGAGGAACCGCACCCGTCCCGGAACGAGAGCATCAGCCCGGGCCGTGAGCTGTCGTCGCTCCGGCCCGTCGCCGGCGACCAGGAGGATCACGTCGTCGAGCTGGGTGACGACGTCGATCGCCCGATCAACCCGCTTCTCGGGAGACAGGGACCCGACGCAGGCGAGCACATGACCGTCGTCGCTCAGACCGAGCGCCCGCCGGGCCGCCGAGCGCGACTCCGGCGTGGCAGCCGGGAAGCGGCGCGTGTCCACGCCACTGGGCAGGACGCTCACTTTGGCGGGCGGGACACCGAAATGTTCGGCGTAGGTGCTCGCCGGTCCGGACCACAGAACGGTCACTGCGGCGGCTCGCCGGAGCCAGGCCGCCGTGCGCCATCTCCGGGCCCGGGTGTTCGACCAGTACAACGGGTCGCCGATGCTGCGGTACACGAAGGGGGTAGTGCTCCCGATCGACGCCAGTGCGGTGGCGGGGAGCGCGCTCGATCCGTAAGCGATGGCCACGTCAGCCCGCGCGAGGAAGCGGCGGAGCTCGAGGAGCCCCCCGGGATGGAAACGCCCGCCCCGGAGCGCCTGGATCGGCAGGGCATCCGGCCGCCCCGAAGCGCATACCGCCCGGATCTCGCTCGGGATTCCCAGTCGCTGCAGCGCGTCGGCCAGGTCGAGAGCTCGTCGCTCCGCCCCACGTGGCGCGTCAGTGGCCGTCACGTGGAGCACCTTCATGAGGCGCACACTACCGGCAGGGGTAGTCTCGATGGCTCTGCGGCTCCGGGGGTTCGGGTGAGAGTGCTCTACGTGATCGACAGCCTCGTCCCCGGCGGGGCGGAGTCTTCGCTGGCCGTCCTCGCCGGCCTCTTCCCGGCCCGGGGCATCGAGCTCGAGGTCGCGTACCTGCACGACCGCCCCGGGCTCCACGAGGCGTTGGCCGCCGCCGGGGCTCGTCTCACTTCCCTGGCCGGCACTGGGGGGCGGGTGGGTTGGGTACGGCGCGCCGCGGAGCTCGTACGGAACCGCCGTCCTGACCTCGTCCACACCACTTTGTTCGAGGCGGACGTCGCCGGGCGCTGTGCCGCCGCATGGTCCCGAGCGCCGGTCGTCAGCAGCCTGGTGTCCGTCCGCTACGGAGGCGCCGAGCGGAACGAGCCCGGTATCCGGGCGTGGCGAGTGCTCGGAGCCCAGGCCGTCGACATCGGCACCGCCCGTTTCGTGCGGCGCTTCCATGCCGTGTCGCGGCCTGTCGCCGAGGTGATGGCTCGCCGCCTCCTCGTTTCCCGATCGCGGATCGACGTCGTGCCCCGGGGACGCGACCCGCGGACCCTCGGCCGGCGCACGCCGGAGCGATCCGCCCGAGCCCGGGCCAAGCTCGGGGTCGCCTCCGATCACCGGTTGCTGGTCGCCGTGGCTCGCCAGGAGTATCCGAAGGGCCTCGACGTACTGCTCCGGGCCCTCCCGCTGGTGCGGGCCGAAGTCGGTGCTGTCCGCCTGATCGTCGCCGGTCGGGAGGGCCACCACACGCCGGCGCTCCGCGCCCTTGTCGGGGAGCTGGGGATCGCCGATGCAGTCGAGTTCCTGGGCCACCGGTCCGATATCGCGGAGTTGCTCTGCGCCGCCGATCTGTTCGTGCTGCCCAGCCGGCGGGAAGGGTTTCCGGGTGCGGTGCTCGAGGCGATGGCGCTCGAGGTGCCGATCGTCGCCACCGCGATCCCGGCGGTGTCCGAAGCCGTCGTGGACGGCGAACATGCCGTGCTCGTCCCCCCCGAGGAGGCCCAGGCGTTGGCCGGAGCCGTGGTGGCGGCCCTGAATTCGCCGGAGGCCTGCCGGGAGCGGGCGCTGGCCGCGTCGGCCCGCTTCCACGAGCACTTCACCGTCGAACGGGCGGCCGACGGAATGAGGCGCTTCTACGAAGCGGCTCTATCGTCGTAGCCATGACGGACAGCGGGTCGCCTGAGCTCTCGTTGCTCGTGGTCAGTTGGCGCACGCGCGACCTCCTGGCCGAGTGCCTCGACACCATCGCCGCCGAGCTCGACGGTCTGTCCTACGAGGTTGTGGTCGTCGACAACGACAGCGGCGACGGCACGGCCAACCTCGTCGCCGAGCGCGCCGCAGCCGATGACCGGATCCGCCCAATCCTCAGCGACACCAACACCGGTTTCGCCGGAGGCAACAACCTGGCCTATCGCGCCAGTCGCGGCGAGTTCGTCGGCGTGGTCAACCCGGATCTGCTCGTCAACCGCGATGCCGTCTACACCATGGTCGAGCGGCTGCGGGCCGACCCGTCGATCGGCGTCCTGTCCTGTGACCTCGTGGGTATGGACGGCCGTCAGCAGACCCTCCATCGCCGTCTGCCGACGCTCACCAACCTGCTGTTCACCCGCACGCGTTGGGGAGGGCGGTTCGACCGCATCGTGCTGCGGCGCTGGTTCGACCGGCGGCTGCGGCTGGCTGACGTGCCGCGCCATGGCCTCCGGGACATCGGTCAGGCGGCCGGAGCGTTCCTCTTTCTTCGGCGGGCGACGATCGAGGGACCGTTGGGTGGCGAGCTCTTCGACGAGAAGCTGGAGATCCTGGTGAACGACGTCGACCTCTCGCGCCGGGTGCACGATGCCGGACTGCGCGTCGCCGTTGACTACGACCGGCGGGTCATGCACCACGGCGGCGGCAGCCTGCGCCAGCTCGACCGCACGACCCAGGAGCGCCACCTCTTCGAGGGCTTCGCTCACTACTTCGCCAAGCACGAGCCGCCCTGGAAACTGCGCCTCTTTCGACTGCTCTGCGGCGGGAAGGTCTGACGATCGGCCGGTATGCCACGGCAGAGGCGGTGCGGCTGGGCCTGGCCGGCGTCGCTGCCGGCGCGGCCACCGGGTTGGTCTGGCGAGCGGCGAGAGCTCGCTGGGGTGCGGCGCCGTTCGTGTTGGCGGTGTTGGCCGTCGCGGGCCTGACGGGCCGTCTCAGCAGTCCCCGCTGGTCTGGGGCGGCCGTCGTCGGGGCCCTGGTCGCCGCGCTGGCCGGCGCGGGCGCGATGCGGTTGCTGGCGGATCCGGCCATTCATTGGACCTGGGTCGCCGCCGGAGCGCTCCTCTCGTCCGCCGGGGTGTGGGCGGGCGTGCCCGAGACCGGCCCGGCACTGCTGGTCGGGGGGGCTCTCTGCGGCCTTGCCGCGATCTCGGCGCTGACCGGCGCGCGCTGGAAGCCGTCGGCCGGCGTCGGTCTGGCGGCCGCTCTCGGCTGGGCGGCATTGACCGGCGCCGCCGGCCGGCCATGGGCGGCCCTCGGTGGCGTTCTCTGCACGGGCGTCGCGCCCTGGGTCGGGCTGCGCCTCCGCCGTTCCCGGCGCCGCCGTCGGGTGAAGCCACGCCCGTGGCTTCTCGGTGCCCACCTGGCCCTGGTGATTGTCGCCGCCCGCTGGATCGGGGTCGATCCCGACGCCGGCTGGGTCCGAGTCGCAGTGTTGGCCGTCGCGGGCGGCGCCGTAGCGAGGGCCTACCGGCCCCGGGCATGATGGGCGGGTGCGCGATCAGCTCCAGCAGCTGGTGAAGTGGCTGGCCTCCGGTGCCGACGCGGTACGGCGGCGGGAGGGGCTGGTCATCCTCATCTACCACCGCGTTGGCGCCCGGACCCGGGTCTCCGTGGACCTGCCCCGTCCGCTGTTCGCCGAGCAGCTCGGTGCCCTGGCGGCCGGCTGGAGCCCCGTAACCCTCGACCAGACCGTCGAGCTGCTGGAGGGCTCAGCCGCTCCTTCTGGTCCTCCGCCGGTCTGCCTCACCTTCGATGACGGCACCGCCGACTTCGTCGAGGAGGCGCTCCCCGAGCTGGTGGCCCACCGGATTCCGGCCACGCTGTACGTGGCGACGGACCACATCGAGACCGGCCGAGCGTTTCCTGATGACGGACGTCCCGTGTCGTGGGCCGCGCTCCGTGACGCCCTGTCCACCGGTCTCGTGACGATCGGCTCACATACCCACACTCACCGGTTGCTCGACAGGGTCGACGGGCCGGAGGCGGCCGAGGAACTCGACCGGTCCACCGGCTTGATCGAGGACCGCCTCGGAGTGGCCTGTACCCATTTCGCCTATCCGAAGGCGCTCCTCGGGTCGCCACCGGCCGAACGGGAGGTTCGCCGGCGGTTCCGCACGGCGGCGGTGGCCGGCACCCGGCCGAACCCGTACGGCCGGACCGACCTGTACCGCCTGCGCCGCTCGCCCGTTCAGGTCGGGGATGGGATGCGCTGGTTCCGGCGCAAGGCGACCGGCGGCATGGGTCTGGAGGACGATCTCCGGGCCCTGCGCAACCGGCGCCGCTACGCCGGGACGGTGACGTGACGCTGTCGCCCCTGGTCCTTGTCGGCGGCGGCGGGCACGCCAGCGACGTGCTGCAGGCGGTCGAGGCGGTGAATGCCACCCGGCCGACCTACCACATCGTCGGCATCCTCGACGACGACGACATCGACACCCGCCGCTTCGCCGGGCGGAGTGTGGCGCAGATCGGCTCGGTGGACGACCTGGCCGACATCGACGCGGCGTATGTCCTCTGCCTCGGCTGGCCGTGGACCCGCCACGCCGTGGCGGAACGTATCGCAGGACGGGGTCGGCCCGCCGCCCCGATCGTCCACCCCTCGGCCGATGTGGGGGTCGGCGTCGAGCTCGGCCCGGGTTCGATCGTGCTCGGCCACTCCCATCTTTCGCCGTTCGTTCGTTTCGGCTCGCATGCCCTCGTGTCCTATGGTGCTTCGGTGGGTCACGACGCGACGTTCGGGGATCACGTGAGCGTGATGCCGAACGCCGCGGTGAGCGGCGACGTCACCGGCGGAAACCGGGTGCTGGTGGGCACGGGCGCAACAGTGAAAGAGGGAATCCAGCTCGGCGACGACGTCCGCATCGGGGCCGGCGCCGCAGTGGTCAGTGATGTGAAGGCGGGGCTCACGGTGGTCGGCGTACCGGCCAGGCCCCATGACGGTGAGCCCGGATGAGATGGTCGGCCCGCCTCCGGGGTCTGGTGTATCGGAAATTCGTCGCCGGCCGGCCACAACTGGTGTCGTACGTGCGGGCCCGGAAGGAGGGAACGGCCGACCGGCGGGAGTTCCTGCGCGAGTGGCTCGGCCAGCGCAACGAGCGGGAACGCCTGGGACAGGTGCGGGCGGGCCGCGACGTGTGCTGGGTCGACGGTGACGAGCCCGAGCCGCTGGTCACCGTCGTGATCCCGACCTACCGCCGCCCGGAGACGATCGAGCGGGCGGTGAACTCCGCCCGCGCCCAGACCTACGACCGGTTGGACATCCTGGTCGTCGGCGACCACACCGACGAACAGACCGGGAAGATCCTCGCCGGCATCCGCGACGACCGCCTTCGGTTCGTGAACCTGCCGCATCAGGGGGTGTACCCGACGCAGGGGCGGCAACGATGGCTGGTGTACGGCGCCACGCCGATGAATGTGGGAATCGACCTTGCCGCCGGCGCCTGGATCACACACTGCGACGACGACGACGAGATGCTTCCCCGTCACGTCGAGACACTCGTTGCCGACGTCAAGCGGCGCCGTCTGGAGATGGTGTACAGCCGGTTCGAGATGATCGATCATCCACCCCCGGACGCCGCCCCTGGCACCCCGCCGACGGTGACGGTCGTCGGTTCGGAACCGATACGGCTCGGCGCCGTGGCCCGCGGCACGGTGCTCTACTCGCTCGGGCTGCGGTTCATGAAGTACAGCACCGAGTGTTGGCGCCTCGGCGAGCCGCAGGACTGGAACCTCTGGAAGCGGATGCAGCTGGCCGGCGTCCGTATGGGGTTCAACGAAGCCGTGACCTACCGATATCACCGGCAGCCCCAGCCGGGTACTGCTGCTCAGGCCTGACCCAGCGCGCTAGGGGGTGGCGGGCGCGTACAGGCCGACCTTCGGCGGCGAACACCGGGTGAGCGTCGAACGGACAGCATTGACGACCCGCTCGAGGTCGGAGTCGGAGAGGCCGCTGCCCGAGGGAAGGCAGAGGCCGGTGGCGAAGAGGCGGTCGGCCGTGCCATCGAGGCGGGCCGGGTGCCCTCGGAAGACCGGCTGCGCGTGCATCGGCTTCCACAGCGGGCGGCTCTCGATGTTGCGGGCTTCGAGCTCGAGGCGGAGCTCTTCGGGCCCAAGAGCCGCTACGCCGGGTTCGAGAGTGATGCAGGTCAGCCAGGCGTTGGTCGTTCCGGCGGGCTCGGTCGCCGGGAAGGCGACACCGGGCAGATCGGCGAAGGCTTCCCGGTAGCGGGCCTGAATGGCGCGGCGGCGGGCAATGCGCTCATCGAGCGTGGCCAGCTGGCCGCGGCCGAAGGCGGCCAGGAGGTTGGAGAGCCGGTAGTTGAAACCAACCTCGGCGTGCTCGTAGTGGGCGACAGGCCGGCGGGCCTGGGTGGCCAGGTAGCGGGCCCGATCGGCCGCCGAACGGTCGTGGCAGAGCAGCGCACCGCCGGAAGAGGTCGTGATGATCTTGTTGCCGTTGAACGACAGGACACCGGCGGCGCCGAATGAGCCGGCCGGGCGGCCGGCGAAGGTCGCCCCGAGCGCCTCGGCGGCGTCCTCGACCACCGCCACGCCGTACTCGGCGCACACGGCGAGGATGAGGTTGTAGTCGGGACAGGCGCCGTACAGGTCGACGGTGACGACGGCGGCGGGGAGATTCCCCCGCTGTTGGCGTTCGGCCAGCTCGGCGGCCAGCAGGACCGGCGACATCTGCCACGTGACCGGATCGGCGTCGATGAAGCAGGGCCGGGCCCCGCAGTAGGCGACAGCGTTGGCGGTGGCGGCGAAGGTCGCCGTGGGAACGAGGACGTCGTCGCCGGGGGAGACCCCGACCTGGAGCAGGGCGAGGTGCAGGGCGGCGGTGCCGGATGAGAGGGCGACGGCGTGCGGTACACCACAGCGATCGGCCAACTCGGCCTCGAAGGCGTCGAGGTCCGGCCCGATCGGGGCCACCCAACCGGATTCCACGGCGGCGAGCAGCGCCGCCCGCTCCGGGGCCCGCACGTCCGGGGGTGAGAGCCAGATGCGGCTGGAAAGGTCGGGGTCCTGCACCGCGTCGACCGGCGGGATGGTGTTCGTTGCAGGGGCGGCCGGGGCCGCCTCCCGGGTCAGGGGGGTTGCCGTGGCGGGGGGCCGCAGCTCGGTCATCGTCGCGTGGCCGTGGGCGCTGATACCGCTACGGCGGGCCAGGGCCACCAAGGTGCGCCCGATGATGCGCAGGTCGAGCCACCACGACCGGTTTTCGATGTACCAGACGTCGAGGGCGAAGCGCTCCTCCCACCCGACGTCGTTACGGCCATTGACCTGGGCCCAGCCGGTCAAGCCGGGTCGCACGGTGTGGCGGCGGTACTCCGAAGGTGTGTAGCGCCGAACGTACGTGACGGGAAGGGGGCGGGGACCGACGAGGCTCATGTCCCCCCGCAAGACGTTCCACAGCTGCGGGAGCTCGTCGAGGCTCAAGGTCCGCAGAACCCGACCGAGGCGGGTGAGGCGTTGCTCGTCGGGCAGGAGGGACCCCTCGCCGTCGCGTTCGTCAGTCATGGTGCGGAACTTCACGACCTTGAAGGACTGGGCATGGCGTCCGAGGCGACACTGGCGGAACAGGACCGGGCCGCCCATGCGAAGCCGGACGAGGCCGGCCACGACCGCCAGTACCGGCAGTCCGACGATCAATCCGGTAGCGGCCACGGCGAGGTCAAAGGCCCGCTTGAAGCCTGCGCCGCACAGGGGCGTGAGGAGGCTCAGGCCGCGACGGCAGGGCGGGTGATCGGTGAGTTCCCGCCTCCTCCCTCTGGGGTTGTAGGTCGGCGTGAGGCCAGGCGTGGGGCGAAGCACGGGCGCGGTCTTGGGCGATGCCGGGATCGGCGCGGGGGGCATGGCCGCCGTGCAGAGATCCTGCAGTTCCGATGCCAGGACCGCCGGGGGCAGCCGGATGTCGAGCGTCTTCACCGCCTCAGGATCGAGCGGCGGGACAGGGACGTGGGAAATCAGCGGGTGCACCCGGCGGATGACGCGCTCGCCGGCCCCGAAGAGGTCTTCGTGCAGTTTCTCGCCGGGGCGGAGCCCGGTGTACACGATGTCGATGTCGCGGCCCGACTCGGCGATCAGCCGGCGGGCGACGTCGTCGAGGAGCATCGGCTCACCCATGTCGAGGACCAGTGCCTCGCCACCGGTCTGAGGCTCGCCGTCCACCGCGGCGGCCTGGATCACCAGCTGCACCGCCTCGTGGATGGTCATGAAGTAGCGGCTGACCTGCGGGTCGGTGACCGTCACCGGGCCACCAGCTTCGATCTGGGCTCGGAAGGCGTGCAGGACCGAGCCCCGGCTGCCCAGCACGTTGCCGAACCGCACCGAGACGAACGAGCCGGGGGCGTGCCTGGCGAAGTGGGCGGTCAGGCGCTCGGCGATGCGCTTCGAGTAGCCGAGGACGCTGATGGGATCCGCCGCCTTGTCGGTCGAGATGTTCACGAATTTCTCGACGCCGACGTCAGCGGCCGCGGCCAGGAGGTGGGCGGTGACCCATACGTTGCTCTGGACCGCCTCCCCGGGGAAGCGCTCGAGGAGCGGAAGGTGCTTGAGCGCTGCAGCGTGGAAGATCACCTGGGGCCGACGCCGGTGGAGGAGCCGCTCCAGACCGTCCCGGTCGCGCAGATCGAGGAGGACGACGTCGGGTGAGTCGAGCAGGGCGCGGCCTTCGATCGACAGCTGAACGGCGTGGAGAGCCGACTCGTCCCGGTCGACCATGATGAGGTTGGCCGGCTCGAATTGGGCGATCTGGCGGCACAGCTCGGAACCGATCGAGCCGCCGGCGCCCGTCACCAGCACCCGTTTGCCTCGCAGGTAGTGGGCGATCGAGGCCACGTCGGTGTCGACGGGATGGCGGCCGAGGAGGTCCTCGGCCGTGGGAGTCCGGATGTCACCGACTGCGATGTGGCCGCCGACCAGTTCGCCCACTCCCGGCAGGACCTTCAGTTCGAGCCCGGCGTCCTGGGCCAGGTCGGACAGTTCCCGGATGAGCGCGGCCGACGCGCTGGGGAGGGCGATCAGCAGGGTGTCGGCCTGATGCTCGTCGGCCGCTTCCGCCACCCGGTGGCGGTCGCCCATGACCGGGACGCCCATGATCCTCAGGTGCTGCTTCGTCGGGTCGTCGTCGAGGAGAGCGACCGGGAGGTACGGGCTCGACGGATCACGGAGGAGGGACCCGACAATCTGGGCGCCCGCCTCTCCTGCGCCGAAGACCAGGAGACGGCGGATATCGGGTCCGGTTGGCCGCCGGCGTTCCTCGTCGTAGCTGCGGATCAGATACCGGGCTGCGCCCATGAGGACAAAGGCGATCGTGCCGCCACCGACGACGACGCTGAGCGGCACGAAACGGTCCGATTGCCGCAACTCGAACAGGAACAGCAGCGAGCTGACACCGGCGACCGTGCGGACCAGGGCCGAGACCTCCTCGAAACTCCCCAGCCGCCACCGGCCGAGGTAGAGGCCCGTAGCCAGCCCGACCAGGACCTGGGCGACGATGGCGGCGAGGGCGGCGACGGCGAACGCCGGCCAGTCGATCCGGCCGGGGTCAAAGTCGTAGCGCAGCAGGATGGCGCTGATGAGTCCGCCGGTCCAGGCCAGCGCGTCGGCACCGATGCGCCGCTGCAGGAACAGGAGCGCGAGCCGGGCGGTATGCATCTTCTGCCCGGAGGTCGTGACCCGATCGCCCTGTCGTTGCAAGTGCTGCTCCCTGGTGCCCTACCCCGGACGCGCAAGTTCGCTTTCCGCGGGAGGGCGACCTTCCGAATGGGATGTATCGCACTGGCATTCGGGGCGTTCGTGGTCTTTGCGCCAAACGCGCCCCTGGCCGTCGTCAGCCGGTGCGCAGGGCGAACCAGTCCACCGTCCGCCGGAGACCTTCGGACAGACCGACGGTCGGCTGCCAGCCGAGGTCCCGCTGAGCCGCCGTGACGTCGGCTGAGCTGTGCCGGACATCGCCGGCTCGGGGCGCGGTGTGTTCGGGGTTGACCGCGACGCCGAGGATCGAGCCCAGCTCCTCGAGGAGCTCGAGCAGGGTGTAGCTGCGGTCACCGGCGATGTTGTACGCCCGGCCGGAGCAGGCATCGGCGGGAGCATCGGCTGCCGCGAGGTTGGCCTCCACCACGTCGTCCACATAGGCGAAGCTGCGGCTCTGTAAGCCGTCTCCGTGCACCACGGGCCGGGCGCCCGTCCGCAAGGCATGGGTGAAGAGCGGAATCACCGCCGCATAGGCGGAATCGGGCCGCTGGCGGGGGCCGTACACATTGAAATAGCGAAGCGCCACCGTCTCGAGGCCGAACAGCTCACTCCACACCCGGCAGTAGTGCTCGCCGGCGAGCTTCGACACGGCGTACGGTGACCGAGGGATGAGCGGAGCGCTTTCCGGCGTGGGGAGTTGCTTCGCCCCGCCGTAGACGCTGCTCGACGAGGACGCGACCACCCGCCGCACCCCGGCGTCGTGGGCCGCTTTGAGGACGATCAGGGTGCCGTGGGTGTTGGCCAGGTCGGTGGCCAGCGGATTTTCGACCGATTGCAGCACTGCCCGGGACGCGGCGAAATGGAAGACGACCTCCGCTCCTTCGACGGCGGCCCGCACGGCCGCCTCGTCACGGATGTCCCCCTCGAAGAGTTCCGCTCCGCGGGGGACGTTGTCCCGGAAGCCGGTCGAGAGGTTGTCGAACACCCGCACTTCGCCGCCCTCGGCCACGAGCCGTTCGACCAGGTTCGATCCGATGAACCCCGCTCCGCCGGTCACCAGGGCCCGCATGGCGGCTCACCCTACCGTGTCCGGCCCCGTCGAACCGCCGTTCACCGCCTTCGGCCTATTACGGTCAGTCGTCTGTGGACCTCCTCGTCCGTGTCCTCCTCGCAGGGGCCGCCTTTGCGCTAACAGGTGCCGTCTTCCGACGTTGGCCGCGGCTGCTGATCGCCCGGGGACCGGTCCCCGTCGCGGTGCTGGCCACGCTGGCGGCCGCCGGCGCGGCGTTCGCCCCGGGAGACCCGACGGCGCTCCCGGCGGTCGACGTGGTGCTCCGGGCCGCCCTGGCGGCGGTGGTCACCGCCGCCTCAGCCCGGGCCCGGCGGCAGGTCTGGCTGTTCGCCTCGACTGCGACGGTGGTCGCCGGGACCGGGGCGTCACTTGACTGGCTGGCCTTCGTTGCCACTGGCGCCACGTTGGCCCTTCTCGTCCTCGGTCGACGGAGCTGGATCGTGGGCGCCTTCGTCGGTGCCTGCCTGTCGCAGGTGCTCCTCCGGCTCGACCTCGGCGGGACGACCGGTACCAGCGCCACGGTGGCCGGCGCCGTCTGCGGGCTGCTGGTGGTCTCGGGGCTGCGCCGGTCGCGTCGCTCAACCCGGCGGCGCAGCTGGATCGCCGCCGGTGTTCTGGCCGGTGCGGCGGTGGTCTTCAGCGGCGCTTGCGCGCTGGCGGCGGCGGGCGCAGCCAGCGACGTGCGCGCCGGCATCGACGCCGGGAAGGACGGGTTGAGCGCCGCCCGGGACGGTGACGTCCCGAAGGCCACCGGACACTTCGACCGGGCGGCCGACGCGTTCGGCCGTGCCCGCACCGACCTCGGCCGATGGTGGGTCCGTCCGGCTTTGGCCGTGCCGGTCGTGGCCCATCAGCTCCGGGCGGTGCGGACGCTCAGTGCCGCTGGTCAGGAGCTGGCCGGGGCGGCCGCATCAGCCTCGGCGGAGCTCGATTTGAAGGGCCTCCGGCTGCAACAGGGCGCGGTCGATCTGGTGGCCGTGGACCGGGCGGCCGTCGCTCTCAGCTCAGCGCGGCGGGCTCTCGAGCGGGCCGGCGCGGAAGTGGAGGAGGCGCGGTCGCCGTGGCTGGTTCCCCCGCTGGCCGATGCCGCCGACGACCTCGACGGGCGGATGGCCGAGGCCCGGCGGGATGTCGGTACCGCGGCCGACGTGCTCGAGGTCGCCGCCCCGATGCTCGGCCGCGACGGCCCTCGTCGCTGGTTCCTGGCCGTTGTCACGCCGGCCGAGAACCGGGGCAGCGGAGGGCTGGTCGGCAACATCGCCATGATCACCGCCACGGCCGGGAAGCTCGAGCTGGTCGATGTCGAGCGGGTGGCGCGGCTCAACGAGGCGGTCGACGACGAGGCTGCGGCTCGGGTGCTGCCGCGGATCTACGCCGAAGCGTACGAAGCATGGAACGTCCCGGCGAAGCTTCAGAACGCCACCGTGGTGGCGGACTTCCCAACGGCCGCCGAGGCCCTCGAATCGGTGCAGCCGCTCGCCGGCCGGGGCGAGGTCGACGGGACGATCAGCGTCGACCCGCTGGCGGTGGCGGCACTGCTCGAGGTCATCGGTCCGGTGAGGGTCCCCAGCTGGCCAGTGCCGATCAGCGCCAAGAACGCCGCGTCAGTTCTCTTCCACGAGCAGTACGTCGCGTTGCCTGAGGCCGCCCGCGAAGACTTCCTCGGGCAGGCGCTGGCTGCGGTGTGGGTCCGGGCGACGACCGGCGACCTTCCCTCCCCGGCGGCCCTGGCGCGGGCCCTGGGACCCGCCGTCAAGGGGCGGCATATCCAGTTCCACAGCCGCCGGGCCGCCGAACAGGCGGCACTGGGCCGCCTCGGAGCCGACGGCGCCCTGCGTTACGCCGGTGCCGACCACCTGGGCCTGGTGACGGACAACGCTTCGCAGAGCAAGATCGACTGGTTCCTTCGGCGGGCACTGGACTACCGCGTGCGTTACAACCCGGGGTCCGGCTCGGTCGAGGCCACCGCCACGGTGACCCTCTCGAACGACGCGCCGGCGACAGGGCTGCCGTCCTACGTGCTCGGCGGGCTGGTGGCGCCCCCCGGGTTCAGCCGCCAGATCGTCCAGCTCTACACACCATTCGAGCTCACGGCCGCCACGGTCGACGGGCGTCCGCCACCGGCGGCGGCACTGCGCTCGCTGGGTCGGGCCGGGAACTGGGCCCATGAACTCGACGTCGCCATCCCGCCGGGGTCGACGATGAAGATCGAGCTCCGCCTCAAGGGCGCACTCACCGGCCAACCGAAACGGTGGACGCTCGATGTCGCCCGCCAAGCGGCCGTCCGCCCGGATCAGGTCACCGTCACGCTCGAGGTGACGGACGGATGGAGCATCGATGGCGGAAGCCTGAAGGGCGAGGGACAGATCGCCACCACGACGTCAGAACTGGACCGGAATGTCCAGTTCTGGGGGCAAATAGCCCGAAAATGATTTCCTGACACGGCGTCGAATACCTAGCGCAGGGCCGCATCGGTCCGTCGTATTCCGTGTGCATGAACCACGCTGTGGTGAAGTCTGAAAGACGGGGCCCATGGGTGCCAAACTGCGCAATCTCAGCCTTTCTCTCCTGATTGGAGGCCTGGCCGCGGTCATTGTGGCGCCTCCCGCGCACGCCAACCGGGGGAACCCCACGACGACGACGACGACGCAGCCCGGCTACGTCCCGCCGCCCCAGTACGGCCAGGACCCCCAGGTCCTTCCCGAGGAAGACCCCTACGCTCCGGCGCCGGTCGTGGAGCCGACCGTTGTTCCTGTCGACCTGCCGGTGGTGACCGATCCCGGCGCCGGCCTGGCCGGCGGCGGCGACCCGCTCGCTCCGGCCCCGAGCGCTGAAAGCCCTCAGGTTCTGGACCGGTCCGAGACCCGTCCCGAACCGGCGCCGGCCGACGGCTTCATGGGCGGAATCCTCTCCCGCACGGGTGCCGAGACGCTGCCTCTGGCCCGGGCGGGCCTGGCCGCCGTCGCCCTCGGCCTCGGGCTCGTGGTTCTGGCCCGGCGCCGGCGGGTTGACGCCGCCTCCGCCTGATCGCCATTTGACCCGATTTCGCCAAGCGTCTTTCTCAAGTTTTGGGGCCGATGTGAACGACATGAACGACATGGACCAGACAATGGGGACGGGTGACGCGGCCCGCCACGGTGTCGACCGCCGGACGATGTTGAAAGCGGCCGTGGCGGCGGGAACCGTCGCCGGCACGTGGGTCGCCCCCCGCATCGAGAGCCTCGGGTTCGCCCCGGCCGGTGCCGCCACTCCCTGCATCATCCTGAGCCCGGCGTCGGACGACAAGGAATCGCAGTCCGGTCAGAGCTACTGCCCAATCGTGACGGAGCCGTGCTGCGGGCAGAGCTTTGGCAACGCGGGCCAGGTCGACCGGTTCACGTTCACCAATCCCGCGCCCAATTGCAGCCAGATCGTGGTCCGGACCATCGCCCTGAACTGCAATAGCGGGACGGGCAACCCGGAGCGCAACCCCGACGTCGGTCAGTTCGCAGTGGTGATCGAGTCGACCACCGGCGCCGGCTGCGGCGTCTGCCAGGTTCTGGACGCGGTCATCATCGAATCCTCGATGCGGACGATCTTGAACCCGCCGCTCAACAACGGCCCGGTTTCCTGTCCTCCGGCCGGTCAGATCGGCGACGGAGTCGATGCCAGCATCGCCTGCAACGACCCCCGCCTGGTGCCCAGTTCCCGGCTGGCGGTGCGGCTCACCTGCAACGTGTCGGGCACCTGCCCCTAGTTGGCGCCCAGGACCGACGCGAGCCGCACACGGTCCTGGATGAGAACTCCCTCGAACGGGAAGTGAGCGGTCAACGCCGCCAGCTGCGCGACGTCCGTTCGGCTGACCCGGCCGGTCCGGTCGCGCACCATCGGCACCATGTCCGCCACCGCGTCGCCGCGCGACTCCGGTTCTGAGCGCCCCGCATAGATCAACCGGCTGATCACCAATTCGCCGGCGGTGAGATCGTCGTCACCGCGTTCCAACGGCCAGCGGGCATCGAGGTCTGCCAGCCGGACGCCGACGGCGGCGGCGGCGTCGGGAAGGAATGCGGTGCCCTCATCGGGTCGGACGTCAAGTCGGGGGACATGGATCACCCGGCGATCACCGCGCCGCAGGCGCGGGCCGAGGCGGCGAACGTCGGGCGCCAGCCGCCGGTCGACCGCCACCGCCGCGCCGTCGGGTTCGATCACGAGGAACGCACCGAGTGAGAGCGTCCCGGCCGGAGGTTGGGCGGCGAGGGCGGCGAGGGACCGTACGACGGCTCGGACCAGACCGCCGTCGCCGCTGATCATGCTGGTGAGCTGGCCCTGGACGTGGAGCTGATGCTTCGACCGGGCGCGGCCGGATTGCTCGCCGAGCACGACCGAGACGTTCGGTGGCGCGTCCTGTATCCCGAGAGCGTTCGCCGCCAGGTTCCGTAGCTCGGCGTCGAGACCGCGGTCGCTCCACCGGACACCCAGGCGGCGCTCTCCCACCTCGTAAACTTCCGTCACCGCCTCCCCGAGGCGGAAATTCTTGTCCAGTCAGGCGTTGGGCGGCGCCTCCAGGTACCGGGCGTCGAAGGTGGGCTGGGGGCCGGGCGGGATGGGTTCTCCGCACTCGTCGATGTCGACGTACTCGATGTCCACCGGGAGGGAGGCGACGTTGCGGGTGACATTGTCGAACAGCCCCATCTCACCGAAGAACCGCACCAGTCCATGGACGCTGTCGGCGATCTCCTGGCGGGGTACGTCGAAAACGGCGGTGATGTCGTCGATCACCTCGCCGAGCGAAGAATTCGAGTCGAACAGCTTCCAGAGGAGCGACGCGGTGGCATTGAGCGCGTACCCCCGGCCGGCTGCCTCGTCGACCAACACGCCGGCGTCATCGATCTCGACGAGGGCCGCATGGGCCGTCGGGACGGGCACGGTGCGGTCGTCGATCTCATCCGGGCTGATGAGCACGGGCAGAACGTTACCGGGCGTAGCGTGACAGCGTGGACGGAGGAGCCGTGATTGTGATCCGGTGCGAAGCGAGAGGTTTTCGCTTCGACGTGCACGGCGACGCGGAGCTGCAGGCCCTTCTCACCGGGCTCTTCGCTGCGCTCGAACGTTCGGCGGGAGAGGCCGAGGCGGTCTTCTCCGTCGGGCGGGAGGCCGGAGGCGGGACGCCCTGGCACGTACGGGTGGACGGGCAGCTCATGATGGGCTGCGACCAGGTCGGCGAGGCTCTTCACGGGCTGATGGTGCACGTCACCCAGCGCGTGGTGCGGGCCAGGGATGACCTGTTGAGCATTCATGCCGCCGGTGTGGCGAAGTCGGGCGCAGCCGTCGTTCTGCCCGGCGCGTCGGGAAGTGGGAAGACGACGCTCTGCGCCCGTCTCCTCCAGGGTGGCGCGGATTACCTGTCCGACGACTCGCTCGCCTTCGACCGGCAGGCGCGGCTCATCGGCTATCCGAAGGCGCTCGGTTTCAAAGTGGGCACCTGGGTTCAATTCAGCGACGTGGGGCTCGCCGATCTCGACGTCGACCGCGGCCGCCAGCTCGTGTGGCAGGTCCCGCCGAGCCGCCTGGGCGCCTCCAGTGTGACCTCGGCTGAACCGGTGGCCGTGGTCGTGCCACGGTTCGAGCCGCACGCCGCCTTGCGGCTCGAACCGTTGCCCCGCCACCTGGCGGCCGCCGAGCTTCTGACGCAGGTGCAGAACCTCCTCGCCTTTGGACCGGCCGAAGCCCTTGAGATCGTCGGCCGTCTCACGGCCCGTGTGTCCTGCCACTCCGTGGCGTACGGCGACTCCCGGGAGGCGGCGCCCGCCGTCCTCGACCTCGTCGGGATGGCCGACGGCGCGGTCGCGCCGTACGAGGTGATCCCGGCGGATGGTCGGAGCGGACCGGTCGGCCAACCGTTTCCCGCCGCCGACGTCGCCGCCCTGTGCTTCGAGGACGGGGCCATCCTGGTCCGGACCGCATCGGGCGAATTCGCCACCGTCGATCGAACAGGGGCGTTGGTCTGGCCGCTACTCGACGGCCATCGCACCCTGGAGTCGATCAGTGCTGAACTGGCGCCGTTGTTCGCGGCGCACCCCTCGGAAATCGAGGCCGACCTCTCGCGCTGGATCGTTGACCTTGCCCACCGCGGTTTCCTGGTCCTACCGCCGGGCTGAGCGGCGGACCCGCAGCACCTGGGCCGCAGCCCGCACCCACCGTCGTAGCGGCCGTTCCCGGCGCTGGTCCAGATAGCGTCGCTTCGGCAGGGCGAGGGCGAAGACGAAGGCTGCCTTGTCCCGCACCTCGGGAATCGCCCGCACCGCGGCCCATGACTTCGCGGCGTAGTTGGCCGAGACGTCGCTGTACACCGACAAGGAGCGGCGGTCCCGGCGGCTGGGGGAGAACCCGGCCGCCCAGCGGTTGAGCGGTCCATCCGACTCGATCCCGAGCGCGTCCCCAGCCGAGGTCACGGCTCTGGCGACGACCGCGTCGGCTCCCCACGACGAGCTCAGGCGGCGGACGACATCCACATCGAGCGGACGGGCAAGGTGCATTTGAGCGACATCGCGCAACGACGCCAACCGGGGCGGGTTGTCACCCAGAACGGCGTGGAAGCAGGCGTGCAGGAAGCGCTCCGCGGGCCCGAGCGCATCGAACCGCAGGCCGGCGAGTTCGAAGGCCGACGACCGCCGCCAGAGATCGTCGACCTTGAGACCGAGACCGTAGGGACCCATGGCCAGGGTGCGGTGGATGTCGATCTCGTAGCCCCCCGGGTGCACCAGGCAGCTGCCTTTGCTGAAGCGCCGGTCGAAGCCCGGGCGTGGTTCAGGGAACTTCCGTCGATGGGCGGCCGACACGAGCGCCGCGACCGCGTCGTCGAACTGCGACGATCGGACCAGCAGGTCGATGTCACCGAAGGAGCGCAAAGCCGGATCGGGGTAATCAAGGTGGGCGACGGCCGGGCCTTTGAGGACCCGGAGGTCGATGCCGGCCTCGCCGAGGGTTGCGGCCGTCTCGATCAGAGTCGCCTCCAGCATCAGCGCCGTAGCCATCGAGGCTCGGTGGGCCAGCTTCGCCTCTTCGGCCTGGTCGGGAGTCACGGCCAGATCACCGGCGAGGACGGCGTTGAGCAGTAGGCCGGTGATGCGCTCGTGCCGGGCGACGGCCATCAGATGCGCCCAGGCCGGCGGCCCGACCGGTGCCGTGGGCAGCGCCAGCGTCCTGCCCTCCAGGCCGTGGGCTGCGACCGCCTGGGCCAGTGCCGGCCACGCACTCACGAGGCATCCTCGAGGCGGGCCACGAGACCACGCTGCTCCAGATCGAGAAGGGCCGTCTCCACGTCGCGAACCACGATATTGACCGGAGCGCCGGTCACCTCAGCCAGTTCCGTTGCGAGCTGATCAGCGGTGAGCGGTTCGACCAGTGCGAGCCACAGGAGAACACCGGTACCGCCGAGCTCGATGATTCCCGGGTCGGCGACCGTGCGGGCCAGGACGACGTCGGCCGATCGCCGCCAGAGCACGCCCGGCGCCCGCACAAAGCGATCCTCGTTCGACCCGTTCCCCACGCCGGCGAGGGTAGTGGGCCGCACCGGGCGAGTCGGCGTGACGCCGTAGACTCCGCGAGTGGTCGCCGCCCCCATCTCATGACCCTTCGCCAGTCCCTCTACATCCTGCGACGATGGCGCTCGGTTGTCGTGGCCGGGATCGTGATCGGCGTCGTAGTGGGATGGGTGTCGGCTCCGGGGACGGCCGGCGAGAACACCACCTTCGAGGCGACCCACACCCTCATCCTGGCCAGGCAGGCCGGCAACTATCCGTTGCTGTACGACCAGGCCCCGGCCATCGCCACACTCGGCGCCGTACCGGAGCGGGTTGCTGCCCGGACGGGGCTCGACCGCCAGAGTGTGCAATCGATGGTCCGCGTCGAGGCACCGCCGAACAAGGGGCACTTGCTGATCACGGCGCGCAGCACCGATCGCGGGCGCGCCGAGGCGGTGGCCAATGCCACCGCCGAAGAGCTGCTCGTCGAACTCGGTGGGCAGGACTCGCCGCTGCAGACGCTCGAACCGGCGGTGTCCTCGCCGGTGACGACCACCGGTATCCAGGGCCCGACCTCCCGCCCCGGTCGAGCCTTGGTCGTCGGAGGATTCGGCCTGCTCCTGGGCGTTGCCGGGGCCTACGTGCTGGAGCGGTTCGACACCCGGATTCGGTCGAAACGGGCGGCTGAGGTGGCGGTCGGTGGCCCGGTCATCGCCGAAGTTCCCACCGTGCCCCGGCCTGAACGGGACCGGCTGCTCACCGGGGAGCGCCCGTCGGCGGTCATCGAGGCGTACCGTGGGCTCCGGACGGGCGTGGACCGGTGGGCGCAAACGGTCGATGGTGACCGGCCTCGCGTCATTGTCGTGACGTCACCGACGGGCGGTGAAGGCGCGACCGCCACTGTCGCCCACCTCGCCAGCACGCTGGGGGAGACGGGCCGGTCGGTGGTGGTGATTTCGGCTGATCTCCGCCATCCGAGGCTGCACCTGTACTTCGACCGGGCGCTCGAACCAGGGCTTGCCGATGTCCTTCGGGGTGCGCCCGACATCCGGCGGCTGGCCGATCTCAACCTGGCCACCATCGTTCCGGGAGTCCGCTTCGTTCCTTCCGGCGCGCCGGTCCAGAACCCCGCTCCGCTGCTGGAGCACCTCGTTGATCACCTGCAGGAAGCTCGGAGCCTCGGGGAAGTCGTACTGATCGACGCGCCACCCCTGCTCACCACCAGCGACGCCGCCGACCTGGCCCGCCATGCCGATGGAGTACTGCTCGTCATTCGGGCCGGGCGCACGTCGGCGGGGGCGGCCACGCGCAGCGCCGAGCTGCTCGAACGCCTCGGCGTTCCAGTCATCGGGGCGGTACTCGTCGGCGCCGACGGCCCGGGGGTGCGAATGGCGGCAAAGGGTCCGAACGCTCGACGGAGCCGCCGGTCGTAAAGGGTTCGCGCCGCCCTCGTTCGAACTCGGACGTATGACCCCCCGGCTTCGGCGCGTTCTCGGCCTGCTCCTGGGCATGCTCGTCCTGAGCCCGGCCGGTGCCGAAGGGCTCTCTTCGCCGCACGCCGGGGTCGTCTCGGCTGACCCGGCCGACACGACGCCGCACGTCCTCGACGGCAAGGTCACCGCCATTCTGCCGCTCGGGAACCGGGTCATCGTCGGTGGAACATTCACGCAGGTGCGGGAGGCCGGAGCCGGCCAGCCCGTCCTCACCCGCCGCGGTCTCTTCGCCTTCGACCCCGCCACCGGGGCCGTGGTGCCGGGCTTCGTGGCGGACTTCGACATCGACCCCGATCCCGCCGTCGACCGGGCCGTCGAGGCGCTGGCGCCGTCGCCCGACGGGCGGTCCGTCTTCGTGGCCGGCAGCTTCGGCCAGCTGAACGGCGTCGCCGTCGACAAGCTGGTCAAGCTCGACGGCGCCACCGGTGTCATCAACCCCGGGTTCAAGGTCACCGTCCGCTCGGCGGTCAAGGACCTCGCGCTCTCCGGCCAAAGGCTCTACCTGGCCGGCGTGTTCACCACCGTCAACGGCCAGGCCCGCAGTGGCCTGGCGGCCGTCGATGCCGGTACCGGAACGCTCGACGCCAACGTCAACGTGCCCTTCACCGATCCCTTCCAGGGCGCGGTCCCCCGGGTCGAGACCATCGCCGTCAGCCCCGACGGCTCGACTCTCGTGGCCGGCGGCAACTTCCGGACCGCCGGCGGGCAGAGCCGGATCCAGATCGCTATGGTCGACGTCGCCGCCCGCCCGGCGCGGGTGGCCGACTGGCAGACCGACCAGTACAACGTCGAGTGCTCCGAGACGAAGTTCAACAGCCACATGCGGGATATCGACATGTCGCCCGACGGCAGCTACTTCGTCGTGGTCACGACCGGCGGGTATGCCCGGTGGGGCGTCTGCGACGCCGCCTCGCGGTGGGAGACCTCGACCCGGGGCTCCGGGCTCCAGCCGACCTGGTGGGACCGCAGCGGCGGCGACAGCTACACCTCGGTGGCCGTCACCGGTGCGGCCGTCTACGTCGGCGGCCACATCCGCTGGCTCAACAACAACCGGCCCAACGGCACGTACGCCGACGCCACCGCCGGACCCGGCGGCGTGCCCCGGGAGGGCATCGCCGCGCTCGACCCGAGCAACGGCCTGCCCCTGTCGTGGAACCCGGGCCGGGACCGCGGTGAGGGGACATGGGCGATGGTCCCGACCCCCGACGGGCTCTGGGTCGGCAGCGACACCGACCGGATCGGCGGCGAGCAGCACCCGAAGCTGTCGTTCCTGCCACTGGCCGGCGGCGGACCGGCCCCCACCGCCTTCGCCGCGGCGCCGCTGCCCGCCGACCTCTACACGGTGAGCGCCGACGGCACCGTGGCCCGGCGGTACTTCGACGGCTCCGTGGTGGGCGCGCCGACGATCGTGGCCACCGCCGGCCAGGCCGACTGGCTGGCGGTGCGGGGGGCGTTCGCCGTCGGCGACCGGCTCTACACCGGCCGGGACGACGGGCGGCTCCAGGTCCGGGCCATCACCGCCGGCGGCTTCGGCGCCCCGACCGACGTCGACCTCTACGGCACTCCCGCCAGTCAGTTCCCGATCACCCGCCTGACGGGCATGTTCTACAGCGACGGCCGGCTGTACCACACCATCTCGGGGGACGGCCGCCTCTTCTACCGCTGGTTCACGCCGGAAAGCGGTGTGGTCGGCTGGGACGTCTTCGTCGCCGGCGGCGACGGCGACGGGCTGAGCTTCAACGGAGTCCAGGGGCTCACGATGGCCTCGGGGCGCCTGGCCTACAGCCGGGACGGCGTCCTCCGGGCGGTCGACTTCCGCAACGGCCGGCCGGTCCCGGGGACGGACGCCCCGGTGGCCAACGCGGTCGGCGACTGGTCGGCGCTCGGCATGTTCATCGTCCCCGGCCATTCCGCTCCGCCCGCCGCCGGGCAGCCCGTCACGGCGCGCCCGGCCGTCGCCCCCGGCTACTGGATGGCCGGCGCCGATGGGGCCGTCTACGCCTTCGGGAGTTCGGAGTCGCTCGGCTCGCTGGCCGACACCCGCCTCAACAAGCCGATCGTCACCATGGCCGTGACCCCGAGCGGCCGGGGCTACTGGCTGGTGGCGACCGACGGCGGCATCTTCGCCTACGGAGACGCGGCGTTCCTCGGTTCGACGGGTGGGATACCGCTCAACAAGCCGATCGTGGGCATGGCGGCGACGCCGACGGGCCGGGGCTACTGGCTGGTGGCGTCGGACGGCGGGATCTTCGCCTTCGGCGACGCGGCCTTCTTCGG
>JBFLYK010000003.1:66044-75822 GCA_040756995.1 Actinomycetota bacterium | reverse complement strand
AACAAGCCGATCGTGGGCATGGCGGCGACGCCGACGGGCCGGGGCTACTGGCTGGTGGCGTCGGACGGCGGGATCTTCGCCTTCGGCGACGCGGCCTTCTTCGGCTCGACCGGTGCGGTGCGGCTGAACAAGCCGATCGTGGCCATGGCCGGCACCGCCACCGGCCGGGGCTACTGGCTCACCGCCTCCGACGGTGGCGTCTTCGCCTTCGGCGACGCGGCGTTCTACGGCTCCACCGGTGCCATCAAACTCAACCAGCCCATCGTCGGGATGGCCCCGACCCCGTCCGGCCAGGGGTACTGGTTCACGGCCGCCGACGGCGGGATCTTCGCCTTCGGCGACGCGCCCTTCCTCGGCTCAGCCGGCGACCGGGCCCTGAAAGCCCCCGTAGTCGCGTTCCTCGCCCGGCGCTAGCGCCGTTCACGAAGCCGACCTGGCGAGGCAGGGCTGGGCTCGCACCCGGGATGACGCCTCGGCATCGAGGAACCCGAGCAGGTGGTCGGCGAGTTCGACCGTGTCGGGGACAGCGCCACTGATGAACGTCGACCGGCGGCGGCGGAGGAACGGGAGGCCGAGGACGTAGACGCCCGGGGCGTCGCCCACGACGCCGCCGTCGTGGATGATCCGTTGCCGGCGGTCGAGGACGGGCAGGTCGAGCCAGGAGTAGTCCGGGCGGTAGCCGCAGGCCCAGATGACCGTGCCGAACTCGCCCCCGGCGAGGTCGACGGCCAAGGTCGGGGACACGGCCGCGGCAGTCGGGGCGAACCGCTGCGGCGGGTCGATGTCGCCGTCGATGCCGGCCGTCGCCGCCCAGGCGTCGAACGTGTCGAGCAGGCGGTTGAGCTTGAGGTCGGCCAGCTTGCAGATGTTCGCCAGGGACCCGGAGAACTGGGCGACACCCCGGTCGATGCGGCCGAGTCGCCCCACGATCCGGACGCCTCGGGCGATCAGCGTGTTGAGGTCGAGTGTCGCCCGTTGCGGGCTGCCGATCAGCTGCGGCGACGGGACGTTACGGACGCGGACGAGGTCATCGACCTCGTCGTAGCGCTGGTCGAGGACGCCGGTGGCGTCCATCCACCAGAAGACGTCGCGGCCCCGGTACAGGCGGGGAAGGCGGACGTGCTCGCCGACGGCCAGGGTGACCGGGCGGCCCGAGCGCTGGATCTCGTCGGCCAGTTGCACGCCGGTGGCCGACGCCCCGACGATCAGGACCCCCCGGTCCGCCAGTCCGTCCGGCGCCCGGTAGGTCATCGGTGTCACCGTGGCCACCGACGGTGGAAGTGCCTCGGCCGCCGCGGGGATGACCGGCTGGTTGCAGGCCCCGCTGGCCAGCACCACGCTGGCGCACCGCCAGACGCCCCGGGTCGTCACCACCTCGTAGCCGTGGTCGGTGGCCGCCCGCACCGCCGTGACGGTGGTTCCGGTGTGGACCGGGGCCGAGATGGTGGCGGCGTAGCCCTCGAGGAAGCGGATCACCTCCGGCATCGAGGCGTACCCGTCCCGGTCACCGCCGGAATCGCGTGATCCGGGGAGACGGGTCTGCCAGTTCGGGGTGAGCAGCCGCAGCGACGGCCACCGCTCGGTCTTCCACGAGTTCGCCACCTCACCGCGCTCGAGGACGACATGGTCGATCGAGCGTTCGGTGAGGCGGCGGCTCATGGCGAGACCGGCGTGCCCGGCGCCGATGATCACGGTGGTGGTGCGCATCAGGATCCTCCGGCCTCGTCTCCGGATGCCCGGCGGGGTCAGTTGACCGTGACCGTGACGGTGGACGGGTTCGTGATGATGTCGTAGACGGCGGAACGCTTCTGCGATTGCGCCACCAGCGCTTCGATGTCGGCCGGGGAGGCATCGGCGTCGATGTCGAAGTGCACCTCGATGTGGCTGAAGCCGTTGCGGATCTCGGGGTCGGCGCCGAGCACGCCGAGGACGCTCATGTCACCGGCCACCGTGGCGGTCACCGACCGCAGCTGGATGCCACGCCGCTGGGCGACGGCGGCCACCCCGGCGGTCAAGCATCCGGCCAGCCCCACGAGGATGAATTCGGTCGGGGTGGGGCCATGGTCCTCGGAGAAGAAGCACTCCGGGTGGTCCACGTCATAGTGGAAGGCGGTCCGGTGGGCCTGTTCCTCGCACAGCCCCGTGAAGCCCTCCACCGTCGAGCGGCTGTGTGTCCCGTTCACCCACGTGCAGCTGGCCCGCCACTGGAAGTCGGCTGCCTCGGGAGTGGCGGTGAGCGCCTCGCGGGCGTCGAGCAGCGCCTGCAGGTTGATGCCGTTGTCGACCGGTGTGGTGGTCAGTGCCATGGCCAGCTCCTCTCTCCTCACCTCGGTGTCCATACGACCGAGCGATTCGGAAGGTACGGCTTTCGGTTTGCACTCCGGCTGCAGCCCGAACTGCAGGAGAACTGCAAGCTCACCGGCGCAGGCTGGCCCCTGCCGCAAGGCACCACGGAGCGGTGCCGCCAAGCCACAAGGAGAACCGATGACTGTCCCGGCCGTCGACTGTCTGCTGGCCGCCGTCGAAGCCGGCGTGGCGCCGCCCGCCGACGTCTTTGTCGACGGCGTCGTCCTCGACGCCACCGTGCCGAACTGGCGCTTCACCGTGCAGGGTCGGTACGGCGTCAGCCGGCAGTTCGGTGAGTGGTTCCACGACCGCGGGACCTTCGAGGAACTCGTCCGCCGGCCGCTCCCCAACGGGGAGCTGGTCGAGTTCACGCTGGCGTGGGAAGAGAGCGGGGTTCCCTACGCCTGCCACCAGGTGCATGTCCTCGCCGTGGAGGACGGGCGGATCGAAGCGGATACCGTCTTCTGCGGGGGCCGCTGGCCGGCCTCGCTCCTGGCCGAGATGGCCGAAGCCAGCGGCGCTCTCGCTTGAGCGGCGTTCAGAACCAGTCCGGCTCGTGGCCGGGCTTCCACTTGATGTTGCAGCCGAGGCTCGGGCGCTGGTCCTCGGGCACGGGCCGGCCGGCCAGCACGGCGTCGACGGCGGCCCGGAGGTCCGCCCCGGTGACGGGCACCCCGTTGCCGGGGCGGCTGGCGTCGAGCTGACCCCGGTAGACCAGCCGGCGGTCGGCGTCGAAGAGGAAGAAGTCAGGGGTGCAGGCCGCCCGGTACGCCTTGGCCACCTCCTGGGTCTCGTCGTAGAGGTAGGGGAAGGCCCAGCCCTGGCGGGCCGCCTCCTGCGCCATCGCCTCCGGCGAGTCGGCGGGGTAGGCGGCCACGTCGTTGCTCGAGATGGCTACCATCGCCACCCCCCGGGCAGGGAGGTCACGGCTCAAAGCCGCCAGCTCCCCGGCCACGTGCTGGACGAACGGGCAGTGGTTGCAGATGAAGGCCACCAGCAGCGCCGGGGCGGGGTGGAAGTCGGCCAGGGCCACTTCCTTGCCGCCCGCCGTCGTGTCGGGAAGCCGGAAATCGGGGGCCTGTGTGCCGAGGCCGAGCATGGTGGACGGGGTCCGGGTCACCTCTCACCTCTACTTGCGCGGTCCCCGCTGGCGGACGCTACTCTGCCGGTTAGCACTCTCAGGCCGAGAGTGCTAAAACTACGACGCAGACTCGAACATCCGACGTTGCTCCAGGGGGTTCTACCGGAATGCCAAAGATTATCGCCTTCGACGAGCAGGCCCGCCGGGCGCTCGAGAGCGGGATGAACCAGCTCGCTGATGCCGTTCGGGTGACGCTCGGCCCCAAGGGGCGCAATGTCGTCCTCGAGAAGAAGTGGGGCGCGCCCACCATCACCAACGACGGCGTCTCGATCGCCAAGGAGATCGAGCTGGAGGACCCGTACGAGAAGATCGGGGCCGAGCTCGTCAAGGAAGTCGCCAAGAAGACCGACGACGTCGCCGGTGACGGCACGACGACGGCCACCGTGCTGGCCTGGGCCATGGTCCGCGAGGGCCTGCGCAACGTGGCCGCCGGCGCCAACCCGATGACCCTCAAGCGGGGTATCGAGAAGGCCGTCGCCGAGGCCGTCGAGGCCATCAAGAGCCAGGCCAAGGAGGTCGAGTCGAAGGACCAGATCTCCAACGTGGCCGCCATTTCCGCCGCCGACCCCGAGATCGGCGCCACCATCGCCGAGGCGATGGAGAAGGTGGGCAAGGACGGCGTCATCACCGTCGAGGAGAGCCAGACCTTCGGGATGGACCTCGACATGGTCGAGGGCATGCGCTTCGACAAGGGCTACATCTCGCCCTACTTCGTGACCGACCCCGAGCGGATGGAGGCGGTCCTGGAGGACCCGTACCTCCTCTTCGTCTCGTCGAAGATCTCGGCCGTGAAGGACCTGCTGCCCGTCCTCGAGAAGGTCATGCAGGCCGGCCGCCCGCTGGTCATCATCGCCGAGGACGTCGAGGGCGAGGCCCTCGCCACCCTCGTGGTCAACAAGATCCGGGGCACGTTCAAGTCGGTGGCCGTCAAGGCTCCCGGCTTCGGCGAGCGCCGCAAGGCGATGCTCCAGGACATGGCCATCCTCACCGGCGGCCAGGTCATCTCCGAAGAGGTCGGCCTCAAGCTCGAGAACGTCACCCTCGACCTGCTGGGCAAGGCCCGCAAGGTCACCGTCACCAAGGACGAGACCACCATCGTCGAGGGTGCCGGCTCCAAGGAGGACGTGCAGGGCCGGATCAACCAGATCAAGGCCGAGATCGAGAACACCGACTCCGACTACGACCGGGAGAAGCTCCAGGAGCGCCTGGCCAAGCTCTCCGGCGGTGTGGCCGTCATCAAGGTGGGGGCCGCCACCGAGGTCGAGCTCAAGGAGAAGAAGCACCGCATCGAGGACGCCGTGTCCACCACCAAGGCGGCCGTCGAGGAGGGCGTCGTGCCCGGCGGCGGCGTGGCCCTGCTGCGGGCCCAGGCCAAGGTGCGGGACTTCGCCGACGGCCTCGAGGGCGACGAGTCGACCGGGGCCAAGATGGTGGCCCGGGCGCTCGAGGAGCCGCTCAAGCAGATCGCCGTCAACGCCGGCTTCGAGGGCGGCGTGGTGGTCGAGAAGGTGCGGCAGCTCAAGGGCGCCAACGGCCTCAACGCCGCCACCGGCGAGTACGAGGACCTGGTGAAGAAGGGCGTCATCGACGCCGCCAAGGTGACCCGGTCGGCGCTCCAGAACGCCGCCTCGATCGCCGCTCTCTTCCTCACCACGGAAGCCGTCATCGCCGACAAGCCGGAGAAGGAAGCCGCTCCCGCCATGCCCGGCGGCGGGATGGACGACTTCTAAACACCGCTCGAACAGCACGAGTCACGCGACGTTGCGGGGCGCCTCCGGGCGCCCCGCAGTCGCGTCCGGAAGCAGGCATCAGCCCTGGTCGGACAGGCATTCTGTCCGTTGCGTGCCACGCCGTCCCTTTCGTCCGGGCCCCCGCTTCACGAGACCGTCATGTTCCGGCAGGAGCCTTCTGGCCGGCGTCGAACAAACCGGACCAGACGGGCATTACCACTCTCAGTGGTCGAACCGGGACGGAACATGGGGGAGCAGGGCAAACCGAGACGGATCAGGCGGGCGGCGAGCATCGCAGCGGTGATGGCGCTGTCGTCGAGCCTGGCGGCCCAGGCCCTGGATGCCGGCGGGCTACTGGCTCCGATCCTCACCCCGGGAAGCGGCGGGCCGGGCGGCGCGGCGGCGCCGTTCCAGGCGCCGGGAGGCGGCTACGCCGCCTTCGCCACCGGCACGGTGGTCCACGCCGGCGTCGGCGGATCCGTTGGTGCCGTGCTCGATCTCGTGTCGTCGACCGCCGCCGCCACCTCGGCCGCCAATGCCGCTCCGGTCAACAGCGAGATCGGCCGGGTGGCGCTGCCGGCCCTGGCGGCCAAGGGCAGCTACGGCCAGGGCCTCGGTCTCGGAGCCAGCCTCGGGCTGCTGCCCGGGGTGTCGACCAACCTCCTGGGTCACGCCGTCGCCACGGCTCCGCCGTCGTCGGCGCCGGTCGAGCGGGAGGCCGCCTCCATCCAGGTGGCGCCCCTGGCGGCCGCCTCTCCGTTGCGGGGCCGGGCGCAGGCGTTGTCGTCGGCCGGCGGCTGCGTCCTCGGTTCGAACCTGGCCTACGGGCAGGGGAACGCGGCCGACATCTCGCTCGTCGGCCTGCCGGCGCTGCGGGGCCTGAGCCTGGGCAGCACGGTGGCCGGGCAGCCGGTGTCGCGCTCCGAGTCCCGCACCGTGGTCGTCCCCGGTTCCGAGGGACGGCTGGGACTGATGAGCGAGACCACCCAGGTCCTCGGCCCGGTGACGCTCCTGGCCGGCACGGCGAAGGTCACCACCGTCGAGATCAAGGGACAGTGGGTGCTGCGGGCGACGGCCGACGGCAAGACCGGTTCGGTGTTCTACAGCCCGCAGAACGTGGCCAACGACGAGGCGGTCGTGCTGGTCCGCAACGCCGCCGGGGCGGTGGTGGCCTCGGCGACGGCGTCGCAGCTGCGGCTGGCCGGGGCCGTCGGCCTGCGGCTCGACATTCCCGGCGTCGGCGAGCTGGTCGTCGGCGAGCAGCCCCGGGCCCGGGGCCGGACCGGCGCCCCGCTGGTGTCGGGTACCAGCGTCGAGGCGGCCGTCGACCTGGTGCGGATCCGCCTCCTCGGCCAGGACGTCCGTCTCGGCCACATGGAAGCCGCCGTGGCCGTGCCCGCCACCGGCGTCATCTGCCCCGGGCCGGACGTGAAGATCGATCCCGGTGCCGTGACCGTGCCCCCCGGGGCGACGTTCAAGGCCAAGCTGCGGTTCCGGAACCCCAACGAGGGCACCATCACCAAGCTGACCATCGACCCTCGGATCTCCGGAGACCCGGGAGTCGAGGCCGTCTACCTGTTCTCGCAGGACGCCATCGGCGTCGGGGCGACACCCGAGGAAGCCAGGGCCAACGCGGAGCGTAATCTGGCCCGCCAGACCGGCCGCACGGTGATGACGGTGGGCCCCCTGGGTCCCGGGCAGACCGCCGAGCTTCCGCTCTACGTGCACGTCCGGCCGACCTCCGGTCCCGGCCGTATCCGGATCGGCGTGACGGCCACCGGTGCCTACGGCGAGGGTCCGAGTGCCGTGCCGACGGCGGCGTCCTTCGAAGTCGACGGCCCGCAGGTGTCGGGCCCCGCGCCGGTGGCGGGGGCCGAACCGAAGATCTCCGTCGGGAGCAAGGGAACAGCGACGGCCGGCCCGACGGGCAGCGGGGGGCGCAAACCCGCCCGCACCTCGGCCGGCGTCGCCGGGGCGGCTGGCCCGGCCGCCTCTGCCGCTCCGGTGACGCCGGCACCAACTCCGGCTGCTCCGGCCGCTCCGGCCCCGCCGGTCGAAGCGGCGCCGCCGGTCACCGAGCCGACCGCCCCGCCCGTGACGGAGCCGGGCTCCGTACCGGCCTCGTCGACGACGACCTCCGAGCAGGCTCTGCCCCGGCTGCCGGGCGAGGACGTGCAGGACCGCCGCCGCTACGGCTGGGCGGCCGCCGCCGCCATCTTCCTGACCGCCGTCGCCGCCGCCGGGGTCGCCCGCCTCCTCGGCGCCCGCCGCTGAGGCCGCCCCGCCGCCCTCAGCCCGCCGCCCAACTGGCGTTCGATTTCCGCTATATCCCGGTAAACGAACGCCAGTTGCGCTGATCGCCCGCCCGCCGCCCAACTGGCGTTCGATTTCCGCTATATCCCGGTAATGGAACGCCAGTTGGGAGGGGGCGACCCGGGTTTTCCGGGGACCTCCGGGTAGCCTCCCCCGCATGGATGCAGTGATTCCTTCGGAGGGCTGGGGGGTCCTCCATCTCTTCTTCACCGTTGACCGGGAGCGGGCCGCGGCCGAGCCCGGCGCGGCCAAGCAGGTGCTCGACGCCGTCGAGGCCCTCGAGCGCGACGGCCACCAGGCGCTCGTCTCGGCGACCCTGGGCCACAAGGCCGATCTCGGAGTCATGGCCCTCGGCCCCGACCTGGCCCGGCTGCAGGCCTTCCAGGCCGAGCTGGCCGGTGTGCCGGCGCTCCGGCCGGCCTCGTCGTTCGTGTCGCTGACCGAGATCTCCGAGTACCAGAGCACCGAGGAGCAGGAGCGGGAGCGGCTGGCGCAGCACGAAGGCCTCGACGAGGCCGCCATCGAGGCCCGCCTCGAAACCTGGCGGGCCCGCATGGCCAAGTACCGGGAGGACAAGCTCCACCCCCGCCTGCCGCTCAAGCGGCTCATCTGCTTCTATCCCATGGCCAAGCGGCGCAAGAACAACGCCAACTGGTACCAGCTGCCCTTCGAGGAGCGCCGCCGGCTCATGGGCGGCCACGCCCGGGTCGGCATGTCCTACGCCGGACGGGTGCTGCAGCTGATCACGAGCTCCTTCGCCTTCGACGACTGGGAATGGGGCGTGACGCTGCTGGCCGACGACCCGGTGGCCCTCAAGGAGATCCTCTACGAGATGCGCTTCGACGAGGTGTCGGCGGTGTACTCCGATTTCGGCCCGTTCATCGTCGGGCTGCTGGCCGAGCCGGCCGAGGCCGTCCGCCGCGCCGGTCTCGCCTAGCCGACCGAGGTACAGAGCCGGGGGGCTTTCGTGTACAAGCTGTTTCTCTTCATCCACGTCTTCGCCGCCATCGCCATGCTGGGGCCCGTCTTCCTGTTGCCGGCCCTCATGCGGATGCGGGGTGATCCCCCGTCGGTGACCGTCCTGCGGGTGGAGCACCTGATCGGGAAGTACGCCACCGGCTTCACGGTGGTGGCGCTGGCCACCGGCGCCGGGCTGATGAGCACCAGCCCGCTGCTGGAGGACAGGATCGGCGAGGCGGTCTGGCTCCACATCGCCGTCACGCTGTTTCTCATCGTCGCCGGCCTCGGCACCGGTTTCGTCAACCCCCGCATGCGCAAGGCGGTCAAGGCGGCCGAGACCGGTGATGCCGCCGAGGTGCGGCGCTTCATGGACCCCGTCGACAAGGTCGTCGGCCCGGCCCTCAGCGTCCTGGTGGCGGTGATCCTCTACCTGATGCTGTTCAAGCCCGACTTCTAGTCGCCCCCGGTCTCCTGGACCCGGCCGGGTTCGGGGACCAGCAGCGCCGGCGGGACGTCGCACTGGCGCAGTCCCGAACGGATCAGGGCGAACATCCGGACATTGATCGGCGCGTTGTCGGCCAGCGGAGTGGCGTAGCGCTTGCCCTCCCGGACGGCTTGGCGGCGGGCGGCCACGATCTGCTCCCAGTCGGCCAGCCACTGCTCGACGGGCGCGTCCTTGGCCAGGGTGTCCGGACCGAGGGCCCGCACCCGGGTCAGGAGGCCTTCGACCGCCCGGTTCTCGGCCTCGGCCCGCTCGGCGGGCGACGTCCCGGGCGGCAGGGCCGACAGGTCCGTCCGCAGCTGCGTGCAGGCCTCGGCCACGGTTGGGCGGACGGTCTTGTGGTCGATGGCCGTCGGGTCGTCGCGCCCGGCGAACACGATGGGCCCGATCACCCACAGCGAACCCATGAGGCCCATCAACAGCAGCACCAGGATCGTGACCCGCTTGGCGCGGGCCGGGTTGGCCTCCGGCTCTTCGGGCCCCGGGCCCGCCGCCGGGGGCGGGGCTACTTCAGTCCTCACCGAGGTAAGCCTTGCGGACCGCCTCGCTGGCCCGCAATTCCGCCGCCGCTCCCTCGATCACGACCCGGCCGGTTTCGATCACGTAGGCCCGGTGCGCCCGCTGCAGAGCCTGGGCGGCGTTCTGTTCCACGAGGAGGATCGTCGTGCCCTGCCGGTTGATCTCGGTGATCGTCTCGAAGACCTGGGCGACGAGCTTCGGCGCCAGTCCCATCGATGGCTCGTCGAGGAGCAGCAGCGTCGGGCGGGGCCGAAAGGGCCCGCCCCG
>JBFLYK010000003.1:0-66034 GCA_040756995.1 Actinomycetota bacterium | reverse complement strand
CGCAGCAGCGGCGGCCGGGCCATCAGGGCCCGGCCGATGGCCAGCATCTGCTGCTCCCCACCGGACAGCGTGCCGGCGAACTGCTTGATGCGTTCCCCGAGGCGGGGGAACAGGTCCAGGACCCGTTCCAGATCGGGACGAAGGTCGGCGCCCCGGCGCCCGTAGGCGCCCATCTCGAGGTTCTCCCGCACCGTCATGCCGGGGAACACGCCCCGCCCTTCGGGGGCGTGGGCAACCCCCATGCCGACCAGCCGGTGCGGGGCCATGCCGACGATGCTCTCGCCCGCCAGGCGTATCGTGCCCGCCGCCACCGGCCGCAGCCCCGAGATCGTCTTCAGCGTGGTGGTCTTCCCCGCGCCGTTGCCGCCGATCAGCGTGACGATCTCGCCCTCGTCGACGGCGAGCGAGACGCCTTTCAGGGCCTCGATCTTGCCGTAGTGGACGTGAACGTCACTCAGCTCAAGCAGCACCGGGCGCCCCCAGATAGGCCTCGATCACCCGGGGGTCCGCCCGGACCTCGGCCGGTGCTCCCTCGGCGATCTTCTCGCCGAAGTCGAGGACGGCCACCCGGTCGCACACGCCCATGACGAGGCTGACGTCGTGCTCGATGAGCACGACGGTCAGGCCGGAGCCGCGGATCTTGCGGATGAGGTCGATGAGTTCCCGCCGTTCCGTCGGGTTCATTCCGGCGGCCGGTTCGTCGAGGAGGAGGACGCTCGGCCCGGTGGCGATGGCCCGGGCGATCTCCAGCCGCCGCTGGTCGCCATAGGGCAGGTTGCGGGCCAGGTCACCGGCCCGGCCGGCGATGCCCACGTAAGCCAGGAGCCGGAGGGCCTCGCTCTTCCCGTCGCGTTCCTCCCGCCGGTGGCGGGGCAGGCCGAAGAGCGCGCCCGGCACACTCGTCCGGTGGCGGGCGTCGACACCGACGAGGACGTTCTCCAGGGCCGTCACGTTGGGGAACAGCCGGATGTTCTGGAACGTCCGGGCCACGCCGGCTTCGGTGATCCGGTGCGGCCGCCAGCCCACGACGTTCCGCTGGTTCACCAGGATCTCGCCGTCGGTCGGGCGGAAGATGCCTGTCACGCAGTTGAACACCGTGGTCTTGCCGGCGCCGTTCGGGCCGATGATCCCGAAGATCTGGCCCCGCCGTACGGCCATGGAGACGTTCTTCATGGCCACGACGCCGCCAAAGGCCATCCTGACGTCGCGCAGCTCGAGCACCGTCTCGGCCGCCTCGATCTCGACCGGGAGCTCCGCTTCCTCCTCCATGTCGCCGGGGTCGCCGGCACCGTCGGCGCCGGCTGCACCGCCTTCCCCCGCTCCGGCTCGCACCGGCTCGGCCGCCGGCTCCGCCGTCTCCTCGCCGGTCTCGTGGGTCGGGGCGACGACGGCCGCCAACCCGCCGGTCTCGCCCGCCTCCGCCAGCTCGGCCGCCCGCTGTCGGCTGGGGATCAGGCCTTGCGGCCGGAACACCATGATCGCCACCAGGGCGGCGCCGAAGATCAGCACGCGGTACTCGGTGATGGTGCCGGCGTTCCCCCCGGTCAGGGTGTTGAGCCGGGCGGTGATCCACTCGCCGGCCGCCACATCCCGGAGGTACTCGGGGAGGTAGCCGATGGCCACCGCCCCGGCCACCACGCCGGGAATCGAACCCATGCCGCCGAGGACGACGGCGGCCAGGATGATCACCGAGAAGAAGAACGGGAAGTTGTCGGGATTGATGAACGACACCTTGCTGGCATAGATCCAGCCGGCCAGGCCTCCGGTGGAGGCGCCCATGGCGAAGGCCCACAGCTTCATGGTGAAGGTGTGGACGCCCATGGCCTCGGCGGCGTCCTCGTCCTCGCGGATCGCCGACCACGCCCGTCCGACGCGGGAGCGGCGGAGGCGCATGACCATGACCACGGTGAGGGCGATCGCCGCCAGCGTCAGGTAGTAGTAGGGCAGCGGCCGCAGCTGGAAGTCGACGCCGAAGAGCCGGCCGGGGTGGGGGATGCCGGTGATGCCGCGGGCCTGGCCCAGCGAGTTGGTGTTCTGGGCCACGATCCGGACGATCTCCCCGAAGCCGAGCGTCACGATGGCGAGGTAGTCGCCCCGCAGCCGCAGGGTGGGGGCGCCCAGCATGACGCCGGCGACCATGGCGATGACGATGGCGACGGGCAGCGCCTCCCACGCCGTCCAACCCGACTTCGTGGTCAGCATGGCGGTGGTGTAGGCGCCCACGGCGTAGAAGGCGACGTAGCCGAGGTCGAGCAGTCCGGCCGCTCCGACCACGATGTTCAACCCGAGGGCGAGGAGCACGTAGAGCCCGACGGGGAAGAACAGGATGCTCTGCGTGCCCTGGCTGAGCGTGGGCGGGTAGAGAACGGCGAAGGCGGCGGCGGCCAGGATCACCGCGCCGCGCACGGCGGCCGGCTGGCGGGCCCACCAGCGGGCGGCCGGCTCGACGACCGAGATCCGGGCCCGCAGGGCCCGCCACGAGGCGAGCCGTTCCCGGAGGGAGGCGGCGCTCACGCCCGGGCGCGGCCCAGCGACTCGCCGAGGAGCCCGGTCGGCCGGAACATGAGGACGAGGACGAGGACGGAGAAGGCGAAGACGTCCTTCCACTGGCCGCCGAGAACCGTCGCCCCCCAGTTCTCCAGCAGGCCGAGGGCGATCCCGCCGACCAGCGCGCCGCGGATGTTGCCGATGCCGCCGAGGACGGCGGCGGTGAAGGCCTTGATGCCGGGCAGGAAGCCGATGTTGTAACGGGCCGACTCGAAGAAGATGCCGTACAGCGTCCCGGCCGCTCCGGCCAGCATGCCGCCCAGCAGGAAGGTCAGCATGACCACCCGGTCGATGTTGACGCCCATCAGCGCCGCCGTCTCCGGGTCCTGGGCCGTGGCCCGGATGCCCCGGCCCAGGCGGGACAGCGCCACGAAACGGTCGAGAGCAACCATGAGGACGAGGGCGCCGACGATGACGAGCAGCTTGTCGCTGCGGACGTCGGCGCCGCCGACGGAGGCCAGTTGGGTCTTCTCCAGGACCCGGGGGAACCCGAGGAGGTTCCGGCCGTACCGGGCGGCGAAGAGCTCCTGGAGGAACAGCGACACGCCGATGGCGGTGATCAGCGCCGCCAGGCGCGGCGCGCCCCGCCGGCGCAGCGGCCGGTAGGCCAGTCGCTCGACGATCACCGCCGCGCCGCCGGAGGCGGCCATGGCCACGAGCGTCATGACCAACAGCGTGAAGATCAGCGCCAGCCCGGCCTTCGGTGGGTCGGCCGGGCCCATCCCGAGGCCGTGGAGGGCGAACAGCGAGGCGAAGATCCCGATCATGAAGATCTCGGAGTGGGCGAAGTTGATGAGCCGCAGCACTCCGTAGACCAGGGTGTAGCCGAGGGCGATCAGGGCGTAGACCGCCCCCAGCGTCAGGCCATCGAGCGTCTGCGCCCAGAACTGATCGCGCAGACAGGTGAGGCAGAAATTGATGTCGTCCAAGCGGCTCCTACTTGGCCAGCTCGGACGTCCGACCCAGCTCGGTGAGCTTGCCGCCCTTCACCTCGTAGACGAACACGTCGGCGGCCTTGATGTTGCCGTTGGGCTCGAACTGGATCGTCTTCGACACGCCCTCGAAGCTCGGCAGGTTCTCGACGTAGGACAGCAGCTTCTCGCGGGTGTCATTGCCGGCTTCGATGCCGGCGATGAGAATGCTGGCCGCGTCGTAACCCTCGCTCGAGTAGGTGCCGGGGTCGCGGCCGACGAGCGCCTTGTAGCTCGTGGCGAACTCGCCCGCCTTGCCCGCCAGGTCGGGCGTGGCCAGCCGGCAGGGGCAGGTCAGGAGGGCGCCCTCACCGCCGGCGGCGCCGGAGCTGGCCACGAAGCCGGGGTCGAGGGAGCCGTCGCCGCTGATGAACTTGGCCTTGACGCCGGCGTCGGTCAGTTGCTTCTTCAGCCGGCCGGCCTCCGCGTAGTAGCCGCCGTAGAACACCATGTCGACCCGGGCCGACTTGACCTTGTTGACGGCGGCCGAGAAGTCCTGGCTCTTGGGGTCGATGGAATCGGTGGTCGACGTGTCGATGCCGGCGGCCGTGAGGAGCTTGACGACGCCCTCCCACAGGCCCTTGCCGTACTCGGTGTTGTCGTTGATCAGCGCCACCTTCTTGGGCTTGAGCACCTTGGTGACGTAGTCGGTCACGCCCTTCGCCTGCACGTCGTCGTCGGGGATGATCCGGTGGAAGACCTTGCTGTCCGGGACGACCGTCGGGAGGG
This sequence comes from Actinomycetota bacterium, assembly GCA_040756995.1. GTDB lineage: Bacteria > Actinomycetota > Acidimicrobiia > IMCC26256 > BP-133 > BP-133. The sequence goes on along the minus strand of JBFLYK010000003.1, from coordinate 61,787 downwards.
CGACGTTGGTGGCCGACGCGCTGACCATGACCAGCCCGGCCTGGTCGAGATCGGGAATGACGGCCTTCGTCTCACCGGAGAAGGCCGGGCCGATGATCCCCAGGATCGAGTCGTCGGGGATGTACTTGTCTTTCTGGCCCGGCGCCTGGGCGGGGTCGCCCTGGGTGTCGAACTCCTTCAGCTGGTAGTTGTACTTCTGGCTCTTCTTGTTCCACTCGTCGATGGCGACCTTCACGCCGTCCCGGATGTTGACGCCGAGATTGGCGTTGTCGCCCGTGAGCGGCCCCACCATGCCGATGGCGACTGTCTTCTTCCCGTCGGTCGTGCCGCCTTCGGTCGTGGTCTCGTCGTCGTCTCCGCAGGCGGCCAGAAGGACGAGCGAGACGAGGATGGCGCTTCCCAGGCGGGCGAAACTTCTTCGACCCCGAAGCATCCCGGGTCTCCTTCCGTCAGTGACGAATCACCGAAGCTTATTCCCAGGTGGCAGCGCCAACTTGTGATGCCCGTGGCAGGATTGTCCCGGTTAGTGGAATTCCTTCGTTTCCTCGGGCTTCCAGGCCAGGAGACCCGCGGCGTCCTTCGCCACCCTGTAAACGGTGAGGACCGGTGTGGTCCTGTCGCCGTACCGGTCGAAGGCCACCCGGCCGGTGGCCCCGTCGATGGTTCCGTCCTGCACCGCTTGGCGGAGGCGGACGCGTACGTCGTCGCTGATCCGGCCTCCGTCGGGCAGCACCTCGGCTAGGGCGGCGATGATCACGTTGGCGGCGTCGTAGGCGTAGGCGCCGTAGGCGGAGTACGGATCGGCGTAGCCGGCGGCGCGGTAGGCGTCGATGAACGAGCGGGCCATGGGCAGCTGTTCGGTGGCGGCGCTGACCGCCGTGGCGAAGTCGCCCTCCGCCGCCTCCCGGGCCAGGTTGATGTAGGTGGGATCGAAGATCCCGTAGCCGCCCATCAACGGTGCCTTGATGCCCTGCTGCTCCGCCTGGCTCGTCAGCCGGGAGCCGGCGGGGTGCTCACCGCCGAAGTAGATGAGGTCGGGGTTGAGCTTCTTGACCCGGGACAGGACGGTCGAGAAGTCCGTCTCCTCCGGATCGACGGTCTCGGTGGTCGGGACCCGGCCGCCGAGCCGTTCCAGCTGCGCCTTGAACTGCAGGGCGAGACCCTGGCCGTACGTCGTCTTGTCATGGATGACGGCCACGTTGCGCTTCCCGGTCTGGTAGGCGAAGTTGGCGGCGAACGGGCCGTGGGCCAGATCGGTGGCGGCGACCCGGAAGTAGTACTGGAAGGGCCGGACCCGGCTGCCGGGTTCCTTTCCCCGGGTCAGCGTGGGATCGGTGTTGGCCGGCGAGATCATGACGACCTTCCGGTGGTCGAGGATCGGCGCCGCCCTCTCGGCCACGCTGGAATTCACCGTGCCCACCACCGCCACCACCGACCGGTCATCGGACAGGCGGGTGGCGGCGTTGGCGCCCACGTCGGGGACGGCCGTGTCGTCCTCGGCGGCCAGGGTGAGCTTCCAGCCCTGCAGCTTCCCCTGCTCGTTGGCCTGCCGGACGGCCAGGTCGACGGCGTTCCTGATTCCGAGGCCCGAGGCGTTGAGCGGGCCCGACAGCGGCGCGATCACGCCGATCCTGACGGTGCCCGTCCCGGATTCGTCGCGGTCGCAGGCCGACAGGCCGACCGTGGCCAGGAGGATGGCGAGCGCGACGGAGCCGGAACTCCAACGACGCCGAAGCACCGGAGGTCTCCTTCGGGTTGGCGATGAGTGGCCGGAGCTTAGGCTCGGGACCGGCTTCCGACGTGACGGGGTGGCACGATGGGGTCGTGGCCCTCCTACCCGCCGACGTCGACGGCAAGCTGGCCCGGCTGCGGGCCGACCTCGCCGCCCTCCGCCGCGTGGTGGTGGCCTGCTCGGGCGGTGTCGACTCGTGTCTTCTGGCCGTCGTGGCCCACCAGGAACTGGGCCCGTCCGCCCTGGTGGTGACGGCGGTGTCGCCGGCCGTGCCGGCCGAGGAGGTGGCCCAGGTCGAGGCGCTGGCCGCCGAGCACGGCTTCCGGTGGCGGGCGGTGAGCACGGCCGAGCTGGAGCGGCCCGGCTACGTCGCCAACGCCGGCGACCGCTGCTACCACTGCCGCAGCGAGCTGTTCGACGTGCTGGCCCCGCTGGCCGCCGCCGAGGGACCGGGGGTGGCGATGGCGGTCGGCACCATCGTCGACGACCTGTCCGATCACCGGCCGGGGCAGCGGGCCGCCGCCGAGCGGGGCGTGCGCACCCCACTGGCCGACGCCGGCTTCACCAAGGACGACGTGCGGGCGGCCGCCCGGCAGCTGGGCCTGGCGGTGTGGGACAAGCCGGCCGCCGCCTGCCTGGCTTCCCGCATCCCCTACGGCACACCGGTGACCATCGGGACGCTCGACCGCGTCGGACGGGCGGAGGCGGCGGTCCGGGCCCTGGGCTTCGCCGACCTCCGGGTCCGCCACTACGGCGACCTGGCCCGCCTCGAGGTGCCGCTGGCCGACCTTCCCCGGGTGCTGGAACGGCGGGAGGACGTGGTGGGGGCCCTGCGGTCGGCCGGCTACCTCTATGCGACGGTCGATCTGGAAGGGCTACGGTCGGGCAACCTGAACGCGGCTCTGGGGAGATGATCGAGCTTGACGAGTAGATCCCGCCTCCACCTGTCGTTTCCCGAGCCACTGGTCGAGCGGCCGGTGATCTATGAGGCCGCCAACCGGTTCGGGGTGGTGCCGAACATCCGCCGGGCGAACGTCGAGACCCACTCGGGCTGGGTGATTCTGGAGCTCTCCGGTGACCAGCAGGCCATCGACGACGCCGTCAACTGGTTCTCGGAGGTCGGCGTCATCGTGAACCGCATGGAGGGCGACGTCCTCGAGAGCTGACCTCCGTGCGCAAATGGATCCTGCTGGTCATCCCCACGGTCATCCTGCTCGCCCTCATCGTGGGGGACGGTGCGGCCCGGAGTTGGGCTGAACGAAGGCTGGCCGAGCGGGCGGCGGCCTATTACCCGCCCGGCGCCGGGTCGTCGGCCAGGATCCACTCCTTCCCGTTCATCGGCCGGCTGCTGTTCCTCGGGTCGGTCCCGAGGGTCGACGTCAACCTCGACGACCTGCGCTTCGAGGCCGTCCTGATCCGCCGGCTGTCGCTGCGGGTGTCCGACGTCAAGCTCGACCGGGATGAGCTGTTCGGCGGCCGGGTCCGCATCGAAGATGTCGGGGAGGGGCGGATCGTGGCCACGGTCGACGGCCCCTCGCTGGCCCGGGCGACCGGCTTCGACGTGCGTTTCAGGCCGGGGGAGGTGGAGGTGCACCGGAGGATTCAGGGCGTCGACGTCGTCGCGAAGGGACAGCTGGCGGTGCAGGGCAACCTGGTCACGGTGACACCGACGTCGGTTCAGGGCCTGGCCGTCCCGGCCAGCCGGTTCGCCATCAGCTACCGCATCCCCGGCATCGAGCTCCTTCCCTGCCAGGCCGACGTGCAGATCATCCGCGACGCCGTGACTCTCTCGTGTGACGTCACCGACGTCCCCGCCGCCCTCGTCCAGGCCGCCCAGTCGGGCCAGTGAGCCTTCCCGCCATGGACGAAGCCACGGCGCGGCGGCGGCTCGACGAGGCCGCGGCGGCGCTGATCGAGGGCGTCGGCGTCGCCCTCCCGGCCTGGGCGGCCCGCGCCGCCGACCAGCTTCTGGTGGCCTGGGGAGCCCTGGATCCCGGCCGCCGGCGCGAGGTCGTGGCCGATGCCCGCCGCGCCGGGGAGGTGGCGGCCCGGCGGGTGGCGGCCGAGTTGTCCGATCTCCTGGCCCGGGACCCGGCCGAGCAGCGGGCCACGCCGCTGGAGATCATCCGGTCGGCCGTGGTCGAACCGACGGCGGTGCTGGCCGCGGCCGGGATGCCGGACGTGGTGCGGGACCCCTTCGACGAGCAGGCGTGGCCCGACGACCGCTTCGGACTCGTCCCCCGGACGGTGCGGGATCTCGACCCGGACCTGGCCGCCGTCCATTTCGCCTGGGGCATCGCCAAAGCGGCGGTGTTGCGAGCCCGGGCCGGACACCGCGACGAGCCCCGGTAATGTCGGGCCCATGGCCGACTCGCCCTCCGATCAGGCCGGCGAACCCTTCCACGGTGAAGCGCCGGGCGAGCCCTTTCTGGTCTCTCCCAGCGATCTGCTGCGGTGGGCCGAGGCGCTGGCGGGTATCGCCCGGACGGGTCTGGGTTTCACCGAGAACCTCTACGAGCGGGAACGGTTCGAAGAGGTCCTGAAGATCGCGGCCGACATCCGGTACCACGCCCTCGAGGAGGTCGAGGCGGGGGTGCAGATCGAGGAGTGGATCTCCAGCGTGGGCAAGGGCGTGCCCGGCTACGTGACGCCCAAGACCGCCGTCGGCGCCGTGGTGGGGAACGAGGCCGGCGAGATCCTGCTGGTGCAGCGGGCCGGCACGGGGGTGTGGCTCTATCCGACCGGCTGGGCCGACATCGGCTACTCGCCGTCGGAGGTGGCGGTCAAGGAGGTGGAGGAGGAGACCGGCATCGAGGTGGAGCCGGTGTCGCTCCTGGCGGTGTTCGACGGGATGCGGCTCGGGTTCCACTCGATCCCGCTGTACTCGCTGATCTTCCACTGCCGGATGGTCGGCGGGTCGCTCAAGCCCCACCCGCTGGAGTGCCTCGACGTCGGGTTCTTCGCCCGCGACAACCTGCCCGAGCCCCTGGCCGGCTCGGGCCTGTGGGTCGACATGGCCTTCGAGGCCATCGACGGCCGCCAGACGAAGACGTTCTTCGACCCGCCCCGCAGCCCGACCTGGCGCGCCCGCCCCGACGACCAGGAGTCCTGAGCCGGTCGGGGCCTACGCCCCCAGCTGCTGGAGCAGGAGTTCGACGATCGAGACCTTGCCCCGGGTGCGTTCCCAGGCGTCACCGATCGAGTCGTGGTCGACGAGGCCGGTGGCGTCGGGGGCGACGCCGATCTCCCGGGTGGCGGCGGCGGCCAGCGGGCCGGGCTCGATGTCGTCGCCGTAGGCCGGGAAGCACTCGAGCCCGTCCCACACGTCCTCCGGTCGGAGCCGGACATGGCCGATCAGGCTCTCGACGGCGACGTCCCAGACGTCGTTGTGGGTCAGGCCCTTCGGCGTCCGGTAGCCGGCCACCGGATGGAGCCGCCACTCCAGCGGCACCCCGCCCGGCGCCTCCGTGAACCACGTCTGTGACCCGTTGACATACCGGTCCACCGGCTCCCCGAGCCGGTCCGCCAACCCGAGCACCAACTCCGGCCGGATCCGCCACACCGCCGTCGCAATCCGTGACACGCCGCCACGCTACCGACGCCCGCTCCCCGGCCAGGGAATGCTTGACGTGGGGCTTATGTTCACGACGGTCAAGTAAGGAGGCTGGCGTGGAGTTGGGGCTGCTTCTTCTGGTGCTGTCCGGCGTCTTCACCTTCGGGTGGATGATGGGTTCCGCTCTCGGATACCAGAACGGCCGCCGCGACGCCGAGGAGCTCGCCCGTCTCCAGGCCATGCTCGTGGAGTCGATCGAGGTCGACCTCCGGCAGAAGACGAGCGACCCGGTCGAGACCGGCGCCGTCACCCAGGGCAGCCTGCTCGAAACCGTGTAGCGCTAGTCCCGGGGGCGCTGGTCGCGCAGGAAGCGCTCCAGCTCGGCGGCCAGGCTGTCGCCGCTCGGGAGGCTGTCCTCGTCGATCTGGTCGTCGTCCCGCTCTTCGAGCTGGCGCACGTAGGCGGCGATGTCGGCGTCGGAGCTGACCAGTTCGTTGACCCGGGCCTCCCAGGCGACCGCCGCCTCGGCCAGGTCACCGAGGCCGATCGGGATGTCGAGCACGTCGCCCAGCCGCTCCAGCAGGGCCCGCGTCGCCTTGGGGTTGGGCGGGCTGGCCACGTAGTGGGGGACGGGCGCCCACAGCGACACCGACGGCATGCCGGCCTGCCGGCAGAAGTCGTGGAGCACACCGACGATGCCGGTCGGACCCTCGTAGCGGGAGTGCGACAGCCCCAGCCGTTCGATCAGTTCCGGATCCACGGCCGTGCCGGTCAGCCGGGTGGGGCGGGTGTGCGGCACGTCGGCCAGCAGCGCCCCGAGCGTCACCACCATCTCGCAGCCGGTCTCCCGGGCGAGGCCGATCACCGTGGAGCAGAACGTGCGCCACTTGAGGTTCGGCTCCACCCCGGAGAAGAGGACGAGGTCGCGCCCCACCTCCTCGACATGGGCCACGAAGCACTCGTTGCTCGGCCAGGAGATCTTGCGCGTCGTGCCCTCGATGAGGCTGACCTCCGGCCGGGTGGCCTGGAAGTCGTAGAACTCCTCGGGGTCGATCCGGGCGAACTGGGTGGCCTTGAGCCGGCGGCGGAGCCAGGTGACCGCTCCCGAAGCGGCGTCGGCGGCGTCGTTCCACCCCTCGAAGGCGGCAACCATCACCGGCCGGTTGAGCTGGGGACGGGCCTCCCAGATCACGGCATCCATTGCGTCCTACCCTACCGGCCCGCCGCCGACCTGCGGGTTGTCTCGTTCTTCCAGCACCGGTCCAGCCATGAACTTCCTGACCTGCACCTTTGCGACCGATTTGGCAGGGAGCGCGGAGTTTGACGGGCACTGGGCTGTTAAATTGTGCGGACATCCAGCAGGATGCCGGGCCTGCGCCGGAGAACGGTGCCTTCACACCTTTGGTCCGTTCTGCGAGGGCGCCGCTGTCATGACGATGGAGAGTCGGATCGACCACGCCAGATCCAACGCAAGGGCCCGGGCGCTGCACACTGCATCGGAAACCCTCGACTCCATGGCGTTCTCCGCCGCCTTTGATGCGATCGTCGACAACATCGAGACGGTGATCAAGGGCAAGACGGAGGTCGTGCGCCTGTCGCTGGTGGCGATCCTCTGCGAGGGCCACATCCTGTTCGAGGACGTGCCCGGCACCGGCAAGTCGATGCTGGCCCGGGCCATCGCCCAGTCGATCAACGCCACGTCGAACCGGGTCCAGTGCACGCCCGACATGCTGCCGGGCGACATCACCGGGTCGTCGATCCTCGACACGAAGACGTCGACGTTCGAGTTCCGGCCGGGGCCGATCTTCACCAACGTCCTCCTGTCCGACGAGATCAACCGGGCGACGCCGAAGACCCAGTCGGCGTTGCTGGAGGCCATGGCCGAGCGGCGGGTGTCGGTCGACGGGGTGACGCGTGACCTGCCCCGCCCCTTCCTGGTCCTCGCCACCCAGAACCCCGTGGAGCAGGCCGGCACGTTCCCGCTGCCCGAGGCCCAGCTCGACCGGTTCCTGTTCAAGCTGTCGATGGGCTACATGAGCCGCGACACGGAGTACGAGGTCATGTTCGACAACTCCGTGCAGCTGTCGATCGAGGACCTCGGCCCGGTCATCGACACCAGCGTCGTACGGGCGATGATCGACTACGCCGCCCAGATCGAGGTCTCGCCCGAGGTCGGCTACTACATGGTCGACCTGGTGCAGGCCTCCCGGAAGGATCCGTCGGTCGCCATGGGCGGCAGCCCCCGGGCCACGATCGCCCTGCTCCGGGCGTCCCGCTGCCTGGCCGCCTCCGACGGTCGGGAGCACGTCTATCCCGACGACGTGCGGGCCGTACTCCGGCCCGTCATGGCCCACCGGATCGTGCTCAACCCCGACGCCATGCTGCGGGGCGACACCATCGACGCCGTGCTCGAGCGCATGACCGCCGCCGTGAAGCCACCGCTTTCGGCGCGGGGACGCTCCAAGACCGGGGCGTAACCGCCATGCGGCGGAGTCTTCGGGCCCGGCTCGACCGGGTCGTTGACGCGCTGTCCCCCGGCTCGATCCGCCGCGGCCTCGAGGCCGCCCAGCGCAAGCTCGGCATCACCCGCTCGGGCCAGATCGCCCTAGTCGGCTGCGTGATGCTGTGGATCATGGCCCGGGTGGTGGCCGGCACCGCCATGTACCTCTTCGCTTACGGGCTGGCCATGCTGGTCGTGCTGGCCTACGTGATCGCTCCGCACCGCCTGCGGATGACCGGCACCCGGGAAGGGCTGTTCCCCCGGGCCCAGGAGGGCGATCGGCTCGACGTCGAGGTCAAGCTCACCGCCAGCCGCCGGGTCGGCGCCTTCATCCTCGAGGAGCGGGTCCCGGAGCGGCTCGGCGCCCCCGTGCGGGTGCCGATCGTCAAACTGCCCGCCGGCCAGACCGTCAGCCACCGCTACGGCCTGCGCTGTGCCCGCCGCGGCGTGTACCAGGTCGGCCCGCTGGTGGCCGTGGCCGGCGATCCGCTCGGCCTGGCCCGCCGGGAAACCGTGGTGGAGGAACCGTTCGAGCTGCTGGTCCATCCGCGGATCGAGCTCGTGTCGGACCGCCCGCTGACCCGGCAGTTCGAAGACCCGCCGATCCGCCCGCCCGTGTCGAAGCCATGGCCGTCGGGCCTCGAGTTCTACGGCATGCGGGAGTACGTCCCGGGCGACGACCTGCGCCGCATCGTCTGGCGGGCCACCGCCCGCACGGGGAAGGTCATGGTGCGGGAGGCGGAGCAGGGCATCACCGACCACATCACGCTGATCCTCGACACCGACCGGGGTGCGCACTCCCGCGACGGCGAAGGCCTGTCGGAGAGCTTCGAGACGGGCATCCGGGTGGCGGCCTCGCTCGGTGTGCGCCACCTGCGGGAGGGCTACGAGCTGCGCTGCGAGACCAACGGCGGCCCGCTGGTCCGGCCGCTGCGGGGGGCGGGGTCACAGCTGATGCTCCTCGACGCCCTGGCCCGCCTGGAGCTCGACCGCAAGCCGCTGTCCGAGGTGATCATGCGCCTGGTGACGTCGCCCCGGCGCGACGCCCACAACGTGCTGATCACGCCCCGGCTCGGTCCGCTGGAGGCGGCCCAGCTGAAGCTGCTGCTCAACACCGGCGTCTCGGTGCTCGTCGTCGCCCTGCTGTGGAGCGACGAGGGCAGCGACGTCATGGGGACGGCCGCCGCCCTCGGCTGCCAGGTCGTCGGCCTCCACCCCGGGCAGGATCTCTCCACGGCGCTGTCGCACGACATCGGCGCCGGCAGCGGCCGGCGGTGACGGGCGGGGTGGAGAACGCATGACCCCGTCCGAGCTCGAGGCCCTGGAACACGACGCCCTCGAGCATCTTGCCGCCGAGGAAGGCCACGTCGAGGCCGACCTGGAGGAGGCCGCCGCGCTCGCCTCGGTGGCGGACGAGGAACCCGAACGTTCACCGCTGCGCCTGGCCATCGCCATGGCCTTCCCGGCCCTCGCCGCCGCCGTCATGGCCGGCGGCGTCTTCATCGGCTTCGAAGCCCGGATCTACGCCGCCGTGGCCGCCGTCCTCGGCGTGGCGCTGGCGGTGGGGGCGGCCCGGTTCCGCTCTCCGGTGGCCAGCAACGTGGTCATCATCGGCGGACTGTTCGCCATCGGCCTGCTCATGGTCGTGCCGTCGGGGCTCGGCAATGTCGCCTCGGTCGGCCGGTTGGCGTCGCAGGCGTCGTCGTCGGGTGACGTGCTGCGCCCGCCGGTGGAGCTCACCGCCGGCTGGCAGGCGATCCTCGGTTGGCTCCTCGGCATCGTCGGGTTCGCCGCCGCCTGGGTGGCCATCGTGGTGAAGAAGCCGTCCTTCGGGCTGCTGCTCCCCCTGCCGGTGGCGGCCATCGCCGGCATCTCCGTGCCCGACACCGACCAGGTGGCCAGCGGCCTGGCGGTGCTGGTGCTCTTCGCCATCGGCCTCGGGATGCTGTCGGGCTCCCAGATGAGTCCCGCCGACGAGAAACTCCCGCCCGGCTACGAGGTCCGCCGGGCCCTGCGGGCCCTGCCGCTGCTGGCGGTGGTGACCGCCGGGCTGTACCTGCTGGCCCAGACCGATTTTCTGTTTCCCAAGCCGGCCATCAACCCCGCCGAGCAGCCGCAGAAGCCGAAGACGGTGCCGCTGTCCGAGGTCGAGGACCGCGTGCTGTTCACGGTGGAATCGCAGCTGTCGGGCCCCTGGCGGGTCGGGAGCCTCGACGAGTACGACGGGAAGGACTGGCGCCTCCCGGCCTTCTCCCAGACCCGCCTGGCCGACGTGCCCCGCGACGGCGTCGTCAACCGTGACCTGACTCCCGGCGTGCGGGCGAGGTTCACGATCGCCGGGCTCGGCGGCACGGTGCTGCCCGGCCTGCCCAACATGGTCGGTGTGGTGGCCGAAGGGCCGAAGCTGGCCTACGACAGCCGCAGCGGCGCGCTGCGGGTGGCCCAGGGGCAGGTGCAGGCCGGCCTGTCGTACACGGTGGCGGCGGCGGCGCTGCCCAACGTCGACGACCTGCGCGCCATCACCGAGCCCAATCCGACCGAGGTGGAGCGCTTCCTGGCCATCCCGTCCCCGCCGCCGGCGGTGAGCGAGCTGCTCGACCAGGCGCCGAAGTCCTCCAAGTGGGACACGTTCGACTTCCTGCGCACCTACGTGCTGTCGAACGTCACCGCCACCGGCACCGGATCGCCGAAGAGCATCCCGCCCGAGCGGATCCAGGACATGCTGGCCGGCTCCAAGGAAGGCACGCCGTACGAGATCGTGGCCGCCCAGGCGATGCTGGCCCGGTGGGCCGGGATCCCGTCCCGCATCGGCTACGGCTTCGACGGCGGCGAGGTGCTCGGCGGCGACGGTGAGGGCGCCAGCGCCGAAGGGACGCCGAGCCGGCTCGAGGTGCGGCCGAAGAACGGCGCCAGCTTCCCCGAGGTCTACTTCCCGAAGTACGGCTGGCTCCCGGTCATCGGCACGCCGACCAAGGCCAAGCCGACGGTCGGCTCCGACCCGGCCACCCAGCAGCAGGATCCGAGCATCCTGCCGTCCGACGACATCCAGATCGGCCTGTTCGTGCCGGTGCTGGTGCCGCCGGCGAGCCCGCTGCCGGAGCAGATCCGCCAGGCGGTGCTGATCGCTCTCCCGGCCGCGCTGCTGCTGTTCCTGCTCTACGTGATCTGGCCCGGGGTGCGGAAGGCCTGGGTGCGCGGTCGACGCCGCACCGCCGCCCGCACCGCCGGGCCGCGGGCCAGAATCGCCCTGGCGTACGCCGAGTGGCGCGACATGGGCACCGACTACGGGTACCGGCACGACACCGACACGCCGCTCATGTACCTCGACCGTTTCGTCGAGGATCCGGAGCACACCGAGCTCGCCTGGCTGGTCACCCGGTGCCTGTGGGGCGACCTGCAGGACTCGCTGACCGACGAGCACGCCACGATGGCCGAGGAGCTCTCCCGAGCCCTGCGCCGGCGGCTGGCCCAGGCGCACCCGGCGCCGGTGCGGGCCATCGGCGTCGTGTCGCGGCTGTCGCTGCGCCACCCCTACGCCCCGGAACTGACGCAGTTCCTGCGCAAGCCGACCCGCGCCGAGCGCGCCGAGGCCGAGTCCCGGAAGGAGGACGACCGTGCGGCCGTGGCCTGAGCCCAACTGGCGTTCCTTTTCCGCCCATGGAGCGGTAAATGAACGCCAGTTGCGGGGAAGGTTGGCGGTGGCCGGGCTTGCCGCCCTCCTTCTGGCGGGGTGCGTGAAGCAGGACTCGCCGGGGGTCGCGATCCAGAAGCTGGCCGCCGACATCGTGTTCGGCGTCAAGCCGCCGGTCGACACACCGCCGCCCAACCTCGAGCCGGGGCAAGCCGGCCAGGGTGACGCCACCACCTATGTGCCCGACCTGTCGAGCCCCTCCGACGAGGCACCGGCGCTGGAGGACGGGTCCTTCTCCGGGCCGAGCCGTCCCAAACGCGGTGTGCCGCGGCTCACGCCGCTGGCGCCGCCGAGGGCGGCCTGCCCGCCGGCCGCCCTCACCGCCTTCCCGGCCAAGGAGGCGGGCCAGACGGTGGACGGCCTGCCGACCGAGGGCCAGTACCGCTGGAAGCGGTCGGGGACGCAGACGGTGGCCACACTGCCCGGCGTCAAGCTGCCGATCGGGGGCTTCGAGCAGCGGCTGATCCGCAACGTCAAGAAGATCACCGACACGGAGTACACGTTCGAGACGGTCCAGCCGGAGCTGGGCACCGAGATCACGACGATCAGCACCTTCAAGGTGAAGACCGGCGCCGTGTCGCGGACGGTGACGCCGCCGGTGCAGCCTCCGGACATGACGAAACCGACGTCGCCGGTGCCGCTGCCCTTCACGCCGCCGGGCCCGCAGCCGACGCTGCCGAAGCCGTCGGTGCCGGGCAGTGTGTCGGTCGGCGACCCCGAGCGGGGCATCTCGCTCATGAAGCTGCAGCGGGTCGACAAGGCCGGCAACACCAGCGAGCTGACGTTCTCGCCGGCGGTGCTGTACCTGCCGCTCGACATCGTCCCCGGTGAGGAGTGGAACGCCGTCGGCATCGACACCCGGACCGGGTCGGTGCTCCAGCACCAGGCCAGGGTCGTGAAGCGGGACCGGGTCGACGCCTGCGGCGACGTCGTCGACGGGTGGGTCGTCGAGTCGACCCAGACGTTCTCCGGCGCCGCCCAGGCGGCGGCGCCCCGCACCTACCGCTACATCGTCGCCCCGCAGCTCGGCGGCTTCATCATCAGCGAAGAGCTCCACGTCACCAGCGCCGCCGGCACCAGCGACATCGTCCTGTCGCTCGCCCAGCTCAACCCGACGCCGCTCCCGCCGGCGGCTCCGGCGGCACCGGGGCAGGCCAAGTGAACGGGATCCGTCGCGCCGCTCTGGGGTGGGTGCTCGCCGCCATGGTGATCGCCCTCTACACCCAGGTGCTCCTGCCCGGAACGAGTGGCGCGGGCCGCGGGACGCCGGGGGCGATCCTCTTCCGGGGCCTGGTCTTCGGGCTCGTCAACGCCCTCACCGCCGCCGGCATCATCCTCGTCTACCGCACGCTGCGGGTCATCAACTTCGCCCAGACGGCGATCGGCGCGGCCGGCGCCATCCTGACGTTCAACTTCGTGCAGTACACCGAGGTGCCGTTCCCCATCGCCTTCCTGCTCGGGCTCGGGCTGTCGGCGCTGGTCGGTGTGACGCTCGACCTGTCACTGGTGCGGCGCTTCTTCCACGCCCCCCGGCTCGTGCTCACCGTGGTCACGATCGTGGTGGCCGGTTTCCTGTCGTCGACCTCAGCCAGCCTTGTCGCCCGGCTGCCGTTCTTCCCCCGAGCCGAGACGCTCGACATCAGCCGGACCCTGGGCGTCAATTCGATCCGGGACCAGCTGCCGTTCGGCGGGTTCCACTTCGAGGTCGGCAGCTACGCCGTCCGCTTCGGCTTCCCCGAGATCTTCGCCATCGAGGTGGCGATCCTGCTCCTCCTCGGGCTGGCGGCCTTCTTCCGCTTCACCCGCTCCGGCGTGGCCGTGCGGGCCATGGCCGAGAACACCGAGCGGGCCGCGCTCCTCGGCATCAGCGTCGGGCGCCTGTCGACCCTCGTGTGGGGGCTGGCCGGGTTGCTGGCCGGCGCCAGCGTCACCCTGACCGGCGCCCTGACCCAGCCCGGAGCGGCGGCCGGGTTCGCTCCCGGAGTGCTGCTCCCGGCGCTGGCCGCCGCCGTCGTGGGCCGCATGCAGAGCCTGCCGACCACGGTGTTCGCCGCCGTGGCCATTTCGATCGTCACCCAGGCCACGCAGTTCTCGCTCGACAAGGACAAGGCGCTCGTCGACTTCGGGCTCCTCGTCCTCATCGCCGCCGGCCTGCTCCTCCAGCAGCGCAAGGCGCTGCGGGGCGGTGACGACGTGGCCACCGCCTGGCAGGCCAGCGAGGAGCAGCGGCCGATTCCCAAGGAACTGCTCGGCGTGCCGTCCGTCCGCATCACCCGGTGGGCGCTGGTCGTGATCGGCCTCCTGGCCGTCGGGATCTTCCCGTTCGTCACTTCGACCGGCCAGACGAACCTCGGTGGGGTCATCGCCCTGCACGCCATCGTCGCCCTGTCGCTGGTCGTCCTGACCGGGTGGGCGGGCCAGGTCAGCCTCGGCCAGTTCGCCTTCGTGGCCGTGGGTGCGGTGATGGCCGGCGCCCTCACGTCCCGGGTGGGACTGACGTTCTGGCTGGCGGTGCCGCTGGCCAGCGCCTTCACCGCCGCCTTCGCCGTGGTCGTCGGCCTGCCCGCCTTGCGGATCCGGGGCCTGTTCCTGGCCGTCACCACCTTCGCCTTCGCCGTGGCGGTGCGGTCGCTGCTGTTCGACCGCCGCTACTTCGACTGGCTCCTCCCCGACGCCATCGACCGGCCGACGCTGTTCTTCTTCGACTTCGGCGACGAGAAGTCGATGTACTTCCTGTGCGTGGCGGCGCTCGTGGTCTCGATCATCGTGGTCGTCAACGTCCGCAAGAGCCGCTTCGGCCGGGTGCTGATCGCCCTGCGGGAGAGCGAGCAGAACGTCGCCGCCTTCGGAATCAACGCCGTGCGGATGCGCCTGGCCGCCTTCGCCTTCTCCGGCGCGCTGGCCGGCTTCGCCGGGGCGATCTTCGCCCACCAGCAGCGGGGCCTCAACGCCGAGAGCTTCGCCGCCACCGCCAGCGTCGACATCTTCGTGCTCGCCGTCCTCGGCGGGATCGGTTCGGTCAACGGCGCGCTGCTCGGCTCGCTGTACTTCAACGCCACGAAGTACTTCATCACCAATCCGCTCTTCGCCGGCATCGTCGGGTCGGGCGGCACGCTCCTGCTGCTCTACGTCTCACCCGGCGGTCTGATCTCGCTGGTGGCGAAGTTCCGTGACGCCTGCCTGCGGATCGTCGCCCAGCGCCGCCAGATGGTCGTCCCCAGTCTCTTCGCCGACTACGACCCCGAGGCTCTGGAACGGAAACTGATCCCGCTGGCCGAAGCGTCGAGCAACAGCGGTCTGGGCGCCCTGCCGCCCGACGTCCGCTTCAGCCTGGCCTCCGGCCTCTACCAGGGCCGCGGCGTCCGCATCTTCGGCCGCCCCGACGAGCCGAAGGAAGCGAAGGAAGCCGCCGCCATCGGCGCGGCGAGCAAGCGGGCCGCCGAAGACGAACACCGTTCCGGCGACGGGAGGGCATCGTGACGGCCCCGGTCATGGACCGTCCGGACCTGCCGGCCGCGCCGGCGCCGGCCGAGATTCCCGATCCGGCGCACGGTCGGAAGGGCCTTCGCGCCATCGCCCGCAGCTGGACCGACCTGCGGCACACTCCCTACGGGACCCGCCCGCTGGCCGTGACCGTCTTCGCCGGTCTCGCCACCGGGGTCACGTCGACGGCGGCCGGCTACGCCGGGCCGTTCATCCTCGAGGATCTCCGCATCAGCATCCAGTCGATCATCAGCCTGGGGTCGGTGATCGGCTTCTTCCTCATCTTCGCCCAGATCGGGCTCGGCTGGTGGGCCGACCGGCACAAGCGGGTGCCGCTGCTGGCCTTGGGCAACATCATCTCGGGCGTCTTCTCGATGATCACGTCCGCCGCCCAGAACATCTTCACCTACGGCGCTCCGACCCTGGCCGGCGACGTGGCCGCCAAGGCCTCCGACGTCCCCAGCTTCTCGTTGATGGCCGACTACTACCCGCCGGAGAGCCGGGGGAAGGTCTTCGCCGTCCTGAACATGGTCCGCTCGGCCGCCGCGTTGCCGATGATCATTCTCGGCGCCCTGCTGCTCGACTGGATCGGCTGGCGGCGGGTCTTCCTCATCGGCGGCGCCATCACCGTGCTGGTCGGCCTGGTCATGCTGGTGCTGCTCAAGGAACCGGTGCGGGGGTACATGGAGCGCCGGGCCATGGGAGCCGACGAGGACGTCGCCCGGCAGGAGAGCGAACCGCAGTCCTTCGGCGAAGGCTGGCGAACGGTGTGGGCGGTGCGCACTCTGCGCCGGCTGTTCATCGCCCTGGCGGTCGGTGCTCCGGGCACGCTCATCTACGCCACGCTGTCCAACTTCCTGCTGGCTGAGGAGTACGGGCTGAAATCGGCCATCTCCAGGGCTCTGGTGCTTGGTCCGCCCAGCCTCATCGGCGCCTTGATCGGCGCCTTCGTGGGCGGTGCGCTCATCGACCGCCTCAGCGCCCTCAACCCGAGCCGAGTGCTGCTGATCGTCGGTTCGTTCGGGATCGTCAACGCCTTCGGTCTTCTCGGGCTGTCGACGATCCCTCCGATCTGGACCCTGATGGTGTTCGGCTTCATCACCGCCTTCGGGGCGGCGCTCATCGGCCCCGCCGCCCAGGCGATCACCACGCAGATCATCCCGCCGTCCGTGCGCACCCAGGGCATTCAGATGATGAACCTGGCCATGCTCCCGGCGATCATCTTCTTCCTGCCGATGTCGGGTCAGCTGTTGCGGGACTACGGGTACAGCGGCGCGCTCCTCTTCAGCGTCCCGTTCGCCCTGGCCGGCGCCTTCCTCAACATGAGCGCCGCCTCGTTCTTCGAGTTCGACCGGCGCAACGCCTTCGCCGCCGCCATGGCCGACCACGAGTGGCGGGTGGCCAAGGCGTCCGGGCAGGGCAAGATGCTGGTCTGCCGGGACGTCGACGTGGAGTACGACGGCGTGCAGGTGCTCTTCGGGGTGGACTTCGACGTCGAGGAGGGGCAGATCATCGCCCTGCTCGGCACCAACGGCGCCGGTAAGTCGACGTTGCTGCGGGCCATCAGCGGCACCCAGGAGGCGTCGGCCGGCGCCATCGTGTTCGACGGGCGGGACATCACGCACATGCCGCCCCACGAGACGGCCGCCCGGGGTGTGATCCACATGCCCGGCGGGCGGGGCATCTTCCCCGGCCTGTCGGTGCGGGAGAACATCGTCCTCGGCAACTGGATGAACACGGAGCAGTCGGCCGAGGAGCAGCAGGCCCGCGTCGCCGAGGTCTTCGAGCTGTTCCCGATCCTGCGGGAGCGGGCCGACGAGCTGGCGGCGTCCCTGTCGGGTGGCGAGCAGCAGATGCTGTCGCTGGCCCAGGCGTTCCTGGCCAAGCCCCGCCTGCTGATGATCGACGAGCTGTCGCTCGGCCTGTCGCCGGCGGTGGTCGGTCAGCTGCTCGAGATCGTCCGGGCCATCCACGCCCGGGGCACGACGATCATCGTCGTCGAGCAGTCGGTCAACGTCGCCCTCACCCTGGCCGAGAAGGCCATCTTCATGGAGAAGGGCGAGGTCAAGTTCTTCGGCAACACCGCCGACCTCCTGGCCCGCCCCGACATCCTGCGGGCCGTGTACGTCAAGGGAACGGGGGCGCTGACCAGCGCCACGCCGTCAACACTGCGTTCCGAGCGGGAACGGCGGGCGCTCGAGCTCGGCGAGGCCCGCCCCGTCCTGGAGGTCGAGGCGCTGACCAAGCGCTTCGGCGGCATCACCGCCGTCGACGGCGTGAGCTTCGCCCTGCGGGAGGGCGAGGTGCTCGGGGTCATCGGACCCAACGGGTCGGGCAAGACGACGACGTTCGACCTGATCTCGGGATTCCAGCTGCCCGACGCCGGCGCCGTCCGCTACCAGGGCGTGGACATCACCGACCTGCCGCCCGAGGAGCGGGCCCGGCGCAAGCTGGTGCGCCGTTTCCAGGACGCCCGCCTCTTCCCGTCGCTCACGGTCTTCGAGACGCTGCTGGTGGCGCTCGACCAGCGGCTCGAGGTGCGCAGCGCCCTGCTGGCGGCCGGGCAGCTGCCCCAGGCCCGGCGGGCGGAGAAGCGGGTCCGGCTGCGGGCCGAGAAGCTCATCGAGCTGCTCGAGCTCGGCGCCTACCGCGACAAGTTCGTGAAGGAACTCTCGACCGGCCTGCGCCGCATCGTCGACCTGGCCTGCGTGCTGGCGACCGAGCCGCAGGTGCTCCTGCTCGACGAGCCCAGCTCCGGCATCGCCCAGGCCGAAGCCGAGGGGCTGGCGCCGCTGCTGCGGCGGGTCCGGTTCGAGACGGGGTGCTCGATCCTCATCATCGAGCATGACATGCCGCTCATCTCCGCCGTCTCCGACGAACTGATCGCCCTCGACCAGGGCCGGTTCGTGACCCGGGGCCGGCCGGCCGAGGTGCTGGAGGACGAGCGGGTGGTGGAGTCGTACCTGGGGACGACTGAGGAAGCAGTGCATCGTTCGGGGAGCATCGGATGACTCGTAGGGCCATGGTTCTTCTGCTGGCGGCGGTGGCGCTGGTGGGCGCCGCCTGCGGCAGCGACAACAAGGTCGGTGACGAAAGCCTGCTGAACTTCAAGGAGCAGGCCCAGGAGCGGCTGGGGGAGACGACGACCACGACGGCGGCGCCGACCACCACCACCGCCAAGGCCGCGGTCACGACGACCACCAGGGGGAAGGCGGCGGGCGGCGCGGCGGCGACCAGCACCACCACCGCCAAGTCGGGGAGCGCCCCGACCGCCACGATGCCGACGACCACGACGCGGCCGGCGCAGACGATCCGGGAGATCCACATCTACGCCGACAACGATGCGGGCCACGACCCGCTCGAACCGCTGGTCCAGACGGCCTACGTCGGCTCGATCATCCGCTGGATCAACCATGACCGGGTGCCGCGGGCCGTCCGGGCCGCCAGCGGCCAGTTCGCCTCGCCGATGATCCAACCCGGCGCCTCCTGGGACTACGCGGCCCGGACGGCCGGCGAGTTCGACTACAGCGACGACACCCGGCCCTATGTCACCGGCAAGCTGCTGGTCTCGAAGCCGTGACATCCTCCCTTCTCCGTCTGCGGTGGCTCGGGGCCGTCATGGCCGCCGCCGTCGCGCTGGCCGGCTGCGCCCGGTCGGACGCGTCGGTGGAACCGACCGCCGGCCAGGCGGTGAAGGCGCTGGAGATCCCCAACCTGCCCGCCGACCTGCTGGGTCTCAAGCTGGCCCCCGAGAACGTCACCGAGGACCTGGCCAAGGTGCCGGCGGCGTTCATCGACGCGCTGTCGCTGTACTCGTTGCGCAAGAACGACCTCGTGATGGCCACCCTCCAGGTGAGCCGGTTCAACGACGGCGCCGATGTCGACGAGGACAAGTTCCGCCAGACCGTGGTGAACCAGATCGGGAGCACCGCGCCCCGCACCGTCCGCCTCGGGGGCGAGACGGTGTACCTCACCACCGGCACCAAGCAGTCGATCGGGGTCTGGTTCAAGGGGCGGCACCTCTTCGTGCTGGCCACCCGGGCCGACTACGACGAACCGCGCACGCTGCTGCGCAAGGCGCTGGAGATCCAGCCGTGAACGGCCGTCGCCGGATCCTCCTCTGCGGCCTGCTGGTCGTGACGGCGCTCGGCCTGTCCGGTTGCAAGGGCGCCACCGACGCTGAGAAGCGCCTCCGGGAGGCGCTGCGCAACACCGAGAAGCTGTCGGCCACGTTCCTCTACAAGGAGACCGTCCACGACAAGGCCGGGGCGCACGAGACGGACGTGCGCGGGCTGGTCGAAGACGACTTCCGCTACAAGGCGCGGGTGGCGCTCGACGGCAAGCCCGTCCTCGACGAGGTCGTGAGCGACGACGCCATCGCCGTGCGCTTCCTGGAGCCGGCGGCCATGGGACGGTTCCTCCGCAAGCCGACCAAGGCCCGGCAGGGCGGTTCCGGAGTCGGTGCCGGTGACGGCGCCTCGACTCCCGATCCGGCCGCCGATCCGAACAGCACCTCGACATCCGACGAACCGACGGCCGCCGAGGTCCTGACCACCCGGCGCTGGCTGCTCGACTCGGCCGGCGCCCCCGCCGCCTTCGCCACCGCCGCCACCGACCAGACGGTCGGTGACGACCCGATCGCCGACGCCCGGGCCGTCTTCGCCTACGTCGACCGGGCCATCAACGAAGCGGTCCGGATCGTGGAGTTCAACCCCGAATCGCTTGAGTACCGCAAGGACGAGGACCCGTTCCCCACACCGGCGCCCAAGTCCGGAGTGGCGCGCTACGACTTCGAGCGGCCCAACCTGCCGAAGGCCTCGGAGACGGGCAGCGGCGCCAACCAGGTGACGCCCGACGCCCGGCACTTCCGCAAGATGTCGGTGTACGTGAAGGACAAGCGCATCATCCGCGTGCTGGAGAAGATCGACGTCGAGAGCCGGCTCGACGACCTCGAGGACATCTACGACACGAAGTTCCCCAAGGACCGCTCCCCGGCCGAAGTGGCGGTCATCGCCGTCGAGGCGCTCAACGTGATCCGGACCGGTCAAGGGCAGGACCCGATCCGCATGCGGGACATGGAGTTCAGCCTGAAGGATCTCGGAACGGCGGTGAAGGTCGACATGCCGACCGACACCATCAAGGGCAGCCTGGCCCTGCTGCAGAACCGGGGCCGGCCGGCCGACGCCGCCAACGGTGTGCTGGAGGCGGCGGCGGTGCGGGCCCGGGCGGCGGCCCCGCCGCCCGCTCCGCCGTCGGGCTGACATGCGGCGTTCCGCGTTGCCGCTGCTCCTGGTGGCGGGCCTGCTGCTGGCCGCCGGGTGCGCCGACAAGGACGACGACCGGCTGGTCCTCGACGGTCGCCCCCGCTATCCCGACGCCGAAGGCGTGGTGGAGCAGATCTCCTTCGACCGCATCACGCTCGACGGCGGACGCACCTACGCCGTCAGCCAAGATCTGCAGAGCTTCTCGACCTACGACCTGGCCGCGGTCCCCATGCTCCACCGGCGGGGGCAGTACGTTCAGCTCGGCCTGGACGGGAAGAAGGTGGCGTGGATGGCGGGCATCGGTGTGGTGGTGCGGGGAGCCGCGCCGCCCGTCGTCTACTACAACGGCGTCCTCGTCCGCCTCGATGACGATCGGGCGATCTTCCGGGACGGCACGGTGCTGCGGCTGGCCGACGGCGTCACCAGTCCCGTCGACCAGGGTCTGGTTCGGGCGGAGATCGATCCGGCCCTCCACCGGGTGAGGGCCCTTGTCGTCCCCTGAGATACGGCCGCAGATCCGGGCCGCCGTCGACTCCGACCTCGACGCCATCGTGCGGGTCCACAACCGGGCCCGTCCGCTGCTGGCCGACACCGTGGCGGCACTGCGGCAACGCCGGGCGGCCGGCGTGGCACTGCGCGACGACGTGCCGTGGATCCGCCTCGTGGCCGAGGTCGACGGCGAGATCGTGGGCACCGGCCGGGCGATCGAGGCGAGCGGCGGGCCCGTCCCCGAGCCGGGCGTCGTCTACGTCGGCGTCGAGGTCGACCCCGACGTGGCCGGCCGGGGCATCGGTCACCTGCTCTTCGAACAGGTGCGGGTGTGGGCCGAGACCCTGGGCGCCAACCGCCTCCGCTGCCTCGTCGATCTCGACGACGAGCGGTCGGCGGCCATCGTCCGGGGCTGGGGGTTCCAGCCCGGGGAAGCCGAAGAACCGATGCGGTGGAACTACGTGCTCGACGTGAGCCGGATCGACCGGAGCCGGCTGACGGAGATGCTCCTGCCCGGCATCGAGGTCGTTCCTCTCGCCACCCGGTTCGACGACGACGCCTTCTGCCGGGCGGTCCACGAGGTGCACGACGAAGGCCGGGCCGACATCCCGAGCACCGAGCCGTTCCCGGCCACGGTCTACGAGGACTGGCGGGCCGGCGAGTTGCGTCGGGCCGGCGACGGGGGGGTCACCCTGGTCGCCTGCCGGGCCGGCGACGGCACTGACAAAGCGGTGTTGGGCGCCTCGGCCGCCGAGCCCGTCGCCTTCGTTCCCGCCGCCTTCGTGGACTGGACGGTCGTGCGGCGCAGCGAACGCCGTCGCGGTATCGGCCGGATGCTGAAGGCGGCGATGGCGCTCTGGGCCGCTGAACGGGGAATCGACCGCCTCGACACCGAGGTCACCTCCGACAACGTGGCCATGATCGCGGTCAACGCCAGCGTCGGCTACCGCCCGGCCAAGGGCCTGGAGCTCTTCGAAGCGCCACTGGCCGAATAGCCTCCGCGGCGATGCCCGACGTCGCCGACGCCATCGCCCGTCTCCGGGCCGAGTGGAGTCTCGACTTCGCCCGGGTCCGGCCGGTCCTCGACGGCTTCACCCAGGGTGCGTCGGTGAGCGAGCTGGTGGTCCGGAGCGGGCTTCCCCGGCGCGACGTCGAGTCGATCATCTCCGGTCTGGACCGGCGTTCATTGATCACCGACGTCGGTGACGAAGGAGCGCCGGATGCCCTTCCCGACGAGCCCGGGTTGACGGCCCGGATGGCCGAGCTGGCCGCCGGTCTGCCGCCGTCCCGTTGGCGCCTGGACCACGTGCCGGCCACTCCGGAGACGATGGCCCGCCGGGCGCTGTACCTGGCGCGGGAGTACGAACTCGCCGGCTCGTCGGTGCTCTGCCTCGGCGACCACGACCTGACGTCGCTGGCCGTGGGTCACGCCGTCCCCGGGGCGGAACTGACCGTCGTGGACATCGACGAGCCGATCCTCGACCACATCAGCGCCTCCGCCGGTCGGCTCGGCTCGGCGGTCACGACGGCGTGGGCCGACCTCCGCCTCGCCCTGCCCTCGAGCCTGATCGGCACCGCCGACCTGGTCTTCACCGATCCGCCCTACACCACCGAGGGCATGCGGCTGTTCCTCATGCGGGGCCTCGAAGCCCTGCGCCCGACCGGCCACGAACGCCTGGCCTTCTGCTTCGGCACCGGCGAACGCCACCTGGTCAAAGCCCTCGAAGTGCAATCGCTGCTCGGGGACCTGCGACTGGCGTTGGAAGCCATGCTTCCCGGCTTCAATCACTATGAGGGGGCGGAAGCGATCGGAGCCAGAAGCGATCTGTACCTCTGCCGGCCCACCACCGGCGCCAAGGTCGGCGAAGCGGCCTTCACCACCCGCTCCCGCCGTTCCGCCCGGGCCAAGGCGACCGCCCGGATCTACACCCGCGGCGCCGCCGCCGAGGAAGCACCCGCCCGGACCGTGCCGGACCCGGTCGCCACCGCCGCGCTGGCCGCCGCCGGCGAAGGCCCGCTTCTCCTCGTCGGCGAGGGCTGGGAGCCTGCCGCCGATCACCTCCCGTCGGGACCGGACGCCGGTCGAACGGCCGTGGTTTCCCTGCCCGAGTTCTTCAGCCGCGTCGCGGCGTGGGTCACCGCCGCTCGCCCCGGCCCGTTTCCCTTTGCCGGGACGCCGGTGATCAACACCCATCCCGACCATGGCGGCGCCGCGCTGCGGAGCCTGCTGGTCGCCGCGCCCGAGCGGGCCGTCCTCGTCCTTCCCCGCCGCGATCTGTTCGACCCGGGCCTTCTGGCGGCCGCCTACGACCTCGCCGCGGTCCCGACCGGCCCCGGCGGCGATCCGGCCGTCCTGCTCGCCACCCGCTCCGCCCGGGCCCCGGCCGACGCCGCCGAGGCCGTCCTCCGCCACATCCTCCTGCACCCCGGCGCGAAGGTCGTCAATGTCTGGCGGGACGGTCTCCTCGCCACCGCCCGCGCCGCCGGCACCACCATGACCAAGAACGAAGCCCGCGCCCGCATCGCCGCCGACACGCTCGACCCGGCCCTCCGCAGGCTCCGGACCTGGGAGCTGCCGTCGTCAGGCCTGCGGACCCTCGGGACAGAAGTCGCCCGGCGGAGCTAGCGCACCTTGAGGACGGCGGAGCCCTTCCGGGACAGCCAGAAGCCACCGCCGGCCAGGAGCAGCACCGGCACGATCGCCAGCCAGAAGACGAGACTCGTGGTCGAGGCGGGCTTCGGAGGCCCGATGGCCTTCACCTGCTTCTCCTGGAGGACATCGGTACTCGGAGCGGCCAGCTGCTCGTCGAAGGCGTCGTCGGCGAAGTTCGTGAAGTCCGGGTCGGGATCGATGGCCACCGGCGTCAACGGAGCCGGCTTCGTTTCCGCCGGAGGGGCCGGCATCGTCGTCGGCGTCGTCTGGAAGCCGGAGGTGTCGATCGGCGCGGCCGGCGTCTCGGGCTCGAGAGACTCGACCGGAAGCTCGAAGGCCACTGGCGGCGTGACCTCCGGGAGCGGCTGGAACTCGGGGGCCAGGAACTCGAACGGCGGGATGATGTTCTCCGGCTTGTACGTGACCCGGAGCTTGTATCCCTTGTTCGGCCCGATGAAGTTGAACACCACGATCGAGTACTTGCCCTTGGTGGGCCGGAAGAGCCGAGCCTCTTCCGGGTTGGCGTCGGTGGCCGCGTCCTGGACAGGCTCCTCGCCGGCGGGATCGGCCCACACGTAGAGGTCGAGGTCGTTGACGTCCTCGGGCTTGCGGTACTCCGCCTCACCGACCTTGATGCCCGGCAGCTGGTCGGTCTGCCACTCCAGCGTCACCGTGACGAAGAACTCGTCGCGGGGCTTCAGGGTCGGCGGCACCACCACCTCGAGCGGGATCACGTCGCAGTACGCCGCCTGCCGGCAGGCCTCGGGCGTGTTCGACTTCGGCGCCGGATCGGGCGGGTCGGGCAGGCGGTTGAAGGCGGCGATCGGGCCGAACTCCTTCTCCACCGTCTGGTTCTCGCTGACCCGGATCGCGTTGTTCGCCTGGTCCATGGCCGACACGGGCGTGGCGGGGCTGAGCGCCAACAGGCTCAGCACGACACCGGCCGTGGCGAAGACGGCGATTCGGCGGGCTCGAGTGGCGATCGTCGTCATTGCAGTTGCGGGGGTCTGGGGTCGATGAGGAATCCGGCGCCGTAGCTGTTGCACGGATCGCTCGCCGTGCGCTGCGCCATGACGTCGCCCGACGGCCAGGTGCCGGTCAGGTACCGCTTCCCGCCTTCGACCATCCGCCAGCACCCCGCCTGTTGGCTGCCCTGCGCCCGCCCGTTGGAGTCCCACCACATGACGACGGCGTCCTTCACGCACGTGTAGTCACCCGGATCGTAGAAGCAGGCGGGCACCGCAGGGTTGGTCGAGGCGATGCGGGGGATGGCGTGGAAGCCCTTGTCGACCGATGTCGGACCCAGGCGGGGCCCGGCCACCTGGATGCCGGTGAACAGCTGGAGCAGGTCGTCGTAGAACTCGCAGGCGTAGTTGCTGACGTCGTTGGCGGGGGTCACGGTGTCGGCTTCCCGGTGGGCGAGGAAGCACGGCTCCTGGTCCTTGAGGCCCTTCTTGGTGATGTTGGAGATCACGACGGCGTGGTCCCAGACGCTCTTCTCCTGGAAGCTGGCGTTGTCGCGGCTCTCGATGAGCCGGTCGCCGGCCAGGACGATCTCCGGCCGGTAGTTCGCCAGAGCCGCGGCCTGCGAATGCCGTGTCTCCAGGCCGCCGGGCCAGATGATGGTGGTCACGCCCTTCTGCTGGAACTGCAACATGTTGTCGGTGGCTTCCCGGCCGGTGTTCGAGGCGTCCTGGGCGTAACCGGCTCGGGGGAACGTCTTCTCCAGGGCGAACTTGCCCCCGCAGGCCTCGATCTGCCCCTTCACCACCTGGGCCAACAGCTTGAGCTCCGGATGCGCCTCGTCGGCGCTCGACAGCAGCCCCAGCACCCGGGGCTTGCCCATGTCGGCGGCGTTCCCGGAGAAGCTCACCGGGTGCGGCACCACCTTGGAACAGACGTAGGTCGAGAACTGCCGGGCCTGGACCTCGATCGACGGAAGGTAACCCCAGATCAGCTTGGGGAACTCGGCGAAGAACGAGGCCGACCGGCCGACGAAGGAGCCGAAGTTCAGCACGCCCCGGTTCGCCATGCCCTGGAGGTAGTCGTCGGCGTTCTCCCGGGCGTAGCTGATGGTGGCGAACGGCTTCAGCTTGGCGTAGTTGTCGGCGGCCTCGGCCCGGCGGGACTCCGGCGTCGGCGACTTGGCGTAGTAGGCGAAGAAGTGCACGAACCGGTCGTAGGTCTGGAACCGGTCGTTGAAGTACCGCTGCCAGCCCCGCAGGACCCGGATGAAGACGTGCTCGTCCTCCGTCGGCGGGTTGACGAGGTCGAAGTACTCACCCGCCGGGCGGCGCTCCGTGCCCCGCGACGTGCCGATGTCGTTGAGGAACCCGTCGAAGTAGAAGAGGACGGTGATCTCCTCCTTGCTGACGCCCTGGTAGGTGGTCCCGAAGTTGTCGCCGGTGAAGCTGGCCACGCACGGCGGCGCCAGCGGGTCCTCCGTCTGGCGGGGCGGCTTGCCGACGCAGCGCTTCGTCGAGGGCGTCTTGACGGCCGGCGGGAGGGCAACGGCCGGTGGCGGCGGCTCGTCCAGGGGCGGTGCGGTGGTCGTGGTTGTGGGGGCACCGGCGCCGGCGCCGCTGTCGCCGGGCCCGTCGACCACCCCGGCGCTCGAGGCGAGCCCCAGGGAGCCGAGGTTGCCGGCGGCCGGAGGAGGCGGCGGGTCGTCGTCGGACGGCGGGACCGGGGCGTACTCCAGGGTCTCGCTGGGATTGGCCTGGGGCAGGTTCAGCGCCGAGGGCAGGACGGTCACCGCGATGACGACGGCCAGCGCCATCGCCAGCAGCGGCGGGTATTTCCGGGCCCAGGGTGAGCCCTTCCGTCGCTCCTCAGGGAAGCCGAGCTCGCCGGCCAATAACGACCCTTTCCTTATCTCATGGGGGCGCGAAAACCCCCGTAGGTGCGCGTTCGACGCGAACCGCACCCGGTCCTGCCTGGAGCAAAGGGTAGCCAGGCAGGATCAATCCGACAGCGCGAGGGTACGCTGCGTCGTCGGCCGGGCTGAGGGGGTGCGCGAATGGGGCGAACGATCGCATTGATGGCAGGAATTGCCGGGATCGGCGGGCTGCTGGTCGGCTGCGGCGACAGCGTCGACGAGGCCGGCGCCTCGACGCTCTTCCGGCTCAAGGCCGGCGACTGCTTCACGAGCGAGGCGGGCACCGCCGGCCGCACCGTCGAGGTGGAGGACGTCACGACCGTGCCCTGCACCGACGCCCACGACGGCGAGGTCTTCGCCATCGTCACTCACCCCGCGGCAGGGGACATCGCCTACCCCGGCGACGAGAGCGTGGCCGATTTCGCCGCCGCCGAGTGCCTCCAGCAGTTCCCGGCCTACACCGGCAGCACGTACGACGACTCCGACCTCGAAGTGGCCACCGTCCGCCCGGACGAGGACTCCTGGACCGACAAGGACGACCGCGAGGTCGCCTGCGTCCTCTACCAGAAGGGCTCGAAGCTCACCGGCTCCCGTCGGGCGGGCGCGGCCGGCTGACGACGATGCCCGCCTCCAGGAGGCGGTCAACGAACGACACCCGGGCCGGCGGATCCAACCCGGCTTCGGCCAACGACGAGACCGGCCACTCGTCCCGCCCCGCGACGAACTGCCAGGCGGCCATCTCCACCGGGTCCAGCACGACACAGCCGGCCGGCCCCACGAGCATCGGCTGCCCGCCCCGGTCGACGACCCGGACCGTTCCCGTGCCTCTTCCGAGGTAAGACCCGTCGTCGAGGAGGCCCGACTCCAACGCCGCCGTCAGCGCGCCGGCGAAGTGCGGGGCGTAGCGTTCGTTGCGGATCGACTGGGCGATGACCCCCTGCCGGGCGGCCTCCCGCCAGAAGTCGTCACTCAGCGACGAGACGACGTCGACCACGGCATCGACGATCTCGGCGCTCGGGACCGAGAAGTCGACCGTGGCGCGCACGGCGGGCGACCGGCCGGCGGCCCGGACCATGTCCTCGATGACGTGCCACCAGGTTCGGGCCAGGATGCCGATCGTGACGTGGAGTGACAGCTCTCCGTCGGTCGACGCCCGGTGTAACCACCCTCTCGGGACGAAGAGGGCGTCACCCCGGCGCAGGTCGCGCCGCAGCCGGGCCGGTGTCGGCGGCACCCAGCCCGGGTCGGCGGCCTCCGGCCGGGCGCTCCAGGGTTGCGTCGGCAGGGGCGCCTCGATGACCGGCTCGTAGACCTCCCAGGTTTTCATCCCCGCCACCTGGAGGACCACTACATCGTGGGTGTCGTAATGGAGGCGAAGGCCCTTCCGGCGCGGCGGTGTCAGGTAGATGTTCGCCTGGACGGGGTGTCCGAGCGTGTCGCTCAGCTCGAGGCAGAGCTGTCCGACGGGGACGTGCCAGCGATGGGCGCCGGTCAGCGAAACAGTCGCCCCCGTCCTCACGAGCGTGGCGATCCGGCGGGGATCGACCGCGCCCACGACCTCCTCTCCGGCCAGCGTCTCGTGGCCGCCGAAGTCGGTGAAGGGCAACTCGCGCTCGTCCCGGAACATCCGGACGAACGGCCCCCGCAGCAGTCCGGTCATGAGCAGCCGGTCCACTTCGGCGACGCTGACGAGATCCCCGAACCGCTCTTGCCGACGATCGACGCCGTGATGCACCTCGGTCAACCAGGAGCCGGTCGCGTCCTCGTCCCAGTCGATCCGGTCGGCCAGCAGCGGCCGGCGTAGGACGTCGGACAGCATCCTGTCGCCTCTACCGGTAGCCCGCGGCCTGACGCTCGAACATCTCGAAGTACCGGCCGCGCTGGGCCACCAGTTCCGAGTGGTCGCCGATCTCGATGAGCCGACCGGCGTCGAGGACCAGGATCTGGTCCGCCGACCGAGCTGATGAGAAGCGGTGGGAGATGACGAATCCGATCCGGCGGCCGAGCTGGGCCCGCAGCTGCTCGAACACCGCGTATTCGGCCTCGGGGTCCAATGCGGAGGTCGGCTCGTCGAGGATCCACACCGCCGCGTCCCGGTAGAACAGCCGGGCCAGCGCGAGTTTCTGCCACTCGCCTCCGGAAAGCTCCCGCCCGCCCTGGAACAGCCGGCCCACTTGGGCGTCGAGTTCTCCGGGCAGCCCCCGCACGAGACGCTCGGCATCGGCCGCCCGGAGACTGGCCCACAGGGCGTCGTCGCCACTCGGCTCCCGGCCGGTGATCGTGATCAATTCCCGGACGCTGAAGTTGTACCGGCCGAACTCCTGGAACAGGACCCCGAAGCGGCGCCGCAATTCGTCCGGCTCGAACGACAGGTACGGACGCCCGTCGAGTTCGATGGACCCCGACTGGGGGTCGTAGAGGCGAAGCAGGAGCCGGATGAGCGTCGTCTTGCCCGCCCCGTTCGGACCGACGATTGCCGTCAGGGTTCCGGGTGTGGCCCGGAAGCTCACGGCTTCCAGGGCGTTGGATCGCTTGCCGGGGTAGGAGAACGTGACGTCACGGAGGCAGAGCCCGCCACCCGGACCGCCGTCCGAGCCGCCGGTCGGGCCCTCGTGGCGGACGACGACGGCCGGAGTCTCGAGGAACTCGAAGTAGTCCCGCAGGAACCGGGCGTGCGATTCCACGCCGGAGAGGGCATTGGCCAGGAGCGTGAAGTTCAGGGTCATGGTCGAGATGGAGGCCACCAGGGCCGCGGCGTCGCCGGCGGAGAGGTTGCCGTCGCGGGCGGACTGGACGACCGACGCGAAGGCCCCGGCCAGGAGCAGCGCGCTGACGATCCCGGCCACCGCGTGAATGGACCCGATGCGGGCGAAGACCCGGCGCTGCTCGGCGACATGGGCCTGCGACGTCGTCCGGTAGCGGCTGATGATGGGCTGGGCGCTGGCCTGGGCCCGCAGCTCGGTGCCGGTGCTGGGATCGGTGAGCAGCCCGGAGAGGTACGAGATGAGCCGCAGCCGGGGGGTACTTCCGGATCGGAACTCGTACTGCCGGATGTTCGCCCGTCGCTGGGCGATCAGCCCGGGGATGATCGAGGCCACGACGAGCAGGGTCACGAGTGGATCGATCGACACCAGGGCGGCGGCCACCGCCAGGAACGAAGTCCCGGAGGCCACGATGTTGATCATGGAATACGTGAGCTGGTCGGGCCTCTGCAGCACCTCCTGGGACGCCCGCGACATGCGGTCGAAGAACGAGGGATCGTCGAGGTAGGCGGCGTCGATCCGGCCGGCCATCTCCAGGAAGTCGAGGTTGGCGGCGTGGGCCGTCGTGGCGCTGAGGACGGTGGCGTGATTGACCCGGGCGATATCGGCCGCCTTCGAGAGGCCGTACACGGCGGCCAGACCGACGGCGTAGACCATGGCCCGGTTCGCCTGCTCGCCCGTGGCGATTTCCTCCACGAAGGACTTCGTGAGCAGAACTCCGAGTGCCGGCAGCGCCGCCCCGGCCACGGCCAGGACCAATGCGACAGCGGCGTTCCGGGGGTCGGCCCGGACCACGAGGCGGACGGCCTGCCAGGCGACCCGGCGCAGGGGGAGGTGGCCCTCAGCCTCGTCCACGGGCCGTTCGCTGTTCCCGCTCGATCGCCGCTTCCGCACGGACCTGGGCCAGCGTGGCTCCAACCTGCGCTCCAGTTCGTGTTCCGAGGCGGCGCATGACCACATGACCACCCGCAGCACCGAGAGCGTAGACGAGGACCCCACCGAGCGCCGCGGCACCGGGCCGGGAACCCCGGCCCGGCCGTCGCCGGAGAAGGCCGCCCGCCCCGGCGGCCACGGCTCCCCCGAGGAGCAGGCCGGCCAACCGCCCCGCATCGTCGAACCCGGCCGGGATCCGGGTTCGCCGCGCCGGTCCGGCGTTCCGCCGGCTTGACGCCACGGCCACCGGGCGGGGAGGTGCGGCGGCCGGCGCGGGCTGCGGGTCTCCGGCGCTCAACCATCCTCCGGCCACGAGCCGGTCGACGAGCCGCCGCGACCGGTCAGGAAGGCGGTCGGGCCGACCGTCCGCCTGTAGGGCGGCTTCGACGGCGGTGAACGCTTCTGGGGCCAGATAGAGGATCTCGGCCGATCCGAGGTCGACCAGGTAAGCGTCGCCCTGGAGGGGCCGGCGGGTGAGCCGGACGCCGGACGCCAGCCTCATGACCGGGTCTGCATCCAGCGCTCCAGGCGGAGGGCGGCGTGGAGATAGCGGAAACCGCGGGCTGTGAGTCCGCGGTCGGACAGTGTCTCGGCCAGGGCGACGGTGTCGATGAGGTCGTGCCGAGCGAGGAAGCTCTTCGGGCCGAGCTCGGCGGCGACGGCCGCTCGCCGGCGGTGGAAGCGCCCGACCTCGCCTCCGCCGAAGGGCGGTTGGAGAGTTCGGCTGAGGGACTCCGCCGGGATCCCTTCGGCGAAAGCGGCCCGCAGGAGCGGCTTCGTGTACCGCACCCCGTCGACCACGTTGACGCGGTAGCGAGGGGCGAGTGA
This sequence comes from Actinomycetota bacterium, assembly GCA_040756995.1. Lineage (GTDB taxonomy): Bacteria > Actinomycetota > Acidimicrobiia > IMCC26256 > BP-133 > BP-133. Next base: position 31,021 of record JBFLYK010000003.1, on the reverse strand, counting down.
CAGCGCGTATTCGACCAGGGAACGATCGCAGTAGGGCGACAGCCAGCATCGTCCGGCGGCCTGGATCATCGCCGACTCCAACGCCGCGTAGTCGAGGTCCTCGAGGCTCTGGCGCAGCGTGGACCAGCGGGCGGCCCGGAACGGGTCGCCGCGCCCGCTGTCGACCTGTTCGAATTCGGTGACGTACCACCGTCGCGCTTCGGCCGCCTCCGCCGCCAAGGCCGCCTTGGCCTCGGGTGTCAGCCAGTAGAGCGGCGCAGAGCGCAGGCGGCGGTCCTGGGGGAGTTGGAAGGACAGCCGCGTCATGACCCGGGGGACGGCCACCGACGCCAGGGCCATGAGATGGGCGCCGGCCGCCGACTTCGGCAGGTCGAGCACCGGGCCGTAGCGGGCCCGGAGTGCCTGTTGGGGGCGAAGGCCGAGGGTCATCGGGTTGAGCGCCTGGCGCAACGACAGGGCCGGGGTCGGTTCCTCGAAGAGTTGGTCGGCCATCCAGCCCCAGGCCAGCGTCTCTGCTCCCAGGCGTGCGGCCATGTCGATCTGCGCCGTGTAGCTCAACAGGGACATGTGGGTGTAGGGAGCGGGAGCATCTGGCTCGGGCGTCTCGGCGCCCGGGACCGGAACCAGGTGCAGGTCGAGGCCGAGATGACGGGCCGTCGTCCGGGCCGCCGACCGCTCCGCGTCTTCCCCGGCTGAGCAGTGGACCAACGACACGTCGCAGCCGGCGTCCCGTGCGTTGAGCGCCAGGATCGATGAGTCGACGCCTCCCGAGAACGAGATCGCCACGCGGCGGCCGCCGAGGCTGCGGCGCACGGCGTCGGCGATGAGTTCCCGAAGGGTCTCCGCTTCTTCCTCCGGGCTCCGCTGCGGCCGCGGTCGAAAGGCGAACGGCGCCGCCAGCCGCGGTTCCGACCACCCGGATCGGGTGCCCCGCACGACGTAGCCGGCCGGCAGGCGGGTCACCCCCTTGAACCACGTCCTGGTGGGAGCGAGGCCCACTCCGGCGATGAGCGCAGGGACCACCCGGGGGTCGAGGCCGGGTCGCCATCCGAGCCGGCGCACGAGGTCGCCGACGTAGGCCGACCACACCGGTCCGTGGCTGTCAGCGGCGAGATACAGATTGGTCGTGCACGAAGCACTGCGGAAGAGCTCGACGGCGGTGCCGTCGGGGCTGACCCAAGCGGCGATGAACGAGCCGTCGGCCCCGGTGAGTCGGCCGAGCCCACCCGACCGGTCACACTCCTTCAGCAGTGCCGCTCGCCGGTCGCCGGCGGCCCAGGCTCCGGTCGTTCCGGCCACCTGGAACCTGATATCGACCGCATCGTCTGGTGATCCGAGGGTGGACGAGCGACCGGCTACGAGGGCCATCGCGCCATCTCGATGTGCGTCTCGACCACATGCATATCGGTAATGGGGTGCGGGCCGAGGCTCACCCAGGCATGGACACCGGTCGGGCTGGTCCCCAGATCGACGGCCGCGCAGCCGACCGTCAGCTGTGCCGGGATGCCGATAGCCCGCAGCGCGGCGGTGACGCACACCGCCTCGTCGACACAACGCTGGGACCCGAACAGCTGGCGGGTGACAACCGTCCACCGCCAGGCCATCCGGCGGGCTTCCGGGATGGTCCTGGACCGATCGTCTCCCTGGAGGCTCCAGCGGGGGACGCTGGCGGTCAGGCCCCGGCGGCGGAAGGCGCGGCGGGCCCGGATGAGCTGCCGGAGCCCCCGGACCGCCTGATTACAGGTCAATGCGGTGCGATGACTACGGCTGAATTTCAATGAATGCTTTCGGAAGGTTTGGGGTTATCCCTGAATCGACCGATCCGTCCACGTAGTCGGAGAATCCCGGTCGCCGTCGTCCTTGAAGGCGAGATCCTCCGTGCGGCTCAACTCCAGCCACTCGGCCAGATCGTCAGTTTCCTCCGGCGGGTGAGCGGGTTGCGGCGTGCGCTTGCGAAAGAACATGGCGCGCACGCTAAGCCGACGGTGTGCGGATGACAAGCGAATTTCGAGCTGCGGTATTTCACCGTCCGGGCAGCCGGTTCACGACTCCTTGTCGCAAATGAATGGTGGCGACATAAGCCGCGGGCGAGTTCGGAGGCGAGGGGGAGCACCGCGCCGTGGGCGCTTGCTCGACCCCTCGCCGTAGTCCGGGGTAATTCGCTGTGCTGACCTGCGGTTCCTGCTGCCCGGCGAATCAAGCCCGGCCGGGACGGAGCCGCCAGAGCAGATAGCCGCCGCCGACCGACACGGCCAGCAGCAGGGCAACGATCAAAGCCACGGTTCTGGAATCGCTCCCGTCGTCGGAGCCGCCGGACTGGCCGGCGGCGGAATTGGCATCTTCGCCGGAGAAGGGCGGCGGATCCCCGGGCAGCAGCACGCTCGAGGTGTCCATCGTGGTGCTCGTCGTCGACGACGAGGCCAGGGTCGAGCTGGTGGCCAACGGCCTGGTCGTCGCCGTCGTGCTGCTGGTGCTCGCCCGCACCGTCGACGACGTCGTCGTCGCCCTAGGCAGGGTCGAACTCGTCGAGGAAGCCGACGCCGTGCTCGTCGTGCCTCCCGCCGGGGCCACGACGACGACTCCCACCATGCCGCTGTGGATCTTGCAGTGGTACGGATACGTGCCCGAGGTGGTGAATCGACGCTGCACGGTCTCGCCGGGGGAGTCCTGACAATCATTGAGCAGAAGCCCGCCCGGGCAGCCGGGGTTGAGATCCGTGCCGTCGTCGAACGTCACCGTGTGTCTCGCCGACCCGGGGGGACCACTCTCGAACGTCCAGATGACAGTGTCCCCGGGCGCGATGTCGACCTGCTTCGGGATGTACGACGTACCGCGCTCGATCACCGTCGTCGTCGCGGCGCGGGCAGATCCCAACGAGAACGCGGCGAGAGCCCCGACCGCCAAGAGCACGAGCCGTCGCCGGCCGCCAAATCTGTCCATGCCCGCCGAATTATCCCCGACGCGGGGTCGGGCGGAGGGTCAAGCCGAGGGGTGAATCAGCGCGAAAAGAAACGGACCCGCTTGCCCCGCGGGTACCGGGCCACGCGACCGACCGGCATGTCGACGCGGTAGCCGGCCATCGCCCGCTCCTCTTCCGACTCGCCGCCCCAGAAGCCGTACTCCCGGTTCTCCCGAGCCCACGCCTGGCAGGGGTCGATCACCGGGCAGACCATGCACAGCTGGCGGGCCTTCGCCTCCCGGCGGGCCCGGGCCTCCGGGCGCTCACCGGGAGCGGCGAAGAACAGATCGGTCTGCCCGTTGCAGGATGCGATCGACTGCCAGGAGACGCCGCGAGGAGCCGGTGCATCCCGAAGGTCGATGACAAGTTCCGAAGCGAGCGACGCGGACACGGAGGGCCTTTCCGAGAGAATGCCGATCCCAGACGTCAACAATTTTCCCACGACGTCAGAAATCGACGCAATGCGTCAGCCCGATCGGAGCGATCGGTGAGGGTGATATGAAGTTCTGGAGGGAACTCTACCCGGCAGCGGCCAGGCGCTGCCGGGTCGCACGGTCCGGCCGGGCCTGGACGGGCTTGCCCTCGCCTCGGGGGTACCGGGCGATGCGGCCCACGGGCATCTCGACGCGGAATCCGGCGGCGGCGCGCTCCTCTTCCGACTCGCCGCCCCAGAAGCCGTACTCCCGGTTGTCCCGGGCCCACTTGCGACACGGCGTCATGACCGGACACGTGTGGCAGATCGAGCGGGCCTTGGCCTCGCGGACCTCCCGCGCCTCCGGGCGTTCCCCCGGGGGAGCGAAGAAAACGGCTGTGTGCCCGTAGCAGACCGCGTCCGCCATCCAGGCCGTACCGCCCGATACCGGTGCGGTCGCCAACATGGTCATGATCGTCTCCTGCAAAAAATCGTCCCGGATTGAAGGAGGAAGGGAGGGTCGGGGGATAGGTGGGGGGGTCCGGTCCCCCGACCCGTCCTTCTCTGCCCCGAATCCAATCACGCTAAAACAATCAGAAAAAGAGCTTATCCTGGATGCGTGTAATCTATGTCGCCGATGGCTGACCGTTCGGGGGCGGCAAACCCCACCACCAGGGCCGATACCGGGACGAACTGAGGAGCTGGGACAGCGATGGAAATCCGGCATCTCGACGCGCTGTTGGCGATCACCGAGTCGGGTTCGTTCTCGGCCGCGGCCGAAATGCTCCATACCGTCCAGTCGAACGTCTCGGAGCAGATCCGCCAGCTCGAGCGGGAGCTCGGGGTGCCGGTCCTCGTGCGCGGGCGGCGGGGGGCCACTCCGACCGAGTTCGGGCGGGTGGTGCTGGAGCGGGCCCGGCGCATCCGCGGCGAGCTCGAAGCCATGCGGGTCGACCTGTCGCTCCTCCAGGGGCTCGAAGCCGGCCACGCCAGCCTCGGGGTCGTCGGCACGGCCAGCCGCTGGCTCGTCCCCGCCCTGGTCGGCGACCTGCGCCAGCGGGCGCCGGGCGTCATGCTCCGGATCAACGAGGGCGCGTCCGAGCGGCTGGCGGCGGAGGTCGTGAGCCACGAGGTCACGATGGCGGTGGTCACCGAGCCGATCGTCGACCCCCGCCTGACCGTCGAGCACCTGCTCGAGGAGGACCTCGTCGGCCTCGTGCCCGAGGGGCTGGATCTGCCGCCCGAGCCGGTGCCCTTCGCCACCATGGCCGGCCTCTCGCTGATCCTGCCGCCGTCGGGCAACCCGTTCCGGTTGGAGATCGACGAGGTGGCGGCCGCCCACGGCCTGGGGCTCACGGTCCCCGTCGAGGTCGAGGGCGTCCGGCTCATCGCCGACCTCGTGGCCGCCGGACGGGGGGCGTCGATCCTGCCTCAGACGGCCGTGCCGCCCGGCCTGGCCGGTCTGAAGACGGTGACGATCTCCGGCATGCCGCCCCGCCGGCTGGCCCTGGTGACCGCCCGTCACGCCTACCTGTCACTGGCCGACCGGGCCGTCCGCGACTCCGTCCGCCGGCTGGTGACGATCCACCGGGGGGCGTGACCGACCGCAGCAACGCGGTGGTTTCGGGGGGTTTGTCCGGCCGAAGGGGTGAGATCCGTCCCGGTCGCGAAGGGGGAACGGCGAGCCCGCGTCGAAGCAAGGGGAGCTAAAGCTGCCCGTTTCACATCCCCCGTGGAGGTTTCGACGTGAGCAGGCGACCCCGTTGGGCCGCGGTGGCCTCTGCCCTCGCGCTCCTCGGTGCCTACGGCGCCGTGCAATCGCAGAACGCCCAGGCGGCGAGCAGCCAGGCGGTCAACGACCCGTCCGGCGACGTCAGCGACGCCCGAGGCGACGCCATCTCGGCCTCCGCCGAGTACCTGAGCAACGCCATCGTGCTCAGGGTGCGCACGGCGCAGCCGGTCGATTTCCGTAACAGCGCCGGGATGGACCCGGAGAACAGCACGGTCAACTGGGCCCTCGACGTGACCGGCGACAACAAGGGGGATTACCAGGTCGAGTTCGGCGGCGACGGCGGCCAGCTCTACGCCGACGTCTACGACAACCCCGACCCCGCCGCCCCCCGGAAATGCACCGGCACACCTTCAGTCGGTGGCGACGGCAGCTACGTCGTGTCCCTTCCGCTGAACTGCCTCGGGAATCCCGGTTCCTTCCGCGCTTTCGCAGTGGTCCAGTTCACCGCCGCCGGTCAGCAGCCGGGGCCGACCGACCGAATCCCTGACGCCGGCTCGATCGGCCTCATCGAGAGGCCCGGTTCGACCCCGACCCCGACCACCCCGCCGGGTGGCGGCAACCCGGGTCCCGTTCCGACGACGACCACCACCGCTCCGGCGCCGATCATCGTGAATCCGGTGACGTCCAACGAGGGGTTCTGGCTCCTCGGGCGGGACGGCGGCGTCTTCAGCTTCGGGACGGCGCAGTTCTTCGGCTCGATCGGCAACATCCCGCTGAACAAGCAGATCGTCGGCATGGCGGCCGAGCCCGACGGCTCCGGGTACTGGTTCGTGGCCTCCGACGGCGGCATCTTCGCCTACAAGGCTCCGTTCTGGGGCTCGACGGGCAACGTCCGCCTGACCAAGCCGATCGTCGGCATGGCGGCCACGCCGACCGGCAAGGGCTACTGGCTGGTCGCCTCGGACGGCGGGATCTTCGCCTTCGGTGACGCCGGCTTCTACGGATCCACCGGCGCCATCACCCTCAACAAGCCGATCGTGGGCATGGCCCCGACGCCGTCGGGCCGGGGCTACTGGCTGGTGGCGTCCGACGGCGGGATCTTCGCCTTCGGTGACGCCCGGTTCTTCGGCTCGACGGGCAACATCACGCTCAACCAGCCGATCGTCGGCATGGCCTCGACCCCATCGGGCAAGGGCTACTGGTTCGTGGCGGCGGACGGCGGCATCTTCGGGTTCGGTGACGCCCCGTTCTTCGGCTCGGCCGTCAACGGCAACCCCACCCCGGTGGTCGGCATGGCCGCCACCAAGAGCGGGACGGGCTACCGGGTGGCCCGGGCCGACGGGTCGGTCACGTCGTTCGGAAGCGCCGGAACCGGCGGCGGCTTCGCCAGCGGCCGGCTGAGCGCCCCGATCGTGGCCATCACCACGGCGCACTGACCAAGAGCTACTCAGTGAAGCGGGCGGACCCGGAGGGGGCAGGGCGACCTGCCCCCTCCGCCGCGTCGGCGTCCGGCTTGGGCGGGTCCGTCAGCACCGGGCCCGGGCGGGTGAAGCGCCGGGCCAGCCACCAGCCGGCCAGGAACACCACCGCCCCGCCGGCGGCGTCGAGGAAGAAGTGGTTGCCGGTCAGCACGATGGCCGTCAGCGTGAGGAGCGGGTAGAGCACAGCGGCCACCCGGGCGGCGCGGCGCCGGACCCGCGGCGCCAGCGCCGCGGCGCAGAACAGCGACCAGCCGAAGTGGAGGCTGGGCATGGCCGCGTACTGGTTCGAGATCTCGTTGATGGCGCCCGACTCGAACGACCAGAACGTCGGGTACCGGGCCAGCGTGTCGACGAAGCCGTAATCGCCGTGCCCCGCGGTGTAGAGCAGCCGCGGTGGCATCAGCGGCCAGAAGATGAACCCGATCAGGGCCAGGATCGTCGTCAGGGCCAGCGTGTTGCGCCAGCGGGGGTACTCACCCGGGAACCGCCGGTAGAGGAAGATCACGGCGCCGGCCGTCACGATGAAGTGCAGCGAGCCGTAGATGTAGTTCATGAAGATGATCAGCGGGCGGCTGTTCAGCGCCCAGTCCTGCAGCGTCTCCTCGTGATTGATGCCGAGGGCCGACTGCCACTCCATGAGCTGCCGGGCATGGCGGTAGGCCGTGGCCAGGCTGCCCTCGCTCACGTTCCGGATGGCGGAGTACACCTGGTAGAGGACGAGGGTGATCAACACCTCGCGCCACCAGTAGAGACGCCGGACGGGCCCTCCGGCGGATCTCGGGGGGCGTAGCTTCACGCCGGCCGAGGCACCTTCAGACGGAGGCTGCCCTGCGGCCGCCCACGGCGAAGGCGGGGGCGCCGAGGAGGCTGACCGCCAGCGTCAGGGCGTAGACGATCAGACCGACGGCGACGGCCTGCCCGGCCGAGACGCCGAGCGGGCCGAGGAAGAGCACGAAGGCGCCTTCCCGGATACCCAGGCCGTTGAGCGACAACGGCAGCACCTGGGCGATGGCCACCACCGGCGTGAAGGCCAGCAGCGCCACCATCGGCAGGTGCAGGCCCAGCGCCCGGGTGGCGAACCAGGCCGCCAGCACCGGCGACAGCTGGTACACGGTGGCCACGGCGATGATCCCGGCGGCGGCCTGAGGCCGGCGGCGGAGGGAGTCGATCCCGAGGTGGACGGCGCCGATGAAGCGGGTCCAGCCCTCGTTGGCGGCGAAGCGGCCGGCCATCCGGCGGCTGCCGGCGATGGCCAGGATCGCCCCCAGCAGGATCAGCGTGCCGAGCGACAGGGCCACCGCCAGCCGGCTGGCCATCCCCAGCCGCAGCAGCGAGGGGCTGAGCAGCAGCCCGGCCAGCGTCAGCAGGGGCAGCACGATCCAGCCGGTCAGCCGCTCGATGACGACCGAGGCGAAGACCGAGCTGCCCGGCACGCCGGACGAGTTGCTCAGCCGGCTCACCCGCAGGACGTCGCCGCCGATGGTCGAGGGGAGGAAGTTCCCCACGAACTGGCCGGCCAGGTAGTGCGAGACCAGGCTCCCGAGGCGGGTGTCGGCGTCGAAGACGGCCAGGACCCGCTGCCACCGCCAGGCCGACAGCACGATGCCTCCGAGGGTCGTGAGGAGCGCGAGCAGGAGGTAGGTGATCGTGTCGCCGTGGTGGCCGGGGGGAAGCAGGGACGACAGATGCATCCTGGGGAGGAGCAGGGCCAGCATCACGGCGCTGGCCACGATCCGCCCCGCCCGCCACCATGAAGCGGCCGCCGGCGACCCGCGCCGCAGCGACGATGGGGGTGTGGCTCGGCCCTGCATCCGACTTAGCCTAATCGGGAACGGGCGGCGAACATCCGCCATCTCGAGAGGAAGGTCGGGAATGGACCTTGTCCACGGCGGCACCCTGGCGGCACAGGCCCTGCAAGAGGCGGGCGTCGACACTGTCTTCACGCTGTCCGGCGGCCACATCTTCCCCCTCTACGACGGGTGTGTGGCGGCCGGTATCCGCCTGATCGACACCCGCCACGAACAGACGGCCGGCTTCGCCGCCGAAGGCTGGGCCAAGGTGACCCGCCGGCCGGGCGTCGCCGCCCTGACCGCCGGGCCCGGCGTCACCAACGGGATGAGCGCCATCACCAGTGCCTTCTTCTGCGGCTCGCCCATGGTGGTGATCGGTGGGCGGGCGCCCGCCGCCCGTTGGGGGTCCGGGTCGCTCCAGGAGGTCGACCACGTGCCGATCGTGGCCGAGGTCACCAAGCGGGCGGTGACGGCGCAGAAGACCGGCGACATCCACCCCGAGGTGACGACGGCGCTCCGGGCGGCGACCACCGCCCCCCGGGGGCCCTGCTTCGTCGACATCCCGGTCGACCAGTTCTTCGACCGGGCCTCGGCCGACCCGTCCTCGTCGGTGACCGTCGGCGCGGGCGCCCGGACCGACCGGCGACCCGACCCCGACGAGCTGGCGACGGTGGCCAAGCTCATCGCCGCCGCCGAACGGCCGGTGATCATGGCCGGCGCCGGCGTCTACTGGGACGGGGCCGAGGGAGCCCTCGAGCAGCTGGCCGAGGCGGCCGGGGTGCCCGTCCTCATGAACGGGCTCGGTCGGGGGACGTTGCGGGCGTCGCACCTGCTGGCCTTCTCCCGGGCCCGGTCGACGGCGCTGCGCAAGGCCGACCTCGTCATCGCCGCCGGTGTCCCGCTCGACTTCCGGCTGGCCTTCGGGCAGTTCGGCGGCGGCGCCCGGGTCGTGCACCTCGTGGAGGACCCCTCGATGGTGGCCACCCACGTGGAGCTGGCCGGCTCGGCCGCCGGCGACCTGTCCGAGGTGTTCCGGGGCATCGCGGCCGCCGGGGTCGAGGCCGCCGACCCGAAGGCCCGGGCGGAGTGGGTCGCCGACCTCTCGGCCGACGAGACCGCCCGCCGGGAGAAGGAGGAGGAGACGCTTCGCAGCACCGCCGACCCGATCCACCCGGCCCGCATCTACGGCGAGCTGCGGGCCCGCCTCGAGCCCGACGCGGTGGTGGTGGTCGACGGCGGCGACTTCGGCTCCTACGCCGGGAAGTTCATCGACACGGAGACGCCCGGGTCGTTCCTCGACCCCGGGCCCTACGGCTGCCTCGGGACCGGCCCCGGCTACGGGCTGGCCGCCCGGCTCGCCGCCCGGGCCCAGGGCCGGCCCGACCGGCAGGTGTTCCTGATGCTGGGCGACGGCGCGGCCGGGTTCTCGCTGATGGACTTCGACACCCTCGTCCGCCACGAGGCACCGGTGGTGGCCATCGTCGGCAACAACGGCATCTGGGGGCTGGAGAAGCACCCGATGCAGGCCCTCTACGGCTACGACGTGGTGGCCGAGCTCCGGCCGGGCACCCGCTACGACCAGGTGGTGACGGCCCTCGGCGGGTACGGCGAGCTCGTGGCCGACCCGGCCGAGATCGGCCCCGCCATCGACCGGGCGCTGGCCTCCGGCGTCCCGGCGCTGATCAACGTCCTGACCGACCCGGCCGACGTCTATCCCCGGTCCAGCGCCCTGATGTAGCTGATGTCGCTGATGTAACGGGAAGGCCGGGCGGTCAGTCCCCGACCCCGGCCTTCTCCATGAACCGGTCCTTGGACACGATCACGCGGGTGAAGCGGCCGGCGGCCACCAGACCCCGGTCGTCGCTCACGGAGACCCGGAACACGAGGCGCCGCCCTTCGATCGCTTCGAGGATGGCCTCCGCCCTCACCTTGGCCCCGACCGGGGTGGGGGCGAGGTGGCTGATCTCGACCCGGTGCTCGACGGCGCTCGTCCCGGCGTCGAGCCGACCGTCGAGGGCGGCCCAGATCGCCTGTTCGGCGAAGAGGATGATGCTCGGGGTGGCCAGCACGGGGACGTTCGACGTCCCGGCGGCGGCCGACGTATCGCACTCACCGACGATCCGCTCGATCGTGGCGGCCGAACCCGTGCGCAACTCCACAGGCGTACGATAGAAGCACTACGCGGGAGCGGGCGGAAGGAGCCCGCTCCCGCTTCAGTTTCTTTCTCAGAAAGCCGCGACACGGGCGCAACGCCCGCGGAAAGGACCGCCCAGTGGTCGAGGAATCCGTTCTCCAGCGGGTGTTGACCGCCGCCCTGCGCTCCGGAGGTGAATTCGCCGAGGTCTACGTCGAGGACCGGCGCAACTCCGGCGCCCGGCTCGACGACGGCAAGATCGAGGAGTTCACCGCCGGACGGTCCCGGGGCGCCGGCATCCGGGTCGTCTCCGGCAACTCCACGGGTTACGCCCACACCTCGGACCTCTCCGAGCGGTCGCTCACCGAGGCGGCCAGGGCGGCCGGCGCCGCCGTCCGGGGCGCCGAGGGGCGCACGACCGTGGTGGCGCTCGAACCCCGCCAGGGTTCTGCGAAGCACCCGATCCGCGAGTTGCCCGAGACGGTCGAGAAGGTGCGCAAAGCCGAGGTCCTCCGCCGGGCCGACGACGCCGCCCGCTCCGCCGGCGGCGCCATCCGCCAGGTGTCGGCGGCCTACACCGACGCCCGCAAGCGGGTGCTGATCGCCAACTCCGACGGCCTGCTGGTGCACGACGACCGCGTCCGCACCCGCTTCATGGTCAGCTGCACCGCGCTGGGCGACGGCGGCCTCCAGACCGGCTACGAAGGACCGGGCCGCACCGTCGGCTTCGAACTGTTCGACGAGTTCGACCCCGAGGAGGTGGCCCGCACCGCCGCCGGCCGGGCGCTGCGGATGCTCGACGCCCGGCCCGCCCCCGTCGGCAAGCTGCCGGTGGTGTTGCGCCAGGGCGCCGGCGGCGTCCTCTTCCACGAGGCCTGCGGCCACGGCCTCGAGGCCGACCTCGTCTCCCGTGACGCTTCGGTCTTCCGGGGTCGGGTCGGCACCCAGGTCGCCTCACCGCTGGTGACGCTGGTCGACGACGGCACGTTCGACCGGGGGTGGGGCACCCTGTCGGTCGACGACGAGGGACACCCGGCCCGCCGCAACACGCTGATCGAGAACGGCGTCCTCAGTGACTACATGTGGGATCTGCTCCGGGCCCGCCAGGAGGGCCGGGAGTCGAGCGGCAACGGCCGGCGGGAGACGTACCAGTCGCTCCCGATGGTCCGCATGACCAACACCTACCTGCTGGCCGGCACCGACGACCCCGACGACATCATCGCCTCGACGCCCTACGGCCTCTACTGCGCCGCGCTCGGCGGCGGGCAGGTCAACACCGCCACCGGCGACTTCGTCTTCGGGGTGACGGAGGCCTATCTCATCGAGAACGGACGCCTCACGGCCCCGGTCCGGGCGGCCAACCTCATCGGCAACGGCCCCGAGACGCTGCTGGCCATCGACGCCGTCGGGAGCGACTTCGACAGCTGGGCCGGCACCTGCGGGAAGGACGGGCAGGGCGTGCCGGTCTCGGCCGGACAGCCGACGGTCCGGGTGGCCGAGATGACGGTCGGAGGCACGGCCGGTGAGTGACGGGCACACCGACGAGGCGCTGGTGGCGCTGGTCCGCAAGATCGCCGGGGAAGCGAAGCCGGGCGAGCAGGTCGAGGCCTACGCCGCCCGCTCCCAGGGGACCGAGATCAAGGTCTTCGGCGGTGAGGTCGAGTCGCTGGCGGTCGAGAACACCGAAGGCGTCGGCGTCCGGGTCGTGGTCGACGGCCGGCAGGGCTTCGCCTGGGCCGGCTCCCTCGAGCCCGACATCGTGACCGAGACGCTGGCTGAGGCCCGGGACAACGCCGCCTTCGGGTCGCCCGACGAGTACCTGGCCCTGCCGGGCCCCGGCGACGCCGCCGACCCCGGCGGCGACCGGCCGGCGCTCGACCTGTGGCGGGAAGCGGTGTTGGCCACCTCGCCCGACGACAAGGTGGCGCTGGCGCTGGAGTTGGAACGGGCCGTCATGGGCGCCGACGAGCGCATCCGCGGCGTCCGCACCGTCTCCTACGGCGATGGCGCCAGCGAGATGGCTCTGGCCAACTCGCTGGGGGTCGAGGCCACGGCCCGGCGCACGGTCTGCTCCCTCTCCGCGCTGACGCTGGCCGGCGAAGGGGTCGGCACCCGCACGGGTTACGGCTTCTCGGTCGGACGGGAGCCGGCAGAGCTCGACGTGGCGGAGGCGGCGCACATGGCCGCCGAACGGGCCGTCCGGTTGCTGGGGGCGACCCAGCCCAAGAGCCGGCGCCTTCCGGTGGTCTTCGACCCGCTGGTGGCCTCGTCGATCCTCGGCGTGATCGCCGGAGCGCTGAACGGCGAGTCGGTGCTGAAAGGCCGGTCGATGTTCGCCACCCGTCTCGGGGAGACGGTGGCGGGGTCGCACTTGTCGATCATCGACGACCCGACGAACCCCGCCGCCTTCGGCGCCGCCGGCTACGACAGCGAGGGCGTGCCGACCCGGCCCGTCCGCCTGATCGAGCACGGGACGCTGGCCGGCTTCCTCCACAACGTCCACACCGGCCGGCGCAGCGGCCGCGGTACCACCGGCTCGGCCGTGCGGGCCGGGTACACGTCGACGCCCGGCGTCGGGCCCCGGGCGCTGCACTTCGAGCCGGGGCCCTTGTCTCCCGAGGAGCTCCTCCGCCGGGCCCAGGGCGGACTGTTCGTCCAGTCGATCACCGGCCTGCACTCGGGGGCCAGTCCCGTGAGCGGCGACTTCTCGGTCGGCGCCGACGGCCTGATGATCCGCGACGGCGCGCTGGCCGAGCCGGTCCGGGAGGTCACGGTGGCGTCGACCTTCCAGCGGATGCTGCTCGACCTCGAAGTGGGCAACGACCTCCGGTGGCTGGCCGGCGGCGCCGGTGCCATCACGATGTTCGTGCCCGAGATGACCATGAGCGGTTCGTGACCGCCCGACGGTAAGGTGTCCTCCCTATGAGCAAGAAGACGAGCAAGCGCAAGCTGAAGTGCCGCCGGAACAAGGCCAACCACGGCAAGAAGCCCAACGTGGGGCGCCGGTAGCTGGTCGCATTCTGGTCGGGACGTGTTCGTGGACCGACCAGACGCTCGTCAAGGAGAGCGATTTCTACCCTCGGCGCTCGATGAAGGCCGAGGAACGGCTGCGGTACTACGCCTCGATCTTCCCCACCGTCGAGGCTGACGCCAGCTACTACTACCCGCCCACCGAAGAGATGGCGGGGCTGTGGGTGAACCGGACTCCGGCCGGCTTCACCATGCACATCAAGGCCTACTCGCTGTTCACGAACCATCCGACGCGGCCCGACTCCCTGTGGCCCGAGGTGGCAGACCAGGTCCCCATGGAGCACCGGGAGAAGCGCTCGGTGTACCTGTCGCACCTCCCCGAGGCGGCGGTCGACGAGTCGTGGGAGCTGTTCCGCCAGGCGCTGATGCCGCTCCATTCGGCCGGCAAGCTCGGCGTCGTCCTGTTCCAGTTCCCGCCGTGGTTCCGGCCCAACGCCGAGAACCGGGCCTACCTCAAGACACTCCAGGGCCGGCTGCCCGACTACGACCTGGCGGTCGAGTTCCGCCACGGCTCCTGGCTCTCGGAAGAGGAGCGGGGACGGACGCTCGGACTGCTGGAGGGTGAGGGCCTGACCTACGTCTGCGTCGACGAGCCACAGGGCTTCGACTCGTCGGTGCCGCCGGTGGTGGCGGCCACCGCCGACATCGCCGTCGTCCGCTTCCACGGCCGCAACGCCGAGACGTGGGAGGAGAAGTGGATCTCGGCCGCCGAGCGCTTCGCCTACCGCTACACCGACGAAGAGTTGGCCGAGTGGGTGCCGGGGCTCCAGGAGCTGGCCGCCACCACCCGGGAGACCCACGCGCTGATGAACAACTGCTACCGGGACTACGCCGTCGACAACGGCCGCCAGTTGGCGGCGCTGCTCAACCAGGGCCTGCAGCCGGAGGCGATGAAGGAGCTCTAGCGCGGGCTGCGCCTGCGGCCCGGTCAGCCCATCCGGCAGACGGGCGAGGTGCGGAAGCGGGCCGACATCATCTCCTTGAGGCCCCGGGGGAAGTCGACCCGGCTGGCCAGGTGGGCCGGCGTGAGGCGGCGCTGGGCGGCGGCGTCGCCGGTGAAGGCGGCGATACAGCCCTCCGGCTCCACGTTGGCCAGCGACAGGATGGCCCCGGCGCAGCCCAGCGGGCCGGCGAACGACAGGATGGCTGACGAGCCGGTGTAGAGAGGCTTGCCCCAGTCGAGCTCGGCCAGCAGCCGCTCGGGGTCGCCCGAGGAATCCTTCAACCCGGAGACGGGCAGCTTGGGCAGGACGTCGACCGGGATGCCCGGCTCCGACGCCTTGGGGTAGTGGTAGGCGAGGACGGGCAGGTCGCCGGCCGACCGGGCCACGACGTCGTAGTAGGCCGACGGGTCGGCCACCCGGGGCGGCGACAGCACGAGCACCGCGTCGGCGCCGTGCTCCCTGGCCGACAGCGTGAGGGCCGCCGCCTGCCGGGCCGACGGGGCGCCCGTGCCGGCCAGCACCGGGACGTGGTCGGGGACGGCGTCGCGCACCGCCTCCAGCAGCAGCACCCGCTCCTCGGCGGACAGCGCCGCCGCCTCCCCGGTCGATCCGCTGACCAGCACCGCCCGGACACCCCGCTCCACGAGGCGGGCGGCGTGGGTGGCGGTGGCGGCGGCGTCGATCTCGCCGTCCTCGTCGAAGAGCGTGACCAGCGCCACGCCGACACCGGTGAAAAGCGGGTCCATGCCCCGAAGACCGTACCGTGGCCGCGCCCGGGCGGAGAGTCGACCCCGTCCGGGGTGGGGGAGAACGACGGGGAACGCTGAGGCGAACATCCGGCGAACCCTGTGGCGCTTGCCGCAGGGAGCGGTCACTGCGGGCTGTATCCCACAGGTATGAAGCGCAGGGACCGCGGTGGCCGCCTCCTGGCCGTGGTGCTGGCCGTCGTCGCCATCGGCGCCGTCCTCCCCGGGCCGGGGCGCACCGTGGAGGCGTCAGCCGACGACGCGGTGCCGGCCAGCGGAGAAGACGGCGGTCCGCCCCCCGGCTACTGGCTCGTCGGGCCCGACGGCGGAGTGTTCGCCTTCGGGGGAGCGGCGTTTCTCGGTTCCACGGGCAACATCCGGCTCAACCAGCCGATGGTCGGCATGGCCCCCACCCGCACCGGCGACGGCTACTGGCTGGTGGCGACCGACGGCGGCATCTTCTCCTTCGGGGAGGCCGAGTTCTTCGGTTCCACCGGCAGTCTGCGGCTGAACCGGCCGATCGTGGGGATGGCGGCTTCGCCGTCCGGCCGGGGCTACTGGCTGGTGGCGTCGGACGGCGGGATCTTCGCCTTCGGGGACGCCGGCTTCTTCGGTTCCACCGGCAGTCTGCGGCTGAACCGGCCGATCGTGGGGATGGCGGCTTCGCCGTCCGGCCGGGGCTACTGGCTGGTGGCGTCGGACGGCGGGATCTTCGCCTTCGGGGACGCCCGGTTCTTCGGCTCCACCGGCGCGGTCAAGCTCAATCAGCCGATCACGGGCATGGCCGCCACGCCGACGGGCGACGGCTACTGGCTGGTGGCCGCCGACGGCGGGGTGTTCTCCTTCGGCGACGCCACGTTCTTCGGTTCGGCCGCCGGCCGGGCGGGGCGGGCCGGCATGGTGGGGATGATGCGATCGCAGACGGGGGCGGGCTACTGGGAGTTCGCCTCGGACGGCGCCGTCTTCGCCTTCGGCGACGCCGCGCCGTTCGGATCGGCGCCCGAGGGAGCGGCCGTCGTGGGCGGCGCCGGCGTCCCCACGGGAGTGGGCCTGCCGCCCTTGCCGCCGCCCGAACGGCCCGGCGGCGACGCGCCGCTGGGCGTTGACCCGTCCGACACCGTCGACGCGATCGTGGGCCCGAGGCTGCCCAACGGCAAGGCCCGGCCCAACATCCTGTTCATCCTCCTCGACGACGCCCGGTACGAAGGGATCGTCGACCGGCCCGGCGTCCTGGTGAAGACCAAGCGGTGGCTGCTCGACGGCGGTGTGAACTTCGACCGCGGCTACGCCACCACGTCACTGTGCTGCCCGGAGCGGGCCACGATCTGGAGCGGCCGGCTGTCCCACAACCACCAGGTGGTCGACAACTACGCCGGCGACAACCTCGACCGCGACTGGATCAGCCCCCGGTACCTGAAAGAGGCCGGCTACCGCACCGCCCTCGTCGGGAAGTTCATCACCGACTGGACGTTCCGCTACGAGCCTCCGCACTTCGATCAGTACGCCGCCTTCCAGGGCGGGTACGTCGACGCGCCGTTCTGGGTCAAGGATCCGGGGCAGGACAGGCGCTCCTGGGTGACGGCACCGTACTCGACCGACTTCATCGCCGACAAGGCGATCGAGTACATCGACGGGTTCGGCGACAACCGCGGCCGGGCGTGGTTCATGCAGGTCGCGCCGCACGCCCCCCACAACAACCGGGAAGCCCAGAGGACCTCCTGCAACCTCGACGAGCTCTACGACTGGCCGGCCCGGCACGACGACGTCGCCACACCGCCGTGGAATCCGTCCCCGGCGGTGACGGTCGAGGGCGGCGGCAACCCGGGCGCCAAGGCCGACAAGGCCCGCTACCTCCGGGACAACACGTTTCCGACCCGCTGCGGCCAGGTCACCTACGACGGGCAGCTGAAGACGCTGCTGGCGGTCGACGAGATGGTCGACCGGATGATGACCGCGCTGCAGAACACCGGTCAGCTCGACAACACCCTGGTGGTCCTGACCTCCGACAACGGCTTCGCCCACGGTGACCGGGGTCTCACCAGCAAGGGTCTGGGCTACACGGAGCACTCCCGGGTCCCGTTCCTCGTCCGGTGGGACGGCGTCTTCGAGCCCGGCTCGGTCGACCACCGCCCGGTCGGCGGCGAGGACTTCCTCCCCACCTGGCTCGACGCCGCCCGGTACCTCCCGCCGTCGCTCAAGTACCGGCTCGACGGCCGCTCGTTCCTGCCGGGGCGGCCGGGCCGGTCGGAGAAGCTCCTCGAGTTCGGCCCGGTCGGCCGGCCCACACCCGACGGCTACAAGGGCCATCGCTCCATTCCGACGTGGGCGTCGCTGGTCGGCGACCGCTGGCAGTACATCGAGTACTACGAAGCCGACAACACCTCCGTCGCCTTCCGGGAGTATTACGACCTCCGCTCCGATCCCTGGGAGCTGGAGAACGTCCTCGCCGACCGGGACCCGAACAACGATCCCGACGTCGAGGACCTCTCGGCCCGGCTGGCCCGGGCGGTGCGCTGCGCCGGGCGGGCCTGCCCGTAGGCGGAGCGGGCTAGACGGAGCCGTCCTCCAGGAACTTGAGGGCGGCGTCCATGGCGATGAAGTCCTTGGGCGTGGAGAAGTGGTCGGTCCGGGGCAGCACCACCAGGTGGGCGTCGGGGAGGGCCTCGACCAGCGGGTCGGCCGGCCCGCAGAAGTCACGCTCGCCGATGCACACCAGCACCGACGCCGTCACGCGGCCGAGGTCCTCTTTGGTGAGGAGCCGCATCGGCGCCTGCAGGCAGGCGATCAGCGCCTCCCGGTCGTTCTCGGGATGGGCGGCGAGGCGGGCGAAGTAGTCGGCCGCCGGGTTCTCCGGGGCGTCGCCGGCCTTGATGGCGTCGGCCACGACGTCGCTGCCGCCGCGCTCGAACAGGTTGCGCCCAACCCCCAGCGTCACGATGCGCCGGAACCGCTCGGGCTGGGCGATGGCCACCCCGAGCAGCAGCCGGGCTCCGAGCGAGAAGCCCACGGCGTCAACCGGCCCGTCGGGCAGGCGGTCGGCCACGTACCCCTCGAGGTCGGTGTAGGCCGCCGGATCATGGGGCTTGTCGGCCTTGCCGTGGCCCAGGATGTCGATGGGGACCGTATCCCGGCCGGCCTCCGACAGCAGGTCGAGCCACCCGTTCTCCCACCACGTCCGGGCCGACGAAGTGGCGAAGCCGTGGAGGAGCACAACGGGGGTCGACGCATTCATCCTGATTCGGTAGCGTATTTGGGTACATCTGCGTACTCAAAGCTGGGAGCGCGCCATGAGCATCCTCCGTCGCAGCCTGCCCTCCGTAGCCGTTCTCCTCGCTCTCGCCGGGATGTCGCTGGCGCCACTCGAATCGGCCGCCGCTCCGGCCCCCCGGCAGGAGACCCAGCCGGGCACGCAGACCGCCGATGTCCGCTACGGCCCGATCCTCGTGCCGGCCGCCGTCGGCCAGCAGCCCGGCCAGTTCGCCGCCGTCGTGCCGGCCATGCCGATGCCCTGCACCAACTGCTATCTCACCGGCACCGAGATCGACCTCGTCTTCGAGGACGGGCGCTCCGCCAACCTCGACAACGGCGTGATGCTCCACCACATCGTCGTCTTCAACTCCGGCCGGCCCGACGCCACCTGCGGCCCGCAGACGGCGATCGGTTCGCTCGGCGAGCGGTTCTTCGCCGCCGGCAACGAGCGGACGGGCGGCCGGTTCCCGGCCGGCTTCGGCTACCACTACGGGACCGACCGGGTGGCCGGGGCCGTCGACATCATGAACCACTCCGCTTCGCCGCAGGTGGTGTTCGTCAGGACCAAGGTCACGTGGGTGCCCGACTCGACGCCGGGGATGAAGCCCGTCCGCCCGGTCTGGCTCGACGTCGACAACTGTGGCGACTCGGCGTACTCCGTGGGCGCCGGCCCGTCGAACAAGGTCTGGCGGTGGACGTCGACGCTGACCGGCCGGGTGCTCCTGGCCGGCGGCCACGTCCACAACGGAGGGATCAAGATCGTCTTGGCCAACGAGACGACCGGCCAGCACCTGTGCACGTCCTACGCCGGGTACGGCACCAACCCGGCCTTCGCCGGCAGCGTGGAGTCGATGAGCACCTGCACCTGGGACCGGCTCGGCACCGTGCGGGCCGGTGAAGTGCTCTCCATCGACACCTACTACGACCCGCCGGAACCCCAGCCCGACGTGATGGGGATCGTACTGGCCTACGTCTACGAGACGGACGACCTGGCCGGCGGGACACCGCCGCCCGACGGCGTGCAGGCCGAGGCGCCGCCGTGGCCGCCGAAGGGCGGAGTGCCCTCGGGTCACGGCCACCACCACTGACAGAGGCGGTTTCGTCCGGGCCGTTTGACGGGTACCGGCCTCTACATGGAAGGAAACGGCAGAGGCACGGTCGCCGAGGCGCCTGAGCTGGCCGGGCGGCCCGATGTCGACGTCGTGCCTACTGCGCCAGAGGAGCCCGATCTCCTCCGTTCCCGCCGCGCCCGAACGGTCCGGCGGCTGTTCATGACGCTGCTGTTCTGCTTCCTGGCCCTCGGGTTGAGCGGCGCCCTCGGCGTCCGCAGTGGCACGACCACGGCGAGCGGTGGCGGCTACGAGCTGACGGTGACCTATGCCCGAGTCACCCGGGCCGGGCTGGCGACACCGTGGTCGCTCGAGATCCGGCGCCCGGGCGGCTTCGACGGGCCGGTGACGGTGGCCACCAGCACCAAGTACCTCGACATGTTCGACGAGAACGGCTTCGACCCCGAGCCGTCCACCATGACCGCCAGCGCCGACACCGTGTTCTGGGAGTTCGAACCGCCCGAGGGAGACACGCTCAGCGTGTCCCTCGACGCCCGTCTCGAGCCCGGGGTGCAGTGGGGTGGGACGGGCGAGTCCTCTGTGCTGGTCGACGGTGAGCCGGTGGTCACGGCGCGTTACAAGACGTGGGTGCTTCCCTGATGGAGATCATCGTCCGCGCCACCGTCCTCTTCTTTTTCCTCTGGATGCTCACCCGGGCGCTCGGCAAGCGCGAGCTGTCGGAGATGACCGCCTTCGAGCTCCTGCTCCTCGTGGTGGTCGGGGACTTCATCCAGCAGGGCGTGACGCAGGAGGACATGTCGATCACCGGAGCGATGCTGGCGGTCGGGACACTCGGGGCGTGGATCGTCGTCTTCTCCTGGCTCGGTTTCCGCTTCAAGCGGGCGCGGGAGGTGATCGAGGGTGTACCCGTCGTGGTCGTGCGGGACGGCCGGCCGGTGGAGCCGGCGCTGAAACTGGAACGGGTGGTGCTCGACGAGGTGCTGGAGTCAGCCCGCAATCAGGGGATCTCCAACCTGCGCGACATCCAGCTGGGGATCCTGGAGCCGGACGGGAAGTTCTCCTTCCTGGAGCGCAAGGGCCAAAGCGACGAGCCCCGAGGCGCTCCCGAGAAGCACACTGCCTAGCGCAGCCAGGGCTCCTTGAGGTCGAGGTACTCGTCGATCGGCATCGTCGCCATGAATTCCTCGAACATTCCCTGAGCCTCGGCCGGCATCGGCTTCTGCTCGCCTTCCCGGGCCTCCGCTTCCGACGTGAAGTAGATGACGTCGGTGTAGGTGCCGTCGGCGTGCAGAACGGTGACGTCGCCCATGAAGTCGGGGCGGTGGTCGCGCATCACGGCCTCGAACTCGGCCATCCGGGAAATGAGTTGGGCGGCCTTGTCCCTGTCGAGCACCCGGCCCCGCATGACCTGGACGAACCGGGCGTCATTCGAGCCGCCGCCCATCGTGGTGAAGATCTCGGTGCTGTCGCGGAAGGCGACGTCGCTCAGATACTTCTCCGTCTCCGCCCACCACGCGCCCTGCTCCTCGCGAGCGCTGTTGCGCCGGGCTGCCTCCTCCGATTCGAAACGGGCCGCCATGATGAAGCGGCCGTCGTCGGTGACGCCGCCCGTGCTGCCGAGGAAGCCGGTCGCTCCCGGGCGCAGATCCTGTTCCCAGCGGTCGGCCTGCCGCCGCAGGCCCTCTCGGTCGGACGTCGTTCCGGTGATCACCTGGATGAACATCGCCGCCTCCTCGTCACAGGGCTCGGGCGGTCAGCCAGCCTGGCACCAGGCGCCG
The DNA here is from genome assembly GCA_040756995.1 of Actinomycetota bacterium. Lineage (GTDB taxonomy): Bacteria > Actinomycetota > Acidimicrobiia > IMCC26256 > BP-133 > BP-133. The sequence goes on along the minus strand of JBFLYK010000003.1, from coordinate 9,696 downwards.
ACGTCCGAAAGCCTTCCCGCCTCGCCGGCGCACAGATTTGTCCGATTGGCCAGGTGAAAATTTTCTTCACGGTCATGGTGCCTTAGGGCCTCTCCCCGTCCGACACCCGTCGGGGCTCCGAGTAGCTTCTCGCGGCATGGCGACCAAGAGCGGACCTCCCATTGGGCCCTTTCCTCCCGGCGTCGAGAGCGACGAGCAGAAGGAGGAGTACGACAAGCTGCGGCGGCGGGTGCTGTGGAAGATGCCGTACGGGCTCTACGTCGTCGGCGCCCGGGACGGGGAACGGCGCAACGGCATGACGCTCAACTGGGCCACGCAGGTCAGCTTCGAACCGAAGCTCGTCGGGATCGGTGTGGAGAAGGAGGCCTTCACCCACGAGCTGATCACCGCCGGCGGGGTCTTCAGCCTCAACATCCTGTCCCGGGAGGACCGGGCGATCGTCCGCAAGTTCGTGAAGCCCGTCGAAGTCGATACCGAGGCGAAGACGCTCAACGGTTTCCCGTTCCACGACGGGCGGACGGGGGCGCCGATCCTCGATCAGGCGGTGGCCTACGTCGACTGCGAGGTCCGCAACCCGGTCGACTGCGGCGGCCACACCTTCTTCATCGGGGAAGTCGTCGACAGCCGGTTCCAGGTCGACGACGAGGAAGCCGAAGTCCTGCGGATGGAGGACACCCGCATGAGCTACGGCGGCTGATCTCCCGCCTAGGCCGGTGTCGCCCCGGCGACGGGGACGGCGAAGGTTTGGCACCACACGAGGACGGTCCAGGGCCCGCTCTCGAGGTTGACGCCTTCGGGGACCTCGTAGAACTGCGTGCCACGGTTGCCGCGCAGGTCGCCCAGGCGGATGCCGCCCTTGGTGTCCTCCCGATCCTCGCCCGGAACGATGTAGAGGTCGTAGTCCGGGCCGGGCTGGATGTCGATGTCCTCGAGTCCGACGACGTAGCGGCCGTCCGGTTGCCGGTAGATGACCACGGTGCCCGATGCCCGGTGGTCGATGCCGCGGAACATCCCCGTGCGCAGCCGCTGCGGCGAGGACTGTGCCGGCTCCGGTTCCGCCGGCGTTGCTGATGCGCTCTCCGGTTGGGCCGAGGCGGTCGTCGTCGTGGTCGGGGCGGGGGCCGCCGACACCGTGGCGGGCCCGGTCGTCGGAGCGGAAGCGGCACGAGCCGTCGTGGACGTCGTCATCGGCATCCGAGGCGGAGTCCCGGCCGCAGGCCCGTCGGCCCCCGGCGAGCGGGGAGTGGCCGGCGGGTCGGCCGAGGCGACGGGGGCGGAGGAAGGTGTGGTCGCCGTGACCGGCACAGGGCCCGGTGCCGCGGCGGCCGGAAACGTCTCGATGACCGTTTCGTTGTTGTAGGCGGGGAGCACCACGACCGCCAGTGCCACAGCTGCGGCAACCGAGAAGACTGCCGCCCGGGCCACGGCGAAGCGCAGAAAGCGGGCCAGCAGCAGGCGGCCGGCGAGCCAGCCCACCGTGACCGCGACCATGATCGCCACCGCCTTACGGCTCTTGAAGGCGCTGGTGGCGGCATCGGTCTGGTCGAGAAAGAAGATCGTCAATCCAACGGCCAGGACGGCCTCCGGAACGAACTCCCAGCGAAGGAACCGCCCGCAGAAGGTGGTGACTTTGGTACGCATGCCGGACAGTCCCGATGTCCCGCCCGACCGTTACAGCCGGAGCAGCGCCGCCCTCAGCCGCAAGACGGGGTGAAACACCCGCCGACGAAACAGAGACAGAACAGCGTGCCCAAGGTCGGAGACATGGACGAGACGCCCATCGGGCGCCGGGTCTTCCTCGGGCTCGCCGCCTTCGGCGTGTCGGGGATCGTCTGGGGTTCCAAGGCGGCGGACTTCGTGGAGCGTCTCCTCGGCCCCGTGGCGGTCAAGGACGGCACCGGCCTCCTCGGCCTGCTGCCCACCGGGCGGTTCCGCATCTACTCCGTCACCAACACTCTGCCGAGACGGGACCCGGCCGACTGGCGGCTCGAAGTCGACGGCCTGGCCGGCGCGCCCTACGTCATCGACTACGAGGAACTTCTCCGCCTGCCGGCCGTCGAACTGGTGAAGGACTTCCAGTGCGTCACCGGCTGGCGGGTCCCCGACGTCCGCTGGAAGGGCGTACGCCTGGCCGATGTGCTCGAGCGGGCCGCGCCCCGGGCCGAGGCCAAGGCCCTGGAGTTCGAGTCGTTCGACGGCGCCTATACCGAGACCCTGACCCTCGAGCAGGCCCGCCGGGACGACGTGATCGTCGCCTACGAGCTCGACGGGAAACCGATCTCGTCCGCCCACGGCGGGCCCGTCCGCCTCTACGTGGCCCCGATGTACGGCTACAAGTCCCTCAAGTGGCTGCAGCGCATCACGCTCGTGGCGGTCCCCCGCCCCGGCTACTGGGAGAAGCAGGGCTACGACGTCGACGCCTGGATCGGCCGGTCCAACGGCCGGAGCGACGAGCCGGTCTGATGGAGCGCTTTGATCGCACCGAACGCTGGCTGCACTGGATCACCGCCGCGCTGGTCGGCGTGCTGGTGGTGACCGGCGGCGTTCTCTACTGGGGGGAGCTGGCGAGCATCGTCGGACGCCGGGCGCTGTTCAAGGAGATCCACGTCATCGCCGGTCTCGGCCTCCCGCTGCCCTTCCTGTTGGCGCTGCCCGGCCGCCGCGGCCGCCGCTTGCGGCGTGATCTGGGCAGTCTCAACCGCTTCAGCGCCGACGACCTCCGCTGGCTGCGCAGCCGGGGCGCCGATCCGACCGTCCGCCTCGGCAAGTTCAACCCGGGCCAGAAGCTCAACGCCGCCTTCGTCGCCGGCGCGCTCGTCACGATGCTGGCCACCGGCCTCGTGCTCCGCTTCTTCAGCCCCTTCCCGCTGTCGTGGCGGACCGGCGCCACGTTCGTCCACGACTGGACGGCCCTGGCCCTGGGGCTGGCCGTCACCGGCCATGTCCGACTGGCCGTGGCCGACCCCGCCGCCTTGCGGGGCATGGTCACCGGCCGTGTGCCGACCTGGTGGGCCCGCCAGAAGCGCCCCCGGTGGTTTGACGAGGTCAGCGGGGAGCCAGCAGGAAGCGCAGCGCCCGCCCCATGACCTCGGTCTGAGGCGGGGGCCCGGCGATGTCCTCGAAGCCGAACCCGAACAGCAGGCTCCACGGCGTTTCGACCACGGCGGCCGTGCCGGTGCCGTACCGGGCGGCGCCCGACGGGTCGGAGCTGCCGCGGCCGGGGCGGTTCACCCGGTAACGGGCCGCCGTGCGGCCCGACAGCGCCGGATAGGTGCGGCCGATTCTCTCGGCGGTGGCGCTGTAGGCGGCGGCGTTGCGGCCCGTGGCGAGCCCACCGCCGGCGAAGCTCCAGCTGAAACCGTCGAACGGGGCCCGCACCCCGTCGACCGGCGCGATGCTCGAATCGGTGGCGCTGCCCCCGGCCGGCGCGTTCTCGTAGGCCCCCAGCCAGTACTGGAAGAACTCCTCCGAGAGGGCCACACAGCCATGTCCGCTCCGACCGTGGTCGCCCTCGACACGCGGTCCCGGCGGTTCGGGAGTGCAGGGACCGTCGGCCACCGGGTCGTACCGGGCCCCTTCGGCGTAGGGGCGTCCGGCGTCGCGGCCCATGTAGAGCAGGCGGCCGCCGTCGTTCAGATAGGCCCGCAGCGCCAGCATCTCCTCGTTGGCCAGCCGGGAAACCATGGCCGGCAACGTGGCCACCGAGTCCGCCCGGCGTTCTTCGTTGGTGCTCCAGACGACCGCCCGGTAGTGGCCGAGCACGCCCAACGGGTCGGGGGCGAGGCGGCCGTGGCCGTCGACGTCGTAGGTGTCGGCCTCCACCCCGTTGGCGGCCAGAGCGGCCAGTACGGGAGACAGGCGATCCGGTCGCGTTCCGGCCCGGGACGTCGACCCCGCCGGTTGCGAGTGATCACCGCCCACCACCACCAGAACCGGAGCGCGGCGTTGGGTTTCGACCCGGTAGGTGAAGGCCTCGCTCTTCTGCCCGCCGGCGGTGAACCACACCTTGACCGTGTCACCCGGCCGGGCGCCGGTCACCGAGCCCCGCACCTGGCGGGCGTAGAGGGAACCGGTTGCTCCGTAGCGCAGTCCGCCGGGCCATTCGACCGTCGGTGCCTGCCGCTCCGGCCCGTCCCCGATCTGCCAGTGCACGTGTACCGGGCCCAGCCCTCGGAGGACGGTCGCCTGAACCGGCTGGGGGTCCCCGTAGGAGATGGGGAACTCGTCGACCTCGAACGCCGCGACCCGGCGGCCGAGGTGGGTGACCGGCTCCGCCGGGTTGGCCGCCGAGTGGGCGACGTCGAGGGCGAACGGGCGGTTGAGCTGGTATTCCTGCTCGACGAGGGCCTCGTTGTCGGGGAAGACGAAGCCGCTGCCGGGCACACCTTCGCCGAGCTCGACCGTGAAGGCCAGCGAGCCGGTGCTGGCGTAGGCCCAGCTCGTCGTCTCGCCATTGGTGGGATAGAGGTCGGCCGAGAGCTGGGGGATGTAACCCGGGATGGCGGGGTTGACCGGAGTGCCGGCCAGCGCGGCGTAGATGGTGTGGTCGGCGGTGGGCGTCTGCTCCTGCCAGCCGATCGGGTACAGCAGCAGCCGCCCGAAGGCGTGGTAGTTCACAATGAAGCGGAACCGCAGCCGGTTGCCCAGCGCCACGAGGGCCTGCGTCTCCGGCTCCGATGCCGCCGCCCGGCCCCGGTACGTCTGGTCTCCCGGGACGTCCGACGAACCCATCGGGGCGTAACCCCAATGGTCGGGAAGGTTGCGGTTGGTGTCGACGCCGTCCCCGAACGAGACCTTGCCGTCGCCGTCGTTGTCGGCGACGTTCTTGCGCCACAGCCGCTGCCCGGGCTCGAAGCTGGTTTCGTAGCCGTCGGGGTTGGCCACCGGCAGGAACCACAACTCGGTGGTGTCAAGGAGTCTGGTGGTGTCGGGGTCGACGCCGTAGCCGTCGACCATCGAGCGGAGCAGCCGGCGGGTGACCTCGCCGCTGATCCACTCCCGAGCGTGCTGCAGGCCGATGTACAGCACCGCCGGACGGGCGCCGTCGGGGACGCGGGGTGCACCACCGGTCACACGGACGGCGATGATCTCCCGGCCCTGGACCGAATGACCGATGACCTGGGTCCGGACGAGATCGGGATGGGCGGCGGCGAGTTGCTCGAGTTCGGCCCGGAGGCCGCCGGGCCCGTCCCACCGCTTCCAGACCATCGGGCCCGACCCGACGTCCTGGGCCCGGGCCAGGTCGGCCACCGACCGGCCGTGTCCGTCGCGCCACGGGACCGGGCGGAACCCCGCTCCGATCAGCCGCTTCGCCTCGGGCGGGGTGAGGACGACCTCGGTGGTGCCGTCCGGCCGGGCGGCGGCGACGTCGAATCCGACCCGGCCCAGGCGGGCGGCGATGTCGGCTGAGGCGGTGATCCGGTACAGCTCGAGCCCGGGGGCCGGGGCGGCCGCTTCCCCGGTTGGGGCGGCCAATCCCGCGCCGGCGGCGAGCGCCAACACCGCTGCCCCCCACCGGATCGTGCGTCGCATGTGCCCCCCTTGTGAGCACACCAGACTGTCAGCCTCCGAGCACCTCGGCCAGGCGGGTCAGTCCTTCCACCAGCTCGTCCTCGCCCAGGGCGTACGACAGGCGGGCGTAGCCGGGCGCTCCGAAGGCCTCACCGGGGACGATGGCGACCGCCGCCTCCTCCAACAGCACCTCGGCCAGCTCCAGGGTCGTCTGGGGCCGCCGGCCGTTGATGTCGCGCCCGAGGACCTCCTCGAAGGACGGGAAGGCGTAGAAGGCGCCCTCGGGCTCGAGGCACGACACGCCGGGGATGCCGGCCAGCATCTGGTGCATCTTCCGCCGCCGGACGTCGAAGGCCTCGCGCATGGTGGTCGGGAAGTCGAGGCTCCCGGTCAGTGCGGCCAGGGCGGCCGCCTGGGCGACGTTGGAGACGTTGGACGTCGTGTGCGACTGGAGGTTGGTGGCCGCCGCCGTCACGTCGGCCGGGGCGATCATCCATCCGACCCGCCAACCGGTCATGGCGTAGGCCTTCGAGACGGCGTTGATCACCACGCAGCGGTCGGCCAGCTCGGGTACGACCACCGGCATGGAGGGGCAGGCCCGGCCGCCGTAGACGAAGTGTTCGTACATCTCGTCGGTGACCACCCACAGCCCCCGGTCGAGGGCGAAGCGCCCGATGGCCTCGACCTCCTCCCGGCTGTAGATCGCCCCCGTCGGATTGGAGGGCGACACGAACAGGAGGGCCTTGGTGCGGGGTGTGCACACCTCCTCGAGCTGCTCCAGGGTCACCCGGAACCCGCCGGCCACCGTCGTGCTGATCGGGACCGGCACCCCACCCGCCAGGGCGATGGCCTCTGGGAACGTCACCCAGTACGGCGCCGGCACGATGACCTCGTCGCCCGGGTCGAGGAGGGTGAGGAAGGCGTTGGCGATCGCCTGCTTGCCGCCGTTCGTGATCAGCACCTGGGCCGGGGTGACCGCATACCCGGAGTCGCGGGCGGTCTTGGCCACGACCGCCTCCCGGAGCGGCTGGAGACCACCGACCGCGGTGTAGTGGTGCGACGCCGGCTGGGCCGCCGCTTCGACGGCGGCGGCCACGATGTAGTCGGGCGTGGAGAAATCGGGTTCGCCGGCACCGAAACTGACGACCTTGACGCCCGACGCCCGCAGCGCCCGGGCCTTGGCGTCGATGGCCAGCGTGGCCGACGGGGCGATGGCCCCGACCAGCGTGGAGATGCGGGTCCCGTTTCTCTGCGAGACTGTCCGTTCCGACGACATCTTCCTGCGCTTCCTTCCGGTTGCTGTGTGTGGCCGGATTCGCCAGTCGGGCCGGCCCCGTCGAATAGTGACACCGATGAGCGAGAACGACCCCCAGATTACGATTCCCCACGACCGCCTCCCGGCCGACGGCCGGTTCGGCTCCGGCCCGTCCAAGGTGCGGACGGAGGCGCTGGCCGCCCTGGCCGCCACCGGCACGTCGTACATGGGTACGAGCCACCGCCGGCCCACGGTGCGATCCCTCGTGGGCCGGATCCGGGCCGGCCTGGCGGAGCTGTTCTCCCTGCCGGAAGGGTACGAGGTCATCCTCGGCAACGGCGGATCGACCGCCTTCTGGGACGCCGCCGCCTTCGGGCTCATCGAGCGGCGCAGCCAGCACCTGTCGTTCGGCGAGTTCTCGTCCAAGTTCGCCGCCGCCGTGGCCGGCGCTCCCCACCTGGAGCCGCCCGACATCATCGAGTCCGAGCCGGGTACCGCCCCCGAACCGAAGGGCCACCCCGACTTCGACGTCTACGCCCTCACCCACAACGAGACATCGACCGGGGTGACGGCACCCGTCCGCCGCCCGGCCGACGCCGACTCCGGCGCCCTCGTGGTCGTCGACGCCACGTCGGCCGCCGGTGGCGTGCGGGTCGAGCCGGCCGAGTTCGACTGCTACTACTTCGCCCCCCAGAAGTGCTTCGCCTCGGACGGCGGGCTGTGGCTGGCGCTGTGCTCGCCGGCCGCCGTCGACCGGATCCAGCGCCTGGCCGCCGGCGGGCGGTGGTCGCCGCCGTCGCTCAGTCTGCCGCTGGCCCTCGACAACTCCCGGTCCGACCAGACCTACAACACACCGGCCCTGGCGACGCTGTTCCTGCTGGCCGACCAGATCGACTGGATCAACAGCCGGGGCGGGCTGGAGTGGGCGGCGGGCCGGTGCGATGCCTCGTCGGCGATCCTCTACGGCTGGGCCGACAACCACTCGCTGGCCACACCGTTCGTGAGCGACGAGCGCCTGCGCAGCCGGGTCACGGTCACGATCGATTTCGACTCCGCCGTCGACGCCAACCAGCTGGCCCGGATCCTGCGCCACAACGGCATCGTCGATACCGAGTCGTACCGCAAGCTCGGCCGCAACCAGCTGCGCATCGCCTGCTTCCCGGCCGTCGATCCCGACGACGTGGCCCAGCTCACCCGGGCCATCGACTACGTGATCGACGCCCTCATCCCCTAGTTCGGGGGCGGTACCAGGCCGCCTGAAAGTCGCTGTTCGGCGTTGGTTTCCTTGTCGGCGACTCGTCGATTTGCCGCAACCTGGCGAACTTAGGTTCCCGGCCCGTGGACGTGTCCGAGGCCAGGGAGGTGCGGTGAGCCCGAGCCGCCGTGCCTTTCTGCGGGCCGGCGCCGTGGCCACCGGCGTCCTCGCCGCCGGCCCGCTCCGGGCACTCGAAGCGCTCGCCGCGGTGGAGGACGGCGGCGCCGAACCGGTCGAGGCGCTGGCCGCCGCCCCCGGCAACGCCGGCTACGGGCCGCTGAGGAAGGCCGGTCCGGAGCTCGACCTCCCCGAGGGGTTCCGCTACGTCCGCTTCGGCGTCCACGGCAGCCCGATGTCGAATGGGAAGCCGACGCCGAACTTCGCTGACGGGATGGCCGCCTTCCCCGGGCCCGGGGGCACCGTCCGCCTGGTCCGCAACCACGAGGTTGACGGCCGGGTCGGCGCCTTCGCCGGCCGGCCCTACGACGGGCTGGGCGGCGGCGGCACGACCAACCTCGTCTTCGATCCCAAGGCCGGCAAGCTCCTGGCCAGCCACCCCTCCCTGACCGGCACCGTCCGCAACTGTGCCGGCGGAGCGACGCCGTGGGGGTCGTGGATCACGTGCGAGGAAACGACGGTCGGCCTCGACCACGGGTACGACATGCCCCACGGCTACTGCTTCGAGGTGCCGGCCGCCGCCGTCGGCCCGGTGAAGGCCATGCCGTTGAAGGCCATGGGCCGCTTCATTCACGAAGCGGTCTGCGTCGACCCCCGCACCGGCATCGTCTACGAGACGGAGGACCGGGGGCGCGCCGGCTTCTACCGCTTCCTGCCCAAGACGAAGGGGATCCTCGCCGCCGGCGGCCGGCTGCAGATGCTGGCCATCAAGGGTCGGCCCAGGCTGGACCTGCGCACCGGGCAGCGTCCCGGTGAGTGGCTGCCGGTGAAATGGGTCGACATCCCCGACCCCGATCATCGCAACGCCGGCCACAACCCGTCCGAGGTGTTCGAGCAGGGGGAGTGGCGGGGCGGGGCGACGTTCGGGCGTCTCGAAGGCTGTTTCTGGCACGACAACGGCCCCTGGGGCGGGGCCTGGATCGTCTCCACCGACGGCGGCAACGCCGGGCTCGGCCAGGTGTGGTGGTTCGATCCGGTCAACAGCCGGATCAAGCTGGTCTACGAGTCGAAGTGGTCCAGTGCCCTTCGCAAGCCCGACAACGTCTCGGTGTCGCCCCGGGGCACCGTCGTCCTCTGCGAGGACGGCGACGGCATCGACCGCCTGCGGGGCCTGAAGGGCGGCCACTTGTTCGACATCGCCCGCAACCGGAGCTCACACGGCGAGTTCGCCGGCTGCACCTGGAGCCCCGACGGCAGGTGGCTGTTCCTGAACGTCCAGCGGCCGGGTGCGACCTACGCCATCACCGGCCCCTGGGGCCGCGGCCCCCTTTAGGCCGCTTCCGGTCGAGCCGCTCGGTCAGCGTCCGGTCCAGCTGCTCCAGTCGCTTCACCGTTTCCCGGAGCGGCATGAGCATGAGGCCGACGAGAAGGGGCTCGCGGTGCTCCTCGGGCTCGGGCTGGGGAGCCGAGAAGTGGGCGGCGTCCTGGGGGCTCGGCGCCGGTGCGGCGGCCGGGCGCTTGGCCGGCGGGGTCTTGGCCGGCGGGGTCTTGGCCCGGG
>JBFLYK010000002.1:0-391824 GCA_040756995.1 Actinomycetota bacterium | reverse complement strand
CCGCCCCGGACGGGCGGCCGGATCAGCCGGGCCGGCGGCCAGCCCCACCACCGCGCCGGCCGGCGCCCCGCGGTCGACCTCGGCGGCGGCGGCGCCGCCGAAGGCCTCCGAGCAACGCTCCGCCCCCTCGGCCAAGGCGTTGCCTCCGCCGGTGGGGGAAACCCCGCCGGGAAAGAAGTCGCCGGCGATCTTCGCCAACGTCGGGACCCACAGCGGCGTCGGCGGGGCCACGCTGTTTCCGGTGGTGCAGGGCGTCCAGGTCTGGGTCCAGCACATCAACGCCCGGGGTGGCCTCAACGGCCACGAGGTGAAGCTGATCCTGTTCGACGACGGCGGTGACCCGGCCCGGCACCGGGCCCAGGTCCAGGAGGCCATCGAGCGGCACAAGGCCATCGCCTTTCTGGGGAACACCGAGGTGCTGTCGGGCCGGGGCAGCGTCGAATACCTGACCCAGAAGCGCGTGCCGGTTGTCGGGATGGACACCGGCGAGCCGTGGGCCTACCAGAGCCCCATGTACTTTCCCCAGTCCTCAGCCGGCGACGCGCTGACCTACACGTTCGTGGCCAGCATCGCCCAGCTGATGGTGCCGGCGGGCAAGAAGAAACTCGGCACGCTGGTCTGCGCCGAGGCCCAGATCTGCACCGATGCCGACCGCATCTTCGGCGACAACGCCCCCAAGTTGGGCTTCGACCATGTCTACCGGGCCAAGGCGTCGCTCACCCAGCCCGACTTCACCGCCGAATGCCTCGCCGCCCGCAACGCCGGCGTGGAAGTCTTCTTCATCATGCTCGTGACCAACACCACGCAGCGGGCGGCGGCGTCGTGTGCCCGGCAGGGCTACCGCCCGAATTTCGCCACCGCCTCGGCGATCGTGGCCGACCGCCTGAAGGACGATCCGAACTTCGACGGCCTCGTCGCTCCCAGCCAGGTCTTCCCGTGGTACCAGACGGGTACACCGGCCACCGATGAGTACCAGCAGGCGATGCGGACCTTCGGGAAGGACGTGGCACCCGGCGCGGCGCCGCCCGTCGGGTGGGCGGCCGGCAAGCTGATGGAGCGGGCGGCGGCCAACCTGCCCGAGCCGCCGACCAGCGCGGCGATTCTCGAAGGGCTCTGGGCCCTCAAGGCCGACACCCTCGGCGGCATCACCGCCCCGCTCACGTTCGTGCGGGACCAGCCGCCGACACCGGTCTCCTGCTGGTTCAACATGGCGATCCGCGACGGTGCCTGGGTCAGTCCCGACGGTTTCCGGATGCACTGCCGATGAGCGACAGCCCGCCCGCCGCCGGCCACCGTGACCGCTGCGCCATCTCGGGCATCGGCGCGACGGCCTTCACCGCCGCTTCCGGTCGCAGCCCGCTGAGCCTGGCGACCGAAGCGGCGCTGGCCGCCATCGCCGACGCCGGGCTGCGGCCCGACGACATCGACGGCATCGTCCGCTCGGAGATGGACGGCGTCGCCCACAACGACCTCGCCACCGCCCTCGGCCTGACGAACCTCACGTACTGGGGTTCGTCCGGCACCGGCGGCGCCGCCCCCTGTGGCCAGATCGGGCAGGCGGTCGGCGCCATCCTGAGCGGCCAGGCCACCGCCGTCGTCGTCTTCCGGGCCCTCAACGGGCGTTCCGGCCCCCGCTTCGGCCGGGGGACGGGCCGGTCGCCCCGGGTCGGTGGCCGCGGGACGCTCGACGAGTTCTTCGCTCCCCACGGCCTGGTCGCTCCGGGCCAGATGTTCGCCCTGATCGCCCGCCGGCACATGATCGAGTTCGGCACCGACGAGCGCCACCTCGGGGCCATCGCCCTCGCCTGCCGGGAACGGGCCAACGCCAACCCGGCGGCCCAGATGCACGACCGGCCGCTGACCATGGACGACTACCTGGCGGCCCGGGTCATCTCCTCCCCCCTGCGCCTGTTCGACTACTGCCTCGAGACCGACGGCGCCTGCGCCGTCGTCGTGACGTCCGCCGAGCGGGCCGCCGACGGTCCGAACACGCCGGCGCTGATCCGGGCGGTGGCCCAGGGGTCGGTGCCCGAGATGCAGGGCGGGATGATCTATCCGACGCTGCTGCGGGAGAGCATCACCACCCAGACGTCGGCGGCCGTGGCGGCCACGCTCTACCGGCGGGCCGGCCTCGGCCCCGACGAGATCCAGGTGGCGCAGTTCTACGACTGCTTCACGATCACCGTGCTGCTGCAGGTCGAGGACTACGGCTTCTGCGCCAAGGGCGAAGGCGGGCCGTTCGCCGCCAGCGGAGCCCTCGACAAAGGCGGCCGGCTCCCGATCAACACCTCGGGCGGCCACCTGTCCGAGGGCTACATCCACGGCATGAACCACATCGTCGAAGGCGTCCGGCAGATCCGCGGCACCTCGACGAGCCAGATCGCCGGAGCCGAGGTCTGCCTCGTCACCTCCGGTCTCCCGGTCGCCACCAGCGCCATGATCCTGCGCCGCCCATGACCACCGATCGCCCCCGCCCCCTCCCCGTCATCGACGACGCCGACACCGGCGGCTTCTTCGCCGCCGCCCACCGGGGCGAGGTCGCCCTGTGCACCTGCACGCAGTGCGGCGCCGTGCTGCATCTGCCCCGCGCCTACTGCCACCGCTGCGGCAGCTGGGACACCACCTGGCGGCCGGTGTCGGGCCGGGGCCGCCTCTACTCCTGGACCACCGTCGAGCACCAGGTCCACCCGGCGTTCCCAGTCCCCCACACCATCGTCCTCGTCGAACTGGCCGACGAGCCGGGGGCGCGGCTGGTGGGCTGGCTGCCGGGCCGCCCGGAGCTCGAGGCCGGGATGGAGCTGCAGGCCTCGTTCGAGGCCGTGGCCGACGACACCACGCTGGTGCAATGGACCCCCGTCACTCCGGAGGGAGCAACCACTCGATGAGCTCCGAGTCGACCAGCAAGGACCCGGTGCGGATCGACTTCGATCACCACTCGCCGGACCACGCCGCCGACCCCTATCCGGTCTACGCCAAGTACCGGTCGTCGTGTCCGGTGGCCTGGAGCGACCACCACGACGGGTTCTGGGTCCTCTTCGACTACGCCTCGGTCTACTCCGCCGCCCGCGACGACGACACCTTCCGGTCGGGGCCGTCGTCGTCGATCCCGGTGCTGCCGACGCCCCGGCCGCTGATCCCGATGGAGACCGACGCGCCCGAGACGCAGAAGTGGCGCCGGATGCTCTACGAGGAGTTCTCGCCCAAGGCGGTGGCCCAGCTCGAGCCGTTCATCTACGAGGTGGGCCACGCCCTCATCGACGAGTTCATCGAGCGCGGCGAGTGCGACTACATCAAGGAGTTCGCCACTCCCCTGCCGGCCCAGGTCATCCTGCGCATGCTGGGCTTCGACGAGACGAAGTGGGAGGCCTACGCCGGCTGGGTCCACGACATCGTGCACGGTATGGAGACCGATCCCGAGTCGGCCTTCATGGCGGCGGTGAACCTCTACGGCGAGATCAACGAGGCGATCGAGGTCCGGCGGAAAGAAGGTCTGCGGGCCGACGTCATCAGCAAGCTGATGCGGTCCACCTTCGACGGCCGGCCGCTGACCGACGAGGACATCGCCGACTACACGCTCCTGCTGATCTTCGGAGGTCTCGACACCACCACCGCATCGCTGGGCAACGCCATGGTGCGGATGCACCAGCAACCGCACCTGCGGGAACAGCTGCTGGCCCGCCCGGAGCTGATTCCCAACGCCGTCGAGGAGTTCCTGCGCTACGACTCGCCGCTGCAGTGTGTGGGCCGCAACATCTCGAAGGACATCGAGATCGGCGGCCGGACACTGAAGGCCGGCGAGCGGGCGCTCCTGGTCTGGGCCTCGGCCAACCGGGACGAGGCGCAGTTCCCCCATGCCGACGAGATCGACTTCGAACGGCGCGACAACCGGCACCTCTCGTTCATCGTCGGGCTCCACCGCTGCCTCGGATCGAACCTCGGACGGGCGATGTTCCGGATCATGCTCGAGCTCGTGCTGTCCCGCACGCCCGACTTCGAGCTCACCGACGACCCCGAGAAGTTCCGCTTCGCCGACGCCGGCAACGTCTACGCCCTCAGCGCGCTGCCGGTGCGGTTCACCCCCGGACCGAGGAGGAACCAGTGAAGACGCTCAGCCGCCCCGCCCCGCCGGTCGCCGCCGACGCGTGGGCACCGCGCCGGTACGACTTCACGAAGCTCTTCGCCGTCCTCGGGGCGGTCTTCCTGGGCATCGCCATCTACGTGTGGGCCGCCTGGATCCTCTCCGGTGACGCCACCCCGACGAAACCGGGGCCCGACCCGATCCCCGGCTACGTCAAGGCCTTCGCCTGGATCTACCAGATCAGCGGGGTCGTCCTGCTGATCGGCTGCATCATCTACGTCGTACGGAAGTCACGGCGCGAGCGCCAGCTCACCTTCGACGCCATGATCCTGTTCGCCTGGGCCACGGCCATGTGGCTCGACCCGGCGACCAACAACTACATCCGGCCCAACCTGCTCTACAACTCCTACCTGATCAACTTCGGGTCATGGGCGCCGCATATTCCTGGTTGGCTCTCGCCCAACGCCAACCTGTTGCCGGAGCCGATCGTGGCCTACATCGGCCTCTACGGCGTCCCGGGCGTGCTCGTCGCCATGCTCGGCTGTTGGGGAATGCGCATCGGCCGGCGGCGTTGGCCACACATGGGCAAGGTCGGGATCTTCCTCTGTGGCATGGCCGTCATCGGAGTCTTCGACCTGTTCCTCGAGCTCTTCCTGATCAGGGCCCAGATGTGGTCGTACCCCCTGGCGATCCGCAGCCTGTCGATCGGCGCCGGCACGGTGTACCAGTTCCCGGTCTACGAGTCGGTCCTCTTCGGGGCCTGCTGGACGGCCACGGCCGCCCTGCGCTTCTTCCGGGACGACAAGGGCCGCTCGGTCGTCGAGCGGGGCGCGTCGGCCATGAGCCCCAACTCGAAGAAGTCGACGCTCATGCGGCTGCTGGCGGTCACCGGGTTCGTGCATCTCACCTACCTGATCTATTCGATCTGCTTCTCGTGGGCGGCGGTCTACGGCGGGCCCTACCCCGAGGGCTACAAGAGCTGGATGCTCAACGGGATGTGTGGTCCCGGCACCGAGTACGTCTGCCAAGGGCCGAAGGAGCACATCCCGATTCCGGGCTCCGGGCCCACTGCCCGTTGACCGACAAGGTCATCATCGAGGTCGGTCTCAACGAGAACGCCGGCCGCGACGGCAATCCCCACATCCCGTACAGCCCGGAGGAGATCGCCGCCGACGCCCGCCGCTGTTACGAGGCGGGGGCGGCCATGGTCCACTACCACGCCCGGGATCCGGAGACCGGCGCACCCCGCAGCAGCGACGTCGAGCTGAACCTCGAGACGCAGCGGCTGGTCAACGAGGCGGCACCGGTCATCGCCTATCCCACCTACGGCGACTTCGTGAAGGTCATGGACGGGTGGTACGTGATCGGCTCGCCGGCCGAGCAACGGTTCCGGCACATCACCGCCGCCCTCGAAGCCGGCCTGCGCATCGAGTTCGGGACCATCGACCTCGGCTCCGCCTTCGACCTCAACCTCTTCCGGCCGACGGCCGACAAGTGGGTCCTGACCCGGGGACACCAGCTCAACACGGGCCGGGACCACGAGTGGCTGTGCCGGTTCTGCGACCGTCACGGCCTGAAGAAGACGTTCGCCGCCTTCGACACCGTGCATCTGATCAACCTGCGGAACCTGATCGACATCGGGATGGTCGACGACGACCCGCTGGTCCTCAAGCTGTGCCTGGTCGGTGGCTACCTGCTGGAGAAGCGGCTGCTGCACGCCCTGGATCTGCTGGGCGACCTGTTCCCGGGGCGCGACGTCGTGTGGTCGCCGATCATCCCCGGGGAGGACGCCCTGCCGGTGACGGCACTGGCGCTGACACTCGGGGGCCACGTCCGCATCGGCATCGGCGACTTCCATTACGGCGGCGGCGTGACCAACGCCGAGCTCGTCGAACGGGTGGTGGCCCTGGCCCGGGCCTGCGGACGGGAACCGGCCACCCCCGACGAGGCCCGCAAGATGCAGGGCATAGCGCAGTAACTATTTACTTGCTAGGATCGTCCGCATGAACGGATCGAAGCCGGAGTTCTGGACGTACGGGCATGCCAAGCCACGGGGGTTCGCCCGGCAGGCCAAGAACGCCGAGGCCCAGGGCTGGGACGGCGTCACCTGCGGGGAATCCCAGAACCTGACGGGAGATCCGTTCGTGGCCATGGGGATCGCCGCCCACGCCACCACCACGATCAAGATGGGGACGAGCGTGGCCATCACCGCCACCCGCCATCCCGCCACCACGGCCTGCGCCGCCGCCACCTGCCAGGAGGAGTCCGGCGGACGCATCGTGCTCGGGATCGGGACGGGCGATTCCGCCACGGCCCACCTCGGCCTGCGACCGGCGCCGCTCAAGGCCTTCACCCGCTACCTCGAGCGCCTGCAGGGTTATCTGCGGGGTGAGGACGTGCCCTTCGACGTCGAGAACGACGGCCGGGGTGAGATCCCGTCCTACGACGCCATGGGGATGAAGTCCGCGCCGACGGCCAGCCGCCTGCGCTGGCTCGACCCCACCGTCCCCAAGGTGCCGGTGGATGTGGCCGCCAGCGGGCCCAAGACGATCGCCATGGCCGCCCGGGTGGGCGACGCCGTCGGGTTCGCGGTCGGCGCCAGCGCCGAACGGATCAAGTGGGCGGTGGATCTGGCCCGCTCCTCCCGCAAGGACGCCGGCCTCGATCCCGACGCCATTCCGCTCGGGGCCTACATGCCGCTGTTCTGCCATCCCGACCGCCGCCGGGCCCGGGAGCTGATCTCCGGCACGGTGGCGTCGTTCGCCCACCTGTCGTCGATGTACGGCACGGTGTCGGGGCCGGCCGACGAGGCGCAGCAGAAGGTCCTCACCGCGGTGCGCGACAGCTACGAGATGGAGGCGCACCAGACCTACAACTCGCCGCAGTCGAAGGTCCTGACCGACGACGTGATCGACGCCTTCGCCATCGCCGGTCCGCCGAGCCTGTGCATCGAACGGCTCCAGGAGATGGTCGAACTCGGAATTTCCAAGTTCATCTTCGTCGGCTACAGCTTCGAGATGGATCCTGACGAGGCGCGGGCCTCCCGGCGACGCATCGCCGAAGAAGTCATCCCGGCATTCCGGTAACCCGAAGTAAGCTGTTAGTAGTTCGTTCGGGAGACGGGAGGCCGGGTGGCAGAGCCGGCGAACACGCTGACGAAACGTCAGGTCGCCGCGGCCGAACGCCGGGCCCAGATCCTGGCGGCATCCCGCAAGGTCTTCCTGGCCCGGGGTCTCGTGGGCGCCCGAACCCGGCAGATCGCCGAGGAGGCGGGCGTCAAGGAAGCGATCCTCTACAGCCACTTCACCTCCAAGGAGGAGATCTTCGCCGCCGCGGTGTTCGATCCGCTCGAGGAGCTCATCACCGAGATCATCGACCGGATCAACGTGGCCGAGACTGTCGACGACGCGGCCAAGCACCGCGTCTTCATGGAAGAGAACGAGCGGGCGCTCGAGGTCATGACCGAGGTGGTGCCGCTCCTCGGCGTGGCCCTGTTCTCCAACGTGGCGCTCGGCCGGAAGTTCTTCGTGGAGCGGCTCGGGCCGCTGCTGGAGAAGTGGGCCGCGGCCACCGAAAAGGGCATGAAGGGCTGGTCCCACCGGGCGTGGGATCCCCGCATCGTCATGATCTCCGCCTGGGGGATGCACTACGGCCTCGCCCTCGATGCGGCCATGAAGGGCAAGGAGCTCGACATCCCGAAGACCACCCGGGAGATCACCGACCTCCTCTACTACGGGCTGGTCCATACGCCGAAGAGCCGGTCCCGCAAGAGCTGATGGATCCGTCGAAGATCCTCATCACGAAGGCCGGGGCGGCGGCGGTGGCCAAGCGGCCGGCCCCGCCGAAGAAGGCGACGGCCAAGGCCGGCGGCACGAAGAAGCGCCTCCCGGCCGCCGAGCGGCGCCAGCAGCTGATCGACGTGGCCCGGGAGGTCTTCCTCAACGTCGGGCGGGACGGCGTGTCGACCCACCAGATCGCCGATGCCGCCGGGGTCAACGTCGCGCTGCTGTACCAGCACTTCAATTCCAGCGTGGAGCTGTTCGACGTCGCCGTCCTCCAGCCCCTGGAACAGGTTCTGACCGACCGCGTGGCCGCCGCCGTCGACACGTTGCCGGTGCCCGACGGCGAACCCCGTCAGGCCCTGGCCGAGATGCACCGTGCCCTGTTGGAGTTGCTGGTGGAGACGGCGCCGATGCTGTCGATCGCCCTCTTCGGTGACCAGGAGGCCGGCCGGGAGTTCTGGCGCGACCGCATCGAACCGCTGCTGGAGAACTGGCTGGCGGCGACGTACGGCCGGCTGAAGGGGCGACATCGGCCGGCCGACCCGATGACGGTGGCCAAGGCGGTGTTCGGCATTCACCTCACCCAGGCGTTGTACGCCCACATGCTGGGCGTACAACTCGACATTCCGTCGGTGTCGCGCGACATCTCCGACTTCGTCTATCTGGGTTTCTTCGATCCCGCGGCGTCGGCCTCCGCCTAGTTCCGGATCCCGAGCCGGGCCAGATCGAAGGCCGTGATGGCGTTGCCCCGGGCGACCTTGTAGACCTGCTCGTCGTCGAGTCCCGCCCGCTCGGCCAGGCTGGCCAGCACGTTGCGTGTCTCGGGGAACGTCGAGTCGGCGTGCGGATAGTCGGTCTCGAAACAGATCTGGTCGATGCCGATGCCCTCGGCGTGGCTGCGCAGCCCGTGCTCGTCATCGAAGACGCAGCCGTAGACCCGGCCGGGGATGTACTCCGACGGCTTCTTCGACAGGCCGGTGTGGCTGCGGCCGTACTGGCGGTCGGCCCGTTCCAGGAGATAGGGCATCCAGCCGACCTGGGCTTCGGAGTAGCAGATCTTGAGATCGGGGAACCGCTCGAGGGTCTTGGAATAGATGAAGTCGCATAGCGACCCCTGGGCGGCCTGGGAGATCAGGACGGCGCTGACGGTGAACGGCGCGTCGGGGCAGGTCGACGGCAGCTGGGACGACGAGCCGACGTGCATGCACAGCGTCAGGTTCGTCTCCTGGCACGCCTGGTAGACGGGATCCCAGTAGCCGTCCCGGTTGCAGATCGACGGCAGGCCGAGCGGGTGGGGGTTCTCCGGGAAGCTGACGGCCACCGCGTCCTGGTCGGCGCAGCGGCGGATCTCCTCGGCGGCGGCCGGCGGGTCCCACAGCGGGATGAGCGCCGCGCCGAACAGGCGCCCTCGACCGTCGCCGGCGCCCCAATCCTCGAGCAGCCAGTCGTTGTAGGCCCGGATACAGGCCATGCCGAGCTCGTGGTCTGAGCCCTCGTAGAACGTCTGGCCGCAGAACCGGGGAACGGTGTTGGGGAAGCAGAGGGCGGCCTCGACGTGGTTGATGTCCATCGCCTCGAGGCGTTCCTTCTGCTTGTAGGCGCCGTCGGCGAGGTCCTCGAAGACCACCGGCGTGAAACCGGGTGACTTGCCGCCCATGGCGGCGTAGATGCCGAGCAGCGGCATGAGCCACTTGTCCTCGTAGTACCAGACGTCGCACCACTCGCCCTCGTCGTGGGGAGCGAACGTGTAGAGCTCGCCGCCGCGGCCCCGCCCGGATCGGGCCACCCGCTGCCGGACGACCCGGGGAGCGTGCTGCTGGTACTTCTGCGGCAGCCGCGACGTCCACAGGTCGGGCGGTTCGAGGACGTGGTCGTCGACCGAGATGATGGGGGGAACGTTGATCGTCGAAGTCTCCACGACTGCAGAGCCTACCGAGCGGGCTTCAGTTTGTAAACAGTTACTTGACCACGGCCGGGAGCCGGACCTACGATGCGGGCCATGAACCCGATCTCTTTCGACGACCAGGTCGCCGTGGTCACCGGAGCCGGTGGCGGGCTCGGCCGGACCTATGCCCTCGAGCTCGCCCGCCGCGGCGCCCGGGTCGTGGTCAACGACCTCGGCGGGAACCCCGACGGAACCGGCTCGGCCTCCAGCCCGGCGGAGCAGGTGGTGGCCGAGATCAAGGCCGCCGGCGGCGAGGCGGTGGCCAACTTCGACTCGGTCGGCACCCCCGAAGGCGGCCAGGCGATCATCGACGCCGCGCTGTCCAACTTCGGCCGGGTCGACATCGTCATCAACAACGCCGGGATCCTGCGGGACAAGAGCTTCGTCAAGATGACGCCGGAGGAGATCGAGGCGGTGCTCACGGTCCACCTCCGCGGCGCCTTCTTCGTCTCCCAGCCCGCCTTCCGCCAGATGAAGACCCAGGGCTACGGGCGGCTGCTGTTCACCACGTCGGCGGCCGGTCTGTTCGGCAACTTCGGGCAGACCAACTACTCGGCGGCCAAGATGGGCCTCGTCGGGCTGTCCAACACCCTGGCCCTCGAGGGCGCCAGCGCCGGCATCACCTCCAACGTCATCGCCCCGCTGGCCCGCACCCGCCTGACCGACGAGCTGCTCGGCCCCATGGGCGAGAAGCTCGGCCCGGAGCTCGTCACGCCGATGGCCATCTACCTGGTGTCGAAGGAGTGCACGCTCACGCACGAAGTCTTCGCCGCCGGGGCCGGCTGGTTCGGGCGGGCCTTCGTCGGGCTGACGCCGGGCGCCTTCCCGGGCGAGATCGGCTCGGCCACGGCCGAGGACATCCGGGACCACATCGGCGAGATCCGGGCGGAGGACGGCTACATGGTCCCGACCGACGCCACCAACGCCATGGGCCCGATCATGAAGGTGCTGATGTAGCGCCGTGCTTCCCCTGCTGCGCGGCATCCGCATCCTCGACCTCTGCAAGCTGATCCCCGGAGGAATGGCCACGGCCAAGCTGGCCGACCTCGGGGCGGAAGTGATCAAGGTCGAGGAGCCGCCGCTCGGCGACTACATCCGGGGCGTGCCGCCGGTCGTCAACGGGATCGGCTACTGGGACCTGACGATCAACCGCAACAAGAAGAGCCTGGGCCTGAACCTGAAGTCGGGGCCGGGCCGGCGCATCTTCTCCGAGCTGCTGCAGACCGCCGACGCCGTGGTCGAGGTGTCGAAGCCCGGCACGTTCGCCCGCCTCGGCATCGACTACGAGTCGCTCCGGGCCGAGAAGCCCGACATCGTCTACTGCTCCCTGACGGGCTACGGCCAGACCGGCCCGTACATGAAGCTCCCGTCCCACGGCAAGAACATCGACGCCGCCGCCGGGCAGATCCGTGTCCGGCGGGGCGCCGACGGGCGGCCCGAAGCCGGCGGTTCGCCGGCGGTGGGAATCGAGCAGGGCGCCATGCACGCCGCGCTGGGCGTGCTGGCGGCGCTGGTGCACCGGATGCGGACGGGTGAGGGCCAGTACCTCGACGTGTCGTGCTGGGACGGGTCGGTGGCGGCCAACCGGGCCTTCGGCACCGCCTTGAACTTCGGCCGGAAGGTGACGCTCGACCCCTTCGCCAAGGGAGCGGCGGTCGCCGGACCGAAGTACAACATCTACGCCACCAAGGACGACAAGCTCATCCTGATCTGCCCGGTGGAGCGGAAGTTCTGGGTCGCCTTCTGTGCGGTGATCGGCCGCGAGGACTGGGCCGACCGCGGCACGTGGAAAGGCCACATGGACACCGGCGACGAGGACCCGGAGCTGCTCGCCGACCTCACGGCGGTCATGGCCACCCGCACACTCGACGACTGGATGGAAGCGCTGCTGGCCGCCGACGTGCCGGCCTCGCCGGTGCTCTCGCCGGAAGAGCTCATCGACAACCCCCACGTGGAGCACCGGCGCCTCGTCGTCCCCAGCACCGATCCCCGCTACCCCGACATCCGGTACCTGCGGATCCCCATCGAGTTGCCGGGGCTGCCGTTCTCGGTGACGCCGCCACCGGTGCTGGGCGAGCACACCGCCGAGCTCCTCGCCGGTCTGGGCTACGACGACGCCGCCCGGTCCGACCTGCTGGCCGCCGGCGTGATCGCCAGCGCTTCTTAGCTGCGAGCCGCCTTGATGGCGGCCAGGGCGTTCTCGAACGGGACCGGGTTGGCGTACTCCCGCCACAGGCTCACGAGGCCGTTCCGGAACCGGAAGATGGCGACGTAGCGGTTCTGGTAGTCGACATCGCCGACGGCCGAGCGGAACTCGCTGGAGTACTCGACGACCAGGCCGTCGCCGGTGGCCAGCTCGTAGGGCTGGCTGATCTCGAACGAACGCTGCGGGAAGGTCTTGATGATGTAGCCGATGGTGCGCCCGGCACCGGCCTTGTCGAGGGCCGTCCCGCCGTCGGAGTACGGAAACTCGAAGACGACGTCGTCGGTCAGGCAGGCCATCACCGCCTCGAGGTCGCCGGCGGCGATGGCGTCGAGGGCCTTGCGGACGACGGCCAGATTGCTCACCGTCGTTTCACCGCTTGGAGAACGTGATGCCGGCCGCCTCCCGGTCCCAGGTGGCGGGCGTCACGCCTTCCTCCCGCAGCTGGTACTTGAGGATGCGGCCGACGGGGTTCTTGGGCAGCTCGTCGCGGAACTCGATGTAGCGGGGAACGGCGAAGTACGGCAGGTTGTCGATCGTCCACCGGCAGAGCTCCTCCTCGGTGATGGAGGAGCCGGGCGCCCGCACCGCCGTCAGTTTCACCTCGTCCTCGGAGAGTTGCGAGGGAACGGCGTGGATGGCCACCTCGGCCACGTGCCCGGAGCGCATCAGGGCGATCTCCATCTCGAAGCTGGAGATGTTCTCGCCGCCCCGGCGGAGGTAGTCCTTCTTGCGGTCGACGAAGATGAACCACCCCTCCTCGTCGAACTTGCCGATGTCGCCGGTGTGGAACCACTGGTTGCGCATCACGGCCTGGGTGGCTTCGGGCCGGTTCCAGTAGCCGCCGAACATGATGTTGGGCTTCTTCGGCCGGCAGACGATCTCGCCCGGGGTGCCGGGCGGCAGCTCGTGGTCGTCGTCGTCGAAGATCCGGATGTCGAAGTCGTCGTTGAGACGCCCGCTGGTGCCCGGCTTGGCCGTGCCGACCTTGGCCGTGATCATCGACGCCGCCTCGGTCTGGCCGTAGGCGGGGGTGCCGACCCGCTCGATGCCGAAGCGCTCCTTGTAGACCGTCTCCAGCGCCGGGGTGAACGGGACGCCGATGACCGCCCGGATCTGGCCCTTGCAGCGCAGCATCTCCGGCGTGTCGTCCATCTGGCCGATGAGCGGGATCATCGTGCCGAGCATGTTGACGATGCGGGCGCCCGTCCGCTCCACATCGACCCAGAAGCCGGTCACCGAGAACCGGGGCGAGATCGACACCGTGGCCCCGAGGGCCAGGGCGCTCAGCACGCTGGACACGGCGTTGAGGTGGAACAGCGGCAACGGCGTCCAGGCGACCTCGTCCGCCTGGCGGTCGACGAGCCAGTTCACCATCCGGCCCACGTACATGAGGTAGTTCTGGCTGACCATGCAGCCCTTGGACGGGCCGGTGGTCCCGGCCGTGTACATCAATGCACCGAGATCGCCGGGCCGGCTCACCATGGGGAGCGGGTCGCCCTCCACGCGGTGGGCGTCGAGCGCCTCGAGCTTGAAGCCGCCACCCGTGCCGCCCGGAGCGGCGCCACGGTGGAGCAGATGCGTCACTTCAGGAAGGCCGTCGGCCACGGCCACGACCCGATCGGCGTAGTCCGCCTCGGCGACGACGACGCGGGCACCGGAGTCGGCGATCTGGTGACGGAGGAACTCGCCCTTGTAAGCGGTGTTGACGGGGACGATCACGGCGCCGAGCCGCTGGACGGCGAACGACACGACGACGGCGTCGATGTTGTTGTCCAGCACGGCGATGACCCGGTCGCCCCGCTCGACGCCGAGCTGCTGCAGGCCCCGGGCGACCCGGGCGCTCTCCCGGTCGACGTCGGCGTAGGTGTGCGTCTCCCCGCCGAAGTCGAGGAAGATCCGGTCCGGGTGGGCCTCCACCGCCCGTTGGAGAGCGGCAGGGACGGAGTCCTCGATCCCGGTGCTCCACACTGTTCCGCCACCCGACCCCGACATGCACGTCTCCCCCGACTCGGCCGAACGGCACCGAGCCTAATGCCGCCGGACAGTTGATGTAAATGTTTACTTGTAAATGCCGTTCACCTATGCTGGCGGGATGGGCAAACTCGACGGGAAAGTGGCGATCGTCACCGGCGCAGCGCGGGGTGTCGGGCGGGGCGAGGCCCTGCTGCTGGCCGCCGAAGGCGCGGCGGTCGTCGTGAACGATCTCGGCGGCGAGCGCGACGGCCAGGGGGCGACCTCGGCGCCGGCGCAGGCGGTGGTGGACGAGATCGTCGCCGCCGGCGGCCGGGCGGTGGCCAATGGCGACGACATCGCCGACTGGGAGGGCGGCCAGCGCCTCATCCAGCAGGCCCTCGACACCTTCGGCCGCCTCGACATTCTCGTCTGCAACGCCGGGATCCTGCGCGACCGGATGATCTTCAGCCTGGGCGAGGACGACTGGGACGCCGTCATGCGCGTCCATCTCAAGGGCCATTTCGTGCCCGTCCACTTCGCCTGCGCCCACTGGCGGCAGCTGGCCAAGTCCCGCGGCGAACCGACCGGCGGGAGGATCATCCTCACGTCATCGACGTCGGGGCTGTACGGCAACCCCGGCCAGGCGAACTACGGCGCAGCCAAGGCGGGCATCGCCGGGATGAGCATCATCGTGGCCCGGGAGATGGCCCGCTACGGCGTGACCTGCAACGCCATCTGCCCCCGGGCCCGCACCCGGATGACCGAGGAGATCTTCCCCGAGCCGGCCGACGGGTCGTTCGACGTCTATCACCCCGACAACGTCGCTCCCTGGGTGGCCTACCTGGCCACCGACGAGGCCGGCCACATCAGCGGCCAGACCTTCCTCCTGTGGGGCGGCACGGTCGAGCTGCTCCAACCCTGGGTGGCCGTGAACGAGATCAAGAAGGACGGCCGCTGGACCGTCGACGAGTTGGCCAAAGCCTCGATCGACCTCTTCGCCGGCCGCTCCACCGACCCGCCCCCGATCCCCAAGGTCGAACTGAGGATCGACCGTCCGACCCCCTGACCCGAGCCGCCCTCCCGCCCCGGCCACCCGAGACCGGGGCATTTGCGAGCGCCGCTTCGCAGCCCGCCACGAATCGTTTTTGCAGAAACCCGTCCCCCAGGCGGTGTGCAACTGACGATGGCCGTTTACGCCGGGGCCGTCGTTTTCTGTCGTAGCCGTTCGTAGGGGGTCTGTCCACCGAGGGCGCCGTGTGGGCGGTTGAAGTTGTAGAAGTCCTCCCACTCCTGGAGCTTTTCGGTGAAAAGCTTGGTGTCGTCGATGACCACGCCGTCGAGCATCCGGTAGAACTCCTCGGCGTCGATCCGGTGGGATCGCTCCACCTTCCCGTTCAACCGGGGGGTCGACGGCTTGATGTAGACGTGGTTGACGCCGCGATCGAGCAGGTGCCAGTGGAAGCCGGACTGGAATTCCGCCCCGTTGTCTGTCTGGATGCACTCGACTCGGAACGGCAGCTTCTCGAGGACGTAGTCGATGAACTGGATCGCCGTCTTCTGGGTCGCCCGGGGGTAGACCCGCAGGACCCGGATGCGGGTGCAGTCGTCGATGGCGGTGAACTGGTAGTGCTTCTTGCGGTCGCCACCGATGGGCTCGATGAACTTCACGTCGACCTGGACTCGGTGGCCGGGGAGGGGCTTCTCGTAGCGCTTCCACCGCTTGTCGTGGCGCTTGTAGCGCTGTGACGTGGGCAGACGGTTCAGCTCGAGCCGCTTGAGGATCCGCCAGACGCCAGACTTGCTCACCTCGATGTCGTGGTAGCGCTTCAGGTACATCGAGATCTTCTCGGGCCCGAAGTGGTAGTGCTGGCGGAGATAGATGATCTTCCCGACAATCTCCGGCTTCGTCGCCCCCGGGCTGACCAGCGGCCGGCACGACCCGTCCCGCAGACCGACCTCGCCGAGCTCCTCGAAGCGCCGGAGCCACTTATAGAACGTCGGCCGGCTGATCCCGTAGTAGCGGCAGGTCATCGAGACGTTGCCCGAGACTTCCTCGGCATGACGCAAGACCGCCAGACGATGACGGACCTTCCTCAGCTGCTCTCTCTCGTCCATGGGTCTCTCTCTCACAAGAGACCCCAGGTGTAAACGACCTCCGTCAGCTCTAGATTCACCTTTTGCAGAGGCGACATCGGCGGCCAATTCCCCGGGACTGGTGGCCCGGCCGATCCCTCCTCGACCAGGTCCACCTCATCGACGAACTCGCGTCCCTGCTCGGCACACCGGTCAAGGTCGTCGCCAAGGGCGGCCTCCTCGAGCGCAACCACCACAGCCTGGCCGGCCGTCGACTGGACCGGACTCTCGGCCTGCGCAGCGTCTTCGTCCACGCCTACCACCGCATCCGACCCGACCTCCTCTGGCAAGCGGCCACAGTGGACATGTGCTTGTCTGCCTCCAATGGCGGGGCGCAATTCTGTGTGGCTCAGACCGGAAGGCCAAGCAGAGCCGCAGTGTCTGGGCTATTAATCGACGTTTTGCCGGCTCAGGCTCGCGAACCACTGCCGGAGGTCGCGAGAACCCCGCACCATCACGACGAGCGTGATCGCGGCGAACGACCCGCCCGCGATCACCAACATCAGCGTCCAGAAGATCAGCCAGGGATTCACCGCTCCCTCCGGTCTGCCAGCGATGGGCGGCGTCCGAGCAGCGACCCGACGACGAGGCCGCACAGGGCGAGCCCGAACGCCGCGAACCCAGTCACGTTCTCGTCCCAGTCGAGAATGAAGAAGGGCACGATGGCCCCGGCCGCGCCCGCCAGCATCGCGAGGTACCCGCCGAGGGTGTTCGACCGTTTCCAGTAGAGGCCGCCGACGACGCACACGAACGCGCCGGCCAGGAAGATCGTGCCCGTGATGTTCAGGTAGAGATACACCGCACCGGGCGGCGTGTAATAGAGGCCCCAGAACAGCAGAAACAGGCTGACAAAGAGGTTCGCGATCCGATTGACGAAGATCTGGGCGCGCGAGCCGAGAGCCCCCTTGCCGAGCGCCTGCCGGACCGGCAGGACGACGTCCTGTGAGATGACGGCGCTCCACCCGAGCAGGTAGGAGCTGTTGACCGACATCGTCGCCGCCAGCATTCCCGCCACGACGACGCCGCGCACGCCGGGGCCGAGGATGTCGGCGAGCATCGCCGGCATGGCCTCGATCGGCGCCAGCGTCTGCCCGTCGACGACGGGATGGGGAACGCCGCCGGAGAGCGCGCCCGTCCCGTAGAGCGTGAGAGCCGCCATCCCCCACAGCATCGGGAGCATGCCGCGCCCGAGGAAGATGAAGCCCGTCCACGTCATCACGCGCTTGGAAGTCTCGGCGCTCTTGGTCGAGAAGACGCGCATCGCCGTCGTCTGCCAGCAGGTGTGCAGCGAGAGCCAGAGCAGCGTCTGCCAGACGAGGAACGTGATGCCGAACTTGGGATTCGCGATGGGGCTGAAGCCGGCGTCGCCCATCACCGTCGTGACCTTCGAGACAATGTTGTCCCACCCCGCGAACGTCACGGCGTAGATCCAGACGAGGATCGTCGCGACCGAGAGCAGCACGTACTGGACGAAGTCCGTGATGACGACCGAGACCATCCCGCCGAGCACGGTGTAGACGAGTTCGAGCAGGAGGATGACAGTCATCACGCCGACGAGATAGCGCGAGTCGACGCCGCTGACGATTGTGAGGAACTCGCCCTCGACCTTGAGGAACACGCCCATGTTGAGGATGCCGCCGACCGCCACGAGCACGCCCGTGACGATGCGCAGGCCTCGGCTGTAGCGGACCTCGAAGTACTCGGGCACCGTCATCAGCTTGAGGTCGCGGAAGCGCCGGATGACGAACCCCGTCCGGCCCACGAAGATCATCACGAGGCCCGAGATGAGCGCCGGGGCGAAGGCGGCGAACCCGTACTTTTAGCCGAACTCGCCGTTGTACATGAACGTGATCGTGCCGATCTCGGTCGCCGCCAGCGTCGCGATGCCGACGTAGAGGCCAAGCTCGCGCCCCGCCACGAGGTAGTGCGAGACGTTGCCGACGTACCGCTTACCCACGATGCCGACGGCGACCGTGGCGACGAGGTACCCGACGACGATCGACCAGTCGACCGGGGTGAAGTTCACCGGACGATTATGCCGAGATCATCATCGCCCGAGAGGCCTTTGGGTTTGAATTCGTGCCCATCGCCGCTGAATACGACCCGCGCCGTTTCCCATCCTGTCGGCGCTGAGGGCGGTGCATCCCGGCACGCCATTAACGGCTCGCACTGATCGTCAACCCGGCGACACAACGGTGACCGGTGCGTTCCGCACCGAGGACGGAGGTAAGCCCACAACGGAGCAGCGCGACCGAACGACGCGGAACGGTGAGACGGAAGCGGCGCCGATCGGCACGTCGGTGGTCGCGGCGACCCGGCCATCTCTAGTGTTCCCGCTGCTTTTCGTCGGGTTCGGGAAATTGGGTGAACTTGCTTGACGCGCGGTGAGAGGATCTCGTCCATGGACGTCGGTGAGGACTGGTCTGTTCGCTTACGAGAATTTTTCGATGAGTACGGCGAGCGAGAGTGGCAGCGCCTTGATACGGACGCCCGTAGCCGAGCATCCCTTGAAATTCATCGCCGATTTCTCGGGCGGTTTGTCCGGCCGGGCATGCGGGTGCTCGAGATCGGCGCTGGGCCGGGTCGCTTCACTGTGGAGCTGGCCAAGCTTGGCTGCCGTGTCGTGGTCACCGACATCTCGCCGGTCCAGCTCGCTCTCAACAAAGAGCAGGTCGGGCAGGCCGGATTCGCTTCCGCGGTTGAGGAGAACGGGAACTCGACATCTGCGACCTGACTTCGCTAGCTGACAGCGATTTCGACGTCGTGCTCGCCTACGGTGGCCCGCTCTCGTACGCCTTCGAGCGCGCCGAGAGGAGCCTCGCCGAAATGGTCCGGGCTACCCGATCCGGTGGGTTCGTCGTCGCGAGTGTCATGGCGCTCGTCGGGACGCTGCGCTTCTTCCTGGAGGCGTTGCCGCGGTTCGATGCCGAAGGTCAGCTGGAGCTCCTCAAGCAAGTCGTGGCGATGGGTGACAACCGCCATGACGCTTTGGCCCACCCATGCCGACTGTCTCGCTGGCGTGAGGTGGAGCACATGGCGAGCCGACTTCCCTGCACTTTGGTGGGCGGCTCAGCCTCGAACTTCCTCACCCTGTGGTAAAGAGTCTTCGTCACCCTCGGCGTTTCGGATGACCTGAGCTCTTTTCGCCATCGCACTCATCCGCTCGTCCTCCTGACTCCGAAGAGTCACCTGAACGCCGACCTCGAACTCGTCGGGGAGCGGCTTCCAACCACTGGGTTTCCGACATGAACCGCAACTTCTTCCGTTGCGCCGCCTGCGCGGCGCTGCTCACTCTGACCGGTGCCTCGTGTGCATCCGGCGGAAACGACACCGACTCCGGTGCCGACGCCCCCCAGACGTCGGCCACCGCCAACGCATCGACAGTGGCAGACGCACCGGGAAGGGGCACTGCCATCACGGTCAAGCTGATCGCATTCGCACCGGCCGACGTCCAACTTCCCGCCGGGGGCACTGTTACCTGGCGGCAGGAAGACGTTGCCACGCACACGGTGACGTCCGGGCGGGTGGAACGGGCCGGTGGGACCGCTACCGCGAAACCCGACGGTCGCTTCGACTCGGGGAACATCTCGAAAGGGCAGACCTTCGAGTTCTCATTCGCCGAACCCGGCCAGTACCCGTTCTTCTGCGCCATCCATCCGGCGACCATGACCGGAACCGTCACCGTCACCTGACTTCCTCCATCCTCGCAAACAACACAAGGGGAAATACACACAATGCAACTGTTCAAATCGAAGCGGTCGAAAGCGGCCGTCGCCGCCTTGGCCATGCTGTCGGTCCTCGGCGCCGCCTGCGGCGACGACAGCAATGACGAAGCTGCACCCGCCACCGAGCAGAACCAGTCCGCCAGCACGGCGCAAAGTGGCGAAGCAGCGTCCGCAAATGGCGTTGACACCGGAGCGGCGACACTTCGCGCCGGTCTCACCGACCTCCTGTCGGAGCACCTCTACCTGGCCGCGCTGGCCACCGGTGCCGCACTGCGCGGCGACACGGCGGGCTTCGAGCAGTTCGCCACGGCCCTCAACGGCCCAACCAACAGCAACACCGCCGATCTCGTCGCCGCCATCGGTTCCGCGTACGGACCCGAGGTCGGCAGGGCCTTCGATGGCCTGTGGCGCAGTGACAAGCACATCCCGCAGTTCGTGGCCTACACCCAGGCGACCGCCAAGGGCGACAAGGCGGCCCAGGACGCGGCCGTGACCCAACTCAAGACCTATGCCAAGGAGTTCGGCACCACCATCAATTCGGTCAACGACAAGCTCCCGGCCGATGTCGTCGAAGGCGCCATCGTCCAGCACGCCACCGAGCTCATCGCCGTGATCAACGCCCAGAAGGCCGGTGACCAGCCCTCCGTCTACTCCGCTCTGCGCACGGCCTACGGCCACATGGGTCACACCGCCAAGGCGCTCGCCGGCGGGACGGCCGCGAAGTTCCCGGACAAGTTCGACGGCACGGTCGACTCGAAGGCCTCCGAGCTCCGCTCGGGTCTGAACCTCCTGCTGCGGGAACACGTCTGGCTCGCCGCCAGTGCCACCGGTGCCGCGCTCGGCGGCCGCATGCCGCAGTTCGAAGCCGTGGCTGCCGCGCTGAACGGCCCGACGAACAGCAACACCGCCGACATCGTCGCCGCCGTCGGCTCCGTCTATGGCCCCGACGTCCAGAAGGCCTTCGACGGACTGTGGCGCAGCGAGAAGCACATCCCCCAGTTCGTCGCCTACACCCAGGCGGCCGCCAAGGGCGACCAGGCCGGCAAGGACGCCGCCGTGGCGCAGATGAAGGCCTACGCCAAGGAGTTCGGCACCACGCTCAACTCGGTCAATGACAATCTGCCCGCTGACGCCGTCGAGTCGGCCATCGTGGAGCACGCCACCACGCTCCTCGCGGTGATCGACGCCCAGGCGGCCAAGGACCCCGCCAAGGCGGCTACCACCCTTCGCAGTGCCGTCGGCCACATGAGCCTGACGGCCAAGGCCATCGCCGGTGGCACCGTCGCCAAGTTCCCCGAGAAGTTCTAGATCCCCTCACGTAGCGCGTCGCCCTCGACCACCAGCAACGGCGGTCGAGGGCGACCCGCGTCTGGACCGAGGAGCACCGGATGTCACCGCTCAAATCTTTCGCCGATCACACCGACGAGTCCGTCCGCCCGCTCATCCACGTCGCGGCAGCCGGGTTGCTTGCCGCCGCCGGCGGGCTTCATCTTGCCGCCCTCCCCGAACACCTGCAGGTCTCCACCGTTGCCGGAGCGTTCTTCGCAGTCACCGCTGCCGCACAACTTCTGGGCGCCGTTGTCGTTGCCACCCGGCCGTCCTCACGAACAATTGCCGCCGTCGTGGCGGGCAACGTCGCCGTGCTGATTATGTGGGCGATGTCCCGAACCACCGGCCTGCCGACCGGCGGCGAACTCAGGGTCCGTGAACCCCTCGGTCTCCTCGACGGGTTGGCCACCGCCGCCGAGATCCTTGTCGTCCTCACCGGCCTGGCCGCGATCGTCCGCCGTTCGGCGTCGGCTTCCCGGCGGCCGGGTGGCAAAAGGCTGGCATTCGGTCTGGCGCTCGCCTGGGGCATCTCGGGCGGGGCCGGCCTAGCCCTCGCCGACGACGGACACCACCACGGGGGCGGGCACAGTCACAGCGGGATCGTCTCCGTCAACCACGGTCACAATGAGCCCGTCGGCCAATACGTTCACGACGCGCCGCCGGTGGGCACAGGAAGCGACGCCTCGTCAGATACCGGCCCGTCCCCCATCGCAGCTACCTGCCCCGCCGGACACGACTGCACCGACCATCCCCACTGATGAGCCCGGGGCTGATCGTCATCCGATCCGATGCGCCGCCCCGAATTCACGTCGACACAGCGTGAACATCGGGAAAGCAAAAAGATGGATTTCGACCTCGAGAGTTACAAGCGCCGGACCAGCCGGTTGCAATGGGCGGACCTTGATCTCGTCGGAGCATTTGGGCGGCAGCCCCTGGACGCCGACACGCTCCGATGCCTGCGCTACATGCACGACGTTGAGTTCCATACCGTGTGCTATCTGCGCGATCTGCTGTTGAGCCCCGCGCACGACGACCCTGAGGTGACGGCGTTCCTCAGCTTCTGGGTCTACGAGGAGTTCTGGCACGGAGAAGCAATCGCCGAAGTACTCGCGGCCCACGCCGAGATGGCGGGCCCGGCCCGGATCCGGGAGTTACGCCGGTCGCTGGGTTTCCGGAACCGCATCGCGCCGATGGTCACCATGGCGGCAGGCGGAATCCTCGGTGAGGACTTCATCGCCCTGCACATGACCTGGGGCGCCATCAACGAGTGGACCACCCAGGCTGGCTACTCCCGGCTGTCCCGCCTCGCCGGCCATCCTGTGCTCTCCGACTTGGTCGGGCGCATCACGCGTCAGGAAGGTCGGCATATCGACTTCTACGCATCCCAGGCAGAGCGGCGGTTGGGCAACCGCCCGCGGGCGCAGCGGATGACGCGCTTCGCGCTCAGGCGCTTCTGGCACCCGGTCGGGTCCGGGGTCATGCCCGCTGCGGAAACCGGATTCCTGACCCGGCACCTCTTCGGCGGAGATGAAGGACTAGCGGCGGCGCGTCGGATCGACCGGCGTATCGGTCGCCTTCCTGGTCTGGTCGGGCTGCGCCTTCTGGAGGACGAGGTCGAACGCAGCCGGGCCCAGACCGCCTGTACCGGGCGACGACGCGGCCGAACGCCGGAAGAACCGGTTCCGTTTCAAGGGATGCGATCCGCCGCCGCGTAATGGGCCTTGCCGTTAGGCCGGCTGGTGGAGGCTGCTTCGGATGCGCGTCCTGTTGCTCTTTTCTGATGGCACGACGGTGACGCCCGCTCAGTCTGCCGCACTCGGGCGAGACCCTCTGGTGACTCGGGTCGACATCTCGGACAACATTCCGGACGGGCTCGAGGTCGACGTCGTCATTCTCAAAGGCATCGTGACGGCCGAGAGATTCATGCCTCGGCTACGGGCCGCCGTCCTCGGCCTCACCGTGACGTCGACGCACACCGCCGGGGTCCTCCTGCTCGGGATCCTGCTGTCCGGCTCAACGGCCGTCGTCCCCGAAGATCTGTATCCCTGGCTCGGCCTGACCAGTGGCGCCATGCTGGCCGGAGTCGGCGTCAGCCCGCTCGTCCGGGCCTGGCGTCGTCGCTCGGGGGGACCGCGTTCGCCGTCCACCGGCACCACGGCGACCACCATCACGGCCACCACCGCGGTGCGGAGCACCACCACGACGGCCGACCGGCCCAGACTCACTCTCACTCCGACGAGGCCCCCGATGACACGCCGGGCGCTCATGGTCATGGGTGCCGCCGGCGAAATGGTCCCGAGCCCGTCGGCCCTCGTGGTCCTCCTCGGTGCCATCGCGCTCGGGCGAACATGGTTCGGCATTGCTCTGGTACTCGGCTACGGCGTCGGGATGGCCCTCACCCTCGTCGCCGCCGGCCTGCTCATGGTTCACGCCCGAACCAGCCTCGACCGGCGCCTGCGGGGCCGGACGCCGATGGCCCGACTGGCGCAGATGCTGCCGGTCATGACTGCCTCCTTCGTGGTCGTCGCCGGGGTCGGTCTCGCTACCCGGGCGCTGCACCAGATCTAACTCACCAACTGATAGGAGCCTTCCGATGCCTGGTCCTGCCCGCCTGATCCTGGTCTCCGCGGTCACCACCGCCCTGACCCTCTTACCGTCCGCTGCGCAGGCGTCGAACGACCCGTCGTTTGCCTCGCAGTGGAACCTGCACAACGTGGGTGCCGCGGCGGCGTGGGAACGCAGCACCGGCGCCGGCGTCCGTATCGGGATCATCGATACCGGCGTCGATCTCACCCACGAAGATCTGGCCGGCAAGGTGATCGAATCCACCAGTTGCGTAGGGGCGAAGGGCGACCCCGGCAGATGCGCCGGGTCCGCCCAGGACGACCAGGGGCACGGCACCCACGTCTCAGGCATCGCTGCCGCCTACAAGGGCAACGGCAAGGGGATCGCCGGCGTCGCCCCCGACGCCGAACTGGTCGTCGCCAAGGTGCTCACCTCCACCGGTGCCGGCACCAGTGAAGACGTCATCGCCGGGATCAAATGGGTCGTCGACCACGGAGCCCGAGTCGTCAACCTGTCACTCGGCGACCCGGCCATGGTCATCACCTCGCTGATCCAGCCCGATCTGCTCGAAGGCATCAACTACGCCTGGGCCCGCGGTGCGGTCCCTGTCGTTGCCGCCGGAAACTCCAACGCTCTCGGCCTCGGCCTCGAAGGCCGGTCCTACGGCGACATGAACGCAATCGTCGTAGGCGCCACCGGGCCGGACGACCGTGCGACCGAATACTCCACTTCTACCGGCCGTGCCAAGTGGGCCGTCGTCGCGCCCGGCGGCGCCGGCAACGGCAATGAGGCCGACGACATCCTGTCGACCATCTGGATCAAGAACAAGCCCAACTCCTATGGGTCCCTTGCCGGCACCTCGATGGCCGCCCCCCATGTCGCCGGCGCCGTCGCGCTGCTCATCAGCCAGGGTTACACACCTCTGGAAGCCATCGACCGGCTCCTTCGCACCGCCGACCCCGTCGGCTGCCCGACAGCCAGCCCGACGTGCCGCGGTCGCATCAACCTCGAGAACGCCACCGCGAGGTAAGCAGGCAGCCGTTCACCGGTATCGACGCCTCCATCCGCCCTCGTTACCGCACCGTATACCTGGCATCGACACGAAAGCGGCAAGTCCGACGAATCGCCGCCGAGATGTGTCGACGCAATGATGCGAACGTCGCCCGGTCGTAGCTCCTTCTGAGAATCGCCGAAGGCCCCGGACGATGACCGTGACATCGCAGCACTCCAACACACAACGTCGCCTTCCAGGAGGGCCCCCCAATGATGAAGCACGTTCGTCGTTCTCTCTGTCTCGCCGCCGTCGCCGCTCTGCCGTTCACCGTCGGCGCCGGCGTGGCCCACGCCGAAGGCGTGTCCGCCGGCCAGGACCGCCTCTACGTCGATAGCGACAGCGACCTCACCGGCAACGACCAGTTGCTGCTCGACGTCCGAGCGGGTACCACCGACAACAACGGTGACGCCAGCGGCGTCCGCTCGCGGACGACGTCGTCGGACATCCAGGATGTCCAAGAGGTGCGCTCGGACACCAGGACCGTCTCCAATGACGAAGGCAACAACTCGACCTCCGGTCGGGCCATTCTCGGCGTCGATGACGTCAGCCTCGACGACGAGAACAACGACCGCGACGACACCGGCATGAACTCAGGTCAGCTCGCCGTCCAGCGGGACGACGCCAGGGACGAGCAGCAGTACACCGACGACGCCGAGTTCGTGTTCGGACAGTAAGTACAGTACCGAACCCGAACAGCGTTGCTTCCGGAGAGGGGGAGCGGGACTTGTCCCGCCCCCCTCTCCTCGCAAGGCATTCATCCGACATCAACGCCGCAACGAAGACAGTGTGAGCATCGGTTCTCGAGGAAGCGCGTAACCCGTGGCTGAGGAACACACCGATCACCGAATCTGGCGCGCGATCGACGATCACCGCGCTCGTGCCCTCCACCAGCTGGATGCCCTGGCCGCCAATGCGCTCGGCGATCTGTTCCTGTCTCGACGACAGAAGCCGTCGGACACCGCCCAGTACAAACTCGCCCGCAAGATCGCTCGCGACTTGACGGCTCTCGGTATGGTCGTCCACGACTCGGCGAAAAGTGTGTCCACCGGTGGAGTATGGCTGGCACCTTGCCCCGACTACCCCGCCGTCCTCGCTGCCTGGACCCAGCATGAAGCCAGCGCGGCTGTGCTCGGCGCACGGCGCCATCGGGACCTGCAGGAAACGATGAACTACGACCTCGCCGAGGTGCTCCGGCTCCTTGGTTACACCGTCAAGACCTACGGCAGCGGCCGGGCGCATGTGGTCATCGCTCCTCGAGCCTCGAGAACTCCGCATCCGCCGCCTGCTGGTTGATCGGCCGGATCTGCCTGGCGATGAGCGAGCAACTGCCCTGCGATGAAACGGCATCTGGCGCGCTCTGGCCGACGGCCGGACCCGTGCCCTGCAGCGACTCCACTCGGTCGCCTCAACGCCGGAGCGCCGCCAGCGGACGTCAACTCCGGCAGTTGAGGTGAATCGAAGCCGATAGGCGCCGGCGGTGCCTATCCAGGGGCCCACTAGGCGCTCTGGAGGTTCTGGATGCACTCAGCGGAACTTGAATTCGCTGGTCAGCGGACTGGAACGACGGGACGGACGACCGGGAGCGGACTCTTAATCCGCGGGTTCAGGGTTCGAGTCCCTGGGGGCGTACCACCTGATGTGTTGTCTCGGCTGATCCTTGGGTTGCGACTCGGCTGGCCTGGGCCGTCACACGGGGCGGCGGAACTTGCCCTCGTTGCGCCGTTCTTGGCACATCCTCCGGCCGGTCGACGACTTCGGGCCGGGCAGCGGTCTAGGCCTCGAGGGTGATTCACAGGGTGTGGAATGCGATGTTGTCTGCCTCGGCGGCGGCTCGCAGGTTCGGTCCAACGTCATGGCGGGAAACAGCGAGTCCAGCGCTGAGCTGATGGGCGGCGGCCAAGGCCTCGACCATCGCCGCCGACAGCGTCCGGCCCTCGCCGCGGTGACGGTGCTGCAGCTCGGCCATCGACCAGGCCAGTGTCCGCAGGGAGAGGACCTCGATGTCAGCGGGGAGCGCGGTCAGCTGCGCTCGAAAAGCGGCCTGGAGTTCCTCGGGGAGAGCGGCGATCGGGGCCGAGAGCTTCCCGACCACTTCCGGCGCCGCCAAGGACGAGCACAATCGGAACAGCCACAGACCGGTAGTGGCGATCCCGCCACTACCGAGACCGTCCAGGTCAGGCTCCCGATCCCCCACTAGGACATCGCGCAGCAGATGATCGTCAATGACGATCCCAGCCACCTACGTCGTCGCCAAATCAGGATCCCCGATGCCAGCCACGAAGCGACGATGTTCCTCCCCGGAGAGGGCAGCCGCCAGGAGTTGCTGGCGGGCCCCCGCCGGTAGAAGGACCACCGCCTCCCCGAGATCGATCACGGTCACCCGCCCACCCTCATCGAGGCCCCACCGATGCCGAACCGCGGCCGGGACCGACATCTGCCCACTCGCCGAAACAAGGAACTCCAGCGGCGTCGCCATGATCACCTCACTTGGTAGATTCAGATTTTACCAAGTGACTCACTACCGCACCAGGATTGTCTGGATTGACAACCACTCTGACGACCATCAGGAACGAAACGGCTGGACCGCCCGGACTGGAACCAGAGTTGCCGGTCACAGGATCGATCTGGATCGTGTGGCATTCCCAGATCCGGCCGCCAAGGATTTAATCCGCGGGTTCAGGGTTCGAGCCCCTGGGGGCGTACCACAGAAAAAGCGCTACTCGGCCGGGGCTTTTTTTTGCCTGGCGTGCTCCGAGCTGGTGGATCGCAACCCCGGATACGCGACCGTAGTCGCGATCCACCGCCCGGGCCGCGACCGGTCCGGGAGATCAACGGAGCCATGATGGACAAAACTCTTCGGCCGGATGCGGCGTGCCGGCTCAGCCGTTCACATCTGAACCATGCGAAGAGTCTGTACGCGCCCTTCTTCCGCTGGGCACTGCACCGGCGCATCATCAGCCCGAACCCGATAGCGAACTTCGAGCTCCCGACGAGCACGTACGGCTCTCGTCAGCACACGCCGCCCGAGGTCGAGGAGCAGTCCGTCCTACTGGCCAAGGCGGCCGAGGTGATTCCCGAAGTCGCCGGGATGGAGGCGTGGTACAGATGCAGGTCCGAGCCGCAGATCGTCGTGCTCGTGATCTTGACGATCGCCTCATGTGGGGCCCCGATGGCCGGTCGAGCCTCGTCCTCGACGGCGACTTTGCCGACTCCCTTCCAGACGAGGGCTCGCATCGTCTCGTCTTTCTGCGGCCGCGGCTGAGCGGGTTCCCGCTGTTTGGCGTGAGTGGTCGGCAGCTCCATGGCCGCTCCTATCCCGTTGAGGACGGGGCGGTTGGCGGCGGCCCGGTTCGCCGGCCCAGCCCCAGGACGGTTCGGCCGAGGACGTCTTTGACCGACGCCGGTAACAGCTGGTTGGCCAAAGCGACGGGACCGGCGTCGAGCCCCACCCGGTAGTGATTCTTGGGGTGGCCGGCGGTCAGGGCGTCGCCGATGACTTCGGCCACCTTCGCCGGGTCGGTCATGCGGCCCCGGAGGGTGCGCAGGATCCGAAGGGCCCGGTCGTAGGCCACCTCGTAGGTAGAACCGGGGCGGCGCCGCTCGAGCTCCCGCTCCGCCTTGTTCCAGATGTTCGCCGCTCCAGCGATCGAGTTCGAAGGGACGGCGGAGGAAGTCCCGCACGCCGGCCAGGGCAAAGGGCACCAATGACGCCTCGTCACGGAACGACAGCAGTTGCGGGCTGGCCAGGAAGCCGCTCAGGACTCGCAGCGGCCGATAGACGGGGGCGATTCCGAGGATCCCTCTCGCTCCGCCGTCGGGGAGGCGCACCTCGAACTCGTCCTCCCAGCACACCATGTCGTTGACGTCCACCCCAGCCCGCTCCAGTAGGCGGGTCAGCGCAGAAAAGAAGCCGAGATAGCGGTGCAGTCCCGATTCCACGGCCATCCCGTCGTCATTCCAAGAGGCTGTCCGCCCGCCGACCACCGGGCGGCGCTCGAGCACGAGCACGTCCCGGCCAGCCTCGGCCAGATCCAGTCCACCGGCGAGGCCGGACAAGCCCGCCCCTACCACAACGACGTCCGCGGCGCGAGCCATGCGTCATCTCCTACCCCGGCCCGCAGCGCCGGCAACGGGCAGGGTGCATAGCGTTCGGATGAGACGGGCAGGAGAGAAGCAACTGATAGCTCGGGACACCGGAGGCTCCAGTGGCTCACAACGACGTGATGGTCGACGGCGCCAGCCGACGTCGTCTTCTCGCTGCTCCGCGATCCCCGCTCCTCTGAGCACTGGGTGGTGGGCAACAAGCGGCGGCGCTTCGAGCCCGCCTGGCCCGGGACACGGGTGACAATCACCGAGCGGCCGATCAGGGGGCCGGCCGCCCAGTTCTCGAACCCAGTACTCGACCTGCTCGTCCGTACCAGGGGCGTGACTGCCGGAGCGGTAGGGACGCTCGCGCTGGAATCCGTGACCTACGTCGACATGGTTCTCACCGGCCGGCCGGAGAGTGAGCTCCCGGCCGAGGCCGCCGGACGGCTGGCCGGATCATTCGGAGTCGACCTGGGCGAATCGGCGGCCAATCGCCGGCGGGCCCTGGGGGCCCTCCTCGGCTTCGCGAACGGCGTAGCGGTGGGCGTCGGCTACGCCTTCGTCGCCGGACCGGATGGGGGCCAGCCCAGTTTCCGCCGGGGACTGGGCCTCGGCCTGGCTGCCATGGCCGCCAGCGCTGGCCCGGCCGCTGTCTCCAGTCTCACCGATCCCCGCCGCTGGGGCTGGCGGGGCTGGCTCGAAGACCTCGTGCCTCACCTGGCCTACGGGCTGGCGGCCACCCGGGCCTACGCCGCACTCCGCTGTGACGCCGAACGAACGTCACTCAGAATCAGGCGGGGTGACGGCGGACGGGTGAGGCGTTGGGGCTGTCTGGCGCTGCGGTCGTGAAGATGGAGTGATCATGGCCGCTTCCTTGCCGGAGGAGCGGGTCAGCTTCCCTGTCGTCTGCCAGCGCCGCATGCGCGGCGCATTCCCGGGGGGATGAACTTCGCGAACGAGGAACATGGGACACGCGGGTCTCGAAGCGATGGAGCGCCTGGAAGGCGAGGGCTCGCTTACACCGGCTGTCCGAGCATTCGACCGGGTGGCTACCGCCGCCCTCGGGTCGGGTCGCAGGAGACGCCTCTTCGAGGGTCGCTGGCTGGGACACACATTCCACGCCCTTCTCACCGACTTCGTCGAAGGCCCGTGGATGGCAGCCACCTTTCTGGACCTCTTCGGGCCGCCCGGGTCGAGCGCTGCGGCCCGCCGCCTGCTCGGCCTCGGTCTCGCCGTTGTGCCGCTGGCGCACCTGTCAGGGTTGGCTGACTGGCAGCGGGCGGAAGACGATGGCGGTCGCCGCGTCGGGGTGGTCCATGCGCTCACCGTCTCGGCGGCGACGGCTCTCTACACCGGTTCGTACGTGGCTCGCCGGCGCGAACACGAGGCGAGGGCCAAGACGCTGGCCGTCGCGGCAGGCGTCACGGCGCTCATCGACGGCTACTTGGGAGGACACCTTTCCCACGTACGGGGCGTTGCGGTCGGCGAGCAGGCGTGACCCGGTGCGGCCGCCATGCTGAGCGGCGGTCTCCGTCGGCTCGTCATCATGAACGTAAGCGCGACGACGCCGGCGACTCAATGATGGGGCACACGACAACCTCGTCGCCCCGTTCAGCGCTTGACTTCGCTACGTCGAGCGCGCTGGCCAGATCTCTCCGCAGGGCTCGTAACTCCCTCATGGTCCGGTCGATCTCCCGGAGATGGCCTTCGAGCAGTTCGACCACGGTGCCACAGGGCTGGGCGCCTTCCCGCTGGAGGTCAAGAATCCGGCCGATCTCCTCCAGGCGCAGGCCGAGCGCCCGGGCTCGGCGGACAAACCGGAGCACCTCGACGTCCTGTTCGCTGTATGTCCGGTAGCCCGACTGGGTGCGCTCGGCCGGCGGGAGGATCCCTTTCGCCTCGTAGAGACGCACCGCCTTGGGGCTCACGCCGGCCCGTCGCGCCGCCTCTCCCACCGTGATGCTGGCGCTGGCCATAAAACCTCTCTCGCACGCTTGACCTTGCCCCAGGGGCAACCCTTTACCGTCGCAATGTACCCACACAAGGAGATGAACATGATGGCGAAGCGACAGGTCGAGGTCTTCACCGCCGGCTGTCCCGTCTGCGACCCGGCGGTCCGGCTGGTCCAGGAGCTGGCGTGCCCCGACTGTGACGTCACGGTATACGACCTGCGGGAATCCGGGCTGGAGAGGGCCCGGCAGTACGGCATCGGCAGGGTCCCCACCGTGGTGGTCGAGGGCACCGTCGCCGCCTGCTGCCAGAGCGGTGAAGTCACCCCCGAGCAGCTTCGGGCGGCCGGAATCGGGCAACCCCTCTAGCGGGACTGTTGGCATCGTCCGGACCGATCCCTGGCTGCCGGATTCCGACAGGCCGCTCCTGGAGAATTGACGGCCAGTCGCTGGTGACGCCGCCGGTTGATACAAAGGGTTGCATGGGGCCCGAGGCCCGCCCGACACCATGGAGGAGCACAAGGCGGCTGCCGAAAAGCGCACCCGTATTCATCGAGCCGCCGCCGCTCAGTTCCAAGCAGAAGCTTTCCGCCGGCAGGCAGTGGCGATCTAGAGGGATCTTCGGGCTCGGTTCGTTAGCTGGCGCGCTCGCCGGCGGCTCCCCGCTCATCAATCTCCCGGCGGGTCGCAGTCACCAGGGCGGTGAGGTCGACACCAAGGTTGGTGAGGATCTCGCAGGCCGGTTCGTTCCCGGTGATGAGCACCAGGAGCAGATGACTGGGCGAGGCGAGCTGGGGGCGAGCCTCTCGGCTGCCTCGCTCGAGGAGTCGTTTGACCCGGGGGATCAGGGCGAGAGGCTGGCCGGCCAAGGGGCTGTCACTGTCACACCTTCGCCTGGGGAGCGGCTTGCTGCAGGAGATCCAGCTCCAAAGCGGCCGGCGACGGCGTGGCCGCCGGACGCGCCACGCGGCTCGAGCGACGGCCTCGGCGCCGAAGGTCTCCTCGGCCCGGCGGCGAATCTCGGCGAGGTCGACGCCGAGCGTGGCGAGGAGCGTCTCCTGGTCACGCCGCAGGTTGGGCCGCTGGCGGGTGGTGGCGAGGACGCGGCGGATATCCGCCGCCCCGGCGCCGGCTTCCTCGAGCAGCCTCGCGGTGACGGTCGTGGCCGAGGCCAGCGCAAGCAGGAGGTGCTCGGTGCCGACCGCCTCGTCGCCCAGGTTGGTCGCCTCGGCGAAGGCGGCCTTGATGACCTTGGTGGCCGGCTGATCGAACCGTTCGAGCATGGGCGGCTTCACCCTCTGCGCCGCCGCCGACGGGGCCGAAGCGTCTTGGCATGATGCTTCTTGTGGGCTGACTGGCGGCTGACGCCGAGGACGTCAGCGATGGCCTGCCATGACCAGCCGCAGGCCCGGGCGTTTTCCACGTGCAGGGTCTCGAGCTCGTCGACCAGCGTCCGGAGGGCGGCCACGGCCGCCAGTCCGACGGCGGGATCACGGCTGTCGACCGCTTCAGCCAGTTGCGTCATCTCGTCCACAGCTGTCAGCTTAAGCTGACAGCTGCGCTGCTGTCAACCTACACTGACATCGCGTGCCGGCTCGCTGCTCACGTCGGTCCGACCATGGCAGATCCGCCCGGGATCATGATCAAGGCGAGACGATCGAGCATCGACGGCTCGTAGTCGCGGTATCCCGACGCCAACCGTGGGGCCGGCGGGACGAGCCCGATGTCTTCGTAGTAGCGGATGGTCTTGGTCGATACCCCCTGACCGTTGCCCGAGCTCACCGATTCGCATGTCCTCTCTTGACCTTCCAGTGCACTGGAACCCTTACCGTACCGGTCATGGAGATCGATGTGCTCTACGTCCCGGGGTGCCCCAACCGCCGGATGACAAGACCTGCCCCGGTGCCAGACCTCAACGTGGCACGCGCCGCGGTCGACCATGCCGGCCGTCGTTAACCGCCGGGAGCTGCTCCGGCTGCTCGAGGAGGCGGACGCACAGTTGATCGAGGTCCTGCCCCGAGCGGAATACGACCAGGAGCACCTTCCCGGAGCGGTCAACCTGCCCCTCAAACAGCTCGATGCCGAGACCGCTACCCGAATCCTCGACGCTTCGAGACCCGTGGTCGTCTACTGCTGGGACGGTCTTTGAGACATGAGCCCCCGAGCCGCGTGGCGGCTCGAACGACTTGGCTACAACCCGGTGTACGACTATGCCGCCGGGAAGGTCGACTGGATGGCTGCCGGCCTGGTGACGGTACGCGCTGATCCGTCCCAGCGGACGGCTCTCGACGGCGCCGACCGAGACCCGCCGACCTGTTCCCCGGAGGATCTCGTCGATCACGCCGTGACCACGAACCCCGGCGCGACATTCGTCGTCGTGAACCAACACCGGATCGTCCTGGGACGTCTCCGGGCCAATACGGCGGGCACGAGCGGGCAGACGCGGGTCGAAGACATCATGGAGGCCGGGCCGACGACCGTCCGGGCCCATGAGCCGCTGGTTCCGCTCCTCGAACGCATGGCACACCGGCGGGTCGAGGAGGTGATCGTGACCACGCCCGAAGGCGAACTGCTCGGCGTCGTTCACGTCGCAAAGGAGCACACGGCGATGCGCTGAGGCGACGGAATATCTCCGCCGCCGTCGGGGCGGCCGGATCGAGCTCGCTGCCAACGGTCACCTCGTGGCCGTGCACGGACTCTGCCGACGAGCGACCCCCCAGCAGATCCAGCACCGTGACGGTGCCATCAACATCTCCGTTAGGCCAGGTGTTGAGCCGGCCCCGACTAGCGCGAGGATGGTGGCAGCAGGGCCTGCCGGCGCCACTGCCACCATCCGCTGCGCTGAGGTCGAACTCGGTGTGGCTCAGAAGCGTCCAGCGAGCACGCCACGGAAGACGCCGTCGTCTTCCTGGTGGGCATGCGGTGGCGCCGGCGCCGTGGTGGTCGTAGTGGGCTTGCCCTTGCCTTCGCCCTTGGTCTTGCCCGGCTTGGTCGGCTCGGCGGGCAGGAACTCGTCCAGGGCGTCGGTGATCAGTTGCTGGAGAGCAGCGGTCTTGAGAGTTTCGTTTCCGAAGGAGTTGGCGATCTTGACCGGGAGGGTGCCTTTGTAGGTGAAGAAGCTCTCCAGGCGGCTGTTCCAGTTCGGGGGTTCGAGACCGTAGCCCTGGCGCAGTACGATGAGGGTGTCCCGCGAGTTGGCGTCGAACTCGTAGGGGATGTCGATCACCTGCTGATAGCCGGCGGCCTTGTGGTGTTCGAGGGCTTCCATGGGGCTGTCGACCAGGTCTTCGGGGTCGTGCTCGTCGTCGGCGCTGTCGCCGTAGACGTGGAAGATGCCGAGGCGGCCGGACCAGCTGATGTCGCGCTGGATGGCGTCGCGGACCCGCAGGAAGAGGTTGCGGGAATAGGTGTGGTAGCCGTCTTCGGCGCAGGAGTAGTCGTCGTTCTCTGGGGCGCAATCGGTGAAGGGCAGGCCGTGGCCGGAGAGGTGCAGGGCCACGTCGGTGCCCTGGGGCACCATCGCCAGTTCGGCTTTGACCTTCTCCATTACGGCCTGAACGTACTGGGGGGTGCCGGCCATCTGGCCGGTCTCGGGCGAGCCGGTGAACCGCACGGGAAGATGGTGGGCGCCGAGTTGGTCGAGGACCTCGTGGATCTCGTGGTTGATCATGTGGGTCTGCATGATGTCGGAGAAGCCGGCTCCGTGGTAGGCGACGACCAGCGCCTCGACCCGGTCCCGGTTCACCAGCCCTTCCACCGCCCGGCGGATGCTCTGGTCGGAGCCGTTGATGCGGGGGTCGATGCCGTAGCCGACCCGGATGGCGACCCGGTCGCCGTACTGCTCCTTGAAGGCGGCGATGACCGCTTCCTTGCGAGGCAGTTTCTCGTCGTAGTTCGGTGAGCGGCCGCCCATGCGGCGCCACTCGTCCCAGACGGAGAGGCCGACGTGCTCGAAGATGTCCGGCTCCCGCAGCCCGGGCCCGCCGGGCATGACGTAGTGGGCGGGCAGCGAGTCGCTGGCG
Organism: Actinomycetota bacterium; assembly: GCA_040756995.1. Classification (GTDB taxonomy): domain Bacteria; phylum Actinomycetota; class Acidimicrobiia; order IMCC26256; family BP-133; genus BP-133. The sequence goes on along the minus strand of JBFLYK010000002.1, from coordinate 356,997 downwards.
GGCACGAACACCGCCGGGCCGGGTTGGGGCCTCAGCCAGGCGTCGACGAAGTCGGGGACGTAGGTCGGGTCTTCGAGCCTGCGGTCCTCGGAGCACATGGGGCAGCGACGGTCCTGCAGGATCGTTCCGCCGTCGATGGCGGTGACGAACGATGGGATGAGCCCCATTTCGATGAGGTGCTGGAAGAATTTCCGGAAGCTGTAGTACGTCCATTCGTTGTATTCCGGCGGCTCGCCATGGTCAGCGATGAGTACCCCGACGGGGCCCCCGCTGGGTGGGATCTCGTGGGCGACGACCCAGGTCCCGGGGACCGTAAAGATCAGGGCCAGCAAGGAGACCGCGAGTCTGCGAAAGCGGGAACGGAACATCGGCCGATCCTCCTTAACGTTGTTTTAGGACTGCCTGATTTATCGAGTTAGGCGGCCCGAAGAAGGCAACGGCCAGAAGACTTCCGCTCTCGACTCCGGCGTCCCTGCGACGCCTCGAAACAGTTGTGTCACTCCGCGTTGTTTGGCCCTTTTGGGCGGGGGCGGGTGAGGTGAGGGGACTGGGACGGGTACCGGATCCTTTCCCCCCTCGTCGCTCGGCGGCAGCCGGGAATCGATAGTCCCGCTTTTCCAGCTAGCTGGTAAAATGGCTTTTATGAAAACGACGGTCGATCTACCGGCGGAGCTTGTTCGCGCCATCAAGATCCGGGCGATCGAGGAGAACCGGAAGCTCAAGGAGATGATCGCCGAACTCCTTCGGCGAGGCCTTGGCGAAGAGTCTTCGGTCGAACAGGGGGCTGTTCCTCAACGGGTCAGGCTTCCCCTTGTGCAGACCGCGCACCAGGCCAAGCCCGACGACGAGATGACGCCGGAACGGGTCGCGGCCATCCTGCTCGACGAGGACTCGAAGAACGTCGCCTGAGCGGTGACCGCACAGCTCTGCGACGTCAATGTCTGGTTGGCCCTGGCGCTGTCGGGTCATGCCCGGCACTCCGTCGCCCGGCAATGGTTCGACTCGGTCGAGGACTCGAAGAACGTCGCCTGAGCGGTGACCGCACAGCTCTGCGACGTCAATGTCTGGTTGGCCCTGGCGCTGTCGGGTCATGCCCGGCACTCCGTCGCCCGGCAATGGTTCGACTCGGTCGAGGACTCGGGTCAGGTGCTGTTCTGCCGGTCCACCCAGCAGTCGTTCCTTCGCCTGCTCACCAACGCCGCGGTCCTCGCCCCCTACGGCAACAAGCCGCTCACCAACGCCGCGGCCTGGTCGGCGTACGAATCATTGCTGGCCGACGATCGCATCGAATTTCGCCCCGGAGAACCACCCGGCATCGAAGACCGCTGGAAGCAACTCGCTGCCAAACGGACGGCATCGCCGAAGCTGTGGATGGACGCCTACCTCGCCGCCTTCGCCCTGGCTGGCCAATTGACCGTGGTCACCACCGACCGCGCCTTCAAACAGTTCCGCGATCTCTCGCTGACATTGCTCTGATCGCTCAACCTTTTCGGGACGATCCCGACTCGACGAGTGCCGCACTCGCCGACGTCGACCGGCATGTCGGCCCTGTCGCGAACTCTGCGGGCTGCCGGTCAAGCTGACCCGGGCGACGCCTGGGTTGGACACCAGCACATGGCCGGTTTCCGCTTCACCCAGCAGGACCTTCATGACGCCGGGCGGGAAGCCGGCCGCGTCGCGGATGGCTGGCGATCGGCATTCGCCTGGCTCAGCGGCATGATGCACATGACCAACATCGCTTTGTGCGTCTGGCGACGGCAGCTCGTTCTCCAACTAGCTCTGAAGGAACTTGGCCACAGCGGCGTGGTGCTCCGGGGTGTCGAAGGACTGGTATTCCGCCGAGAGGGCGTATTCGAGGACGCCGGCGATGGCCCGGGTGAGGTGGATGTTGACGGCCCGTTTCGTGGTGCGGAGGGCGTGAGGCGGTTGCTCGGCGAGCCGAGCGGCGAAGTCGAGAGCGGCGCCAAGAAGTTCGTCGTCGGCCACGACGCGGTTGGCGAACCCGATCGTGACGGCTTCCTCAGCGGCAATGCGGGCGCCCGTGAAGAGGTATTCCTTCACCTTGAGGGGGCTGGTGAACAAGGGCCACAGTGGTGCGCCGCCGTCGGCGGCGGTGAGACCGACCGGCACGTGAGGGTCGCACAGGTAGGCCGACCGCGCCATGAAGACGATGTCGGACAGCAGCGCGACGTTGGCCCCCAGGCCGACAGCGGCGCCGTTGACGGCCGCCACGACGGGCAGCGGAAAATGCGCCATTTCAGAGATGACCTGCGCCGCCTCGTCAAGAAGAAGCTGCCGGGTGGCAGAGTCGCTTTGCAGCGCTTTGAAGAGGTCCATGTCACCACCGGCGCAGAACGCACGGCCGGCCCCGGTGATGACGACAGCGCGGAGGTCGGGCTGTTCGGCCAGGTGACGCCAGAGCCGAGCCATGGCCCGGTGCAGCGCGGGGTTCGAGGCGTTGAGCGCCTCGGGGCGGTTGAGGGTGACGAGGCATACCGGTCCCTGTTCCTCGAGCAGAACGATCGGACTGAATGGGTTCTCCACGCTGGCTCCTCTAGGGAAGGGAATAGACACGGGGGACGGCGCCGGCCTCGAGCAGTTGGGCGCCGAGCCGGGACCGCAGGTGGTCGGCTGATCCGTAGAGCCCGTCGACGGCCATGACTCTTCGGATGCGGGCCGCCAGGCCGTACTCCTCGGTGAACCCGATCGCCCCCGTGACCTGGAGGCAGTGGAGGGCGGCGAGCTGTGCGGCGCGGCCGGCCAGGGCCTTGGCCGCGTCGGCGATGGTCGGGTCGCCGGTCGCCCAGGCGGCGTCCAGGGCACCGCGGGCCGAGGCCAGGGCCACGGACACCTCGGTCAGGCGGTGGCGCACGGTCTGGAAGGCGGCGATCGGGCGGCCGAACTGGTGGCGGTCCCTCACATGGGCGGCGGCGGTGTCGACCATGGCCTGACCGAGGGCGCACAGCTCGTGGGCCAGAGCCCGCCGGGCGGCCGACGCCACATGGTTCCACCCCACACCCGGCCCGTTCGCCGCTGCGCCGGGGCGGCGGGCTTCGCCGCGCACGGCGACGAGCCGGAGCTCGGGGTCGATTCCGGCGATCGGCCGTACCTCGGTGCCGGCCAGGTCGGCCGGAATCGCTTCGACGTCGCCGTCCGGTCGTGGCGCCGGAATCAGAAGCTGCGTCGCCCGCTCAGGTCCGGCCAGGACGTATCCCTCGAAGCGCACGGTGGAGCCGGCGGCGGGCTGGGCGGGCGGCCGGTCCCACCCGGCGAGCTCGGGGTGGACCACGGCGGTGCCCTCCGGCATCGGGGCGGAGAGGGCCAAGGCGACGACGTGGTCGAGCGCATCGGTGCTGACGCCGAGGCGACCCTGGGCTTCGAAGAGCTCACCGACGGCCACGGCCGGCTCGGCGGCCTGGAGCTCCTTCCAGCCGAGTTCGTCGAGCAGCCCCCCGATGGCGCCGCGGCGGTTCGCCAAGGCGTTCTCGAAGGTCTTGCGGACAAGGGCGAGCTCGGCGGCGTCCACCGTCACCGCCCTTTCGGCAGGCCGAGAAGGTGTTCGGCCACGATGTCCCGCTGCACCTCCGCGGCGCCGCCGTAGATCGAGGTGGCCCGGGAGAAGAACCACTCGGAGCGCCACTCGGCGGCCGGCAGACTGTCGTCAACGAGGAAACCGGGCCCCACCACGAGTCGGGCGGTGTCGGCGACCCGCTGTTCCGCCTCACTCAGCAGCAGTTTGTCGACGGAGATCTCGGCACCGAGGAAGGCACCGGCGGCCAGACGCTCGACCGTGGCCCGGCACCGCAACCGGAGGCTGAGGACGGCCAGCAAAGCGTCGCCGGCCAGCTCGGCGGCACCCGGGACAATGGCTGCGCCGGCCACGGCTGCACCGGAGGCCGCCCGCAGGACGTCCCCAAGCCGGCGGTGGAGCCAGGCCTGGCGGATCCAGCCGTACATCCCCCGCTCGAACTGCAGCAGATGCAGGGCGACGGCCCACCCACCGTTGAGCTCCCCGACGAGGCAGGACCGGGGCACGACGACGTCATCGAAGAACAGCTCGGCGAACTCGTTGCGGCCCGAGGCGGCGGCGATCGGCCGGGCGGTCACGCCGGGCAGCGTCATGTCGACCCACAAGATGGAGAGTCCCCGGTGACGGCTTTCGGCGTCGCCGGTGCGGACGAGGACACCACAGGCGTCGGCCAGGTGCCCGTAGCTGACCCAGGTCTTCTGACCGTTGAGGCGGAAGGCGTCACCGTCGAGCGTGGCCCGGGTGCGGATGGAGGCCATGTCGCTGCCGGCGTCGGGTTCGGAGAAGCCCTGCGACCACATTCGCTCCCCGGCGGCGAACGCCGGTAGCTCGACCTCGGCGAGTTGCGGGGCATAGGTGCACAGCATCGGCCCGATCGTCTCGACCACGTTGAGTGCCTCGGGAACGACGTAGCCGCCGCCGACCAGCTCGTCGTACAGGATCGCCCGCAGTATCGCCGTGCCACCCCGGCCCCCAACCTCCTCGGGCCAGCCGTACAGTGTCCAGCCGGCCTCCCCCAGCATGCGATGGAGACCGTTGTCGTGGACGCAGGACTCCTCGATCGAACCGGGATGTCGGGCTCGGAACGGCGCGAGGCGGTCCTCGTTGGCCGTCAGCCACCCGACGAAGGCGGAACGGAACTCGTCCGGGTGCTGGAGAGCGCTCAGCCTTGATCCTCCGGGTATATCGAATTACTTTCGGTAGGTCATGCGAGAATAGCTCGGGAAGGGGGTTCGGTGGAGTTGAGCGGCTGCCCGGTCCACCTGGGCGACGTTCCGATGGCGGACGACCCGGCCGAGGCCTACCGGCAGTTCCGGGAAGCCCCGCCCGCCTTCCCGATCGACGACTACTGGATGGTGGCCCGCCAGGCCTTCGTCGACGCCGCGCTGCACGACCCGGTCGTCTTCTCTTCGAAGCTGGCGTTCGACCGCCTCGGCGCGCCGATCCCGCTGGTACCGATCGCCATCGACCCGCCCGACCATGCCCGCTACCGGCGGATCCTCGACCCATTCTTCGGGCCCAAGCGGGTGGCCCGACTGGGCGAGGAGTTGCGGACCCAGGTCAACGTCCTCATCGACCAGTTCATCGACGACGGCGCCTGCGACCTTGTCCCGGCCCTGGCGGTGCCCTTCCCGGCCCAGGTGTTCCTCACGGTGTTCGGACTGCCGCTCAACGACCGCGATCGGTTCGTGACCTGGAAGGACGGCGTGCTCTCGGCCGCCGACCCCGACCGGGAGACGACGCCGGAGGAGATGGCGGCGGCCGGCGAGTTGTTCGGATATCTCGCCAGCTACGTGAGCGAGCGCCGCCAGACGGGCGGCGACGACCTCCTCAGCCAGCTGCTGGCAGTGGACGACGACGAACGGCCGATGGACGACATCGAGATCCTGAGCATGGCCTTCCTGTTCGTCCTGGCCGGGCTCGAGACCGTGACGTCGGCGCTGGGCCTGTTCTACAACCACCTCGCTCGCCGGCCCGACCTCCGTCGCCGGCTCGTTGAAGACCCGGCCGTGATCCCGGCGGCGGTGGAAGAGCTGCTGCGGGTGGAGGTGCCGGTCTGGGAGCTGCCGCGGGTGGTATCGGCCGACACCGAGCTCGGCGGCTGCCCGATTCCCAAGGGCACCGACGTCCGGCTCAACCTCGGCGCCGCTAACCGGGATCCGGCTGTCTACGACCGGCCCGATGACATCGACTTCGACCGGACGATGATCCGCCACTACACCTTCGGCGGGGGGATCCACCGCTGTCTCGGTTCGCACCTCGCCCGGCTCGAGCTGCGGCTGGTACTTGAAGAATGGCACCGCCGCATCCCCGAGTACACGCTCGCCCCGGGCGCCGATCCCCGGATCGGCTGGCCGAAGCAGCTGCGCTACTTCGACGAGATGCCGCTGGTGTGGCCGCGATGACGACCGGCGCCTGTGCCGGGAAGGTCGCCGTCGTTACCGGGTCGAGCCGGGGCATCGGCGAGGCGATCGCCCGGCGGTTGGCCGAGGAGGGCGCCCGGGTTGTGCTGTCGGCCCGCACCCTCGACCCCGACCCGAAATACCGGGGTTCGCTGGTGGAGACCGCCGCTGCCATCCGGGCCGCCGGCGGCGAGGCCATCACCGTTCGGTGCGACGTCTCGAAGGCCGAGGACCGAGCCCGCCTCGTGGCCGAAGCGGAGCGCCGGCTCGGCCCGGTCGACATCCTGGTCAACAACGCCGCCGTCACCTACCTGCGGCCGATGGAAGACTTCCCTCGCAAGCGCTTCGATCTCATGGTCGAGGTGCAGCTCTGGGCGCCGTACGAGCTGGCCCGGCTGGTGGTGCCGGGGATGAGGACCAAAGGCGAAGGCTGGATCCTCAACATCTCGAGCCGCGTCGCCAACCTCGCCCTCGGACCGCCGTTCGACGAGGCGCAGACGCGGGGCGTCACGATCTACGGCGCGGTGAAGGCGGGGCTCGACCGCCTGTCCAACTCCATGGCCGCCGAGCTGTACGACGACGGCATCGCGGTCAACTCGCTGGCGCCGTGGGACAACGTCGCCACACCGGGCGCGAGCCACCACGACCTCGTCGAGGGATTTCCGCTCGAGCCGGTGGACTGGATGGCCGAGGCCGCGCTCGTGATGTGCTCGTCACCACCGAAACAGATGACGGGAAATGTGGTGTACAGCCAGCCGTTCCTGGCGGCCCTCGGCCGGCGGCCGACCCGTCTCTGACTGCTACTGGAAAAAGCTGCGGGGCCGCTCGACCAGCTCGACGAGGATCCCGTCGGGATCGCGCAGGAACAGGATCGTGAGCCCCTCGGTGATCCTGGTGCCCGGCAGCTGGAAGGTGTACGGCGGCTGGGTGGCGAGACCGTCGGCCCGCAGCTTCTCCCAGGCGCCGTGGACGTCGTCGACGGCCATGGCCAGGCGGTAGAGCCCGCGATGGAACGGCGCTCCGTAGCTCGGGCCCACCGGCGGCGGGCCCGACCAGGTCGTGAAGTTGAGGGCGAAGGTCGGGTCGTCGGTGGCCACCACGGCGATCTCGTCCGTCACCGCACGCTCGCGGTTGCCGGGCCAGATGTCGGCCGCCGGCACGCGGATGGCGGCGGCCGCCGGCTCGAAGCCGAGGGCCGACCACCAGTCGGTGGTCCGGCCCAGGTCGTCGACCGTGAGCCGCACGTGCACCTGCTCCGGTGGTGCGTCGGCGCGGTAAACCTCGACGTTGACGCATTCGGGGTCCTTGGCCAGGAGCCAGTCCCGGCCCCGACGGACGACCGTTCCGCCGGCCGTGGCGACCTGGGCAGCGATGCCGTCGAGATCGGGAGCGGCGAAGGCCAGCGCCTGGATGCCGCGATCCCACGGGTCCTCGTAGGCCTCGCCGATGGTCGGCGGCGTCACCCACTGCACGAGCTCCAGAGCGGTCGTCCGCCGGGCGCCCCGATGGTCGTAGAGGAACGCCGTGCGATGGGCGGTGTCCATCCGCAGCCCGAAGGCGACGCCGGGTGTGTCGGCCGAGTCCGTCCGCATGACCGGCTGCAGCCCGAAGAGCTCGGTGTACCAGCGCTCGAGGACGGCCACGTCGGTGCAGTTGTAGTTGGCGTGGAGCAGGCGGCGGACCTCGATCAGGCTCCTCATGGCTCGCTCCCCCTTCCCGACGACATATCGAGCATAGTACGGTAAGTCTTTCGACTTGCCATGCGCACGGAACGAATCCCAGGGACGAGGACGGGTATGAGCGGCATTCTCGCCGGAGTGCGGGTCATCGAGGTGGCGACGTGGACATTCGTGCCGGCCGCCGGGGCGGTCCTGGCCGACTGGGGGGCCCAGGTCATCAAGATCGAGCACCCGGAGACGGGCGACCCGCAACGGGGGCTGATCTCTTCGGGGATCGTGCCGACCGCCGGCGGGGTGAACTACCTCGTGGAGCAGCCGAACCGAGGCAAGCGCAGCCTCGGCCTCGACATCGCCCACCCCGACGGCCTCGACGTGCTGTACCGGCTGCTCGAGACCGCCGACGTCTTTCTCACGAATCTCCTGCCCCACTCGTGCGCCCGCCTTGGCATCGACGTCGCCAGCGTCCGGGCCCGCAATCCAAAGGTGATCTACGCCCGGGGCCACGGGTACGGCGTGCGGGGCGAGGGCGCGGAGCGGGGCGGATACGACGCCGCCGCCTACTGGGCCCAGGCGGGGATCGCCGCCGCCTACACCTCCGAGGGCGGCTATCCCCCGCTCCAGCGGGCGGCCTTCGGCGACATCATGGGTGGCCAGACCATCGCCGGCGGGATCGCCGGCGCGCTGTTCCGCCGGGAACGGACCGGGGAACCGTCGGTCGTCGACGTATCACTGCTCGGGCTCGGCCTGTGGAACCTCTCCCCCGACATCGTCGCCGCCGGCATCCTCGGTGCGCCGATTCCCGGCTTCGATCGCACCGACATGCCCAACCCGCTCACCAACACCTACCGGACGGCGGACGGGCGGTTCGTGTTTCTCGTCTTCCTGCAGGCCGACCGGCACTGGCCGGAACTGTGCGAGGCGATGGAGCGGCCCGATCTCCTCACCGACGACCGCTTCGCCGACGCCCGGGGGCGCTTCGCCAACCGCAAGGAGTGCATCGCCCTCCTCGACGAGATCTTTGCCACCCGGACCCTGGCCGAATGGCAGGTTCGCCTCTCTCGCGTCCAAGGTGTGTGGGGTCCGGTGCAGACCGCCCTCGAGGTCCACGACGACCCCCAGGTCCTGGCCAACGGCTACCTCCCGGAGCTGAAGCTGGACGACGGGACGCCGTTCCGGCTCGTGGCCAACCCGGTGCAGTTCGACGAGACGCCGCCGGAGCTCACGCCCGCGCCCGGGCACGGCCAGCACACCGATGAGATCCTCCTGGAGCTGGGCCTCGACTGGGACCACATCCTGGCCCTCAAGGAGACGGGAGCGCTGCTGTGATCGACGATCCGCTTGGCTACACCGGCCGGCAGGTGGTCGTGACGGGCGCCGCATCTGGCATGGGGGCAGCAACCGCCGCAATCCTCGCCGGACTCGGCGCCACAGTGGTGGCTCTCGACGTCAAGGCCATCGACGGTCCGGCCGAGACGAAACTGCAGGTCGACCTGCGCGACCCGGCGTCGATCGACCGGGTGGTGAAGGCGATCGACGGCCCGGTGCAGGCGGTCTTCAGCGTTGCCGGGCTCCCCGGCGCGCCGTTCTCCGACCTCGACACCGTGCTGGTGAACTTCGTCGGCGCCCGCCATCTCGTCGAGGCGCTGGTGCCGCAGATGCCCGACAGCGGCGCCGTCGTCTGCGTGGGCTCTACGGCGGGGATGGGATGGCAGCAGGAGATCTATGACCTCCTGCCGTTCGTGCAGACCGACGGGTTCGAGTCGGGGCGGGCGTGGTGCGAGGCCCATCCGGAGCGGCTCCAGGTGCCGTACATGTTCTCGAAGAAGGCGCTCAACGCCTGGGTCGCCTGGCGGGCTGCGTCACTGTTGCGGCAGAACGGGATCCGGCTCAATTGTTCGAATCCCGGTCCGACCGACACGGCGATGATGCCGGCGTTCGAGGCACAAGTGGGGGCGGCCATGATCGACGCCTACGTCGGTCCCGGCGGTCGCCGGTCGACCGCCGAGGAGCAGGCCTGGCCACTGGTGTTCGTCAACAGCCCCCGGGCGTCGTTCATCGCCGGCGAGTCGTTCCAGGTCGACAACGGATTCATGGCCGCCCTGCTGACGAACCAGTTGGCCTAACCCGCCGGAGGGTATGTGGACGGGTCCTGAGGGAGTGCGGTAGCTTTGTCGAAAGCCTTTCGAGAACTCGTCGGGGGTTGTACGGGGATGAAGCGGGCCCGTTCGGCGCTGGTCGCCCTGGCAGTGGGAACCGCTCTGCTGGCCGGCTGGGCGGTGCCGTCCGGTGCTGCCTCCGACAGCGGTGACAGGGGCAGAGTCTCGGTCGTGAGCGGCGTGCTTTCGGTGGCGGGATTCGGGGCCCGCGTCGGCCTCCCCCTCATCTGCTCGGCCGGCTTCGGCGTCGTCACCGCCGCCGTGCCCGACGCCAATGTGGCCAACGCCGGCGCCAGAGTGACCGAAGGCTGCGTGACCTACGGCGCCGAAGGCGCCAAGGGCTTCGCCGAGCTGAACGACGGCGCCGGCGGCCTCGCCGCTCTCAACCCGATCCTCGACCTGGGTGTGGACGCCGCCGCCGGCGCTTTGACCACCATCGGGAAGAGCGGCGGCCCCTTCGGCGAGACCTTCGTCGAGCTCGGCAACTTCGTCGCCTTCTTCCACTCGTAGACCTGTCGGGCCGTCACTCGGTCATGACCGGTGTCGGCGACGCGCCTGCTGGCAGCTCGTAGAACTGGGCGCACCAGTGCCGCAGCGCCGTATAGGCGGCGACGTCCTGGCGGGCGAAGACGGCCTTCTGCACGAAGACCTGGTGCCGCCAGATGCGGGCGTCCTGCTCGTAGAGCTCGGCCGTCTCGGCGGCGAAGGCGCACTGGGCGTCGGTCAGGGCGTCGGGTGATGCCGGGTCCCGGGGCAGGAAGTAGCTCACCCGCAGGTGGGACGTCTCCTCGTCGACGGGAGTGGCGCTGAGGATCAGCCGGTAGTGGGCGCGGAACCCATCGAAGACGGCGTAGGACAGTCCGACACCGGCATTGAGGTTGTAAAGCCGCAGGGCGATGTCGCCGGTCTTCGGGGAGACGAACCCCATGCTCGACTGCCACCGAGCCCCTTTGGCCTCGAAGTCGATGAGCCGCGGGTCCTCCGGTGCGCCGTGGGTGAACCGGAAGTGCATCGTGTCGGCCGCGTTCTCCTGGATGAGTTGGGGGTGCACCGGTTCACCGGGTCGGTCGACGACGGCGTTGGGATGACACGGGTGGTAGTCGCTCTCCTTCGACAGGAGGGTGGGGAAGTCGACGAACAGGTCAGGCAGTTCCCAGCCGGGACGCGGCTCGCCGCCGGCGGGGTCGTGCCAGAGGAAGATGAGGCCGTGACGTTCGACGGTTTCCCACCGCCGGAGCCGGGCCCGGGACGGCTGTTCCTGGTAGGGAATGCGGGCGTTGGTGCCGTTGGTGCGCCATTCCCAGCCGTGGTAGGGGCAGACGACGCATTCGGCCCGCACGCGGCTCTCGTAGCCGAGGTGCGCGCCGAGATGGCGGCAGTGGGCGTCGAGAACGGCCAGTTCGCCGGCCTCGGTCCGGAAGGCAACGAGGTCGTGGCCGAAATACCGCAATGGCTTCACACCCCCCGGCTGGAGTTCGGCGCTCCAGCCGATCTGGAACCAGCCAGTCGGTCGCATGTTGAGGTTCAGCACCGGTCAGCCCTCACCGGGAGCGGGCCGACATCACAGCGGTGAACCGGCTTCCGAGCACCGCCGCGACGAGCGCCACCGCTACGAGGGCGTAGGCCGGCGCGGGGTCGGTGAGCGGCGGGATCCGGCGGGTGGCCGGCGCGCCGGGCAAGAGCACGCCTTGCGCCGGGACCGAAGACGGCGGAACCGGGGTCGTGAGCACCGGTGCAGCGACACCGCTTCCTGACGCCGTTCCCGCCGTCGAGCCGAATCCGCCGTCGTCCCTTTCACTGAAGCCGAGGTCACTGCCCGGTATCGCCGCCCCGGACCCGGCGCCCACGGGTTCCGCACCCAGCAGGCTGGCCTCGTCGGTGGTCGACGGCAGCTCCGGCAAGGCCCCCGTCAACGGCTCGGCCCGAACAGGGGCGGCGGTGGCCGACACCTGCCCGACCACGAGCCGCACCGTGGTGTCCCGGGTGATCGGGTAGTTGCCCCGCAGCGTGATCTGCAAGGCGGCGGACGTGATCGACGTGTCGGTCTCCGAGCCCGGCAGGTACTCGATGGTGATTCCCGCGTCGGCCAGCTGGCGTTCGAGCGCCGATGCATCGACGGGGACGACCGGCTTCCCGGCCATGGTCAGGCCGGCTCGCGTGATCCCGACCTCAGTGCCGGCGACGGTGATGGTGCCGATTGAGAAGGTTGTCGTCTTGGCCACCTTGGCGTCGGGCGCGGCCGGGTCGAACGTCAGGGTGGCGGTGCTGCGGATGTCGCCGATGCGGACAAGTTCGCCGATGCCGAACGGCGCGATCTCGCTGACGGCGACCGATGTGAGCTTCTCGGACCCCGGATCCTGGCGGACGGCCGCCCGGCTCGTGATCGAGGCGATCTGCGGCGGCGTCGTGGACAGGCCCAGGCGGGCGACGGCCTCGGCTCCGGCGTTCTCGCTCCGGGCCGAAATGCTGTAGGGCCCGAACGACTCGGTCCGTTCCGGCCGGCTGGGGTCGGCGCTCACGTAGAAGGGGTAGCTCGGGAACGGCGGGAGGGTCCCGGCGCCGAGGCCGTTGGCGGTGTTGGGCAGGCTCACCAGGAATTCGCCGGGGTAGGGAGCGGAGGCGAAGGCTGAGGAGTCACCGAACGACCCGAACGACGAGAGCCGGGCCTGGGCCGAGGCGGGGGTGAGGAAGGCCGCCTTGCCTTCGGGGATGATCGGAAGACCGGTGGCGTCGGTCTCAAGCCCGACGGCGTCGGCCCGGGCCGACAGGTCGAAGCGGGCGAGCAGCGGTGAGCCCACTTGGGCGCCACCGCCCGGCGGCACGGCCAGTGCCCCGGCCAGCACGACGGCGAAGCCGGCCGCCCAGCGCAGAAGGTGGTGTGGCATCAGCGGTCCCCCAGGTACGAGGCGAGGATCGTGTCGCGGCCCAATTCAACGGGTTCGCCGGCGAATTCGATGATGCCCTTCCGCAGGACGTAGACGAAGTCGGCCAGCGCCAGTGCCCGGGCGACGTACTGCTCGACGATCAGCAAGGCCACGCCCCGCCGGGCAAGATCGGAGAGATAGTCGAAGATCTCATCGACGATGAGCGGAGCGAGGCCCATCGAGACTTCGTCGAGGAGCACGACCCGCGGGGCGGCGAGGTAGGCGTGGGCCAGGGCCAGCATCTGCTGCTCGCCACCCGACATCGTCCCCGCCGTCTGGTCGAGCCGCTGGGCCAGCCGGGGGAATACCCCGCCCACGGACTCCAGCCCGGTGGCGTCGAGGTCGCTGGGCGCCTGGAGTCGCAGGTTGTCGCGGACGGAGAGGGCGGGGAAGATTCCCCGACCTTCGGGAACGTGGCACAAACCCCGCCGGACGCGCTCGTCGGCCGGAGCGGTGGTGATGTCGGCGCCGTCGAGCACCACGGTGCCGGCGGTCGGTTCGAGCAGCCCGGACGCCACCCGCAGCAGCGTCGTCTTCCCTGCGCCATTGGGGCCGAGGAGCGCGACCACGGCCGAGTCGGGGACGGTCATCGTGACGTCGCGCAGCACGGCGTGGCCGTCGTAGGCGGCGTCGACGGACCGCAGGGCCAGCATCTCAGGCGACCTCGCCGGCCAGCGCGTCGCGGCCGAGGTAGGCGGCTTTCACGACATCGCTGGAGAGCACATCGGCCGTCTCGCCCGAGAAGACGAGCGCCCCGAAGTCAAGGACATAGATGTAGGAGCAGACCGCCCGCACGAGCGCCATGTCGTGCTCCACCAGGAGCAGGCCGATTCCCCGCTCGTCGACGATGGCCTCCAGCAGCCCGGCGAAGCGTTCAGTCTCGGCGGCGTCGAGCCCCGACGACGGTTCGTCGAGCAGGAGGAACCGGAACGGCGAGGCGATGGCCCGGGCCAGCTCGACGAGTCGCCGGTTGCCGGTCGACAGGTCGGCGGCGGGCCGGTCGGCCAGCCCGCTGATCCCGCACCGGTCGAGGGCCTGTTCCGCCGCCGCGAGCTCCGCACGCCGTTCCCGCCGGAGGCCGGCGGCGTGGCGCCAGACCCGGCGGCCGGCGTCGAGCATCTCCGGCCCGAGCGCGACGTTGTCGAGGACGGACATGGTGTCGAAGAGCGCGATCCGCTGGAACGTCCGGCCGAGACCCAGCTGCGCCCGGGCCGCCGGCGACCACCGGTCGAGCACGTCGTCGCCGAGCCGGACAGACCCGGTGTACTCGACCGTCCCGGTGGCGGCGTTGAACGTGGTCGTTTTCCCCGCACCGTTCGGCCCGATGAGGCCGGTGATGCGACCGGGTGCGGCCCGCAACGACAGGTCCGACACGGCCTGCAGCCCCCCGAAGCGGACGGACACGCCGGTCAGTTCCAGATCGGGACGGGCGCCGCTCCGCCGCGCCGTGGCCGGGGTCACGAGACCACTACCTCGGCCAGGCGGGACCGGGCGGGCGATACCGGCGCGGCCTCCCGGGCTTGCGCCCGCGGTCCGCTGATGAGCGCCCGGCGGATCAGCGCCGGGATCCCGCAGGTGACGGCGATGGCCGCCACGCCGAAGGCGATCTGGGTCCAGACCGGGGCGTTGGCGCTGGTGATGTAGCTCGGTACGACCTGGTAGGCGGCGGCCGCCACGAACGCCGACAGCACCGCCCGCCGGCCGGCGACGAACAGCACCGCCAGGAGGGTGAGCGAGACACCGAAGTTGAAGGAGAAGGCGGTGGCCGACCGGGTCACCGGGCCGAGCAGCGCCCCACCCACTCCGGCCAGTGCGGCCGAGAGGCAGAAGGCGAACGTACGGATGGCGTTGGTGCTGGCGCCATGGGCCGCCAGCGCCGCCGGTTGATCGCCGAGCGCCTGGAGGAGCCGGCCGAGCCGGCCCCGACGTACGGCTTCGGCCAGGGCGCAGCCGGCGACGGCCACCGCCAGCACCAGGTAGTAGTAGGCCTTGTCGCCTTCGGCGAAGCTCGGCCGGGGTGAGACGAGCGTCTGGCGGGCCCCGAAGAGGAACGACGTCGGGAGGAAGATCCGCTCGACGAGGATCCCGAATCCGAACGTGGCGATGGCCAGGAAGACCCCTGGCAGTCGGATGGCGGGAATGGCGATGAACGCCCCGACCGGCACGGCGACCAAGCCGGCCAGGAGCACCGCCACCGGATATGGCACACCGTGGTCCATGGCGTGGGCGTAGGTCGCCGCCCCGATGGCGGCGAAGGTCATCTGGCACAACGAGACCTGCCCCGACGTCCGCACCAGCAGGTGGAGCGAGACGAAGATCACCACGAAGGCGACTGCCGTCGTGTACACCGGCAGCCGGGTCGACACGAACTGGGGCACGAGCAGCAGCCCGACCGCCCCGGCGGCGAGCACCGCGGCCCGACCGACCGGCGACCAGGCAGCCGGCGGGCGTTCTCGGCGCACCACCCGGGAGCCCCGCTCGACGAGTTTCGACCGGTGCGTGACCAGCAGCACGACGAACAGGACGAAGAACGGGAACGTCGACGGCAGCGGCTGGAGGATGAATCCGTTGACCCGCTCGACGAAAAAGTCCTGGCTGGCGGTGTACTTGACGAGCTCCTGGCCGACGCCGACGATGAGGCCTCCGGCGTAGGTCAGCGCCAGCCCGCTGAACCGCCCGATAGCGGCCGCCCCGAATGCCTGGACCACCAGCAGGGTGAGCAGGATCGGGTCGAGGCCGAGGCTCGGAGCCAGCAGCGCGCCCGAGGCGGCGGCAAAGCACGACCCGATGATCCATGCCTGACGGCGCACCCGCACCGGCGAGACGCCCTGCAAGCCGAGCAATGCCGGGTCGTCGACGACGGCCTGCATCGCCACCCCGAGCTTGGCGGTGCGGAAGAACCGGTTGAGCCACACGGCGGCCAGGGCGGCCAGAGCGAACACGACGAGCTGCTCGTAGCGGATGTTCACGCCGCCGATCTCCACCGTCCTCGTCGGCAGGAAGTACCGCATGGGGATGGTGGCCGCGCCGTAGCGCAGCACGATCACCGACTGGATGACGACCAGCAGGCCGATGGTGGCCACGATCCGGTTGGCCGGGGGTTTGTCGGCCAGCAGCAAGGCGAAGCGTTCGATCAGGAAACCGGCCACCACGCCGGCCAGCAGCACGGCCACGGCCGCTGCCAGCGGCCACGGCCAACCCAACCGGGCCCAGAGGTCCCACATGATGTATGCCCCGAGCGCTCCCTGGGCGCCGTGGGCGAAGTTGAACACACCTGACGTCTTGTAGGTGAGGACGAGCCCCATGGCCGCCAGCGCGTAGATCGAGCCGCTGCCGAGCCCGGTGACGACCGAGGGGAGGAGGTCGGAGATCACAGCCCGTCTCCGGCGTCCGGGGGTGTCGCCCGAAGACAAGCGCCGCACGGCCGGCGCCCGTCCGCTTCGGCGCTCTCCACGCTGATCTCGGGCCAGCCCTTGCCGGCTACGAACTGGCAGTCCGGCCCGTGGTAGTGGCGGGTCCCGGGCCCGGCCACCACGACCCGCCGCGTCGCTAGAGGGGTGGCGCCGGCCAGCGCGGCCTCCCAGGAATCCTCCGGCCAGCGGGCCGACCGCCGCCGGACGATGCGCCCTCGGGCCCGCAGCACCCAGTTCACGTCACCGGTCACCGCCACGATGAACCCGGCCACCGAGAGAGCCGCCCAGGGGAACTGGTTCTCGAGGCCGGGTTCCCGGGACGCGCCCCACCACCCGGTCAACCAGGCGCCGTGGCCGACGAGGGCCGCCACGAGCCAGCGGACGGTGTCGGCCGGTGCCCAGGGTGACCACCGGGCCAGCACGGCCGAGCCTCGCGTCACCGGCGGGCGGCCAGCGACGGGGATCCGTTGGGACGGCCGGGGACGGAGGCGTCGGCCGGGGGCGGGATCGCCGGTTGGTGGCCGGTCTCGGCCAGGCGGGACTCGATCCGCTCGAAGGTCCGCTCCAGCCGGTCGAGCTTGTGCCACTCGTCCCGCAGGTCGGCCGACAGGAGCAGCGTGGCGCCGAAGGCGACGAGGAGCGCACCCCCAATGCCGGCCGACAGGAGGTACGGCAACTGCTCGGCGGGGTAGCCGGTGGCGCTGATGCGGTCCCAACCGACGTACAGGACCACCACGCCCAGGGCTGTCAGCGTCCAAGCCCCCGCCCGGTCCCAGTTGCTCCGCAACCAGCGCTTCAGATCCATACCGCCTCCCGGTTCAGGTCGACGTCACTCAGCACGCCGGCGTCATCCCGTTGGGCGCCGCCCACTTGCCGCCCTGGATGGCCACCACGAAGTAGCACGGCACCTGGTCGGCGGCCTTGCCGGGATTGAAGTTGAGCGTCGGAGCGAGCCCGCCCAGCGTTTCGTTGCGGATCGCACCGAGGGCCCCGAGTAACTCGACCGGGGCCGGGTCGGCGTCGAAGGCCGAGGCGGCCCGTTCGACGAGCTTGCCCGATGCCCACTGCCCGGCGGTCACCGACGACAGCTCTACACCCCGGGCGTAGGTGGCCATAGCCTGCCCGTACTCGACTGTTGCCGGCGAGGCGTCGGTGAGGAACCAGGGGAAGTTGTTGACCGGCGCCACCAGGCCGTCGAGGTTCGGGTCGGTCGCCAGTTGCGGGCCGACGGCTACTGAAGCCGTGGTGTAGCGCGGCTTGTAGTTCTGCTGGGCGCAGGACCGGGCGACCCGCAGGACGGTGTTGGCGTCGGCCGCCACATACAACCCGGTGGCGCCGGCCTCCTTGGCCCGGAGGCATTCCCCGGTGAAGTCCACCTGGGCCAGCGAGATCTGGGCTTTGTACACGAGCTCCACGCCGGCGGGCGCCTGGTGGGTGAGAGCGGCGCAGCTCGGCGATTCGCCGCAGAAGAACACCGCCTGCTTCGACTCCCCGGCCTTCTGCAGGAGGGAGAACCCGGCCTTGCCGACGTAGTTCACCGTCGTGCCCTCGGGGAAGATGACCGGGCTCTCGTACCAGTCGGACAGCGTGTTGTCTCCGCCGATGAGCGGGACCGACTTCTCCTCCAGGTATTTGCGGATCCCGGGCAGCGAGGTGGGCATCAGGCCGCCGACGATGGCGATGGCCCGCTGCCGCTCGACCATGTCGCGGGCGATTGACAGGGCCCGGGCGGGATCCCCGGCGTCGTCGGCGAACGTGAAGCGGACCGGGTGGCCGGCGAGCCCACCCCGGCCGTTGACCGTCTGCGCCCACGCCTGGAGAGTTTCCCGGCCGCCCTTGAAGATCGAGCCGAGGACACCGCTGTAGCTGCCGATGTTGCCGAGGACGACCTCGGCGCCCCGCGCCGGCGCCGGTGCGCCGGGCTGCGTCGGCGCCGGCGTGGCCGGGTTCGCCGGTGCCTTGGCCCCGGGCTTGCCGCCCACCGGCGCCGCCGGCCCGGTGCCGGCCGCCGCTCCGGTCGAGGGCCGGCCGGTGGCCGTCGGCGCACGGGACCCCGTCGCCCGGCCGGCGGCCGTCGTCGGCGGAACGACAGAACCGGCTGGGGCGGCCGTGTTGCCGCCGCCGGCCGGGGTCTCGGCTCCATAGGCGGGTGCCGCCGCCGCTGCATCAGCCGGCGAGGGTGCGCTCTCCACCCCGGGGGCGGCCGGCAGAGCGGCGGGCGCGGCTCGGGAGGTGACCTCGGCCCGGTGGCCTTCGTGGTAGGCGACGATCTGCTCATGGGTGAGTTGAGTGCCGCACCCGCCGGCGGCGGCCACGAGCAGTGCGCCGGCCACCAGGGCCCGGCGGCGATGACGCCCGGATCCGTTCTCCACCACTCCCCCCTGAACAACCCGAATGCTCTGCGGTATGGTATTCGATAACGGCCTTCCGATCCAGGGGCGACCTCGGCCGGTAGGCCCTTGAACAGGAGATTTGCGATGCCGCTCCAGGACTGGATGAAGCTCATCTCGGTCGACGACCACCTGGTCGAGCACCCGAACGTATGGCAGGACCGGCTGCCGGCCCACTACCGCGACGCCGGACCGCGGATCATCGAGGTCTCCTCCAGCGCCGGCACCAGCTTCGCCGGCATGACGATCGGAGCGTCCGCCAAACCCGCCCAGGTCTGGAGCTACGAAGGCCGGATCTACCCCCAGATCGGCCTCAACGCCGTGGCCGGCAAGGACGTCACCGAGTACGGGATAGAGCCGATCCGCTTCGAGGACATGATTCCCGGGTGCTACGACCCCAGGGAACGCGTCAAGGACATGGACCTCGATGGCGTGTGGGGGGCGTTGTGCTTCCCGTCGTTCCCCCGCTTCTCGGGCACCGTCTTCCACGAGAGCGACGACAAGGAGCTCGGCCTGCTCTGCGTGCAGGCCTACAACGACTTCGTGCTCGACGAGTGGTGCGCCGCCGCTCCCGATCGCCTGATCCCCATGGTGATCATGCCGATGTGGGACCGCGAGCTCTGCGTCGCCGAGGTGGAGCGGACGGCGGCAAAGGGAGCGAGGTGCGTCACTTTCCCCGAGAATCCCGTCCCGCTCGGGCTGCCGTCGTTCCACACCGACCACTGGGACCCGTTCTTCTCCGCCTGCGAGGACGCCGGCCTGCCGGTGGCCATGCACTTCGGGTCGTCGGGAACGGCCCCCATCACCGCCCGCGACGCGCCGATGGCGGTGATGATCGCCCTCATGGGCACCAACTCGATGGACACCACCGCCGACCTGTTGTTCTCGCCGGTCTTCCACCGTCACCCGAACCTCAAGGTGATGCTCTCCGAAGGGGGGATCGGCTGGGTGCCGTACCTGCTGGAGCGCTGCGACTACACCTGGAACCGTCACCGCTGGTACCAGAACATCGACCGGGACACGCCGCCGTCGGAGCTGTATCACCGCCATATCCTGGTCTGCTTCATCGATGACGAGGTCGGCATCGCCGAACGGCACCGCGTCGGAATCTCCAACATCACCTGGGAGTGCGACTTCCCGCATTCCGATTCCAACTGGCCGAACAGCCGGCGGCGGGCGGCCGAGATGCTGAAAGGCGTTCCCGACGAGGAGGTCCACCGGATCGTCGAGTTGAACGCCCGGGAAGCGCTCCACTTCGACGGGTAGGGTCGGGGCTCCGGGTTGGCTAGGCCGGCTGGGCGATCGTCTTCACCTCGAGGTACTCCTCGAAGCCGAGGACGCCGCCCTCGCGGCCGAGGCCACTCTGGCGGTACCCGCCGAACGGCGTATCCGGCGCGTACCACTGCGCGCCTTGCACCGACACCGTCCCGGTGCGCAGCCGCCGGGCGACAGCGAGGGCCCGGTCGGTGTCGGCGCTGTGGACGGCGCCTGACAGCCCGTAGATCGTGGAGTTGGCGATCCGCACGGCGTCGTCGTCATCGGCAAAGGGGATGATCACCACCACGGGGCCGAAGATCTCCTCCTGGGCGATCCGGGCGTCGGGCGCCACGTCGGCGAACAACGTCGGTTCCACCCAGTAGCCCCGGTCGAACTGCGGCGCCCGCCGGCCGCCGACGACGAGGCGGCCTTCGGACTTGCCGGTTTCGATGTAGCCGAGCACCCGGTTGAGCTGCCGGGCGCTGATCAGGGGGCCCATCATCGGGCCGATCTCGGTCGGGTCGCCGTAGCTCATTTCCTGCAGGCAACCGGCCGCCAGCTCCACCGCTTCGTCGCGGCGCGACCGGGGTACGAGGATCCGGGTCAGCAGGGCGCAGCCCTGGCCGGCGTGCAGGCAGGCGGCCGCCGCGACCGCCGGCAGGTGGGCGGCGAGATCGGCGTCGTCGAGGAAGATGGCCGGCGACTTGCCTCCGAGCTCAAGCAAGGTGCGTTTGACGGTGGCGGCGGCGGTGGCCATGACGCGCCGGCCGGTAGCGGTCGATCCGGTGAACGTCACGATGTCGACGTCGGGGTGGCCGGCCAGCTGCTCACCGACGGCGTGATCGGAGGACGTGACGATGTTGCAGACGCCGGGCGGGATGTCGGTCTCCTCGGCGATGATCCGACCGATAACGGCCGCCGACCAGGGAGTGTCCGGCGCCGGTTTGAGCACGACGGTGCAACCCGCCGCCAGCGCCGGTGCCAGCTTGGCCAGGTTGAGGAGGAACGGGAAGTTCCAGGGTGTGATGGCGGCGGCCACCCCGGCGGCCTCCCGCCGGATCGTTCGCCGGGAGGCCGTGCCGAGGATCACCCGGTCGGGCAGCGGCCGCTCATAGTCGTAGGTCTCGGCCAGGTCGGCGACGTAGCCCAGATCGGCGATCGGCGGATCGACCTGGACGAGGTGCGTCAGCATCACCGGCGCGCCGGCCTCGGCCACGACCAGCGGGCGGATCTCCTCGACGCGCCGGGCGAGCCCGTCCTGCAGCTGACGGAGGCAGGCGGCCCGGAAGGCGGCGTTGCGGCTCCAGCCACTGTCATCGAAGGCCCGCCGGGCGGCGGCGACAGCCGCCTCGAGCTCGGCCCGGCCGGCGTCGGCCGCCACGCCGAGCACTTCCTCCGTGGCCGGGTTGATGTTCTCGAACGTCGCGCCGGACGCGGCCGGGACAAACTTGCCATCGATGAAGAGATCGCTGGATCGCATCGGGCGGGCCTCCCTCCGGCGACGACCGGGCCGCAGCCGTGCCGAATGTTCTACCGTATGGTGTTCGAGATTGCGAGCGGTGGCTGCGGTGGTGACTGACCCGCCGGGCCGGCGATCGCCCGGCGGATCTTCTGCAACGGCATGGACGCGACCCAAACTCGCTTCGTGCTCGACCAGCTCTGCGCCGAACCGCCCTCACTGGTGGCCGGCAAGGCGCCGGTCCGGCGCTGGCCCGACGGTGTCGGACGGACCTACGTGCTGCTGACCCGCGATCGCGCCCTCCCGCCCTGGAATCAGCGCCGCCAGATCCGCAACCTCGGGCCCTGTGAGGTGGTGACCTTCGACGGCCCCCATGACGCCTTCGTGAGCCATCCGCAGGCCATGGCCGCCGTCCTCAACCGTTACGCACCGGACGGCCGGTAGCGGGCCATAGCCGCCTCGAGCTCGGCCAGGCGAAGGCGGTCGGCCTCGAGTTCCCCGAGGTCCGGCCGCCGGCCGCCCTGCTCGCGGTGAAGCTCGAGGCGGGCCCGGATGGCGGCCGCCTCGGCCCGGATGCGCCCCGCCGCCTCGGTGGTGGTGAGCAGATCGGCCTCGTCGGCGTGGAGGTCACGGCCGCCGCCCGGGCCGGGCGCCCGCCCGGACTGGGCGGTCACGAGCGCTTCCGCCGGGGCGCCGGCCGGGCCGCCACCGCCTCGGCCGTCGACCGGATCCCGGCAATCAGCAGCTGCAGGCCCCCGGCGAACTGCTCGTCGTCGAGGGTGAAGGGGGCGAAGTCCGGAAGCTGTGACAGCACCGGGTAGTGGGCCGGGTCGAGCCGGTTCACGGCGTCGCCCACGACGTTGGTCAGTACCGCCGGGTCTCCGGCGGCCAGCTCGCTCTCGTAGCCGTGCTCCAGCATGACGAATCCCCGGGTGTAGACCGAGCAGGCCGTGTAGAGGCGGGCCGCCTCCACCGGAGGCAGCCCGAGTTTCACGAACACCCCGACCTCGTCTTCCAGCCGGCGGCTCAGCGTCTCGAAGACGTGGGGCCGGGTGGCGATGAACCGAGGCCGCATCGAGAACAGCTGGAGGAAGACCGGCATGCGGCGGAGCTCGCGGCGGAAGGCGCTGAAGTACCGGACGAGCTCCTCGTCCCACGGCCCGTCGCCCACCGGCGGCATGCGGGAGTACACCTCCTGCACCACGCGTTCGGCGAGGGCCACGAGCAGGTCGTCCTTGGAGCGGAAGTACCAGTAGATGCTGGTGACACCGGCCCGCAGCTCCCGGGCCAGGGCGGGCATAGACAACGCCATGAGCCCTTCTTCGGCGACGACGCGGTACGCCCCGTCGAGGATCTCCTCCTGGCTGAGCGACCCGCGGGCCCGCCGCACCGGCTTCGCCGGTGCCTTCGTCGCTTTGGCCTGTCCCGTCGCCGCCGCTCTGGCCATCCACCGCTCCCGTCGTCGGCCATTACCGGATGCCCTACGATAGCGCCCTCCGGATATCCCCGTCCTGCGTTGACGGAGCTCGCCGGGCCGCCTTAGGCTTTGTCGCAACCCTTACCGGAAGGGATTTGAGGAGTGCGCCGTGATGCGTGACCCGGGCTTCCCCGTCTTCGACGCCGACAACCACATGTACGAGACGCCGGACGCGCTTCTCCGCCACCTTCCGAAGCAGTACAAGGGCGCCGTCGAGTTCGTCGACGTCCGGGGCCGTACCCGGATCGCCCTCAAGGGCCGGATCACGGAGTTCATCCCCAACCCGACGTTCGAGCGGGTGGCGGCACCCGGGGCCCACGCCGACTACTACCGCGGCACGAACACCAAAGGGCTGACCCTGCGGGAGATGACCGGCGAGCCGATCGACTGCCGGCCCGCCTTCCGGGATCCCGCCGCCCGGCTGGAACTCCTCGACGACCAGGGCGTGCACCGGGCACTCATGTTCCCGACCCTGGCCAACCTCGTCGAGCACGAACTACGCGACGACCCCGAGCTCACGGTGGCCGTCATCCATGCCCTCAACCAGTGGATGCACGAGGAATGGACGTTCAACTACCGGGACCGTATCTTCCCGACACCGGTCATCACGCTGCCCCTGCTCGAGGCGGCGATGGACGAGCTCGACTTCGTGCTAGAACGGGGCGCCCGAGTGGTTCTGATCCGGCCGGCGCCGGTCAAGGGGTTCCGGGGCTGGCGTTCGTTCGCCCTCCCGGAGTTCGACCCGTTCTGGGCCAAGGTCGAGGCAGCCGGTATCGCCGTCTGCTTCCACGCCAGCTTCCCGCCGCTCACCGAGTACGTGGCCATGTGGGAGCCGCAGGCGACCGACAACGCCTTCAAGGCGAGCCCGTTCAAGGTCGTGGCGCTCGGCCACCGGGAGGTGGAGGACGCCATCGCCTCGATGATCTGCCACGGCACCCTCACCCGCTTCCCCAACTTGCGGATCGCCAGCGTGGAGAACGGCGCCGACTGGGTGGGCCACCTCCTGGCGTCGCTCGACCGGGTCCACGGCCAGATGCCTCAGGAATTCAAGGAGCACCCGGTCGACGTCTTCCGGCGCAACGTCTACATCAGCCCGTTCTGGGAGCAGGACATCGCCGGGCTGATCGACCTCGTCGGAGTCGACCGCGTCCTGTTCGGCTCCGACTATCCCCACCCCGAAGGGATCGGTGAGCCGCTCGACTACCTCGACAGCCTGAAGTCCTTCGACGACGACGTCGTCCGGAAGGTCATGAGCGAGAACGGGCACCGCCTCCTGGCGTTGACGGCCGCCTGATGGCCGAGCGGGAAGCGTGGATCATCGACGGGGTACGGACGCCCCGCGGCAAAGGCCGCCCGACGGGTGCTCTGCACGGCGTCCACCCGCAGGAACTGCTGGGGCAGTGCCTCAACGCCCTGGTGGAGCGGACAGGCGTCACGCCCACCTTCGTGGAGGACGTCATCGTCGGCAATGGCAACACCGTGGGCGACCACCTCGGGATCGGGCGGCTGGCTCCGCTGGCCGCCGGCTGGCCGGTCGAGATCCCCGGCTTCAACCTCAACCGCTTCTGCGGCTCGGGCCAGCAGGCGGTGACGCTGGCGGCGATGGGCGTCATGTCCGGGCTCCAGGACGTCGTCGTCGCCGGTGGTGTCGAGTCCATGTCCCGCTGGCCGGTCGACCCGGCCGCCGCGCCACCCACCATCGACGGACAGAACCCGGCGTTCCGGGCCCGCCACCCCGTCGTGCCCCAGGGGATCGCCGCCGATCTCATCGCCACGCTGGAAGGATTCTCCCGCCAGCAGTGCGACGCGCTCGCCGTCACCAGCCAGGAACGGGCGGCGAAGGCCCTGGCCGAGGGCCGCTTCGAGCGCAGCACCGTTGCGGTGCGGGCCGCCGACGGGACCGTGGTGCTCGACCGGGAGGAGTTCCCGCGTCCCGGGACGACACTCGAGGGCCTGGCGGCCCTTCCGCCGTCGTTCGCCGCCATGGGGTCGACGCGGTTCGAGCCGTTCGACCGGAGCTTCGACGAGCTGTGCCTACAGACGTACCCGGAGATCGACGCGGTCGACCACGTCCACCACGCCGGGAACTCCTCCGGAGTGGTCGACGGCGCGGCGGCCATCCTTGTGACCTCATCCCGCTTTGCCCAGGCCCACGGCCTCGCTCCCCGCGCCCGCCTCTGCATGGCGGCCACCGCCGGAGCCGATCCGGTGATCATGCTCACCGCCCCCGGACCGGCCGCCCGCCTCTGCCTCGAGAAGGCCCACATGGCCATCGGCGACATCGACGTTTGGGAGATCAACGAAGCCTTCGCCGCCGTGGTCCTCAAAGCGATGAGGGACCTCGAGCTCGACCCGGAGCTGGTGAATCCCAACGGCGGCGCCATCGCGCTCGGCCATCCCATCGGAGCCACCGGGGCCATGCTCGTCCTGACCGCCCTCGACGAACTCGAGCGGACCGATGCCGAGACCGCCCTCATCGCCATGTGCACCGGCGGCGGGATGGGCACCGCCACGATCATCGAACGGGTCGAGCGACCATGAATCTCGAGGTCGGCGCCAGACTGCGCAGCCAGACCTGCACGACCGAGGTGATCGTCGTGCGGCCCCCAACCGGCGATGTCGACCTGCGCTGCGGCGGCCTACCAATGGTGCCGCTCGACGAGCCCACAGACGCCCGCCCCCCCGAACCGGCGCATTCCGGCGGAACGCTACTCGGCAAGCGCTACGCCGACGAGGACAGCGGACTCGAGCTCCTGTGCACCAAGGCCGGCCAAGGATCCCTGTCACTGACGGACAGGCCGCTGGAACCCAAGCAGGCCAAGCCGCTTCCCTCGTCGGACTGAGCCGGTGGACGTGCGCTTTCCGCTGCCGGTGGTCAGCTTCGAGGAGGAGCCCTTCTGGACGGGCGGCGGTGCGGGGCAACTGCGCATCATGCGGTGCCGGGCCTGCGGCTGGTGGATCCACCCGCCCCGGCCCGTGTGCCGGCGCTGCCGGTCGACGGACGTGGCGCCCGAAGCGGTGTCGGGACAGGGCACCGTCTACAGCTACACGGTGAACCATCAGCGGTGGGCGCCGGGCCTCGACGTGCCCTACGTCTTGGCCGTCGTCGAGCTGATCGAGCAGGCCGGGCTGCGCCTCACCACGAGGCTCGTCGACCCGCCGGAGGACCTCGCCATCGGCGACCGGGCCGAGGTCCGGTTCGAGCAGGTGGCCGACGACGTATGGCTGCCGCTGTTCGCCGTGGCGCGCGATCCCGGCTCCCCCACCTCCCCGTGAACCTGCCGGTCGCCATTACCGGGACGGGCCAGTCGGCGGTGGGCCGCCGGCTCGGCCGGTCGCCGCTCTCGCTCACGGTCGAGGCCATCGAGGCGGCGGCCGACGACGCCGGCCTGAGTCTCGA
Source organism: Actinomycetota bacterium (assembly GCA_040756995.1). Classification (GTDB taxonomy): domain Bacteria; phylum Actinomycetota; class Acidimicrobiia; order IMCC26256; family BP-133; genus BP-133. Next base: position 330,911 of record JBFLYK010000002.1, on the reverse strand, counting down.
CGACATCGACGGCCTGTCGACGTGGCCCGGGGCGACCGAACCGATGCCGGGCTTCTCCGGCGTGGGCGTCGCCGACGTCCAGGACGCGCTCGGTCTGACGCTGGAATGGTTCTCGGGCGGCCCCGAGACCGCCGGTCAGCTGGGGGCGGTGTTCAACGCCGCCGCGGCGGTGACGGCCGGGTTCTCCCGCCACGTCGTGTGCTTCCGCACCGTGTGGGAAGCGACCGCTCAGGCCGGAGGAGGACGGAGCGCAGTCGCCGCCGCCCAGGCCCGCGTGTCCGGATCGTTGGCTCACCTCGTTCCCTACGGCGCCCTGTCGGCCGCCAACTGGGTGGCGATGATGGCCCGCCGGCACTTCCACGAGTTCGGTACGACCCGGGAGCAGCTGGCGGCGGTGGCCATCACCCAGCGGGCCAACGCCATGCGGAACCCCGAGGCGATCTACCGCGATCCGCTCACCCTGGAGCAGTACCTCGGGGCCCGCATGGTCTCGGAACCGCTGGGATTGTTCGACTGCGACGTCCCCGTCGACGGCTCCACGGCGGTCGTCGTCTCGCACGCCGACGCCGCCCGCGATCTGCGCCGGGCCCCGCTCCGGATCGAGTCGCTCGGCACGGCCCTCTCCGGCCGGCCCTCCTGGGACAACTTCGACGACCTCACCACCATGGCCGCCCGAGACGCCGCCGCCTCGCTGTGGGCCCGCACCGACCTCCGCCCCGCCGACGTCGACGTCGCCGCCCTCTACGACGGCTTCTCCTTCTTGACCCTGGTCTGGTTGGAAGCCCTCGGGTTCTGCGGCAATGGTGAGAGCGGTCCCTTCGTCGACGGCGGCGCCCGCATCGCCCTCGACGGGGAACTGCCGCTCAACACCGGGGGCGGTCAGCTCTCCGCTGGACGCCTCCATGGCTACGGCCACCTCCGGGAAGCATGCCTCCAACTCTGGAAGGAAGCCGGCGACCACCAGGTCCCCGGCGACCCGCACGTGGCCGCCGTCGGAGTCGGCGGCGGGCCCCTCGGCGGCTGCCTGCTGCTCGTGCGGGACTAGCGGGGGTTTCAAATTCTCGTCACGGGCAATACCGACTGTTTCGGCCTGTCACGGTCAGGCCGATTCCTTTAAGGCGCAATTCAGCGTTCTGTCTTGGCCATGGAACGGACGGCCGACGTCCTGGCGTCGAGGAGGAACGGCACGTCCTCTGACACCTCGGAGCTCTGCGCGACTCAAGTCCTGAACCGCGAGAGAGAGAGAGAGAGAGAGAGAGAGAGAGAGAGAGAGAATCCGCTGGTCCGGAGGTCGAGTTCACGCCGTCACTACTGCTCATCATGTCAACGGCGCCCGGATCTTGACCCCCTTGCGGCAGTCGACCTCCAACCAGGGCGGTCAGTCGCGACGACGATGGATTCGTGATGACGCTCGAAACGCTCCGGGAACGACGAGCCGAAGTGCTCGAGGTCGCCCGGTGCCGTGGCGCCAAGGCGGTTTGGGTCTTCGGGTCCGTCGCCCGCGGTGAAGCCACGCCGGCCAGCGACATCGACTTCCTCGTCGAGTTTTTGAACCCGGTCGATCGCGCCCTGGCCGCCGTGCGGGCCGCCGCATGGAAAGGTGCACCCACCAAATGAATCTGAAGGCGGGTCTGCGACTGTGCGGTCAGGCCTGTTCGAGGGAGGTCATCGTGGTTCGGCCGCCCGGTCATGCCGTCGACGTGTACTGCGGCGGCGCCCCGATGGTCCCGGTGGGAACCGCCACCGAGCCCGTGCCTGTCCCTCCCGCCGACTCCGGCGGCACGCTCCTCGGCAAGCGCGACACCGACGATGCATCCGGTCTCGAACTCTTGTGCACCAAGGCCGGTGCCGGTTCCCTCTCGCTCGGCGATACCCCCCCTCGGCCTGAAGGACGCAAAATCTCTCCCGTCCTCCGACTGACGGCCGGCCGCGATGAGCGTCTCAGTCCGCGCGCAGGACCCAGCAGCGGCTCGTGCCACCGGAGTTCGAACCCGCCCGGTCAGAGGTGGCGGCAGAGGTGGCGGCGAGGGGTCCTGGGTCACACACGGTTTTCGGTTGTCGCAGGGCCGGGGCGGCCACCTGACTGGTGAACGCCCCGGCCGTTCCGTCTGCCGGACTCGTCGGATCGACCCTCCCGGGCGCCGAAGTCAAGCTCCGTGCTTGTCGTCCTTGATGTTGCTGTTCTCGCCGGTATTTCCACCGCCCCGCCCGGGGATGTCCTTGCGGCAGACCCAGTTGTTGTCGTTCCGGTCGACCTTCCTTGCCCGCGCTTTTTCACCACCGTCGAGGTCTGAGATCTTCACCAGCTGGAACGGCCGGCCCGTGCAGCGGCCGGCATGGTGGTTGTCGTCGCCCCAGGCGGCGGCAACGCTGGGCAGGCCGATCACGGCCGCCACGGCGACCACCGCAGACCTGGCAAGCACCGTCTTGAATGGGCTCACATCTCCTCGTTTCTCCCTGAGGGGTTGCCGTCAAAGGGAACCATTAACGGCCCTTTGATATGGAATTAACGGATCGGAGCTTTGCTCCAATTTGTCCTTCGGCTGGCGGGCGGCGGCGTCACAATCCGGCCGGCCGCTGTGATCGCTTGAACAGAGCCGGGACAGCCCCTGCGCTACGCACGCGTAACTCAGCGCGGCCAGCGCCCAGGCGGCGGACGCGGTGCCGCTGGCCGAAGCGGCCGAGGCGCGTGCCCGGGCCGGCTGATACGAGCTCGTCGGCCGTAGGACCTTGGCCGTGACGACCACATCATCAACACGCGGTCGACGTTCCCGTTCCACTGCGTCGAGCACAAGCGCGTGAACCGGCGCCGTCAGCGCTGCTCGCCGGGGTCAGGGCGACCGCCTGACGCAGCGTTCGCTGTAGCCGTAGCCCACCCGGCCGTCCCATTCGATCCGGGCGAACGACGGCAGGTAATCGTGCGTCTCGCCCGGCCGCCCGGCCGCCGCCCCCACGACGAACTCCGATGGAGCCACGAAATGCATGGGCAGCGTGGTGATCACCTGGCAGCGGACGGTCGACCATCGCCCGTCCGGCATCTTCAGCTTGAACTCGCAGTCCTCGAGCGCTTCGGTGATGGTTTCGCCGACCGGAGGATCGATCGTCTCTGTGTGGTACACGGCGGAGGCGTCGGCGACCTTCGGATCGTCCAGCTTCGGATAGGGCGCCCGTTCGGGGATGTAGGTGATGCAAAAAGCGCGGCCGGTTTCCGGGACGCGTCCGTGGATCCAGGTGGTGTGGCCGATCTTCGACAGATCCCGGGGACCCCACGAGTGATCTCTCAACCCGCTTCCGGCGATCGCGATCGTCTGATCGCCGTAGCGCAGCGTTCCGGTGGCGTGGTGGTGCTGGGCATAGTGGCGCTTGGCGAAGGCCGATTGCAGTTCGTCGGTGCCGTAGTCCCACGGTGGCGTGACGCTCGCCACGTCGAGTTCGACATCGATCCCCACGTGCTGGCCGTCCTGCAGCGGGCCGGCCCACAGCTCCTCTCCGGTGACGAGCCGGGCGGCTCCCCGCAGGCGCATCGTCCACCGGGCGAACGGCTGCTCGCAACGCCATTCCAACCCGCCGATGCGGAGCGCGCCTCGGCCGCCGGTCGGAGACGGCTCCTGCATCTCGAGCGGCGCGAACGTCTTCGAGACGAGGAACCGGTTGTCCGGCAACGAGATGTAGGTCACGGCGTCCCACACCGGCTGCGGGCCGCTGGTGTCGGGCAGGCGACGGAGGTGGAAGTAGACGCCGACCGCGGGCGCCGGTGCGTAGGTGTAGGTCAGGTAGTTCTCGCTCCACAACGGAACATCGGCCGGTGGGTGGGGGAGCTCATGGTCGTCTCCCAGCCACGACGGCCGGTTCTCCACGGCGACGGTCAGGTCGTTCACGGTTCGGCCTCCCATTCAGGGATTGGACGGTGAGAGCACTTCCACGGTCCCCGTGGCGCCGTCGACCCGGCACAGGTCGCCGGTCGACAGCGTGCGGGTCCCGACCTGTGTATTCATGACACAGGGAATGCCAAGTTCCCGGGCCACCACGGCGGCGTGGCTGAGCAACCCGCCGATGTCGACCACCAGAGCCGACGACAGGAACATGATCGACGCCCAGCTGGGATCGGTGGTGTGGGCGACGAGGATCTCCCCCGGCTCGAACTCCGTCTCGGCCGGATCGGAGATTACGCGGACCCGGCCTTCGACGACCCCCGGGGAAGCGCCCACCCCCGTCACGAGCCGCGGTCGCTCGGAGGCGGCGGCCGGCTCGTCCAGAGGAGTGGGGACACCGCGCCAGTGGGGCGGCAGGCGGACGTCGCGGTAGCGGCCGTATCGGGCCCGGCGCTCGTCGACCAGATCATGGGCGTCCGGCGGGACGCCGGCCAGCAGCTCCTCGGCGGTGAAGAAGAAGACGTCCTCCGGCTCCGGGATCAGCCCGTCGTCGGCCACCAACGATCCCAGTCGCCGGGCGGCCGCCCGGGCCACGTCGATGCTCTGGAGGAAGGCCACCTTGCCTACGCCCCGCAGCGGCAGGTACCGGGGCGCCAGCCCGAGCAGCAGTCGGGCCGGGCCCCGGGCGGGCCGCGGCAGCGTCCGGAGAAGTTCCCGTTCCGCCCGCTGCCGCGTCGCTTTGCGCTCGAGCGCCACTCGGGCGGGATCGGCGTCCTCCCCCATGGCCCGGTACCCGTCGAGCAGCTGGAGCAGCGGCAGCGGATTCTCCCGCCACACCACGGCCGACACCTCACCCTCCATCGGACCGTGGTAGCCGTGGCGCCGGACGTAGTCCTCGAGGGCGAGCCGATCCCGCGACACGGCCCAGAGGTCCTCGACGACCTGTGCCTCCTCATGGGATCCCTGCCCGCTCATCAACGGCCCGACGTCGACTCCGGCCCGGGCCGCCAACCGCGACAGCTGGTCGTAGACCGGCTGCACGGCGCAGAGGACGGCCGTCGTGTGGGTGGCGAGGTTGCGGATGAAACGCTCGACGGCATAACCGAGCTGGGCTCGGGCGTCCGCCGCGGTGGCGGTCCCATGGCGGTCGATCTCCCGGCGCCACCAGTCGTCGGTCTCACGCCGCACGCGGCGGATGGTCGACGGGATCCGGGCGAACGTGGCCGGGAACCGGGCGAAGATGACCGGCCACCGGCGGCGCGATGGATCGCTGACGAAGTCGGGAGGCACGAACCCGAGCAGCTGACGGGCCACCGCCTCCCCCGACGTTCCCGGCAGCAGATCGCCCATCCGGCTGATGAAGTCGATACGGGCCGCCACCCGACCGTAGAACGTGTTGAACACGCGGTCCTCGGCCCGGTCCGGGACGAGGACGGCACGCCGGGGCAGCGCGCCGCTGGCCGAGAAGGCCGCCCGGATCGACCATTCGGCGGCGGGGCCCCACAGGCTCCATCCCAACGGGGTGAGGACGCCGGGCATCGCTTCGGCGATGTTGGTCGTGCTCCAGTACGAACTCGGCGCCGAGACGCAGTCGAAGTCGATCCAACCCATGGTTCCAGACCGGGACGGCATCGCCTCACCCGGCCTTGGGGACCGGCGGGCAGACCCAGTTGTCGCCGTTGGCCGGCACGAACCGGCCCTGCTCGATCCGGTAGGCGATGATGCACTCGTTTTCGGTGCCCCGATTCTCCTTGTAGGTGAGCGGTGGGATGAGACCGCCCAACGTCTCGCCGTTCAGGCTGCGCAGACCCCGCAGGATGTCCGCGCTGGTCACCGTGGCCGGGAAGGATCCGGCGATGCGCTCGATGAGCTTGCCGGCCACCCAGGCGTTGATGCCGATGGTCGCCTTGATTCCGCCGGGGACGAAGCGGGCCATCGCCGTCCGGTAGTCAGCCAGCCGGGGTGAATCCCAAGACGGCATGCCGCCGCCTATCAGCGCGCCTTCGACGTCCTCACCGCCGACCTTGGGGACCCGCTCGTCATGAGCCGAGAACTGCACGACGAGCTCAGGGAAGTAGCTCTGGCGGTGCGCGGCCCGGGCCATCCGGATGGCGCTGAAATTGTCCACGACCGCCACCAGCGCCTCGGCGCCGGCATTGCGAGCCCCGAGGACCTCGGCGGTGTAGTCCGGTTGGGCCAGCGTCACCTGCGCCTCGTGGACCACCTTGAGGCCGAGTGTCGCCGCCGCTTCCTTGAACTTGCCGCGGATGTTCTCGCAGACCTGCACCTCCCGGCAGGACAGCACGGAGAGCTTCTTCTTGTCCGGGGCGAACGCCTGGAGCTGCAGCATGTGCGACCACACCAGTCCCCAGTCCGACCCGGTCCCGACCTGGAAGGCGATCGGGTGGTTGGCGGTGTACTTGGAGCAGGCGCAACCGCCGATGATCGGCACCTGCCGCTCGGCGATGATCGGCAACGCCGCCTGCATCGTGGTCGGGGCGTGTTCGGCGTAGAAGGCCACCACCTTGTCCTGGTCGAGCATGCGCCGGACGATGGCCACCGTCTTATTGGGGTCGCCCTCGTCGTCGGCGACGATCAGCCGGACGGGATGGCCGGCCACGCCGCCGCGGGCGTTGACGTCGGCCGCCCACGCCCGTGCCCCGTGCACGGTGGGCAGCATCACCCCGCCGATCACACCGCTTTGGATTCCGAACACGCCGAGGACGATCTCGGATCGGGGACCGGCCGGCGCGGCGGGAGGCGCCGTGGCGCTGGTCGGTGCGGAGCGCGGCGCGTCGGCCCGACCGGCACCGGCCGCGGCGCCGCCGCTCCCCTGCCCGGTGCCCGTCCCGCGGCCGGCACCGCCGCCGGGGACCGGGGATCGACCGGCCGCCGGGGCCGACCCCGGGCTACCCGCCGACCCCGTCAGCGGCGCAGCCCCTACCGTCTCCGCCGCTCCGGCGTCCTGCGGCTGACCGGGGTCGGCCGCCGCGCCGCCGCTGTCGCCGCCGTCGCCCGGCACGGTCCGCGGCCCGGGGTCGACCTGGCGCAGCGAAGCCCGGAAGCTCTCGGTCGCCTGCGCCGCCAGCTCTTCGTCGCTCAGGGTAGACCCACAGGCGGAGGACACCAGCGCCGCCGCCAGCAGCGCCGCCCACCACGACCTGGTCGGACGGACCATGACGTACCTCCTGGTCATCGGACGGGAAGCGACCGATCGGTTCGGGTGGTTGCACCGCTCGCCGCCCCGACGTACCGGTCGAAGACACCTTCGGTGTGGCACTGCTCCGGTTCGCCCACGAAGGCGACCCGGCCCTTCTGCAGGATGTAGACGTAGTCGGCCAGAGCCAGGGCCCGCTCGACGTACTGCTCGACGAGGAGCAGCGAGCGGCCTTCGGCCCGCAACTCGGCGACCGCGGCGAAGATCTCGTCGACCACCACCGGAGCCAGTCCGAGTGACAGCTCGTCGGCGAGGATCACGTCGGCGTTCGTGACCAGCGCCCGACACAGCGCCAGCATCTGTTGCTGGCCGCCGCTGAGTCGCCCTGCTTCCTGGCGGAGCCGCTCGGCCAGGATGGGGAACGTCGCCGTCGCCCGTTCGATGGCTGGGGCCACGCCCCGGCCGCCGGAGAACATGGCCAGGTTGTCGGCCACCGACAGCTGACGGAAAATCCCGTGGCCTTCCGGAATGAGGCACAGGCCGTCGCGGGCCCGATGATGCTCCCGCCGTTGCTCGACTCGTCGCCCTTTGAGCCATACCTCACCGGCGCGGGGCCGGAGGAGACCGCCGGCCACCTTCAACAGCGTCGTCTTGCCGGCGCCGTTGGGGCCGAGGAGCGCCACCACCTTGCCGGCCGGGACGACGAGGTCCACCCCACGGAGAACGGCCGTCCGGCCGTAACCGGCCGAGATGCCCCGCAGGCGCAGCGCGGTCACGGCCGTACCCCCGACGGGAGGCCGCGCTCGCAGCCGCGAGCGGCGAGATGGCGTTCCAGCGCCCGGGTCGACTCGCGCCGCCTCCGACTGTTCGCCACCAGCGCCGAAAAGTCGGGACGGCGGAAGAACCCGACCAGGCCGTTGTCGGCTTGGGCCAAAAGGATGGCGCCGACCCCGAAGGCCACCGGTTGCCATTGCGCGAACCAACGAGCTTCGACGAAGGCCGGCAACCCGACCAGGAGCGCGGCGGCCAGCAGGCAACCACCGAAGGTGCGGGGCCCGGCGGCGACCAGCACCGTGATCCAGACGAGCGACTGGAAGAAATGAAAGCTCTCGGGGTTGACCGAGCGGACCATCGTCCCCAGCAACCCGCCGGCCAGCGCGGCAAGAAAGGCCGAGAGGCAGAACGCCAGCAACCGGGCGGTCACGGAACTGATGCCGAGTGACTCCACCGCCCGGGGTGAGTCGGCCAGTGCCCGCAACACCCGACCCAGACGAGTGACCCGGAGCCCCTCCACCGCGACGACGCCGGCGGCGGCGACGGCCAGCACGAAGTAGAAGAATCCGAGGTCTCCGGTCAGGAACCCCGGCCGGTCGATCGTCACCAGTCCGCTCTGGCCGAACGCCAAGGCCGTCGGGAACAGCAGATTCTGGGCCAGGATCCCGAAGCCGAACGTGGCCAGGGCCAGGTAGAGGCCGGAGAGACGGATGGCCGGGAAGGCCAGCGCCGCTCCGACCGGCACCAACACCAGGGCGGCGGCGGGCAGCGCGACGACGTACGGCACCCCGGCGGTCAGGAGGTGAGCGAGCGTCGTGGCCCCGAAGACGACGAAGACGGCATGGGCCAACGACACCTGTCCGGACAGGCCGACCAGCAGGCTGAGACTGCTGAAGAGCAGCACGAACGCCACCATGGCGGTCAGCGTCAGACGGCGGGAGCCGCTGAGGAAGGGCGGCAGTACGGCGGCCACGGTGATGAACGCCGCCACGGCGGCGGTCGGGAAGCGCGGCCGCCCGATCCGGCGCCGACCCCACCGCTCCCCGATCGCCGCCGGCGTGACCATCTCCTGGAGCGTGTCCTTGCGGTACAGGAGCAGGACGCCCACCAGCACCAGGAAGGGCAGGGCGCTGGGCAGGCCGGCCAACGACGCGACGTCGACGTCCGAGACCAGCTTGGTGGCCACGCTCTGGGCCACCCCCAGCCCGAAGGCGGCCAGCGTGGTGACGGGGAAGCTGCGCAGCCGACCGACGACCGCGGCGCCGAAGGCTTGGACGACCAGCAGCGTCAGCAGGAGCGAGTCGAGACCGATGAACGGCGAGAACAGAATCCCCGACGTGGCGGCGAAGGCTGAGCCGAGCATCCACGAGAACGCCGTCACCACGCCGGTGTTCACACCGGTGAGCCCGCTCAGCGACCGGTCGGCCACGACGGCCCGCGTCTGCAGACCCAGTCGCGTGTGGCGGAAGAAGACGATCAGGCCGACGCCGGCGGCCACCGCCACCGCCACCACCAGCGCCTGGTCGACACCGACGTTCACACCGCCCACCCGGAACGTGCCGGTCGGGAAGATGGCCGCCACCCGGCGGGTGTCCGGGCCGAACAGCGCCACCGCCGCCGACTGCAGCGCCACGAGCAGCCCGAGTGACGCCACCACGTACGTCGCCGGCGTGGCTCCGTCCAAGCGGCGCAGGAGGAGGCGGTCGATGGTCAACCCCAGCAGCGGAGCGACGACGAGCACCGCCAGCAGCACCGCCGCCGCGGTGGGCATCTCCTGGCGGGCCCGGTAGAACACGTAGGTGGAGAACATGCCGATCGCCCCGTGGGCGAAGTTGAAGACGCCGGAGGTCCGGTAGGTCAGCACCAGCCCCAGCGAGGCGAGGGCGTAGACGCCTCCGACGGTGAGCCCGATGACGACGAACGGCAGGAGTTCACCCATCGAGGTCGTCCCCCAGGCAGATGAGGCAGGGTTCCAAACTGCTCCGGACGCCGTTGACCACAACGCGCTGGCCGGCGGTGCAGGCCAGCGCCGGGCAGGTCGAGCGGTGGAAACGACGCAGGCCGGCCACCGTCCACACCAAAGTGTCGGTCTCGGCGTCGCCGCCGACGGCGGATTCGTCGCTCCTCGCCCAGCGGCGCTGCAGCCCGTCCACCACCACTCGCCGCCGGCGCACCACCCGACGGCGGGCGGCGGTCAGGTAGCCGACGCAGCCGGCCACGGCCACCACCATTCCGACAAGAGCCAGAACCAGCCCGGCCAGCGCCTTGTTGAGATCGCCGGTCGTCGCGGCCCGGGCCCAGCCGCCGACGAGCAATCCGGCGGCCATCACGACCGACGCCGCGCTCAGGGCGAATTGCCAACGCCTGACGCCGGTGGCCATACCCGGCGCCGACCCGGTCCGCCCGGCCGGGACAGTAATGGCGAGGGGGGCGATGGTCCGGGGGTCGGGATAGGGTTCGCCCCGTCCGGCGGACTCCAGCCGCGCCAGCTTGTGCTGCTCATCACGCAGATCCGCCGCGAGCAGCGCCGTCATCCCGAGGAAGACCAGCAGCAGCGCTCCGAGGCCACCGGAGATCAGGTAGGCGACCTGTTCGGCGCCGAAGGGACTGGCCGCCAGGTTCCGTTGCCCGCACAGGAGAGTGACCCCGCCCCCGGCGACGAGCAGCCAAGCGAGCGTCCGGTCCCATTCGACTAGCAGGACATGGCGAATGCCCACGGAGCCGCGGCGTTGGGTTCGGGATGCGGCGCTCACCGCGGTGGCGCTCACGGTCGCCTCAGTCACCGTTGCGCTCCACCAGCGGGGCGGTCTCCCGAGCCAGGCGCTCCAACCCGTCGAGGGCCCGCCACTCGTCGTGGAGCGCCGCCGCCACCACGAGCCCGGTACCGACGGCCAGGCAGCCGAGGCCTCCCAACCCGGCCGACATCAGATACGACAGCTGATCAGCCAGGTAAAACGAGTCGGCCACCCGGACCGTCCCGAGTACCAGCAGCGCGGCGCCCACCCCGATGAGGCACCAACCCAGCGTGCGGTCCCAGTTGGCTCGCAGCCATGTCACGAGATCCATCGCCGCATCCTCCTTCGGGCCTGCCAGGCGACGAGGCCGCCGGCGGCCAGGATCCCGGCGGCGAGCAGCACGACCGACGCCAGTGACGCCGTCCGGAATCGCCGGGGTGAGGCCAGCAGTTCCGGTACCGGCGGGTCCGTCACCCCCGACAGCGTTGCGGGACCGACCGGACCGGGCGCTTCGCTGCTCGCCGGCGAGGTACCGGCGAGCGGCGGAGTTGAGGACAGCGCTGCGCCGTTCGGCATGGCCGCCCCCGCGTCGGTTCCGCCCCCGATCGGCCCTCCGGATCCTCCTTCGAACGGCGCCCCGGCCGGCGGGACCGCCGAACCAGCCTGCGGACCGGACATCGCCGGGGGCGGTCCACCGATCGTCGCCGATGGCAGTCCCGGCTGCGGCGCGGTCTCGCCCAGTGCGACGGACGACATGGCGCCACCCAACCGGAGACGGACCGTTCCCGGCCCCGCCCCCGGGGTCGGGGCGGTGGCGAGGATCTCGAGCGCTGCGGCCTCAGCTCCACCGGCCAGCGGCCGGCCCTCGTCGAAGCGGAGGGACAGCCCGGCTGGTTCCAGCGCCTGATTGAGTGCCGCCAGCCCCTGTCCGGCCGGGAGCGGAACGCCGTCGTTGTTCACCCGCAGGCCTTCGCGGTCGAAGCTGAACGAAAGCGCTCCGGCCCGGCCTCCTTCGATGATCAACTCCGTGTCGGTCAACGGTTTGGTGTCGCCGGCCCGGTAGGTGGTGACAGACCGGGAGCGCACAGAGGCGACGGACAACGTCTCGGCGGCGAAGCCCTCGGTGATCGACGTGGCCGTGGCCAGCACCTCGCCGTCGTTGACGGCCACGTTGGCGGTGGCCCGGACCTGCGGGCCACCGCCCGCCGAGCCGCCCCGGGCGTCGCCGGCTGATTCACGCGGGCCGGACCGGGCCTCGAGAACGAACGGAGCGTTGCGGTCGCCGACCACGCTTTCGGGTTGGGTGGGATGCGTGGCGTGGGCGTAGAGGGGATAGCCCGGTGGCGCCGAACCGAGCGCGATGGCCGCCAGCCCGGGATAGCCGATGACCGTGGGCCCGGGATAGGGCAACGAGGCGAAGCTCTCCGATCGGCCGGAGGACTCGACGACCGCCTGAGCCACGGGCCCGCCGGCGTCGACGAAGTTCTCGACCACGAGGAACTCGGAAATTCCGTAGCGCCCGTACAGGCCGCTCGCCGCCGCCGTGGCCGAGAATCCACCGAGCGCCGCGCCGGCACCGGCATCGGGTGGCGCAACGAGCAGCGCGACGGCGACGGCCGGTACGAGCAGCCGCGCCGCCCACCGTTCCCATCCGCTCATCGTCATGGTCTCCCCCCACGATCGACCCGCAGTCGCCGACGATCTCGTCAGTGCTGCAACGCTGCAAACCCGCTGATCCGTTGGCTGTTCAAGGATTCCTCTCGGTCGAGAAACTCGTTGACCGCTGCATGCTCAATTCATAGGGTGCCGCCATGGCACACGGTCAGAGCTGTGACGTCGTTGTCATCGGAGCGGGCCACAACGGCCTCGTGGCGGCCAACTACCTGGCCGACGCCGGCCACGACGTGATCGTGGCCGAGGCGAGCGACCGGGTCGGCGGAATGACGGCCTCCAGCGCCGGCATTCCCGACGCGCCCCATCACGTCATCAACCATTTCGCCTTCGATCCGTTCTTCTGGGACTCGTTTCCGCCCGGTCGCGAGCTCGGACTCGAAGGCCACGGCCTGCGACGCGTCCGGGTCGACCCCGGCCTCGTGTACCTCGATCCCGACGGTTCCTCCATCGCCTTCTGGGAGGATCCCCGCCGCACGGCGGAAGAGATCCGTCGCTTCAGTGCCGCCGACGGCGACGCGTACCTGGAGTTCGCCCGACTGCTGCGGGGGCTCGGTGACATCCTGCTGGAGTTCGCACTGATGAACCCGACCCGCATCGACGCCGGCCCGCTCACCCGTACCGCCCGCGCCGCGCTGCGGTGGCGACGCCAGCTCCCGGCACTCGCCCACCTGGCGCTCGGCCCGGCCCGCGACGCCATCGGCGAACGGTTCCGCCATCCGGTCGTCCGCAACGCGCTCCACGCCGTGGCCGGAGCGACGATCCCCAACGGCAGTGACGGCACCGGCCTCGGGTTCCTGTGGCTGTCGATGCAGCACCGTCATTCGCACCGCCATGCCGTCGGCGGCATCCAGGCGCTGCCCGACGCCCTGGCGGCGCGCCTGCGAGCCGTGGGCGGTCGCCTCCTGCTCGGCACGCCCGTCACGGAGATCGTGGTTGACGGCAAGGCGAGCGGCGTCCGCCTGGCTGACGGCGGCGTCATCACCGCTCGCCGGGCTGTCCTCGCCGCCTGCGATCCCCGCACCGCCCTGGAGCGGCTGCTGCCGCCGGGGGTTCTGGCGCCGGCCATGGAGGCCCGGGTCCGCAACATTCCGGTGAGCAACAACGACTACGGGCAGATGAAGGTCGACCTCGCCCTGTCCGGCCAGCTTCGGCTGTCCCGCCACGAACGCTGGCGCGGTGACGGGCTCGACCTGCGCCGGCCGATGCACGTGCTGGGAACGGAGGAGGGCATCGCCCGGGCGTTCGCCCGATCGGCCGCCGGACTTCTGCCCTACGAGGACGATTTCTCGCTGTGGACCGTCATTCCCACCGGCGTCGACCCGTCGCAGGCCCCGGAAGGCCAGGACACGCTGTACGTCTACTGTGCCGTGGCCCCCTACCGACCCGAGGACGGCTGGGAGAAGACCCGGGATGCGGCCGGAAACGCCGTGGTGGCCAAGGTGAGCAAGTTCTTCGACGGCGTCGAGGAATTGGAGATCGGCCGTCAGGTCCTGACCAACGAAGACATCGCCCGGCTGGCCAACGCCACCGGCGGGAACATCACCCACGTCGACATGGTGCTGAGCCGGGGCGGGCCGTTGCGCCCGGCCCGCGGCCTCGGCGGGTACCGCACGCCGGTCGAAGGGCTGTTCCTCGGCGGGGCCGGTTCGCATCCCGGTGGAGGGATCACCGGCGCGCCGGGCTATATGGCGGCCCGGGAGATTTTGCGGTTCGCCGGCCCGTCTTCGCCCCGGTCGGGGGTGAGACGAGCCCGGGCACCACGAATTCCCGCAGCACCTGAGGCACCTTCCGTTCCGGCAGGGCACCCTCCAGCACCCGGGTGACCAGCAGGAACGCCACATCGAGCAGCCACCGGCAGGCGGCCGTGACATCGAGGTCCGCCCGGGCCTCACCGGATCTGACCGCCTGGCGCAGCAACGGCTCCCACACTTCGGCGGCCACCGTGTAGAAGTCCGGCGACCCGCCGACGAGCATGCTCGACAGCCCATAGGACTCCGGGCCGAGCAGCAACCTCACGTGGGGGTCGGTGACCCCGACGTGGACGCACAGCGTCATGGCCTCGACCACGGCATCGGCGAAGGTCGCCTGGCCGGCGATGAGTTCCTCCGCCTCTGCGTTGAAGTTGCGCAGCGCCCGGAGCAGGACAGCCAGAAGCAGCCCTTCGCGGGTCTTGAAGTACCGGTAGATGGTGGGCCGCGACACGTTGGCCATGGCGGCCACGTCCTCCATCGTCGTCTTGCTGACCCCGTACCGTTCGAAACAGACCTCGGCGGCGCGCACGAGGTAGTCGCGGATCTCCTCCGCCTTGCCGTTGTCGGTGGAGCCCGTCCGGCTGCCGCCCCGGCTCAGCGACATCGGCTGGAACTCCTCGCCGGCTCGGGACTTCCGCGCCCGGCCGGATGCCGGCACCGCTGGCTTGAGGGCTCGTCTCGAAGGCATGACAAAGAAGCATAGTACGTCGTTCGTATCAAAGGCCGGTGACTGCTGGCCGTAGCTTACTGAGCTTCATTGACACATACAACGTCATATGTAAATCTGCTTCCCAAGCTGAAGCTGGTCGTGCTGGCGAAAGGTGATGCGCATGGCGACGGTCGCACGGACCCGCCCCGCGCCGACGGCCGCCATCGAGCCGCGGGCTGGAAAGGTCCGGCCGGTGCTGTGGTGGGCGGCGGTCGGTGCCTTGTTCCTCGTCTTCCAGGTCTACCTGTTCAGCGCGTGGATTCTGCGGGGCGACGCGCAACGCGTCCCCGTGGGGGAGACGCCGGTCCCCGACTTCATGCGGATCTCACTCAGCATCCAGCAGTGGGGCCTGGCCGCCATCGCCCTGTTCCTGATCTACCGGTTCGTCCTGCGCGACTGGCGGCGCCACCGACGGCTGGGATTCGACGGCCTCCTCATCCTGTCGTTCGGCACGATGTGGTGGTCGGACCCCCTCTACAACTATTACCAGCACGGGTTCAACTACAACTCGTACTTCATCAACTTCGGGTCGTGGATCCCCAACGTGCCGGGGTGGCAGTCACAACACGGCGAACTGCTGCCGCAGCCGATCATCTGGCTGCCCGCCGTCTACATCTGCGCCTTCCTGCTGATGGCGACGATCTCCTGCGCCATCATGCGCAAGGCCGCGGCCCGCTGGCCGTCGTTCAACCGCCTCCAGCTCTTCGCCTTCGCCTTCGTTCCCATGGTCGTGGTGGGAACGTTCTGGGAAGCGATGTTCATGCGGATGGGCTCGCACCACTACGGGTCGTCGATCTCGAGCATTACGCTCTTCTCCGGCAAGTACTACGCCTTTCCCGTCTACCAGGGGATCGCCGCCAGCCTGCTGTACACCTCGTGGGGGGCGCTGCGGTTCTTCCGCGACGACAAGGGCCGGTCGGTGGCCGAGAAGGGTCTGGACGGCCTGCGGGTCAGCACCCCGGTCCGCGGCTGGCTGCGGTTCCTCTCGGTGTCCGGGATGGTGACCACCATCTTCTTCGTCTTCTACCACTTCCCGATGATGCACTTCGCGCTGGTGGGTCACGCCTGGCCCGAGGATGTCCAGAAGCGGTCGTACTTCACGACCGGGCTCTGCGGTGCGGGAACGACGTACGCCTGCCCCGGTCCCGACGTACCGCTCCCCCGCCGGAACACGTCGTTGCATGTCGATCCCGACGGCCGGCTGGTCGTGCCGGATACGCTGCCCGATTCCCGCCGCTCGGTGCCGGCCCTCCCGGCGGACTGACGCCGGCCAGCCCGGCCCCACTCCCGGTGAGGAGCACCTCGCCGATGAACCGACGGTATAGGCGGCGCTGACTCCACCTGCCATTCGGTCCCCACGCCGTCTCAGCACCGCCGGGGGAAGCCCAGCCGGACGTCGACGCCCGGCGAGAAATGGGCGAGCGGAGCCGTTTTCGGGGCGGGCAGACCGCTGGCGCAGACGAGATCTTCCTGGAGCGCCGAGACCTCGGCGTTGTACAACGGCCAGGCCTGGTGCTCGACGGGGACGACCGCCAGCCGGCCGGCGATGCGGGTGAAGGTGCGCCAGCGCCCTGTCAGGAAGTCGACCAGAAGCGGACGGTCCTCCTGCGGGACCGGCGACCCGGCCCGCACCGTGATGTCGTGGCCCGGGGATGAACCCAACGGCCCGCGTCGCCGGCTGCGGTAGCGGACCGGGCCCATCTCGTCGACCGACATCGTCGCCCAGTGATACGGCACCCAGAAGGCGCTGCGACCACCGAACACGGTCGCCGCGCTCGCCACGTCGAGCGACAGGAACCACAGGCCGTCAATTCCGTTCTCGTCGCGGACGTAGGTGCGGAGGTTGGTCTCCGGAAACGTCGACAGCCATGGAACCGGTGGCAGGCACAGCGGCCGCATGTCGACCAGCAAAAACGGCGTCAGGCCCACCCAGGCGTCACCGTCGAACGTGTCGACGACGAGTCCGTCAGGGAGGAGTCGCTGGACGTCGTCGGGTCGGTAGCGCCAGTGCAGGAACGAAAGACTCTGCCACCGCTGGCAGGCGGCCGGACGGGACACCCGCTCCTCAGGATGGGGACCCATCGGCTTCCTCCTTCGGGTTCCGTGCCGGCAATGGCGCTTGGCTACGCCGAGAGAAGCGACGCGCCAGCAGACCTACCCGAACGGTCCGCCTTTCACCACCGCCATCAGGAGGCCCGATCGCGGAGCCAGGCGAGGATCGTTTCGGCCACACGGTTCACCGTGCCGGCAAGGAAGTGGTTGGTGCTGTGAATGACTGCGACGGTAGCGTCGGGCCAAGTGGCGGTGACCTGGTGAAGGTGGTCGGGCGACGTGAACTGGTCGTGCTGCGCGGCCAGCACCAGGACCGGCCGGGTGTCTCCGGCAGCCGGGCACGGCGGCGGACCGAAGCGCAGGGGTGGCGCCACGGCCACCCCGGCGTCGCCCAGCGTCCGGAAGATCCGGTCGACCACGACGTTGTGCCGGTCACCGCCGTAGGCCGGATGCGGATGACAGACCACCGCCCCGGCCCACGCCTCGTCGGCCACCAGGAGATCGGCTTCGACCTCCACGCCGCCCTCAGTCCGCAGCCGCATCATGCCCGAGACCGCACCGGCATGGCGTCAGCGGAAGGGCCAGACTCCATCGGAGAAGCGGACGACGAAGAAGCCCCGGTCCTGCCAGCGGAACCTGACCTTGCAGGCCGGTCTCCGGCCGCGATCCCGGGCCGCATTCCGCTCTGGGCACCGGCCCGTCGAAGGGGGTTGACGACTGCAAGTCTGACTGGGCGAAGGCGGCCGACGCCGGCAGCAGCAACAGGGCAACCAGCCCCGACCCGATCACCGCCAGACGCTTCGACCGGCGCCTCGGCCCCATGTCGACCCCCTCCGGAGCGCGCCAATGATCGCTGACTGTAGAACCGCTGGTAACGGTTAGTCACGCCCCCGGCAGAGCATCTTGCCGTTGTGGAGCACCGACCAGGGACGGCCGGCCGCTCCTTCGGAGACCCAGAAGCACGGTTGGGCCTGGCCGGGTGCGCCGGCCGGGAAGGTGAGGGGGACGCTGAGGCCGTCGAGGGTTTCGCCCTTGAAGGTGTTGAGGGCGGGCACGAGCGTGGACGGAAGGACCGATGCCGAGGCTTGGGCCGCTCTGGTGACCGCGGCCTCCAAGAGCTTGGCGTTGGCCCAGCCCTGCGCCTCACCCGGCCCGGGCGTCGTGGAGCCGAGATACTTCGCCACGACGGACTGGAACTGTTGTTCCGCCGGCGTGGCGCGGGCGGCGAAGGAGAAAACCCCGGTGGCCGCGACGAGGCGCATCCCCGGGAGGTCCTTCGTCGAGGCGTCGATGCTGGACGACAGCTGAACGTAGGTGGGGTTGTAGCCCTGCCGGTTGCAGGAGTTCACGAACCGTCCGAGGCTGGCCAGATCCATGATGACGAAGAGCTTGTCCGCACCGGCTCGTTGGGCGCTCAGGCATTCCGAGGTGTAGTCGGGCTGCACGATGGAGGCCTGGCCCTGGTGCACGATCTCGAGGCCGGCTTCCTTGGCCGCTCCTTCGGCGATCAGGACACGGTGCCCGAACGTGCAGACCTCGGCCTCCCGGCAGTACACGAGGCCCCACTTGCGCGACTCTCCACCGAAGAGAGCCGCCGCTCGCGCCGCGCCGAAGAACTGGTCAGCGACCGAGGGACAGGGAAGGAAGAACAGGGGGCTCTTGTACTCGGCGACGACTGAACAGGACGAGCCGAGCACCGGGACCTTCACCGACTCCAGGTAGCTGACCCCGGACGTACTGGTCAGCACGGCGGCGTTGCTGACGAAGGCCACCACCCGCCGCTCCTCCACCAGGTCCTGCAGCGCGGCCCGGTGCTGGGCCGGGTCGCCCTTGTCGTCGACGATGATGAGCTTGACCTCCCGGCCGCAGAGCCCGCCCCGGCTGTTGATGTCCTGCATCCAGGCCTGGACCGGACGGACGAAGGGAACCATGGAGGACGCCACGACGCCCGAGTAGTTGCCGACGGAGCCGATCAGGATCGGGCCGGTCTCGTTCGGTGTCGCGCACCCGGCCTGACCGACAGGGGCGGGCTTCTGGCCGCCCGGGACGGGCGGTTGCGTGGCGACCGGCGCCGGGACCCGGCCGCCGGCGGCGGGGCTGGGGGACGGCCCGGGACCGGGTCGCTGACCGCTCCGGCCGACCGTAGCGGTCGGCGTTGCGCTGGCCGGTGCGGGCGTCCCGGTCGGTCCGGGCGTCACCGGCGAGGAGCCGGCACCGGCGGAAGGAACCTCGGTCGGCGCGGCCGCCTCGGCCGCCGGCCCGGTCGTCTCGGTCGGGCCGGCGGGCGTCTCGCCGACAACCCGGCTGTTGGCGGCGAGCAGCTCCTCGTCGGGGATTCGATGCCCGCACCCGGCGACGAGCAGCACCGAGGCGCCGACCGCCAGCGCGACCCGCACACCGGCCCGCGGCGGGAGAATCGTCCTTGTGTTCATTTCGTTCACGCTTTCCTGCTCGCGCTCGAACCGACGTAGCTCTCCGCCAGTGCCTCGGCATCCAGCTCATCCGGCGCACCGGCGAACACCACCTGTCCCTTGCGCAGGACGTAGACGACATCGGCGATGTCCAGGACCTTGCTCACGTACTGCTCCACGACCAGCAGCCCGGCCCCGCCCCGGGCCAGCTTCTCGAGAAACTCGAAAATCTCAGCGACGAGCGCGGGAGCGAGGCCCATGGACACCTCGTCCAGCAGGATGTAGTTGGGCCCGCTCACATACGCCCGAGCGAGAGCGAGCATCTGCTGCTGACCACCGCTCATGCTGCCGGCCACCTGGTCGAGCCGCTGACCGAGGGCCGGGAAGGCCTCGATGGCAGTGCCGACCACGTCCTCGACCGCATCCCGATCGTGGAGCTGCAGGTTCTCCCGCACCGTCAGGGAAGGAAAGATCGCCCGACCCTCGGGAATATGACAGATTCCCAGCTGGACCCGCTCCGCTGGGCGGCAGCGGGTGACGTCCCGGCCGTCGAGCACCACCGCTCCGCTGGTCGGACGGTGCAGCCCGGACGCCACGTTGAGCAGCGTCGTCTTGCCGGCACCGTTCCCGCCGATCAGGGCCGTCACATGCCCGGCAGGGGCCACCAGCGACACCGAACGCAGCACCTGAGCACCGGCGTAGCCGGCGCTGATGTCCCTCAACTCGAGGCCGGTCGCGGGCGCGGCGGCCCGGCTCATGTGAGGTCCTCTCCCAGGTATGCCCGGCGCACCACCGCGCTGTTGCGGATCGCCTCTGGTGTGCCTTCGGCGATCAACTGCCCGAAGTCGAGCACGTACAGGTAGTCGCAGACGGCCATGACGAGGTCCATGTCGTGCTCGACGAGAAAGATCCCGTTCCCGTCCTGATTCACGACTTCGCGCAGCACTGATCCGAAGCGAGCGGTCTCCTGGTGATCGAGCCCCGAGGACGGTTCATCGAGGAGGAGCAGTGATCGCCTTGCCGCCAGCGCCCGAGCGAGCTCAACGAGCCGGCGCTGACCGGTCGAGAGCGCCACCACCGGACGGTCAGCCAGGGCGCTGATTCCGCACCGCTCCATCGCGCTCCGAGTGGCTTCTTCGATCTCGGCGCGGTCCCCGGACAGTTCCAGCACGTGCCGGACGGGATTGGAGCCGGCTCGCATCGCCTCGCTGCCGAGGGCGACATTGCTTCGGACGTCCAGCGAGTCGAAGAGCTCCATCCGCTGGAACGTACGGCCCAACCCGAGCTGCGCCCGGCGAGGCGCCGAAACGGCGGTGACATCCTGGCCGTTGAAGCGGATCCGTCCGGCGGACGGCCGGAGGATCCCGGTACAGGCATTGAACAGTGTCGTCTTGCCCGCCCCGTTCGGCCCGATCAGGCCGGTGATCACCCCGATCGGCGCCTGCAGGCTGACATCGGACAGCGCGACATTGCCCGAATAGGCCACGGTGAGGCCACTGACTTCGAGGCCCGCGGTGAGCACGGCCATCAGACGTGGACCTCCAGAGGCCGTGAGGGCAAGCCCTGCGGCGCGACAGACCCTCGACGGGCCGAGCGGTCGGACACCGGGCTCCATTGCCGCCGCCAGGCGGTTGTACGCGCCGCCCGCTTGAAATACTCGCCGGCCATGCCCCGCAACGCGGCGATGAGCACAGCCAGCGTCCCGAAGGCGATCTGTTGCGTGGTCTGAAAACCGGGGTCGGTACTGAAACTCGGGAGCACGGCGAGGAGAAAGGCCGCGACCACCGGCGACGCCACGGGTGACCGGCCGGAGATCGTCAACACCACGAGCAGGAGCAGACTGGCCTGGAACCCGAAGGTCGTGCCGCTGGCCGCCGCGCTGCCGGTCAGTGAGATCAGCAGCACGCCGGCGATCCCGGCCATGAACGCCGAGAGACAAAAGACCAGTACACGGGTGATCTGAATGTCGGCGCCATGGGCAGTCATCGCCAGGGGGGAATCGGCCATTCCCGTCAGCAGGCGGCCCATCCGGCTCCGGGCGACGACGAACGCCAACAGCAGGCTGGCGATGGCCAGCCCCACGCAGAGGTAGAAGAATCCCCGGTCGGTGCCGAGCCCGAGAATTCCCGGCCGGGGAGCCGACCTGATGCCGCTCCGGCCGAACATCAGACCGGTAAAGAAGGCGAACTGCTGCACGAGGATGGCGAACCCGAATGTGGCGAGAGCGAGATACAGCCGGGACAGTCTGATGGCCGGAATGCTGAGGAGGGCGCCGAGCGGGACGACCACCAGCGCGGCCAGCAGACAGGCGGGCAGCCACGGCAGGCCGACGCCTTCCGTCAGATGGGAAAACGCGGTCGCCGCCACCGCGGCAAAGCTCATCTGGCACAGCGACGCCTGGCCCGACAGTTCCACCAGCAGACTCAACGACACGAAGACGATGACCAGGATGGCGCCATTGCTGTAGACGGGCAGCCGGCCACCGTCAATCGACGGGGCGGCCAGCACGGCGACCAACCCGAGCAAACCCACGGCCGCCGTGAGCCACCTCGGGACCGCCCAGGTGCGGCGGGGACTGCGCCGGGCCTCCCGTTCCCGGAATCTTCCGGCAGGCGACAGAAGGAGAACGCCGAACAACACGAGGAACGGAAGGCTCGCCGGGATTCCGGCCAACACCGGATTGCCGGGGACGTACTTCTTGATGATCTCACCGGCGACACCGATGGCGATGGCGGCGACGAAAGTGGCACCCAGGTTGCGGAAACGACCGACTGCCGCCGCACCGAACGAGGCGACCACGAGCAAGGTCAGGAACGTGAGGTCGAGGCTCACGATCGTGGCGACCAGGATTCCGGAGAGGCCGGCGAAGGAACAGCCGATTGCCCAGGCCAGCCGGCGGACCCGGGTGGGACTGCGACCGGTGAGGTCGAGGAGATCCGGGTTGTCGACCACGGCCCGCGTCTGTAGACCGGTCGACGTGAACCGAAAGAACCCGAAGAGAGCCGCGGCGCAGACGACCGAGACAGCGACGATCGTGAGTTGGTCGTAGCCGACGCGGACGCCGGCGACGGTGAACGTGCCGGTCGACAGGAACGAGGGAAAGGCCAGCGGCGCCAACCCGTATCGGCGGGCGATGACGCCCTGGATCGCCACCAGCATCCCGACGGTGGCGAGAATGCTCGTGGCCACCGGTGCGGGCGCGATCTGACGGGCGACAAGCTCCAGCACCATGGCCAGCGCGGGAGCGAAGACGAACAGCGTCAGGGCCAGCGCCGCCGGCCAGGCCAGTCCCTGGATCGTCCGAAGGTCATAGAAGGCGTAGGCGCAGGCCGCGGCGATAGCTCCGTGGGCGAAATTGAGAATGCCCGACGTCTTGTAGGTCAGGACCAGGCCCGTGGCCGCCAACCCGTAGAGCACACCGGAGGCGACGCCGGCGATGATGAACGGCAAGAAGTCACGCACTGGCCAACTCCTGGGGTCGGCAGACCGGGCACGGCACCTGGGCCGAACCCCGTCCCGCCGGCACGGTGGGCTTGTCGCCGACGAGCAGACAGGACGGTCGGTGCCACCAGGGGGTCCCCGGGACCGTGATGAGATCGTTGGGCCGGGCCGGCTCGTAGACGACCCAGTCCTCGCGAGCGGCCCTCCGCCGGTCGACCACGACCCGTCGGAGGCCGGCCACCGACCTCCACCCGTGCAACAGGAACAGCAGCTGAGCCCCCGCCGAGACGATCGAGGCGACGATCGCCAGGTTCAACCAGGCGAGCTGCCGGTCCAGGCGGTCCTGCGCACCGGCGCCGATCGCCGCGACAGCCAGCAGCCCCGCCGCACTGGCGGTGACCACCACCAGCCACACCCGAGCCGGCCGCGACCAGCAGCTGTCAGTGATCGCCGCGAGCGGCGGCAGTCGCATCACGGCTGGCCCACGAACTGCCGCGCCGGTCGCGGCGCCGTCCCTTTCTGGTCTTCCCCCGCCGGGACGGCCCCCGCGGCGGCGTCTCGAACCCGGTCGAGCTCGACGAGCTCGCGCAGCGTGCGCCACTCGTCACGGAGATCGGCCGACGTCCAGAGCATCGCCCCAATGCCGAGCAGGAAGATCCCGCCGAGACCACCGGAGACGACGTACGGGATCTGCTCGTAGGAGTACGGGGTACTCGTGACACCGACCCATCCCAGCACGAGCAGTAGCGCACCGAGGGCGACGATGACCCAGGCCGCCACCCGGTCCCACTCGTTGCGGACCCACGTCAGGAACTCCACGCTGACTTCACCCCCCACTTGCGAAGCAGGCTCGTGGCGGCCACGAGCGACACTCCGCCCAGAACGAGAACTGGGTACACGACCCCGGCCCGCGAGCGCTCCGGCACCAGCCGGCGGACGGTGGCCACCGCCGGGGAGACCGACGACCCCCCTCCCGACGCGGGGCCCGTCGCCACGGCCGCCGAACCCTCGGTCCCGCCCGGGGCGCCGCGGCTCGCCGCCACGGAGTCCGGCAGGACGGCCGAGACCGCGCCGGATGCCACCGGCCCGTCCCCCAACGGAGGAGTGAGCCCGGGACCGGACGCCGTCTCCGTGGGAACGGGTGCTCCGAATTCCGTGGTGACCTCCGGCAGGAGTCCCGGGATCGCGGAACCCGGAGCCTGGTCGGACACCCAGGCCGACGAACGCCCCACGATGTAGGTCACGGTGACGACCGAAGCTCCCTCCAGACCAACATTCACCCGCTGGCTGATCTCCAAGCCGGCCGACGTCGCGCCGTCCTTGTCCTCCACGGGCGGCAGCACCGTGATGGTGGTCCCCTGCTCGGCCAGCGCGGCCAGGAGTTCGTTGACGGTGCGGACCGGGCCGCTCACTCCCGGCACGACGGTCTCGTCGGCGACGTGGAGGCCCTCGGCGGTGACTCGCACCTGCTGGCCGAGGATGCTCATGCGGTCGACGGAGAACTCGGTCTGCCGCTCGACCTCCGCCCCGGGAGCGCGCTTCGCCGTTGCCGCGCTGCGCATCCCGGCGATGGAGACCGCCGGACCGAGGTCGAAGGAGCCGAGCTCGGTCTCCGCCTGTGACGTCACCTGCCCGGATCCCTCCTCCAGCGTCACCGACGCCAGGGTGCGGTTGGCTCCGTCGGTCGCCTCACCGCTGGTCGTGTCCGCCCGACTGGTGGCTGAGAGGCGGAGGGAGCCGATGCCCACCGTGGCCTCGGGCCGCGCCGGGAATGCGGACTCGGCCACGAAGGGGTATCCGGGAACGCTGGCCGCCCCCTGCAGCACCAGGCTGCTGATCAGACCGGGCAAGGCGAG
Source organism: Actinomycetota bacterium (assembly GCA_040756995.1). Classification (GTDB taxonomy): domain Bacteria; phylum Actinomycetota; class Acidimicrobiia; order IMCC26256; family BP-133; genus BP-133. The sequence goes on along the minus strand of JBFLYK010000002.1, from coordinate 306,479 downwards.
CGGCACGGTCCCCGGATATGGATGCGATGCGTAGGCCGTGGAGTCGCCGAGCGATGTCAGGCGGGCCTGGGCCACCACGGTCCCCGGGTCCACCAGGTCGGATTGCACGACCGCCGGCTCGACCCGGATGAGCGTCTGGATCAGCCCGCCGCTGGCGACGCCTTCGAACGACCGCGTCTCCTGAGCGCGCCCGGGGGTCGGCGCGGTCACGACGCTGAGCACCAGGACCGCGCCGGCCGCGCCAGCTCGCGCCGCCCGTGCCCACGTCACCATCTCGCCCCCTGTCCGCTCATGCCGGCAGCCCGATGACCTTCGTCTCGAGGTACTCCTCGAAACCCTGCACACCGAACTCCCGTCCGACGCCGCTCTGCTTGTAGCCGCCGAAGGGCAGATCAGCGCCGAACCATGAGCCGCCGTTGACGGAGATGGTCCCCGTCCGGATCCGCCGGGCCACACCGAGGGCTCGCTCGTCGTCGGCGCTGTGAACGGCGCCGGAGAGGCCGTAGGGGCTGTGGTTGGCGATCCGCACCGCGTCGTCATCGTCCTCGTAGGGGATGAGCGTCAGCACCGGCCCGAAGATCTCCTCCTGGGCGATGGTGGCGTCGGGATCCACGTCGGCGAAGAGCGTGGGCTGGACGAAGAAGCCCTTCGGCCGGTCGGCCGGGAGATCCCCGCCGACCAGCACCCGGCCCTCGGACCGGCCCTTCTCGATGTAACCGAGCACGCGGCTGAGCTGGCTGGCGTTGATGAGGGGCCCGCAGATCACGGTCGGGTCGGAAGGGTCACCGCAATGGACCTGCCCGAAGGCGGCCGTGGCGATCTCGACGGCTTCCTCATACCGGCTACGGGGCAGCAGCATGCGGGTGGAGAGGGCACAGCCCTGGCCGGCGTGGCTGCAGACCGCCAGCCCGGCGCCGATGACAGCGGGCAGGTCGGCGTCGTCGAGCACGATGTCGGCCGACTTGCCGCCCAGTTCGAGGCAGACGTTCTTGAGGGTGTCGGCCGCCGACGTCATGATCCGCCGGCCGGTGGCCGACGAGCCGGTGAACGTGACGAGGTCGACGCGGGGGTCGGTGGTGAGCATCTCGCCCGCCGACCGGCCCGATGCGGCGATGATGTTGACCACACCGGCGGGGATGTCGGTCTGCTCGGCGATCAGCCGGCCGATCTCGGTGGCGGACCACGGCGTGTCGGGGGCGGGCTTCAGCACGACGGTGCACCCGGCGGCCATGGCCGTGGCGATCTTGAACAGGTTGAGGGCCAACGGATAGTTCCACGGCGTAATGGCGGCGACGACGCCGGCGGGCTCACGGTGGATCCGGCGCCGCGCCGGGCCGAGGAACGTGTCCCCCACTCCCAGGTCCTGCTCGAACGGGTAGCTGAGGGCGAGATCGCGCCAGTACGTCAGTCCGTCGAGGATGCCGTCGAGCCAGATCGACTGCGTGAGCATCACCGGTACACCGGCCTCCCGCACGAGGATGTCCCGCAGCGTCTCCTTGTGCTCGTGGAGGGCCAGCCGCAGCTGCTCGAGGCAGCGGGCCCGCAGTTCGTGGTTCGTCGACCAGTCGGTGTTGTCGAAGGCCCGCCGGGCGGCGGCCACAGCCCGGTCGACGTCCTCGGGACCGGCGTCGGCGGTGACGCCGATGCTCTCCTCGGTCGCCGGATTGATGTTGGGGAACGTTTCGCCGCTGGCCGCTCCAACGAGCTTTCCATCGATCAGCAAGGCGTCCACAGTGTGCTCCTTAGGGCCTGGGTTGCAGATGGTTAACCGGCAAGGCTGCTGACGGGCCAGAAGGTGTCGGTCGCCAACTCGTCGACCGCGGCCACCTCCCGGGCCAGGTGGTGGGTCACCTCGACCACTGACTCCCGCTTGGTGCGGAGACGGCCGAGTCGCTCCACGGGGAGCGCCAGACCGACCGCGCCGAGTACCGCGGGAGCCCGGACTACCGCGCCGACACAGGCCACGCCGTAGCGGTACTCCTGCCGGACGACGGCGATATCGGAGATGGTGCTGAGCTGATGTTGGAAGTACCGGCGGTCAATGACCGTGTGGCTCGTGAAGGGTTGGAGCGGGTGCCGGTCGAGAAAGCGCCGAAGGTCCTCCTCGGGCAGGTTGGCCAGGATGCACTTCCCGACCGCGGTGGCGTGACCGGGGATCGTCGCGCCCGGCCAGAGATCCACCCGGGGCGGTCGATGGCTCTCGACGACCTCGCCCACGACGATCCGGCCTTCGCTGTACAGCGCCAGGCAGGCGGTGGCACCGACGTCGAGGGCGACCCGCCGCAGGACTTCGCGCACCTTCGGCACCGCCCGGAGGGACCGGCCCCGCGTCGCCACGTTCTCCAGCTGTTCGCCGAGGATGTAGGAGCCGTCGTCCACCCGCACGAGGTAGCCCTCGTAGACCAGCGTTCGCAGCAGGTGGTAGGTGGTGGGCAGGGCGATGCCGGTGGCATTGGCCAGCGCCTTGGCGTGGGCGCGGCCGCGCTCACCGACGACCTCCAGGAGGCGCAGCCCTCGTTGGAGGGACTGGATCAGCGTCTGGTCGCCTGGTGACGTGGTCCGTTCAGGACTCTGGATCATCGTGCTTCGTTGCTCCCCCCGTGTTCCGAGTGAACGACGCTCCCGCTTCGGCCCAGAGCTGGTGCGCCTCTTCCGATCGACCGAGCGACTCGCAGAGGACGGCCAGGTTGTGCAGCGTGGCGGCCACAGCCGGATGTCCGTCGCCGAGCACACGCCGGCGGATGGCGAGCGCTCGGCGGTACCACCCTTCCGCCTCCGCCACCTGGCCGTTCGATGCCATCAGCACGGCGAGCTGATGGGAGGCGGCCGCCACGTCCGCCGACTCGGGGCCCAGCGCCGCCTCCATCGCATCGACCGCCCGGCGGAGCAGCGGCTCAGCCTCGTCGAGGCGGCCGATCTTCTGGTAGTGGACGCCGAGCGCCCGCTCGAGGTGCGCCACCTCGAGCACGCCGGATCGGGTCGGCCGTTCCCCGAAGATCAAAGCCTGCGCCTCCGAGGGACGCCCGGCCGGCCGGTCTCCTCCGCTCCCCTGGCTGCCCCCCGACGGGGCGGGCTCACTCGTCGTCATCGCTTCGACACAACCACGGGCCGGGATCGCCGGTCATGAGTAGGGCACTACTCGTCGTTGGAAGGGGCCACCACCATTTGCGATACTGGGCCGGTGGTGGGGGGCGCCGATTGGCCGCTGGTGGGACGTGAACGCGAGATCCGTCAGCTGCGCGAGCTGCTGCGGGATCCGACCGCCCGAGGCGCCGTCCTGGCCGGCTCAGCCGGCGTGGGCAAGACCCGCCTGGCCGACGAAGCCCTAAAGGTCGCCGAACAGGCCGGGATGGCCACGGCCCGGGCCACCGCGACGCGGGCCGCCGCCGGCCTTCCTCTCGGGGCGCTCGCGCTGCTCCTGCCGCCCACCCTCGAGACGGGGCCGGGGGCGGTCGACGACCGGGCCTCGCTCCTGCGGCGGGCGGCGGCCGCCCTCGTCGAACGGGCCGGCAACCGCCGCCTCGCCTTCTTCGTGGACGATGCCCATTTGCTGGACGACGCCTCCGCCGTCCTCGTCCACCAGCTCGCTGCCACCGGCGCCGCCTTCGTGCTCGTGACCGTGCGGGCCGGCGAACGTGTCCCCGACCCGGTCATGGCGCTCTGGAAGGACGGACTCGTCCCCCGGATCGAGGTCGCCGGTCTCGGGGCGGAGGCGGTCGACGCGCTGCTGACCGCCGTCTGTCACGGCCCCTTCGACCCCGCCACCTCGGTGCAATTCGCCGTGCGTTGCCAGGGCAGCGTGCTGTTCCTGCGGGAACTGGTCGTCGGCGCCCTGGCGGACGGCACCTTGACCGAAGAGGGCGGAGTCTGGCACCTGACCCGTCCCCTCTCGCCCTCCGACCGCCTCATCGAACTCATCGAGGAGCGTCTCGGCCATCTCGAGCCGGTGGAGCGGGAGCTGCTCGAACTCCTGTCCTTCGGAGAACCGCTGGATGGCGCCGAGCTGTCGCGCCTGGCCGACGGGTCCGTAGCCGAGCGCCTCGAGCGGCAAGGTCTCGTCGTCAGCCGCATCAGCTCCCGGGGCCTGGAGGTCCGTCTGTCTCATCCCCTCTACAGCGATGTCCTCCGATCACGAACACCGGCCATCCGCAGCCGCGAGATCTGCCGGCGGCTGGCTGAGGCGGCCGAAGCGGACGGCCGGGTCGATGGAGCCGACGCGCTGCGGGTCGGGACCTGGCGGCTCGAAGCGGGCGGCGGGAGCCCTGAACTGCTGTTCTCGGCCGCCACCATCGCCCGGTGGCGCTACGACTTTCCGCTGGCGGAGCGACTGGCACGGGCGGCGATGGCGGCCGGCGCCGGCGTCGACGCGGCGGTGCTGGCGGCGCAGCTCACCGGCTTGCAGGGCAACGGCGCCCAGGCCGATGCCGAGCTGGCCGCCCTCGCCCCCAAGGCCGCCAACGACGCCGAGCGGGCGCGGATCGCGCTGGCCCGCATCGACAACCACGCGCTGTACCTCGGCCAGTTCGGGGACGGGCTCAGCATCGCCGAAGAGGCCGAAGCGACCATCGGCGACCCGGCGTGGCGGGCCGAGATCACCGCCCGGCGAGCGGGCTTGATCCTCAACATCCAGGGCCCCCGGGCGGGCGCCGAGGCCGCCAAAGAGATCATCGAGACCGCCGGCGGCAGCGCCTTGGTGGTCGCCTGCATGGCCGGCTCGTTCAGCTTCGACCGTCTGGGCCAGACGCAGACGGCGCTCGACCTGGCGGCCCGAGGCTACGCCGCCCACCTTCGCTTGGAGAACCCGCTGGCCTGGTACCCCTGGCACCAGCTCGTCGTTCAGTGCTGGGCCCTCGTCAATGCCGGGCATCTGGCCCAAGCGGACGAACTGGCGACCACGCAGTACGACATCGGCATCGCCGAGGGGTCACCCGAGGCGCAGGGGTTCTTCGCCGCCGCCTTGGCCGACGTCGCCGTGGAACGGGGGCACGTTCTGACCGCCGCCCGCCACGCCACCACCGCCGTCGCGCTGTTCCACGAGCTCGGCCGCCCGCTGCACTCGCAGTATCCGCTCATCACGCTGACGATGGCGCTGGCGGTGGGCGGACGACCGGCGGCGGCGCGATCGGCGCTGGAGACGTTCGACGGGCTGGCCGTGCCGAGCGTTCCTCACCTCGAGGCGGACCGGCTGCGAGCCGAGGCGTGGACGGCGGCCGCCGACGGTGATCTGCCTGAAGCGTGCCGTCTGCTGCGGGCCAGCGCCGTCCTCGGCGAGCGGGTGGGCGACGCCGTCGCTCGGGCCGCCGCGCTGCACGACCTGGCCCGCCTCGGGCACGCCAAGGAAGTCACGTCGGCGTTCGAAGATCTCGTCCGGCACACGGACAATGCGTTCATCGAAATCCGCCTCGACCATGTGCGGGCGTTGGCCGCCGGCGACCCCGAAGCGCTCGAGCGTGTGTCCCTCGCCTTCGAGCAGGCGGGAGCCGACCTGTACGCCGCGGAAGCGGCGGTCGACGCCGCTCTCGTCTGGCGGAAGTCCGGCGACGTGCGGCGCGCCGCGGCGGCGGAACACCGCGGCTCCGTGCTCGGCGCCCGCTGCGAGGGAGCGACGACGCCGGCCCTCCAGCGTCTGGGCCAGCGGGTCTCATTGACCACCGCCGAGCGGGAGACGGCATTGCTCGCCGCCTCCGGACGTTCCAACCGGGATATCGCCGAGGGGCTCTGCGTGTCGGTGCGGACGGTCGAGAACCGCCTGCAGCAGGTGTACCACAAGCTCGGCGTATCGAGCCGGAAGGAGCTGGCCAGCTGCCTTCTGGCCGACTGAGACTCAACTCTCAGCCGGTCACGTACCTCGTCAGGGCGCGGTGGAAATTGCCGTTGTTCCCGTCCTGCCGGCCCCAGATCGGGCCCTGGAATCCGGGGGAACGGACGCCCTGCTGCCAGCGCTCGAGGTTGGAGAAGTCCTGTTCGAGGACGCGCCCCCAGCTCGAACAGTCCCGCCAATCGTCGTACACCTCGACGCTGACCGGCGCCGCCGGGCTGTTCGGCCCCTGGAGCTCGAGGTTGAAGAGGTCCATGATCGACGAGTCGGGATCCCGGCCGTTGGGACGGAAGCGGATGATCAGGGCGTTGAGGGCGTTGGACGGGATCGTGAAGTTGGGAAACACGTTCCACAGTTCGCCGGAGAGCAGATCCCAGTCGCTGACGTCGCTCATGTCGAGGCCGGCCGCGGCGGCCTGCTGGCGGCGGATCCCGGCGAAGAACGAACCGATCGTGGTCTCCTCCGGGAGGGCGGCCACCATCTCGAGCAAGGCGTCGAGCTGACCGGCCTCCTCCTCGCTGAAGAGTTCGGCGGCGCCGAGGTCGGAGAGCATGGTCAGGAGCGCTTCCCGCTTGTCGGGGACCTCCGCCCAGTCGAGCCTCCGGCTCGGTGAGCCCATCCCCCCTTCCCGGGCCCGGTGCATGCCGTGGTCACCGTGCTGCTCGAAGATCAGTCCGGTGTCGTCGAAGTACCCGAGGCTCTGCGGATGTGTGCCCACGACGTGGTAGCTCTCGACGAAGGCCTCGTAGCCGAGTTTCCAGTTGGCCCGGAAGACCGTGGAGCGGACCCGGGTGAGGGTCATGGCCTCGAGACGGAGGGCAGCCAGCCGTGACGGGACCGGCGCCAGGTAGTCGAGCAGGGGCGGGGCCTGCCCGTCGACGTTGATGAAGATGAAGCCGCCCCAGCTGTCGACGCGACACTCCGGCAACGAGAGGCACCCGGGGGCGACCGCGCTCTCGTCGAAGTCAAAGGCGTCGGTGACCGCCTTCAGCGTCCCGTCGAGGTTCCAGGTCCAGGCGTGGGACGGGCACCGGAGTTCGCTGGCGTTCCCGCAGCCTTCCTTCAGCTGCATGCCGCGGTGCTGACAGACGTTGTGATAGGCCTTGACGCGATCAGCGGCCACCCGGACCAGCAGGAACGACTGGTCGACGATGGTGTATTCGTAGAAGTCACCCACGGACGGGATTTGACTGGTGTGGCACACCAGCTGCCACACCCGGGGCCACAGGCGTTCCGCCTCGAGAGCGAGAAACTCCGGCGACGTGTACCGCTCCTTGATCCCGATCTCGGGACCGGAGCTGCGGAGCTGGGCGGGCGCCACGCTGGCCAGGACTTCGGTCATCGGCCTTCTCCGTTCCGTCTCGACGATGTTCAGCCGCTTGACCTCAGTAGACCGGCGTGACGGGAAACGGCACAAGCAGGCCCATTTCAGATGCTCGAAACGCTGGAGGACGTCAACCATCTGAAATCGGGGCTCTTGGCCGGGGGTCCACCCGACGGTGGACTGGAAGCGGCTGAGCCGACACCAAGGAGCGAAGGACCATGCCCTCGACGCCCATCATCGACACCGACACCCACGTCAACGAGCCCAGGGATCTGTGGACCTCGCGGTTGTCGCGCCAGAAGTGGGGCGACCTCATCCCGGAGGTGCGCTGGATCGAGGAACGGGGCGGCGAGTTCTGGTGCATCAAGGGCGAGCCCCTGTTCACGGTCGGCACCTGCATCATGGTGCCGGACGGCGACGGCCGGCCGGTCCGCTCTCCCGCCTTCCCGGCCTACGCCCCGACCTACGACGCCATGCACCCGTCGGCCTACGACGCCAAGGCGCGGCTCGAGGTGATGGACTCCTACGGCATCCAGGCCGCGGTCCTGTTCCCGAACCTGGGGTTCGTCGGGCCCAACATCTACGCCGCGGCCGGCTCCGAAGCCCGGGAGTTCCAGACGGCTGCGCTCCGCGCCTACAACGACTTCCTGCTCGAGTGGACGAGCATCGCGCCCGACCGGCTCCTGTCGATGGCCTGCATCCCCTACTGGGACGTGAAGGACGCCGTCGCCGAGATCGAACGGGCGGCCGAGGCGGGACACAAGGGTCTCGTCTCCACCGGCAAGCCGCAGGAGCACGGCCAGCCGCTCCTGGTCGACCCCTACTGGGATCCGATGTGGGCCGCGGCCGAGGCCGCCGGGCTGTCGATCAACTTCCATGTCGGCGGCGGGAATCTCGACCGCCACATGAACGAGGAACGCACCCGGCTGGAGGGATGGCGGGCGACACTGACGCGCCTGACGACGAGCTTCTTCTTCGAGAGCGGTATCGGGCTGGCCGATCTGATCATGTCGGGGGTTCCGGCCCGCTTCCCGAATCTCAAGTTCGTGTCGGTGGAGAGCGCCATCGGCTGGATCCCGTTCATGCTCGAGTCGCTCGACTTCCACTTCAAGAAGTACGAGCCCTGGCGCGAACGGCCCGAATTCCAACGGGACGGGATGCTCCCGAGCGACTACTTCCGCCGGCAGGTGTTCGCCAACTTCTGGTTCGAGAAGGTCGAACCGTGGATTCTCGACGCCGTCGGCGAGGACAACCTGCTCTTCGAGACCGACTACCCCCACCAGACCTGCTTGTTCGGCGATGAGATCCCCGAGGCGATCGAGGCGAGCCTGGGCGGCCTGCCCGCGGAAACCCGGGAGAAGATCCTCTGGAGGAACGCCGCCAAGCTCTACAACCTCACGCAGGAGTAGCGACCGCGATGATCTTCGATTTCGACCAGCACCTCATCGAGTACCCAACCCTCTGGCAGGACCACTGCGATCCCCACGATCGCCATCTGGCCCTCGAGGTCGAGCGTGACCATCTCGGCTATCCGTGGGTGATCTCACGGGCCGCCGGACGGAGCGTCTACATTCTCTCCAAGGTGGTGCCGGAGGACGGCTTTGTCACGCAGTACGGGCCGTGGAAACGGTGGCGTGCCGGCCTCCCGCCCGAGGTCGACTACATCGAGGACATGCCCCGCGATGCCTGGGAGCCGGCCGCCAGGGTGGCCACGCTCGACCGGCTCGGCCTCGACGTCGCACTGCTGTTCCCGCACATCGGCTTCCTCTACGGCCGGGTGGCCGGGCGCCTGGAAATCCTGCGGGCGAACCTGACCGCCTGGAACCGCTGGGCCGTCACGGTCCGCCAGGAAGGCAAGGGCCGGCTCGAGCCGGTCGGCCATGTGACCCTGCGCGGCGGCGACCTCGGCTGGCTGGAGGAGCAACTGCGCTACCTGTCCCGCAACGGGGTACGGGCGGCGCTCATGTCCTACGGCCTCGTCGACGGACGGCGGATGTCCCACCCCGATCACGACCGGGCGTGGCAGGCGTTCGTGGACAACGGGATCGTCCCGGTCTTTCACATCCAGGACACCGACGTGCGGGCCAGCGGGCTGCCCGAGGGCTGGTTCGAGGATGACGCCGACCCGCTCTTCGGGGCGCTCGACTTCGCCTTCTCCCATCTCGGGGTGCAGGTCGCCGTGGCCGACCTGATCCTGGGCGGTGTCTTCGATCGCTTCCCGACGCTCCGGTTCGCCACTGTCGAGCTCACCGCCGGATGGATCAGCCCGTTGGCCGGTGGTGGAACCGGGATCCCCGGCAGCATCGGCGGCGTGGTGAACGGGCCGGGGCTCGACATCTGCTACGGCTTCGAGGGCATGGTGCGGGAGCACAAGGTCGAGCTGAAGCGGCCGCCCAGCGAGTACCTGTTCGAGCACTTCCGCTCGACGGTCAACCCGGCCGAGCCAGTCCGCCATTACCTCGAGAACGGCATGGAGGACATGCTGATGTTCGGGGGTGACTATCCGCACTGTGAAGGCTTCGCCGACCCGTTGAAGACGTTCCACGACCGGATCGGCCCGCTGAACGAGGTGCAGAGCAGCAAGCTCTACGGCGGCAATGCCGCCGAGCTCCTGGGGTTGTCGTCGTCCGCCTGAGCGACTAGCGGCAGTTGAGCTGGAACCCGTTCGGGCTCACCCATTCCCCGTTCTTGACACCGGTTAAGTACCAGCAGGCGGGGTTCAGTGCCGGTTGGTCCTTGATGAAGGTCAGCGGCCCGGTCAGGCCGCCGAGCGTGTCGTTTTTGATCGACCACAGCCCGAGCAGCAGGCCTTCGCTGGTCGGCGGCTCCGAGAGACCGGCGGCGGCCTTCTCCAGCAGCTTTCCCGCCGTCCAGCCGTGTGCGCCGCTCGGGCTGAGGGGGACGTTGTTGGCCCGCATCGCGGCCCGGAACTCGTCGGTGGCCAGCGTGCCGGACTGGAAATAGGGGAAGACGGGGCTCGGCCCGATGAACCCGTCGAGATTCGGGTCGTCCTTGAAGCGGACGGCCGTCGCGGCACTCACGGCGGAGAACCGGGGGCGGTATCCCTGGCGGGCGCAGGCGCTGGCCACGCGGCTGATGCCGTTGGCGTCGAGGATCATGAACAGGGCCTCGGCGCCGGCGCTGCGGGCGGCCAGGCACTCGGCGGTGTAGTCCGGCTGAGCCAACGACGTCTTTCCCCGATAGACGTGTTCGTAGCCGAATTTCGCCGCGTCGCGGGCGAAGGTCTTCTCGGTGTCCGGACAGGCCTGGCCTTCCGTGCACACCAACGTGCCGACCTTGGTGTACCCCTGCGGGACCCACTCGGCGGCAACGCCGGCCACAACGGCGTCGTAGAGGCTCTGGCCGGTGGAGGCCTGGGGGAAGTACATCGGACTCGACGCCGCCCAACCCTCGGCGCCGCTCATCCCGATCACGGGCACCCGCCGCTGGTTGATGTACTCCACGCTGCCGGCGCCGGAGATCGGCTCGCTGTTCTGCAGGAAGGCGATCACGCCCCGCCGCTCGATCGCGTCCTGGACCTGGGCGCGATGCCGGGCCGGGTCGCCTCCGTCGTCGTAGACCACCAGTTCCACCCGGTGGCCGCCGACGCCGCCCTTGCCGTTGACATGCTTCACCCACACCTGGGCCCCCTGGACCACCGGGGCCTGGGCGTTCCCGATGGGGCCGCTGTACGTACCCACGCTGGCCACGACGATCGGCGAACCGTCCCGGGCGGGTGGCTTCGCACTGCTTTCGTCGGGCTCACGGCGAGGCGGCGTCGCCGCTGTCTGCGGATCGGCGCGGGTTGCCGCCGGACGTTGCGGTGTAGCGCTCCGGGCGGGCGCCGCGGCAGCCGTCGGCGCCGGCGGCCCGGCGGCACCGACGCTCGATCCGGTCGGGCTGACGGGCGCAGACGGAGTCGGACCGGCTGGTTCTTCCGGAGCCGGAGCCCCGACGGTCGTGTCTCGGCCGGTCACGCCGCTGCCGCTCGCGGCCGGCTCTCGCACCGGGACGGCCGCGCCCTCCGGGCGATCGACACGAGTACCGCACGACGTCGTGACGACGGCCACCAGCGCCGCCGCCACGAGCCGCGCCCTCACGGCGAGCGGCGGTGCTGCGCCCGGATGGCTGCGGCACCGTCGGGGTCGACCGGAAGCCCGAAGCGCTGCATGTTGTGGGAGTGCCCGACCTCGTGCAGGCTGAAGGCGGCCTGGATCGCCGTCCACTGCCCCTGGGCGTCGAGTGACTGGTTGACGGCCTGCTTGGCCAGCTTGAGTCCCATGCTCGGCTGCCGGGCGATCCGCTCGGCGAGCGCCAGGGTGTGGTCTTCGAGTTCCTCCCGGGCGACGACCCGGTTGACCATACCCAACGCTCGGGCCTCGCCGGCGGTGATCGGCTCACCGGTGAACAGCATCTCCTTGGCCCGGCGGGGTCCCACCTCCCAGGCGTGGGTGAAGAACTCGTGGCCGTTCACGCCGAAGGCGACGACGGGATCGGAGAACTCGGCGTCGGCGGCGGCGACCACGAGATCGCAGACCCAGACGAGCATCAGGCCTCCGGCGATGGCCTTGCCCTGGACCTGGGCCACGGTCGGCTTCGGGAAGTTCCGCCACCGCCAGCACAGGCCGAGGAAGACCTCCTCCTCCATCGCCATCCACCCCTCGGCCCCGGGCAGATCGAAGCCGCCCCAGCAGGTGACCGGCCGGTGGCCGTCAGTGCCGCCGGCCGGGGAGCCGGGCGTGACACCGAAGTCCGCCAGGTCGTGGCCGGCCGAGAAGTGCGGACCGTCCGCCGCCAGGATCACGACCTTCACCGCATCGTCCTGGGCGGCGCGGTCGAACGCGTCGTTCAGCGCGTAGAGCAGCCTCCGGTCCTGGGCGTTGCGGGCCTCGGGTCTGGCCAGGACGATCCGGGCCACGCCCGCCGCCGGCTCCTCATACCTGATCCGGTCCGACATCCGCTCCCCTGGTCTTCCGGCTACGCCGTTCCGTTCCGGGGCGCACGCCCCAGACGGGCCCTGGTCGACTCGACGTCCATGCCGTGGAGGCGCAGCAGGTTCTCACCGAGGATCTTGCGCTTGGCCTGCTCGGTGAGGGGCGGGTAGCCGAAGCCGTCGATCAGGTCCTGGGGCAGCTCGAAGTCCCAGAACTTCTGCAGCGCCCACTGGGGGTGCCAGACCGGCGCCTCGCTGCCGTAGATGATCTTGTCCTCGCCGCACCAGAACAGGAGCTTCCCGATGACCTCGGCGAACTGCCGGGGTGCCCGGCCGATGAAGTTGATGGTGGCGGCGATCGAGGCGTAGAGGTTGGGGAAGCGGATGATCTGCCAGCAGACCTCGTCGAGGAACGGCAGCCCCACGTGGTAGATGATGAAGTTGATGTCGGGGAACGCCTCGGCGGCGCCGTCCATGTCCCACGTCTGCGTGTGTTCGATGTGCTGGGGGCCGAGCGGAGCACCCTTGTGGACGGCGATGAGGTTCACGCCCAGCTCCTGGGCCTTCTCGAAGATCGGGAAGGCGACCTGCGGGTCGTCCATCCGCCAGGGGAACTGCTGGCCGTAGTCGTAGCGGACGTTGTAGAACTTGAACGCCCGGGCGCCGTACTCCTTGACCTGGATCTCCATCAGTTCCAGCGCCCGGCGACCCTCGAGCGGGTTGACCGAACCCCAGAAGATCGTGCGGTCAGGGTCGATGGCGGCGAACTCGGCGCACCGCTCCCACGGCGAGAGACCGTCGGAGAACAGGTCGGTCAGCGGCAACGGCATGGCCACTGCCATATCGGTGTCCGACTGCCCGTAGACCATCTCGTGGATGTCACGGGGAGTCCACTCCCGCAAGAACTCATCGGCCCCCAGAACCGGTTCGCCGGGCGGGGTCAGCACCGCGTGGAAGGCATAGAGATGGTTGTTGAACATCGCGCCGGCGCTGCCCAGCGCGTTTTTGGAATCGAAGTTGAAGACGTGGTTGACGGCGTCGAAGACGAAGGCGTCACCGATCATGATTGCGCTCCCGAGCTGTTGGTCGGACGGAAGTTGGCGGCCACATAGGCGTCCCGGTCGGTCACCCGCCGGGGATCGGGCAGGAACCGGAGCTTCTCCCGGGCACCCTCCGACAGCCGGTGGGTCCCCCACGCCTCATCCCAGGACAGGGCGACCTCGGCGCGGCCGGGCCCGGTCACCGCTTCCGCCGCCTCCCGGACGGCGCCCACCAGGTCGACGGCGAACGGGCACCAGCCTGATGTCAGGATCATCTCGATCCGCACACCGTCGCCGGTCGGGCTGATGTTCCGGACGAGGCCCATGTCGACGACCGAGATGCCCTTGTCGGCACAGCAGGGGTCGACCACCTCCCGCAGGGCGTCGAGGAGCACATCGAACCGATCCGGATGGCTGCTGTTCATGACCGGTAGTTGACCCCGAGAGCGCTGCACGTTGCAGCGGGCGCCTTTTCAAATGATGACGTCGCGCCCTCTGGTGGCGGTCAGGGCTCCTGCGGCAAGGTGCACCGGTGGACGCCGAAGCGACCATCACCGTCGAACCGCTGGGTGTCGTGCTGCGGGCGGCACCGGGTGAGACGGTGATGGCCGCGGCGCAGCGCTGCGGCTACCGGTGGCCGACCATCTGCGGAGGCGACGGGAGCTGCACGATCTGCTGGGTCGACGTGATCGCCGGGGCGGACGCCCTGGGTCCGCTGACCGAGCACGAGCAGCGCTGGCTGAGGGCGTCACCCGTCCGGCGTCTCGCCCGCGGCGATCCCCGCTTGGCCTGTCAGGCCGTGGTCACCGGGTCCGTAGTGGTGAAGAAGAAGGGAGTACGAGTGGTCGGAACCTAGTTGGTCTGACCGGTGAAGAAACTCTCGATGTCGGGGAGCACGGCGAGACGCTCGAGCAGCCCGCGGGGGTCGAAGTAGTCGGTCCAGCGACAGATCTTGCCGTCGCGGACCTCAAAGACACCCGTGACGTCCACCGACAGGATCGGGGTCCCGTCGGCCTGGACACCCCGATCGACGCGCTCGGTGAAGACGACGTTGCCGTTGCTGGCGACGTTCAGCAGCTCGACCTTCAGCCGGTAATCCCCGAACACCTTCTCGGACAACTCGTGCTTCTGCACGATGTCCTCAATCCCCCTGGCCGGCGGGAACCCGCTGTTTCCCCACAGGCAGTCATCGGTGAGGTACTTCTGCAGATGCTCCCGGACCTGCGAGATCGGCTGATCCATTCCACTGATGAAGTCACGCACGACCTGTTCGTTGGTCAAGACCTTGTCCTTCCTGTCTGATCGGCTGGTGAGGGTGGCTGAGTTCACCGTGCCCCCGGCGCCGCGGCCAAGAGCCCGCATTTCAAATGGTTGAGGGCCAAACCTTTCGTCGCTTCGTTCAGCATGTGAAATCGGCTCCGTTGCCGCGTTCGGTCAGCGGCGCCTGGACTGGAAGCCGTGAACCAATCGAAACGGTGGGCGGCCCGCGACCGCTGCTCCATTGCCGGCGTGGGCCACACCGAGTTCTCGCGAGAATCGGGACGCAGCGAGCTCACCCTGGCCGTCGAGGCCTGTCTCACCGCCCTCGACGATGCCGGCCTCGAGCGCCGCGACGTCGACGGGATCGTGCGCTGCAACCTGGACGTCGTCCGGCCCAACGAGCTGGTCACCGCCCTCGGCATCCCGAACCTGACCTACTGGGGCGAGTGCGGCCCGGGCGGTACGGCGCCCTGCGCCCTGATCGGCCAGGCCCTCGGGGCGATCCTGTCGGGCCAGGCCACGACGGTCGTGGCCTTCCGGGCGCTCAACGGCCGGTCGGGCTGGCGCCCCGGCCGCCCCGTCGGGCAGATCGACCACACCACCGGTCCGGATCCCGAACCGGTCGGCGGACAGTCGTCGTACGACGAGTACTTCGCCCCTTATGGCCTCACCAACCCGGTCCACTTCTACGCCCTCCTCGCCCGGCGGCACATGATCGAGTTCGGCACCACCGAGGAGCAGCTCGGCGCGGTGGCGGTCACCTCCCGCGCCCGGGCCAACGCCAATCCCAATGCGCAGATGCACGGCCGGCCGATGTCGCTGGCCGACTATCTGAGCTCCCGGCCCATCGCCGATCCACTCCGGATGTTCGACTGCTGCCTGGAGACGGACGGCGCCTGCGCCGTCGTCGTCACGGCCACCGACCGGGCCCGGGACCTCCGTAAACCACCCGTCCTGATCGCCGGCCTCACCCAGGGCTCGGGCGCCGCGCCGCAAGGCGGGATCCTCTTCCCCTCGCTGATGCGCGAGACGACGACCGCGTCGGTCTCGTCCCGCGCCATTGCCGACGTCCTCTACCGGCGGGCCGGGTTGGGGCCGGGCGACGTCGACGTGGCGCAGTTCTACGACTGCTTCACGATCACCGTGCTGCTGCAGTTGGCCGACTACGGATTCTGCGAGCCCGGCGACGCCGGGCCGCTGGCCGCCAGCGGTGAACTGCAGCCCGGCGGCCGCCTGCCGATCAACACCTCCGGAGGGCACCTCTCGGAGGGCTACCTGCACGGCTTCAACCACCTGGTGGAAGGAGCACGCCAGATCCGGGGCGAGTCGACCGCCCAGATCGCCGACGCCGGCGTGTGCCTGGTGACGTCCGGGCCCCCGGCGGCGGCGAGCGCCCTGCTGCTCCGGAAGGATGAGGCGGCGTGAGCAGGCTGGTCCCGACGGTCACCGATCCCGACTCACGCGGGTTCTTCGAGGCGGCGGCGAAGGGCGATCTCGTGGTCCGCTTCTGCTCCCGGTGCGACCAGGTGATCCACCTGCCGCGCGCCTATTGCCATGCCTGTGGGAGCTGGGACACCGAGTTCCGGCCGGTGGCGGGGTTCGGGCGCCTGTATTCCTGGACGACGGTCCGCCATCCGGCGCACCCGGCGTTCGAGGTGCCGTACACCGTCGTGCTCGTCGAACTGGAGGACGTTCCCGCCGTTCGCTTCGTCGGCCGACTGCCGGGTGTTCCCGACCTGGAGCCGGGAATGCGGATGCGGGTCACCTTCGACCGCTTCGGTGAGGCCGGCGAAACCATGCCGAATTGGATTCCGGAATCACCGGCGTCCTGTCCTTGAGGAGGTGTCCGATGGCGGCTGAGCCTGTCTATGTCCTCGGCGGATGGCAATCCGACTTCGCCGAGAAGGCTCCCGACGGAGAGATCTATCCCCTGATCGAAGCGGCCGTGCTCGGCTCCATCGCCGCCGCCGGCATCGAACCCGGCGACGTCGGTGTGGCCCACGTCGGGAACCTGGCGGCCGAGTTGACCTGCTCCCAGGGGCACCTCGGGGGGGATGGTGGCCACGGTGGACCCGGCCTTCGCCGGCTTGCCCGTGTCCCGTCATGAAGCGGCCTGCGCATCGGGCAGCATGGCGCTGCTCGGGGCGATGGCCGACCTGGAGTCGGGACGCTACGACGTCGCGCTCGTCGTCGGAGCGGAAGTGCTGCGCAACGTCGGTGGGCGTCGAGCCGGCGAGTTGCTGGCCGTGTCGATGTGGAACGGACGGGAAGCCGTCGGTCACCCCTTCCCGTGGCCCTGCCTGTTCGCCGAGGTCGCCGATGAGTACGACCGGCGGTGGGGTATCGACGGTGCGCACCTGAGCCGCATCGCCGAGCTCAACTTCGACAATGCTCGGCACAACCCCAACGCCCAGACCCGGGATCTCACGATTCCCGACGGGTGGTTCACCCAGGACGACACCGCCAACCCCACCGTGGTCGGGCATCTCCGCCAGTCCGACTGCAGCCGGGTCACCGACGGCGCCGCCGGCGTGATCCTGGCCTCCCGTCGCTTCGCCGAAGAGTGCACCCGCCGCCGAGGCACCGACGTGGCCGAGCTGCCTCTGATCAAGGGGTGGGCGCATCGCACCGCCCCCATGCTGCTGAAGGAGAAGTTCCGACTCAGCCGGGGCGAACCCTACGTCTTCCCCCACCTCCGCCGGGCGTTCGAGGACGTCCTGCAGAGAGCCGAGCTCCCCGACCCCCGGGCCATCGACACCATCGAGCTCCACGACTGCTTCACGATCGCCGAGTACGCCGCCCTCGATCACCTCGGCCTGGTCGAGCCGGGGAAGGTCTGGCAGCTGATCGAGGACGGCACCATCGAGCCCAAGGGCGCGCTGCCGGTGAACCCCAGTGGCGGGTTGCTCGGCGGCGGCCACCCGGTCGGCGCCACCGGCATCCGGATGCTGCTCGACGCCGCGAAGCAGGTCTCCGGCACCGCCGGCGACTACCAGGTCGACGGTGCCCGCAACGCCATGACCTTCAACGTCGGGGGTTCTTTCACCACCGTGGCCGCTTTCGTCGTCGGGGTCGGCTGAGTGGCCGCCGTTCGCCCCGGCGAGACCGTCATCTCGCTGCTGCAACGCTGCGTGGAGGAACATCCCAACCGGATGTTCCTCGACTTCAGCGGCGAGGCGTACACCTACGCCGATGTCTGGTCGCTGGCCGGCGAGGTGGCCGGCGGGCTGCGGGCGGCCGGTGTGCGACCAGGTGACACGGTCGTGAGCATGCTCGACAACCATGTCGACTGCGTCGCGGCCTGGTTCGGGACCAACATGCTTGGCGCCATCTGGATGGGCGCCAACACGGCGCTCAAGGGTCAGCTCTTACGGCACGTGATCGACGATTCAGCCGCCTCGGTGGTGATCTGCGAATCCGACCTCGCCGACCGCGTCGTCGCCCTGGAAGACGACCTGCCGGCCGTAACCCGCCTCCTCCACCGCGGATCGCCGCCGCCGCCCGCCGCCCGCCGGCTCGCCGTCGAGCCGCTCGACAACTACCGGATACCGCTCGACGGCCCGCCGCAGGTGGGGCGGCCGGACGACCTGACATGCCTGGTCTACACGGGCGGCACGACCGGGCCGTCGAAAGGCTGCATGATCAGCCACGGCTATGCGCTGCACATCGCCCGGAACGGCCTGCTCCAGACCGGTCGTCAGAGTCACGAGGTCAACTGGAGCCCGTTGCCGATGTTCCACATGAACGTGCTCGGCGTGACGATCGTCGGCACGATGCTGGTCGCCGGCAGCGCGGCGATCGCCCCCCGGTTCTCGGTCTCCGGTTTCTGGCCGGAGATCGAACGAACCGGAGCGCAGGTGGTGAACCTGCTGGGGTCGATGTCGAGCATGATCGCCCAGTACCACGACACGCCGGAGATGGAGCGGTGCGTGGGCCAGATCCGCATGCTGTTCGCCGTCCCCTGTCCGCCCGCGGTGCAGGAGGTGTGGCGGAACAAGTTCGGGGTCAAGATCGCCGGAGCCAAGACCTACGGCATGACGGAGGTCTATCCGATCACCACCTTCCTCCCCGGCGAGGAGATGCCGCCGGACAGCGCCGGGCGCCCCAACGAGGCGGATCACGACGTCCGGATCGTCGACGACGAAGGTGACGAGGTCGCCCCCGGAATGGTGGGCGAGGTCGTCTGCCGGCCGAAGCGGCGGAACGTGATGTTCAAGGGATACTGGCGCCGGCCGGAGGCGACCGTCGAGGCCACCCGCGACTTGTGGTTCCATACCGGCGATCTCGGCCTGATCGACGAGGACGGCTGGTTCTACTTCGTCGACCGGAAGAACGACTACCTCCGACGCCGGGGCGAGAACATGTCGAGCCAGGAACTCGAGGCGATCTACCTGACGCACCCCGCCATCGACCAGGTCGCCGTCCACGCCGTCCCCTCCGAGTTCACCGAGGACGAGATCAAGGTGACGGCCGTGCTGGCCGCCGGCACCGCCTTGACCGCCGAAGAACTCTTTAATTGGGCGAAGGACCAGCTGCCTTACTTCGCGCTCCCCCGCTACATCGAATTCCGCGCCGAACTGCCGGTGAGCGCGGTGGGTCGCGTGCACAAGTACCAGCTCCGCAACGAAGGGTGCACCGATTCCACCTGGGACCGCGAGACAGCCGGCGTTTCCTGGGAACGCCGATAGCGCCGATCGTCGAGGAGCAGCCGGGCCTTCTCCGAAGTGCGTCGAGGCTCGGCGGTCGTCATGGTCGCCTCGTCTTGGGAGGCGGCCCGCCGTCACGCGCCACTTGGCGTCCGACGCCCGCCTACACCCCTTTCCTGTAACGATCGGCATCGCTCACCAGACAGCAGGTGCGGAGCCGGGATCCTCGACCTCCCGGCTCACTGCGGGCGGCGCGCGCCGGCTGGCTACCCGTCCCGGCGCGCGCCCTTGCCCACCACAGAGACGGCGCCCTGTGATCCGCCTGTAACAGCGACGGTTCGGCCGAGACTGCACCGTTCGCGCCCTCCTGCGGGCGCATGGACGGGCTGTGGGGGCACCATGACCAAACAGCGGGCAGGAGCCGAGCTGGCCAGGTTGGGCCGGGACCGAACGGAGACGGCGGAGCGGGCGGCCCGCCTCGGGCCGGGCGACGAACCGGCCTTGGCTCCCGTCGTCCTGCTCGAGACGAAGTTGCAGCCGCCCGCCCACCGCGTGGCGTTCGTGCCCCGGCCCCGTCTGGTGGCACTCCTGGACCAGGGCTCCCCTGGGCAGCTCACGCTGGTCGACGCCCCGGCCGGATGGGGAAAAACCAGCCTGCTGGCCGAGTGGCACGCCGCCGCCCGGGACCCGGCGTCGTTCGCCTGGCTGGCACTGGACGTCTCCGACAACGACCCGGTCCGGTTCTGGACCTACGTCATCGAGGCCCTCCGCAGCGTGGCGCCCGGACTCGGCGAGCTGGCGCTGGCCGCCCTCGGGGCACCGGGGACCACGGCCATCGACATCACCCTGCCCGCGCTGGTCAACGACCTGGCGGCGCTGGACTCCCCGGTCGTCCTCGTCCTCGACGACTACCACCTCGTGACCAACCCTGAAGTCCACGAGGCCATGGCGTTCCTGGTGGAGCACCTCCCGCCGACGCTCCACCTCGTCGTCGCCACCCGCCACGACCCCCCGTTCCCTCTGGCTCGGCTCCGGGTCCGCCGCCAGGTGGTCGAGGTGCGGACCGACGATCTGCGCTTCACGGAACAGGAGACGCTGGTTCTGGCCAATGCCGTCTTCGGCCTCAGCCTCGATCCGGCCGACGCTCTCCGCCTCCACCGACGGACCGAGGGGTGGGCCGCCGGACTGCGCCTGGCGGCCCACTCCCTGCGGGGCCGCAACGACGCAGCCGACTTCATCTCCGCCTTCGCCGGCGACGACCGCCACATCGTCGACTACCTCGGCTCCGAAGTCCTCGACGCTCAGCCACCAGCCCTCCGCCGCTTCCTCCTCCGCACCTCGATCCTCGAACGGCTGTCCGGACCGCTCTGTGACGCCGTGCTCGCCAGCAGTGGATCGGCCCGCATGCTGGAGGTGATCGACCGGAACAACCTGTTCCTCGTTCCCCTCGACAACCGCCGGCAGTGGTACCGCTACCACCACTTGTTCGCCGAGCTGCTACGCCACGAGCTCGGCCGCAGCGATCCGGAGCTCGTTCCCGAGCTGCACCGACGGGCGTCGGCCTGGTGCCGGCAAGCGGGCCTGATCAGCGAGGGCATCCACCACGCCATCGCCGCCGGTGCCTTCGACGAAGCCGGGGAACAAATCGCCCGCCACTGGCTCATCACCGTCGACCAGGGCCGCCAGCACACCGTGATGGCGTGGCTCGACGCCCTGCCCCACGCCACCGTGGAGGGCGACGCCCGCCTCTGCCTCGCCCGTGCCATGACGCTCTTGTCGGTTGGCCGACCCAACGAAGCCGACCGCTGGATCGCTACGGCGACCCGGGCCGAGGCGGCCGGCCCCTTGTGGGACGGGATGAGCTCCGTGGAGTCGGGCGTCGCGTTCGCCCGGTCGATGGAAGGGGCCCTGGCGGGCGACCTGGTCGAGGCAGCCGACGCCGCCCTCCGGGCCCTGGAGCTCGAGCGTCAGGGCCCGACGCCCTTCTGGCGGGTGGCTCTGGGCGCAATCGTCGGGTCGGTGCTGTATCTCGCCGGACGGGCCGACGAAGCCGCGGGTTACCTCGACGAGTCTCTCGCCGCCGAGGCGGGCGCAAACGGCATGGGGCTGGCCTATGGGCTCGGATTCCGGTCGCTGCTCCACGCCGAAGACGGAGACCTGGCGGCAGCCGAGGACGCCCTGGTACGGGCCGGACGCCTCCTCGGTGACCACCCGGCTCTGGCCGAACACTTCGCCTGGTATGCGGTCCACGTGGCCACCGCCTACCTCCACGAACACCGCGACCGACTCGTCGAGGCCGCGAAGGAGCTCGAACGGGCCACCACGCTGGCCCGGCGGGGTGGTGGGCCGGCCCAGATCAGCTTCTGTCTCATCGCCTGGGGCCGGGTCCGCCTCGCCCTCGGCGAACGGACGGCCGCCGCCGACGCCGCTCACGAGGCGCGCCAGCTCCTCGCCACCTGCCGGAACCCAGGGACCCTGCTCCCCGCCCGTCTCGACATGCTCGAATGCGCATTGCGGCGGAGGCATGTTGGCCAACCGCCGCCGTCCCCCTTCGATCACGCGCCAGCTCGCCGGTCCCTGGTCCAAGAGCTCTCCGATCGGGAGTTGGACGTGCTCCGCCTCCTCGCCGGGCCCTTATCGATTCGGGAGATCGGCGCCGCCCTCTACGTATCGCACAACACCGTCAAGACCCATGCCCGGGGCATCTACCGCAAGCTCGGCGTCAACAATCGGGAGGAGGCGGTCGCCCGAGCCCGGGACCTCGGCCTCGACTAGGGCCACATTCACCCGGGTGAACCGGGACCAGGGGTGAAGACAGCTCACCCGGCTTCCGGAGACGATCGGGCCATGGAAACGACGACCTACCGGATCACCATCCGGGGTCGGCTGTCGGACCGATTCGCCTCCGCCTTCCCCGGCATGGCGCTCGAGCCGGGCGCCGGCGTGACGGCTCTCGTGGGCGATCTCGCCGAACCGACCCAGCTGTACTCGGTCATCGACCGACTGCGCGACTTCGGCCTCGAACTGCTCAGTCTGGTGGAGGTGAGCCGATGACCGCTGCGCTTGGTCGGGCCGCCTCCGCCGCGTTGTGGCCCCTGGAGGATGACGAAGAGTCGCCGGTCGCCCCGAGTTCGTCGGAAGCGGCTCTCCTGAACCGCCTGCGCTGCGGCGACGAGACCGCCTTCCAAGCCCTGGTGAAGCGGCACCACTCCGCCATGGTCCGGGTCGCCATGGCCTATGTGCCCTCTCGAGCCATCGCCGAGGAGGTGACCCAGGAAACCTGGTTGGCCGTCATCGAGGGTCTCGACCGCTTCGAAGGCCGCTCCACCCTCAAGACCTGGATCTTCCGGATCCTCGTCAACCGGGCCAAGAGCCGCGGCATGGCCGAGCGCCGCTGTGTCACCTTCTCCGCCCTGGCCGACGACGACGGCCCCGCCGTCGACCCGGACCGCTTTCTTCCCGCCGACGACCCTGACGCCGGCCGGTGGGCCGTTGAACCCCGCCCCTTCCCCGATGCAGCACCCGATGGGGTCCTCTCCGCCGAGCTGGCCACCCACATTGCAAGTGCCATCGACGCCCTTCCCCCCCGCCAGCGCCAGGTCATCGTCCTGCGCGACGTCGCAGGGTGCACGTCGCCCGAGGCCTGCGCCGCGCTCGGACTCTCCGAGACCAATCAGCGCGTCCTCCTGCACCGGGCCCGCTCCGCCGTGCGTGCCGCCCTCGAGCGCTACGTCGAGGGGAGTGCCTGATCACATGGAAACAACGACCAACGGCAGAAGCTCTCGCCGATATCGATTCACTATCCGGGGCGGGATTCCCGAGCGATTCACCTCGACCTTCGAGGACATGACCACGGAAGCCGGCCCGGGCGTGACCATGCTCGTGGGGGACCTGGTCGACCAAGCTCAGCTGTACGGAGTGCTGGACCGGCTCCGGGCCCTCGGCGTAGAGCTGGTCAGCGTCACCGAGGAACCGGCCTGATCAGTCGGGAGCACGGTTGTGTGTAACGGACGGGCCCCGCACCAACACCGCAGAGCACAGGCCGGCAAAGGAGCCGGCGGATGGAGGTGAGTGATGAACCAGCACCGGCGGGCGGCGGGCCTGGTCCTCGTCGGCTCGCTCCTCCTCGGCTTCGTGGGCTGCCTCGCCTTCGTCGCGGCCAGCGCCGCGTCACTCGGCCTGACCAGCTGGGTGAGCGTCGCGGCGGGCGGCGTGGCGCTGCTCGTCGCTGGGACGGCGCTCCTCTGGCTGGCGGCGAACCAACCCTCGCCTCGCCTCGCCCCCTGTCCCATCGACCAGGAGCTGTGGCGGATCATCGACGAAGAAACGGGTCAGCGCCGGCGCTGAAGCGGCGCAACGAGAGCCGTTACCGGCGTAATGGGTCCCGGCCGAGACCCAGGTGCTCCACCATCCAGGCGGCCTGACGGGCCCGTTCGGCCCGGCCGGCCGGGGAGTCCTGCTCGTGGATCGGATGGCCGGCGGCGGCGTCGCCGGCCGCGGTGGCGGCCACGTGGGCGGCCACCGCCGGGTAGCCGGACGCGGCGTAACGGGCCGCGTCGCTGGCATAACCCTCGATCAGGCGAACCAGCTCCGGCGCCGCATCGTCGGGGAGCTCCGCGGCGAGTTCGGCTGTCCGCCGGGCGCAGTCGTTGGCGAACGCGGCCGCCCCGCCGGCCATCCACGCCGCCACCGGCTCGAGGAGGCGCCCCCGGGATGCCACCAGCTTCCCGGCGGACTCGACGATGTCGCCGTCGAGCTCGACGACCCACAGTTCCTCCCGGATCCAGTAAGGCAACTGGCCCGCCCAGCAGGCGTGGATGCCGGACCGGCACGGCGCGGGGCGGCCGGCGTCGACCCACGCACCGGGCCGGCCGTCCGACGGCAGGGGCCAGGACAACTTGAAGAAGGGCCCCATGCCGCCGGGCTTGGTGAACTTGTAGGCCCGGACGGTCATCTCGAGTAGTACCGGAACGCGGCCGTGAGCCGGTCGAGCGCCTCGGGGTCGACGTCGTCCACGGCCAGCCTGCCGGTGACGGCGATGGTGTCGCGCATCTGGTCCAGGTAGATGTCGCATTCCGTACAGAAGGCCAGATGCCGTTCGAAGCGCTCGCGGTCCTCCACCGGCATGGTGTCCTCCAGGTACTCGGTAATCAGCTCGACGATCTCGGTGCAGCGCGGGTCGCTCATGTCGTCCCTGTCTCCGTTCCGGCCAGGTGCCGTTCCAGCGCACCCCGGACCCGCGACCGGGCTCGGTGCAGCAGCGCCCGCTGGTTCCCCTGGGTCAGGTCGAGCAGGTCACACACCTCCTCCGATGTCCATCCCTCGATGTCGCGCAGGGTGATGACCCACCGCTGCTGGACGGGTAGTCGGCGTATGGTGTCTTCCACCACGGCCAGCGTTTCCTTGCCCGTGAGCTGGTCGGCCGGCACGTCGCTCCACGGTTCGGGCGGCACTGACCAGTGACCGCCCCATCGGTGGCCCTGGTCGAAGAACCGTTCGCGATCCACCGACGGGCCGTGGTCACCTTCGCCAACGTCGTGATCGAACGCTGACACCGGGATGCTGTGGTCCTCCCGGACACCGCGCGTCTTGGCCCGGTTGACCAGGATGCGGAAGATCCAGGTCTTGAGCGACGACCGGCCCTCGAAGCGGTCGAGACCGTCCAGGACGGCCAGCCACGTCTCCTGGACCACCTCCTCGGCCACCGCCCGGGACTCCACGTACGCCACTGCCATCCGGACCATGGCGGCATGGTGGCGGACGACCAGTTGGCGAAAGACGCTCTCGTCACCGGAGCGAAGGGCATTCAGCAACCGCTCGGCGTCCGATTCCAGGGCCGGCCCACCTGCCTCGCCGGCAGGTACACCATGACCCGGCGGCGGGCGGTGGGAAGCCGCGTGCAGCACGGACACCTCCGTCCGATTGTGCGCCGTCACCAACTCGACTTCTGTCTCGGGGCGGCCGGGAACGTTACGCAAGACGTTCAGGACGGTGTGTAACAGTCGACGGTCTTCGTAGACAGTCCCGGGTAGCTGCGAGCGGCGATCCCTCGACCACCACAGTGAAGGGAGCGTGACGCCCATGAGCAGCCCCGACGCCCCGCCCGGGTCGGTCCAGGCCGAGACGACCCACGCGCCGCTCCTCTCGACGAAGCTTCATGCCCCGGTTCGACGGGAGCTCGTAAGCCGGGGGGCGCTCCTTGAGCTACTCGTCGCCGGCCCGCCCCGCCGAGTGACCCTGATCCGCGCCCCGGCCGGCTGGGGGAAGTCGACGCTCCTGGCCGACTGGCACGCCTCGGCGGGCGAGACCCGGCCCTTCGCCTGGCTGGCGCTCGACCAGGGCGACAACGACCCGGTTCGGTTCTGGACGTACGTGATCGAGGCTCTGCGCACGCTCGATCCCGAGATCGGGATGAGCTCCCTGGCCTTTCTCCGGGCGCCGGGCGTGAGCCTCGTCGACCACGTCGTCCCCGTCCTCATCAACGAGCTGGCCACGCGGCTGCGCCGGGCGGTGCTCGTGGTCGAGGACTACCACGTCATCAGCAACACGGAGATTCACGAGAGCCTCGCCTTCTTCGTCGAGCACTCGGCGCCGGGGCTCGAACTCGTCCTCTCGACCCGCTCGCAGCCGCCGCTTCCCCTCGGTCGCCTCCGGGCCAACGGCGAACTCCTGGAGATCGGTACCGACGACCTCCGCTTCTCCCCCGCCGAGGCGGCGGCCCTGCTCAACGACCTCCACGGACTCAAGCTCGCCCACGACGACGTCGTCCGGCTGCAGGAGCGCACGGAGGGCTGGGCCGCGGGCCTGTACCTGGCGGCGCTGTCGCTGCGCGGGCAAAGCGACGGCCACGCCTTCGTGGCCGCCTTCGCCGGCGACGACCGCCACCTGGTCGACTATCTGAGCGCCGAGGTGCTGGCCGGCCAGCCTGAGAACCTGCGCCGTTTCCTCCTTGGCACCTCGGTCGTCGATCGCCTGTGCGCCCCGCTCTGCGACGCACTCACCGGCGAGGTGAATTCGGCCAGCATTCTGCGGGACATCGAACGCTCGAACCTCTTCCTCGTCCCGCTCGACACCAGGCGGGAGTGGTACCGCTACCACCACCTGTTCGGCGAGCTGCTCCGGCTCGAGCTCATCGCCGGCGAGCCCGAGCTCGTGCCGGTGCTCCATCGGCGGGCGGCGGCCTGGCTCCTCGGCGCCGGCTTCGTAGCCGAGGGGATCCACCACACCATCGCCGCCGGTGACCTGACCGACGCCGGAGAGCTCATCGCCCAGCACTGGGCGCTCACGCTCCTCGGCGCGGGCGGTGACCGAATCGTCGACGCCTGGCTCTGCGCCCTACCGGAGGAGGCCCTGGCCCAGGACGTCCGACTGTGCTTCGCCCGCTGCTTCATCGGCCTCAGCTTCGGGCGCCTGGAGGAGGTCGAGAAATGGCTGGCCGTCGCCGAGTCAGCACCCCTCCCCGGGCTCTTCCGCGACGGCGTCACCTCGGTCCCCGGTGCGCTGGCCTGTGTGCGCGCCAGCCTGGCCTGGCTCGCGGGGGATGCGGGCGGGGCGCTGGAGGAAGGCGACCGGGTCCTGACCGAGGAGACAGGACCGTGGCGGGCCATCGGGGTGGCCGTCATCGGCCTCGCCCACACCGCCCGAGGCGAGTGGCAGGAGGCACAGAAGTGGATGGAGGAGTACGCCCGCATCGGTCGGGAGACCGGCCATTACTTGAACCAGGTCTCGGGCCTCAGCACCGTCTCGGCCTGTCACACGGAACTCGGCCAGTGGCCGGCGGCCGCGGAGGTCGCCCAGACGGCCCTGGCCCTCGGGGCCCGCCACGGGATCAGCGAGCACTGGTGCATGGCCCACGCCCACCTGGCCCGCGGACTCGTGCTCCGGCGCAGCGGAGAGCTCGAGGAGGCCGAAGCCGCCCTGGAGCGGTCTGTTGAGCTCGCCCGGCGGGGAGCGGGGCCGGTTTCGACCGCCTGGCCCTTGCTCCACCTCGCCGGCGTACACGCCGCCCGGGGCGACCGCACCGCCGCCCATGCCCGCCTCGACGAGGCGGAGCTGGCGCTGGCCTCGGCACGAGACGCCGGGATCCTGCCCCAACGACTGGCGACGGCGAGGCGGCAACTCGACGCATGCCGACCCCACCCGGCCACCGGTGAACTGAGCGAGCGGGAACTCGCCGTGCTGCGCCTGCTTTCCACCCCCCTATCGCAGCGGGAGATCGCGGCGGAGCTCTACGTCTCAGTCAACACCGTCAAGACGCACACCAAGAATCTCTTCCGCAAGCTCGGCGTCTCCACCCGAGCGGAGGCCGTGACGAAGGCCCGCGGGTTCCTCGGAACCAACGGGGGCCGCTGACGGCGTACCCGCCGGGCACTCCGCCCACGCCCTCACGCCTTCAGTTCGCCGCCATCCAGGCTTCCTTGACTTCGGGGAGGGTGGGGTCGAAGTCGGCTTTGATCCGACGGGACAGTTCCCGCAGGTCGGCCCACAGGTCGTAGGCCGAGGGACGCCCCCAGAACCAGTAGCCGACGTAGACCTTGTCGATGACGAGGCCGGGGGCCAGCACGAGAGTGTGGGGGACGGTGGCGTGGTGGTGGGGGTCGGTGTACTCCTTGATGTCGAGGGTCCGCTGGACCTCGAGGTCACCGTCGGAGAGGTACGGCCAGTAGGCGCCGGTTGAGATCTTCAGCTTCCCCACGTCGTGGAGGTCGTTGGGCAGCACGGTGACGAGCTGGGTGAAGGCCACCGCGCACCACTCGTGGAACTTGACCATCTCGCGCTGGTGCTGGCGCTCCCTGGGGCAGTGCTCACCCCGGCCCAGCATCAGGATCATCGGATTGTCGTCCTGCAGCTCGGACAGGCGCCACTTGGTTCCGGTCTCGTCGGGCAGTTCGAAGTCAGGGAGCACCGCTCCCGGGGTGAGGCCCGTGCTCATAGTGGTTCGTCTCCTTGTCAGTAGGGACGGATGCCCGGGATGTTCAGGCGGATCCGGTAAATGCTGGTCAGGGCGGTGACATAGAGCGTGCGTCCGTCCTCGTCACCCCAGGCGAGGTTGTGGGGCGCCTCGGGCAGGTGGAGCGTCCCGAGGTGGACCCCCTCCGGAGAGAGCAGCCAGATGCCGCCGGGGCCGCATACGTAGAGGTTGCCGGCCACGTCCACCTTGATCCCGTCAATGGCGTCCTCGCCGGCGGCGCCGGTCATGTCGAAGAAGACGGTGCCGTTCGACACGTTGCCGTCGGCGTCGACGTCGTAGCGCATCACGACCTTGGCCTGCGGGTCCCAGTTGCCCACGTACAGGTGGCGCTCGTCCGGGGAGAAGGCGATGCCGTTGGGGCCTCGCAGTTCGGCGGTGACGAGGCGCACCACCCCTTCTCGCACCATGAACACGCCGGAGAAGTCCAGTTCCTTCTTGGGGTCGTCGAACACCTCGGGGAGCCCGAAGGGCGGGTCGGTGAAGTACAGGGTGCCGTCGGAGCGGTACACCAGGTCGTTGGGACTATTGAGCCGCTTGCCCTCGTAACGGTCGGCCAGCACGGTGATGTCACCGTGGGGATTGACCCGGATGACCCGGCGGTTGCCGTGCTGGCAGATGGTGAGGCGGCCTTCGGGGTCGAAGGTGAGCCCGTTGGAGCCGGGCTGGTGGAACCGGCCGATGTCGACGCCGGCGTAGCCGCTCTTGGCCCGGAAGACGCTCACGGTCCCGGCCGGTGTCCAGCGGTACACGGCGTTGGTGTTGGGCGAGGAGAACAGCAGCGCTCCGTCCTTCGTCCAGACGGGACCTTCGGTGAACTCGAACCCGGCGGCGACCCGCTCGAGGGTGGCGCCGGCGGGGACGAGCCGGTCGATGCCGGGGTCGGCGCGGGTGATGCGCAGCTCGACCGCCTCGGCGGCCCGGGCCCGCTCGGCGGCGTAGAACTCCAGGGTGGCCGTGCGGATCCAGATGTAGTTGCGAGGCGACGCCGAGATCGGCCCGTTGATACCGAAGACAGCCACGGAGAACCGCTGGCCAGAGCGGGCGTCGTCGGTGAGCACCACCCGGTTGGGGGTGTTGAAGCCGCCCACCACCTGGCCCCCGGCGGTCCCGAGGGCGAGGGGAAGCCTCCCGTTCACCCATACCTCGGCGTAGTCGTCGACCACGATCTCGAACACCACGGTCGACCCGGTGAGGTCGAAGTCGCCCACCCGCCCGGGAAGAGTGACCTCGATCCGGTACCAGTTGAAGCACACCCGCCCTCGGGCAAGGCGGAGCTCCGTGTCGGCGGGGGCCAGCACCGCCCAGCCCGAGTCGTCATAGTCGGGTGCCTCGGCGTGGGGAACGACGTCGTAGGTGCGGTTGGCCGGGCCGCTGGGGCCAAGATCGGTACCGACGTCGACGAAGTCGATTTCCTTGACCTCGGCGTCGGAGTACCGCCACTGCCCAGCCACGAGGGCGGCGCCCTCGTCGGTGCACAGGTCGATGATGGCGTCGGGCCGGCCGGGGAGAATCTCGGGCGGCCCGGGGATCCGGGCCGCTGACGGCGCCATCACGCCACCACCTTCACGACGAAGTACAGGAACGGGTCGGAGGTGGCGGTGAACTGGTGGGGGACACCGTTTGGCACGGCCAGAACATCGCCGGCGGCGAGGCGGTGCGTCGTGCCTCCGGAGAGCGCCTGTGCCCGCACCTCGCCGGGGCCGACGTTCCGGGGCTCGATCATCTCGCCCCCGGTGACGACGGTGGCGGTGCCGGCGACGACGTGCATCACGTCAACGACGCCGTCGTGGTACTCAACCTCACCGGGCTCGACCCGCCGGCCGGCGTCGAGTTTGTAGCGGGCGGTGTCGAGCAGCACCCCCCCGGTCTCGAACTTGGCGGTCACCGCCGCGGCAGGGAAGAAGGCCGCCTCCTTGGCCCCATTGGCCGACGCGGCCAACGCCGCTTCGGCGGCGCGGGCGCCGCAGGTGGCCAGCTCCTGGTCCTCGTCGGCCGAGGAGGCACCGCTCACGCCGATGGCGCCGGCCACGACCCCGTCGACGGTGATGGGGATCCCACCCTGGAGGGGAACCGCCCCCGCCAGGTGCAGCGCCGAGGGCCGGCCGCCGGCGGCCTGGTCCTCGAAGTCCTTCGACGGGCGCCGGTAGATGGCGGCGGTGCGGGCCTTGTCGGTAGCGACGCCGACGCTCGCCACCTGAGCCCGGTCGGGTCGCCACAGGTAGACGAGTTCGCCGGCGGCGTCGACGACGGCGGCCACCGGGGCGACACCGCGGGAGGTGGCCAGGGCGCCGGCCGCCTCGGCGGCGAGGCGGGCGCCCTCGTAGGTGAGGGCCGGCACCGGGGTCGTGGAGTAGGGCACCTCCGCCCCGGCGAGCGACACCGACTCGTCCTCGACGGGGGTCTCGCCGCTCACCCCGATGGCCCCCACCACCTCGCCGTCGACCCGCAGGGGGATCCCTCCGGTGAGGGCCACGGCGCCGCGGAGGGCCAGTGCCCCCAGGCGTCCGCCGCTCACCTGCTCCTCGATCTCCCGGCTGGGCCGCACGAAGATGGCCGCCGTGCGGGCCTTGTCAACGGCGACGCAGGAACTGGCCGCCTGGGCGCCGTCGGTGCGACGCAGGTGCACCAGATTCCCCGAAGGGTCGACCACGGCGATGACCACCCGGTAGCCGTGCTGCTCGGCGAACTTCTCGGCGGCGCTGGCCACGGCCTCGGCGCCGGCATTGTCGATGGTCCTTCGGGTTCGGACCACAGCCATGGTGGTCACGCTCCTTTCTTGCCGTCCCGGGGCCTCACCCCGGTCGCGCTGAGAACGGCGGCCCAGACGGCCGTGTCCGTGGTGATGAACAGGACGTTGCGGCCGGGACCGCCGAAGGTGAAGTTCACGGTGCCGGGCAGGTGGATCTCGCCGATGAGGTCACCGAGCGGGTTGAACACCTGCACGCCACGGGACGACGAGGCGTAGACCCGGCCCTCGCCGTCCACCTTGATCCCGTCGGGGAATCCGGGGATCGTGACGGCGAACAGCCGGGCGTTGCGCAGATGGCCGTCGTCTGTGACGTCGAAGGCCACGATGTGGTGCGGCCGGGCGACGTGGAAGCTGTCCCTCTCCTGGTTGGCGCCGCTATCGGTGACGTAGAGCACCGACTCGTCGGGGGAGAACACCAGCCCGTTGGGTTTGTCAAAGGTGTCGGCCACCACCGTGAGGCGCTTCGCCTTGGGGTCGTAGCGGTAGACGAAGTCGCCGATCTGGGGCTCGGGTTTGAAGCCCTGCAGGTGGCCGTAGCTGGGATCGGTGAACCACACCGACCCGTCGCTCTTCACCACTACATCGTTGGGGGAGTTGAGCCGCAGGCCGGTCAACTCGTCGACGATTGTCTCGGTTCTGCCGGTCGTCGGGTCGAGGCGGCTGATCCGGGCGTGGCTGGCGGGAGTGCCCTGCTCGCATACCACCAGGCGGCCCTCGCGGTCGAGGGTCATGCCATTGGCCATGTTGGCCTGGTCCACCACCACACTCACCCGCTCCGGCTCGAGCGGGAAGCGCTCGCCATCAAGGGCGAGCCGCTTGATGGCCACCACCGGAAAGCCGGGGTTCGGCACATCGCCCTGGCGGGGCAGAGTGGTGAAGTACAGGGCATCCTCGGCCGGGACGTAGACCGGGCCTTCGTGGGCGTCGACGCTGACGACGCGGACGAGACGGGGGGCGTCGCCCAGCACCGCGGCAAACGACGGGTCGTGCGCCTCGAACGGCGACGCGCCCGTGACCGCCGCATGCTCACGAACGGGACTGGGGTGGCTCATTGGTGCCTCCGGGAGGACCACAGCTGCTCGTTGGTCGTCCCAGCACTGTCCGCGCCGGAGGCCAACCGTTACGGCGATCGCTTCCGCGGCGTTCAGCCACCGTTATCGGCTCACCCCGGCAATCACCCGGGTGAAAGCGGACCAAGGCCATAACAACTCACCCGGACGCCGAGACAGACCGATCACCAACGACCACAAGGAGATGGGTGACATGAACAGCAAAGCGCTTCCCAGAATGCACTCACTCGAGGGCCGCCATGTGAACGTGGCTCTGCGAGACGGATCCCGACTCGACGACTGTCAGCTCGTCTCCGCCAGCCGGCCGGGGGCCCAGACCGTCTGGCTCTTCGTGGACGGGATCGATGTCTTCTTGCCGGTGGCGGCCGTTCTCGAGATCTGGGAAGCCGCCGCCGTTCGGGTGTAACGGCCAGCCAGGTTCACGTGACAGGTGAGGCGCGGAACACAAGCCGGGAGGAGCCATGAAGGGATTGCAGGGCAAGACCGCCGTCGTCACCGGGGGCAGCTCGGGCATCGGCCAGGCCATCGCCATCCGCCTCGGCCACGAGGGCGTGAACGTGGCCGTCAACTACGTCGGGCGCATGGAGGGCGCCTGCGCCACCAAGGCTGCGATCGAGGAGGGCGTGGAGCGCTGCATGCGCCAGGTGCGCGACGCCGGCGCCCGGGCGCTGCTCGTCGAAGCAGACGTTTCGTCCGAGGCTGACGTCGAGCGCATGTTCAAGGAGGTGGCCGAGGAATTCGGACCCGCCGACTTCCTCGTCAACAACGCCGGGATCCAGGTCTCCCAGCCCTCTGATGAGTTGGACCCGATGGCCTTCGATCGGGTTCTCGCCGTCAACCTCCGGGGGTCGTTCCTCTGCGCCCAGCAGGCGATCCGCCAGATGCTCGCT
This sequence comes from Actinomycetota bacterium, assembly GCA_040756995.1. Taxonomy (GTDB): domain Bacteria; phylum Actinomycetota; class Acidimicrobiia; order IMCC26256; family BP-133; genus BP-133. The sequence continues at coordinate 273,778 of JBFLYK010000002.1, read as the reverse complement.
GAGGGCCGGCCCGGGGCCATCGTCAACATCTCCTCGGTGCACCAGATCATTCCCAAGCCGTCGTTCCTCGGCTACTCGGTTTCCAAGGGCGGCATGCAGAACCTGACCCGCACCCTGGCGCTGGAGTACGCCGGGCGCGGCATCCGGGTCAACGCCGTCGGCCCCGGCGCCACCGTCACCCCGATCAACCGAGCCTGGATCGACGACCCCGAGAAGCGGGCGCTGGTCACGAGCCACATCCCCATGGGCCGGGCGGGCGACGCTGAGGAGATGGCGGCCGCCACCGCCTTCCTCCTCTCCGACGAGGCGGCCTACATCACGGGCCAGACCCTCTTCGTCGATGGTGGCCTCACGCTCTTCGCCGACTTCCGCGGCACCTGGTCGTCGGAGTGAGCACGATGCCGGCCGACACCGACACCTGGTATCCGTCCCGTTACGGCGCCGAGGATCAGGCCGGCGCGCTCAACGAGATCACCTCGACGGCCGTGGTGGCCGCCGCCGGCCTCGTCCGCCAGGGCCGGATCTACGACCTGGCCCACGTCCTCGACGCGCACGTCCCCGCTTTCCCCGGGCGGACATTCCACCAGCACCTCAACCCCCCGGAGGGTCTCGACACCGCCAACCAGGTCCACTGGGTGGTGGAGTACGTCACTGCTCCGTCCCAGATGGGCACCCACATGGACGGCCTCAACCACCTCCACATCGGAGACCGCACCTACAACGGCCACCGGGTCGCCGACATCATCGAGGACTACGGCACCAACCGCCTCGGCATCGAGACCCTCCCCCAGGTGATCACCCGCGGGCTGCTGCTCGACGTGGCCGCCGCCCGGGGTGTGGGCCGCCTCGAGCAGGGCGACGTCATCACCCCCGCCGACGCCGAGGCCGCCCTCGCCCGTCAAGACCTGGCCGCCCCCGACCCCGGTGCGGCGGTGCTGTTCCACACCGGCTGGGGCCGCCTCTGGGGCGAAGACAACGACACCTACGTGGCCGGTGAGCCGGGTCCGGGCATGGCGCTGGCCGGGTGGCTGGTGGAGCACCGGGTGGCCATCACCGGCTGCGACACCTGGAGCTTCGGACCGGTCCCGCCCGAAGACCCCGACGCGCCCTTCGTCGTGCCCCAGACCCTCAACGCCAAGCACGGCGTCGTCGTTCTGGAGAACCTGCGCCTGGCCGAGTTGGCCGACGACGGCGTGGGCGAGTTCATGTTCGTCGTCTCCCACGCCAAGCTGCGGGGCGCCACCGGTGCGTGGGTCGCCCCCTTGGCCGTCATCTGACCCGTCTCGTCACCCAGGGGGGCAGTCATGCCTGAGCACTACGACATCATCGTCATCGGGTCGGGGGCAGGAGGGGGCACCCTGACTTACGCCCTCGCCCCCACCGGCAAGCGAATCCTCCTCCTGGAGCGGGGCGGCTGGCTGCCCCGGGAGAAGGAGAACTGGAGCTCGGTGGCCGTCTGGGGCGACAAGCGCTACCGCAACTCCGGACAGTGGACCGACCAGAACGGCAAGGAGTTCACGCCCAAGCAGCACTACTGCGTCGGCGGCAACACCAAGGTCTACGGCGCCATCCTCTTCCGCATGCGACAGCAGGACTTCGGTGCCGTCCGCCACGTCGACGGGGTGTCCCCCGCCTGGCCGATCGCCTACGGCGACCTCGAGCCCTGGTACGCCAAGGCGGAGGAGCTCTACTGCGTCCACGGGGTGCGGGGTGTCGACCCCACCGACCCGCCCGGCGGACCCTACCCGTACCCGCCCATCAGCCACGAGCCGCGCATCGAGCAGCTGGCCGACGACCTGCGCCGCGCCGGACTCAACCCCTTCTACCTCCCCAACGGCATCCTCATCGACGAGGCCCGTCCGGAACGCAGCCCCTGCATCCGCTGCGACACCTGCGACGGCTTCCCCTGCCTGGTCAACGCCAAGGCCGACGCCCAGGTGATCTGCGTCGAGCCGGCGCTGCGCCATCCCAACGTGACGTTGCTCACCAACTCGCGGGTCATCCGGCTCGAGACCAACGGCGACGCCCGCTCGGTGTCGACCGTGGTGGTCGAACGGGACGGGCAGCGTGAGGAGTACACCGCCGACGTCGTCGCCCTCTCCGCCGGGGCCATCAACTCCGCCGCCCTCCTGCTGGCCTCGGCCAGCGACGACCACCCGCAGGGGCTGGGCAACAGCTCGGGGGTGGTGGGGCGCCACCTCATGCTGCACAACAACTCGTCGCTGATCGCCATCTCCAGAGTTCCCAATCCCACCAGGTTCCAGAAGACGCTCGGCATCAACGACTTCTACTACGGCGACGGCGACTGGGAGTTCCCGCTCGGGGCCATGCAGATGCTGGGCCGTTCCGACGCCTTCACCATCTCGTTCGACGCCCCGGACGCCGACGACCCCGCCGACCTGGCCGCCCATTCCCTGGACTTCTGGCTCACCACCGAGGACCTGCCCGAATGGGGTAACCGGGTGGAGGTGACACCCGACGGGAGGATCCATCTCTCCTACACACCGACCAACCTCGAGGCCCACAAGCGACTCAACGCCAAGTTCCGCTCGCTGCTCGGCACCATGCGCTGCAAGGACGACGTCCTCGACCGCCAGACCTACCTGGGCGGCCTGCTCGGCATCTCCGGGGTGGCCCACCAGAACGGCACCGTCCGCTTCGGCACCGATCCCAGGAGCTCTGCCCTCGACCTGAACTGCAAGATGCACGACCTCGACAACCTCTATGTCGTCGACTCGAGCTTCTTCGTGTCCAGCTCGGCCGTGAACCCCACCCTGACCATTATCGCCAATGCTCTGCGGGTGGCCGACCACATCGCCGAGCGCCTCCGGTAAAGGTGGAAAGAACACTCCCGGTGGAGGGCTGCATCCCGCGGAGACAAACCGGCGACGAGCTTCGTCTGCTCAGGCTGAAGCGCCCTGAGCCGTCGCGGTTTGATACTCGGATCCTCGATATCGACGAGGAGACCGAACATGGATATCAGCGACCGCCAGATCTCGCTGGAGGAATGGAACAGCGTCATCGACGACCACATGACGAGCGCCGATCCCATCCTGAACCTGGCGGATGACGGCGACGGCACCTATGACGCCGTCTTCATCGGTGGCGGGGCGGCGGGCCGGTTCGGGTCGGCCTACCTGAAGGCCATGGGGGGCCGGGCGCTCGTGATCGACCGGTGGCCGTTCCTCGGCGGAACCTGCCCCCACCAGGCCTGCGTCCCCCACCACCTCTTCTCCGAGGCCGCCGCACTGCTCGACCGGGAACGCCGGCTGGGCGGTCGGCTGTGGTTCCGACCCGACGTGGAAGCCAGCATCCTGGAGCTCGTCGAGCTGTTCCGGGCCGGACGGGTACGCGCCCACGCCTTCATGAACTGGCAGACCAAGACGCAACTCGACGTCGAATACGTCCTGAACGCCCCGGCCCGGGCACTCGACCGCCACACCGTTGAAGCCGCCGGACGGACGTTCCGGAGCCGGACCATCGTCCTCGCCCTGGGTGCCCGCCAGCAGCCGCTCGACGAGTCGATCTGCCCGGGTGGCTCCCTGCCGGGCGTCTACGACTTCGCCAGTCTGGTCGAGGACCTCGACTACGAACCCCGACGGTGCGTCATCATCGGCGGAAGCAAGGTCGCGGCGGAGTACGGGTCATTCTTCCAAGCGACTGGCTGCCCGACGACGATCCTGAGCCGTTCCCCGCTGCTCCGGACGCGGCACCTGCACCACGTCGACGAGGACGTGCGGCGCTATGTGGTGGACGGGATGCGCCGCCGTGGCATTGACGTCATCGAAGGCGCCGTGCCTCTCGAAATCAAGGGCTCGGACCGCGTCGAGGCGGTGGTGGCGCAGGGCACCGACGGCCAGACCCTCCATCTCGAGTGCGACTTCGTCTTCAACGCCACTGGTGAGCGGCCCAACTCGGAACTTCCGGTTGACTGGCTCGGTGTCGAGGTCGGACCGGCGGGTGAGGTCCTCGTCGACCAGCGGATGCGCACCAGCGTCGAAGGGGTCTACGCCGTCGGGGATCTCATCGGCCCGCCGATGGAGATGTTCAAAGCCCGCAAGTGCGGGATGACCGCCGCCCGCAACATCATGGGCGACCCGTTCGAGTTCGACTTCTCGGAGTATCCCGACTTCCTCCATTCGACGTACGAGGTCAGCTGGGTCGGCCTGACGGAAGAAGAAGCCCGGGAGCGGCACGGCAACGTCGTGGTGATCCAGATGCCCCCCAAGGGCGTCGGGTCGGGGGACATCCCGCTGCCCTGCGCCGAGGGCACCATGCTGTTCTCCTTCTTGGAACCGGAGCTGTCGGGATTCCAGAAGTGCGTGGTCGACGGCGACACCCGGCGGATCCTGGGCTTTCACCACGTGGGCTACGGCGCCAAGGACGCCTTCCAGTACCTCGACCACCTCATGCGCCGGCCCGGCGGCATCACCGTCGACGAGATGGGCGTGATGAACGAACTGTTCCTCAACCCCGAACACTTCATCCAGCTGTGCCGCCTGCGGGCCGGGCGAACCGAGTTGGTCGACCTGTGAATGCGACACCGGTCCCGGCAGACGGCGCGGAGTGCTTCCTGTCGCTGCCCGACCGAACGGCCAAACCCCGCCAGCGCGGTCTGACGCACGTGCTGGACAAGGGCCTGTCGGCGGCAGCGCTGGAGGCGCTCGTCGAGACGGCCGGCCCGTTCATCGATTTCGTGAAGCTCGGCTGGGGAACGGGATACGTCTCGGGTGGGCTGGCCGCCAAGGTGACGGTCTGCCGGCAGGCCGGCATTCGCTTGACCGCCGGCGGCACCCTGTTCGAAGCGGCGCACCGCCAAGGGCGGGTACCCGCCTACGCCCGATGGCTGCAACGCTTGGGAATCACCGACATCGAAGTCTCCAATGGTGCTGTCACCATCCCGCCGGCCGAGAAACAGGCGCTGATCCGCTCGCTGTCCGCCGACTTCACCGTCGTGTCCGAGGTCGGGTCGAAACGACCCCACGACGAAGTCGTCATCTCCCGGTGGGTCGCCGAGTTCCTCGGAGACCTCGATGCGGGCGCGGCGCTGGTGATCGCCGAGGGCCGGGAAATCGGCACGGTCGGGCTCTACGGTCCGGGCGGGCAGGTCCGCCAGCGGCTGGTCGACGCCATCCTGGTCGACGTCCCGGCCGACCGGGTCATCTTCGAGGCGCCCCGGCGGGAACAGCAGGTGTGGTTCATCCGCCGTGCCGGCAGCGACGTCAACCTCGGCAACATCGCACCCGACGAGGTCGTGGCCCTGGAGACCCTGCGGCTCGGCCTGCGGGCCGACACCATGGACCTTCTTCCCGAAGACCCTCGAGTCGACTCGGGCCCTCCGGTTCCCGACAGCCGAGCTGCCGACGACGTCGTCCGCCGGGATCGGGCCTTCGACGAGCTGGAACCGCCGGTGCTGGTGACGGTGGCGTGTCCGGGCTGCGGCTGGGAGCGGATGACGATGGCTCACGACGCCGCCGGCGTCCAGCGGGCCAGCCGGTGCCCCCATTGCGGTACGGGCACTCGGATGATCCGGGCCACCCGCGTCAACCGGCCGGTCTGCGCCTGTTGCTGCTGATCACCCTGGCCCTCGTGACGGTGACCCTTAGCGGGGGTTGGCGACGATGAAGTCGGCGACGACTCGGCCGAGCTCGGCGCCGACATCCTCGTGGAGGTTGTGGCCGCCTCCCGCCAGTACGGCGTGGCGCTGGCCCTTCGCTCCGGGCACCGTCGCCTGGAACATGACGTCGGCGCCGGCGGTCACCGGGTCGCCGTCGGAGAAAGCGGTGAGGAACGGCCGCTCCCACGCTTTCAGCAACTCGAGCCCCCGCCGGGCCGTCGGCGCGGCGGGGTCGTCGGGCCGAATCGGCACGAGGACAGGGAAGATCCGGGCCCCCGCCTTGTACGACTCATCGGGAAACGGCGCGTCGTAGGCGGCGACCACCTCGGGCGGCAGTGCGGTTCGGCAGGCGTTGGCCACGATCGACCCCACGGGAAACGGATCGACTGTCTGGGAGTACTCCAGCCAGGCCAGGAAGGCGTCGGTGGGCGCCCGGTCACCGGTCGGGAACCCGTGGTTGGAGGCGACGATGCGGACAAACCGGTCGGGATGGCGCACGGCCAGTTGCAACCCGATGATCCCGCCCCAGTCATGACCGGCCACCGTCGCTCCCTCCAGCCCGATCCGCTCGACGAAGGAGTCCATCCATGTCAGGTGCCGCTCGTACGTGTAGTCCGAGGTCTCCGCCGGCTTGTCGGAGCGGCCGAAGCCGACGAGGTCGGGGGCGACGGCCCTCAGCCCGGCGGCCACCAGGACAGGGATCATCGTGCGGAACATGTAGGACCACGTCGGTTCACCGTGTAGGAGCAGCACGGTCTCGCCATCGGCCGGCCCGGCGTCGACATAGTGGATCCGGAGCCGCCCGCCTTCGGTGTCGTCGATCTCGACGTATCGCGGTTCGAACGGAAATCCGGGGAGGTCGTCGAACCGGTGGTCCGGCGTCCGCAGCGCCTTCATCCATTTCTCCCTTCGCCGTCCGGGCCGGCCGCACCGTAGACCGCTCGCGACCCAATCCTCACCGTCCCGGCGGGATGACGCTGCGGCATGCTTCGTCTCGGCGAGACGTGGACGGAGGCGCCATGGCCCGACGATCGTGGCAGCCGTGAGGGCTCGGCGGAGCCGGGCGCGGATCGAACGAGGAGGGAAAGGGATGGGCAAGCTCGACGGGAGAGTGGCGCTGATCACGGGTGGAGCGAGGGGTCAGGGGCGCTCACACGCCCTCACCTTCGCCCGGGAGGGCGCCAGTATCGTCGTCTGCGACATCGCCGAGCAGATCGACACAGTCCCCTACGCCATGGCCACCCATGACCAGCTGGACGAGACGGCCAAGCTCGTGGAGGAATACGACCAGCGCTGCCTGGCCCTCAAAGCGGACGTCCGTGACACGGCCGCCGTCCAGTCCGTGGTCGACGAGGCCATGTCGGAATTCGGTCGGATCGACATCCTCGTCGCCAACCACGGCATCCTGTCCCTCTCCACCGTGGCCGACATGACCGACGAGCAGTGGAACCACGTCATCGACACCGACCTGACCGGCGTCTTCAAGCCGATGCGGGCCGTGATCCCCCACATGCTGGAGCAGGGCTGGGGCCGCATCATCGCCACCGCCTCGATGGCCGGCCGGACGGGCCTGCCCACCGTGGCCCACTACTGCGCCGCCAAGTGGGGTGTCATCGGACTGTGCAAGTCGGTGGCCCGGGAAGTGGCCGACCGGGGCGTCACCGTCAACTGCGTCTGCCCCACCAACGTCGACACCGACATGATCCACAACCAGGCCTTCTACCAGCTGTTCGCCCCCGGCGTGGAGAATCCGACCAAAGAACAGGCCGCCCCGGGCTTCCAGTCCCTCAACGCCATCCCGGTGCCCTGGATCGAACCCAGGGACATCTCCGAGGCCATGCTCTTCCTCGCCTCGGAGGAGGCCCGCTACATCACGGGCGAGGCGCTCCACGTCTCGGCCGGCTGGAACGCGTTCAACGCCGCGTGACAATGCCTCGCCGGGTGACCCGACCATCCCCGGGGCACCCAACCGCCGAGTGTGTCAAAGTGACACACGACGGGGCCGGCCGGCGCAACAGACTGTGGCCGGTCAGAGGCATGTCAGGGGGAACGGTCATGCGCTCCACACCCAGCTCGGTCGAGGTCCGAGCGGCCCGCGCCGCCTTTCTCTCCGGCGATGACGATCCCACGGGTGTCCGGTCCGAGATCGCCCGGTCTTGGCGACGCTCCCGGGTGTGCGGCGTCGACGCCGAAGTGCCGCAGCTGCCCTTCTTCCCCAACCTCGAGACGGCGACCAGCAAGCTGTACCTGGCCGCCCAGCCGATCCTGCAGCGCTGCGCCGAGCGACTCCTCGACGCCAATTCCAGCATCGTCCTCGCCGACCGACGGGCCCGGGTGCTGGGGCGCTGGTCCGGTGACCGGACACTCGACCGCAGCCTCGAACGGGCCAACGTCGCGCCCGGGTTTCTCCTGGCCGAGACGGTGGCCGGCACGAATGGCATCGGAACCGTGGTGGAGGAGGGCGGCCCAGTCAAGATCGTCGGCCGGGAACACTTCGCCGAGCCGTTCGTCCGCTTCACCTGCGTGGGTTCCCCGATCCGCCACCCCATGACCAACCAGATCGAGGGTGTTCTCGACATCGCCTGTCGCGACACCGAGAACGACCGGCTACTCCTGCCGATGGCCCTGCAGATCGCCTCGGAGATCGAGCACGAACTCTACCTCCACGCCTCGGAGCGGGAACGGGCCCTGCTCGAGAGCTTCCTTCGGGAAGTGAAGACCTCGTCGCGCCCGGTCGTGTCGATGAGCGAGCAGTTCATGATGGCCAACGCCGCCGCCGCCCGGCTCCTCGATGGAACCGACCAAGTCCTCCTGTGGGAGCAGGCATCGTTGGCGGTCGCGTCCCACCGGGAACGAGTTCTGCAGCTCGTGCTCGGTGACGGACGGCCGGTACGGGCCCGGTGCCGACCGGTCGAACTCGACACCCGGACCATCGGCGTCGTCATCGAGCTCGACCCCGGCTCGCTCGGCGAGACGGTGGCCCGCCGCAATCCCACCATGGCCACTGCCCAGGGGGCCGAGACAATGGTCGGGCAGGCCCCGGCCTGGCAGCAGGCCGAGACACTCACCCGCCGGGTCGCCCCCACGGGCCTGCCACTGTTGTTCATCGGGGAGGCAGGCACGGGCAAAGCGACGCTCGCCCGGCTGGCCCACGCCTGCGCCGCCAGGGCTACCGGCGCCGGTCCGCCCCTCGCTGTCGTCGACTGCGCCCTCGCCGCCGTCGACGGCGCTGTCGCCTGGCTGCAACAACTCAAGGGCCACTTCACCGCCGGGCGAGGCAGCGTGCTCCTCCGCCACGTCGACCAACTGGACCCGGCGACGTCCAACGCCCTGTGCGCTCTGGTCGACGCCGCCTCCGACAGCGGTATCCGACTGCTCTCGACCGCCACCGTCGCCTACGGATCGCATCCGGAATTCGCGCAGCCGCTGCTGGATCGGCTGGCCGTCGTCCGGATCACGATCCCACCCCTGCGGCTGCGCCCGGAGGACATCCCCCTGCTGGCGGCGCAGTTCGTTCGGCGCCACAGCCGGCGAACGCCGCTCCCCCGGTTCACACCGGAGGCGCTCCAGGCGATGCTCCGCCTCGACTGGCCCGGCAACGTCCGCCAGCTGGAGAATCTGGTACGGGCGCTGGTGGCCGGTGGCCGCCTGTCCGACATCCGTCTCGAGGACCTCCCGGAAAACCTCCGGCGCCTGACCGCCCGGCGGCCGCTGTCACGCCTGGAACAGCTCCAGCTCGAGCACATCCTCCTCGCCATCCGCCACGCCGGGGGCAACAAGCAGCTGGCAGCCACCCAGCTGGGAATCTCCCGTTCGACGCTCTACCGGAAGCTGCGGGCGTCCGGCATCGAAATCGACCGCGTTCTCTTCTGACGCCGGGGGGCGCCGTCCGAGTTCGTGCCACGAGGAGTGTGTCAACCTCGCACACTGCCCAACGGGCTGCCGCCGTAGCGTCCGGAGCACAGCGGAGCGCACAGCCGGAGGGGGCCGGTGGCAGTCCGACATGCTGACGCGGTGGTCGAGATCGAGGCGGACATCATCCGGCGGCCGGGGGGGCTGGCACCTGTGCCGGACGGCCCGGCCGCGGGAGGTCCTTGCCGCCACACCGACGCTCTGGTGATCCTCACCGCCATCGCTGAACGCCTCGCCGATCTGGACCTCGACGGGATGATGGCCGGCATCTCGGACCTGCTCGACTCCGCCGCGGCCTTGGTTTCGCGGGACGGCGCCATCCTGGCCGGAGACCTCTTCGCTCTTCCCAGTCCCGATCGGCTGCGGGGCGCCACCCGGGCAGTGGCGACGGGCCGCGGGCAGCAACCCTTTGAGGACACCATCCTGCCGGTCCGGGACGCCAGCGGCGCGGTGCTGGCCTACCTGTGCCTTGAAGGGAGGGATGGGCGCTTCAACACGGATGTCTGGCCCGTGATCGGCGCGCTCCTCGCTGCGTCGGCCGCCGTCCAGCTCGACCGGCGGGAGCGGGCGCGACGCGCTGAAGGAGATTTCCTCCTTTCACTCCTTTTTGCCGGGGACGACTTCCCCGAAGCCGAGCTCGATCGGTGGGCCCGTCAGCTCGACATCGACCTCACCACACCGGCGCGGGTCACCTTCCTGCGCCGCGGCCCGTCTTCCGACAGCCGTCGGCCACTGGAGCAGGCGCAGCGCCTCCAGGAGATTCTCACCACGACGGTGGGCCGACCGATCCTCGCCAGCGTCCGGGACGGAGTTGTCTGTCTTTCGGCCGACCCTGTTCCCCAGCCGGCGCGCCACTGGGTGCAGGCCTGGGAGCGTATCCGTCCCCATCTCGCCGAGGCCGGCATCGGCGGTGTGAGCGTCGGCGGCGCGTTCGCCGGCGCTGATGGCGTGCGTCGCTCCTACCGGCAGGCCCGGGCCCTGGCGGAACGGCAACGAAACACGGCCCGGGTCCTCGCCGCCCCCGGCGTTGCCGTCTACGACGAGGGCGGCCTCACCGAGATCGTCCTCGGCCATCCCGACGTCGAGAACCTGCAGGCGTACGTCGGGCGGGTCCTCGGCCCGCTGCTCAACGATCCGCGCTTCGGCGGGGAGCTGGCCGAAACGCTGGAGGCCTATCTGGCGACCGGCGGCAGCCCGGCCGGCGCGGCCGAGCTGCTCCACCTTCATCCGTCGTCAGTGAAGTACCGCATCCGCGTCATCCGGGACCTTCTCGGTGCCGACGCCCTCGATGACCACGACCACCGGTTCGAGCTCGAGTTGGCGTTGCGGATGCTACGCACGTTCCGGGAGCTGGCCGACACCGGCCAACCCCGGCGGACGAAGACCGGGACTCTTTCGTCTCGGCAAGCCGATGTTGGCGCCACCACCCGGCCGTAGCGTCGCCTTCATCCGGACGCAACCGCTCGAGGAGGCAGCGCAATGAAGGCTCTTCTCCAGGACAAGCTCCTGCCCACCACCATCGTCGGCTCCTACCCGCGGGCCCTGTTCCTCAGGGGGAAGGTCTTCCCGCTCACCGGCCCGCAATCGCCGGAGTTCCCCAGCTTCGAGACCCGAACGCTGTACCGCAACGCCGTGGCGCTGGCCATCAAGGACATGACCGACGTCGGGCTCGACGTCGTGACCGACGGCTGCCAGCACTACGAAAGTGACACCGATTACGAGCAGGGCGAGATCTTCCACTTCTACCTCGACCGGCTCGAAGGCTTCCGGCCCTACGGCTCCAATCTCAGTGCCGGGCACTTCCATAACATTCCGGTCTACCGGCCGACCTGCGTCGGACCGATCGGCTGGGTCCGCCCGATCTTCAAGCCGATCGTCGAAGCCGTCGTCGAGCAAACCGACAAGCCGGCCAAGATCCAGGCGGCCGTCGGCCCGGCCACGATGTCGGCGCTGATCGACGACCACCACTACGGCGACATCAAGGCTCTGTCGATGGACCTCGCCCGAGCGCTCAACCAGGAACTCAAGGACATCACCGCACGGGGCGTCGGCATTGTCCAGTTCGCCGAAGTGCTCACGTTCTTCGACCCGGCCGACTGGGTCATCGACTGCATCAACACCGCCTTCGAAGGAGTCGACGCCTACAAGGTCATCCACATCTGCTACGGGCAGCAGGAAGGCCAGCCGGGTGTCACCGAGCTGCGGGGCTCGGCGTTGTTCCCGTGGCTGTGGGACCTCGACTGCGACATGATCCAGTACGAGATGGCCAGTCACGGCTACGACGACACCGATATCACCGCCATCAAGACCATCCCCGGCGACAAGGCCTTCGGGATCGGCGTCATCAACGGCAAGGACATCGTCGTCGAGAGTCCCGAGACCGTTGCCGCCGGCATCCGCAAGGTGCTCGGAGCCGTGAACCCCGAACGGCTGGCCGTCTTCACCGACTGCACGCTGACCGGCATCAAGCACATCGTCGCCAAGCGGAAGCTGTCCTCGATCGTCGAAGGCGCCCGGATCGTCCGCGTCGAACTCGAAGGCACCCGCTGAGAGAAGCGTGACCATGCTGGAGCTACTCTCTGCCGGCCGGCTCTTCCAGATCGGCATCGTCGTCCCGGATCTCCGCAAGGCCCTCGAGCTCTACAGCGAAGCCTTCGGTCTCGGCCCCTGGATCGGCTTTCACTTCACCCCGGACAACGTGCGGGACTTCACCTACCGCGGCCGGCCAGCCGAATACAGCATCGAGATCGCCCTTACCGTCGACCCCAGCCCGCAGGTCGAGCTCATCCAGGTACACGGCGAGGACAGCCTCTACCACGAGTGGATCAATCAGCACGGCTACGGCGTCCAGCACCTCGGCGTGCGCGTCGACGACGCCCGGGCCGTGGCGGCGGAGATGACCGCCGCCGGCTACGAGATCCTCCAGTCCGGCCACGGTTACGGCGCCGACGGCGACGGCATGTTCGTCTACTTCGACACGCTGGCCGACTTGGGGATCATCACCGAGTGCATCCAGGTCCCCGTCCGGCGGCGGGCACCGGACTTCGTCTGGCCCCCCGAACCGTGATGTCCCCCTGGGGTCACCGGCCGGGCCGCGTAACGAAAGCGGTTCCTCGGGGACTGGCGCACTGTGAGATCCGCCCTGCATCCCACCTGTCCGCCGATGACGGCCACGTCGCCGTTGGCCTGCGCGATGGCGGACCTGCTGATGCGCCCCGCCGGGCGCCGCCGCCGGGCGTTCCTGGCCGTCCTCGCCCTTCTCGGGTTCGTGGCCATCGGTCTACCCGAAGGGGCCCTGGGCGTGGCCTGGCCGTCGATCCGGGCGACCTTCGGTGTTCCTCTCTCCGCCCTCGGCGGCCTGCTGGCCGTCTACACCGCCGGCTACCTGGCCGCCAGTCTCGCCAGCGGCCGGGTCATGGCCCGGGCGGGAATCGGACGGCAGCTGGCCGGCGCCACCGCGATCGGCACCGCCGGCTTTGCCGTCACCGCCGCCGCCCCCGGGTGGGGCGCCCTCCTGGCCGGCGCCGTGCTCGTGGGGGTGGCGGGAGGGACGCTGGACGCCGCCATCAACACGTACGTGGCCATCCACCATGGCCTCCGGTCCCTGAGCCTGCTGCACGCCGCCTATGGCGTCGGGGCCACTGCCGCGCCCCTGGCCCTCACCGCCGTCCTCCACTCCGGCGGTTCGTGGCGAGGCGCCTACGCCGGTCTGGTGGTCTTCGAGTCGGCCGTCGTCGCCGGGTTCTTCACCACCCGCCGGGACTGGGACGAGCCGGCACCGGCCGCCTCCGGTGTGCCTCGTGAGGCCGACGGCCCTTCTCCTCCGGCGGCAGCGCGGCGGGCCACTGCCGTCCTGGTCCTCATGTTCTTCGTCGCCGTCGGGGTGGAGGCCACCGCCGGCCAGTGGGCCTTCTCCCTCCTCACCGTTGAGCGAGGCGTCTCGCTGGCCACCGCCGGCGCGTGGACCGGCGGCTTCTGGGCCAGCCTGACCGCCGGCCGGCTGGTGGTGGGCGCCTTCGGCTCACGGTTGGTGCCGGATCAGATTCTCGGCGTCGCCGTCGCCGGGATCGTGGCCGGTGCCGTCCTGCTGTGGTGGTCGCCCACCCCGGCGCTGGGAGCCGCCGGCCTCCTCGTCATCGGCTTCACCGAGGCGGCGGTGTTCCCCACGCTGGTGGCGGTGACCCCGGCCCGTGTCGGCGCCGAACGGGCGCCGGCCGTGATCGGCTATCAGGTGGCCGCGGCCGCCATCGGAGGCGCAGCTGTTCCTGCCCTCACCGGGGTGGCCGCCGACGTGGCCACCCTGGAGGTGGTAGGGCCCGTGCTCCTGGCCGGCGGCATCGCCCTGGCCGTACTGAGCCGGGCGTAGGGTCGCCTCCGCAAGCTCGACGTAGGGAACCGCGAGGCAGCCGTGGCCAGGGCCCGGGCCTTGGGGCTGCTCTAAAACCGAGCACTTGGCGGTCGGCGCTGGTGTCTCATTTTGCGACAGCCGCGACGACGCTGCCATTGGTAGACCGGCGGTGACGTAATGAAGCTGCCCTCCGGTGAACAGAGGATGCTTCGGCGGGAGGGACGAGCTTGACCTCATTGCCTGATGCTTCGGTTCCGAGCCCGCCCGTGCCGGAGGATGACGCGGCGGTGGTGGTGGCGCTGCGCCGAGGGGACGAGGCGACCTTCGTCGCCCTGGTCGAGCGCTACCACGGCGCTCTGGTGCGAGTGGCCATGCTGTACGTGGGGGACAGGGGTGCTGCCGAGGACGTGGCTCAGGAGACCTGGCTCGGGGTCGTCGAGGGGATCGACCGCTTCGAGGGGCGGAGCTCGCTCAAGACGTGGATCTTCCGGATCCTCATCAACCGGGCGAAGACCCGGGCCGAGCGGGAACGGCGCAGCCTGCCCTTGTCGTCGCTGGCCTCGGAGCTGGAGAAGGATGAACCGGCTGTTGAGCCGGAACGCTTTCGCCCATCCGACTCCCCGTCCTGGCCGGGCCACTGGGCCTCGGCGCCCGTGCGCTGGGACGAGCTGGGTGACGACCGGCTGTTGTCCAGGGAGACGACGCACCGTATCCACATGTGCATCGAGGCGCTCCCTCCCGCCCAGCGCCTCGTCGTCGTGCTGCGTGACGTAGAAGGCTGGAGCGGAGCCGAGGTGTGCGACCTGCTCGGGCTCTCGGAGGCCAACCAGCGGGTGCTTCTCCACCGCGCCCGCTCCAACGTACGCCGGGCCCTGGAGCAGTACCTCACGGAAGAGGTCATGGCAGGCGGGCGAACCAGGCGAGGGAGGCGCAGGCAGCCGCCAGGGTGAGGAGGAAGGCGCCGGCCACGAACCATCCGGTCAGTTCCCGGGGTTCGGTGGTGGTGGCTACCGATCGGCCGATGTGACGGTAGATCTCGGTCAGCTGGTCGCCGGTGGCAGCCTCGAAGTACACCCCGCCGGTCTCGGTGGCGATGCTCCGCAGCGCCGTACCATCCACGGGGACGGGCTGCGCCCCGCCCTCGAGGGTGATGGTGCCGGCCTTGGTGCCGAAAGCGATGGTGGATACCGGCACCCGGGCCGCCACGGCCTGGCGGATGGCCTCCGATTCGGGGCGCCCGGCGGTGGAGGCGCCGTCGGACATGAGCACGATGCCCGCCGGTGGCGGCTCGGTGCGGCCCTCCAGCGTCGACGCCAGCGCCTCCAGAGAGGCGAAGATCGCCTCGGCGAGCGCGGTTTGGGACCGGAACCGGAGTCGTTCCACCGCCCCTTGCACGAGGTCGTGCTCCCTGGTCGGCGGGACGACGACGTGGGCCGTGCCGGCGAAGCTCACCAGCCCCAGCGAAACGCCGTCGGGAAGGTCGCTGGCGAAGCGGGCCACGGCCCGCTGGAGGGCCTCGAAGCGGGACGGAGCCACGTCGGTGGCCATCATGGAAGGCGACACGTCCACTGCCACGACGACCACCGCCTCCCGGCGGGCCACCCTCACCTGGTGCCGGGGGCGAGCCAGGGAGACGGCCATTCCCGCCAGCGCCAGGAGCAGCAGGGCGGCAGGCAGGTGGCGGCGCCACCGGGGCGGGCGGGGAGCCACCAGGTCGAGGAGCGCCAGGTTGGTGAAGCGCACCACGTACCGGGGGCGTCGGCGGGCGGCAACGACATAGGCGCCGGCCAGAGCGGCCACCACGACCAGGATCCACAGGCGCTCGGGGGAGGCGAAGCTGACGGCGATCACGACGGCCCCCTTCGTCGGACTGGAGCCGGCTTGTAACCCTGGCGGCGCCGGCGGCGGGCCACGAGGAAGGCGATGACCTCCGCCACCCAGTCAGCGTCCGTCCGCACGACGAGGTGGTCGGCCCCCAACCGCGCCAGCGTCGCCCGGATGGCCGCCCGCTGCTCGGCGGCGCCCCGAGCGAAGCGCTCCCGCAGCCGGGCGCTGGACGTGTCCACCAGGCGTACGGCGCCGGTCTCAGGGTCAGCAAGGGTGAGGAGGCCCACGGCCGGGAGTTCCATCTCGCGGGGGTCGACGACCTCGGCGGCCACGACATCGTGGCGGGCCGTCAGCCGGGCCAGGGGCCGCTCCCAGCCGGGCGCGACCAGGAAGTCGGAGATCACCACCACCACGCCTCGGCGCCGGGCCAGGCGGCCGACGGTGCCGAGGGCGGGGGCGAGATCGGTGCGGCCGCCGCCGTCGGCGGTGGCGGCGGAGACCATCCGGTGGAGGACGGCGAGGAGGTGGCGTCGCCCCGCCCGGGCGGGCATGGCCGCCACCCCGTCCACGTCGAGAACCACGGCCCCCACCCGGTTGGCGAGGCGGCTGGCCGGCACGCCGAAACCGGCCGCCACCGACACGACCACGTCCCGCTTGGGCCGCGCCGCCGTTCCGAACGACTGACTGGGCGACAGGTCGGCCAGCAGCCAGACGTCGAGCTCGTGGTCGAAGACGAGGTCGCGCACGTGGGCCACGGTGGTGCGGGCCGAGACGTTCCAGTCCATGAGCCGCACGTCGTCACCGGGAATATAGAGACGGCACTCGCCCGCCTCCGTTCCCGGGCCCGGAAACAGGCCCAGGTAGTCGCCCTGCATCAAGCCGGCGAGCCGCCGGGTGACGGTCAGTTCCACCCGGCGCAACAGCCGGCGGGCGGCCTCGTTCGAGTGGGCGGCAGATTCGCCGTCGACATTGGTGACCACCGCAATCAGCTCCCCGTCGCGGCACGGTCGATCATGACTCCGGCACCCGGGGCGGGCACTGTCGCCAGGATGCGCTGCACCACGGTGTCGGCCTCGACGCCGTCGGCCAGCGCCTCGTAGGAGAGCACGAGCCGGTGGCGGAGGACCTCAGGGGCGCAGGCGATGACATCGTCGGGAAGGGCGAAGCCCCGCCCGGACAGGAGTGCCCGAGCCCGGGCGGCTGCCACCAGCCCGAGGCTGGCCCGGGGGCTGGCGCCATAGGTGAGGTAGCCGGCGATGTCGCCGGCGCCGGCCGCGGCGGGATCGCGAGTGGCCACCACCAGGCGCACGGCGTGGTCAACGACGGCAGGGTCGACGTAGACGGCCTCCGCCGCCTTCTGGAGGCGGACCAGGTCGTCGGGGCCGAGGATGGGGCTGACCTGCGGGGCGGCGCCGCTCATGCGGCGCACGATCTCGGTCTCCTCGCCGGGGGTGGGATAGCCGATCCGCAGTTGCATGAGGAACCGGTCGCGCTGGGCCTCGGGGAGGGGATAGACGCCTTCGGATTCGATGGGGTTCTGGGTGGCCAGCACGCAGAAGGGTCGGGGGACGGGGTAGGTGTGACCCCCGATCGACACCTGGGCTTCCGACATCACCTCGAGGAGGGCCGACTGGACCTTGGCCGGAGCCCGGTTGATCTCGTCGGCCAGCACGAAGTGGGCGAAGACGGGGCCGAGCTCGACGTCGAATGCCTCCCGGGATGACCGGTAGATGCGGGTTCCGATGATGTCGGCGGGCACCAGGTCAGGGGTGAACTGGATGCGCACGAACTGCCCGCCCACCACCTTGGCCAGGGTGGACACCATGAGCGTCTTGGCCAACCCGGGCAGCCCCTCCAGCAGGCAGTGCCCCCGGGCCAGTAAAGAGATGAGCAGGTGCTCGACGGCGCTGTCCTGCCCCACGATGGTCCGCTTCACCTCGAACTGCACACCCTGCAGGAGGGCGGCCGCCTCCCGGGGTGAGCGCCCGTCGACACTCGCGTCCCACCTATTCATGGAGTGCTCCCCCGGAGGTACCGCCGCTGGCAACTCCACAGACGAGCACATCGCTGGCGCGGCGCGTGCAGGGTGCGTCGGCCGCCCGAAGCCTGGCCACCTGCACGCCGGTGCGGACGACGACGGGCTGCCCGCGCTCCGCCGATTCCGGAGAGCGGACGGTACCGACGGCAAACCCGGCCGACGCCAGTCCGGCAATCGCGCCCAGAACGACGAGGGTGCGGCGGAGGCGCCGCGGGGGGCGCTCGGGCTCCTCCGCCACCTGCTCTATCACGATCCCGGTGGCCAGATCGATGTCAACTTCAATGATGCGGGCCACAGACTCCATCTCCACGACCTCCTTGCAGGGAGAGGGAAGGCAGACGGGGAAAGCGGCGGGCGCCGGGAGGGGGATGCCGGCGCCCGCCGCTGGTCGGGGGGGAATCTTGCCGTTAGACCCGCAGGGTCCGGCCGGCGTTCATCTCGCCCTGGTCGTCCATCACGGCCCCTTCCAGGATCGCCACGCCGCGGGCGGCGTCGACGATGTTCTGGTCGAAGTTCATGAGGACGGACCGGTTGTCGTCGCTCACCTCGACGAACGAACGGGCTGTCACCAGGTCACCGGACTCGGTGATGACCTTGAAGTTGTTGGGGTCGTAGGCGACGTCGTCGTCGATCTCCTTGTCGAAGACGAACAGGACCTGGCCGGTGGCGTTGTCGATGCGGACCGACTCCAGCGTCGGACCGGAGGTGTAGCCGAGCTGCGGGCTGTCGGAGCCGACCCGGTGGGAACCGACCGTGTTGGGGATGTCGGAGCCGTTGTCGGCCCGTACGGCGCCCTCCTCGGCGGCGGCCAGCACGATGTTGTCGGAGAAGTCCTGGATGGCCGGCAGGGCAACCCGGACGACCTCGGCGCTGGGCCGGGCGAAGCCGGTGGCCTCGTACTTGGTGCCGTCGGCGGCGTAGAGGACGAACTTCGACAGGTCGATGTCGGACACCGAGTCGTCGAAGGTGTAGTCGAACTGCGTCTCGCCGATCACGCTGGACACGGAAACGAGGTCGGGGGCCGTGGTGCGCTCACCCACCGAACCGGCGGTCGACTCGATGCCCCGGGAGTTACGAATGGCACCCGACTCGGCGTAGAAGAGCGACGCCTCCTCGGTCTGGCGGTCGAACTCGACGGTGACGCCGTTGTCCTCGGCCGTGATAATCGAGCGGGCCGGCACCTTCTTGCCGTCGAGGGTGTAGTACCCGAACTTCGAGGCGTTGGCGGAGCCGTTCTCGTCGATCTGCTCGTCGAAGTTGAACTGCACCCGCTCCAGGGTGTCGAGGGTGCGGACGCTCATCAGGTCGGGACCGTCGGTGGCGTTGTTGGCGCCCTGGGCCACGAGGGAGCCTTCGAGGGGCACGGTGGCGGGCACGTTGCCCTCCTCGGCCTCGTCCTGCACCGCGCCGATCTGGACGGTGGCGATGCTGTAGCGGCTGATGTCGGTCATCGACGGGAACCCGACCAGGACCGAACGGGGGTCGCCCTGCACGATCCGGGCGGTCTGGCCGCTCACGCGGGTGTCGACGTCGTAGCTGGTGAGGCTGAAGTCGGCGGCGCTGCGCACCTTGTGGACATAGTCGCCGAAGGTGTAGACGACGTACTCCTCCTCGTCGTCGTCGAGGTTGACCGACTCGATGCGAGCCCGCTCCAGCATGAGGTCCTGGGTGACGTTCTCCACCCGGGCACCGTTGTTGACGATGCCGTCGGTCAGCCCGGAGCCTTCGCCCTGGCCCTCCGGGACGGCGACGGGACCGCCACCGGCCGGCCCCTCTTCGAGGAGCGTGGTGGGGTCGGTGGTCTTCAGCTGATCTGCGGGGTTGGTCTCCTGCGCGAAGGTGGGTGCGAGCACCCCCATCGTGAGGCCTACGGTGCCGACGGTCGCCGCCGCAAGGGCCACCAGCCGGGGCTTGATCATGGGCATTGGGGGGTTCCTCCTGGGGTCCGGGGCTCCGTTGCCCCGTTTGGTCAGTGGTGCCCTGCCGTGCCGGACGCGCTGGTGATCGTTACGTCCTCACCCGGGTGAAATCTCCGGTGGTGGATGTCGCCCGCTCCCGGGGTCCCAAAGTGCCCGCGGCGCGTAACGCCCGGCGGCCGGCGGCGACCATGGGGCATGACGGCCAGCTTGTTCCGCCGGGGTGCTCTGGTCGCCGCCGCGCTCGTGGCCGCGGCCGTGGCCGGCACCGGTGGTTTGGCGCCGCGAGCCACGCCCCCGGAGGCTCCCGCCTCCGGGTCGACCGTCGACTCTGCCGGAGCAGAGGGTGGCTCGAATCACTCGGCGCCCGCCCCGCTGGCCGCCGCCCGGCTTGCTGGGATCGTCGAGCGGGCCCTGGCGGATCCCCGCCTGATGGGCACCACCGTGGGCTTGTCGGTGTTCGTCGACGGCTTGGGCGAGGTGGCGGCGCACCAGCCGGACCTGCCGCTCAATCCGGCGTCGAACCAGAAGCTGTACACGGCCATGGCCGCCCTCGCCGTCGTCGACCCGGGCTTCACCTTTGCCACCGAGGTGCGGTCGAACGGTGCGATCCAGGACGGGGTTCTCCACGGCGACCTGGTCCTGGCGGGCGGCGGCGACCCGACGCTGAGGGCCCACGGCCGCCATTCGCTCGATGACCTGGCGGCAGCGCTGCAACGCGCTGGCATCCGGCGGGTGACCGGCGCCCTGATAGGCGACGAGGGCCGCTACGACACCCAGCGGCGGGCCTCCGGCTGGTTCTCGTGGCATGTCCCTCGGCTGGTCGGTCCCCTGTCGGCGCTCACCGTGGACCGCAATCAGTACCGGACGGACCCGGCCTTTGTCGCCGACCCCGTTCCCGCCAACCTCAGGCTGTTCCGTGCGGCCCTGGCCCGGCGAGGGATCCTCGTGGCGGGCGCCGACATCTCGGGCCGGGTGAACCCGGGGAGCCGGACGTTGGCTTCGATCCGTTCGGAGCCCTTGACCTCCGTCGTCGCCGGCATGCTGACGCGCAGCGACAACACCGCCGCCGAACTGCTCGTGAAGGAGATCGGCTTCCAGGTCCGGGGCAGGGGCACCACGGCGGAAGGTCTCCGGGCCGCCGACGATGCCCTCGCCGGCCTCGCCGTGCCGCGTCGAGGCCGCAGCGCCGACGGTTCGGGGCTCTCCCGGGCCGATCTGCGATCAGCCCGGGAGTGGCGCCGGCTGCTCCAGGCGGCCCGGGCCCAGCCCTGGGGAGGGCGGTTGGCGGCGTCGCTTCCCCTGGCTGGGCGCAGCGGTACGCTCGGGTCCCGGTTCCGGGGCACCGCCGCCGAGGGGAATCTCCGGGCCAAGACCGGCTGGATCCTGGAAGGGCGGGCGCTTTCCGGCTACCTCACCACCGCCGGCGGACGCCCGGTCGTCTTCTCCGTGATCGTCAACGGAACGCACCCCCAGGCACCCGTCGTCGGAGCAATCGATGACATGGTGGCGGCTCTCGCCGCTGAGCGGTCATGACCACGTAACGTTTCCGTCCTCGCGCAGACAGTTACCTGATGGGCCTTCGCTCGAGGAGACGCCACGAACGCATCCAACCTCCCTCCGGACTGAGCTGCCGTGAGCTGGTCGAGTTGGTTACCGAGTACCTAGAAGACGCCCTTTCCCCCTGCCAGCGGGCCCGGTTCGAGGCGCACGTCTCTCGCTGCGCCGGCTGTGGCACCCACCTCGACCAGATGCGTCAGACACTTGCCGTCCTCGGGCGCCTCGACGAACACACCGTGGAGCCGACCATCATGAAGTCCCTCCTGGAGGCGTTCCGCGGCTGGCCCAAGGACAACTCCGCCCGGGAGGCGTAGGAGCGCCGGGCTTCGGCGAGGTGATGCTCGAGGCACGGCTCGCCGAACTCCTCGAAGCGGCCTGTCACCTCGGCCCAGACGATCGCGGGGTGCTGATTTGTGATCCGCCCGGCCCGTCATAGCCGTGGTGCAGGGAAGGGCTCTCAGGCGACCGTCCGGTCTGGTGTCGTGATCGCCCGCGCAAAGCCGCGGAGCGAAATGATCGCCCACACTCCTTCAAGAAGGGTGAAACCCAAATCGCCGTTGATCGCAGCGACGACGGCGAGGATGCCGGTCCCGAGGGCGTTCAAGGCGAGGAACATGGGCGAGTCAATGGTGAGGTGATGCTGCTGGGCGGCGATGAAGGCCCCGAGGACGAGCAGCGCACCGATCATCTGGATAACCTGATCCATCACCGGATCCTACGGCCCGGGAGTACGGCTCCGCTGGGCCGGCTAAACGATCTTCTGATCACGCTGACGGTCGCGAGGCGACCGCCCGGCCGACGGATCCGATCAAGTCAGGGCTTGTTGCATCGAAGTGCTCAGCGGTCGAGTGTCTCGTAACCGACGCCGAGCGATTCACAGCACCGGCGGACGCCGAGCCCATCGTCTCGAACGGACACGATGAGTCGCCCGTCCAGCGACATTGCGGCTGCGACCGCTTCGGCTCCGAGCGTCGAGAGGCCTTGGTGGCCGGCAACGAGCTCGCCCATGCGCCAGGCGAGATCGGGCATTGGCACCACGGCGATGTCGTCGGGAAGTGCAATCAGGCCGGCGATCAGGGCCCGACGACGTTCGGAGTCCCAACCCCGCAGCAATGCTCCGCCACTGGCCCGGGCCGCACTCTTGCACAGCCGGGCGTACCACAGGTTCGTCGTGGCCACCTCCTCGCCCGCAACGGCGTCCACCAACGCGTCGTCGCGGCGAGCCATCCAATCGCGCAACAAGTGATCGTCGAGGAGAACCGTCACGCCGTCATGAGATCGGGATCATCCTCAGCCGCCACTGCTGCGTAGTGCTCATCAGCCGGGAGAATCTGGTCAAGGAGCCGAGCGGCGTGACCCACCGGCACGGTCAGGACCCCGAAGCCAAGGTCGATGACTTCCACCTCGCCACCGTCATCAAGCTGCCAGCGATGACGCACGGCCGCCGGAAGACTCATCTGGCCCGAGGTCGAAACTCGAAACGTCTCCGACTTCACGCCCCCTCCACACTTGGTAACGCGCCGAGGTCACCAAGTATACCCAGCGACCGAGAACGGCCGACGAGGGTCAGGGTGACCTGGGATGTCGACGAGTCCGTTAGACCGGCTCCGTCTGCAGGGGTGTCTGACGAGCCAGGGCCTCGAAGTCAGCGTCGGCGTGAAGCACAGGAACGCCGTTGCGGACAGCGATGGCGGCGATCAGGCAATCCATGATCCGGCGGACAGTTTCGCCGCCTCGCCGGCAGGTGCGATAGAAGGCCGCACCCTCCTCGAAATCCGTGGCTCGTATCGGGAGGAGCGACGCCCGGGCCAGGAGACGTCGGAGTTCATTGAGATGCCGTTCGTCACGCGCCCCGGCGAGTACCTCCATCCGGACCGGATAGCACGTCGCGATCGGGCCATCGATCAGATCGTCGACCTTCCGACAGACGGGACTTCCGGTATCACGCAGGAACTCGACCCACGCCGACGTGTCGACGAGAATCAAGCGGGCCGCCCCAGACGCATCTCGTCGAGATCGCCCTCCCACCCCGATCCCCGCAAGGCTCGCGCCTCCTCAACCGTCAGCGGCTCAGCCGCCAACGTCCGAAGCGCGAAATTCACGGCGTCGCGCTTCGAACGCAACTGGTACCGCTCCATCACGGCCCGACAGGCCTCGTCGTCCAGATCAATGTTGGTGCGCGCCATACACATACAATACACCACGCCCCGGGGCGGCCGCTCTGTCCGGGCTGGAACCGCGCTCGCCGGGACTTCGGTGTAGTAAGCCCAGTTCTCGTACGTGTCAAAGTTCGCGTAGCTTCGGCTGGCGAACCCGCCGATCACCCTGAGGTTGCAGAAGTAGCCCTCCCGGGCCCGGCCGCTCATCCGTCGACGAGCGGCACCTGACCTTGCAGCCCGGTCTCGACCCGTTCGTCCGGGCCGCAACGCGCCTTCTCCACTGCGATAGGTCAGAACGTCGTGGCGGCCCAAGAAGCTTCGGCGCGTTGGCGGAGGCGGCGGTAGTCGAGTTTGCCGTTGGCGGCGCGCTCCACAGAGTCGACGACTTCGATGAGCTTCGGGGCCTTGTACCCCGCCAGGCGCTCCTTCACGTGGACGACGAGCTCCTCGGGGTCGCAGCGCTGCCCGGCGGCTGGTTCGACCAGGGCCACGATCACCTGGCCGTAGCGTTCGTGGGCGACGCCGACCACCGCGGCGTCGCCCACCGAGGGGTGGATCTTCAGCGTTTCCTCGACTTCTTCGGGGAAGACCTTCTCCCCGGCGGTGTTGATGCAGTTGGAGCCACGGCCGAGGAGGCGGATGGTGCCGTCGGCCTCGACGGTGGCAAGGTCGCCCGGGACGGACCAGCGGCGGCCGTCGACGATCTTGAAGACCTCGCCGGTCTTCGTCTCGTCTTTGTAGTAGCCGAGCGGGATCCAGCCGGTCACGGCCAGGTGGCCGACCTCGCCGGAGCCCGGTTCGGCGAAGCGCCCGTCGTCGAGCAGGACGGCACCCGTCTCGTTGGGTTTGAAGGTGGCGGTCTCGGCCACGGCGTCGACGGTCGTGACGGAGGAGGCGATGCTGCCGGTCTCCGACGAACCGAGACCGTCCACCAGCACGGCCTGGGGGACGTGGACGGTGAGGCGACGCTTCACCGGTTCGCTCCAGATGGCACCGGACGACAGGACGAACCGCAGGGACCCGAGCGGCCAGCGGCCGGGTTCGGCGTCGAGCGCGTCGACCAGCGGGCGGGCGAACGCGTCACCGACGATCACCGTGGCGTGGGCCCGCTCGGCGGCCAGGACGTCGAGCAGCGCCTCGGCCGAGAACCGGAGCGCCTCGAGCGTGATGGCGCAACCGCCCAGCGTCAGCGCCGAGAGGGCGAAGAACAGGCCCGTGCCGTGCATGAGCGGGCAGGCGACGACCGACCGCCGCCCCGGGCGACCGCGAGCGGCGTAGAAGGCGTCGAGCTGCTCCGGCGATGCCCGGTCGGGGAGGCCGTTCGCCTCGAGGGAGTTGAGCAGCGACAGCAGATCCGCCTGGCGCCACATGACGCCTTTCGGCATTCCGGTCGTCCCGCCGGTGTACAGCAGGATGAGGTCGTCGTCGCTCCGGATGCGGCCCTGCGGGACGGGTGGCGCCGACGCCACCGTCTCCTCGTAGCTGACGGCCCACGCCGGGCACCCGTCCGCCGGGCCGACGTACAGCCAGGCCTTGACCCGCGGGACCCGGCCGCGGACACGCCCGACGATGTCGGTGTACTGCCCGTCGAAGACGACAGCTTCGACGTCGGCGTTGTCCCACAGGTATGTCAGCTCGTCGTCGAGGTAGCGGTAGTTCGTGTTGACCGGCACCATCGACACCTTGGTGGCGGCGTAGAACGACTCCAGGTACTCAGGCCGGTTGGGCAGGTACTGGGCGACCTTGGCGCCGGGCTCCAGACCGCCGGCCAGGAGCGCGGCGGCCAGCGAACCCGCCCGGCGGTCGAACTCCGCCCAGGTCAAGCGGCGGTCGCCGTGCACGGCCGCCGGCGCATCGGGGAAGGCGGCGGCCACCTTCTCCCAGACGTCAGGGAACGTCCAGGCGCTCACGACGGGGAGAAACGCTCCGCCATCGAGGCCGGGAGGTTGACGGTCTTCAGTTCGTAGTACGAGGCCACAGCTTCCCTTCCGGTGTCCCGACCGATTCCCGAGCACTTCACGCCGCCGAAGGGCGCCTCGATGTTGTACACGAAGGAGTTCACGCTGAACGTACCGGTCCGCACGGCCCGGGCCATGCGCAGGGCGGCGTCCTCGTCGGCCGTGAACACGCCGCCGTGGAGGCCGTAGGCGGAGTCGTTGGCGATACGGACCGCGTCGTCCGGCCCGTCGTGCGGGATGACGGCCACCACCGGCCCGAAGATCTCCTCCTGGGCGATGCGCATGGAGTTGTCGACGTCGGCGAACACCGTGGGCTCCACGTACCAGCCCTGGGGCAGGTCCGCCGGACGGCCACCGCCCGTCACCACCTTGGCGCCCTCCTTCTCGCCGGCGGCGATGTAGCCCTCCACGCGGGTGCGCTGGCGTTCACTGACCAGCGGACCCATCGTCGTCGCCCGGTCGAACGGGTCGCCGAGCACGAACGACCGGGCCGTGGCGGCCAGCGCCTCGACCACCTCGGAGTACCGCGACCGCGGCGCCAGCACGCGGCTGAACGCCGCGCAGATCTGGCCGGAGTTGAAGAACGAACCCATCGCCAGGCCCTGCATCGTCGTGGCGAGATCGGCGTCGTCGAGGATGATGGCCGCCGACTTCCCGCCGAGCTCCAGCTGCACCCGCTTGAACTGTTCGCCACACACCGCTCCGATCTGCCGGCCGGCGGCGGTCGAGCCGGTGAAGCTGACCTTGTCGACGCCGGGGTGGGCGACGAGGGCCGCCCCGGTCTCGCGCCCGCCGGTGACGATGTTGAGGACGCCGGGAGGAAGCCCGACCTCGCTCAGCGCCTCGGCCAGATAGAACACGTCACACGGCGTTTCAGGCGCCGGCTTGAACACCACCGTGCAGCCGGCAGCCAGGGCGGGCACGATCTTCGCCACGGCCAGGTTGAACGGCCCGTTCCAGGGCGCGATCGAGGCGACCACCCCCACCGGCTCGCGAAGCACGGCGGCCGTGTTCAGCGCTCCGGCCCGCAGCTCCTCGAGCGGCTCCCGTTCGGCGACACCCATGAAGTACCGAGCCGTCCAGAAGGCGCCGGGAATGAGCTGTTCGGCGATGGCGATCGGCACGCCCATCTCGGCGGTGACCGCGGCGGCGATCTCCGCGGCGCGCGGCTCGAGCGCCTGCAGCGCCCGTTCCAGCACCGCCGTCCGCTCCGCCACGGCCAGCCGCGGCCAATCGCCGGCGTCGAAGGCCCGGCGGGCGGCACCCACCGCCGCATCCACATCGGCGTCGCCGGCCTCGGGCACCGAACCGATGACCTCTTCGGTCGACGGCGACACGATCTCGATCCGGCCCGTGCCCGCCGGCCCCCGCCATTCTCCTCCCACGAAGAACGCGTCGCGCTGCAACACCGGTGACTGCTGCATGGTCAGGTCCCCCTCACTTCCGCGGCCGCGCCGGTCGCTCGGCGGCACCGCCGCAGATTATCCTAATGCCATTAGTTCAAACCAGGGGGCCGCCGTGATCACCAAGCCTGAAGCCATGTTCCGGGTCGACAACCGGGTGGCCATCGTCACTGGCGCATCGAGCGGGCTGGGCGAGCGTTTCGCCCGGGTGCTCGAGGCGGCCGGCGCCTCGGTCGTGATCGCCGCCCGGCGGGCCGACCGGTTGAAGGCCTTGGCCGACGACTCGCCGAACTTCGTGCCGGTCACCTGTGACGTCACCGAGCCGGGCGACGTCGACGAACTGGTGGCCGCCACGGTCGACCGCTTCGGCCGGATCGACATCGTGGTCAACAACGCCGGCATCACCGATCCCGTCGTCCCGGCCATTGACGAGGACCCCGCCGATTTCCGTCGCGTGCTGGAAGTGAACCTCTTCGGGCCGTTCGAACTGGCCCGTCTCGCGGCCCGGCACATGGCGGCCGCCGGCCGGGGCTCCATCGTGAACGTCGCCTCGGTGCTCGGGCTCGTCGCCGCCGCTCCGATCCACGCCACCGGTTACTGCGCCTCGAAGGGGGCGATCATCAATCTGACCCGGGAGCTGGCCGTGCAGCTGGCCCGCAAAGGCGTGAGGGTCAACGCGCTCGCTCCGGGTTGGTTCGCCTCCGAGATGACCGGCGAACTGCTGGCCGACGAGAAGGGCGCCGAGTATCTGCACCGGAACTGCCCGATGAACCGGTGCGGTGAACCGGGCGAGCTCGACGGTGCGCTGCTGTTCCTGGCCAGCGACGCGTCGTCGTTCGTGACCGGTCAGACGTTGGTCGTCGACGGAGGCTGGACCGCCCGCTGACGGCGGCGCCCGTTCCGGGCCGGAGCCGATGCCGCCACCACGCCCCGGAGGAACGACCGCACCGTCTCGGCGAACGCCTCTTCGTCGTTGTACGGGTTGGCTTCCAGCGCTCGGGCCAGCATCGGATCACGGTCGGGGTCGACGGCGGGAAACTCCGGCTGGCCGGTGGCGCGGCCGTGGGCGCCGTAGAGCCCCGATCCGAGGGTCAGCTTGTCGACGCCTTCGATGATCAGGATGTGCAACTCGATGGGGACGTCGACCTGGGCCAGCACCCGCGACGCCCGTTCGTAACTGGAGAGCATGAACTGGCGGGGGTAGTGGCGCAGCAGCAGCGGCGCGGCGTTGGGGTGGGCCATGATCGCCCGCCGGAAGCTCACGCACATCGAGACCAGCCACTCCTGCCAGTTGTCGGGCGACGGCTCCGGCGGGACGGGCACCTCCAGCGTGATGAGCCGCACCACCCGGGCCAGGATCTCGGCCTTGTCGGCGAAGTGGTGGTAGAGCGACGGCGCCCGCACCCCGATCTCCTTGGCCAGCCGTTCCAGGCTGAGCGCCTCGAGCCCTTCGGCGTCGATGATCTCGAGCGCGGCGCGGGCGCAGGCGTCCTTGGAGATCAACGGTTTCGTCGGCCGGGCCATGCCGTTCAGTATGACCGCGCCGGGCCGGCCCCGGTGACGATCACAGCGTCTCGGCGCTGCCGAGCAGCGCGGAGCTGACCACGGAGTCACCGGGCCCGCCCGTCATCAGCGACAGCGCCGCCTCGGGCACCTGGTTGACGGACGTGCCCCGGATCTGGCGGACGGCCTCGGTGACGAGGCTCATCCCGTGCATGAAGCCCTCGGCGAGGTTTCCGCCCGACGTGTTGACCGGGAGCCGGCCGCCGGGAGCGATGAGGTTCTCGAACGTGATGAAGGCGCCGGCGTCCTCAACGGTGCAGAACCCGTGGTCGAGGATGGCCCCGACGCCCATCCCGGTGGCGTTCTCGTAGATCTGGGCGACGTCGACGTCGGACGGGCCGTACCCGGATTCGGCCCACAGCCGCCGGGCGACGGCCTCGAAGCCGCTCGACGAGTACGGCCGGTGGTTCTCCTCGAGCGGCCCCCACCCGGCGGCCGCCCCGGTCGGGGCCGAGAGGAGATAGGCCGGCCGCTCCACGAGGTCGGCCGCCCGGGCGGCCGAGGTCAGGATGACCGCCACTCCCCCGTCGTTCTCCCGGGAGCAGTCGTGGAGCCGGTACGGCTCGGACACGAACCGCGACTGCTCGTAGACCGTCTCGTCGAACGGCTTGCCGTAGGCAACGGCGTCGGGATTGCGCTGGGCGTGGTGGTAGGCGGCCCGGGCCATGGCGAACATGGTGGAGCTCGGTACACCGTCGGCCTCCAGCATCCGCTGGCTCCGGAGGGCGCAGATCTGCACCGGCCCGTCCAGCCCGTTGACGAGGTACTGGGCCGCGGTGTCGTCCTGGGCCACGGCCACCCGCAGGCGGGCGCCGGAGTTCTCGGCCAGGGACCGGTAGACGGCCACCACTTCGGCCTGGCCGGAGACGATCGCCGTTGCCGCCAGGCCCAGCGCGCCGGGAATGCCGCCGCCGTGACCCCAGATCAGGGCCCCGAAGCGCAGCTCCTTCGTGCCGAGCGCCGGCATGAGCTTCTGACCCTCGTGGCGCTCCGAGCCGTAGGACACGAACCCGTCGACGTCCGCCGGCGAGATTCCCGCGTCCTCGCAGGCCGCGACGATGGCCCGCAGGCACAGCTTCATCTCCGGGTCGGGCGACGTGCCCCGCTTGTAGAGCGGCGTCTGCCCGATGCCGACGACGGCCGTGGCGCCGCGGAGCGGCGACGCCGCCGTCATGAGACCGACCACACGAGCGACGGATAGCCCTTGGTCTTCTCGGACGGTGGGAGGATCGTCCCGCTCACCCGAGCGCCGATCTTGAGCGGCGCCTCGTCGCCGGCCAGGACGCCGAGGACCCGGGCACCGTCGGCACCGTCGACCTCGACCAGCACCACGACGTACGGCACGTCCTCGGCCCGTTCCTTCGTGCGGTCGAAGGCGTACCAGGTACGAGTCCAGGAGTAGACGGTTCCCACCGGGTCCAGGCGACTCCACTCGAAATCCCAAGATCCGCAGTCGCCGCAACGCCAGTGGGCGGGCCAGGTCCAGCGACCGCAGCCCACGCAGCGCGGCAGGCGGAACTCCCCCGCCTCCAGCGCCTCCCAGTAGCCGTCGTCCGCGCCGATGCCGGCGGTGATCTTGTGGTCCCGGAACGTCATGGACGTCTCAACGCACCCGGGGGTAGGTGGCCGGGATGTCGGGCAGCAGCTCCTTCAGGATCCGCTTGGCGATCTTCCCGCTCGCCATGCGGGGCAGGGGCTTCCCGAGGTCGACCACATAGCGAGGCACCTTGAAGTCGGCCAGGTGCTGGCTGCAATGGGCCACGATCTGTTCCGCCGGAACGGGCCGGCGCAGCTTCACCACCGCCGCCGGGGTCTCGCCGAACTTCTCATCGGCGACGGGGATGACCGCCACCTCCTCGACGTCGTCGATGGCGGCGATCACGTTCTCGATCTCCGCCGGGGCGATGTTGATGCCGCCCGAGATGATGAGGTCCTTCAGCCGGTCGACCATCCGGAGGAGGCCGGTGTCGTCGATGACCCCGAGGTCGCCCGTCCGCAACCAGCCGTCCACGAAGGCGGCCTCGGTCGCCTCCGGGTTGTTCCAGTACCCGGGCGTGACGGCCGGGCCGGTGATGAGGATCTCCCCCTCCTCGCCCGGGTCGCAGAGCGAACCGTCGGGTCGTACGGTCTTGAAGCGGGTGAACGGGCCACCCCGGCCGCACATCTCCGGCTTCTCCAGCGCCTCGGAACGGGGATTGACCGTGACCGAGCCCCCGCCTTCGGTGAGACCGTAGATCTGGCGGAGGAGCACGCCCTTGGCCTGCCACTTCTTGAGCAGCGCCACCGACACCCGGGCGCCGCCGACGTGGGTGACCCGCAGCGACGAGAAGTCGGCGGTCTCGAACTCCGGCGTGGCGGCCATCGCCTCGTAGAGCAGCGGAACCCCGAGGAAGACCGTGATGCGGTGCTCGGACAGCTTGCGGACGGTGTTGGCCGGGTCGAAACCGGTCTCGAGGAAGAACGTCCCGCCGTGCACCAGCGTGTGGATCAGCCCCCACAGCGTGCCGGGCGCGCCGTGGATGGGCAGGACCATGAGCAACCGCATCCCCCGGGTGAAGTCCGGCTCGACCAGCCCCCACTCGGCGATGAAGTTGAACGTGGTGGTATGGCTGAAGATGACGCCCTTGGGCTTGGCCGTGGTGCCGCTGGTGTAGACGATGACCGCCGGCTGGGAGGGGTCGAAGTCCCGGCGGAACGGCGCCACCAGCCCGGAGCGGGCGTCGTCGACGAACGACAGCTGGAGCAGTTCGAAGGTGTGGCCGCGGCCGGCGACGTCGCGCATCAGTTCGGTTGCCGGGCCGGCCTCGGCCACCACGATCGACGGCGTCGAGCCTTCGACGAGGTCGGCCAGCTCGTCGGGCACGAGCCGCACGTTGAACGGCACGAGGATGGCGCCGGCCCGGAGCGCGCCGAGAGCGGCGACACACCAACGGAGGGAGTTCGAACCGATGACCCCGACCCGGTCGCCGACCCCGATGCCGCGGTCGGCGTACCGCGCCGCCACCCGGTCGAGCCAGCCGTCGAGTTCGCGGTACGAGACGGTGGCGCCCTCGAAGACGATGGCCGGCTCGGCGGGCATCTCCTTTCCCCACCACGAGATCGGGTCCGTCACCTGAGCCGTCATATGCCCCCCGTCGAACTAGCAGCCTTAGGTAAAGGGCCGCGATTGCCGGCAGCAAACCCTTTATATCGGGGCTAGACGGGCCGAGTCCAGCGAATTAACCTATCGTCATAAGGTAGAACGTCAGGACGCCGGCTCACTTGGGGGGATGCATGCCTACTCGGATCGAGGACGTTCCCGCGCACCTGATCGTCGACTACGACTGTCACGACCCGGCGTTGGCCTCCGACATCTATGCCCGGCTCGACGAGATCCGGGAGAAGTACCCGGTCGCCTATTCGACCGCCCATGGCGGGTACTGGATCGTCAGCCGCTACGCCGACGTCCACGACATCGCCCGCAACTTCGACGCCTTCTCCAACTACCCCGTCGGGATTCCCCACGTCGAGCGGCCCGGGAAGTACATCCCGCTCGAGACCGACCCGCCGGAGCACACCGAGTGGCGCCAGCTCCTCGGGCCGCTGTTCAACCCCAACCGGATGAACGCGCTCGAGCCGAAGATCCGGGAGATGGCCACCGAACTCATCGACCGCTTCATCGCGCAGGACACGGTCGAGTTCATCTCGGCGTTCGCCCATCCCCTGCCAAGTCTGCTGTTCCTCGAACTCATGGGCTGGCCGCTCTCCGACGAGCCGCAGATCTCGAAGTGGACCGACGAGGTCCTCACCGCCCACCCGGGGGCCAGCGAAGAAGAGAACATGATGGTCCGGATGACCGCCGCCATGGAGGTCATCCGCTACTTCGTGGAGCTCATCGAGGCCCGCAAGGTGGACCCCGGCGACGACTTCGCCACCTTCCTCCTCAAGTCGCAATTCCGGGGCCGTCCGCTCGAGAACGAGGAGATGATCAACATCCTCTTCATCCTCATGCTCGGCGGCCTGCACACGGTGCGGGGGACGCTCGGGTTCTCGATGCTCGAGATGACGCGCCGGCCCGAGGTCCGCCAGCGCCTGATCGACGACCCGTCCCTGATCCCGAGCGCCCTGGAGGAGTTCCTCCGCTTCGAGGCGGTGGTGTCGACCGGTCGCACGGTGGTGAAGCCGTTCAAGCTCCATGACGTCGAGTTCCAGCCCGGTGACCGCGTCCTGCTGTCCAACCCGGCCGCCTGCCGGGATCCGCGGGAGTTCCCGAACCCTGACGAGGTCATCGTCGACCGGAATCCCAACCGGCACCTGGCGTTCTCAGCCGGGCCGCACCGCTGCATCGGGTCGCACCTGGCCCGCATCGAGCTGAAGGTGGCGCTCGAGGAGCTGCTCCGCCGCATGCCCAACTTCAGCCTCGATCCCGAGAACCCGCCGAAGCTGCACCACGGTCAGGTGCGGGGCTTCGAGAGCCTCCACCTCAAGCTGCGATGACCGAAAGGAAGTACCAGGTGGTCCTGGACCGGGCTGCCTGTACCGGGCACGGCCGGTGTTACACGGTCGCCCCGGCGCTGTTCACCGACGACGAGCAGGGCTACGGCGTGGTCCGTTCGGCCACGATCGCCGAGGACGAGGTCACCGAAGCCAACCGGGCCGTCTCGGCCTGCCCGGAGCGGGCCATCACGCTGACCGCCGTGCCCGACGGGGCCGACGGGGCCGACGAGTGACAGGAGACCAGGGACTATGAAGACGCGTGCCGCCCTCTTGTTCTCCCAGCCCGGGAAGTGGGAGGTCACCGACATCGAGCTCGACGAACCAAAGGCGCACGAGGTGCTGGTGCGGATCATGGCCGCCGGGCTCTGCCACTCCGACGACCATCTGGCCACCGGCGACATCCCGTCCGGCCACTTTCCCTACTGCGGCGGCCACGAAGGGGCCGGTGTCGTGGAGAAAGTCGGCTCGGCGGTGCAGAGCGTCCAGCCCGGCGACCACGTGGTGATGTCGTTCGTGCCGAGCTGCGGCCGGTGCCGGTGGTGCTCCCAGGGCCTGCAGAACCTCTGTGACAACGGCGCCATGATGCTGACCGGCTGCCAGCTCGACGGGACGTTCCGGATGCATGTCAACGGCCAGGACGTGGCCCAGGCGGCCATGACCGGCACGTTCAGCCAGTACACCGTGGTGTCGGAGTGGGGCTGCATCAAGATCCCCGACGACGTGCCCTTCCCCGAAGCGGCGCTGGTCGGGTGCGGCGTGCCCACCGGCTGGGGCTCGGCGGTGTCGGCCTGCGGGGTGAAGCCCGGCGACGTCCACATCGTCATGGGCGTCGGCGGCATCGGCATCAACGCCGTCCAGGGGGCCAAGCACGCCGGGGCGTCGACGATCATCGCCGTCGACCCCGTCCCCTTCAAACGGGAATCGGCCCTGCAGCTCGGCGCCACCCACGCCTTCGAGACGATAGAGGAGGCCGGCGACTTCGCCCGCTCGATCACCGGCGGCCAAGGCGCCGACTCGGCCGTCGTCTCCGTCGGTGTCGTGAAGAGCGAGCACGTCGGCCAGGCGTTCTCAACGGTCCGTAAGGCCGGGACGCTGGCGGTCACCGGCGTGAGCAACATTGCCGACGTCGGCATCCCGGTCAGCCTCTTCGAGCTGTCGATGTTCCAGAAGCGGATCCAGGGCGTGCTGTTCGGCTGTCTCTCCCCCGCCCAGGACGTCCCCCGGCTCATCAACCTCTACCGATCCGGCCAGCTGAAGCTGAGCGAGCTCATCACCACCGAGTACACCCTCGACGAGATCAACCAGGGCTACGAGGACATGCACGCCGGTCGCAACATCCGCGGCGTCATCCGGATGGACCAGTGAACGCCAACCCCCGCTTCGGTGCCTGGGTCATCGCTCTGCTGACCGGACTGGGGCTCATCGTCACCTGGCCGAGCCCCGGCCGGGCCGATTCGCCGTTCGCGGCGGTCGATGCCCGGGCCAGTGCCGACGCCTTCCGACTTGGCGTGGCGGTGCGGAAGTTCCTCATCGTGGAGAACTTCGTCGACGGCGGAGGGCCGACCGCCCAGGCACAGCTGACCTCGGTCGGGTCGGCGGCGTTCGCCGCCCTGCCCGACCCCGGTGGCTTCGTCATCAACTACAACACCGTCGTCGGGCTGGCCACGGGCAGCGGGCTGCCCTTCAACTACCCGTTCTTCGCCGCGGCCCAGTACCCCGGCTCGCCGAAGTCGGAGGTCGCCGATCCGTCCGGTAGTTACCGGGTGGCGGCCAACACCGCGGCGGACGGGGCGGAGGCGTTGGCCCAGACGCGTCCCACGGCAGGGGACGTGGCCATCAGCGGCGCGGCGGCGAAGTCGTCCGTCAAGCTCGAGGGCGACAGGATCACGGCCACTTCGGAGACGATCGCTGATGCCGTCAGCCTGTCCAACGGAGCGCTGAAACTGAGCGGTGTCGTCAGCCGGTCGGTCACCACCCGCCAGGCCGGCCAGTCGGAGCCGGCCACCGAGACGTCGTTGACCGTCGACCTCATCACCGCCGGCGACCAGCGCATCCGCTACGGGCCCAAGGGGTTCGAGTTCCTCGGTACGCCCGTGCCGGTTCCGAGCGACGCCGTGGCCGGGTCGTTGAAGGAAGCGTTGAAGCCGGTCGGGCTGTCGCTCGAGGTCGTGCGGCCCGAGACCGTGACCGGCGGGGCCAAGGCCGCCGTCCTCGAGATCCGTCAGGCCGCTCCGTTGCCGGCCGGCCAGAGCGACGTCGTGCTGCGGCTCGGCGGAGCGACATCGTCGATCGCCGCCGAGGACACGGTCCCCGTCCCCGATCTGACCACGCCGGCGCCGACCTCCCCGACTCCGGTCCCGACCGAGGTGAGCAACGCGACCGACCCGGCGCCTTCGGCGGTCGTGGCCGACACGGCTTCCATCACGGAGCCGGTTGGTGGGGCAGACCTTTCCGGGTCGCCGAGGTTCGCCGCGTCGCCCGCGTCGCCCGGGCCGGCAGGGTCGCCCGGGTCGTACCCGGCGGGAGTGAGCGCCCCAACTTCTGTTCCGGCAGCCGAGTCAGTGACGTCCTCGCCCGACACACCGCCACAGGTCCCACTGCAAAACGCCGCTCCGCCTCGGCTGGCCGGACAACGACGTTCGGTGGTCGGGCCCTACAGCGCCCTCGCCGCGGCCGGGCTGGCCATCGTCCTGCTGTCGGCCGCCTGGGCCAACCGGGTGGCGGCCAAGGCCCTGTGGGTGAACCCGTGAACCGCCGGGCCTGCGGGTTCGTGCTGGCCGCCGTCGGGGTCATCGCCATCGTCGCCGGCGCGCTGCAGCTCCGCGATACCGACATCCTGGCCGACCAGGTCTCGTATCTCGTGTCGAGCGGGATCGGCGGGCTGGCCCTGATCATGGCCGGCGTCACGCTGGTCGCCTCGGCCGGGGCCCGGGCCGAGGTCCACGGCCGGCTGACCCGAATCGAAGCGACCATCCGCAGCACCAGGGGGGACGGGAAGCTGTGAAACGAACCTCGTTACCAGTGCTCATCCGGGCGGAGTGGGACCGGTTCCTGGCCGGGATTCTGATCGCCGCCGGCGCCGTGCTCGTGATCGTCTGCTGGGCCGGCGTCTCCGGCACTCCGTTCGTGGCCGACCAGCTCGCCTACATCGCCTCAGGCGGGATCGGGGGACTGTTTTTCCTCGCCCTCGGCCTGGCCCTGCTGATGTCCGCCGACCACCACGACGAATGGCGCAAGCTCGACGCCATCGAGGCTGCGCTGCGCGAGACGAGCCCGGTCGCCGAGGCGCCGCCGACACCGCCTGTCCCCGCTCAGGTCAGTCCCGCTCAACTCAACGCAGTGGCCGAGGGCCGTAAGCGGGGGCTGTCCGTGCTGACCCTGGGCGGCGGCGTCTCGGCCGTCATCATGATCGTGGGCTGGGTGCATTCGTCAGGCAGCGGCCGCCAGGGGGTGGCCGCCGAAGGTCTCACGATGTCGGCGGCCGGGCTGCTCGTGGCCGTGGCGGCGGTGGCCGGCTTTCTGGTGCCGAGCCGGTCACGCCTGGCCGCCCGGCGGGCGTTCCTGCTCCGGCGCTTCGCCCTGGCCGACGGTGCCGCGCTGGCCCGGTCCGGCGCGCCGGCGATGAACGGTGCATCCGGTGACGTCGTGTTCGTGGCCAGTGGCCTGACGCGGTACCACCGTCCGGGTTGTCCGGCGGTGAAGGGGTTGGCGGCGCAACCGGTGAGCCGGGCCGACGTCAGCCGGGAACTCGAGCCGTGCGACCTGTGTGCGTGGGGGGACCAGCAATGAGGACGCAGACCAGAAGCATCCGCCGTCGCCGGCTCGCCCTGCCGGCCGCTCTCTTGGCCGGCGTGTTCGTGGCCGCTGGCTGCGGCAGCCGGCTCTCCGAGACCGAGCTCCTGTCGGTCACGCGCCAGGAGGGCGCCGGCCAGCCGACCGCCGCCGGTCCGAGCGCCGGCCAGCCGCAGGACCCGTCCGCCCTCGGCACCGGCACCGGTGACGGCACCACGCCCGCGCCCGCGCCCGGCGCGGACGCGGCCGCCCTCTCCCCCGGAGCCGGCGGCTCGGCCGGCACGGCGGCTGGCGGAACGGCGGGGGCACCGGGCCAGTCGACCGGCACCGCCGCGGGCGCCGGCACCACCGCCGGCGGAAGTGGTGCAAAAACGGCCCGTTCCGGGACGGCGACGGCCTCGACGGCACCGGGCGCCAAGTCGGCGGCCGGCACCGGCGGCGGCACGGCCGCGGCGTCGCCCGGCGTCCCGACCCCGGGCCAGCCCGCTCCCGGCGGCGCCACGGCGGCCAGCGACGGGACACCGATCAAGCTCGGCTCCATCGGAACGTTCAGCGGCGTCCTCGGCGCGGCCATGTATCCCGGTCTGCAGGCCGCGCAGGCCTGGACCGCCTACATCAACGCCAAGGGCGGACTCGCCGGGCATCCCGTCCAGCTCGTCGTGGCTGACGACCGGGGCGACCCGAACCAGGCCGTGGCCCTCATCCGCCGGCTCGTCGAGGGAGACAAGGTCCTCGCCATCTACGGCTCCATGCAGCCCTCGACGGTGCAGGCGATCCTGCCCTATGTCAACGAGAAGCAGATGCCGATCATCGGGACCTGCTCGTGCATGAACGCCGTGGCCACCAGCCCGATGGTCTTCGTGGCCGGGGCGTCGGACAAGTCCGGCGTGACCTGGGGCCACATCGCCGGCATCTTCTCCGGGACGGAGAAGCGCAAGGTGGCGCTGTTCTACTGCCGGGAAGCGGCCACCTGCTCCGAGTACCGCACCGGCATCAAGAAGTATGACGGCCACGACGGGATGAAGATCGTCTACGAGACGCAGATCTCGCTGGCCCAACCCGACTACACGTCCGAGGTCCTCGCCGCCCGCAACGCCGGAGCCGAGATCATCGTGTCGGTCTCGGAGAATCCGACACTCATCCGCATCGCCAAATCGGCCCACCGGCAAGGCTGGGACGTGCAGCTCGCCACCCAGCACGGCGGTGACGACTCGCGCTTCGTGTCCGACGGTGGCCAGGACATCGAAGGCACCGTGTACTCGTCGCCGGTGGCCCACTGGGCGACGTCGCCGCTCATGGCCGACTACCGCGACTCCATGAAGCGCTACGTGCCCGACGGCGCCCTCGGCAGCCTGGGCTCCCCGATGTGGGTGGCGGGCAAGATGTTCGAACGGGTCGCGAAGACGTTCCCGCCCCGCCCCACCACCGCCGACGTGCTGGCCGGCCTGTGGAGCGTGAAGAACGAGACGCTCGGCGGTTTGATCGCCCCGACCACCTACACCAAGGGCGCCCCGGGCAACGACCTGGCCAACGCCTGCGTCCTGCCGCTCAAGATCGTGAACGGCAAGCCGACCCCGACCAACGGCGGCCCCGAGGCGTTCTCCTGCGCCCCCGGCTGGAAGCCCGGGGCGTGACCGGAGCCCATCGATGAAGAGCTTCCTCCCCTTCATCATCATCGGGATCGCCACCGGGGCGGTCTACGCCCTGGCGGCCATGGGGCTCGTCGTCACCTACACGACATCGGGCATCTTCAACTTCGCCCACGGCGCGGTGGGGATGTTCGCCGCCTACATCTTCTACACGCTGCGGGTCGAGGTCGGGATCCCGACCTGGCTGGCGGCGGCGGTGGCGATCCTGGTGGTGGCGCCGGCCATCGGCGTCTTCATCGACCGGGTCCTGCTGCAGCACTTCGTCGGGGCGTCGGCGTCGTCATCGATCGTCGTGTCGCTCGGTCTGCTGGTGGCCCTGCAGGGGACGGCGGTGGCCATCTGGGGCGGCGAGACGCGATCCCTGGCACCGCTCTTCCCCACCGACGCCTTCGAAGTGGCCGGCGTACGCGTCGGCTACGACCAGGTGATCGTCGTCACCATCGCCCTGGCCGTGGCGTTGGGGCTGTCGCTGTTCTTCCGCCGGACGGCCCTCGGGCTCAAGACCCAGGCCGTCGTCGGCGACCGGAACCTGACCGGGCTCGTCGGTGTCGACGCCAAGGCGGTGACGACGTTCAGCTGGGTGCTGGGCAGCGCCTTCGCCGCCCTCTCCGGCGTGCTGTTCGCGCCGTTCGTCGGCCTCGACTCGATCCTGCTCACCCTGCTCGTGGTCCAGGCCTTCGGGGCCGCCGTCATCGGCGGCCTGCGCAATCTGACGCTGGCCAACGCCGGCGCCTACGGCGTCGGGATCGCCGCCGCCCTGTCGACGAAGTGGGTGGCGACCGTCCCGTCCCTGCGGGGCCTGCCGAGCAGCATCCCGTTCCTGGTGCTGTTCCTGGTGCTGGTGGCGAGCCCCAAGGGTCGCTTCGCCGAAGTCGCCGACAGCACGGGGGCGAGGACCCGGCGCCGGGCCATCGGCACGAACCCCTTCCCCTGGAAGGTCCTCGTCCCGCTTACGGCGGTGGCGCTCGTGCTGCCGTCGGTGCTCTCGCCGGCCAGGCTCCTCACCGCCTCAGCCACCGTCGTCTTCGTGCTGATGCTCGCCAGCCTCGGGCTGCTGGTCGGTCTGTCACGCCAGGTGTCGCTGTGCCACGCCGTGTTCGCCGTCTTCGGGGCGACCACGCTGTCGCATCTGCAGAGCGCCCGCGTTCCTTACCTGCTCGCCCTGGTGCTGGCCGGGCTGGCGGTCGTACCCATCGGGGCGCTGATCGCCATCCCCGCCATCCGGCTGTCCGGCCTGTTCCTCGCCCTGGCAACGTTCGGCTTCGGGGTGCTGGCCGAGAGCCTGCTCTTCACCGCTGCGCCCCTGTTCGGTAGCGACGGCGTGGCGTCGGTGGCCCGCCCCTCGCTGTTCGCCACCGACACGCGCTTCTACTACTTCGCCGTGGCCGTCGTCCTCGTCGGACTGGTGATCATCGAGACGGTGCGGGTCACCCGGCTGGGACGGGTTCTGCGGGCCATGGCCGACTCCCCCGTCGCCCTCCAGAGCATCCGGGTCAACCCCACCGCCAGCCGGGTCATGGTGTTCTGCCTGTCAGCCTTCCTTGCCGCCATCGCCGGCGGGCTGCTCGGATCGCTCATCCGGAGCATCAACCTGGCCAGCTTCGGCTTCTTCCAGTCGCTCATCTGGTTGACCGTGCTGGTCATGGCCGGCTCGGCCAGCCTCGGCGGTGCCGTGCTGGGCGCCGTGATGCTCGTGGCCCTTCCCGCCATCTTCACCAGCCCGACGTTCGTGGAATGGCAACCGGTGGCCTTCGGGCTGGGCGCGGTCGTGCTCGCCCAGGCCCCCAACGGCCTTGTCGGTTTCCTCCGGCTACCGGACATCGCCGAACTGGCCGCCCGCAGCGGCTGGCGGCTCGGCACCAGCCGCCACCGGTGCCGCCTGGAAGAGGCGTTCTAATGCTCGAAGTCAGAAACCTCCACGCCGGCTACCAGAACCTCGAGGTTCTCCACGGTGTTGATCTCATCGTGCCGTCGGGGCGGACCGTAGCGCTGCTCGGCGCCAACGGCGCCGGCAAGACGACGCTGCTCAACGTCATCGCCGGGCTGGTCCCGGCCACCGCCGGCGACCTGCTGGTCGACGGGCGTTCGGTGGTGAACGACCCGGTGCACGTCCGGGCCCGCCGCGGCATCTGCCTGGTGCCCGAAGGGCGGGGCATCTTCCGGCACCTGACGGTGCGGAAGAACATCGCCATGTTCCTGCAGGGAGGGAACCTCACCGAGGCCCTGGAGCGTGTCGAGCGCTGGTTCCCCCGGCTCACGCAGCGGCTCAGCCAGGTGGCGGGGACGATGAGCGGCGGCGAGCAGCAGATGCTGGCTGTGTGCCGGGCGCTCCTCCTCGACGCCCCGATCGTGATGGCCGACGAACTGTCGGTCGGTCTGGCGCCCGTGGTGGTGGACGAGATCTTCGACGCGGTGGCGACGCTGCGGGCCGAGGGGCGTTCGCTGCTGATCGTCGAGCAGTACGCCGACCGGGTCCTCGGGGTGGCCGATTACGTCTACATCCTCCACAAGGGAACGATCGAGTTCGTCGGAGAACCGGCGCAGCTGGCCGACGGGTCGCTGTTCCACCGCTACCTCGGCAGCTCGACCGACGTCCCCCTCTCGGAGGTCGCAGGATGAACGGCCTCAGCGCACACGACATCGAGATGCGCTTCGCCGGGCTCGTGGCGCTCGACGGTGTCAGCCTCGAAGCGCCCCGAGGGCGCATCACCGGGCTCATCGGGCCCAACGGCGCCGGCAAGACGACCATGTTCAACGTGTGCGGCGGGTTCCTCCGCCCCACCGCCGGCCGGGTGTTCATCGACGGTCACGACGTCACCTCCGCGTCACCGACCGAGCGGGCCCGCCGGGGCATCGGCCGGACCTTCCAGCGGCTCGAGCTGTTCCGGAGCCTCACCGTCCGGGAGAACATCGCCCTGGCCGCCGAAGGGCAGCTCATCGGCGACGGCCCGTTCTCCCAACTCGGCCTGACCGGGAACTCCCGGGCCGCCCGGGCCGCTCAGCGGGAACTGACCGACCGGCTCATCGCCGACGTGGGCCTCGCCGACCTCGCCCACCGACCGGCCGGTGAGCTGTCCACCGGGCACGGCCGTCTCGTCGAACTGGCCCGCACCCTGGCCAGCCAGCCGACCGTCGTGCTGCTCGACGAACCGTCGTCGGGCCTCGACCCGATCGAGAGCGCCCGCTTCGGCTCGATCCTGCGCCGGGTCATGGACGAAAACGACATCGCCATGCTGCTCGTCGAGCACGACATGAACCTCGTGCTCTCCCTCTGCGACTGGATCTACGTCATCGACTTCGGCCGCCCGATCTTCGAAGGAACCCCCGACGACGTGCGCCGCAGTCCGGAGGTCCAGGCCGCCTACCTCGGAAAGGCAGTTGCATGACCGTAAGCAGAACGACCGCCGAGATGACGCCGCTGTTCGACGCCGTCACCAACGGCCGGATGGCAGCGCGGTTGTTCGAGCACATCGACAACACCACCTGCGATCTCGCTCCCGGCCTGATGCTCGTCGACCCCGAGATCTACTCCGATCCCGAGATCTTCCGGCTCGAGCAGGAACGGATCTTCGACCGGGTGCCCGTCCTGGCCGCCCACGCCTCGCAGCTCCCGAAGCCCAACGACTTCGTCACCATCGACCTGCCCGGCAACCGGGTGCTGCTCGTCCGCCAAGAGGACGGCCGCGTCAAAGCGTTCGTCAACGCCTGCCGGCACCGGGGAGCGTGCCTGGTCGAGGATGAGTCCGGCCACCGCCGGGTCTTCTCCTGCGGCTACCACGGCTGGGCCTACAACTGCGACGGCGCGCTGCGCTCCGTCCCCTACGGCGACACCTTCGGCGACATCGAACGGTCGGAGTACGGGCTGACCGAGCTGCCCTGCGAGGAGCGCTACGGGCTGGTGTGGGTCGTGCAGCGCCCCGGTGCGCCGATCGACGTCGCGGCCTGGATGGGCCGGGAGATGGACGAGATCCTCACCGGCTATCACCTCGAGCACTTTGACATGGTCCGCATGTCGAGCTTCGACGAGGACATGAACTGGAAGGTGGCCGAGGACGCCTTCGTCGACGGCTACCACCTCAAGTTCGTCCACCCCAACAGCGCCGGGCCGTACTTCTACACCAACATCCAGGTGTTCCAGGACTTCGGTCGTCACGCCCGGGCGATCACGCCCCGCAAGGTGATCGACCAGATCCGCTTCACACCCGACGCCCCGATCGACCCCTACGTCACCGTCGGGAACTTCCTCATGCCCAACACCACGATTCTGCGGCATTCCGACCACTACGAGACCCTGACGTTCGTGCCCCACCCCACCGACCCGAACCGCTGCCGCATGGACGTCCGGCTGATCGTGCCGCCCATCACGTCCGACGAAGAACGGGCCCTCTGGGAGAAGAACTACGACATCCTCGTCAACACCGTGATCCTGGAGGACCTGCCGCTCAACCGCCAGCTCCAGTCCACCCTGCGGGGTCGAGGCCTGAAGCCGCTGATCCTCGGCCGCAACGAGATGGGCAACCAGGCCTTCCACCGGCTCTACGACGAGCTCATGGCCACGCCGTAGGGTCCAACCTCGCCGGTGTCGAGTTGGCTCAACAGCACCGAGTATTGGGCGGGGTGGCTTCGTAGGCGCCGCTGATCAGGTAATGGACGGCCAGGGCGAAGAGGTCCGGGTCGACGGTTTCGAGCCAGGCCGCCGCGCCTTGGACCTCGCTGTCGTGGTCGCGCAGCATATGTTCGAGCACAGTGGCCAGCGTGCCGTCGACCGGACAGTGAGGACAGGTGGCGGTGGTCCGGGCCCATTCCGGAAGGAGCTCACGCACCGCCAGGACGGCCGGATGGGTGTTCCGGAGCGCCCAGCCGGCGCTCGACCTGATCATGGTGACGTCTCCAGTCGCTCAGGCGAACAGCGGCATCGCGGCGTACGCCTGCGCCAAAAGGTTGGCCAGTTCCTCCGCCGGCCCGATGCGATCCGGGGGCGGCGCGGCTTCGGTGGAGTTGCCGCTGAGGGGTTCTTCGACCATCTGGTCGGCAGTGACTGTGGCGGTCATCGGTGATCTCCTCCTCGTATCCGTACCAATCCCGATGGTCCCTGAAGCGGCCGCCTTGTTCCCGACACTGCGCTACGGACGGACCGTCATGGTGACGACGCAGGGGCCGGCGCCGGCGCGTCGGCGCCGTACGTTCCGTACTGGGGTAGCCCGGTCGATTCGAAGATGTGGACGGACAGGCCGCCCGGTGTCGTTTGATGGCTGACGAGGCGCAGACCGACCGGTGTGCCGCCGTCCGGGAACAGGCGTCGGCCCTGGCCCACCACGACCGGGGCGATCACGAGCCGCAACGTGTCGATCAGCCCGACGGCCAGCAGGGACTGGGCCAGCCGGGCACTGCCGTGGATCTGCAGTTCGCGTCCCGGCTGCTGCTTCAGTTCAACGACCTGTGCGGCTACGTCACCGGACAAGATCGTGGTCGGGTTCCACTCGGCACTGGTCAGGCTACGGGAGGCCACGTACTTCGGCAGGCCGTTCAAGATGCCGGCGGCAGGATGGTCGGTCATCTTCGGCCAGTCCCGGGCGAAGTTCTGGTAGGTACGACGGCCGAACAGGAACGCGTCCGCCTCGCCGAGCCAGCTACCCGCCAGCCGTTCGAACTCCTCGTCCAAATGCGGCACGAACCAGCCACCTCGTGTGAACCCGTCGCTGGTGTCCTCGTCCGGGGAACCCGGACCCTGGGACACACCGTCGAGCGTCAGGAACTCCTGCAAGACCAGCTTCATCGACCAGCACTCCTCTTCCTAACCCTTCACGCGTCGTCCCGTGACGAAGCCCGGGTTCCCGGACAGTACGACGTTCAGGGGCACGTCTGGCAGCTGGCCGCCTTCGGCGCCCTGAGCCACCCGCCGGGAGGCGTTGAAGTAGTTTCAGGAGCATGCTGGCGCCGGCGCCCGACAGTAGGCCTGCACCACGCCGGACCCCTCTTCTCGCCGCCCTGCTTGCCGCCGTTCTCGCCGTCACGCCGTCGGCCTGCAGCCGGGGCGGCGGAGACAACCACGCGACGGAGCCGACGACCGCCAAGCGCGACGCCCCGGCGAGCGGCACCGGCATCAACTCGGTACGTCGGGACGAGCTGCCCGAAGGCGGAACCCTGCGGTGGCCGCTCGCCTCGTTCCCGCCGAATTTCAACACCGGGGAGCTCGACGGGACGTCGGCTGACGCCGGCAACGTGGTCGGGGCGCTGCTGCCCTCGCTGTTCCGCTTCGACGCCGAGGCGAAGCCCACGGTCAACAAGGACTACCTCGACTCGGCCGAGCTGACGGCCACGGATCCCCGGCAGGTCGTCACCTACCGGATCAACCCGAGAGCCGCGTGGGACGACGGCACGCCGATCACCGCAGCAGACTTCGAAGCGCAGTGGAAGGCGCTGTCGGGATCGAACCCGGCCTACCGGGTTGCCTCGTCGAGCGGCTACGAGCAGATCGAGAGCGTCGCTCGGGGCGGCGACGACCGTGAGGTCGTCGTGACGTTCCGGCGGCCCTACGCCGATTG
The DNA here is from genome assembly GCA_040756995.1 of Actinomycetota bacterium. Lineage (GTDB taxonomy): Bacteria > Actinomycetota > Acidimicrobiia > IMCC26256 > BP-133 > BP-133. The sequence continues at coordinate 229,015 of JBFLYK010000002.1, read as the reverse complement.
GAAGGCCCTGTTCTCACCGCTGTACCCGGCGTCGACAAACAACGATCCGGCCACCTTCAACGACGGGTGGAGGGCGAGGGTGCTCACCACGGCCGGGCCGTTCCGGTTCGAGAGCCTCGACCAGACAGCCAAGAGCATCAGCCTCGTGCGGAACCCGAAGTGGTGGGGCAACCAGCCGAAGCTCGACCGGATCGTCTTCCGGGTCATCGATCCTGCGGGTCAGGTCGACGCGCTCGTCAACGGTGAGATCGACGTGCTCGATGTCGCCGCCGATGTGAACAAGCTGAAGCGGGTGGAGGGCGCTTCCGGTATCAGCGTCCACCGGGCGGCCGGTCCGGACTTCCGGAGCATCACGATCAATGGGACGGGCGAGATCCTGAAAGACGTGAACGTCCGCCGGGCGCTTGGAATGGCCATCGACCGCGCCGCCATCGCCAAGGCGCTCGTCGGTCCCCTCGGCGTCGAAGCAAAGCCGCTCCAGAACCACATCTTCATGCTCAGCCAGCGGGGCTACCGGGACAATGCCGGCATCCTGAGCTCGCCCGATGTCAATGGCGCCCGGAAGCTCCTCGACGACGCCGGCTGGAAGCTCGACGGCAACGTCCGCAAGAAGGATGGCAAGCCCTTGGCCCTCCGCTTCGTCGTGCCCACCGGCGTGGGCTCCTCGAATCAGGTGGCGGAACTGGTGCGAGCGATGCTGGACGGCATCGGCGTCCGGGTCGACGTCCTGCCCGTTCCCACGCCGGACTTCTTCAAGCAGTACATCGTCCCCGGGAACTTCGAGCTGACCGTGTTCTCGTTCATCGGCAAGCCGTTTCCGATCAGCTCGAACAAGCCCAGCTACGTCTCCCCGAAGCCGGGCAAGGGCGGAGAGCTCGACTTCCAGCAGAACTTCTCCCGGATCGGCACTCCTCAAATCGACGCCCTGTTCGACGAGGCGACGAGCGAATTCGACGAAGAGAAGGCCATTGATCTGGCGAACCAGATCGACGCCGCCCTCTGGGACGTGGTCCACTCACTCCCCCTCTATCAGCGGCCCGACATCGTGGCCACGAGGTCACAGCTGGCCAACTTCGGTGCCTTCGGCTTCGCCAGCATCGTCTACGAGGACATCGGCTTCACCAAGTGACGCACCGGTGCTGCGGGTGCCCCGGAAACCTGTCCCACCCAGCGGTTAGGCTCACGTCATGACCCTGCGCGATACGGCCCCGGACGTTCGCCGACGCCAGCTCGACGTCTACCGGGCGATGGAGCCCCGCCGGCGGGTCGAAGTTGCCGTCGCCATGTCGGAACAGGTGCGGCAGATCGCGCTCGAGGGCATCAGGGCGAGGAATCCCAACTTTGACGACGCCCGAGTGCATCACGAGTGGCTACGGATCCTGTACGGCGATGAACTGGCGAGCCAGCTGGCCGCGCGCTGTTCGTCGCAGTGACGCTGGCCGACCTTCTGGCCGAGATCGTCCGGGCACTTGATGCAGCCGGCATTCCGCACATGATCGCCGGATCGCTGGACGTCCTCAGCGGTCGGTGCCCGTTATCGAGGCCAGGAGCCGCTCGGCGGCCTGTTCGCTGATTCCGGGAACGATGATGCAGCGGTAGGCGAGCTGTTGGCGGGTGGCGCTGGCCCTGTAGCCGATCGGACCCCGGGCCGAGACGGGCTCGGCCGGGAAGTCGGCGGCCGGCCGGAAGGCGACGGGCCGCTCCAGCGGCGGGAGGGGGTAGACCCCGTTGGTGAACCGCATGACGAGGAAGCCGTTGTCCAGGCAGTGGGTCCACAGCTCGTTGCGGGCCGGGTAGAAGCGGACCTGGGCCATGCACCAGTCGGCGGTCAGGTTCGGCCGCGGGGTCGAATCCTGGTTGACCGCAAGGTCGAAGCCCGCCCGGGCCGGGCTCGACACGTGCCACGATCCGGGCAGCTGAGCCTGCTTGCCGGTCTGGGCCGGCGGATTGAAATAGGCGATCTCCCGCGGTGAGTACGGGTCCCGGACATCGAACACACGGATCCCGGACTGGAAGTAGCTGCAGGCCAGGGCGGTCGGGTCAACCGGTCGGTCGACACTGCAGTAGTGACCCTGGTAGCCGAACATTCCGTTGCCTTCGAGGTCCCAGCGGGCGACGCGTTCATGCGTCGGGAGTTGGATCTCCAACTTCAGCTTGGCGACGGTGTAGGGCCGCCGGATGTCGCTGATGTCGATGAGGCGCGCCGCCCCCGCCGGGCTGCGCAGTCCCCGGAGCCCCTCGGAGCGGTCCCGGTATCGGGAACCGCCCTCGTCCACGAAGAAGAGGAACGGCCGGCCGCCGTAGGTGACCGGGATGGTGTGCTGGGCAGCCGCGCCATCGGCCCAGTACAGGTGGCTGATCTCCCGAACCTGGGGCAGGGGCTGTCGGGCCTGGACGTCGCTCACGTCGAGGATCCGCAATCCGTTGGGCTCGCCGTCGTCGACGGAGATGGCGGCGAGGTAGGCGACGTTCCCGTCGTCGCTGAGCGACAGACCGTGCACCCGGCTGTCGTCGGCATAGATGAGCCTGGTCCGGGTCGGATCGGCGACGTCGATGGCGGCCAGGCCGCCGATCATCCCGACCCAGTACGTCCGGCCATCGGGGGCCCAGGTGCCCTCGTGGCCGATGATGTTGCTCGGGAGCGGCAGGGAACTGAGCAGCCGCGGGGCGCGGCAGTCCGTCTTCACGTCGTAGACGTCGAAGAACACGGGCCCGAGGCCCACGCCGCCGTGGACGGCCGCCAGGAGGCCCCTGGCCTCGTGGACCTTCAACGACTCCCAAGGCTCAGTCATGGCCGGCGACACCAGCCGGGCGGTCACCTTCGGGCGGGCCGGATCGGCGACGTCGACCACCTGCACTCCCGGATTGCGCACCGGGCCACCGATGGCTGTGCCGTAGTAGTCGCAGTCGCCGTACCAGGCGTTCTGGATGGATGCGCCCTCTCCCTGATGCTGTCCGACGAGTTGGAGGTTGCACCGGTACCCCTGCGTTGATCGGCCGCTGTCACGGTCGGACTGGGGAACCTGGCCCTGCAACCCGGTCTCCGGCAACGAGCCCGGTCCGCAATCGGCGGCCGGCACCGCTCGGTCGGCTACAGGGGCGGCACTGCCCACGGGCGTGGGCGCCAAGCCGACGGCCGCCAGCAGGCCGGCCGCCAGCATGGCCGCGACACGGCGCAGTCCGAGTGCACTGGCCATCGATCCTCCTCCCCAGGCAACGGCTCATAGACGATGGCAGCGCTGGATCGGCCGTGCAAACTACCCGCATCGTGGCGCGCCCGAGGCTCGCCTGAGGCGGCGAAGTATTCTGAGGACGAATTGTTTCGTCGGCCGGAGCGAGCGGAGGGCTGCGATGGCTACCGGGACCGGCAAGACCGCTGACGCCGACGACTGCGCCCGGGAGATGATCGAGGTCGTCCCGCTCGCCGCCCGGTGGATACGGGCCTCCGTCCGGCGGAGCGAGCCCTCCTGGTCGATCCCCCAGCTCATGGCCCTCGGGTTCATCCACTTCAAACCCGACGCCAGCCTCTCAGAGCTGGCCGCCCACCTCGGCGTGGGGCTGCCGACGGCGTCCACGCTCGTCAGCCGGCTGGTGGTGCTCGGCCAGGTCGACCGCCGCGACGATCCGGCCGAACGACGCCGGGCGCTGCTCCGTCTGACACCGAGGGGCGAAGCACAGTTGACCGCGGCTCTGGCCGCCAGCCAGGAGGAGCTGGCCGAGCTCCTCCGGGCACTCCCCGCTCGAGACCTCACCCGCCTGACCCAGGCGCTGGAGATCCTTCGCCGCCTCTTCAGCGACAGGTGACGTCCAGCTCCAGAGCCGACCTCGGTGCCGGTTCCGCTACAACGGAGGCATGACCTCGTACTACGACGTGCTCGGCGTGGCCACCGACGCCGGCCTCGAGGAGGTCAGACGGGCGTACCACCGCAAGGCGCAACTCCTTCACCCTGATCGCTACGCCACCGCGCCGGATCCGGAACGGCGGCGGGCCGAGGCGGAGATGAAGGTCGTCAACGAGGCCTGGAGGACGCTGAGGGATCCCGAGACCCGCCGCCGGTATGACTCCGAACTCGGCGTGCTCGACCACGACGCGGACGAGGGGTTCGGACAAGAGGACCCCTGGGAGGAGACGGAGTCGCCACAACGGAGGCCGGTCCTCCGCCGGACGGGCGTCCGGGTCGGCATCACGCTCGTGCTCATCGCCAGCATCGTCGCCTCCGTCATCGCCGCGGTATCCCAGCCGGACGATGAGCCCACCCGGTGGAGCGCCAGCGCCATCGCCGAACTGCGATTCGCGGCCCTCAACGCCGGAATGACGGCGCCGCAGGCCGAGTGCTTCGTGCACGCCATCACCAGCCGGTACGACCCGTCCGACCCGGTCGATCCGGCTTTCGCCCAAGAGATCGCCGCCGCCTGCCGCTGACGCTCCAGCGACGGGCGACGGAGCTCAGCCCTCACGCGTCAGTCGCAGGCGACAGCCACCGCCAGTGCCTCGCAAATCTGCCGCATACGCTCGTCACTGAGGCGGCCAAGACGGTCGACGAGTGCAGCGATCGAGACGCTTTCGACCGAGTCCAGGTTGACGGCCGACGGCCGGGGTACCGGATCCTCGCCGGGCTCGAGAAGGACCTCGCTGGGCAGGCCTCGCACCGTCGTTGTACAGGGAGCCACAAGCGCACGCCGGAGGCGCGGGATGGCGACGTCCCGCGTGAGAACGACAACCGGACGTCGGCCAACGTTGGGCGGTTCGCACCACCAGACCTCGCCCCGAGCGGGCACGGCGCTCACGTCGATCCGGCCGCCGCCCGGAACGACGCTAGGTCGCCCCACTCATCCGGTTCGTCCAGCGGGCGTTCGTCGTACGTCGCGTAGGCCTCGTCGTAGCGCGCCGCTCGGTGCCGGGCGATCAGCGCCGTCAACGCCTCATCGAACAGCGTCGCATCGTTCAGCCCGGCCCGAAGACGACGTGCCTCGCCGAGCAGTCCCTCGTCCACCGTGGTGCTGATTCTCCGCCGCGCCATGCCACGACAATAGCATGATCATGCTACGCCGCACTCCTCACAGTTCCGGCCCTTACCGGTTGAAGGTCGCCGCCGGTTCCGTGTCAGCGTCGCCGGGCGCGCAGGACGATGTCGCCGATGTGCGGGGTGCCGGGCGGCGGGTCGATGCGGGGCTCGGCGGCGTGCAGCTCGAGCGTGAAGTCGTCGCCGAGTAGGCGAAGGAGGTCGTCGGCGCCGACGTAGTCGGCGGGGTCGTTGCCCTTCGACTTCATGTGCTCCCGGTGCTCGTCGTCGAGGTCGTGGTAGACGGCGAGGAGCAGCCCGCCGGGACGCACCGTGTCGAGCAACGTCCGCAGTGCGGGGTCGCCCCCGGCCTTGGGCAGGGCCGGGTACTGCATCGACACGAGGTCGAACGAACGGGCCGGGAACGGTGTCTGCAGGACGTCGCCGTTGACCCAGTCCACCGCGACTCCGGCCAGCTCGGCCGCGTCCCGGGCCCGGCGCAGGGCGACGTCGGAGATATCGATCGCGGTGACCGCCCAGCCGCGCCGGGCGAGCCAGATCGCGTCCGCACCCTCGCCGCAACCAACGTCGAGGGCCCGGCCGGGGCTGAGCCCGGCGACCTCGGCAACGAGCCGCCCGTTCGGCCGCCCGCTCCACATCGCCTCGTCGTGTTCGCTGTACCTCTCGTCCCATTGGGCGGCCTGCTGCACTGCGCCGCTACCCGGCCGTCCGGCCTGTTCGTGCTCGCACATGCTCCGTACGGTAAGCCCCCGTCCCATTGATGGAACACGTCTTGCCGAATTCGCAAACCACCGACAGACCGGAGCCGTGGATACGCGGCTTTCGTGCCCAACCACCGCAGCGGGATGAAGATTGCGCCACCGCACCTGTGCGAGCGGTTCACCTGGCCTGACGCACCTTGGTTGGTTGCCTTGGCCGTCTCCGGGCGTCGACGTCGACGAGGAGGCCGAGAACGTCGCCGATGGTCCGCTCCCGGCCGATGGGTTCCGGGAGCGGCAACTGCGCCTCGACCCGGTAGCGGTTGCGACGACCGTCCTTTTCCTTGACGACGTAGCCCGCCTTGACCAGGTCGCTGACGATCCCATACGCGCTTCGCTCGGTGACGTCGATCGCAACGGCGAGGTCCCGCAGCCTCACCCCCGGATCCCGAGCGATGCAGATCAGGACGCGGGCATGGTTGGTGAAAAAACTCCATTCCCCCACGCTGCATGATGGTATCAGAATTCTAGAAATAAATTGCGAGAATTATGGAACCAGCGTACGCTGGAGTGGAACGCACCCGTCCGCCGTCGACGACGGCCGGAGTCCAGGGTGCGGAAGGAGCACCATGGAAACGTTGGGTGCCATCGCTATCGTTCTCATCGGCCTCGGCCTGTACCGCTACTGGCGGGCACGGACCGCACCCTGAGGTGGAAGATCCCCAGGCCGCTCCAAACCGATCCCCGGATGCAGAGCCGGTGCGGGACCGTCGATGTGGCCGCTGCCAGCGGAGCTTTCCCGGTGATCCGGGCTCTCACGCCACTGCGCAACTCGGATGGTGGATGTGCCCACCGTGCCATGACGCCCTGCTCGGCGACCAGCGCCCGGGCCGGTCATGACCGCTGGACCGTTCGGCCTTCTGCCTCTACAGGGGACGCACGATGATGCCGATAGGCGTGGCATGAGCGACCGTTCGCAACTCACCGCCTGGGAGATCGTGCGCCGAGCCGAAGAGCTCCACCCCGAATGGACGCTGGAGCAGCACGTCGCCCACCTCAGCGAGGACGAGGGCCAGGACATCGATCCCATCTGGGTCGCCCGCTGGCTCAGGAACATCGCGGCCGACAAGCACCGCTGATCCCGGCGAACCTCCGGGGCCTCCCCCTCACTGGTTGTGTACGGGGCCTCGCGCCGTGTACTGCCCGCCACGCCACAGAGCCGTGTAGGCCGCGCCGACGAGTTGACGGGCATCCTGGAGTGTCCCGGCCCTGAGCAGACCTCCACCGTCGCCGTCGACCGTCACCTCGTACGGCTCGGTGGTCGATCGCCGTGTCCGGCTCACCGTGGCCACGGCCTGGTCGCCGTGGAAAACGCGGTAGTACAGCGGTGCTTCCGCGGCGTCGGCTCGGGCGTAACGGAAGACCGGGCGGCGGGAAGCCCGCCAGCCGAGTTCGGCCCTGTAGCACCTCGGGCAGCAACTGAGGGGGTTGCGGGTGTCGTGAACCACCGTGGGTCGGCCTCCGTCCTGGGCTCAGCGCCGGGTTCCCTCCGGTCTGTGTGGCCGGGCGGTTGTGCCGAGCGAGGGAGTGTCCGCAATGGCATACGAACTTCGCCCTCTTGCCCATGAGGCTAGCAGCCCGCAGCGCGCCGCCTGCCGGTGAGGCTCCTACTCGTCGACCATTCGGTAGGTCTTCCAGTCGCTGCTCTCGAGCAGGGGGTTCACCCGGCCCTGGACGACCTCCCGGAAGTGCGGGGTCTCGAGATGGGCCTGCAGGGCGTCCTCGTCGACGTACTGCTCGTAGAGAACGAAGTCGTGATCGTCGTCGACCGACTGGTGCAGTTGGTAGGTAAGGCAGCCGGGTTCGTTGCGGGCCGCCACGGCGGCCTCCCGCATGGCGGCGACGACCGCATCCGCTTCACCGGGCCGGGCCCGGTACCAGGCGACCTGGACGATCATCGCCGAACCCTACCCCTCGCCAAGCTGGCGAACGCCCGTGCCCCACCATTACGGTCCCGGGGATGCTGATCCTCGTCCGGCACGGGCAGACCTCGGCCAACGCCGATGGGCTGCTCTGCGGACGGGCTGATGTGCCGCTGACCGAGCTCGGGGTCCGCCAGGCCAAGGCGCTGGCCGCCGGGATCGGCCGGCCGGCCCGCGTCATCGCCAGCCCGCTGGGCCGGGCCCGCGACACCGCGGCCGCCTTCGGGCTGCCCGTCGAGGTCGACGAGCGCTGGATCGAACTCGACTACGGGGCGTTCGACCTCCTGGCCTACGGCGACGTGCCTTCCGAGGTGTGGGACGAGTGGCGGCTCGACTGCGACTACGTCCCCGAGGGCGGCGAGTCACTCACCGCGCTGGGCCGGCGGGTGCGCGAGGCCTGCGCCGACCTGGCCGACGCGGCGGCGACCGACGACATCGTGGTCGTCAGTCACGTCTCGCCCATCAAAGCGGCGATCGCCTGGGCGCTCGACACCGGTGACGAGATCGCCTGGCGGCTCTACGTCCGGGACGCCTCCGTCCACCGCATCCTCACCGGCCCACCCGCCCCCCGCCTCGTCGCCTTCAACGAGCTCCACCCGCCGCCCGACTGAGGCGCCCGGCCCGGCCGGCGATCAGTGGCCGGCCACCTCCCGCAGGACGGCGAACAGCCGGGCGGCCGACTCGGCCCACGTCGGGAACGACTCCGCCCGGGCCCGGGCGCCGGCCGCCCGCTGCCGGCGGTACGGCTCGTCCTCCGCCAGCCGCCGCAGGGCGGCCCGCAGCCCGGCGACGTCGCCGGGTTCGACCACGAGCCCCTCCCGGCCGTCGGCGGCGAGGTGGGGAAGGTTCCCCGACCGCCATCCGACCACCGGCAGTCCGGCGGCCATCGCCTCGCCGTACACCGTCCCGTACGGCTCCTTCGTGCTGGCCAGGACGAACACGTCGGCGGCGGCGTAGAGCTCGGCGACGCGCTCCCGGCTGACCGGGCCGTGCACGATCACCCGTGCGGCCAGGTCGTCGCGGCCGAGGCGGGCCCGGACCCGGGCGGCGTAGGCCGGCTCGACGTCGTCCCGGCCGACGAGGTGCAGCGTGGCGGCGTCGTCGCTCAAACCGGCGAAGGCGTCGAGCAGCGGAAGAATCCCCTTTCGCTCGACCCAGTTCCCGACGCACAGCAGCGCCGCTCGCCGTCCGGCCCGCAGATCGGAGGACGGCGCCGCCGCCGGCACGGCCGGCGCCACGTCCCGCCCGGGCGGCACGACCACGATGCGTTCGGCGGCGAAGCCCTGACCCTCGTAGTCCCGGGCCAGCGCCTCGCTGGCGGCCAAGATGCGGGCCGCCCGGCGGTAGAGCCGCCGGTCGAGCCAGGCCTGCGGCACGGCCCGGAGCGGACCGTGGTCGATTCCACCGGGCGGCTGATGCACGATCGCCGCCAGGGGAACCGGCCGCGGCCGACGCCGGAACGATCCAATCCACGGCCCGAGGAAGGCGGCGGCGATGCTGTCCACCACCACGACATCGGCCCGGTCGGCGGCGGCACCGACCACCCGGCGCCCCCACAGCGCCGGCGTCGGAAAGGGCGTCGCCGGGAAGGAGACGAACCGCACGGCGGCGTCGTGCTCGGCGGCGGCCTCCGCCATGCGGCGGTGGTAGAGGTACCCGCCGGTCAGCTGCCCGGGATCACCGAGCGTCACGAGGGAGATCGAAAGCATCAGGGTCGTGCACGTGGCTCCGACGCCGTTCGGCGCCGGGGGGCTCTTCGGCGGGGGCGAACGGTATCCGCTGGAGCTGGCCCGCGCCCTGGCGACGTCGGTGGACACCGAGCTCGTCACCTTCGGGCCGTCGGCCGGCCTGTTCCCCGACCCGCAGGGCGGGGGGCTGCGGATCCGCGTGCTGCGGGCGGTCACGCGCCTGGGGGGCCACCCCGCCCATCCGGTGGCGCCGGCGCTGCCGGCCAGGGCGGTGCTCGGAGGCGCCGACATCATCCACACCCATCACCTGTGGAGCGCCCCGTCCCAGGCGGCCATCGTCGCCGGACGGGCGGCCGGCAAGCGGATCGCCGTCACCGACCACGGCCTTCCGCCGGCGGGGCTCGGCCGGCGCCTGCCCGGACTCGTCCACCGGTTCCTCACGGTGTCGCGGTACTCCGCCGACGTCCTCGGCGTTCCCGCCGCTCGCACGTCGGTCATCTACGGCGGAGCCGACCCGGGACGGTTCCGGCCCGACGCCGAGGCCCGGCGGGCCGGTGTGCTCTTCGTCGGACGCATCACGCCGCACAAGGGACTCGACCGGCTTATCGAGGCCCTGCCCGAGGGTGCCTCGCTCACCTGCGCCGGGACCTTCGGCCATGACCTGCACCCGCCCGAGAGCGGCTATCCCGACCGGCTGCGCCGCGCCGCCGCCGGCCGCGACGTCCGTGTCACCTTCGCTGAGGCCGTCGCCGACGACGAACTCCCGGTGCTGTACCGCCAGGCCCGGGTCTTCGTGCTGCCGTCCGTCCAGCAGAACTGTTATGGCCGCCGGGTGGCGGTGTCGGAACTGTTGGGCCTGTCGGTCCTCGAGGCGATGGCCAGCGGCACGCCGGTGGTCTGCAGCCGCCTCGGCGGCCTGCCGGAGATCGTGGCCGACGGAGAGACGGGCTATCTGGTGGAACCGGGCGACGTCGCCGGCCTCCGGGCCCGCCTGGAGGAACTGCTGGCCGACCCGGCCCGGGCCGAGCGCATGGGGCGTGCCGCCCGGGAATCGGTGCTGGCCCGGTTCACCTGGCAGGCGTGCGCCGAGCGCTGCCTGGCCGCCTACGCCGACCTCACCGGCGCGGCGTAGCCGCCGAAGGCGACCGCCGACTCCCACACCCGCACGGCCAGGGTCTCGCCGCCGGCCTCGGCCACCGAAGTAGCCAGCGTGTCGTGCAGCCAGCGGGCGAACACCTCCACGGTGACCGCCTCGGCCGACGGCGGGCGAATGGTCTCGAGGTCGGCGCCGTCCAGGCGTTTGACGATGTCGCCGAGTGCGGCGTCGAGAACGTCGAGATCGCAGACCCAGCCGTCGCCGTGCAGTTCCGCCCGGGTGACCACGAGCTCGATGCGGTAGTCGTGGGAGTGGAGCGTCCCTTCCGGCCCTTCCATCCCGGGCATGACGTGGAAGGCCTGGACGGTGGCGGCGGTGCCGACTTCGTACACGGCGTCACCCATACCACAGGGCGGCGTGGAGCAACCCCTCCTCGGCCCGATCGATGGCGGCGTAGGCCGACGCCGCCTCGGAGACGGGGAACTCGTGCGTGGCCAGCGTCCCGATCGGAAGCTCGCTGAGGAGGCGCACGGCCGCCTCCCGCCGGCGGGCCACGGTCCACCGTCCGGAGAGGTGGGCGGGGATGGTCGAGACCTGCGTCGAGCGGATCACGAGCCGCCGCCGGTGGAACTCCGCCCCCAGCGGCAGCGTGACCGGCTTGGACCCGTACCACGAGGCGACCAGGGCGGTGCCTTCGTGAGCCAGCCAGGGCAGGACGCCGGCCAGAGCCTCCGGATTGCCGCTGGCCTCCACCGCCAGCGGCACGCCCCGCCCGTCCGTCGCCGCGGCCACACGGTCGGCGACCTCGTGGGGCGGGCAGACCTCGACACCGACGGCGGCCGCCACCTCCCGGCGCCAGGCCCGGGGTTCGACGCCGACCACCCGGGCGCCGGCCCGGCCCAGCACCAGCGCGGTCAGCAGCCCCACCACTCCCAGTCCGGTCACGACGACGACGTCGTCGAGGACGGGCCCGGCGTCCAGCGATACCTGCAGCGCCGTCTCGACCAGCGGGAACAGCGTCCCCTCCCGCAGCCCGACCTCGCCCAGGAGGACGACGTCGGCCCCGGAGGTCACGAACCGGTCCTGGTGGGGATGGAAGGCGAACACCGGCGTCCCCGCCGGCAGCGCCCCGGCCTCGACGACGCCGGCGCAGCTGTAGCCGTAGGCGAACGGGTAGGCGAACGTTCCGCCCAGCGAGGCGATCGTCTCGTCGAGCACCAGCCCGGTATCGAGCTCGCCCCGGTAGGCGAGCAACTCCGTCCCGGCGCTGATCCCGGAGTACGCCGTGCGGACCACCACGTCGCCGTCCCCCGGCTCGCCGGCGTCGACGTCCCGGATCTCGACCCGGCCCGGCGCCACGAACACGAGGGCCCGCGCCTTCACGTACCGTGAACCTCCATCCACCGCCCGAGGGGGGCGGTTGTCACGCCGGTTGAAACCGGCGGCGGCGGGGAAGCATAGAGGCCCGACGCCCGCCCGCGGCGCAAGGGAGGGATAGGGGATGGAGACACCGGCCCGCGAGGTCGCGTCCGTATCGCTGCCCACGGAGTTCGGGGTGTTCCAGGCCCGGGCCTTCGAATGCGAATCCGGCTTCGTCTACCTGGCGCTCACCCAAGGTGACATCGCCGACGGCGAACCGGTCCTCGCCCGGCTCCACTCCGAGTGCCTCACCGGCGACGCCCTGAGGTCGCTGCGCTGCGACTGCGGGCTGCAGCTGCGCCTGGCATTGCGGGCGATCGCCGCCGAACGGCGCGGCGTCGTCGTCTACGCCACCGGCCATGAAGGCCGCGGTATCGGGCTCGTCAACAAACTCCGGGCGTACCTCGAACAGGAACGCGGCGCCGACACCGTCGACGCCAACCTGCGCCTCGGCCTCCCCGTCGACGCCCGCAGCTACGCCGAGGCCGCCGCCGTGCTCACCGCCCTCGGCGTGCGGTCGGTGCACCTCCTGACCAACAATCCGGCCAAGGTCGAGGGCCTGCAGGCGGCCGGGATCCTCGTCACGGCGGTGCATCCCCTGCCGACGGCGCCGAACGTGAAGAACATCGACTACCTCCGGACGAAGAGCCGGCGCATGAGGCACATCGCTCCAGCCGGCGAGGCGCTCGCCGTCCTCGGCCCGACACCGCCCGACGTCAGCCGGCTCCTCGGCCCCGTCGACCCTCCGCCCGGCCGGCCCTTCGTCGTGCTGAAGTACGCCCAGACGCTCGACGGCCGGATCGCCACCCGGACGGGCGACTCCAAGTGGATCAGCGGTGAAGCCGAGCGGCGGATCTCCCACGCCCTCCGGGCGGCGGCGGACGCGGTCCTCGTCGGCGTGGGGACCGTCGTCCAGGACGACCCCCGCCTGACCGTGCGGATGGTTCCCGGGGTCTCACCGCTGCGGGTCGTGCTCGACTCCACGCTGCGGATCCCGTCCTCGGCCCTCATCCTGGAGGACGAGGCGCCCACCCTGGTGCTCACGACTCCCCGCTCCCCCGCCGACGGGCGGGCCACGCTGCAGGCCCGGGAGGTGATGGTCGAAGTCGTGCGGCAGGGACCGGGTGGCGTCGACCTCCGTGACGCCCTGGCGCTGTTGCGGGAACTCGGTGTCCGCTGCCTCCTGGTGGAGGGAGGGGCGAAGGTGATCACGTCGCTGCTGCGGGGCGCCTTCGTCGACCGGGTGATCGTCTCCGTCTCGGGGACGATCATCGGCCGGGGGACGGAGGCCGTCGGAGACCTCGAGATCGACCGGGTGGCGGACGGGGTCACCCTCGGGAACCGGACGGTGCACGCCACCGACGAGGACCTCCTCATCGCCTGGGACGTCCTCGGCCGCGGCGCCGAGCCGGCCGCCGCGGCGGCGGCCGACCTCGCCATCGAGGACGCAATCCCGCTGGCCGACACGGCCGACGCCGCCGGCGCCGTTCCCTAGCGTTGGAGGTACCACAGCGACGAAACCGGGGGGCAACATGGATCTGCACGAACAAGCCCGGCGGCTCGGAGAGCTGCAGGCGCTCGATCAGGTGGCGTCGCCGCTGGCCCGCAAGGCCAAGGAGCTGATCGCCCCAGGGCCGGTCAAGGACGTGCTCAGCGGAACGGGGCTGGGCCATCCGCTGCACCCGGTCCTCACCGACATCCCGATCGGACTGTTCACCTCGGCCACCGTCCTCGACCTGCTGGCCGGTCGGCGCGCCCGCGGCGCGGTCAACGCCCTGGTCGCCCTCGGCCTCGCCGGCACGCTTCCCACCGCCGTCGCCGGCCTGGCCGACTGGTCCGACACGCAGGGGACGGAGCAGCGGGTCGGCGTCGTCCACGCCGCGGCCAACGTCACCGGCACCTGCCTGTTCGCCGCCTCCCTGCTCAACCGCCTCCGCGGCCGCCGCTACCGGGGCCGGGTCCAGGGTCTGCTGGGCATGGCCACGCTGGCGGCGGGCGGCTACCTCGGGGGATTCCTGAGCTACGGACGGGGCGTCGGCGTCAACAACGCCTTCTTCCAGCCCGAACTCGACGAATGGACGGCGGTGGCCGACGAGTCGGAACTGCACCCGGGCGCGGCGGTGATGAAGGAAGCCGGCGGCGCCACCATCCTGCTGTACCGGTCAGGCGGGCGGATCCACGCCATCGGCAGCCGCTGTACCCACGCCGGCGGACCGCTCCACGAAGGGAAGATCGACGACAGCACCCTGTGCGTGGAGTGCCCGTGGCACGGCAGCGTGTTCTCCCTGGAGGACGGCACTGTGGTGCACGGCCCGGCCAGCGTCCCGGAAGCGGCCTACGAGGTCCGGACCACCGCCGGCCGCATCGAGGTACGCGCTTCAGCGCCGCGGGCCTGACCGGCAGACCCCCGGCGGGCAGACCCACACCATGGCGTGGGGCTTGTAGAAGCCGGCGTCGGGATTCCTGGGCCAGTGGCGCCGGTTGAAGTCCACGCCGAGCGCGCCGTCCTTCTCGTCCCGGAACGACTGGTCGTAGGCCAGCGCGCCGGTGGCGGGGTCGACGTCGACCATGTACAGGCGGTGATTGCCGTCCACGCCGGAAGCCCGGAGGAGGGCCATGTCGTCGACGAAGACCTGCTTCCACGCCGCCGACGAGTCGCCGGCCAGCACGGTGACGTCCGGGGTGAAGAACAGGCCGCCGCCGCAGGACGCCCCGGCGAACATGCCCTTGGCCGGGGCGTGCGTCTTGGCCGCCTCCATGATGGCGATGTTGCCGTGACCGAGCATCGTCGCCTGCGGACCCTTCGGCATGCGAGCCACCGAGACCAACCGGGGCGCCCCCGGAGTGGTGACGTCCCAGACCCGGACCGTCGGCCGGAAGGTGGCGGGCTCGTACGGCTTGACGGGGTCGGTCGTGAGCTCCCGCGGTTCGGCATAGTCACCCGTCACCATCCGGCCGAGGTCGGCACGGATCTGGATGCCGTGGGGGTTGGCGCACGTGCCGAGCGGCTTGGCTTCGACCGGCGAGCACGGCTCCGGGACGCCGCCGGGATTCGAGGAGGTGACCGCCCCCGGGCGGCCGGCCGGTGTTTCGCTCTCGAAGACGAGGCCCTTGTCGGGATCGGGTTTGACGACCACGATGGGCGAGGTCGTCGAAGAGACGCCGTCCTTGGGCTTCAATCCACTCGGCGAGCGTGAAGAGGGTGTCGGCCCTTGCTCATGTTGACGCTGCGGACCTCGGCAGCAAGTCACCGCCTAGCTCATGACGCTCGGGCAGACGGCCGGCCTGGATCCCGAGAGCTTCGTGCCCAGTCCGTCGTTCTGGTCGAAGAGGTGCCGGTGGATGGCTTGAAGGTGGGCGAGATCGTGGCGGCCGAGGTCGGGCTGCTCCCGGGAGAGAACGCTGATAGCGCATGGCTGCCTTGGCTCCGTCGCTCGCGTGGCTCTTGGCGACGAAATCGGTAAACCGCGGCTCGATCTCGTAGGAGTATGGAAACGGATGGACAAGCTCCTCGCGAGGAGTTCCGAAGCCGGCCACGTGAAAGCGCCGCGGTCCGCCATGGATGACCACCCCGTGGTTGTTCAGCCCATTAGCCCGGCCAGGTCACCAGTCAGTCACGACGCTCGGCCTCTTCGGTGCGGGCCGCGCGAACGTCTCCAACCTGCTCGACCTTCATCTGGCCGTCGCCGTAGAGCGCCCGCAGCGTCCGCTTGTCGAACTTACCGACGCTCGTCTTAGGTACCCGCTCGAGGAACGCCCACCGTTCGGGGAGCCACCAGCGGGCGACCTGTCCGGCGAGGAACGACCGCAGCGATCCGGGGTCGACCGCCGCGCCTGGACGGGGCACCACACAGGCCAGCGGCCGCTCGTCCCACCGCGGGTCCGGTACGCCGATCACCGCTGCCTCGAGGACGTCGGGATGGGCCATCAGCCGGTTCTCGAGATCGACGGACGAGATCCACTCGCCGCCCGACTTGATCACGTCCTTCAGCCGGTCGGTGAGCTGGATGAAGCCGCGGCGGTCGATCATCCCGGCGTCGCCCGTCCGCAGCCACCCGTTGCGGAACCGTTCCGGTGACGGTGCCCGGAAGTAAGAACCCGTCACCCAGGGGCCGCGGACCTCCAGTTCGCCCACCGACGCCCCGCCCCAGGGAAGCTCACGGCCGTCCTCGTCGACGATGCGCGCTTGCACGCCGGCGATGATCCGGCCGGCCTTGGCCCGGTAGTCGAGCTCCTCCTCGCCCGTGGCGGCGGCGGGGGGAAAGGACAGCGCGGCCAATGGGCTCGTCTCGGTCATCCCCCAGCCCTGCACGAGCGGAATTCCGAACCGGTCCCGGTAGCGGGCGATCAGGCTCCGGGGGACGGCCGATCCCCCGCACACGATCATCCGCAGCGAGGACAGGTCGACCTCGTGCTGGTCGGCATAGGTCAACAGGTCGTTCCAGATCGTCGGGACGCCTTCAGCAACGGTGGCGCGTTCCTCGCCGATCAACCTGGCCAGGTGGCTGGCTTGCAGGTGAGGCCCGGGCAGGAGGAAGTCGCACCCGGCCATCCAGCCGGAATACGGCAGGCCCCAGGCGTTGGCATGGAACATGGGTACGATGAGGATGACGCGGTCGCGCTCGTTAAGTGCGAAGGTGTTGCCCGAGCACTGGGCGAGCGAGTGCACGAAGGTCGACCGGTGGCTGTAGACGACCCCTTTGGGATCACCCGTCGTACCGCTCGTGTAGCACATAGAGGCGGCGTCGTCCTCGTCGAGCTCCGGCCAATCGAATCCTGGCCGAGCCGACGCCAACAGCTCTTCGTAGGGGATCGTGGGGCCCAGTCCCAGCCCGGGATCGTCGCCGATGACCACAACATGCTCGACCGAGCCGAGTTCATGGAACACCGGGGAGAGCAGCGATGCCAGGGAGCCGTCGACGAGGAGCACCCGGTCCTCGGCGTGGTTAATGATCCAGGCCAGCTGCTCGGGGAACAGCCGCAGGTTGAGCGTGTGAAGCACGGCCCCCATGCCCGGCACGGCGAAGTACGCCTCGAGGTGCTCCTCGTGGTTCCAGCACAGCGTGGCCACCCGGTCGCCGGACGACACGCCGAGCGCGTGCAAGGCACCGGCCAGCCGCTCGGCGCGTTCGGCCACGCCAGCGAAGGTCGACCGCCGGTAGCCGACGCCGTCGTAGGCCACCACCTGGCTTTCGCCGTGCACGGTCCGGCCGTGGTCGAAGATCAGGCCGGTGGTGAGCTGCACACGCTGCATGGTGCTCCGCATGGGCGTAGTCTCCTTCGCGTCCTCCGGGGCGCCGGGCTAGCCGCCAGCGCCCAGCCCTAGATAGCCGTTGACATCGCTGCCGAAAAGCCGAGTCGGAACTTCCCCAGCGGTCGTTTTGCTCCGTGATCTGCAAGCGCGGAGAGTCGATAGAGCTTGAGCCGGTGGATGTAGCGCCGCTGCCGGTCGCGGAATCGCCGATCCTTCAAGTCCGGAGTACGGCGCTCGTAGAAGTCGGCGATCCCTTTCCTCACGAGCATTTCGCGCTACTCGGTGACCTGCGCTATGAGGAGGAGGGTTACCGGCGATCTCAGGCGAGCGATACAACACTGCTCCGAGGCAATGCGACGATTCCGTCCACGGCGACTGCGTAACGACTCAACTCCTCCGCGGCCGTGGCATCGTCGGTGAGTAGGCGCACCGTTCCGACACCGATATCCCGGAGTACGGAAGCAGCGACAAGGTTGAGGCTCGAGCGGTAGCGTGCTAATTCTGCCGAGCGCTCCCCCCTCAGTTCGGCAAGCTGGTCAGCACAACGCAGTTCGCCGCCACGTTCCCGTAAATAAACGAGCACTCCGGCCTCGCTGCCTGTCACCGCGGCGTGGGCAGAGCGGAGATCGGCGGCGCAAGGACACGGCGCCGGTCCGATCACGTCGTGGACCACGCATTCCCGCTGGATCCGGACCAGCACCCCTCGGCGACCTCGCACCTCGCCCCGTACCAGTGCTAATGGTTCAAACCCTCCGACCGCACTGTGGAACGTCCGGAGCACCGCCCTGTCCTGGGGACAGCCCACCGCGATAGTGCTCACCGCTTTGACCACCGATTCGACGCCCGCTCGCTGCGCCAAAACCTCGGAGATGCGGATAATGGGAAGTTCGAACGATCGTGCGAACGCCTCCACAACTGATGAGGGCGCCATCTCGCCACGGTCGTCGACGAGGTCGGCGAACGCGCCAGCCGGCTGGAGGCCAGCGAGCGCGGCGAGATCGCGCGCCGCCTCTGCGTGGCCGGTGCGGCCGAACACCCCAGCGCCGTGAACACGCAGCGGGAAGATGTGGCCTGGGCGAACGAAATCGACGGCTCTTGTCGTCGGGTCCGCCAGAACGCGGAGCGTCCTGGCGCGGTCAGCCGCTGAAATGCCCGTTGTGGTCCCGTCGCGGGCATCGATTGAAACCGTGAAATCCCGGTCTGACGCCTTACCGGGCGCCATGGGCGGTAGCTCCAGTTGCTCGAGCCGCGAACTGTCCATCGCGACGCAGACAACGCCGCTCGTGTGCCGGACCACGAACGCCACATTCTGCGGCGTGGCGCGATCGGCCGCCACCATCAGTACCGCGTGGCGGGTAGGACCACCAGCATCGTTCACGACGACCACCGGCTGGCCGGCACCGACTGCGGTCAGCACCCGGTCACCCCGCCCCGAATCGTCACGGAACCCATCACATCCGAAGTCCAACTGGTCTCCCCTCGGAAGCGCTGGCACCTCACTGCGGGCGACCGCGCATCAGCAACCTCGCCGCGAAATGGCGCTGCCCTCAAGCTCACCAAACAACCGTTTGAATGGTAGCACGCCGACCAAGCCCTTACGAGCCCGCCGGCCGGGCTTCTTAGCCGCCAGGGCGGCCCGGCCGCCGACTCGCACGCGAAGGGCCGGTACGCCGTCGTCGGAGCGGAGCGGGATCAGCTCCGGATCCGACAGCCAGAAGTCGCGCTCCTTGTCGGGCCCCACCCGCTCGGCCAGCCCTGCATGGCGATGTCGTGGCGCACGTACTCCACCGCCACCAGGACCACGGCCGGATCGTCGGCGTAGACACCCCAGGCGTCATGTTCGAGGAAGTCGCCGATCAGCGCCTCCTGGCGGTCGGCAGCCACGACCAGCAGGCGGCATCCGAGGTTGCGGTGCACGACGTCAGGGGTTGAGAACTGGTGGCTGTACTTTCGCCCGACGGGCTCGCCGTCGTCATCGAAGCTCATCACCGACACATCCACGTCGGCCCGGTCCGCCTTGCGCACCAACGGCTTGAGCTGGCAGAGGTCCTCCGGCCAGCCGGACAGGAACAGCTCCCGCCGGGCGTCGGTGACGACGTCGGCCGCCCCGTCGATGATGTCCTCCTACCGGGTTGTCGATCAGGTGCGTCTCCGGCATCACCGCCATGCGGGCCAGCGAATCCTCCAACGACTCCAGCGACGAATCGAAGTCCAGGCGCAGCCGCGACACCAGCGACGCTGGCGGAAGCGGCAATTGTTCGATCGTCCCGTCGCCGGTGCGCACCTCGTAGGCCGCACCCCGGGCGACGAGCTTGGCCAGCGTCTCGTACACGGTGCTGCGGGGCACCCCTGACGGCTTGGCCACCTCGTAGCCGTTGAGGGGCTGGCCGGCAGCCACGAGGACAACGTAGGCCTTGGCCTCATAGCCCGACATCCCCAGGGTCTGGAGGTTCTCGATCACGGGTTGGTCGGCCATCACCACCCATTCTCCGACGCCGGACACTGGCCGCCCCGGGGACCCGGGCTTTGTCTGCCGGAGGCGTTCGGCCTTTCAGCCAGCGAGGCTGGCGGCGAGTCTGTCATGACGCCCGGCACCGCGAACGAGAGGCGCGTCTTGGGACAATTGGGGATGCCGTGAGCCCAGCGAGCGGCCGGGCAGCACTTCTTCTTCGTCGGGATCGGGTGGATCAATCCCTGCGGCGTCGTCAACCGAGGCCTTACGGGCCGCGCTCGGCGCCCTCCACCGTCAGGGTGCCGACAAGACTCTTGACCGTGGCCCGACGCCGATGAGTGACCCTACGAGACCGTTCATTGCACGGAAGCCGGCGCCGTCCTGATCACCGACGCACGGCGCGCCGTCGGCGTGGTCGACGGGTCCCCCGGTTGTCACGGCACAATCTCCGGGCTCATAAAGAACGTCGCCGAATTCGCCGAGGAACTACACAGCGACGAACCGCTCTACCTGGACCGGACGGCGGTGGGTTGCGTCGCCCCCGCCTACGGTAGGCGGCCATCAACACCCTCACGATGTTTTCGTCGGTTGGGCCGGGCCCGTGTGCGACGCCTCCGACCTCGCCGCCCCCGTTGAGCGCCCGGCAGCAAGCGATCTCGGCCATCGGGGCGCCGCTCACGCTGCGCCAAACATGCTTGTCGACGAAGAGCCCTTGCCGGGGATCGCTCCGCTGGTGACCTGGCAGCTCTTTTGACAGGCGACGATCCTTCAGGACGCCGGCCTGGCA
This sequence comes from Actinomycetota bacterium, assembly GCA_040756995.1. Lineage (GTDB taxonomy): Bacteria > Actinomycetota > Acidimicrobiia > IMCC26256 > BP-133 > BP-133. The sequence goes on along the minus strand of JBFLYK010000002.1, from coordinate 208,615 downwards.
ATCCTTCCTGATAGAGCGGAACGACGGATGGCGCTGGAACTGCTCGACCAGGCCTGAGGCAGGACCGGCGAGGGACGGCAGCCGTTCTTGAAGACGAGCCCAGCGCCGACGCTGCGTTACGTAACGCGCCCGGGTCGCCGCCGCTTCGGCAAGGCGGGCTTCGGAAGCCGTCCCAAGCGGGCGCGGTGTCCGGGCACGTGTCGCGTGCAGGTGAGCCCACCAAGTAGCAGGTCGGCGTAGCTCCTCGCAACTTCCTCAGGAGTCCGGTCGCCGTCGAGGTGATACCACTGATAAATGGTGTTCATCATCCCGAGCATCGCGATCGCCGTGATCTTCGGGTCGATGTCGCCACACAGCGTACCTTCACGTTGACCTTGCTGGATCATCTCTCTGAGATGGCGGTCGTACTTATCGCGCTGGTCGATGATGACTGCTCGGCGTTCCGGGTTGAGCGAGTAGAAGTCGCGGTAGAACACGGCCGCCCGAGCCGTGAGACGGGCATTCGTCGCCACGTGCCCTTCAATGAATGCCCGGATCCTCGTCGGAGCGTCGCCCTCGGCGCGCTGATATACCTCGTAGTTCCTGAGCAACTCCTCGTGGACTTCATGGATCACGGCGAAGAGCAGGTCTTCCTTGGTCTCGATGTAGTAGTAAAGGCTGCCCTTCAACATGCCGACAGCCTCGGCGATGTCGTGGATCGAGGTTGCCTCGTACCCTTTTCGGTGAAAGATGGTGGCGGCGGCGTCGATGATGGCCTTCCAGCGCTCTTCGTACGGTACGGCTTCCCGGGGCCTCCCTCGTGTCCGGCGGCGAGGGGGGGTGCCAGCTGTCGATGCTGCGGAGGGGTCCTGAACACCTACGTGAGCCGTCTCAGAGTGCTTCTCGGCCATCACGCTCCTCGAATTGACGGGATATGGGACCCGCGCTGCGCTCCGTGCTTCCTAGTGTACGACGGTTTATGACCGGAGCGTCTCGCTCGGTCGAACGGTCTCGACGGCAAGGGGCGCGCGTGGCCGGTCAGGACGAGCGACGGTGCTGCTGCGAGCAGCGAGACCGCGATCACCGGTATACCGAAGATGCCGGTATCGAGTCGGCGACAGTCCACCCGGGTAAGAACGAGAATGTGTTTTGGCCGCCAGACGGGCGAGGATTGAGACCAGCGTCGGTGCCAACACGAGCCAATTGATGGTGCGTATCAGAAAGCGGTTTCTTCCCGAGGCTCATGCCCCACAGCGGCCCACGAGTCTTCGACCAGCTCTGGGACGACATGAACCTCCGATGCCGACCGACGTTTCAGCCATGTCGCCTCCGTCACCTCCGTCGCTATCGGGATCGAGCAGCAACCGGCCGCCGGTTGAGTATGCCTGACCTTGTCATTCTACCAAACGTTTGATACACATGCACGCGGCCAGCGTGATCCCGCGGCAACATGTGCTCATCCGCTCGGGGTGGGCCCCGCCCGGTGAAGGACGACGACATGTCTGAAGAGATCGACTTGACCGTCGTCGACCACGCTGGCGGAAGGCGCATCACGCCCCGCCTCCAGGAAATCCTCGATACCGCGGCCCGTAGGTTCTGGGAGAAGGGCTACGACGCTACGTCGGTGCAGGACATCGCCGGCCAGATCGGCATCCTGAAAGGATCCCTCTACTACTACATCGACTCGAAGGAAGACTTACTCTTCGGCGTCCTCGAACACCTCCACGCATGCATCATCGACTCGGTCGTGGAGGACCCTGAGCAAACCGGGGACGACTCGCTGGTCCGTCTGCGGGCGTTCGTGGAACGCCATTTCGTCGCTGTGGCCGACAACGTTGAGGCGGCGCTCGTCTTCTACCGCGATTTTCAGTCACTCGGTCGCGAGCGGCGGGATGAGATCCTCGCGCAACGGGACGAGTACGCCGCTCATCTGAAGCGTCTCATCGCCGAGGCCCAGGAGACCGGCCTCGCCTGTCCGGACATCGACCCCAGGTTCGCCGCTACGGCAATGCTCTCGGCATTGAACTCCATCGCGCTGTGGTATCGCCCGGACCCGGAGAGCTCACCCTGGTTTGTGGCGAACTCCTACGCCGACTTCCTCGTCGGAGCACTGGCCTGCTCGCCGGAAGAGCACGCGCCGGGGCATCGACGAGCACTCGGTGCGGTCGTCCGAACCGCCCACGGCGGAGACGCTGATGCGCCCTAAAGGCTCGCTGTCTAAGGCTATCGCCGGGGTACGGACCTTCTTGACAGTCATCCGTCATGGTGTTTCAATCAAACGGTTGTTAGACGACGCTGAGCGGAACCGTTAGCAGGGGCAGAGATGGCCGGGGTCGTGGGGTGGCTAGCGCGGCTGGACGCATGCTCGCAAAACGGCCCGCATCCGTCCCGTAGCCCGACCTCGTCGCCCGTCCCGGCCTCTACCTGTACTTCCTTGTTCCAACCAGGACGGCGAACTCGCGAAACTCGCCATTTTCTACATCCTCGAACCATCGGCGATGCCATGAGCTGCTTCGTCCAAGACGTCATGCCGGCGCTGTCCGACTGAGGTGTCGCCAAGGGGGTCTTTGCAATGTCTCTGGAAGAACGGGTCGAGATCATCGAGGACCGCGAGGCAATCCACGAGTTGATCGCGCACTACTGCCGTGGCGTTGACCAGAAGGACGAGAAGCTGTTCCTTTCCATCTGGCACGAGGATGGCAAATGGACGATCGGGGAACCGTTCGGGAACCACCAGGGGATCCACCAAATCAAGGACATCCTGAACACCATCTGGGAGGCGCTCCCGGAGACACATCACTTCACGGCTAACGAGGTCATCAAGGTCAATGGCGAAACCGCCACGGCGGTCAGCGATGTGGGCTGCACCGCCACGGATGCCAAGGGCCGTGCACTGCTCATCGCCGCCACCTACTGGGACGATCTCAAGAAGAGCAACGGCACATGGAAGATCGCCGAGCGCAACGTGAGGATCTACTACATGACGCCTGTGGTCGAGCCCTGGAGCCTCGACCCGGAAACTCGAATGGCTCTCTGACCTCGACGCACCCCGCATGGAGCATTGGCTCGCGCTCTATCGGGTGCCCGGGTTGACCAACCAGGAGGAATCACGATGCTCGGATTCATTCGGCGATGGACTCGTCCCCTCGCGCTCATGGTTTCGCTCCTCGTCGGGGCCACCGTGGGCGGGGCCCGGGTGAGGCGAACACAGGGGTGCGAGTCGTAGTCGCCACGGAAGGCACGACCGGAAGGGCGTACCGCAATCGGAACGGAACCGATGCCAGAACATCTTCAGGGGGAAAGCGTGACAACGGCGCCTGACGGCATTCAGGTCGAGAACCTGGTGGTCCGTTTCGGCGGCCTCGTGGCGGTCAACGACGTCACCCTCACGGCAAGGCTGGGACGCATCACCGCTCTCATCGGCCCGAACGGAGCCGGCAAGACCACGACCTTCAACGCCTGCACGGGCCTGGTCCGCCCCACCAGCGGCCACGTCCGCCTCGACGGCCGTGACGTCACCAGGATGTCCCCCGCCCACAGGGCCCGTCTCGGGCTCGGCCGGACGTTCCAGCGCATGGAGCTCTTCGAGTCGCTGCCCGTCCGGGACAATGTGGCGCTCGGTCGGGAAGCCCTTGTCGCCGGGGCCAAGCCGTGGCGTCACCTGCGCTCCGCCCGTAGCGCCCGGGCGGACGCGATCGCCCGGGCGGACGAGGCGATGACCCGCTGCGGCATCACGACGTTGGCCGGGCGCCGCCCGGCCGAACTCTCCACCGGCCAGCGGCGGCTCGTGGAATTGGCTCGGGCCACCGCCAGCGGAGCCCGCATGCTGCTGCTCGACGAGCCGTCCTCCGGGCTGGACCGGGCCGAGACCCAAGCCTTTGGTGAGATCCTCGAGTCGCTTGTCGCCGGAGGGGACGTTGGGATCCTCATCGTGGAGCACGACATGGCCTTGATCATGAGGATCTGCAACTACGGCTACGTCCTCGACTTCGGCCGGCTGATCTTCACGGGCACGGCGGCGGAGATCGCGGCCAGCGACATCGTCCGCGCCGCCTACCTTGGCTCGCAAGAGGTCGAGGTGGCGGTGTGATGCTGCGGCTCGAGTCGGTCAGCGCGGGCTACGGCGCCACCGAGGTACTCCGCGGCGTGTCGCTCTCGGTCCCGACCTCGTCGGTGGTGGCCCTACTTGGCGCCAACGGCGCTGGCAAGACGACACTGCTACGGGTCGCGACCGGCCTGCTGCCACTCCGTTCCGGGCGGGTGGTCGTCGACCGGAAAGACATGACTGGCCGGTCGCCGCACGAGCTCGTAGCCGCCGGCGTCTGTCACATCCCAGAGGGTCGGGGGATCTTCCGGTCGCTGACCGTGAAGGAGAACCTTCTCCTCCAGGCGCTCGGTGGAGACGACGAGGAGGCACTGGAGCGGGCCACAGCCGCGTTCCCCCTGCTTGCCGCCCGGATGAGGCAGATTGCTGGGACGCTCTCGGGCGGTGAGCAGCAGATGTTGGCCCTAGCCCGGGCGTACGTGCAGCGACCGCGCGTGGTGCTCCTCGACGAGGTGTCGATGGGCCTGGCCCCCCGGGTCGTCGACGAGATCTTCGAGTTCATCGCCCGGCTCGGCCGGGAGGGGTCAGCCTGCTGCTGGTGGAGCAGTACGTGACCCGGGCCCTCGAGGTGGCTGACTACGTCTTCCTCCTCAATCGGGGGTCCGTGGAATTCGTCGGGGAACCGGCCGAGCTCGGCATCGATCGGCTGCTTAGCTCCTACGTCGGTGTCGAGATGAGGGGGTGAGCATGGGAGGGTATCGGGCCGTGACGCGGTGGCGACTCCGGCTGGCGATGGTGGCTTTCGGAGCCCCGGCGCTCACGGCGGGGCTGCTCAGCGCGGGCACGACCAGCGCGGGCAGCTTGGGTCAGTTCGGCGCGTCGGTGACAGCCGTCGGTATGCAAGTCCGGATCGCCAACGCCGCCGTGATCCCACTCGGCGTGCCCATCGAGTTGGAGAGCCCGCGGGCAGCCTCGAGTCTCGACTCTCTGGGTGTCGTGTCATCCCAGGCGTCGAACGCTTACCCCGGTGAAACAAACCGCCAGCTGACCGGGATCGCCATGTCGGCCAGTGGACTCCCGCTTCCCGGCTATCCGTTCTTCGTGCAGAGCACGGAAGCCGAACCGAAGCCCCGGCCCGTGAAAGGCCCGGGGTACTTCATGACGGCCGAGAATGCCAGCGGCAGTACCACCGCCACCGCCACCACGGGTGGGGAGTCGCCCACTGGCGGAATCGCCGAGGCGACGACCAGCATCATCCGGGACGAGGACGGCACGGTGACGGTCTCGGGTGTCGCGGTCGACTCCGCCCTCCGCCTCGATCCCGTCATCTCCATCGGCCAGGTGAAGACCACGGTGACTCTCGTACAGCGTCCCGGCTCGTCGCTGGAGCGCTCCGCCGTCACCACCGTGGACGGGCTAACCGTGGCCGGCTTCGGCGTCGCCGTCCGGAACGGTGAGCTGGTGGCGGCGGCCAGCCGCCAACCCATCGGCGTCGATCCTCAAATCTCCAAGGCGTTGCAGGACCAGAACATCACGTTGTCGCTGACGAAGGTGGAGGCGATCGACGACGACGTGACGGCCACCCATGGCCTCGTCGCCGGCGGCCTGGCTCTGACTCTGACCAAGGCCACCGATGGGACCGCCGCCGGGACGACGACCATGACGATCAACCTCGCCCGCGTGGTGGCCAGCTACACGGGAACGGCGCAAACCGGCGCCGGGCCCGGTACGGCCGGGGACGCGGGAGCCGGCGCACCGATGCCCGCCCCGTCGCCAGCTTGGAGCGAGGTATCGCCTGGCCCCGATGACGTCCCCTCCGCCTCGGAGACGTCGGGCGCGACGACCGAAGGCGGATTCGAGGCCTCCACCGGCCTCAGCTACGTCGCCCGCGCCGCCTCGGGCGTCTCACCGCCCGACGCGTTCATGGCGGGGTCTTCGCTGGATCCCGCAGCCCCTCCAACCTCCACCTCCGAGGTGCCATCGGTTCATAGCGCTGCGGGCTCAGCACCGCGGACACCGGCGCGCGACTTCAGCGATACGCCATCACTCCAAACCCTGGCCGGCATGCGCAAGCCCGTGCACGTCGACCTCCAGCCCGTCTTTCTCGCCGTCGCGGCGGCAGGAATCCTCGTCATTGGCGGCGGGAAGCTGATTCAGCACATCGGTATTCGTGAGAACGGGAGATGGTCATGAGGTTTCTGCACGTGCTCCGGAACCAATGGGACCGGGCGGCGGCGCTGGTGGCCCTGGTTGCCGCGGTCGTGGCGCTAATCGCCGGCTATCTCGGCGTGAGCCGCACCGCCTTCTTCTCCGAGGAGATCCCCTACCTCATCTCCGGCGGTCTCACCGCGGTGATGCTGCTCGGGATCGCTGCCGTGCTCTACCTGTCCGCCGACCTTCGGGATGAGTGGCGGGAGCTGTGCGGCATCCACGCCACGCTCGACGCGATCTACGAACTCGAGCGCTCGCAAGGCAACGGCCAGTCCAGCGCAGCGCGGCCATGACCCTGTCACAGCTGTCTGATGTCTTGACCGCGCGGGGAGCTCGGACAGCGGCGCGCCCGAGGGAGGCCGCAGCCGCAGATCCCCTCCAGGTGCTCATCGCCGAACTCGGACCCCACGACGTCGCCCGGCTCAGCCGGCTTGTGCGCCAGCGGCAACGACGCCGCACGGAGCTCTGGAGTGCCACGGAGCTGCTCGTGCTCCTCGGGGGCCTCGCCGCCGGCGCCGTGATCCTCCTCGGCGCCTGGATCGGCGCCAGCGGCACCTCCCGCTACTCGTCGCTGGTGGGCTGGGCCGCCTTTGGCGTGGCGGCGCCGGCCGTCGCCGGCGTGGCCGCCGCCAGCTGGATCCTGAGCGGCATCAAGACGATCCGGCGTGAGACGGCGGAGATGGGTGCCCGAGTGACGGAGCTGGCAGCCGGAAGGGACAACGGCGAATCCGCACCGATCCAGGCTCGTCGCGCTGTCCCCACCATCCTGTCCTCGGAGGAGTTCGTGGCGTCCAAGGGGATGACCCGCTTCCACCGACCCGACTGCCTGATGGTGAGTGGCAAGCCGGTCACGGCGGCATCGGTCCTCGCCCACCGGTCCGCGGGGCGTGTTCCCTGCGGGATGTGCCTGCCGTCATGCTGAATGCGCTCATCGTCGGCGTGGTCACCGGCTCGATCTACGGGATCGCCGCGCTGGGGCTGACCCTCACCTACAAGACGTCGGGCATCTTCAACTTCGCCCACGGGGCACTCGCCGCGGCAGCCGCCTACATGTTCTACGCCCTCCGGCAGGACCACGGCCTGGCCTGGCCCCTGGCGGCGCTCGTCTCCATCCTGCTCTTCGGCATCCTCGGGGGACTGATCCTGGAGCGCATCGCCGCCGCGTTGGCCGATGTTCCACTCACGTTGAAGATCGTCGGGACCCTCGGGCTCCTCCTGGCCGTCCAGGGGCTGTGCTTCGCCATCTTTGGCCACGACACCCGCATTTTCGCCGACTTCCTCCCGACCACGGTCCACCGTATCGCCGGGGCAGCCATCACGACCGGGCAGCTCATCATCGTCGGCATCGGACTGGCTGCGGTCGTCGGCCTCTCCGCCTACTTCCGACTCAGCCGGTCAGGCACGGCGATGCGAGCCGTCGTCGACGATCCCATCCTGTTGGACATGACCGGTGTCGACCCGCTTCCGGTGCGGCGACGGGCGTGGATCATCGGATCGGTCTTTGCTTGCGCCTCCGGCGTCCTCATCGCGCCGGCTGTCGGACTCAACGCCGCTGTGCTGACCCTCCTCGTCGTCCAGTCCTTCGGGGCGGCCGCCATCGGCCTCTTCCGGAACCTGTCCCTGACCTATGCCGGTGGGCTGGCGGTCGGTGTCCTCGCCGCTTTGTCGAACCAGTACCTGGCCCGCTACGAGTCGCTGCGCACGCTGCCGTTCAACGTCTCCTTCCTCCTCCTGTTCCTCGTCCTGGTCTTCGCCGGCGGTCGCCTGAAGGAGCTGGGGTCACCCGTCCGGGCCCGAGTGGGCGCAGCCCTGCCGCTCGGATGGCGGCTCCTCGGCACCGCGGCCGGGATCGTCACTCTGGTCGCCATCCCCTTCGTCGTCGGCAGCAAAATCGTGCTGTTCCAGGTCGCTCTGGCCTACGTGATGATCTTCCTGTCGCTCGGGCTGCTGGTGCGCCTGTCGGGACAGATCTCGTTGTGTCAGATGACCTTCGCCGCCATCGGGGCCTCCAGCTCCGCCCATCTCGTGGCCGGCGCCGGGGTGCCCTGGCTGGTCGGCGTGCTCCTGGCCGGGCTCGTGGCCGTCCCCGTCGGGGCCTTCCTCGCTCTGCCGGCGATCCGCCTCTCCGGCGTGTACCTCGCCCTGGCCACCCTCGGGTTCGGCATTCTCCTCAACCAAATGGGCTACATGCTCGGCGTCATGTTCGGCCAGACGTCCAACCGGGACGCTCCCCGGCCCAGCTTCGGGGGCTCCGACCGGGGCTACTACTTCGTCTGTCTGGCGATCGTGGCCGTGGCGGTCGTCATCGTCCTAGCGGTCCAGCGGGCTCAGCTCGGCCGCCTTCTCCGGGGCGTGGCCGATTCCCCGGTCGCCCTCTCGACCCACGGCGCCAGTATCAGCGTCACGCTGGTGCTCGTCTTCTGCCTCTCCGCTTTTCTCGCCGCCATCGGCGGAGCGCTCCTCGCCCCGGTCACCCAGTACGCCGCCAGCCCAGACTACGCCTACTTCACCTCCCTACTCCTGCTGGCGGTGCACGTCATCGCCGGCGGCGGCGTCGTCGTCTCGCCGTTCATCGCCGCCTTCATCCTCCAGGTCGTTCCCGCCTACGCCGAGAGCCAGACGCTCACCGACTACCTCCCGGTGATCTTCGGCCTATCTGCCCTCGGAGCGGTCCTCATGGCCCGCACGGCAGGGCGTCATCAGATCCTCACCAGTTTCGTCCAGCGGATCGCCGCCGCCGAGCGCCAACCAGCGCTCACCTTTCGGCCGCGTGGCCTGATCCTGAGCCTCAGGCCGCTCGTCCCGGCCCGACCGCGCAACGCTGACCGTTCTCCCGTACAGACACCCACTAACTGAGATGCACCAGACGAGGAGGCCTTCGATGTCAACGCCCAGATCGCGTCCGGTTCTCCGGTCGACAGCGCTCCTGGTCAGTCTGCTGTTTACTCTGACGGCCTGCGGGACCCGTCTCGACAAGACCGAGGTGCTCCAGGGAGCGGGGCTCAGCGTCGCTGGACCAGCGTCGGTGGCGCCGAGTGTCGACTCCAGCAACCAGGCTGCGGCCGCCCTGGAGCCGGCACCGTCGCTCCCCGCCCCCGGGTCACCAGGTGACCCGGGGGCAGCCGCCGCTCCCTGGGCGACTGGGCCGTCGACGGGAGCAGCGGCGCCATCCGCCGGCCAGCCTCGCGCCTCGGCGCCTGGCGGCGCCGGGGCCTCGCCCACGGCAGCGCTCAATCCGCGCCAAGGGGCGGCGGGCGCACCCGCTCAGGGTCAGACACAACTTGGGCGACGAGGAGCGGGTCCCGCCCCGGGCAGTCAGCCGGCCGGCCCGGCTCCCGGCCCCTCCGACGCGGCGACACCCGGGGTTCCGGCCGGGTCGGGTTGCCAGCCGAACCTGCCCCCCCTCGTTCTCGGCAACGTCGGCTGGTACAGCGGCGCGGTCGGGGCCTCCCTGGTCGGAGGCTCCCGAATGATCAAGGTATGGGCCGCGTGGGTCAACTCACACGGTTGCATCAACGGCCAGCAAGTCCGCGTCATCGTCGCCGACGAGGAGGGCAGCACCTCGCGTGCCCTCCAGCTCGTGAAGGGGATGGTCGAAGGCGACGGAGTCGTCGCCTTCGTCGGCAACATGCAACCGTTGACCGTCCACGCCGTCCAGCGATACGTGGAGGAAAAGCGGGTCCCCCTCGTCGGTGGTGACTCCCTTGCGCAGGAGTGGTTCAAGTCGCCGATGCTGTTCCCCTCCGCCACCGAGTTCTACAACCAGAACTACGGGGTGGCACGCAAGCTGGCCAGGAAAGGAAATCTGAAGTTCGGCCTGCTGTACTGCGTCGAAGTGGCGGAGGTCTGCGATGCGGTCCGCGACGCCTTCTTCACCCAGGGCGGCGCTCAGAAGGCCGGGCTCCAGCCCACCTACCAGCAGGCCGTGTCGCTGACCGAACCGCAGGCGACGCTCCAGAACTACTGCCTTCAGGCCAAGAACAAGGGCGTTCAGGCGTTCCTGTTAGCGGTCGACTCGGCGACGTTCTCACGGACGGCCAACGCCTGCGCATCGATCGGATACCAGCCCATCTGGTCGGCAACCGGCCTCACGCTGACTAGCGATCTGATCAAGAATCCCAACGTCGCGGGCGGCGAACTGATTGCCGGGGCCAACATCTTCCCCTGGATGTACGAAGGTCCCGAGACCGCCGACTACCGCGCCGCCATGAAACAGTTCGACCCGGGCCTCGCCGCCGCTGGCGCGACGGCCGCGGTCTGGGCATCAGGCAAGCTGTTCGAGAAGGCCGCCTCCAAGGCCTCCGGAACCGGCGCACTGACCTCAGCGCGGCTGCTAACAGGCCTTTACAGCATCAAGGGCGACAACCTCGGAGGGCTCGTACCGCCCCTGACCTACGCCGAAGGTGCACCAGCCCAGAAGAACGCCTGCAGCTTTACCGTCGCCATCGTGGCGGGCAAGTGGACGGCCCCGGCCGGTCTGACCTGTGACTGATCACCCAAGATCAAGCGATGATCTGAATCGCGCCGGTCCGCGTCCGAGAGGGTGCTGCGCTCCTCGCCGAACTCGGCGCGAGCCTGGAGCAGGAGGGCTCAGCGCTCCAGGGAACGCCCGCGGATCACCGGGCGGCGACAGCGTTGATCGCGATTTGTGCCGGGCCGAGCCGACGCCCGGCGGACCAGCGGCGGCGTCACACCGCCGTGAGGAGGCGACATGGCAGTCATGGTAATCGTCGAACTTCCCGCACAGCCTGACAGGACCGAAGAGCTCAAGGCCTTCATCCGGTCAATCATTGACGGCACACGAGAGTTCGCCGGCTGCCGGGGCTTGTCGATGCACGAGAACGACGATGACCCGAACGAGGTCATGCTGGTCGAGCAATGGGAGTCGCGTGGCGCTCACGAGAAGTACGTGGCCTGGCGTACCGAACGGGGCGACTTTCCTACCGTCATCGGAATGCTCGCCGGTCCCCCGTCGATCAGATACTTCGACAGCCTCGATCTCTAGCTATAGGGGCCACGGACCCTGCTCACAGGGTCCACCACATAGGAAGCCTCCGAAACGAGCGTGGAGCGACGGAGGCTTCCTTGTGCACCGACCGTAATGCTCGGTTGACGCCGGAGGGGCGACTGTTGCTCTTTTCTGTCAGCGAATTGAGGCGGGTTGGCCGGTGGCTCACGCGGCGTCGGCTATGGGCATCTCCGGGGACCGGCCTATGTCTGGTGCCCCACTACCGGGAAGGGGCGTGGTCGGACTCGAGGACCGTCCAGCCCGCCACGCCGGAGCCGCGCCGGACCAACGCGTCTGTGAGGCGCCGGATCCTGACCCCTGCGGCGCACACAGGTCTGGGCAGCCCTCATGTCGACTGCGCCCCAGCCACGAAACGCGGCGTGCGGCATTTCGGGTCGTCGAAGTCGTTTCTGGCGCCGATGAACATCACGTGGTCGTCCATCGCGTCGTCCTGGTAGACGGACAAGAGCAGGTCGCGGTGCAGCGGGCCGCTGCCCGAGACTACGTCATCAGGCAGTCGGGGATGGCCGGCGGTCCTGCAGATCGGCGACCGTCCGCTTGAGGTCCTCTTCGGTTATGGGATGCGAACCGCTCAGCGCCGCGAGGTCCCGGAGGGCCGACGCCACCGACTCTTCCGGGCGCCGACGGGATCAGCAGTGGTTCGGCGATGTCGACGACGGTCGGCTCGATCTGGTTGGCACTCTCATGAAGCGGGTCCATGTCGAACAGGTACATCTCGGCGACCGCCTGCGTATCATCAGATCCACCTCTCCGGGCGGAATGCCGGCGAAGTCCGCCGGCGCCGGGGTAGGTTCCTTCCTGGCGGGCATGTCGACGCCCCACATGATCCGATCGTTGCCGATGCCATCGTGGCCGGTCGACTTCGCTGCCGGTCATGAAGCTGGCGCCCGAGCCAGACGTGGCTCCGGAGGTACTCGCTGTCGCTGGGCTGGGCAGCACAGCTTTGCCAGCACCGGGCGGGCGAAGCACTCCGTGGCGCTCCCCTGGACGGACGCCAGCTCACAATTTCCCAATGTAGCCGGGCACCTCTACCGGCAGGTGCCATCGTGCGCCTTGTGGTTACGTTGACTGGCTCGATCACCCGGTGCACTGTTTGACGAAGGCGCCGATCTCTTCGAGTGCCTGGCGAGCCTCAGGCATGAAGGACGAGAACACGGGAAAGATGTGGAGCTGGTCGGGAACGACGTTGAGGGTGACGCTGACGCCCGTCGCTCTGGCCCGCTCGGCCACCCGCACGGCATCGTCGCGCAGCGTCTCCGCGTCACCGGCGATGATGAGCAGAGGGGGCACGCCCTGGTAGTCGCCGTACAGGGGCGAGGCGAGGGGAGTCTTTGGGTCGGCACCGACGAGGTACATCTCGGCCATCATCACGAGAAGACCCTTCTTGACGAGCGGGTCGATGGTGTCGTTGACATCGAGCGACTCGCCGGTAAGGGCCAGGTCCGTCCAAGGGGAGATCATCACCCCGCCGGCGGGGAGCGGGTCGCCCGCGTCCCGCAGAGCGAGGAGCGTCGCCGCCACCAGTCCTCCCCCCGCCGAGTCACCGCAGAGGATGACCTCGGACGCCGGAGTACCGGTCTTGAGCAGCCACCGGTAGGCGGCAGTGGCGTCCTCCACAGAAGCGGGATAAGGGTTCTCCGGCGCCAGCCGGTAGTCGAGGAGCACGACCCGGGCATCGGTCGCCTGCGACAATGCCGCCCCCAAGGACCGGTACCCGTTGGCGGACCCGATGACGTAGCCGCCGCCGTGGAGATACAGGATCATCCTCTCCGTTGAAGCACCTTCGGCCGTGACCGTCACCGCCGGCACGCCGCCGGCGTCGATCATCTCGATCCGGGCGTCGCCCGGGATCGGGAACTGGGCGCTGAACGCCTCGTAGGTCTCCCGGAAGTAGTCGACGGTCGCGTCTTCCCCCTTGGCCATGAACTGCTGCAAGAGGTCTTCGTACATTGCCCGGGCCCTGGCGAGCTCAGGACTGCCCATACCTGCCTCCTCGGTGTGTTGGAAGTCCTTTGAATTTGAAGCAGGGCGGCGCAGTGAAGACGCTCGACCCGTGCGTCATACCTCAAGACGACGCGCTGGCGCGGACGCTCGCCTCCTTCTTGAACGCCGGCATCACATGCTCTCCGAAAAGCCGAATGGAGCGCATCACCTTGTCGTGGGGAATGTCATACAGCTGCATCATCGGCAGGAAGAGGTCGATCCCGACCTCTTCGTACATCCGTACCCGCTCGATGCAGTAATCGGGATCGCCGGCAATCACAAGGTTGTTCTCGGCGAGGTAATCCATGGTGATCAGATCGGGATCGAAGTCGAGGAAGGCCCGCAGGTACTCATAGGCACCAATCTCCTCCCGTTCGGAGCCGGCGCCGTTGCCCGGGTTGACGGCCGGAACCTGGCGGGCCACCGATGTCAGGATCGTCAGAGCGTTCTTGATGTACCAGACGAACGCCTCGGCGGCCGTGGCCTGAGCCTCTTTAGTGGTCTCCGCGCAGTGGACGAGGGTGAATGTCGCCGCCCGATCGTTGATGAACTTGCCTACCGGCGTGGCTGCGGCGATCCCCCCACGGTAGAGGTCGATGCGGTTCTTCAGTTCCTCCAACGGCACCAGCAGGGTGAGCGACAGCAGCCCGATGCCCTTGCGTCCGGCGAGCTCATGCGCTTCCGGTCCCGTCGAGGCGCACCAAAGCGGGGGATGCGGCTTCTGCCGCGGCTTGGGGATCACATGGCGGGGCGGCAGGTTGAAGTATTTGCCATCGTACGAAAAGACGTCCTCGGTCCAGGATCCGACGACAACCTCGAGGGCCTCTTCCCACATTCCTCGCGTCTCCTTGGGATCGATCCCAAAGCCGGCGAGCTCGTCCCATGACACGGAACGTCCGGTCCCGAATTCCAGACGTCCGTCGCAGACGAGATCCAGCGTGGCCGCCGCCTCGGCCACCCGCACCGGATGGTTGTACGGGAAGGGCAACAGCCGCACGCCGTGGCCGATGCGGATGTTGTCGGTCTTGGCGGCGATGTAGGGGTAGAGGCTTTCCGGTGCTGAACAGTGCGAGAACTCCGCCAAGAAGTGATGTTCCACTGTCCAGAAGGAGTCCCAGCCGACCTCGTCAGCCAGGATGGCCTGGGCGATGATCTGCTTGTAGGTCTCGTACTCCTGGTCCTCCCTCCACGGGCGGGGAACCTGGATCTCATTCATCAGACCGAATTCCAGCGACATTTGGACCTCCTTAGGAGTTGCGGGCCTCGCCAGCCCGGGCAGCAGGAAAGTGCGACAGCAGGAGAAGGGCTAAATGGTGCTCGGTGTCGTCCCACCCGCCCCACACGGGGGACGGCATGGGGTCGACCGTCCTTCGAAGTGGTGAGGATCCAGAAGTTGCGGGTGGCGGTGAGCCCCTCAGGTGCCCCCGCCCATGGTCGCGGCACGAACCGACGACGCCGCCGCCTTCACCTCCCTCATCACTCTCGATTCCGGGGCTGTGGCTCTTTCGGCAGCCCGAGGACACGTTCGCCGAGGACTTCCCTGAGGATCTCGTCGGTGCCCCCACCGAGGCGCATCCCCGGTACGCCGAGTACGAATTCCGCCCATGCGTAGGTTCCCCACTCACCGGTGTCGGCGACGAGCGCCGGACCGAGCAACCGGGCGGCGGCCTCGGCAAACCGTTGCAGGTTCTGCGTGTAGGCCAACTTGGCGAGCGACATGATCGGTTCCGGCGCCTCGTCCGGCGGTACACCGGCGAGGATCCGTTGACTCGTCCAGTCGGCAATCCGGTCCCGAACCCATAGGTCTGCCACGATCTGACGGATCGTCACGTCTTCCCCAAGCTTCCGCCGCCCGACTAGCTCTCGCAGCCGGGCGGGCACACTGGTTCCTGCGCGGGCGACCCCGTGACCAATAGCGGCCCGCTCGCTCATCAAGGTCGTCATGGCGACGGACCATCCCTCACCGACCGCCCCTAAACGGCGAGCATCGGGGACCCGCACATCGTGGAGGAAGACCTCGTTGAACGAGGCACCGCCCGTCATCTGCCGCAGCGGCCGTACCTCCACCCCGGCCGCTCGCATGTCCATGAGGAACATCGTCAAGCCACGATGCGGGCTCGCCGGGTCGGAGGACGTCCGGGTCAAGATTTCCCCCAGATCGGCGTAATGTGCACCGGATGTCCACACCTTCTGACCGTTGAGGACCCATTCGTCGCCGTCGGGGACTGCCCGTGTGCGCACGCCGGCGAGATCCGACCCCGCCTCAGGCTCAGAAAACAGCTGGCAAGCGATGAGGTCCCCTCGGTAGAGAGCGGGGAAGCAGTAGTCCTTCGTCTCCGCGCCGCCGTGCGCGAGGACCGTCGGTGCGACCATGCCAAGACCGACGGCGAAGCACTCGTCGGGCGGGACGTCGAATTCAGATTCCAGAGACCGGTACAAAGCTTCATATGCGCGCGGTAGTGCCCTGCCGCCGTAGCTCGCAGGGCCAGCGATCCAGCCCAGGCCAGCGTCGAACACCCGGGCCCTCCAAGCGCGCGCCTCCGCAATCTCCCGCTGGCTGGCGTCCAGCGTCTGGTCCTGAAACAGGCGGATCCAGTCGCTCGCCATCGCATCCGAACCGAGGTCCCGACGCTTGGCGTTTCGTTCGAGGAAAGTGATCGCTTCAGTCCGGAACTGCGCTTCGGAAATCACCGGGCTCCCGCTAGTGACTGGCTTGATTGTTCACGGTCCCTCCGTCTCCAACCCGGAGGAGAATGGCGAACAACACCAACTGTGAGAAGGCCAAGAGGACAACGAGACCGTTACGAACAAAGCCGGCACAGGGAAGCACCAGCGCCGCCACGCCGACGAGACGGAGATGCCGGAGCGGACTGGAGCGGGCTCTCAAGCTCGCATACCGCGTCAGGACCCGCACCTCCCGAATCACCGGAGCCGGAAAACCTTTCAAACGGCCGTTCGTTAGAACCTAACTCAGACCCGCCGGGCAGTCAACGGCGATCGTCGCTGTCGCGTCGGGTTTGCTTCGGCGGCCCGCGTTTGCCACGCCAGCGCTTCCGGTCGCCGGAGTGCGACACGAGAGCCCGCGCCGACGCACCGGGCTGGTGTGAGACCGTAGGCCGTCGAGCGGACGGTCCTCTCGCCTCGAAGCGCTTCTGCATCCCCGCCCGCTGGTGGGACAAGCGTTGCGAGAGCGGTGTCTACTCCGGCGTTGCGTCATCAGTACCGCTTGGCGCCGGAGACGGCGACCGCGACGTGGCGGAGTCCCCACACGGATCCGCGGAGAGCCACCCGCTCCTTGACGAACGCGGCCAGGCGACCGGTGAGGACGCGGCTATCTTCATCCATGCCGAACTGCACGATGCCGTCGCGGCGGCCGAGGCTGATGTGCAAGGCCAGATCGCGATAGCGGTACGGCCTAGGGGTGCGATCGGCCAGACGGTCTGCGATGGCGAGGGCGCCAATGACTCCGGCAATACCGCCAGGGCCGCAGCCCATGCGCACCTCTTGCCCGTCCTCGGTTCGTGCGGCGGCAGCGTCCCCGACGCCGTAGACGTCTGGGTGGGACACCGAGCGCAGGGTCGGGTCGACGAGCATGCGACCGCGGTCGTCGACGGCCAGCCCGGCCTCCCGTGCCAGCGTCGGGACCGCGAAGCCCGTGGTCCACACCACGGCGTCGGCGTCGACGTGATCGCCGTTCTCGAGCAGCAGACCGTCCCGGGCGACCTTGGCCACCGCTGCATCCGTCAGGACTTCAATGCTCAGGCGATCGAAGGTCTGGTTAAGGTGTTGCCGGGCGCGTTCGTTCAGCATTTCGCCTGGCGTCCCCCTGGTGACCAGCAACACCGTGCGGTCCGGATACGTCTCGGCCAATTCAGTGACCATCTCGATTCCGGTCAGCCCGCCCCCGACGACAGCGATCCTGCCAGCGCTGCTCACCCGATCGTGCACGTGCTGAGCGTGTTCGGCGGTGGCGACGGCGGTGGCGTGCTCGGCTACGCCGGGAACAGCGTCCAGGTCCGCATGGCTGCCCAGCGCGTAGACCAGCGTGTCGTAGCCGACCGGCTCGGCCCTACTCGCCAGTTCGACCTGCCGCCTCTTGGGATCGATACGGGTCACGCGGTCGATCACCAGTCGGATGCCGGTGCGCTTCAGGAGCTCGCGCAGTGGTAGGTCGCGCAGCCGCTGGCCAGTGGCGAGCTGGTGGTTGCGCATTCGCTCCTGGAACCGATCATGGTCGTTGATGAGCGTGACGGCCGCCTTGCTCTTCTTGGCGACCAGCTTGGCTGCGGTGACGCCTGCGTACCCTGCGCCCAGCACAACGATCTGAGGTGCTGTCTCGCTGCTGTTCGGCATCGTGACTCCTTCGTCTTTGTGGTTCGCCATGAGACGCCGCTCAACCGATAGCTGTGACAGCCCGGAAGCTCGAATCCTGCGGCAGATCGTGACTTCCGGGCGTTCATCGGGGCGGCCACGTCACTGCCGCCGCCGAGGTTGCCGACGATGCGGCGAAGGACGTCGATGGCTATCAGCAGGTCAGGGATCGGGAAGGCAAACCTGTGGCAGCGGTTGGGTCCGGCTCCCGCCGTCAAGCCCCGTGGTTTGATCAGCGCAGGTGCGTGGTCACCGATGGAGGGCTGTCTCTTCCTCCAACCACGACAGCTTCTCGGGGTTGCGGACGTAGTACATCCCGGTGACTTGGCCTTCGTCGATCCGTACCGCCATGACGCCGTCGATCTCTCCATTGAGGCGCAGGATCAAAGCCGGGCCGCCGTTGACGTGCGCCAGCTCGACCGACATGTCGACGCCGGCCCGGCCCAGGCCCGCCGCCAGCAAGCGAGCCACCTTGTCGGCTCCCACGACGGGACGCAGCGCCGCCTGCTTGACACCGCCGCCGTCTGCCACGGCGACCACGTCCGGCGCCAGGATGTCGAGCAGACCCTGCATGTCCCCCGTCGCGACCGCCCGTTGGAACGCCGCGAGCGCGGCCCGCGTCTCAGCGGGGCAGGTGACACCCCGAGGTCGGCGTGCCGCGACGTGTGACCTGGCACGGTGGGCGATCTGACGAACAGCGGCAGAGTTCTTGTCCACCATTCGCGCGATCTCGTCGTACTCGAATTCGAACACCTCGCGCAGCACGAACACCGCCCGCTCCGTCGGCGTGAGCGTCTCGAACACCAGCAGCATCGCCATCGAGATGTTGTCGGCGAGCTCGACGTCGTCGGCTACGTCCGGGACGGTGAGCAGGGGCTCGGGCAACCAAGACCCAACGTAGGACTCTTTACGCCGAGCGAGCGTGCGCAGGCGACCGAGCGCTTGATTGGTGGTGATCCGAACCAGGTACGCACGCTGGTCACGCACCGATTCCAGATCCACGCCAACCCACCGCAGCCAGGTCTGCTGTAGGACGTCCTCGGCGTCGGTTGCGGAGCCGAGCATCTCGTAGGCGACCGTGAAGAGCAGGTTCCGATGGGTGATGAACGCCTCGGTGGCTGGATCCGTCCAGCGATCTTCCGTCACGTGACCGATGGGACGACGGGCGCGGCCCGCACGCGTCCGTTCGATCCATCCGTGGCCGCCGGAGCACGTCCTGCGATCTCAGCTCCTGCAGCCCCGACGCGTCTCGGGCGCGATCTCACCTCGGCGAGTGGCACGCCTATCATCAACACTCCTGTCCTTGATCGCTGGACTGGGCCACCCATAAGACGCCGGGACCCATCGACTTGTGACATCACGAGACAGCAGAGAGATCGCCCCCGACTCGACGTCGCTTCGCTCCCTCCGGTGGCAACAGTAGCGACCGGAACGACGGTTCCGGCGCGGCCGACGGCGCTGACCGGCCAGGTGCACTCGTTCAGTGGCCGTGCCGGAAAGGGGGCCAACTCTGGCCATCAGGCCGGGCCAGGTGGAGTGGCAATCGAATTCAGCGAACTGATGTTCGGCAACTACTACTCCTTAGCGCTCAGGCTGTCCGCTGGGGCTTCGACCATCTCGCTTCAATAGGCGAAGTCGAGGCTGGCGATCCGGCCCCCGATCCTGCCTCCCTCACCGAGGCAAACCCGGGCGAACTGGCAAATAAGGATCGTGGAAGCGGGCCCCCCGTAGCACTCGGACCAACGCCAACCCGTGGCCGACTTCCCTAGTCAGAGAGCCATCGACGCTCTCCGAGGCACGGGATCGTCGATGAAATCGTTGGCGCCACCAGCGTCATCCGGAGCCGGCGTTGGCCTCAATTCATGATGCCTGCTGCTGGACGTGGCACGTGACCTTCTCTTCCGGAGGGCCCAGCTCCTTGGCCGCACCGGCCGGGCTTGATGCCTTCCTCCCGCATCCACTGCAGCTTGATCGGCTTGCCGACCCGCTGGGAGACCTGGGTGGCCATGACGATCTCGTCGTGGTGGGTGTGACGACCGAAGGCGCCACCGCCGGGAACACAGTTGTACTGGACCTGCTCGACCTTCATCCCGAGCGTCTCGGCCACGTGTCGCTGGCCGGTGGTCGGGATCTGGTCCGAGCCCCAGATCGCGGCCGAGTCCCGGCGGACGTCGGCCAGGGCGGCGTTCTCCTGCATGGGAGCGTGGGTCACGTACGGCCAACGGAAGACGGCTTCGATGCCCTGGCCGGGCGAGGCCACCTTGTCGATGATCCCGTTGAGCATCTCGTCGATCTGCGCGTCGGACAGGGAGTCCATCGGGCCGGCGCTCCACTTGATCTTGAGCGCGTCCTTGGCCTTCTTGGCGATACCGGTCGTCTCGGCCGTCACCGCGACGGCCTTGGGGATGAGGTAATCGGGCATGCCGGGAATGTGCGTCACGGCGACCACCCCGGGGATCTTCCGGGCCTCGGAGTCGTCGATGGACACCACCGACGCACCGTGGGTGGCGGGCATCGCCAGCACCGTCGGCAGGAACTGCTTCGACGAGAAGAGGTCCGTGCTGTACTGCCACTGCCCGGTGGCGATCTCCCGGGCCTTGTACCGGGTTTGGGGCTTGCCGATGATCTTGTACTCGCTGGGGTTCTTCGGCAGGGCCGCCTTGGCTACGGGCAGCTTGGCGGCGTCGGCGGTGAGTTCGCCGAGGACAGCTTCCGGCCGTCGGTGGCAACGACGTAGCCGTCCTCCGTGCGCAGCGCGTTGACCGGAACGCCGAGCTTCTGGGACGCAGCCGCCATCAGCTGGCCCCGCATCTGGGCGCAGACGACCCGGATGGGCTCCCAGAACACGCGGGTGTTCTTCGAACCACCGGTGATGTACGCGCCCCGCTTCTCCTCGGCCGGCGACAGCACCGTGTCCATGTTCTCGAACGGGACATCGAGATTGTCGGCCACCATCATCCTCGTCGAGGTGATGACGCCCTGACCGATGTCCATCCGGGGGAAGTCGAAGTACACCCGGTTGTCAGGCTTGACCTCGATCTTCAGATCGAACGCGCTGGCGGTCTCCGTGGCCATGAAGACGTCGGTGAAGTCCAGGATGTCCGGGGCTTCGTCGTCTTCGTCGGGAAGGCGCCCGCGCCGTCCGCGAACCCGAGCCGCGCCGCGATTGCCAATGTCGGCGGAAGTACTACTTTTCTGTAGAAACGGCAAAGGAACCGTGTCAGATGCGTCAAACCGGCCGTCAGCCGTCGTTGCCCCTGGAAGCCTTGCGGGGAATCCGAAGGACCTTGCGGCGATTCTGTGTCAGCGGCCTGATGTCTTGTCCGTGACCGGCCGAATGTCGGTCCGACCCGTTTTGCTGGATGCTCCGCGCGTCTCCTCTCACGAGAAAGGAAATGACATGAGCACAGGCAAGAACGGCGGGTCGACGATGATCGAGCAGCGGCCGGCGAGCGGGCTGCTGCAGGACGGCGAAGACGAGTTCGGAGCTCCGGTCACGGTTCCGGCGAAGCCCACGCCGGCCGAGACGGTCATGGTTGTCGAAGAGGTGGTGGGCGAGGGGTTCTCCGAGACGCTCGATGGTGGCGAAGGGGCAGCCGAGGGGCTCCACGTCGAGGCGAGCGGTGAGGGCGCTGAATCGAGCGAGGAGTACGCCGAGGCCAGTGCCGAGCAGCTCGCCGCCCAAGCGGCGGAGGAGAGCGCGGTGTCGGACCTTCGAGGTATCGAGGGATTCGAGGAGTACAGCGGCGGCGAGGGCGCCGGTGAGGAAGCCGCCGGCCTTCTGGCCGATGCCGGTTCGGCGACCGAGGGCGGCGAGGAGTTCCTGCCGATCCTGGCCGGTGTGGCATCGACCGTCCTGCCGATGCTGGCGTCGAAGGTTGGGCCGGCGTTGGCCAAGGGGGTTGCGGCCCGGCTCTCACCCCGGGCCAGGGCGGCGCTCAAGCGTCATCGGGTCGGTTCCGGACTGATTTCGGTGGTGGCCAAGCTGTTCGAGACGGCTGAATCCATGCCGGCCGAGTCGGGGGCGGAGGCGACGGTCGACGAGGCGACCGTCGAGGAGACCACCCAGCTGCTCGAGGTCATCATCGGGACCGACGATCGGGTGCGGATCACGTCGACGACCAAGGTGCCGTGGCGGAGGTACTGCGCGCTGCGGATCGAGTTCCCGAGCGGAGCCCGCTACAAGGGCAGCGCGTTCCTCACTGGCTCCCGGACCGCCATCACCGCCGGGCACTGCGTGTTCCTCAAGAACCAGGGGGGCTGGGCCCGGCGGATCGAGGTCATCCCCGGCTGCAACGGCAACCAGCGGCCCTACGGGCAGGCGATCGCGACGTCGTTCCGGTCGACGGAGGGCTGGACGAAGCAGCAGAAGCCGGAGAGTGACTACGGCGCCATCATCCTGCCGGTCGGGGCCTTCGCCGGGAAGAAGCTCGGCAGCTTCGGCTTCGGGGTGTTCTCGGCGGCGGAGTTGCTGGCCCAGCCGGCTGTCCTGGCCGGCTACCCCGGCGACAAGCCCTTCGGAGAGCTGTGGGGCATGAGCCGTAAGATCAAGACGGTCACCGCCACCCAGCTGATTTACGACATCGACTCGATGGGTGGTCAGAGCGGTTCGCCCGTCTACATCAAGCGCAACGGGAAGCGGTACGTCGTGGGCATCCACAACTACGGGGCCAGCAGCGGCAACTCCGCCACCCGCGTCACCGCACCGGTCTTCGTGAACCTGCAGAAGTGGACCCAGATCGGCTCCCCCACCGCCGCCGCGCCGAAGCCACAGTCCCAGCCGTCGAACGTGGCCGCTCGCACGGCCTGCTGAACATGGAACACGCCGGGGTCGCCGCGCCGCAGGAGAGCGGCGCGGTGACCCGGCCGAGACAGGAGAGGCGATGAGCGGCACGATCCGAGGAATCGTCGTCTCACCGGCCGGGACGCCGATCGCCGATGCGACCGTGCTCATCGACGCCGGCCCGGGACCAACCCGGGACGTCGCCGCGCTGACCGATGAGGCAGGCCGGTTCGTCCTCGGCGGATTGCCCGAAGGCGCCTACCGGCTCCGGGCCATCGACCCCGACGCCCACACCGGCTGGACCGAAGTCGCCGTAGCCCCGGGCGACATCGTCGAAACCCGCGTCGTCATTCGCTGAGTCATCGGGACCTGGGCTTCCCGCTGACCGCAGCCAGTGCCACACAGCAGCTCCCGGGCATCGGGTCCAGACGAACGTCGATGCCTTCGGCGCCCAGTCCGGCGACGAGTCCCTGAGCCAGAGCGAGGTTCATTCCGCAGACGAGCGCCGGGTGGTCTTTGGCGATGGTGTCGAAGGGGCAGTTGCGGAGCCGGATTTCGCCGTTGATCCGGACCGGCTCGAATCCGTAGTCGCGGAGCACGACGCACGCCCGCTCGAGAAGGCGGCTCGTGCTCGGCCGGCGGCCGAGGTGGCGGCGGGCCTCGGCACCGATGGTCTCCCCGAACCGGCGGGCGGCCCGGTCGACGGCCAGGGCCGGGTCGCGCCCGGGGTCGTCGAGCGCCTCGGCCATGAGCCGGGCGGCGAGGTCGTACCGTCGCTCAGGAAGAATGACCTGAACCTGGCGGCCCGAGGGCCGGTAGAGCTTGGCCGGCCGACCGGCGCCCGGCCCGCTCCGGCCACTGATCCTGCGGTACTCGACGTCGAGGAGCCCTTGTTCCAAAAGCTTGTCGAGGTGGAAGGCGGCGAGTTCGCGTGTGATGCCGAGGGCTCCGGCCGCCTCATCCCGGCCGACGGCCTCGGGCCGCTCGACGATGTAGGCGAAGAGGTCCCGCCGGATCGGCTCGTTGAGCGCCGCGATCGCCGAGATCTGCGAGGCGACGTCCTCGGAGCCCAGACGATGCGACCCGGCCATGACCCTCCAGCGTACCGGTCACCCGGCGGCCCAGAAGTGTGCAGCTTGCGTCAGTGATTTCCGAGCCCGGCTCCGACTGGCCATACCCTCGATGGTGCCCGACCAGTGAGGTGAAACCCCTTTGGCCATCACACAACCGCAACCCAGCATGGCCTCGGCGCTCGTCGCCGGCGCCGGCATCGGGTTCGTCGTCATCTTCGCCATCGTCTGCGCGGCCATGCTCATCGCCGGCTCGGCGCTCGGCCGCACGCTCGGTTTCGCCGCCTTTGTGGCTGCCTTCGGTGGCCCCGGGTTCGGCACGATGTTCGGCATGAACTGGTACGTGCACCGCTCCGGCGAGCCTCACTGAGTGCAGCTCCCGTCCTCCGACGGTTAGCCCACGATCAGTTGGGCTTGGTGGACCAGGCCGTCTGGGGACGGTCGAGGCGAGCGCCGTCGACGGCGATGTCGACCCGCTCGTTGTAGAAGGCGATGAGGCCCCGGACCGGTTCGGCCTCCCGCCGGACCTCCTCGTCGTAGGTCCAGGCCACGTCGGAGTGGGTTCCGCTCTGCAACCCGGCCGACCAGTGACGAGCGGTTCCCTTGTAGGCGCATTCGGTCATCGTCTCGCTCGGGACGAGCAGGGCGAGGCGGACGTCGGCGGGCGGAAAGTAGTACCGGATGGGAAGGGCAGTCTCGTAGAGCGCCTTCGTTCGGGTCGACCGGGCGAGGACCTCACCGTCGAGCGTGACCTCGACCCGCCGCGACGTCGAGAAGGTGTCGATCCGATGGTACGGGTCGCGCGGATGGACCAGGACGCGCTCGTCCTCCTCGAACCAGGCGTCGACGGCGTCCCAGGCCACCGTGACGTGCCCCTCGGCCTCGGGGTACGGCTCCGCCGGGACGCTGACGTGCTTGACCGGGAAGAGATAGCGGGGAAGGTTCCCCGACTCGTGGACCAGGCGGACTTCGTCGCTGTCGATGACGGTTTGTCCGTTGAGCACTGCCCGGACCCGACGCGGGAACCGCTCCACGTACACGACCCGCTCAGGCGGCTGGAAGTTGAATCGTCCGGCGGACTGTGGCCCGAACGGCCCGTGGCCGATCATCAGACTCATTTCGCAGGTTCACCTCCCGGGTCTGCCGGGCTCGGCCCGGGCTCACATCCCGCGGGCGTATACGCCGACCAGCTCCGCCATGTCGAGGACCTTCCCGTCCATCGCCCGCCGCACCTCGGTGATGGACGCCCCGGGAGGAACCTTCAGATGGTCGGAAAGGGCGTAGAGGCGGAAGTGATAGTGGTGGTAGCCATGCTTGGGCGGCGGGCAGGGGCCGCCGTAGCCCAGGTTCTCGAAGTCATTGATGCCCTCGACCGCCCCGTCCGGTGGATCGGCCCCAAGGCTCGTCATGGCGGGATCCAGCCCCCAGATGGTCCAGTGCACGAAGGTCCCGCCGGGGGCGTCGAGGTCTTCGCAGATCAGGGCGAGCTCGGCGGTGCCGTCGGGGATTCCGCTCCAGTGCAGCTCCGGACGCCGGTCCTCTCCGTCGCACGTACAGACCCCCGGGATCTTGCCCTTCGGTTCGAAGTCGCGACTCATCAGTTCCACACTGACCACCTCGTTTCCACGAAGGTGCCGGGCGCGCCAAAACCACCCGTGTCTACCCGTCCCGCCGCGTCGGTAGTCGTCTGGTCGGGCAGCTCTGTCGCAGGCGGGATGTGTGTTGTGTGCCGGCCGACACAGTTGCAGCCCTCAGTCGCTACGTAAGGTCGCTCTTGGCAGGGCGAGTCCCGTGCACGCACGTCCTGTCCGACTGGTTACCCGGCAGGTGAGGTGACGTGATGGCTGTGCTGGTGATCCTCGGAATCGGGCTGGTCATCTTCGGCGGGATCGTGCTCCTCCTGCTCCCCGACCGTCCTGGCGGCGAGCTGTCGTTCCGGGGTGCGACGCTGAAGTCGCCCACCGCCGGTCTGCCACTGATCGTGGTGGGCGTCGCGGCGGTCTGGCTCGGCTACGCCTACCCTGCGCCGTCGGCCGGAGCACGCCCGGCGCCCGGGCCGTCAACCACCGAGCCGCGCCCGGACACGTCGACGACCGCCACCACGGCGTCGCCGGATACCACGATCACGACCCGAACGACAGGTTGTGTGATCCGGGTCGATCACATCGGCGCTCGGATCAGCGAGAAACCGAGCCATGACGCCCGTGAGCTCGCCTCCGTCCCGGCCGGCGAGTACCCGACGTTCGGCTTCACCGTGGCGAACTGGGCCGGCCGTAACGAAGGCTGGTTCCTGATCAAGGTCAACGGGCGACAGGGCTGGATCGTCGACAACGGCATCCTGATCACCGACAAGTCATCCGCCTGCTCCTGACCCTTCAAGGTCCTCACCGCCCCGCTCGCGGAGGGTCCCTTGCCACCGGGTAAGGTGCTCCTTTCGTGGACGGGACAACGAAGCTTTCTCCGCAGGCCCATCAGCGACTCAGCGAGGAGCTGGCCGAGCGCTCCGGGCCGAGGCGCCGCCAGATCTCGGAATGGATCGAACGGGCCCGCGAGCTCGGCGATCTCCGGGAGAACGGCGACTATCACGCGGCCAAGAACGAACAGGGGCTGAACGAGGCCCGCATCCGCCAGCTCGAGGCGATGCTCAAGTACGCCGAGGTGGTCGAGGCCACCACGGCCGACACCGTCGAGACCGGCACCGTGGTCCAGGTCCGGATGGAGGGTGACGACGAGCCGTCGACCTACCTCATCGGCTCCATCGAGGAGCGGGGCACCGGTTACGACGTGATCTCGCCTGGCTCACCGCTCGGCAAGGCCCTCCTCGGTCACGCCGCCGGCGACGTGGTGACCTACGAGGCGCCCAGCGGAACGTTCAGCGTCGAGATCCTCGCCGTCGGCCCGCCCGACTGACCCGGACTGGGAGGACCATGCCCGTCATCACCCGATACGAGACCGTCACCGCCTCCGACGGTGGCACGTTCGAGGCCTACTGCGCCGTTCCCGAAGGTGAAGGGCCGTGGCCGGGCATCGTGCTGTTCCAGGAGATCTTCGGGATCAACGACAACATGCGGGGCCTGGCCGAGAAGACGGCCGGCGCCGGCTACGTGGCGCTCGTGCCGGACATGTTCTGGCGCCTCGAGCCGCGCTTCGAGCGCAAGGACGAGTCGGGGCTGGCCGACGGCATGGCCCTGGTCCAGAAGTTCGACTGGGACCGGGGAGGCGCCGACATTGCCTCGACACTGGCCCACCTGCGGGCCATGCCCGAGTGCACCGGACGAGTCGGCGGGGTCGGCTTCTGCTTCGGCGGGGTGCTCGCCTATCTCTTCGCCGCCACCGCCCGACCCGGCGGCAAGGGCCCGGACGCCGCCGTCAGCTACTACGGCTCCGGCGTGCACGGCATGCTCGATCTGGCAGAAAAGATCGAATGCCCGATGATGTTCCACTACGGCAACCGGGACCCGTTCATCCCCGTCGAGCAGATCGATGCGGTCGAAGCGGCGCTGGCGGGCCGGGACAACGTCGAGTTCCACCGCTACGACGCTGGCCACGCCTTCTCCAACTGGGACGCGCCCTCGATGTACGACGAGCGCGCCGCCGAGCAAGCCTGGGCCCGCACTCTCGACTTCTTCGCCCGCCACCTGGATTAGAAGAGCGTCAGAACAAGCGGGCCTCACCCGGGTAGCGCACGACTCCGCCGGCCTGGCGAGCGCCCGGTGTGACCGGATGAGCCGCGCGCCTCCCGTCGTGCATCAGGTGCTCGACGTCCCAACCGTCGACGAGCACCAGGTGGTCGGCCAGCAGCCGGCGGTGACAACGCCACCAGACGGTCTCGGCGCACATCACCGCCAGCCGCCGGACGGCGGCCGTGGCCAGCAGTTCATCGACGGCCGCCCGGAACTCGGCCGTCGCCATGTGATCGGCGTAGGCCTGGAACTGCGCATTGCGCAGCCCGGTGTTCGGGGAATCCGGGGCCGGCCTCCGGCGGCCGCCGAGTGCGGGCGCCCACTCGTATTCCAGGGCCGATTCGGCCAGCCAGGGGGCCATGGCCTCGGAGGCGAAGTGTGGGAAGCGCCGGCTGCCCGGATAGCGGCGCACGTCGACGACCCGTTCGATCCCCGCTCCGGCGATGAGCGCGACAAACGCCGCGGCGCTCAACCTCCCGTGGCCGACGGTCCAGACGACGGGCATGTCATCCATTGTGCCGAGCCGAAGCCTTCGCCGGCCTTCCATGGCCGGCCGGCCCGCCCAAGGTAGAGTCGCCGCCCGTGAGCCAACCTTCTCAGGAAACCACCGAAGCCCGGGCGAGGGTCTGTCCCCGGTGCGGGTTGGACGTGGTCGAGGTCTTCTACGGTCCGTGCGGTGCCTGCCGGGCCGAGCTCCGGGCCAAGCTCGGGGGGCGCCGAAGCGGCGACGTACAGGTCGAGTCCGCCGAACGGATCCACCGGACACCCAACTTCGTCGCCACCAAGGATTGACGGCCCGCCGAAGGCGGGAATGGTCGACAGATGGGCCGGATTCTGGTCGGTACGGCGTCGTGGACGGACGAGTCGCTGATCGCCTCGGGTTGGTATCCCGAAGGCACCAGCTCGGCTGAAGCTCGCTTGGCCTACTACGCCAGCCGGTTTCCGCTGGTGGAGGTCGACTCCACCTACTACTTCCTGCCCCGGCGCCAGACGGCCCAACGGTGGGTGGAGCGGACCCCCGACGGCTTCACTTTCAACGTCAAGGCCTTCTCGCTCCTGACCCAGCACCCCACCCAACCCAAGGCTCTGCCATCCGGGATGGCACCGGAGGGGAAACGGCACGTGTACCTCCGGCATCTCGACCGGCGGGCGATCGACGAAATCTGGAACCTCTTCACCTCCGCCCTGGCGCCGCTGCGCCGGGCCGGGAAGCTGGGTGGCGTGCTCTTTCAGTTTCCGCCGTGGTTCACCATCAAGCGGGACAACAAGGAGTACCTGGCGGAATGCGCCGAGCGAGCCGGTCCGCTGCGGCTCTGTGTGGAGTTCCGCAACGCCGCCTGGATGCGCCAGCCCAACCGGCAGGAGACGCTGCAATTCCTGGCTCAGCATCGCCTGGCCTACGTGTGCGTGGACACCGCCCGCCGAACGGGATCGATGCCGCCGGTGGCGGCCACGACGTCACCGGACCTCGCCGTGGTCCGCTTCCATGGTCGCGGGCGAGGCGGAAACGGCGACGACGGCGACGCCCAACCGGAGGCCGTCTATTCCTACACCACCCGGGCGCTCAGATCGTGGGTGCCCAAACTCGAGGCGCTGGCCGCAGAGGCGGCCGTGGTCCACGCCGTCTTCCGCAATGTCCACCGCGACTTCGCCCCTCGCAGCGCCGAGCGGCTGCGGCGCCTCTTGGAGGAACGTCAGAGCGGGCTGGTCACTCGCTGACGGGCGCGGTAGCGGACCCGGCAGGGGCTGGCGGGCCACTTCGTCTTCGGGCCCGCCACCGGTTTGGGGTCGGTGTCGACGAGCTCGAAGTCGTAGGTGGCCAAGAGGAGGCTCAGCACGACCCGCATCTCCAGATAGGCGAAGTGCATGCCGAGGCAACGGTGCAGGCCCCCACCGAACCCGATGAGACTGGGCAGCTCCTCCTGGCCGGCGAAGCGGTCGGGCAGGAACCGGTCAGGCTCGGGGAAGATCTCGGGGAGGCGGTGCGCCACGGCCGGCGCCACCATGACCATCGTCCCCTTCGGGATCGAGATCCCGGCATGCTCGATGTCGACCGCCGCGCTGCGCATCAGGATGTAGGCCACCGGATGGAGCCGCTCGGTCTCGTGCAGGGCCCAGTCCATCCGGCGAAGCTTGCGGTAGTCGTCGAGCCCGGCGCCGTCGAGGTCGCCGCCGATCTGCTCCGCCTGCTCGGCCCGCAGGGCGTCGATCTCATGGGGGTTGCGGAGCAGGTCGATCAGCGCCCAGCTGATGTGGCCGGTCGTGGTTTCGTGGCCCGCCCAGGCGAAGAGGAGCAGGAGGTTCACGAGGACGTCGACGGGTACCTCGCCGCTCTCGCCTGCCGGCGGATCGGCGTAGCGTGACTCGACCAGCGTCTGGAGGAAGTCCGGCGGTTCGATCGGTGTCCGGCGCCGCTCGGCGATGAGGGCGCCGAGCTTGGCGTGGAGATCGGCCCGGGCCCGGCGGCTGCGCAACAGCCGGGGCAGCGGGAGCCACAACGGCAGCACCACTTCCATTCCGTCGGAGAAACGGCGGAACTCGGCGAAGAAGTCGTCCCCCATGCGGCGGCTGAAGTCCTCGCCGAGGAACGACCGGGCGGCGATGCGCATCACGAGCGGCCCCAGCGTGTGGACCAGGTCGAACTCGCCCCGGTCACCGAGGTCCCGCATGAGCTTCCGGGTCTCGTCGGTCATGATGTCGACGTAGCCGGCCAGCTGCTTGCCCTGGAAGCGAGGCACCACCAGCGCCCGCTGACGCTGGTACTCGTCCATGCCGGCGAAGAAGTAGAACCGTTCGTCGAACATCCGCACGAAGAACGGATAGGCGGTGCGGATCGACAGGCGCCGGTCGGTCTCCCGGAAGAAGAACTGGTGGTGCTCGGGGCCGAGGAGCACCACCGCTCGCCGAGGCCCCATACGGAGCGAGAACACCCGACCGTGCTCCCGATACCCCCGCTCCAGCAGCCGGATCGGATCCCGCAGGAACTCCGCCCCGTGTCCGATCCCCGGCAGCCCGCCACTCACTTCCGGCGCCGTCCGCACGCTGGTGCTCTCCACGGCTCCTCCTCACGTCGCTCGGAGCCCCCTCCGGGGACGCCCCCACGTCCGCGCCCGGAGCCTACTTGTCAGTAGCTTGCGCTACGACTTACGGGGCTTCAGCGATGGGCGGCGTTCCGCTCGATGTGACGGCGCAGGTCGCGGCTGAGCGCGGTGTCGATCTTGCGGGCCACCATGCGCTCGATGCGAGCCGCCTTGGGCTTCACCAGCACCATCCGGAGCCGGTAGCTCATCCGGGTGCCGCCGGGCTCGGGCTCGAAGCGGAACGATCCTTCCAGTTCCGCCAGCTTCCGGGCTTCGACCAGGGTGAAGCGCAGTTCGTCGGGCGCTTTGTCTCCGTGGAAGTCGACGATGGCGTCAAACTCCTTGCCGAAGAGATCGGCCACCATGCGCACCCGCCCGGGCCGGCCGTCATCGGCCCGGCCCAACACCTCGACCCGTTCGAGATCCCGGGCCCACTCCGTCCAGCGCTCCAGGTCGGCGGCGGCCGAGAAGCACAGGCCGGGAGGAACCTCGATGCCAACCTGCCCGACGCACTCCACGGCCATCGGCGCAGGCTAACAACGCCCCGCAGCTTGACACCGGTTACGCAACGTGTAATCATGCCGTCGTTGCCATTACGCGTTGCGTAGCCGCCAAGGAGAGAGCATGTCCAAGCGCAAGAACACCTTCACCCGCTTCATCGAAGACGTCGTCGACGACACCAAGGACTTCGTCGACGACATCCTCGACCGGGCCAAGGACCTCGAGACCGACGTGCGCGACGCCGTCAAGGACGCCATCGACGACGACGAGTCCGACAGCAAGAAGTCGACCTCGGGCGCCGGCGTGGCCGAGCTGCAGGCCGCCCTGGCCGAGCTGACGGCCAAGGTCAACCAGCTCGCCGACCTCCAGCTGGCCTCGGCGTCGTCGACCTCCACCCCCTCTTCTTCCACCTCGTCCTCCCGCCGCACGGCTGCGGCCTGAGGCCCGACCACGATCTGATCAGACCTCCCCCGGGGAGCGCCCGCCCCGGCCCGGCCCACGTACCGGGCCGGGCGGGCGCTACCTTTCGAGGGAGGCACCGGGGGTGACGGCAATGGCCAGGCGCAAGAGCTTCGGAAACCCGTTGACCAAGACGCTGGGGAGGGTGCTCGACAAGGTCGCGCCCGAGGTGCTCGACGGCGCGCTGGACGTCGCCAGCGGGCCCGGGAAGACCCGGAAGAGCTCGGCCTCGTCGTCGGGCCGAGCGACCGACTGGGCCACCCGCGTGCCGGCTCCCCGGAGCCGCAAGCGACACTGACCACGGGCCGAAGGAGCACTTCCGGCATGGGCGAGGGCTCGTCGGGCGAGGGCTGGCGCCGCGACCATCGGGTCGCCGAGGTCCTCGAGGAGGCCGACGTCGTCCACGTCGCGGTGGCCGCCCCCAACGGGCCCCACGTCACCCCGGCGGTCTTCGACGTCGACGGCGGCCGTCTCTGGTTCGTCACGCCGCGCCGCTCGGTCAAGGCCAAGGTCATCGCCCGCCGGCGCCGGGTGGGCGGACTGGTGCAGCTGGGCGAGCGGTCCGTCGTGTTCGGCGGCCGGGGCCGGATCGTCGACCCGCTCACCGCCCGCGGCGTCTTCTCGCTCGACCGGATGCTCGATCTGCCCTTCGCCGCCGCCGGCTACCTCGGCCGCAACCGCCGCCACGCCATCGGGACCGTTCTCGACCACGAGGCGCCCACGCTGGCGATCTCCCGGGTGCTGGTCTCGATCGACATCCGCCGCCTGGCCCTGCTCGACGGCTGGTCCGTGATCGAACAGTGGGGCCGCTGGAGCCCGTCCGACCTGCTCCTCCGGGGCACCCCACCGCCGGGCACCATGCCGGACCTGCGGGCCGTGCCGCCAGGGGTGCGCAACCTCCTGACCGACGACGCCCCGGTGGTGCTCGGCTGGCAGTCGATCTCCGGCCCCCTGGCCCTGCCCGCCCGGTGGCGGGCGGCGACGAACCAGCTGGAGACCAGCGCCGAAGCAATGGTGCTGGCCGCCGCCGCCTCGGCCGGCCCGGCCTGCATCACCGCCGAGCACTCCCGCTACCGCCTCCGGAGCAAGCGGGGCCTCCTCGTCGCCGGCGACGGCCACGCCCGCCTCTCCGGGGACGGGCCGGTCGCCCACGTCGCGGTCGACGCCCGCCGCACGACCTGGTGGATTGGCGAGGACGGGCGCACCATCCGGCAGGAGCCGGTCATCCTCTGAAGGCCCCGCCGGGCAATGCGCCCGCCCTGTCCTTGACGCTCCCTACGCGGGGTGTAATGCTCGTTGGGTTGGGGTACCAAGCGGTCGGATAACCCGCCACGACGAGGAGAGGGCTGTGGCCACAAAGAGGCGGCGCAACAGCATCACCCGCCTGATCGAGGATGTCGTCGACGACGCCAAGGATCTCGTCGATGACGTCGTCGATCGGGCCAAGGACGTCGAGCGCGACGGGCGCAAAGCCGTCCGCCGCGCTGTCAAGGACGACGACCGCCGCGACGAGTCGAGCCGGGAGATCGAGGATCTGAAGTCCGCCCTCGACGACCTCACGGCCAAGGTGAACCGCCTGGTGGCGATGCAGGCGGAAGCCCGTAAGAACGGCTCGTAGGTCGGCGTGGCCGAACCCGTCCGTCTCATCAAGCGGTATGCCAACCGCAAGCTCTACGACACCGGCAGCGGTGAGCTCACCTCGATGCGCCGCATCGAGGAGCTGGTGCGCGACGGAGTTGACATCCGGGTCGTCGACCACGACACAGGCCAGGACATGACCAGCGAGGTGCTGGTCGGCATCCTCGGCAACTCGATGCACGACGGGACGATCGAGGGCGACAAGACCCTGCTGTTGTCGCTCATCCGGTCGCCGAACGACCTGCTGGCGGCCATGGTCAACGACGAGCAGCGGACCGAGGAACTGCGGGCCATGGGCGAGCGGGTCAGGCTCCTGTCGGCCACCATCGACGCCCTGCTCGGCCAGATGGATCAACCGGCTGCCGAAGAGGCCCGGCCCGCCCCGCCGGCCAAGCCGCCGGCCGCCAAGTCCCCACCCGCCAAAGCCCCCGCCGCTCGAAAGCGGGCCGGCCAGGCCCGCACCCGGCGCTCGTAAGGAGAGCGATGGAACTCGAGGTGCACCGGCAAGAGCGCATCCTGGCTCCCATCCAACTCGTGTGGGAGGAGATGGATTCGCTCGACCAGATCCTGTCCAAGGCACCACAGATCTCGGAATACGAGGTCGTCCCGGGCGGGCAGAGGGCACGGGCCAGGACCCGCCTGGCCTGGGGACCGGTGAAGTGGACGTTGGACATCGAGGCCGAGATCATCGACTTCGTGCCGCTCCAGCGGATCGGGTATTCGGTCGACGGCGCGGCCCTCGAGGTGCGCCATGAAGCGACCGTGGAGCTGACGCCCGTCGGCGAGAACGAAACCAAACTCGAGTACCGCGGCCATCTCGACGTGCGGCACCGGATGGCGGGTCGCATGCGGGGCCTGTTCAACGAGGTCGCCGAGGATCACGCCCACAGCTTCATCCACCGGGTGAAGGTGAAGGCCGAGCAACGCCGGCTGGCGCAGGAAAGGTTGCTCAAATGACCGACAGCCCGGTGGCCCTGGTGACCAACGGCAGCTACGGCGTCGGCCGGGAGATCGTGCGGTCGCTGGACGCCACCGGTGTGCGGGTGGCGGTGGGCGCCCGGCCCGGCGAGTTCGACAACGGAACCGCCAAGCCGCCGGCCGAGGCGACCAGCGTCCACCACGGTCTGATCTCGTCGCCGGCCGACTGCGTCCGGGTCATCAACGAGGTGGTCGACCACCACGGCCGGATCGACGTGCTCGTCTGCAACATGCTGCGCCAGGGCCTGAGCTTCGACACGCCGCTGGAGCGGATCGGCTCGGCGGAGTGGGACCGGCACATGGCCGGGTACCTGTCGGGGCCGTTCTACCTGCTGCGGGCGGCCCTGACCCCCATGCTGGAACGGGGTTACGGCCGGATCGTCATCGTCCTGCCGGTCGAGGGTGGCCGGGGTTCGGTCGGCCAGGCGACCATGGGGGTGTCGTCGGCCGGGCTCGTGATGCTGACCCGCCGCCTCGCCCGGGAGGTCGCCGGCCGGGGCGTCACCGCCAACACGGTGGTGGCGGGGATGATCGAAGAAGGCTTCTCGCTCGACGACATGCCGGCCGAACTGGCGGCCCAGGTCATGTCGTCGGTCCCGGCCGGGCGCCTCGGCCAGCGTTCCGAGGTGGCCGAGATGGTCCGTTACCTCTGCGCGCCCGAGGCGGGCTACATCACCGGCCAGGTCATCGCCGTCGACGGCGGCTTCGGCACCTGACCCCGCAGAGCCAGCATCCGCAGCATCCTCGCCCCGAACAGCTCGAGCGAGAACTGTTCCCTGGGCTGCGCCTTGTACCGGCGTTTGACCATCTCGATCACCCACACCGGGATCCGCCGGCCCCGGATGAGGGGGTAGAAGCGGCGGTAGCCCTCGGCCAGGTCATCCCACACGCGGTCCTCGTCGCCGTTGGCGACGTACTTCGACACGTCGATGATGCGGGCCCGGTCTGCCTGCAGCAGCACGTTCTTCAGGTGGATGTCCTTGGGGTGCAGGCCGACCTGGCGGGCGTAGTGGCGGGCGGCTTCGACGTCGGCCATGACCCGTTCGGGGACGGGGATGCCGCGCACCAGGCACTCGTAGAGCGTCGGCCCGGGCTCGTAGCTGAGAACGAGGTAGAAGGCGCCCCGTCCGAGACAGCGGGCGAAGTAGGGCGACCCGGCCAGGTGCCGGTAGGCCTCGTACTCGTCGGCGAGGCAGCCGACGGTCTCCGGGGCGTAGACCTTGAAGGCTCGCTCCGGGAGGCCGGGGTGCTGGACCACCACGGCATCGGTCCCGCTGCCGAGCAGCCGTAGCGGCGCCGGGATCTTCTCGATGACGACCGGTTCGTTGCGGGCGTGGGCCCGGATCCGGATCGCCCCGAGGAGCTGCTCGACCGTGTCGGGTTCGGGAGCGAGGGCGACGGGGGTGGTCGGGAGGTCGGGCTCGGCCGGACTTGCGGTCCAGGCGTCAACCAGAGCCATGGTGCATCCCTTCATGGGCCCCTGGTGCCGGGCCCGGAGACCACTCTGGCCCAGACGGGAGGCCTGGGCCAGAGGCAGGTGGCGTCAGGGGTTTCTCAGACCTTGGTGCTCTTGGCCTGGAGGGCGGTCAGTTCCTCGACCTTGGCCTGAAGGGCGGCGAGGCTGGCCCGGAGGGAGGCCACCTCGGTGGCCGAGGCGTTGTCGTCGTCGTCGGTGACGTCCTTGACGGCGTCCTTGGCGTTCTCCTCGACGTCCTTGGCCCGGTCGAGCAGGTCGTCCACGAAGTCCTTCGTGTCGTCGACGATGTCCTCGAGGAAGCGGGTCAGGGTGTTGCTGCGGCGCTTGCTGCCCATGGCGGGATCTCCTTGTCTCGTCGTTGTTTACGCTGTGCGTAATCTTACACACCGCGTAAGAACCGTCAAGGGTGGTTCCGGGATTTCCTGTGAAAAATTCCGCTAGACCGCGGAGGAACGGCGCCGGCGGTCGAGCCAGAGCCCGGCCAGCGCCGCCCCGAAGGCAGCCCGGCGCCACTGCCGGGCCCGGGCGTCGGCCCGGTCCTCGTGACGGGACCGCATGCTCATGTCCTCGCCGAGGCGCATGGTGGTGTCGCGGTTGGCCATGTCGGCCATGATCGACCGCAGCTGACCCGGCCCGTTGAAGCCCATGAGGAAGGCCTGGGCAGCGGAACGGGCCATGGCGTCCCGGCCCAGCATCTCCCGGGCGATCTCCTGGGATATCAGCTTGAACTCGTCTTCGAAGATGTCGGTGATCGACAGGCCCGGAGCGAGGTAGCGGATCGATCCTTCGGCGTTGGCGAACGACTTGCCGAGGATGGCCACCATCGGGCTGGTGGCGATCCCCCGCTTGCTGGAGAACTTGAGGATGCTGGTCAGCTGGACACCGAAATTGAACCGCTCCAGCGACTGCCCGGCGATGCCCGGCACGAAGCGCCCCATGTCGTTGATGAACCCGGCGATGTCGGCCCGCTTGGTGGCCCGCCCCATCTCGATCCACGTCCGGGCCAGGGTGGTGCCGTCGTTGAGCCCCATGCTGAGGAGGATGACCGACAGGGCGATCGACAGGTTGAGGTCGACCTTGCCCACCATGCCCCAGTCGATGATGTTGGCCTCGCCCTCCGGGGAGATGAAGACGTTGCCGGGATGCGGGTCGGCGTGGAACTTCCGGTCCACGAAGTAGCCCCAGAACATGAAGGTCATCAGGTCGCGCCCGATCGCCTCCCGTTGTTCCTCGGGAAAGTCCTCCCGGTTCACGTCCCGGATCGACTTGCCCGGCGCCAGGCTCTGCACCAGCACCCGGGGGGTGGCGTAGAGGACCTCGGGGATGTTGAGGGTGTCGAAATCCTCCACCCGGTCCCGGAAGTCGTCCATGTTCTCCGCTTCAATGGTGAAGTCGAGCTCCGGCCGCATCGAGGAGAAGACCACGTCGAGCATGGCCTCGAGGTCCATCACGTCGTTGAAGTCGGGCATGCGCTTGGCCAGCCGCTTCACGAGGTTGGCCAGGAGGGCCATGTCGTCGAGCATCGCCTGTTGGACACCGGGCCGCTGGATCTTCACCACCGCCGGCCGGCCCGACTTGAGCACCACGTAGTACACCTGGGCCAGGGAGGCGCACCCCAGCGGCTCCGTCTTCACCTCCCGGAAGTACCGCTTCCAGTCCCGCCCGAGCTCGTCTTCGAGGACGGGCTCAAACTCGGTGAAGGGCGTGACCGAGACCTTGGCGTGGAGGTGCTCGAACTCCTTCATCAGGTACTCGGGGCAGATGTCGGGCCGGGTCGAGAGCATCTGCCCGACCTTGATGTAGAGGGGGCCCAGGTCCTCGAGGGCCTGGCGGACGGCCCGGGCCCGCTGCTGCTGCCGGTCGGGCCGGTCGTCGCCGTCACCGCCGACGGTGGCCCGCAGGCCTACCGCCCGACCGATTTCACCGGTCAGCAGGCCACCAACGGTGCGGCCCACGTACCGGGCGCGCGCGACGTTCACGGCCCGAGGTTATCGCCGGGTAATCCGGCGAGGAAGGAGGCGGCGCGGCCCGGTCACTCGAAGTCCGGGTCGGACGCCCAGTCAGGGTCGGACGTCCGGTCGGCGTCCGACCCCCAGTCGCGGTCCGACGCCCAGTCGGAGTCGCGGCGGCGGCGGGCGCGGCCCGATGCACCGCTCCAGTCGCCGTCGTCCCGGTCCCAGTCGGCGGACGGGCGCCGGTGCGATCGCCGGCGCGGTACCTCCCAGTCGTCGTCACTGTCGGCGCTCCGGGCGACGCGCTCGCTCACCAGGCGGGCCAGGTCGCTGAGAGCGCCCCCGCCGCCCAACGCCGCCAGCGGCCCGCCGCCCGCCAGGCTGCCCAGACCGCCGAGGCCGGGAAGGGAACCGCCGCCCATCCCGGGCAGCATGTTCTCCAGCAATCCCACTCCCAGCACGCCCTGGAGCACCTCGTAGGTGCAGTCGGCGCCGTTCTCCTGCCGGCGGGCCTCGAACAGACCGCCGTCGCGCACGTAGTCGCGCAACTCGCCGGGGCTGATCCGGCGCCCCTCCGTCACGTCGTAGAGCGATCCATCGTTCTTGCGCAGGACCTTCTTGCGACGCCGGCGGCGGGATTTCGGCTCCGTGGCCATGGTGCGGTGGCGGTTAGTCGGACGCGCCCTTCTGCATGGCGGTCAGCTGGTCGATCTTGGCCCGCAGCTCGTCGAGCTGCTTCCGCAGCGCCGCCGCCTCGTCGGCCTCCCGCTCTTCGGTCTCGTCGTCGTCATCGACGAGGTCGACAACGGCGTCCCTCGTGTCCTCTTCCACGTCCTTGGCCCGGTCGATCAGGTCGTCGACGAAGTCCTTCGTGTCGTCGACGATGTCCTCCAGAAAGCGGGTGAACGTGTTGCCCCGACGCTTGCTTCCCATCACACTCCCCCTACCGGCCCCCTGGCGGAGGCGGCTCAAGTTTGCCTCAGGCGGCGCGGGCGGTACAGGTCACTTCCCAGATGTCCACGACGTCCGACTGGGAGACGAACACGTCCTGGCCGTTGCTGAACAGCCAGAGCGTCCTGGCCGCCGCCCGGGGGGCGGCCACGAGCTGGCAGTCGTCGATCCGGCATCCATTCCGCAGGGCCACGCTCACCTGGCGGCCCTCGAGTCCATGCAGGTCGTTGGCGGTCATCGCTCCGCCCTCCTTCAAGAGCTCTGGTGCTTTACGCACCGCGTAGCTCATCCTTACATGTTGCGTAAACCGAAGTCAAGCCGCACCTGCCCGCTGAGCCCGGGCAAGCAGGCGGCGGGCCCGGAGGAGCTCGGCGACGGACCAGGCCTGGAAGGGACAGCCGGTGGCGCCGTGGGGCGGGTCGCCGTCGGCCGTCTCCGACACCGAGCCCAGACCCCATTCGCCGAGATGGGCTTCGAGGCCGTCGACGGCACCGGTGGTGTCGAAGCCCACCTTGGCCGCTGCCTCGACCCAGGGGCCGATGAGCCAGGGCCAGACGGTTCCCTGGTGGTAGGCGCGGTCGCGCTCGGCGGGGCCGCCCCGGTGCCGGCCGGTGTACCCGTCCGAACCAGCGGCGAGGGAGCGCAGTCCGAGCGAGGTGACGAGCGAACGGCAGGCGGCGACGGCGGACCGGGCGGCGGCACTGGTCGGGCCGAGTGGAGCATTGGGCAGCGAGACGGCGAGGAGCTGGTTGGGCCGGAGGGCGGCGTCGTCCGGCCCGCCGGGGTCGACGACGTCGAAGAGTCCGAGACCGTCGGGGCGGACGAACCGGCCGGCGAAGGCGGCGCGGGCCTTGTGCAGCAGGCTCTCCAGGTCTGATGCGTCGGACCCGATGCGGCCGAACAGGTCGCGAACCGCGGCGAGACCGTTGATCCACAAGGCGTTCACCTCGACGGGCTTGCCGTGGCGGCCGGTGACCGGCACGCCGTCGACCCGGGCGTCCATCCAGGTCAGCGCCCAGCCGGGGGCGCCCTGCATCAGCAGGCCGTCGTCGTCGACCCGGATGCCGAAGCGGGTCCCGGCCTCGTGGTGCTTCACGATCGACTGCAGCGTGGGCGCGAGCGAGGCGGCGAGGTCGAGATCACCAGTCCGTTCCACGTGGCGGTGCAGCGCGTGGAGGAACCACAGGGTGCCGTCCACCGTGTTGTACTCGGTGCCGCCGGCGTCAGCGGTGTTGGCCAGCATCCCTTCGGAGACGGAGGCCGCCGCCCGCTCGATCAGGGCCCGTCCTTCATCGAAGCGGCCGGTGTCCAGCAGCAGGCCCTCGTAGGACGTGAACGTGTCGCGGCTCCAGTCCCCGAACCACGGATAGCCCGCCACCACCGTGGGGCCGGCAACGACGAACTGGTCGGCCGCCACCGCCAGATGCCGTTCGACGTCGTCGGAGGCACCGGCCCGGCGGCAGACGGTGACGACCCGGTCCCGGACGGCGGCGACGATGCCGGCCGCCGACGGGGGCGGCTCGGCCAGGTCCGCGAACCGTCCGTCCGCTCCCCCACTGGCCCACGCCTCGACCCCGATCTCCTGACCGGACGCCAGGGTGGCGGTGAAGCGGCCGCAGTGCCACAGGTCTTCGACCGGGTTGAGGCCACGTTCGGCTTCGGCCCGGTGGCGGGCACCGCGGTACCAGCTCCCGGCGGGCTCGAAGCCGGGACCCCGCATGCGCCAGGCGCCTTCGAAGACGAAGCCGCCGTCGACCGCCTCCACCGCCGGGTCGGCGCCGGCGAAGCGCTCGCCGTGGATGTCGCGCCAGGTGCCGAGCACGCCGAGTTCGAGCCGGACCGGTCCGGCTCCGGAGCGAACGACACGGTGAACGATCCCGACCGCCGGTCGGCCCCGCACCAGCGCCAGTTCCCGCTCGACGACGACGTCGCCCAGCGACCAGCGCCACACCGGGAGCCCGTCCCGCAACGTGAACGACTCGAGGCGGACGTGGCCGTCGGGAGCCACGGTGCCATCGGCCCACTCGTGGACGCCGAGCGACCAGCGTCGGTCGCCGATCACCACCACCGGGTCGACGGCGGCCAGAGCGAGGTGACGGCCGCCGGGCGCGGCGGCACCGACACCGGCCACCACCAGCAGGCCGTGGTAGCGCCGGGTCCTCAGGCCGGCCGCCGTGCCCATGGCGAAGCCGCCGAGGCCGTCGCCGACCAGCCACTCCCGCTCACCGGCCGCCTGCAGATCGCCGGTCACCTGCCGCCCGTAACGCAGTTCGATCATGACGGTTCCGTCTTGCCGAGCGCCGAAACGTTGCATCCCGGGGCAGGCCGGCAAGATTTCGGGCCGCGGCGCGTAACGCCTCGCCGCCCGACCAGACAACAGCCGACATGACGAACGCAGAGCAGGCACGGCTGGCCGCCGACCCGGCGGCGTGGAAGCGGTGGGGCCCCTACGTGAGCGAGCGGGCCTGGGGCACCGTGCGGGAGGACTACAGCGCCACGGGCGAGGCGTGGGAACACTTCTCCCACGACCAGGCCCGGTCGCGGGCCTACCGGTGGAGCGAGGACGGCCTGGCCGCCGTCTGCGACGACCGCCAGACACTCTGCTTCGGTTTCGCCTTCTGGAACGGCCGGGATCCGATTCTGAAGGAGCGGATCTTCGGGCTCACCGGTAACGAGGGCAACCACGGCGAAGACGCCAAGGAGTACTGGTGGTACCTCGACAGCACGCCGACCCATTCGTTCATGCGGTGGCGGTGGCTGTACCCCCAGGCAGAGTTCCCGTACGGCGAACTCGTGGCCGAGAACCGCCGCCGGGGCCGGCTCGATCCCGAATACGAACTGATCGACACCGGCGTCCTCGACGACGACCGCTACTTCGACGTCGAGGTGACCTACGCCAAGGCCGCCCCCGACGACCTCTGCGTCGTGGTCAGCGTCCGCAACGCCGGAGCCGACGAAGCCACGATCGACGTGCTGCCCACGCTGTGGTTCCGCAA
Organism: Actinomycetota bacterium; assembly: GCA_040756995.1. Classification (GTDB taxonomy): domain Bacteria; phylum Actinomycetota; class Acidimicrobiia; order IMCC26256; family BP-133; genus BP-133. The sequence goes on along the minus strand of JBFLYK010000002.1, from coordinate 167,429 downwards.
CACCTGGTCGTGGGGTCTGGACGACCGCAAGCCGATCATCACCGCCAAGGACGGCCGCCTCATCGCCGAGCACTGGTCCCTCGGCCGCATGACGCTGGTCGGGGACGGCTTCCCCGTCACCCTGTCCTGCGACAACGAGTCCAACGCCGGGCGACTGTGGGGTGTGGAGGGATCGACGCCCTTCCCCAAGGACGGCATCGGCGACCACGTCATCCACGGCGCGGCCACCGTCAACCCCGAGGGCACCGGCACCAAGGGCGCGCTGCACTACCGCTTGACCATCCCCGGCCGCGCCACCACCGAGATCCGACTCCGCTTCGCCCCCGAGGGCGGGTCCCTCGGCGCGCCGTTCACGAAGACGCTCAACCAGCGCCGAGCCGAGGCCGACGCCTTCTACGCCGCCCTCACCCCGCCCGGGGCCGGCCCCGACGAGGCGCAGGTGCTCCGCCAGGCCCTGGCCGGGATGCTGTGGGGCAAGCAGTTCTTCCACTACGACGTCGATCGCTGGCTGGAGGGTGACCCGGCCGGACCGCCACCGCCCGATGGCCGCCGATACGGCCGCAACGCCGCCTGGCGTCACCTCAACAACGCCGACGTGATCTCGATGCCCGACCCCTGGGAGTACCCCTGGTACGCCGCCTGGGACCTGGCCTTCCACACCGTGGCCCTGGCCCACGTCGACCCGGACTTCGCCAAGGACCAGCTCCTGCTCATGTGCCGGGAGTGGTACATGCATCCCAACGGGCAGCTGCCCGCCTACGAGTGGGCCTTCGGCGACGTCAACCCGCCGGTCCACGCCTGGGCGGCGCTCAAGGTCTTCGAGATCGACGGCTCGACCGACTACGAGTTCCTGGAGCGGATCTTCCACAAACTGCTGCTGAACTTCACCTGGTGGGTCAACCGCAAGGACAGCGAAGGCCACAACGTGTTCGAGGGCGGCTTCCTCGGCCTCGACAACATCGGCCCGCTCGACCGGTCGGCGACCCTGCCGGTCGACGGTGTGCTCGAGCAGAGCGACGGCACCGCCTGGATGGGGAAGTACTGCCTCAATCTGCTGGAGATGGCCATCGTCCTCGCCGACCACGACGGCACCTACGAGGACCTGGCCACCAAGTTCTTCGAGCACTTCGCCTACATCGCCTCGGCCATCCACGACCGCGGCCTGTGGGACGACGAGGACGGCTTCTACTACGACGTGCTCCGCACCGCCGACGGTACCCGACACCCGTTGCGGGTGCGCTCGATGGTCGGGCTCCTCCCGCTGTGCGCCACCACGACGCTGGGCGAAGCGACACTGGCCCGGCTACCGGCCTTCGCCGGCCGGTTCCGCTGGTTCGTCGAGCACAAGCCGGCCTTCGCGGCCAACGTCGCCCACCGCTTCACCCGGGACGGAAGTGAAGGCCGGCTGCTGGCCATGGTCGACCCCGACCGGCTGCGCCGGATCCTGACCACGATGCTCGACGAGACCGAGTTCCTCTCCCCCCACGGACTGCGGGCGCTGGCCGCCAGCCACCGGGAGCGCCCGTTCTCCATCGACCTGGCCGGCATGTCGGCCAGCGTCGACTACGAGCCGGGCGAGTCGACCACCGGGCTGTTCGGCGGGAATTCCAACTGGCGGGGCCCGATCTGGTTCCCCGTCAACTACCTCGTCATCGACGCGCTGCGCCGCTACGCCCGCTACTTCGGAGACAGCTTCACCGTTGAGTGCCCGGCCGGCTCCGGGCGGACACGGACCCTCGACGAGGTCGCCGACGACCTGGCGGCCCGGTTGGTCTCGATCTTCCTCGACGATGCGGACGGGCGCCGCCCGGTCTTCGGCGATTACGAGAAGTTCCAGACCGATCCGGCGCTGCACGGAATGATCCCGTTCCACGAATACTTCCACGGCGACACCGGCATGGGTCTCGGGGCGTCGCACCAGACCGGCTGGACCGGCCTCGTCGCCGACCTGATCATCACCCGTCCGGCCGCTCCGGAAGCGAGGCAGCAGTGATGAACCACGACACCTTCGACGTCATCGTGATCGGCGCCGGCCCGGCCGGAGAGAACGCCGCCGGGCGGTGCGCCGACGGCGGCCTGGCGGTGGCCATCGTCGAACGGGAGCTCGTCGGCGGCGAATGCTCCTACTGGGGCTGCATGCCGTCGAAGGCGCTCCTGCGCCCCGGCGAGGTCGTAGCCGCCGCCCGCCGGGTGCCCGGCGCAGCGGCCGCCGTCACCGGCGAAATCGACGTCGCCGCCGCCCTCGGCCGGCGGGATGCCATCGCCGGCCACTGGGACGACACCGGCCAGCTTCCCTGGCTCGACGACAAGGGGATCACGCTCATCCGCGGCGCCGCCCGCCTGGCCGGCGAGCGGATCGTGGAGATCGACACCGCCGACGGCACCGTCCGGCGGCTCGACGCCCGGCGGGCCGTCGTGCTCGCCACCGGCACCTCGCCCGCCCTCCCCCCGATCCCCGGCCTGGTCGAGGCCGCCCCGTGGGACAACCGCACCATCACCGCCGCCAAGGAGATCCCCCGCCGCCTCCTCGTGCTCGGGGGCGGAGCGATCGGAGCGGAGATGGCCCAGGCCATGCGCCGCCTCGGCAGCGCCGAGGTCACCGTGGTGGAAGGGCTCGACCGGCTCCTCCCCCGCGAGGAACCGTTCGCCGGCGACGAGGTGCGGGCCGCCTTCGAGGCCGAGGGGATTCGCGTGATCACCGGGGCGCGCCTGACCGCCGTCGAGCGGGCGGGGCCGGCCGCACCGCTGCGGGCCGACCTCGACGACGGCACGGTGATCGAAGCCGACGAGATCCTCGTGGCCGTGGGCCGCCGACCGAACACGGCCGCCGTCGGGCTCGACGTGGTCGGGCTCGAGCCCGGCCGGCCGGTCGAGGTCGACGATCGTCTCCGGGCCATCGGCGTTCCCGGCGGGTGGCTGTACGCCGTGGGCGACTGCAACGGCCTGGCGCTGCTGACCCACATGGGCAAGTACCAGGCCCGCATCGCCGGTGACGTGATCCTCGGGAAGGCCGTCACCGACCGGTCCAGCCGCGACGTCGTCCCCCGCGTGACGTTCACCGACCCCCAGGTCTGCGCCGTCGGGCTCACGGCCGCCCAGGCCACTGAACGCCACCTGAAGGTCAGGGTCGTCGACTACCCCACCGGCGGCGTCGCCGCCGCCGCCGTCGCCGGCCGGGGGTTCACCGGCACGAGCCGGCTGGTGGTGGACGAGGAGCGCGGCGTGCTCGTCGGCGCCACGTTCACCGGCCCGGCCACCGCCGAGTTGCTTCATTCGGCCACGGTGGCGATCGCCGGCGAGGTGACCCTCGACCGGCTGTGGCACGCCGTCCCGTCCTTTCCCACCATGAGTGAAGTGTGGTTGCGCCTGCTCGAGGCCTACGGGCTCTGACGCCCCCGGCCCGCTATCGTGCCGGGGTTGTGACCTCGCCCGACCTGGCGGATGACCACGCCCCCATCGCCGCTCCGGTCACCGCGGAGGAGATCGCTCTCGTCGCCGCGCTGCGATCCGGTGACGGCGATGCGTTCGGGTCGCTGATCGACCGCTACCACTCCTCGCTGCTCCGGCTGGCGATGTCCTACGTGGCCACGCGGGAAGCGGCCGAAGACGTCGTCCAGGAAACATGGATGGCGGTGATGGCCGGCATCGACCGGTTCGAGAGCCGGTCGTCCCTCAAGACCTGGATCTTCCGGATCCTGATCAACCGGGCCAAGTCGACGGGTGTGCGGGAACACCGCAGCGTCCCGTTCTCGGCCTTGGACGACACCGACGAGAAGGAACCGGCGGTTGACCCGTCCCGGTTCCAGACCGGCACACGGTGGACGGGCTACTGGTCGACACCGCCGCAGTCCTGGGCCGGCCTCCCCGAGGAACGACTGCTGTCAACGGAAACGAGAATGGTGGTCGACGACGCCATCGCCCGGCTGCCGGACATGCAGCGGGCGGTCATCATCCTGCGCGACGTGCGGAGTTTCACCGCCCAGGAGACCTGCGAGGTGCTCGGCATCAACGAGGTCAACCAGCGGGTATTACTCCATCGGGCGCGCTCGAAGGTGCGGGCCCGACTGGAGGAATACCTGGAGTCGGCCGGGGCGTCGGGGGTGGCGTCGTGATTCAGGAAGAGATCCGCTGCATCGAGATGGTGGAGATCGTCACCGAGTGGATGGAGGGTGCTCTCGATGACGACACCCGGGCCGCCGTCGAAGAGCACCTGGCGATCTGCCCCGACTGCACCGCCTACCTCGACCAGCTGCGGGCCACGACCGCCGTCGCCGCCAGCCTCGCTGACGCCGATGACGGCGCCGGCGCGGCGCGGGCCGAACCACCGCCCGACGACGTGCGAGCCCGCCTCGTCGCCGCCTTCCTGGCGTCCCGCCCGTCAGCCGGCGGAGGGCCCGACGGCGGGTGACAGCGCCATGTCGATGGTCGGCGAGCCGGCCAGCGTCTGGTACACCACGCAGTAGCGCTCGGTGAGCCGGAGGAGCGTGGCGAGTTGCTCCTCGGTGGCGTCGGTGTCGAGGTCGATCGCCAGGCGAATGGCCGAGAAGCCGACGGGGGCGTCCTTGGCGAGCCCCAACGTTCCGCGGAAGTCCAGGTCGCCCTCGGCCCGGAGCCGCCCGCCGCGGACGGGGATCTCCAGGGAGGTGGCCACCGCCCGAAGAGTGACCCCGGCACAGGCCACGAGCGCTTGCAGGAGCATGTCCCCCGAGCAGGCCAGCATCCCGGTTCCGCCGGTCGCCGGGTGCAGCCCGGCCTCTACCATCGCCCGACCGGTGGCCACCGAGCAGCTGACGTTCTCCTGCCCGAGCTGACCTTCGGCCGACAGCGTGATGCGGGCCTTCTCAGGGGCGTCCCGGTACTGCTCCTTGAGCGGCGCCTGGAGCGCCTGCAGTGCGGCCTTGTCCATTCCTCCAGCCTCCGTCTTCAGCGGGCGATGCCGGCGGCATAGCCTGTCATCAATTCGTCGCGTTCGTCGCGACCGGGCGCCGACGCCCCCCGATCGGCGCCCCGACATCCGAGGGGCCCCGGAGCAGGGCCAGCGCCACCAGCGGAAAGACGATGACGGAGGCGAGTCCGGCGGCGACGAGCGCCGCCGCCGTGACCGGTGTCAGGAGGTCGAGCGCCACGCCGATGGCCGTGGCGGTCACCACGAACGGGAGGGTCGTCGCCTGCAGCAGTCCGGCGGCCATGGCCTGGCGGCGGCCGACCACCGGCGCGTAGAGCAGGGCCGGGACGCCGCGGACCAGCAGGAAGGCGAGCAGGAACAACGGCACCCGGGCCAGCGCCGAAGGGCTTCCGAGGAGCGCCCGGAGGTCGAACTGGAGCCCGGTGGCCACGAAGAACACCGGGATCACGAACCCGTAGCCCACCGCTTCGAGCTTGAGCCGGAAGTGGGGATGGGAGCTCGAGTCGCGGTCGACGATGTTGAGGACGGTGCCGGCCACGAAGGCGCCGAGAATCGTCTCGAGGCCGAGGTGGGAGGCGAGCGTCACGAACCCGACGAGGAGGACCACGGCGAAGCGGACACGGATCTCGGCGGTGGTGTCCTGTAGCCGGATGAGGAGGGCCTCCATGCCCGTCGTCGTCCCGAGGCGGGACAGACCGGCGGCGACCGCCGCGCCGAGCAGTGCCAGCAGACCGAGCAGGACGAGGCTGGCGGCGGGTCCGTCGGAACCGCCGGTGGAGAAGAACAGCGACAGGAGGACGATGGCGGCGAAGTCCGCCACCGTGGCTCCGGCGATCGTCAGCCGCCCGACGTCGCTGTCCGTCACGCCGGAGTCCTTGAGGACAGGGACGACCAGTCCGAGCGACGTGGCCGACAGTGTCACCGCCAGCAGCAGCGGGGAGCGCACGACGTCGGCCGCGCCGGCCACCGCCCCGACGACCAGGCCGAGGGCCAAGGTGAGGAGGTAGCCGCCGCCCGCCGAGCGCAGCACCGGGCCCCGGAGCCGCATCAGGTCGAGCTCCAGACCGGCCAGGAACAGCAGGAAGGCCAACCCGACGAGGCCCAGCACCGAAATGGCCGTGTCGGGCTCGACCCACCCGAACCCGGCCGGGCCGACAGCGATGCCGGCCAGGATCTCGACCACGACGGCCGGAATCCGCCGCAGACCGGGGACCGTCGCCACCGCCAGCGGGGCGGCCACGGCGATGACGGCCACGATGAGCAGACCGTCGAAGGAGACCTCCGTCATCGCCCTCTCCTCTCCTGCGATGTGCCTCCCTGTCCTGCTGTCGGCAGCGTTCGTTACGCTTCGGCCCGTGATCGCCTACAAGTTCCTCGACGGCCAGGGCCGGGGTGTCTTCTCGGGATTCCGGTGGACAGCTCAGCCGCCCGGCACCTGGATCGAGGCCGCCGGCGTGGCGATCTGCCGGGAAGGGGTGCACGGTTGCCGGCCCGCCGACCTCGCCTGGTGGGTCAACGAGGATTTGTGGGAGATCGAGCTGGACGGCGACGTCATCGAGGCGGGCCGCAAGATCGCCGCCCGTCGCGGCCGGTTGCGGCGGTGCATCGACGACTGGTCGGGCGGGGTCATGGCCGAGTTCGCCGAGGCCACCATCGTCAGGGCCCGGGACGCGGCCCTGGCCGTCGGAGGTGGCCATCGGGAAATGGCGCCGCTGGGCAACAGCGACCGGGTGGATGACATCCGCGCTGCCGCCCGGGCCGCGCTCGCCACGCTAGAGCCGGACTCGGCCGAACACGTCGCGGCCGGCCTCGTGGTCGATGCGGCCCACTTCGCCACCGAGCACATCTGCCACGCGCCGTTCATCTCGGCCTGCGCCGCGGGCCACGCCGCCTCGGCCCGGAGCGGCCGCCGCGACGACTGGCGGGCCGCCTTCGTGGCCGAGCGGGCCTGGCAGTCGGCCTGGATCAGCGGGCAGCTCGACCTGCCCTCGTCCTAATTGGGGAGCGCCCCCACGATCCTTACCCTGTAATGCATGTACTGGGATTCATTGGGTAAACTGGAAATTGCACCAAGCAGGCTCTAGCCATCCTCGCTTGCTGCAGACCCCGGCAGGGCTACTTGCCGGGGTCCTTCTTTTGCCCCCGGGAAGTTGTCGTAAGCCAACGCCTACCCGGTGATTCCCCGCAGACAAACGCGTAGTTAGTCGCACAATGCACGATTCGCCGAGGGGTCCCCGCCTTGGGCGCGCTCTTGACCGGACGGCCAGGGACCGCGATCCTGTCCGGCCCGAAGCGGGCTGCGGAACCGGTTTCCAGAAACCGGCACGATTCACTTGGGGGGTGACGCCTTGTCCCGACGCGCTTCCGTGACGCGTTTCATCACCGGGATCATTGTGGCGCTCGGGCTGCTCACCGTGGCGGCCGGCCCGACCGCCGCCCGGATGACAGGCGGCACGGCGACTGCTTCTTACATCGTCGTCCTGTCCTCGGCGCCCGACGCCGTACCTCTCGTGGCCGCCGACCACGCCCAGAAGCTGGGCCTGACAGTCCGCTTCGTCTACCGGAGCGCGCTGGTCGGGTACGCGGCGGACGTTCCCGACCGTGCCGTCGAAGCACTGAGGGCTGATCCCCGGGTCGTCGCGGTCGTGCCCGACCGCGACACGTATGCCGCCGGTCAGGAGCAGCAGCTTCCCGGCGGTCAGGGGAAGGACATTCCGCTCGGGATCGACCGGGTCGACGCCGATCTCTCGCCGACGGCGGACATCGATGGTGTCGATGCGCCCCGAGTCGACGTCGATGTAGCCGTCCTCGATACCGGCATTGATGTCGACCATCCCGATTTGAACGTCGCGGGCGGCAAGGACTGCCAAGGCGGGCGCGACTTCAGCGACCCGAATGGGCATGGAACCCACATCTCCGGTGTCGTCGGCGCCCTCGACGACGGAGTGGGCGTCGTCGGCGTGGCGCCCGGGGTACGCCTCTGGGCGGTCCGGGTCCTCGACGAGGACCGCAAGGCGGGGACAAAGGAGGTTCTCTGCGGCATCGATTGGGTCACCGCCACGCGCCTGGACGACGATCCGCGCAACGACATCGAAGTCGTCAACTTCAGCCTCAACACGCCCGGCCGCGACGACGGACACTGCGGAGCGGTGAACAACAGCCTCCTGCACCGTGCCATCTGTCGCTCGGTGGGGGCCGGTGTGACCTACGTCGTGTCGGCCGGAAACGAGTCCAAGAATGCCGCCCGGTTCGTCCCCGCTGCCTACGACGAAGTGATCACGGTCTCGGCCCTCGCCGACTCCGACGGCCGTCCCGGGAGTGTGGGCGGCGCGCCCGCCTGCCAGGACGATGTCGATGACACCCTGGCTGACTTCTCCAACACCGGCCGGGACGTCGATCTCATCGCTCCCGGGGTGTGTGTGCTCAGCACCGAGCCGGTTGCGGGACCGATCCTTCCCGTCCCCGACACCGACCTGCCCAGCAGTGACCTCCCCAGCACCGAGCTGGTCCGGATCGACGGACCCGGCCTTCCCGCCAGGGAGATCCCGAAGGGCTACGGCCTTCGCAGTGGCACCTCCTTCTCCGCTCCTCACGTGACCGGGGCCGCCGCGCTCTACCTCAGCCGCCATCCGGGCGCTCCTCCCGCTCAGGTCCGGTCGGTCCTCATGACGCAAGGCAACGGCGGATGGGACGCCCATGAGGACACCGACAGGATCAAGGAACCGGTCGTCGACGCCCGAGCGCTCTAGCCGCTCGACTTCTCGTCGGACTTCTCGCCCGGGTTCTCGTCGGGGATGTTCACGGCGTCGGCGTCCACCAGCGTCTCGTCGTCGGTGTTGCTCGACTCGTTGTCACCCTGGTACTCGCCCTTGTCGTACTGGTCCTCGTTCGAGTCCTTCTGGCTGTCCGAGTCCCGCTGCTCGTCGCCTCGCGACTGTTCGTGGGCGGCGAGAACCGTCGACTCTTCCGCATCCGAAGACGAGGGATTATCGATCGTTTGGCTCACTCCGCCCAGCGCCAGACCGAAAACTGCGGCTGCGGCGGCAAACGTCTGATTCGCACGTCTCATTTCGCAGGCTCCTTTGGATTAGCCATCCTCGTAAAAAAGTGACCCGGTGGGTCACGTCTAACGCGTACCCGGTCAAAGGTCCCTAAAATGGAACAACTCGTCATCCTTCGCTTTGGTGCGGGGAGCGGCAGGTTTGAACCTCTAATCTCCCGGGCTGATCACGACATCAATGCTCGTATCCGTGCCGGAATGCGGTGTCACCACCATGTACCGGGCCCCTCCGGGTAGGGGCTGGGTCAGACGCCCGTCCGCTACGGCTTCGCTCAGCAGCTGGCACTGGCTGGAGTAGAAGTCGACCGCCACGCCGGGTGCATCGATCCTGGGTCGGGCGGTCACGGTGATGGAAGGCGGTCGGTCCCGGTCCAGAGCGGGAAGCTCGACGACCCAGGCGTCGATACCCTGCGAAGCGGGGACCCGGCAGCGATGACGGAACTCCTGCCGGGTGACGCTGTACCCCACCGCCGCGGCGGGCACCATGACGTGTCCGGTCGCCGAGAAGAGCGGCGCCGATGGACGGGTCGCCGGTGTTGAGGCGGGCGCCGAGGGGCCCGGCCCGCCGGCGGCTGGCCGTGATCGGCCGCCATGGCCCCGACCGGTTGTGCTGGTGATCCCTCCACCGGGCATCGGGGCTCCCGACCCAGCCGCGACATCCCGTGCACTGTCGACGGCGGAAGCGTGGGGGGCGACCTCGGGATGCGTCGCGGCGGCGTTCGAAGCTCCCGGGGCGAGGAGCCGTACGGCCTCCGACAGCGTTGAGACGCCCTTCACCTGGATCCTTTCGTCGGGTCGTGATCGCCTGGCGACTCGGACCGCTTCGTCGACCTGGCGCTTCGGTACGAGGAGCAGCTTGGCTCCCATCACCCGGGCGGCCTCGACCTTCTGCGGTATCCCTCCGACGGCCCCGATGTCTCCGTCGAAGTCGATTGTGCCCGTCGCCGCGATCCGGCGGCCGGTGGTCATGTCGTCGGGGCCGAGCAGTTCGACAGCCGCCAGGGCGAAGCCGAGGCCGGCCGAGGCCCCGCCGATGTGCTGAGATTCGATGTTGACCGCGACCGGCACTCGGAAGCTGGGGAGGAGGCGTACCGCCGGATCATGCTTCGTGTTGGTCCGGTCCTTGTCCATGCCCAACCGAACTTCGTGAAGCGCGCCGCTTCGCCGTGCAGTGACCCCGACGGTCTTTCGTTCCCGAATCTGGTTGCTGATCCGGTCACGAGCCTCCCCCGGTGTCGAGACGGGAATGCCGTCGACGGCCACGATCACGTCGCCGGATTGCAGTGACGGGCCGGCCGACTGCGACGCGGTGGTGTTCACGTGGGCGACGAGGGCACCGTCGGGCTCAAGGGGGTACCCCAGCTGTCGCAGAGCAGCGACGATCGCCGCCTGCTTGCTGGAGTGCATGGCCGTCGCCCTGTCCCGGCGCAGCTGCTCAGGAGACTTGTCGTCCGGGTTCTGCTCCTCGTCGGACTTGACCGAGACGACCGGCGAGCGCCAGCCCCGGATGGCGGAGATCACCGTCGTACGGTCGAAGAGCCTGACGGTGGGGACGAGGATGGTCCCGCTCGAGCCGAAGCTGCTCCCCTCCACCTTCACCGACTCGGTGACCGTCGGCGCCGGGCCTGGGGCGATCATGTCGAGCGGCAGCGGGACGGCGAAGGCGGGCCAGACCACCAGCACTGCGCTCAGCGTCGCCCGGAGTCCGAGCGCGATGGGTACTGCAATGGCCCTCGGGTGGTTTGCCTTGCGCGTGATCCGGCGCCGCTGACGGGCACGGCGGACGTTGACCTGCAGTGGGGCGGTCTCCGCCGAGGCGCCGGTGGTCACTCGCCGGGAGTTGATCTCGAGTGTTTCATCCACACCGGGAAGTTGAGGATCCGGATCACCGGGTGACCAGGATCATCCTCGTCTTCGAAGGCCACCGGCTCCTGGAGCTCGTAGCGCTGCTCGTCGGGGGGGTACTTCTCCACGTCGGCGACGAGCGTGAAGACGCCGCTGCTCCGAAGTAGGCGGCGAGGGGCCAGATGCGGAAACTTGGCCAGAAGGTGCAGGTGGTACCGGTTGCGGGCGGGAAACGGCGCCGGAGGACTGTGCGGCTCCAGCGTGCTCGCCGGCACCTGGCGCTCGTCATCTTCGATCATTCGGACTCGTCCCATCTGCCGTCCGTTGGCTGACGTGTAGAAGTCCCGCACCTGCAATCTCCAACCCTCCATGGGATCAACCGCGGTGGGCTCGCAGGTCAGAAAGCCTCGGAAGGGGGTGGTGAACAACTCATGTCCCACCAGCTCGAAGTCGACGGAGTCGGCAAAGCATTCAAAACGCAGGAGTTCCGCTTTTGCCTGCGCGGGCGGCTTTGGTGCCATGGGGTACTGCGGTACCCGGTAGGCGGACGCCGGCCTGCCCAGACCGGCGGACATGGCCGCTCCGATCCCGCCGCACAGCGCACCCAGCTTGCAGATTTCACGGCGGGTCACCCGGTTTGAATAGAGGAGAGCGTCCCGCGATGGCCTCGGCATTGCAGTTCCTTTCAAAGACATCGGGAGACCAACGGTGAACAAGCCCTACAGGATGGGACCCTGGGGAGGTAGGGCCCCATCCCGTACATCATGCGTGGGCTATGGCTTCAGTCATTCGTCGGGCGTGTTCAGGGCATCGGCGTCGATCAACGTTTCGTCGTTCTTGTTGCTCGACTCGTTGTCACCTTCGTACTCGCCCTTGTCGTAGGAGTCCTCCTGCTCGTCCTTCTGGGCATCGCGGGAGGTGTCCTCGTCGCCTCGGGACTGACCGTGGCCCTCGGTCGTGTCGTGAGCCAGGGTTGCGCCCTGGTCAGGCGAAGTCGCCTGGACCTGGCTGACTCCTGCCAGCGCGAGCACCAAGGCGGTGGCCGCGGTTCCGATGATCCTGTGAAGTCGTGTCATAACTCATGCTCCTCTCAAGCCATCCTCTTGTCGTGCTGCGCCGCGCAGGGTCAGGCACGAGACATGCCAGATCGCCCTGCCGGCAAAAGGAACGGCACCAGCGTCAGTTCTCGTCGGGGATGTTGGCGGCGTCGACGTCTGCCACCGTCTCGTCGTTGGTGTTGCTCGACTCGTTGTCACCCTGGAACTCGCTGGAGTCGTACTCGTCCTCGTTCGACTCCCTGTTCATGTCCGAGTCACGCTGCTCGTCGCCGCGGGACTGGTCATGGGCGACAACGACCGACTCTCCGGCCGCCGAAGACGAAGGATTACCGAGCTGGCTGATGCCGCCAGCCGCGAGACCAAAAACTGCGGCTGCGGCGACAACGATCTCAATCGGGCGTCGCATAGCAGGCTCCTTGTTTGTTTCGTGCCATCCTCTTGCAGGTAACCCCGTGGGGTCACGTAAACGCGTACCCCCTCGGAACCCGCCAAAACGGACGACTTCGGTCAGCGGAGTCGGTTGCGTACGGCCGTTCGGGTCAGGTCAGGCGGCCGGTGAGGTCCCACCCGTCGTGACGTACGGGCGGGCCGTCATCGCCAAGGACGGAAGCGTTAGAGCGATGGCGGCGAAGCCGTAGGCGAGTTGGCCGATGCCGGCCCGGTCAGGGTGGAGCAGGATCACGGCGAAGAAGTAGGGGTACCCGGCGGCGACGACAGCCACCCAGCGCGGCTGGGTCGCCAGCGTGGCGAAGGCCAGCAGCGTGACGGCGTACCAGGGCTGGACGGGCGACACCGCCAGGAGCAACGTCCCCATCAGGACAGCGGCACCGACCGCCGCCGCAGGCCGCCGTATCCACACCCAGGCGGCGGCGGCCATCACGGTCAGCGCCGAGAGCGGACCGGCCAGCGGGCCGGGAATCCGGAGCGCTGCGGCCACCAGGTAACGGCCGGCGCCGTCGTAGTCCTCCTCCCGCAGGTATCCGGGCAGGAAGCCGATCACCTTGCCGCCCACCGCCAGGACGTGCGGGAGGTAGCCGGCGACGCAGACTGCCATCGCCGCCCCGCCCGTGCGCAGCAGCGCTCGGCTCCGCCGGTCCGGCGACGCGGCGGCGATGGCGAGGACGAGCAGAGCGGGAAAGAGCTTCACCAGGATGGCCACTCCGACGAGGACGCCGGCCGCCAGCTCGCGCTGCGGGAGCGACCACCGCCCGGGCCGGTCGGCGGGCGGCGAGGCGACGGTGAGGGCCGCCACCGACAGCAGGATGGCCAGTCCGTCGACATGGCCGTTGTTGACGATCTCCAGCACCGGGGCGGGACAGAGGGCGTAGAGCGCCGCCCAGCGGGGATCCCGCCCCCGCCGCCGCAGAGCGCTGACCAGCAGCGCCACCGTCGCCACGTCGGTGAGCAGGCCGGCCACCTGCCACGGCTTGTGGCGGGCCTCGATCCCGGTCAGCCGGTAGACCCCGGCGAACCACGCCTCGGCCGCCGGCGGGTAGATCGTCGGCACCGACGACCGGTTGATCCGGGTGCAGCCTTCAGGCCGGTAGGCCAGCGGGCAGGGCCGCTCCTCGGGCCACAGCCACGGCTCCCGCAGCGGCGCCAGTTCGGTGGCACCCGGCGTGTGTTCGTAGGGGTTGATCCCCGCCGCCTGAACCCGTCCGTCCCACGAATAGCGGAACAGATCATCGGAGGTGAGCGGCGGCCCGGCGATCGCACCGAGTCGGACGGCCAATGCCGCCACGAAGATCAGCGGAACGGCGATGCGCCGGGGCAGCCGCAGGACCGCCGCCAGAGCGACGAGCCAGGCCAGCGTCCAAAGTCCGAGCCGGGCGAGGAGCCACCAGCGCGCCGCCAGCAGCGCCTCGCCTCGGGCGACGTGCTGCGACAGGATCGCTCCGATCGTCACGGAGACGGCGAAGACGACAAGCGACGCACGCCCGCCGTGACCGGTCAGTTCCGCGTCACGGGCGGCGAGCGGTTCGGCGGCGATCGTCACATCACCACCGACGCCCGCTGAGGGGCCCGGGCGAACTCGGCCATGCCGCGTTCGAAACTGATCTCGGCCGTGAACCCGAGGACCTCGGCCGCCCGGCGGGGCGAGGCCACGATGTGGCGGACATCGCCGGGTCGCCAGCCGCCGCGCACCTCGGGTGGCGGTGCTCCGTCGCCTCCGTCGCCGAAGGCGTCGGTCAGGGCCTGCGCCATGTCGAGCACCGTGTGCGGCGTACCGCTGGCCACGTTGTAGGCACCGGACGGCACGTCGGCGGTGAGGGCGAGCACGTTGGCCCGGGCGACGTCCCGCACGTGGACGAAATCACGGGTCTGGCCGCCGTCCTCGAACACCACCGCCGGACGACCGGCGGCCAGGGCACTCCGGAAGATCGACGCCACCCCGGCATAGGGCGTGTCCCGCGGCATCCGGGGCCCGTAGACGTTGTGGTAGCGCAAGGCCACCACGGTCGCCCCGGCGGACCGGCCCCACAGCCGGCAGAGATGCTCCTGGTGCAGCTTGGTGGCGGCATACACGTTGCGGGGATCGGCCGGGGCCGACTCGTCGACCGGCACCCACACCACCCGCTGGTCACAGTCGGCGGTGGTGCCCACCCCGACCGGGCAGCGGGGCTCCCAGGAGCCGGCGGCCAGGTCGGCATCGATCCGGGGTGCCGGCGCCACGAAACCGTGCACCGCGCAGCGGGCCAGGCCCTCGCCGTAGACGACCATGCTGCTGGCCAGCACGAAGCGGCCGGAGAACCCGTTGCGCCACAACGCCTCCAGCAGTACGGCGGTCCCTCCGTCGTTGGCCGTCACGTAGCCGGCGACATCACCGAAGTCGACACCGAGGCCGACCTTGGCCGCCTGATGACACACGGCGTCGACCCCCGCCACCGCCTGCGCCACCGCCTCGGGGTCGGCCACCGACGCCACCCGCAGGTCGACCCGGGGATCGACCTCCGGCGAAACAGCGTGGACGGACGGCTCGAGGGAGTCGAGGACGCGTACGTCGGCACCGCCGTCGAGGAGGAGTTCGACGACGTGCCCGCCGATGAACCCCGCGCCGCCGGTGACGAGAACCTTCACGATCGCCGCAGCGGCAGGGTCACGGTGAAGCAGCAGCCGCCTTCGGCGTTGCGGACGCGGATCTGGCCGTGGTGCGCTTCCACGAGACCGCGGGCCACCGCCAGACCGAGGCCGCCGCCGCCCGCCTCGCCCGGCGTGCGGGCCGCGTCACCCCGGTAGGCCATGTCGAAGACCAGATCGAGCTCGTGGTCGGGGATGCCGCCGCAGGCGTCCTGCACCGACACCTCGACCGACGTCCCCGTCTCGTCGAGCCCGGCGGTGATCACCACCACCCCACCCGGCGGGGTGTGGCGGATGGCGTTGTCGAGCAGGTTCCGCACGACGCGGGTCATCTCCGGCGTCGACAGCTCCACCAGCGGCGACGGTTCCGAGACCTCGCCCCGCAGGTCGATGTTCTTGGCCGCGGCGCTGACGGCCGCCGCCGCCAGCGCGTCGCCGACCAGCTCGTCGAGCGGGACCTGCTCGAGGTCGAGGGCCAGCGATCCGGACTGGATGCGGGACAGCTCGAACAAGTCGTTGACGAGACCGGCGAGCCGGTCGGTCTCGCGCCGCATCGTGGCGTAGTAGCGGGCCACGGTGGCCGGTTCGGTTACGACACCGTCCTCGAGCGCTTCGACCATGGCCCGGATCCCGGCCAGCGGCGTGCGCAGGTCGTGGGACACCCAGGCGACCAGCTCCCGGCGGCTCCGCTCGACGGCCGCCGTCTGCTCCTGGGCCTCGGCCAGCCGGGCCGAGGTCTCCTCCAGTTGGGCGGCCAGCCGGGCCAGCTGTTCCGGTTCCCCCCGCCCCGCCCGTCCCGGACGCAGTGCGCTGCCCGGGCCGGTCTCGGCCAGCCGCCGGGCCATCTCCTCCACCGACCGGGTGGCGGCCGATACCCGCCGGTCGAGACCGAGGGCTACCAGCACCGACACGGTGCCCGCGCCGGCGAGCACGACCCACAGGATCGCCAGGTCCTTGCTCATGATGAACATCGACGACGCCGCCCAGGCCACGCCGATGGCCACGGCCAGTACCGGAGCGAGGGCGGCCACCGCCGCCTGGATGCCGATCCGGGAGCGGCGCAGCAGCACCAGCAGACCGCCCGCCACCGCGCCGGCCAACGCCGCGCCCACCACGGAGTACAGGAGGAGGTGGAGGGCGTCACCGGCCGGAATGCCACCCGCCGCCGCCGCCAGCGCGGCGATGACGAGCCCGGCCAGCCCGATGCCGGCCGGGACCAGGAGCGGCCGGCGGTTCATGGCTCGAACCGGTAGCCGACGCCCCACACCGTGCACACGTAGCGGGGCGCCGACGGGTCGGCTTCGATCTTCTCTCGGAGGCGGCGCACGTGAACGGTGACGGTCGAGGTGTCACCGTACGCGAAGCCCCACACCTGCTCCAGCAGCTCCTCTCGCCGGAAGGCCCGGCGGGGATGGCGCATCAGGTGGGCCAGCAGATCGAACTCCTTCACGGTCAGGGCGACGAGCTCGCCGCCGAGCCGGGCCTCGTGGACGACGAGATCGATCTCGAGATCACCGGCCCGCAGCACCGTCGTGTCCGCCGAGGCAACCACCGGGCCGGTCGCCCGCCGCAGCACGGCCTTCACCCGGGCCGTGAGCTCCCGGGGCGAGAACGGCTTGGCGACGTAATCGTCGGCCCCGAGCTCGAGGCCGGCGATGCGGTCGGTCTCCTCCCCCCGGGCGGTCAGCATGATGACCGGCACCGGCGCCGACGCCCGCAGCTGCCGGCACACCTCCAGCCCACCCAACGACGGCAGCATCAGGTCGAGGACGACGAGCTCGGGCGGGTCGTCGAGCGCCCGGCGCAGACCCTCGGCGCCGTCGGCGACGCTCTCGACGACATAACCCTCCCGTTCGAGGTAGCGGGCCACGACCTCGGCCACGTTGGGGTCGTCCTCGATGATCAGAACCCGGGCGGTCATGCTCGGAGCATCCACCATGGCGCCCATCATCGCCACCGGCTCCGAGGACGGGAGGCTCCGGCCGGCGGAGTTCACGGAATTGTGAGGACTTCGGGAGATGGTCGTAAGGCCTTCCCGGTTACAACCGGAGCTGTGCCCGACGTCATCATCCCCGTGCTCGACGAGGCGGCCGCCCTGCCGGCGCTTCTCGCCGCCATGCCGAACGGGTTCCGGCCCATCGTCGTCGACAACGGCTCGACCGACGGATCGGCGGAGATCGCCGCCGCCGCCGGGGCCACCGTCGTCCGCGAGCCGAACCGGGGCTTCGGTGCCGCCTGCTTCACCGGTCTCGTGACGGCCGCCCCGGCCGACGGTGTCGTCTGCTTCATGGACGGCGACGGATCCCTCGACCCCGCCGACCTCCCGACGGTGGCGGCGCCGGTCCTGGCCGGGGCGGCCGACCTGGTTCTCGGCGCCCGCCGCCCGACCGATCGGCGCGCCTGGCCGCCCCACGCCCGCCTGGCCAACGCCGTACTGGCCCGGGAGCTCCAACGCCGCACCGGTCAACGGTGGCGCGACCTCGGTCCGATGCGGGCCGGCCGGGCGGCGGCGCTGCTCGACCTCGGCATCGCCGACCGCCGCTTCGGCTGGCCGCTGGAGATGGTGTTGCGGGCGGCGGAGGCCGACTGGCGGCTGGCCGAAGTCCCCGTCCGCTACCACCGCCGCACCGGGCGCTCCAAGGTCACCGGCACGGTCCGGGGCACCGCCCGGGCCATCCGCGACATGCGCCGGGTGCTGCGATGACGGTGCCGGCGATGATCGCGGCCCACGTGCTCGTCATGGCCAAGGCGCCCCGACCGGGACGGGTGAAGACCCGCCTGTGCCCGCCGCTGACTCCCGATCAGGCGGCCGCCGTCGCCACCAGCGCCCTGGCCGACACGCTCACCGCCGTCGCCGCCTGCGGCGCCCAGCGCAGGATCGTGGCGCTCGACGGCGCCCCCGGGCCCTGGCTCCCGCCCGGCTTCGAGGTGATCGTCCAGCGCGGCGACGGCTTCGAGGAGCGGCTGGCCAACGCCTGGTCCGATGCCGGCGGCCCGGGCGTGCAGATCGGGATGGACACACCCCAGGTCACCGCCGCCGAACTCGACGAGCTGCTGGCGCTCCTCACCGCCGGTCGAGGACGCCGCCGCGCCGTGCTGGCTCCGGCGCAAGACGGCGGCTGGTGGGCCATCGGCCTGCCCGGCGACGATCCCCGCGCCGTGTTCGGCGGTGTGCCGATGAGCACGCCGTGGACCGGTGCCGCTCAGGAACGCCGGCTCCGGGAGCTCGGCTACGACGTCGTGGCCGGGCCCGTCCGGCGTGACATCGACACCGCCGCCGACCTGGCCGCCGTCGCCGCCGCCGCGCCCTCCACCCGCACCGGCCGCCTCGCCGCCGCGCTGCTCCTGGCCCTCGACGTTGCGTCATGAGCGGCCTCGTGTTGCGCAGCCACGACGGCCGGGCGCTTCCGCTCGACGCCCATCGCTGGCATGACGAGGCCACCCCGGCCGAGCGGGCCCTGCTGGCCCTGCTGAGCGGCCCCGTCCTCGACGTCGGGTGTGGACCGGGGCGGCTCGTCGTCGGGCTCGCCCGGCGGGGAACGGTGGCGCTGGGCATCGACCCGGCGCCGGGAGCGGTCGAGATCGCCCGGCGGCGGGGCGCCCCCGTCCTGCAGCGTTCGGTGTTCGACGTCGTTCCCGGTCAGGGCCGGTGGCGCACCGTCCTGCTCGTCGACGGCAACATCGGCATCGGCGGCGATCCCGTCCGCCTCCTGCAGCGCTGCCGGGCTCTGTGCGCCCCCGCCGGCACCATCGTCGCCGAGGTGGAACCGCCCGGCGTCGGGTTCGCCCGCCACCGCGCCCGTCTGGAGCGCGGCGCGACCCACGGCCCCTGGTTCCCCTGGGCCGTCGTGGGCGTCGATGCCCTCGCCGGTGTCGCCGCCCCGGCCGGGCTCCGGGTGCGGCGTGTCGTCCACGTCGAGGACGAGCAGCGGTGGTTCGCCCATCTCATCGCCGGCGACGGGAGCAGCGATCGTGCGGCCGCCTGATCGGCTGCGGAGCATGGTGGCGGCGGTCGCCCGGTCGGCGGCGACGTTCGGCACGGATCCGGACCGGCCGCTGCACCAGGGTCGCTATCAGAGCCCGTTGCGGGACGAGCGGCTGGCCGCCTGGCTCGGCGCGGCCCTCGGAGTGCTGTTCACGATCTGCTTCGTCACCGGCCTGTTCTCCCATGCCCATCAACACCCGCTCCGCTGGTTCCCCGTTCCCGCCCGCCCGGCCGGGCTGTACCGCGTCACGCAGGGCCTCCACGTCGCGGCCGGGATCGCCTCGGTGCCGGTCCTGCTGGCCAAGCTGTGGCTCGTCTGGCCCCGCCTGCTGTCGGTGCCGCCGGTCCGGCGGCCGAGCGACGTCGTGGAGCGGGTGGGGCTCCTCGCCCTGGTCGGCGGCGGGATCTTCATGGTCTGGACGGGTGTGGCCAACATCGCCCAGTGGTATCCGTGGCGGTTCTCCTTCACCGCCGCCCACTACCAGGTGGCCTGGATCACCGTCGGCGGGATCGTGGCTCACGTCGGAGCGAAGTGGGCCGTCGCCCGGCGGGCCCTGGCCCCCCGGTGGCTGGGCCGGCCGTCGCGCCGTCCCCGCCTGGCCGAGGCCGACCCGGTGCTCGGCACGTCCGGAGAGGAAGCGCACGCCGGGCTGACACGACGAGGCTTCCTGGCCACGGTGGCCGGCGCCGGCGGAGTGCTGACCGCCGTCACCATCGGGCAGACCGTGCGGCCGCTGGCGCCGCTCGGCCTGCTGGCGCCCCGGGACCCGCGGCACCAGCCGGTCAACCGCAG
This sequence comes from Actinomycetota bacterium, assembly GCA_040756995.1. GTDB lineage: Bacteria > Actinomycetota > Acidimicrobiia > IMCC26256 > BP-133 > BP-133. Next base: position 147,704 of record JBFLYK010000002.1, on the reverse strand, counting down.
CGCGGCCAACGCCGGTGTCCTCGGCGCGGCGACGTCGCCCGCCTACCGGCTGGAGATCACCGGGCGGGTCCGGGCTCCGCTGTCGCTCACGCTCGACGAGGTGCGGGCGCTGCCCACCACCGAAGCGGAGCTGCCCATCGCCTGCGTCGAAGGCTGGAGCTACTCCGCCCGCTGGAAGGGTGTCGCCCTCTCCGAGCTCCTCCGCCGGGCCGGTGCACCGCCGGGCGCGGCGGTGCAGGTCGAGTCCCTCGAGGCGCACAGCCCCTACCGGGTGTCGTACCTCAACCGCCGTCAGGCCGCCGACCGGGACACGTTGCTGGCCACCCATCTCGACGGCAAGGTGCTTTCGGCCGACCACGGCTATCCCGTCCGGCTGATCGGCCCCGGCCGCCCCGGCGTCAACCAGACCAAATGGGTCACCCGGGTGGTGGTCCTGTGAGTGGCGGCGGCGTGACGGGCGACGGCCCCGGCGGGATCGTGCGTCACCGGGGCGCCGCCTTCTGGGTCGCCGCCGGCGCCGGCTGGGCGCTCATCGCCTGGGGAGTGCGGGGCGTCTTCCTCCACCGGCTCGACACGCGCCCCGGCCAGCTGCTGCGGTTCTTCGTCGCCGGCCTCGCGGCCCACGACCTGATCCTGGCTCCGGCCGTCCTGGTCGTCGGAGTCGTCATCGCCCGCCGCGTGCCGGCCCGGTGGCGCTCACCCCTGCAGGCGGCGCTGCTGATGAGCGCAACGGCTGCCCTCTACGCCTATCCCCTCATCCGTGGCTACGGCCACGCCCTCAACAACCCGACCTCGCTGCCCCGCAACTACGCCGCCGGCCTGGCCGTCGTGGTCACCGCCGTCGCCGTGGGCGTGGCGCTGGCGGTCACGGCCGGCTACCGGCGTTCCCGGAGCTCCTCGATGACCTCCCGCCGGGCCCGTTCGAGCGCTTCGACGTAGGTGACGGGCTCGCCTCCGGCGACCACCCCCAGGTGGTGGCGGAGCCGGTCGGCGACCTCATCGCGCGACATCGGCGAGGGCGAGAGGCGTCGGGCTTCCCGGGTGAGCTGCGCCGCCGTCCCTTCCGTCCACGCCCCGACCCGGTCGAGGAACTCGGCGGCGGCATTCGGCGAACCGCTCTCCGTCCAGGTATTCCAGGCGGTACGGACATCCATCTTTCCCGATCCCTTCCCGCTCATGGTTCAACGGTACAGCCCCCGGGGCCGATAACGCACCGGCGGCCGGTTCGAGGGCCGGCAGGGCGCTGTACCCTGGAGTCGTCCTGGAAGGGACGCCTCGGGTTCCGGCGATGCCCGCCGGAGCGGCCTGTCGCCTCTTCTCCCCCGTCGAGAAGGGAGACGAACATGGAACCGCAGGGCCTCTCCGCTGAGGACGGTGGAGGCGACGAAGTCGCCCGCCGGCGCCGCCAGCGCCGCGCCGCGGTGCTGAACCGGCCCGTCCCCGGCTGCCCGACGATGACCCTCGGGGAGCTGGCCCAACAGGCCCTGGCCGCCACGGCCGGGGCGGGCGGCCCGGACCGGGTGGCGCAGTTCCTCACGGACGCCGGGCACAGCCGCGAGACGACCAACACGATCCTCGGGTGCCTGGATCTCGCTCACCACGAATCTCCGGGTGCGGTCACGGAACTCGAACAGACGTCGGCGGGTGCGCAGCGGCTCCGGGCCCTGGCCCGCCTCGAGGCGCTGCTGCTCAAGGATTAGGCGGCCATGGTGCGACAGGGGAGAACACGATGAGATCAGCGGTGAAGACCGAAGAAGAAGCCGGCTGGCAGGCCATCGCCGACGAGCTCGCCGCCGCCCTCCGGACGACGATGCTGCGCAACCCCATGGTCAGCGCCCAGGACTGGGACCGGGCCCAGGCCGCGCTCGGACGGTATGAGAGCGCCGGTGGTGCCGTACCGGCGGCGCTTCCCGAACAGCAGGACGGATAGGCATCTCGCCGGCCGGGAAGGGGCGCATCCGACGGGGGTGCCTGCTAGCCTGGTCAGCGAGGGCAGATTCGTAGCACAGTTGCGGGCAGTTCCCTCAGCGGCACAAAAGCCGCACGGCCGCACGAACCTTCGGGTTCGAATCAGGCCCGGAATGGAGGGAATGTCCATGACGATTGGCACCGTCAAGTGGTTCAACGGTGACAAGGGCTTCGGGTTCATCACGCAGGAATCCGGTCCCGATGTCTTCGTCCACTTCAGCGCCATCTCCGGCACCGGCTACCGGAACCTGCAGGAGAACGACAAGGTCGAGTTCGAGGTCACGTCGGGTCCCAAGGGCCCGCAGGCCCAGAACGTCCGCGTCATCAACTAGCACCAGCTCGGTAGGGAGCGGCCGGTAGCGTCCGCTCCCTACGAGCGACATCGCGCGCGGCTCCCCACTCGCGGTGCCGGCATCACCAGCGTGCCGCGAGACCGATCGTCGAGGAGGACCGGTGATGGCCGTTCCCACCGAAGTGACCGTCGTGCGCCTGTACTACAAGAGCCCGGGGACCCAGTCCCTGCGCAAGAGCGCCGCCGCCGAATTGGCCCACCTGATGGCCGCCGGATGGCAGGAGAAGCACCGGAAGGCCGGCGCCGATCACGTCGTGCTCCGGCTCGAGCGGCCCCGGCCGGCTCGGCCGACGATGCCGACCGCCCCGGGCGGCGGCCCCGGACGTCCCCGCCGCTGACAACAACCGCCCACCGCCGCGCCCTGGTCGCGGCCGTCGGGGCGATTTCCCCCGGGCCTGGGGCTGCCCGGCAAGATGGGGTATGGACTCCACCGACACATGGGGCTGGGCGATGCGGGCCGGCGCCAAGGCCGTCGCCCCGCAGCTCATCGGGGTGATTCCGTTCGGGTTGGTGGCGGGGGCCACGCCGGCGGACGGAGGGCTCGGCGTCGAAGCGGCCGCCGCGTTCTCGACCATCGTGTTCGCCGGCGCCTCGCAACTGGCCGCCATCGACGTCCTCACCCACGGCGGGACGGTCCTGGTGGCGGTCCTGGCCGCCTGCACCATCAACCTGCGGATGGTGCTCTACAGCGCCTCACTGGCGCCCTATCTCACCAAGGACCGGCTCCGGTGGCGGATGCTGGCGTCCTACCTCCTCGTGGACCAGGTCTACGCCGTGGCCGTCACCCGCTGGTCCGACCCTGACGATCCGGTCAGCCCGCCCGAGGCCCGCATCCCGTTCATGCTCGGTGCCGGGCTGTTGCTGTGGACGTCGTGGCAGGCGACGACGCTGGTCGGGGCCATCATCGGGCCGGCCGTCCCCGACAGCCTGCCGCTGAGCTTCGCCGTCCCCCTCGTCTTCCTGGTGCTGCTCGTCCCGGCGATCAACCGCCGGCCGGCGGCGGTGGCCGCCCTCGGCGGCGGCCTCGGTGCGGTACTGGCCGCCGAGTGGGGCGCCGGCCACGCCTCCATCATCATCGGCGCCGTCACCGGCATCGCCGGCGGCGCGCTGGTCGAGCTGGCCGTCGAGCGGAGCGCCCGGTGACCTCGACCTGGGCCACGATCCTCCTGGCCGGCATCGGCACCTTCGCCATGCGGGCGTCGTTCATCGCCGCCGCCGACCGGCTCGTCACCGTCCCGCCCTGGGCCCAGCGCCTTCTCCGTCAGATTCCTCCGGCGGCGCTGGCCTCGATCGTCCTCCCCGCCCTGGTGCGCCCGGAGGGCGACCTCGACCTGACCCATCCCCGGTTCGTGGCCGGAATCGCCGCCGCCCTGGTGGCCTGGCGGACCAAGAACGTGCTGGCGACGCTGGTCGTCGGCATGGGCCTGGTCGTGCTGCTCCAGAACCTCTAGGCCGGCGTCTCCCGGTCCCACGTCGCGTCGTTGAGCGGCTGCGCCCTCAGCTGGTGCTTGAGGACCCGCCCGACCTGGTTCTTGGGCAGCTCGGCCACGAATTCGACGTAGCGGGGAACGGCGAAGCGCGGCAGCTGCTCCGCGCAGTGCTCCACCAGTTCGGCCGGCTTCGCTTCCGCGCCCGGTCGGAGGACGACGCAGATCTTCACGTCCTCCTCCATGAGGTCGCTGGGCACGCCGTGGGCGGCGCACTCGAGCACCGCCGGGTGGCGCAGCACGGCCATCTCGACTTCGAACGACGAGATGTTCTCGCCCCGGCGGCGGATGGCGTCCTTCTTGCGGTCGACCCACGACAGCAGGCCGTTCTCGTCGAAGCGGCCGAGGTCGCCGGTGTGGAACCACAGGTTCTTGAACTGGGCCAGCGTGTCGGCCGGCCGGTTGAGGTAGCCCTCGAACATCACGTGGGGATAGCGGGGCCGGACGGCGATCTCCCCCACTGCGCCGGTCGGGACCTCCTCATCGTCGTCGTCGACGAGGCGGACGTCGAACAGCGGGACCGGCCGCCCGACCGTCCCCGGGACCGTGGGCTCCGTGATGTCGTGCGTGGCGATGGGCGTGGCTTCGCTCAGGGCGTAACCGGCCACCACCTTGCAGTCGTAGCGCTCCTCCAGCGGCCGGTGGAGCTCGGCCGGGATCGGCGCGCCGATCATGAGCCGGAACGGCAGCTTGGCGTCGTCGGGCGACGGCGGGAGGTTCCAGAGCATGGCGATCATCGCCCCGACACCGAAGAACTGCGTGGCGTTGTACTGCCGGACCCGGTCCCAGCACGTCGTGGGATGGAAGGCGGAGTCGAGGGCGCTGGACCGGCCCGACGTGAGCGAACCGAGCACGACGAACATCGAACCGCTGAAGTGGAACAGCGGCACCGCGGCGTACATGACGTCGTCGGCCGTGGTGCCGTAGCGGTGGTTGAGGACGGAGGCGCAGGTGCAGAGGTAGTGCTGGGTCAGCAGCGCACCCTTCGACGGCCCGGTCGTCCCCGACGTGTACACGACCGTGGCCGGGTCGTTCCAGGCGAAGGGCCGGCCTCCCAGGAGCCGTTCACCGGAGCCTTCGCCCAGCTGGTCGGCCGTGACGATGCGCAGCCCGGGCACTTCGCCGGCCGCGGCGCTGACCACCGGCAGGAACGTCTGGTCCGTCAGGACGACCTTGCATTCGGTCTCCACCAGGAGGTTGCGGAGGAACTCACCCTTGTAGGCCAGGTTCAGCGGCACCGTGCGGACGCCGATCTGGGCCGCCCCGAACCAGCAGTCCACCCACTCGGCGCACGTCCCGGCGAACAGCGCCAGCGTGTCGCCCGGCTCGAGTCCGAGCGCCAGCAACGAGTTGGCGGCGGCGATGGCCCGGCGGCGGGCATCGGCGAACGTGATGCACCGGTCGTCGACCCAGAGAAAGGGCTTGTCTCCGAACGTCTCGGCCTGCTGGTCGAGCAGCCCGCCGAAGGTCAGGCGGCCCGACGGCTTCCACTCGGTCATCGCGCTCCTTGGGGTTCACTCACACGATTCCGCAGCAGGTCCCCGGTCAGGGCCCGGATACAGCCCCGGGTGGCCAGGGCGTGGGCCTGCACCGACATGTCGGGACCGAGCATCCCGAGCCCGAAGGCCATGGCCGCCAGTGCTCCCCGGGCCTGCACGGCGTCGCTCGAGGCGATGTCGCCGGTCTTCACCCCGAACTGGATGATCTCGGCGAAGAGTTCCTCGAACTCCTTGTCGTCGCAGATCTCCCGCAGTTCCTCGTGGCGGCGGGCCTCGTCGCGGGCGACCCAGGCGAACACGCTCTGATCCGGGTCACGGCGAAGGGACTGATGGATGCTGTTCAACAGTGCTTCGGTCTTGCCGGCGAACGTGGTGGCGGCGTCGACCGCCGCCCGCATCGGCCCGTAGGTGGCATCGTTGGTGGCCCGGTGGACGGCCAGCATGAGATCGGACTTCTTGCCGAAGTGGTGGTAGAGGGCGGCGGTGGCCAGCCCGGCCCGCTCGGCGATCATCCGGGTGCTCGTGCCCTCGTAGCCGTAGGTGGCGAAACAGGCCCGGGCCTCTCTCAGGATGCGGTCTCTCGTCTCCTGGGCGTCGACACCGGCGGGGCGACCTGGGCCCGCCTTGGCGCGGGCCACGGTCAGCGGCCCCGGTAGACGCCGGGCCGCCGCTCCCGGGCGGCGTCGAGAGCCTCGAGCAGATCCTCCGAACCGGCCGAGCGGATCTCGTAGGCGAAGGCGAGATCGACGACCTCCGCCGCCCGGGCCCGCATCACGTTGCGCAGGGCCATCTTCGTGCCCTGCACCGCCAGCGGGGGCAGCGCCGCCATCCTGACGGCGAGCTCGCGGGCGGCGGGGAGGGCCTCGTCGGCCGTGTCGACGAGGTCGGTGACGAGCCCGAACTGGTACGCCTCTTCGGCGCTCAGCCGGTCACCGGTGAGCAGGAACCGCTTGGCTCGGGCGGGGCCGACGGCCAGCGGCCACACGAGACACCCGCCGTCGCCGGCCACCAGGCCGACCCGCACGTGGGGATCGGACAGATGGGCCGTGCGGGCGGCCACGATGCAGTCGCAGGCCAGGGCGATGGTCGCCCCGAGCCCGACGGCCGGCCCCTGAACGGCCGACACGACCGGTACCGGCAGATCGACCAGTGACAGCAGCAGGTTCCGGCCGACCTGCTCGTGGTGGAGCAGGAACGGCAGGTCCTCGTTGGCCTTGCGCATGAAGTCGAAGTCGCCGCCCGCCGAGAACACGTCGCCGGTCGAGCCGAGCACCACCGCCCGCACGTCCCGTGTCGCCTGCACCCGCTGCAGCGCCTCGAGGAACTCGTGGTGCACGTCCTCGTCGAACCGGTTCATCAGTTCGGGCCGGGTGAGCCGGATCTCGCCCACGGAGCCTTCGACGGTGAACGTCAGCGTCTGCCCGGAGAAATTCCCATCCGTCGTCATGCCGCAAAGAATAGGCCGCGCGTTCAAATTCTTCCAGGACGACCCTTGCATTGAATTAGCCAAGCGTTCTATTCTTCGGCGATCTTGTCCATGGGGGGTGCAGGGACATGAGGCGGGGCGCCACGCTCGTCGTTCTGGGAGCGATTGTCGCCGCCGTCGCCATCACCACCGGGCCCCGCCGGTCCAACGCCCTCGGCGCCGGAGCGGAGGGCTATCAGCTGGTGGCGGCGGGCGACGGCGTGCGGATCACGTGGACCGTTCCCAACTTCGCCGTCATCGACACCCCGATCGACGGCGGCGGTCCGAGCGCCCAGGCCCGGCTCGACTCCCTCGGCCAGAGCTCTGCCTTCGCCAGCCTGCCCTATCCCGGTGACGCCTTCGTCGGCCTGCCGGGGCTCCTGGCCGGTTTCACCGGTCTCCCCGCCGCCCCGGCGTATCCCCTCTACGTGCGCTCCAGCCACCCCACCGTTCCCGACCAGAAGTACGAGGCCCCGGGAATCTCGCTGAGCGCCCGCAGCGGTGCCGACTCCTCGATCGGCTCGGCGTCGGGTGGTGCCGGAGGTGACGCACTGGTGACCCATCCGGTGTCACGGGCCGAGACGACCCGGGCGTCCGACGGCACGTTGACGGCGATGGCCAGTTCGGCCGTCGACGCCTTCGTCGTCGGTCCGCTGTCCGTGCGGGGTCTGGTGTCGACGGCCAAGGTCGTCCGGGCGCCGGACGGGCGGCCGGAGGTCACCTCGTCGTTGTCGGCCGCCTCCGTCCGGGTGGGCGATCTGGCCGCCGAACTCAACGACGACGGGCTGGTGGTGGCCGGCGCCATGGCGCCGGTCGGCACCGACCCGCTGGCCGAGGCGCTGGCCAGGGCGGGGATCCAGGTGGCGGTGACCAGGGCGGTGACGACGGAGTCGGGCGTGGTGGCGCCGAGCCTGTCGGTCACCTTCTCGCAGTACTCCGAGCTCATCCAGCGCCAGGTCACGATCCGCTACGTCCTCGGCGCCAGCTCGGCGTCGGCGCTCGGAACGGCGCCGACGCCGCTCCCCGGCACCGACGTGCCCCTGCCGGGCGAGAGCACCGTCGGGCCTTCCGAGCCGGCCGGTCCGGTGCCGGAGGCCCCGGCGCCCGACGGTGTCGCGACGTCCGGCGGCGGGTTGACCGGAAGCGCCGGGACGACCGAGTCCGCGCCATGGGCGCCGGACGGTGACATCGCGGCCGGCGGAGGTGCGGCCCCGGCGGCGGGCGGGGACGCAACGCCGAACCGGTCGACGACGGGCGACCGGGAGCCGACCGCGGCACGACCGTTCACTCCGGTCGTCAGTGAATCAGCGGGATGGGCGTGGGGATCGCTGTATCTGGTGCTGGTGGCGGCCGGACTGGTCGTGGCCGGTGGTGTCGAACTCATCCGATCGTTGGGAGTGAGGAAGCCGTGATCGTTCTGCGCTGGCTCCGGGTCCAATGGGATCGCGTCCTGGCCGTGACCGTGGTGGGGGCCGGGATACTGGCCCTCGTCATCGGGTGGGCCGGGATCAGCGACGAGGTGTTCGCCGCCCGCCAACTCCCCTACCTGCTCTCCGGTGGAGTCGGCGGCCTGTTCCTGCTCGGCGTCGGCGCCACGCTGTGGCTGTCGGCCGACCTGCGCGACGAGTGGCACCAGCTCCGCCGCATCGAACAGCGCATGGCGGCCACCGCCGAACCCTCCGACGCCGGGCCCGAACGCCCGGGAAACGCCCACCGGCCGGCGACCGCCGACTACACGACCGCCCAGGCGCCGGTCGGGAGCGGTCAGTTCCGGTCGTGAGCCTCGGGCAAGGCGCACCGTGGGGCCGGCGCGACCTCGTGACCGTCGCCGTGCTCAACCTGATCGGGCTCGGTCTGATCGTCGGCGGCTGGCTCTGGGCCAGCGACCGGACGCTGGTCGCCGACCAGTTCCCCGCCGCGAACCTGACGGTCATCGGGCTCGTCGTCGCCGGCGCCGGCAACGTGTCCTGGCTGCTCTCGGGCCGGCGGGCCGTCGGCCGGGCCAAGCTCACCCTGTTCGGTGCTGAAGGCGGCCAACGGTGAGAGACCTGCTGCCCTTCGTCGTCAGCGGCCTGGCCGCCGGTTCCATCTACGGGGTGGCGGGCATGGGTCTCGTCCTGACCTTCCGTACGTCGGGCGTGTTCAACTTCGCCCACGGCGCGGTGGCGGCGGTCGGTGCCTACCTGTTCTGGGATCTGCACCACAGCCATGGCTGGCCGTGGCCGCTGGCGGCGCTGCTGTGTATCGGAGCCGGAGCGGTGCTCGCCGGTCTGGCGCTGGAGCGGCTGGGCCGGGCCCTGGCCGAGGTCGCGCCGGCCATGCGGATCGTCGCCACCGTCGGGCTTCTGCTGCTGATCCAGGGAGTGCTCGCCGCCGCCTACGGGTCGGCCACCAAACAGTCACCGGCGTTCCTGCCCACCGATACGGTTCACATCGCCGGCGTCGGGGTCGGCCTCGATCAGATCCTGGTCGCTCTCACCGCCGCCGTCGTGGCCGCCGGGCTGTCGATCCTCCTCGGGCGGACCCGGTCCGGCATGGCCATGCGGGCGGTGGTCGACAACCCCACGCTGCTGGCCTACTTCGGCACGAGCCCCGATCGGATCCGGCGGCTGGCGTGGATGGTCGGGTCGGGTGTGGCCGTCGGCTCCGGCATCCTCATCGCTCCGACGTTGGGTCTCGACCCGTTCCTGCTGACGCTGCTGGTGGTGCAGGCCTTCGGCGCCGCGGCCATCGGCCGTTTCTCCAGCCTGCCGCTGACCTACGCCGGTGGGCTCGTGGTCGGCATCGGCGGGGCGTTGGCCCAGCGGTATCTCACCGATTCCGAGGTCCTCCGCGGCCTGCCGGCCAGCTTCCCGTTCATCGTGCTGTTCGCGGTGCTTCTCGTGGCCCGGCCCGGCCGGTTCTTCGCCGAGCGCACCGTGCGCAGCCCGGTGGTCACCCGAGGGGAACCGCTCCCGGTCCCGCTCCGGTGGGCCGGTTACGCCGTGGTGGCGGTGGCCCTGGTGGTGGCGCCCACTGTCGCCGGCAACCGGTTGCCCGTCTATGTCGCGGCGATGGGCATGGTGGTCGTGTTCCTTTCTCTCGGCCTGCTCGTCTCGCTGTCGAAGCAGGTCTCGCTGTGCCACGCCGCCTTCGCCGCGGTCGGGGCGGTGGCGCTGAGCCACCTGGCCGGCGGTGCCGGGCTCCCCTGGCCGGTGGCCCTGCTGGGAGCGGGTCTGGCCGCCGTACCCGTGGGCGCCGCCGTGGCCATCCCGGCCATCCGCCTGAGTGGCGTCTATCTCGCCCTGGCTACCTTCGGGTTCGGGATCCTGATGCAACGGGTGGCCTACTCCACCGGGCTCATGTTCGGCGGCGGGGGTTTCCGTACCGTCCCCCGCCCCGAGTTCCCCGGCATCGATCCCCGAAGCGACACGGCCTTCTATTACGTCGCACTGGTGGTGGCGGCCGGGGCCGGGGCTCTGGTGGTGGCGTTGCAGCGCAGCCGGTTGGGCCTGCTGCTGCGGGCGCTGGCCGACTCCCCCACCGCTCTGGCCACCCACGGCACGTCGACCAACCTGCTGCGGGTGTTCGTGTTCTGCCTGTCGGCCTTCCTGGCCGGGATCGGCGGCGGTCTCATCGGGGCCGGCACGACGGCGGTTCAGGCGATCGCCGGGTTCGGGCCCTTTGAATCGCTGATCTGGTTGACCGTGTTGGTCATCGCCGGACGGGCCCCGATCCGCGGGGCGCTGACCGCTGCCTTCCTGCTCTCGGTGGCCCCGGCCTACCTCGGAGCCGGGTTCGCTGAGCACCAGACGATCTACTTCGGGATCGTGGCCCTGATCGCGGCGATCAGCTCCAGCGGCCGTTTCGACCTGCAGGCGGCGTTGAGAACGGCGACCGAACGGACGGGGTACCGGGTGGCAGGGTCGGGCCGGGTCCGGGAGCGGATGTCGGCCGGAGGTTTCGTGGGTCCGATCAGGGCCCGAGCGGAGGAGGCACTCCACCGTGGTTGACCACCCCGCAGTCCCCGACGAGCAGCGCGGCCTCGAGGTCGACGGCCTGTCGGTCCGCTTCGGCGGGATCCAGGCGGTGGCCGATGTGAGCTTCTCGGCCCCCGTCGGACGGATCACCGGACTGATCGGACCGAATGGCGCCGGGAAGTCAACCACCTTCAACGCCTGTTGCGGGCTCGCACCGATCGCGTCGGGCCGGATCCACTTCGCCGGCGTCGACATCACCCGGGCATCGACGCCCGCCCGGGCCCGCCTCGGTCTGGGCCGCACCTTTCAGAAGATGGAGATCTACGACTCCCTCACCGTGGCCGAGAACGTGGCGCTGGGACGGGCGGCCCGCCTGGCCGGCGCCTCGCCCTGGCGGCTCGCGCTGTCCACCCGGGCCGAGCAGGAAGAGACCGCCGACCTCGCCGCCTGGGCCTTGCGGACCTGCGGCATCGAGCACCTGGCCGGCCACGGCGCCGGCAACCTCTCCACCGGCCAGCGCCGCCTGGTGGAACTCGCCCGGGCCCTGGCCGGCCGCTTCCGGCTGCTCCTCCTCGACGAGCCGTCCTCGGGCCTCGACAAGAGCGAGACGGCGCTGGTGGGCCAGGTCCTGCGCACCGCGGTGGCCGCCGAGGGCCTCGGCGTCCTCATCGTGGAACACGACATGGACCTCGTCATGGACGTCTGCGAGCACATCCTCGTGCTGGACTTCGGCCGCATCATCTTCGCCGGCTCACCCGGCGAAGTGCGGACCAGCCCGGAAGTCCGCCGGGCCTACCTGGGACAGGCGGTGGCTTCATGACCACCGCCCCGACGACGACGGAACTGCTGGCCCTGCAAGGGGTCTGGGCGGGCTACGGCGAGACGACGGTACTGCGAGGCGTCGATCTGGCGGTCCCGGCCGGCGGGGTGGTGGCGCTCCTCGGCCCCAACGGCGCCGGTAAGACCACGCTGCTGCGCGTCGCCTCCGGGTCGCTCCGTCCCAGCCGGGGACGCGTCCTGGCCGGAGACCACGACGCCACCGGCCGGCCGCCGGAGTGGTTCGTCTCCCAGGGCCACTGCCACGTCCCTGAAGGGCGGGGCATCTTCCCGTCCCTCACCGTGCGGGAGAACCTGTTCCTCCAGGCGGAGAAGGGGCGGGAGACAGAAGCGGTCGCCATGGCCACCGAAGCGTTCCCGAAGCTCGGGCAGCGTCTCCCCCAGGTGGCCGGAACGTTGAGCGGCGGCGAACAGCAGATGCTGGCCGTGGCCCGGGCCTACATCCGCCGGCCCCGCCTCGTACTCCTCGACGAGGTGTCGTTCGGGCTGGCACCGGTCATCGTCGACGAGATCTTCGAGTTCCTGGCCCGCCTGCGGCAGCAGGGTTCGTCGCTGCTGCTGGTCGAGCAGTACATCGACCGGGCCCTCGCCATGGCCGACCACGTCTATCTGCTGCAGAAGGGCGGGATGGGCTGGAGCGGCCCGGCGTCGGAACTCCGCCACAGCGACGTCCTCGGCCACTACCTCGGGAGTCACTGATGATGCTGCACCGTCGAATCGCCCTCCTCGTCGCCATTCCGGTGGCGCTCGTTCTGCCCGGTTGCGGCAGTCGCCGCAGCGAGTCCGAGGTCAGCGCGGCCATGGCCCGAGCCCAGGGCGTGGCGCCGGCCGCCTCCTCCGAGGGGACCGCCTCCGACCCCGTCCCGGCTGATCCGTCCGGTGCTGCTCCCGACGCGTCGACGGGCGGTGCAGCCGTGGCCGTCCCCCTGCCGGGCAGCAACCCGTCCGGCACCGGCACGGGCGCCGGTTCCAGCACCGGAGGGACGGCAGCGTCAGCGTCCGGCGCCTCGAGCGCGGGCAGCAGGAACATTCCGACACCGGCGAAGGGCGCGGGATCGGGTTCGGCCACCAGGCCCACCACCGGCGGCGCAAGCGCACCCGGTGTACCGACTCCGGCTCCCGGCGGTGGTTCCGCCCCCGCGCCCAAGAGCGGTCCGAAGGCCACGATCAAGATCGGGAACGTGGGCGTCGCCTCCGGAGTGCTCGGTGCGCCGTTCGAACCCATCCGCCAGGCGGTACGGGTCTGGGTGAAGTGGATCAACGCCAAGGGCGGGATCAACGGACATCCGGTGACGGCGGTCTTCGCCGACGACGGCGGCGATCCCGCCCGGCACCGGGCCGCGATCCAGAAGATGGTCGAGCAGGACAAGGTCGTGGCGTTCGTCGGCAACGCCGAAACCCTGACCGGCCGGGCGTCGATCGCCTACCACGAACAGGTGAAGGTGCCGGTCCTCGGCAGCGATACCGGTTCCCCGCACTACTACGACTCGACGATGCACTTTCCCGAGGTGGCCACCGGCAACCCGAAGTGGGTGGCCGACGTCGCCGCCGCCGGCCTCACCGGCCAGCAGCGCAACAAGACGAAACTCGCCACGCTGACCTGCGTCGAGGCGCAGACGTGCGGTGACTCCGACACCATCTTCGCCCAGCAGGCGAAGTCCGTCGGTCTCCAGGTTGTCTATCGGGCTCGGGCGTCGATCACCCAGCCCGACTACACCACCGAATGCCTCCAGGCCCGCAACGCCGGCGCCGAGCTGTTCTACGTGGTGCTCGACCTCCCCTCCATCGCCCGGCTCGGCCAGTCGTGCGCCCGCCAGGCCTACAAGCCGATCTTCGTCCTGGGAAGCATCGCCGGCGTCGACCAAGCCAAGGACCCGAACCTCGACGGGACCACCTTCGGCTCGGGCGCCTTTCCCTGGTTCCTCAGCAACACGCCGGCCCGGGCGGAGTTCAGCCAGGCGTTCAAGACCTACGACCCGAACTTCAAGGTGGACACTCTGGCCGCCACCGGCTGGACGGCGGCGAAGATGTTCGAGCGGGCCGCTTCCATCGCCATCGGCGACGAACCGAAAGCCGCCGACGTGCTCAGGGGTCTCTACTCGTTGAACGGCGACGACCTCGGCGGGCTGACCTACCCCCTCCGTTTCGCCGAGGGTCAGAAGCCTCCGCCCACCTCCTGCTTCCACCTGATCACCATCCGGAACAGCACCTGGGTCTCCGACGACAACGGCAAGATCCAGTGCAAGTGACCCCGAGGAGTTCCATGACGACCACCCAGCCCGATGCCGCCGCCGAAGCGGTGGCCTCGCCGGTGACGGTTCCCGGGAGCCGCTACCCGACCGGGTGGTTCCAGGTGGGCTGGAGCGACGACGTCCCCGTCGGCGGCGTGAAGCTCGTCCGCTATTTCGGGCGTGACATCGTTCTGTGGCGCGGTGAGTCCGGCGGTCTGAACGCCGCCGACGCCTACTGCCTCCACCTCGGTGCCAATATGGCTGTCGGCGGCTGCGTCAAAGGCGACGACATCGTCTGTCCCTGGCACGGGTGGCAGTGGGACGGCGAGGGTCGGAACACCCACATCCCGTTCAGCAGCCAGTCCTGCAAGCCCCACCTCCGGCTCGAGGTGTGGACCGTGGAGGAGCGTTACGGCGCCATCCTCGTCTGGCACGACCGGACAGGGGGCGGCCCCACGTGGGATCTGCCGACGTTCGAGCCGCTGGAGGACGGGTCGAGCTTTCCGATCACCGTCGACATGCGCCGTTCCGAGGTGATCAAGGCGCACCCGCAGATGCCGGTGGAGAACGGCGTCGACGCCAATCATCTGGTGTTCATCCACGGTGCCGGACTGCCCCCGACCTTCGATGAGGTGACAGCGGACGGACACCGGTGGACCACCAAGCTCACGGCGTACTACGGCGAGGGCAAGGACGGTTCCTGGCTCACGCCGGAAGGGGCCATGAAGCTGCACCTCGAGTTCTCACTCTGGGGTATCGGGCTCGGTGTCGCCACCTGGCCGCCGGAGATGATGGGCGGTTTCATGATCACCAACGTCACGCCGGTCGACGAGACCCACAGCGAACTGTTCTGGTGCATGACCACCCGGAAGGCGCCGGGCGACGGTGACGAGATGAGCACCGCCGGCCGGCGGTTCATCGAGCACCAGTGGCGCACGGTCAGACAGGACTTCTTCATCTGGGAGCACATGAAGACGCTGCACGCCCCGAACTTCACGTCCGAGGAGGCCAAGTACTACGCCAAGCTGCGGCGCTGGGCCTGGCAGTTCTATCCCGAGGCGACCAAGTGAACTTCGACCATTACGACCCCGAGTACGCGCGGGATCCGTACCCGGTGCTGGCCGAGTTGCGCCAGCTATGTCCGATCGTCCACTCCGACCGGCACGGCGGCTACTGGATGGTGTCGAGCCACGAGCTCGTCCGCCACGTGGCGCTGCACCCCGAGATCTTCTCCACCCAGTACACGACCGTCCCGCCGCAGTTCGCCTTCGGTGAACTGCGCATCCCACCGCTCCAGCTCGAGCCGGAGGAGCACACCCGGGTCAAGCAGCTGCTGACCCCGCCGTTCGGCCCGGCGCGGGCGGCGGCCCTGGAACCGTCGACGCGGGCGGCGGCCGTGGCGCTGCTCGACGAACTCGTGCCCCAGGGCCGGTTCGACGCCTCGCAGGACTTCGCCCGGCTCGTCCCCACCGGTGTCATCGGCCAGCTCCTCGGCATTCCCGAGGAGTTCGACCGCCTCACCGGCTGGGTGAAGCGCATGGTGGAGCACCTGACGGACAACCCCGAAGACGTGATGGCGGCCGGCATGGAGATGTTCATGTTCATGACCGAGCTCGTCGAGAAGCGGCGGGCCGACCCGGGTGACGACCTCATCTCCGCCATGCTCGCCTCCGAGGTCGACGGGCAGCGCCTCGAGCCGGTCGAGGTCGTGATGTCGTCGGTGATCTTCGTCCTGGCCGGCATCGACACCGCCTGGTCGACCCTGGGCTGCGCCCTCCATCACCTGGCCACGCATCCGGCCGACCAGCAGCGCCTGCGCGACGAACCGGCGTTGCTGGAGACGGCCCGGGAGGAGTTCCTGCGGGCCTTCGCCCCCGTGGCCTCGGCCCGGATCTGCAAGGAGGACACCGAGGTCGGCGGGCAGGCCATCAAAGCCGGCGAGATGGTGCTGGTGTCGTTCCCCTCAGCCTGCCGGGATGCGGCCGAGTTCGACGCCCCGGAACAGGTCCGGCTCGACCGGACCCCCAACCGGCACATGGCCTTCGGGACCGGCATCCACCGCTGCCTCGGCGTCAACGTCGCCCGCATGGAGCTGCGGGTGGCGCTGGAGGAGTTCCTCCGCCGCGTTCCGCCCTTCCGGCTCGACGGCGACGAGGCCGACGCCGTCGAGTGGACCCTCGGCCAGGTCCGCGGCCCGAAGAAGCTGCTCATCACCTACTGAGAGGGCCCGGTGACGACGACCCAAAGGAACGGCGGGGCGCCGATGACGGGCGAGACGTTCGACTACGTCGTGGTCGGAGGCGGGTCGGCCGGCAGCGTCGTGGCCGGTCGGCTGGCGGCGGCCGGCGCCGAAGTCCTCGTCCTGGAAGCGGGAGGCACCGACCGGCGACCCGACGTGCTGGTGCCGGCGGCGCTGCCGGTCGTGTACCGCACCCGGAACTGGCGCTACCGGGCCGAACCCGATCCCTCCCGTGAGGGCACCGTCGAGGCCTGGCCGGCGGGGCGGATCCTCGGCGGCGGAGGGTCCATCAACGCCACGGTGTTCATCCGGGGCCACGCCGCCGACTACGACGGTTGGGCCGAGGGCGGCTGCACGGGCTGGGACCACGCGTCGGTCCTTCCGTTGTTCCGCCGTATGGAGACCTGGGAAGGCGGCGCCGACCGGTACCGCGGTGGCGACGGCCCGATCCACGTCGCCTTCCAGCGCACGCCGCATCCCGGCACCGACGCCTTCATCGCCGCCGCCGGGCAGGCGGGCCATCCGCAGACCGCCGACTACAACGGCGCCCAGCCCGACGGCGTCGGCGTGGTGCAGGTCAACCAGCGGCGCGGCGTGCGCTCCCACCCGTCGCGCCGGTATCTCCGGGGCCTGGCCCGGGGCCGCAACCTCACCGTCCGGACCGGCGCCCTGGCCGGCCGGATCATCTTCGAAGGAGAGCGGGCCATCGGCGTCGAGTACCGCCACCGGAGCGCGGTGCACGTCGCCCGGGCCCGGTGGGAAGTGATCCTGTGCGCCGGGGCGATCGAGTCGCCGAAGCTCCTGATGCTCTCCGGCGTCGGTTCCGCCGACGAACTGGCCCGCCACGGGATCCGTCCGGTCTGCGACAGCCCCGGCGTGGGGGCCAACCTTCAGGACCACGCCGCTCTGACGCAGCGCTGGCACGCCACCGTGCCGACCCTCAACAAGGTCCGGCCCATCGACGCGCTGCGGGCCGTCGCCGACTACGTCATCGCCGGGCGAGGGCCGCTGGCCACCACGGTGTGGCAGGCGATGCTGCTCCATCGGACCGACCCGGGCCTGCCGGCGCCCAACCTCCAGATCGCCTTCTCCAGCTTCGCCGTGGTGAACACCATCGGCCCCGACGGCCTGCAGAACGTCGCTCCGGCCAAGAACCAGGGGTTCATGGTCACGACCGTGCTGCTCCACCCCCGGGCCCGGGGCCGGATCAGCCTGCGGTCGTCGTCGCCGGCGGACCCGCCCCGCATCGACCACGCCATGTTCGCCGACGCCGACGACCTCGCCGAGCTCCTGGCCGGCGCAGCCGAAGCTCGCCGCATCATGGCCCAGCCGGCCATGACCCCGTTGACCAGCGGGATGTTCGAGCCCGAAGCGTCGTGCCGCACCGACGGCGACTGGGAACGGCTGGCCCGCCGGGCGGCGACCCACACCGCCCATCACAGCGGCACCTGCCGCATGGGCGTCGACGACCTCGCCGTCGTCGACCCCGAGCTGCGGGTCCGGGGGTTGGCCGGCCTGCGGGTCGCTGACGCCTCGATCATGCCGGCGCTGCCCTCGGGCAACACCAACGCCGCGGCCATCCTGATCGGCGAGAAGGCCTCGGATCTCCTGCTCGCCGGCCGCCCGGCGGATGCCGTCATCCCCAAGATCGTGGAGGAGGTCTGATGGGACCGCTGCCGCAACCGCCCGCCGGCTCCATGCCGCAGGGCTGGCAAGTCTTCTACACGATTTTCCTGCTCGTTCCGCTCATCGGTTTGGGCGGCTACTTCGCCCGCCTCTCGCTGCGGAACCGGGACCCGATCCCGGTGCTGTGCCTGGCCGGCGGGGCGGTGTGCACGCTGTTCGAGCCGATCGTCGACATCCTCGGGCTGTGCTGGTATCCGAGAGAGGGCCAGTGGACGCTGTTCGAGACGCTCGGCCGGCCGATCCCCGTCGGCGTCCTCTTCGGCTACATGTGGGCCTTCGGCGGGCTCACCGCCCTGGCCCACAAGGTCCTGACCGAGCGGGGTGTCGGAGCGCTGTGGCGGCTCTACCCCATCTTCATCGGCGTGTCGATCCCGTTCGAACTGGTGGCCAACCACACCGGCTACTACGTGTACTACGGCAACCAGCCGCTGCGGATCCTCGAGTGGCCGGCGTGGTGGGGTCCGGTCAACTTCGGCGTGCCGATCCTGGCCGCCCTCATGATCGCCCGCTTCCGCCCCTGGCTCACCGGGTGGAGGACGCCGGCGCTGATCCTGCTGCTGCCCATGGCCGACGGCGCCATGAACGCCGCCACCGCCTGGCCCGTCTGGAGCGCGCTCAACGCCCCCGACCTGCCCACCGTGGTGGTCCAGGCCGCCGGGTTGCTCACGGTGTCGCTGGCCGTGCTGCTCGTCTGGCTGGTGACCCGACCCGCCGGAACCCCGGCCACCGCCGGTGCCGCGCCACGTCCCCGTCCGACGCTCACGGAAGCGAGTCACGCATGACCCTCGTCGAGAAGCGCCGCATCCCCCGGACCCCGACGACGGCGGCCGGGACACCGACCCGGTCCGACGGCCGGACGGCCTGGCTCGTGATCTCCGCGCTGGCGGTGGCGGCCGTAGTGGGATCGATCTACGTCGCCCGCACCGGCCTGACCGGCGATGCCCGGGGCAACCCGGCCGTGACCACGGTGACGCGGGAGAGCCCGCTGTTCGGCATCGAGAACTGGCCCGCCATCTTCTCCTCGATCTTCGTGGTCGTGGCCCTCGGGCTCGGCGTGGCCTTCGCCTGGCTGTCGTACCGCCAGCGCTCCATGCACCACGGGCTCATCGTGTTCCTCTGCGTGACCGGGCTGTCGTTGCTCGACCCGCCGGCCAACTGGGTGACCTTCACCGTCTTCGACCCCCAGTTCCTCCACTTCCCCACGACCTGGCACTGGATGAGCCTCACGCCACTGGTCGAGCCGATCGTCAACGTCCCCGGTTACCCGATGTACTTCCTCACCGTGGCCCTGACCGCCGGCTGGGCGGCCAAGAAGCTGCTGCGCCGGGCGAAGCCGGGCAGCTGGACGGCCCGCCACCCCCGGGGGACCTATCTGTGGGTCGGTTTCGTGGCCGGCCTCGTCTGGGACATCCCGACCGAGCTGTTCATGATCCGGGCGCACATGTACCACTACTCCGAGGCCTGGGGCCCCACGATCGGCATCGGCCACGGCCGCTTTCCCATCGTGTGGGGCTTCTTCACCTGGTTCGCCATCGCCACCGTCACCGTGCTGCTCCACCGGGACGACCGGGGTCAGTCCCTGGCCCACGACCTCGCCCGCCGGCTACCCGGCCGGAAAGTGACCTCCCTGCGGATCGTGGTCGCCGGCACGCTGTTCCTGTGGGTGCTCTACTGCATCCCGATGGGCCTCTACGCCGTGATCCGGGTCACCGGCCTGTCCCACCCCAACCTCCCGAGCGGCTGGCAGTACCCGGAGTCCAAGGTCTACGACCCCTACGGCCGCCTCCAGCGGAGCGGCATCCCCGGCCCGTACTTCAAGTAGCGACGAGAAGATTGTTTCGCCCGATACAGTTTTTTCCGGTACTGTCATCGGGATGACGACATACGAACCGGTGGACATCGACGCCGACGGGGACGGGCGGCAGTTCGCGGTCATCACCGATGACGCCCTCGATAACCTGCGGCGGCTCATCGGCGTGCCGATCGCCGACACCGTGGAGCCGTGGTGCTACGAGGTCACCAGGGACAACGTGCGGCACTACGCCCACGGCATCGGCGACGACAACCCGCTGTGGTGCGACCCGGCGTACGCCGCCGGCACGCGGTACGGGCGCATCGTGGCGCCGCCGAGCTTCGTGTTCGCCCTCAGCCGGATCCTCTCCGGGTACGTCGGGGGGCTGCCGGGGATCCACGCCATGTGGGCCGGCGCCGATCTGACCTGGCACCGCCCGATGGTGGTCGGCACCGAGGTGCGGACGAGCGCCTACCTCAAGGATCTGGTCGAGCACCAGACCCGCTTCGCCGGCCGGGCCATCCAGCAGATCTACCACGTCGACTTCACCGATGCCGACGGCGTCCCCCTGGCCAGGGGCGACTCCTGGTGCTTCCGGACGGAGCGCGACACCGCCCGGGAACTCGGCACGAAGTACGACGAGGCCAAGGCCCGGGAGCCGATGCGCTACGGCGAGGCCGACCTCAAGGAGATCTTCGACCTCTACGAGGCGGAAGAGGTCCGCGGCGCCGAGCCCCGGCTGCACGACGACGTCCACATCGGTGACGAGCTCCCGCCGATCGTGAAGGGCCCGATGACCGTGACCGGGTTCATCGCCTTCGCCCAGGGCTGGGGTGGCCTCTACATCCGGGCCAACAAGCTGGCCTGGAAGCAGCTGAAGAAGCACCCCGGGCTGGGGATCCCGAACCGGTTCGGCATTCCCGACGTCCCGGAGCGGGTGCACTGGGAGGACGACCTGGCCACCGCCGTCGGCACGCCCGGCGCCTACGACTACGGCCCGGAGCGCTGCTCGTGGCTCACCCACCACCTCACGAACTGGATCGGCGACGACGGGTTCCTGCTCCGCCACGAGTCGAAGATCCGCCACCACAATGTGGCGGGCGACTGGATCAAGATCACCGGCCGGGTGACCGGCAAGGGAATCGACGACCAGGGCCGCCCGACCGTCACGGTGGAGCAGGAGGCCCGCAACCAGCACGGCGACCTGTCGATCGTCGGCCGGGGCACCGTCATCCTGCCCACCGCCCGCTAGCCGCCGTGGCGAGCCCCCGCCCGACCGGACACGAACTCGACGCACCGCCCTGGAGCCGGGTCGAGGGCACCCTGCTCTCCACCGCCCGGGCCGTCCGCCGGGCCTACGACGCCGCTCTGGCCCGGGCCGGCGTCAACCTGTCGGAGGCCAGCGTGCTCGCCCACCTCCAGGACAGCGGGCCCCTCACCCAGACCGAGCTCGCCCGCCGCATCGGCACCGGCCGGGCCCGGATGGGCGCCTGGATCGACGGCCTCGTCGCCAAGGGGGCCGTCGTCCGGGAACCGGATCCGGCTGACCGCCGCGTCTGGCTGGTGGCGCTCACACCCGCCGGACGCCGCCTCTGGGCCGAGACCGCCCGCATCGACCGCTCGATCCGCCGCGTCCTGCGGGACGGCACCACCGAGGAGGACCGGGCCCGCCTCGACGCCCTGCTGACCGTGATCAACCGGAACGCCGACGGGCTGCTCGCCGCTGACGAATCGTGATCGCGTAGCCTGAGGAGACAGCCGCCTCTCGAAGAAGGAACGTCGTGGCCCGTCCCAAGGAGCCGTTGATCTCGAAGCGGGACGTCGTCGCCGCGGCGCTGAAGCTCATCGATGCGGAGGGGCTCGACGCCTTGAGCACCCGGCGGCTGGCCTCGACCCTCAACGTGAGCGGGCCGGCCCTCTACCACCACTTCGCCAGCAAGGATGAGATCGTTGCCGGTGCCGTCGCACTGGCGCTCGACGAGGTTCGGGTACCGGCCGAGGCCGGCGGGGATTGGCGCGAGTGGCTCTTCCGCAACGCCCAGGTGTTCCGCAGCGCCTTGCTTGCCCACCCGAACCTGTTTCCGGCCATCGTCGGCGGCCGGCTGCCGCGCATCGGCGTCGCCCGGATCGAGCGGGCGCTCCAGCGCCTCGGCGAGTTCGGCGTGCCCGGCCAGGCCGCGCTGGCCATCATCGACGCGCTCGAGGCGTTCGCCCTCGGCAGCGCGCTGTTCGAGGCGTCGGGCGGGCGCGTCGAACAATCGGTAGCCGAACTGTCCGCCGAGCATCCGGCGCTCGCCGCCGCGCTCGGTGATCGCACGCTCAGCCCGGCGGAGCAGTTCGATGTCGGCTGTCGGGCGGTCATCGACGCCCTCGCCCTGTCGTTCTGGGTTCCACCCGCGCCTCCGCAGCGCGGCCGGAGTCGACGGAACTAATCGCTGCTAGGTATATCAAGGCTGGCGCTTCGGCCCGCTGAGCTGCAATTTCCTGGTTGAGCGGAGGGCCGCGACCGCATTAAACTTTGCGGCGCTAAGTTTGTGGCTTCCGGGGGCGCCATGCTGCGGGGTTCACGTCGTCCGATCGTTGCGATCGTCGCACTGCTTGAGTTGCTCGTCGTCGCAGCGCAGGCCGCTGCGGCGCCGGCGGGGCGACCCGGCCTGGCCGCGACGTGCCGCGGACTCGACACGCCCGTCGTGCTGAACAGCCGGACGCCCGTCTCCGTGCACGGCGAGCTGTGCCAGCCGGCCGAAGGGACACCCGACACGGTGCACATCCTGGTCCACGGCGGCACTTACAACCGGGGGTACTGGAACTTCAAGTTCGAGCCGGCGACCTACTCCTACGCCCGGCACGCCCGCGGCTTCACTGCGTTCAGCTACGACCGTGTCGGCTTCGGCCGCAGCACCCGCCGACCCAGCGCCGAACTGACCGGCATGGCGCAGGCCGACGTCCTCCACCAGCTCGTCGAGGGCTTTCGTTCCGGCCGCATCGACGGGCGCGCCTACCGCCGAGTGGTCCTTGTCGGACATTCGCTCGGCAGCGGCATCGCCCTGCTGGAGGCCGCCACCTACCGGGATGTCGACGGGGTGGTCCTGACCGGCATCACCCACCACATCTCGCCCCAGCAGATGTACGACACCTACTTCAATTACCTGCATCCCGCCGACCAGGACCCCCGCTTTGCCGGGCAGGGCTATGACTCTGGGTTCCTCACGACCCGGCCCGGCGTCCGGGGGCACCTCTTCTACACCCCCGAACACTCCGACCCCGCGGCCATCGCCGCCGACGAGGAGACCAAGGACGTCGTCGGCTCCGCCGAGATCTTCGACATCGTCTCGGTGGCCTTCGACAGCCCCTATTCGCGGCGCATCAACGTGCCAGTCCTCATGGTCGTCGGCTCGCGCGACTTCCTGTTCTGCCGTGGGGTCGGGGCCAGCGACTGCTCGAGCAGCGAAGCTCTCACCGCTCAGGAGGCACCGTACTTCTCGCCCAAGGCGTGCTTCCGGGCCGAGGTTCTGCCGGGCGTCGGCCACGACGTGACGTTGCACACGATCTCCCCCGTCCTCCGCGGACTCATCATGGAGTGGGCCGAGAGCCACGTCGGCCGCGGCTGCCCAGCCGGGCCGCGAGGAGGATGACGATGACGCTCACGCATGATCCCCTGATGGCCGAGTGCCCGTTCGTCGGTTATCCGACGGGGTGGTTCATCGCTGCCTGGTCCCAGGAGATCGGCCCCGGTGAGATCCAGCCGAGGCGGTACTTCGGCACGGATCTCGTGGTGTGGCGCTCGGACTCCGGCCGGGCCGTCGTCATGGACGCCCACTGTGCTCACATGGGCTGCAACCTCGCCCACGGGGCCACCGGGAGGCCACACGAGAACGGACTCGTCGTCGGCGACTCGGTCCAGTGCCCGTTCCACGGTTGGCGCTGGGATACCGACGGCCGCAACGTGGAGATACCCGGCTGTGACCGGACGAGCCGCGTGCGAATGCGGACGTGGCCGACCCGGGAAGTGCACGACCGGCTCATCCTGGTCTGGCACGACGCGCTCGGGCGACCGCCGTTGTGGGAGCCGCCCGGTATCGCCGAGCTCGACGACCCGCGCCGGTGGTACCTGGCGACGGAGGACTGCGCCTGGCGACGGATCAGCGACCTGCGGCTACCGAACGTGATGTTGCTCGAGAACAGCGTCGATCCCGCTCACGTCAAGTTCGTCCACGGCAGCGAGATCGGCCGCGGCGAGATCCTCACCGCCGACGGGCCGGTCTTCCGATCGAGGATCGATCTGACCTACCGGGCGCGGGACGGGCGCTCGTTCTCCAACGGAGGCATCGGCGTCGAGCTCTGGGGCATGGGGCTCATCGTCACGCGGCTGTCGGGGATCCACGACATCATCCAGGTGGTCGGCATCACGCCGACCGACGGGTGGAATGTGGATGCCCGGGTGCTCAACGTGGCGCGCCGTGATCCCAAGCAGGAGCATCCGTCACCGGAGGCCCGGGCGGTGATCGACCATCAGCTGTACGCCATCGACGAGGACGCCAGCATCTTCGCCCACACCCGCTACCGGGCCCGGCCGCCGTTCCTCCCCGACGAGCGCGAGGACTTCCGCGTCGTCCGTCGGTGGATCGGCCAGTTCTATCCCCCGGTGGAGTGCTGAATGGTCGACCTGGCGATCCGCGACGGAATCCTTGTCGACGGCACCGGGGCACCGCCTCAGCCCGGCACCGACGTGCTCGTCGAGGGCGGGCGGATCGTGCGGGTGGGGCGCCGGCTCGGCGGTCGGGCCCGGCGCGAGATCGCCGCCGACGGTCTGCTCATCACACCCGGGTTCGTCGACAACCACACGCACTACGACGGCCAGGCGACCTGGGACGACGAACTCGCTCCGTCGGTGTGGCATGGGGTGACGACCGTCGTGATGGGGAATTGCGGGGTCGGGTTCGCGCCGGCGCGGCGCGACCAGCACGAGCTCCTCATCGAGTTGATGGAAGGCGTCGAGGACATCCCGGGCAGCGCGCTCGCCGAGGGCATCACCTGGGACTGGGAGAGCTTCCCCGAGTACGTCGACGCTCTGGACCGCACGCCCCGCACGATGGACGTCGCCACGCACCTGGCGCACAGCCCGTTGCGGACGTACGTCATGGGCGAGCGCGGCGCCCGGAACGAAGCGCCGACGGCCGATGACCTGGCCATGATGGCCCGGTTGGTGACCGAGGCGATCCGCAGCGGCGCGCTCGGCGTGTCGTCCTCCCGAACGATGCTCCACCGGGCTCCCGACCGCAGCCTCGTTCCCGGCACGCTCGCCGAGGTCGACGAGATCAGCGCATTGGCGGGCGGGATCGCCGCAGCCGGCTTCGGGATCTTCGAGGTCGCCTCGGACGTCGGGATCAACTCAACCGTCGATGACGCATTCGCCGCTGACCTCGACTGGATGATCGACCTGTCGGCGACCACCGGCCTGCCGGTCACCTATCCCCTGCTGCAGAACGACCGCCGTCCGGAGTTGTGGCGCGAGATCCTCGACCGGACCGAAAGCGGGCGCGACCGGGGCGCCCGGGTGGTGGCGCTCACCGCTGGACGGCCCGGTGGAATCCTGCTCGGCTTGAGTACGTCGCTCCATCCGTTCCTCGGTCACCCGGCTTACCAGCCGATCAAAGACCTGCCGCTCGCCGCCAAGGTCGCGGAGTTGCGACGCCCGGACGTCCGCGCCCTCATCCTTTCCGAGCGGAGCCGCTTCGCCAGCGAGTTCGCCCGCGACGTCAGCGTGGGCTTCTGGAAGATGTTCCCCATGGGTGACCCGCCCGATTACGAACCGGCCGCCGAGGACTCCGTGGAGGCACGGGCCGCCCGGCTCGGGGTCTCCCCGGCCGAACTCTGCTACGACCTGCTGCTGGAGGACGACGGCCGGTCGTTCCTGTTCTTCCCGATGGGTGACTTCGCCCACCGCTCGCTCGATTCGCTCTACGAACGGCTCCAGCGGCCCGGCACGCTGCTCTCCCTGGGCGACGGCGGCGCCCATTGCCGCCTCATCTCCGACGCCTCCGTGTTCACGTACATGCTGACCTACTGGGCCCGTGACCGGGCGAAAGGCCCGCAGCTTTCAGTCGAGCGGGCCGTCCAGCTGATGACGTCCTCCTCGGCCGACCTCTATCGCCTCTACGACCGCGGCGTTGTCGCCCCGGGGCGGCGCGCCGACCTCAACGTCATCGACCACAGCCGGCTCCGCTTCGGCCCGCCCCGCATGGTCGCCGACCTGCCGGCCGGGGGCGAGCGTCTCCTCCAGGAGGCGACCGGCTACGTGGCGACGATCTGCGGGGGAGAAATCACGGTCGACAACGGCGAGATCACCGATTGCCGGCCCGGCCGCGTCGTGCGGGGCCCGCGGCCGGAGCCGACTTGAACTGCGGGATACCCAGCACGTAGAGCTGCGTCACCCGCTTTGCGGCCCGGGCCACGTCAACCTCGACCCCCCGGAGGAGACCGTCGAGGGCCACTCCGTAGTTCAGGCTCCACATGCTGTCGTTAACCACGCCGAGGTCGACCCGCCGGTCCGGCCAGCCCTTGATGGCGGCGATGACGTCGCGGGTCCGGTCGTAGACCCGGGGCCGCAGCGTCGTCTTGTAGAACGAGTTCTCCACCGCCAGATCGGAGAACAGAGCCACGCCGAGGTACGGCACCGCCGCCACCATGAACTCGAGCATGATCTCGTTCAGCCGGCGGACGAGCTCGGCGGCGGTGATCCCGTTCGAGGCCACCAGCTCGTCGAGCTCGGCCTCGAAGTCGTCGATGATCCGCTCCACCGGCTCCAGGACGGCGGCGTGGTACAACTCGGCCTTGGACGTGAAGTACCGGTACAGGTAGGCCTCGGTGATCCCGGCCCGGTCGGCGATGTCGCGCAGGCGGGCCCCCGCCTCGCCGTTCTCGAGAAAGACATCGCGGGCGGCATCGATGATCAGCCGACGGCGGGCCTCGGCCGACAGACGCTTGCGCCTCGGCTGCTCGTCGTCGTCCACGCCATCGACGTTAACAGAGGGCCCCGTGCCCTGACCGGCGTACAATCCGTTGATGGCGCAGGCGGTACAACCGAAGCGGGTCCGGCTCCGGGCCGAGGAGCGGCGGGAGATGATCCTCGACGCCGCTCGCCGGGTGTTCCTGGAGAGCGGCTTCGCCGGCGCCCGGACCCGGCGCATCGCCGAGGAGGCCGGGATCACCGAGGCCCTGCTCTACCGGTTCTTCCCGTCGAAGAGTGAGATCTTCCGGGCCGCCGTCCACGAGCCGCTGGAGAAGTTCGTCGAGGAGCTGCTGGCCACCACGGCCGACATCGACCCCGACGAGGGCGACCGGCGCGACCGGCTGCGTCAGGTCAACGAGATGCTCCTGCGGTTCATGGCCGATTCGGCGCCGTTCCTCGCCGTCGTGCTGCTCTCCGAACTGAGCGAGGCCCGGCGCTTCTACCAGACGGACCTCCACCCCACGCTCAGCCGGCCGATCTACGAGGTGGTGTCGAGGATCACCGGCTGGCGCCAGCGGGACGGGTCGCTCATCTTCGCCGCCATGTTCGGTACGCACATGGGCCTGGCCATCGATGCCCTGCTGCTGGGCCGGGACGTCGACGCCCCCCGCGTCGCCGATCAGCTGACGCGGCTGTTCTCGGACGGGATGCCCGAGGAGGTCCAGGCCGCTCCGGTGTCGTTCCGGCGGAGCCGCAAGGGCGCCTGAGCCCTCGTTGCGGCTTCGAAATACTAGTGAGTACTCTCTAAAACTATGAGAGAGCTGCGGGGGAAGGTCGCGGTCGTGACCGGGGCGGGAGCAGGGATCGGACGGGCGACGGCGCTGGCCCTGGCCCCCGAGGGAACGGCGGTGGCGGTGTGCGACCTCGATGTCGGGGCCGCCAAGGAGACGGCCGACCTCGTCGAGCGGGCGGGCGGCCGGGCCAGCGTCCACCAGGCGGACGTGTCGTCCGAGGACGAGATGCGCGGCCTCGTCGACGGTGTGCTGAGCGAGCACGGCGTGGTCGACATCGTCGTCAACAACGCCGGCATCATCGGGCCGACCGTGAAAACGGCCGATCTGCCCCTCGACCGGTTCCACAAGGTGATGGACGTCAACTTCTGGGGCGTCGTCCACGGCTCGATGTTCTTCGTGCCCCATCTCGTGACCCGCCCGCAGGCCAACCTGGTCAACGTGGCCAGCAACGCCGGCATCCTCGCCTACTCCCGGATGGCGGCGTACAACTCCAGCAAGTTCGCCGTCCGGGGCTTCACCGAGACCCTGCGGATGGAGCTGCAGTCCACGCCCGTGCGGGTGACCGTCGTCTGCCCCGGCATGACCGGAACGTCGATCCTCCTCAACAGCCCCGTCATCGACGAGGCCGAAAAGCGCGCCATGCACGAGCGACTCACCAAAACGTGGACGAACAAGCCGGAGAAGGTCGCCGCCGCCATCGTCAGCGCCATCCGCCGGGACAAGCCCCGAGCGCTCGTCGGCCCCGACACCGCGGCCCTCGACGCCATCGTGCGGCTCCTGCCGGCCGCCCACAGCCGGCTGCTGGCCAAGCCGGTGGACCTGCTGTTCCGCACGGCGCTGGGCCAGAAGGCCTGAACGGCGATGGATCCCGACGACATCCTCATCGAGCTGCTCAGCGAGCCGCAGACCCAGGACCCGTACCCGCTCTACCACGCCCTGCGGGAGACGGCGCCGAACCACCCGAGCATGCTCGGCGTCCGGTTCGTGACCAGCCACCGGGGCTGCACGGAGCTGTTCCGGTCCCACGACTTCGCCACCGGCTTCGGACTGGCCGGCGGCGGGTTCGAGGACCGGCCGTTCATCAAGAAGACGATGGAGATCCTCGTCTTCACCAACGGCGACCAGCACACCCGTCTGCGGCGGCTGGTCGGCATCGCCTTCTCCCCCCGCATGGTGGAGGCGGTCGTGCCCCGCCTCCAGGCCTTCATCGACAAGCTGCTCGACGATCTCGCCGCGGCCGGCGGAGCGGAGCTGATCACCGAGTACGCCATGCCCGTCCCGGCCATGGCGCTGACCGAGATGCTCGGCGCGCCGTTCGAGGACCACCGCGCCATCCAGGGCTGGGTCGACGCCGTGGCCAACTCGATGAAGCCGGTGCTGGAGGACGAGCTCGTCCGCCTGGCCGACATTGCCACCATCGAGTTCGACGGCTACATCCGCGACCTCATCGCCGAGCGCCGTCGCCATCCCGGTGAGGACCTGCTGAGTGCGCTGATCGCCGTCGAGGAGGAGGGCGACCGCCTGACCGAGAACGAGCTGGCCAATCTGCTGTTCACGATCATGGCCGCCGGCAACGAGACCACGACCAGCCTGATCAGCACGGGGACGAAGCTCCTCCTCGAGCATCCCGACGAACACAAGAAGCTGGCCGCCGACCCCTCGCTCATCGCCAACGCCGTCGAGGAGATGCTGCGCTACGAGGCGCCGATCCAGAACGCCTTCATGCGCATCGCCGAGCGCGACACCACGCTCCTCGGTGAAGAGGTCGTCGAGGGCGAGATGGTGGCGGCGCTCATCGGAGCGGCCAACCGCGACCCCGAGGTGTTCGAGGAACCCGACCGCTTCCTGATCGACCGCCCCGGCGCCGAGAATCACCTCTCGTTCGGCGGCGGGATCCACTTCTGCCTCGGCCGCCGCGTCGGCCTCCAGAGCGGCATGCTGGCTCTCGGTTCCCTGCTGCGCCGCTTCCCGGACCTGAAGCTGGCCGAAGAACCGGTCTGGCGCAAGACGATCCCGACCCGCCGCCTCGACCGGCTGGCCGTGACGACGAGTTAGCCGGCCGGCTTCCAGCCGGGGGCGCAGGTGAAGGTCTCACCCGCCGGGGTCAGGAACCTCTTGTCCTTGAAGGTGACGGGGATCACGCAGAGGTTGACCTGGCTGCGGTCCTTCTGACGGGGGAACGTGACGCCGGGCAGCAGGCCGTCCAACGTCTCGTTCTTCAGGCTGTACATCGCTTCGGTGATCTCGGCCGGGCTCGGGTCGTCGTCGAGCAGCGGTGCGATCCTGGCCTCGAGGAGCTGACCCATCACGTAGGCGGCACCGCCGAGCTCGCCGATCGGTGCCTTCGGCTGGTACGTCCGCATCGCCTTGAGGTACGGCGCCATCTTCGGAGAGTTGAACGGCGGGATGCGGGAGTAGGTCAGCAGCCCGTCGAGCTCACCGGCGTAGTTGAGGGCGTCGGTGTGCTGCATGTTGTGGGTCGCCGACTGGATCGGGTGGTAGTTCTGCCGGTGCGACGACTGGGCGACGCGGTTGACGGTGGCGATGTCGGCGAAGGTCATCAGGATCTCCACGCCGGCCTGCTGGGCCCGGAGCACCTCGGCCGTGTAGTCGGGCTGGGCGAAGGAGATCTGGGCGTCGTAGACGACCTCGAGGCCCTTGTAGCCCGACAGCTTGCGGATCCCGTCCTTGACCAGCGAGCAGGCCGCCACCTCCCGGCACCACAGGATGCCGATCTTCTTCTTGTCGGTCTGGGCGGCCAGCGACAGCATGAAACCCCAGGCGGTGCCCTTGTCGGCGGCCATGAACGGCTGGAACACGGCGGCCGAGTAGTCGGCCAGCGTCTCGGCGCCCATCTGGCCGAGCACCGGGATGCCCTTCTCCTCCAGGTAGGGCAGGACGGGCACGAGGGTGCCGATGGCGTAGGGGTAGAGGAAGGCGACGACCTTGTCCCGCTCCACCATCTGCCGGACGACGGCCTGGGCTCGCGCCGGATCACCGCCGTCGTCGGCCAGGATGACCCGGACCGGGTGTCCGGCCAGGCCGCCCCGCGAGTTCACGTCGGCGACCCAGGCCCGGATGGCCGGAGCCGCCGGCCCGGAGATCGTGCCCAGGGGACCGGCCTCGACCCCGAAGGAACCGAAGACGATCTCGCTGCGCTTGACGGCGGTCTGCTGCTTGGGCGTGGTTGGCCCACCGGCAGGACCAGTCTGGGCTGCAGCAGTTGCACCAGCTCCCGAAGACTGGCCGCCCGCGGCCGATCCCGGCGCGGGAGCAGCCTTCGCCGCCGCAGCCGTTGAAGCGGCCGGTGACGGCGCCGAGCCTCCGGCCGAGGCTTGGTTCGGTACCGAGTTGCCCTTGGCGGCAGAGGGAGCGCCTGCGGACTGTGCGACCGCAGTTGACTCCGCGGCGGTGGAGTCGCCGCTGGGAGCGCCATCCGGGGCTGGCGAGGGCCCTTCCGGGCTGAGAGCTTCAGCGCCCGCGTTCGAGTCGGGCCCGGCCGTCTCGTTGGCGGAGATTCCCCGGGCGGCGAGCCGTTCCTCGCGGGTGGTGACGTTGCCGCAGGCGCCGAAGACCAGACCGGCGCAGGCCAGCGCGGCGATGTGCTTGCGCATCAGGCAGCCCCCTGGAGGTAGCGGGCGAAGACCGCCCCCGACGTGCACTCCGCCGGCTCGCCGGCGAAGACGATGTTTCCTTTGCCGAGGATGTAGACGTAGTCGGCGACGGCCACGGCCCGCTCGACGTACTGCTCCACCAGCAGCAGCGACCGGCCCTCTCGGCGGAGCCCGGCGAGGGCTTCGAAGATGTCGTCGACCACCACCGGCGCCAGACCCATGGACAGCTCGTCGGCCAGGATCAACGGCGCGTCGGTCACGAAGGCCCGGGCCAGGGCCAGCATCTGCTGCTGGCCGCCCGACAGCGTTCCGGCCGGCTGGTCGAGCCGGCCGGCCAGGACGGGAAACAGCGCCGCCGCCCGTTCGACCGCCTCCGCCAGCCCCCGGGCGTCGGCCTGGACCACGAGGTTCTCCCTCACGGTGAGCCGCCGGAAGATCCCCCGCCCTTCGGGGATCAGGCACACGCCGCGCCGGGCCCGGCCGTGGGCGGACAGACGGCCGATCGGCGCACCCCGGAACCGGATGTCGCCCGAGGTCACCGGTACCAGCCCGGCGATCGTCTTGAGCAGCGTTGACTTCCCGGCACCGTTGGCGCCGAGCAGCACCACCGTGGCGCCCTCGGGGACGGTGAGGTCGACGCCCCGCAGCACCTCGGCGCGGCCGTAACCGGCCCGCAGGCCGCGCACCTCAAGCAGCGCCATCGGTGACCTCCACGGCCAGGCGGTTGGCGTCGAGCCGTTCCTGCAGGCGCACGCTGCCGATCCGCCACTCGTGACGGCGGGCGAGAGCGGCGAAGTTGGGCAGACGGAGGAACCCGACGAGACCGTTGCGGGCCTGGCTGAGGAAGATCGCCGCCAGCCCGAAGGCGATCGGCTGCCATTCGACGATGGTCGGCGAGTCGAACACCGCCGGGACCCAGATGAGCAGGACGGCGGCCAGCACGGCTCCGCCCAGTGACAGCGGCCCGGCCGTGACCAGGGCGGCCACCCACAGCAGCGACTGGAAGAAGTCGAAGGTCTGGGCGTTGACCGACAGGGTCAACGTACCGAGCAGGCCACCGCCGACGGCGGCCAGGAAGCCGGTGAAGCAGAACACGAGGACGCGGGGCACGACCGGGTTGACGCCGAGGCTCTGCATGGCCGTCGGCGAGTCGGCCAGACCCCGCAGCACCCGGCCCAGCCGTGTGACCCGCACGGTCTCCACGGCGATCACTCCGGCCAGGACCAGGACGACGACGAAGACGAAGAACGCCTTGTCGCCGGCCAGCGACACGCCGAAGATCTCCGGCCGGTTGATCGTGAGGATCGCTTTCCCGCCGAAGGCGGCCTTGGTCGGATAGAGCAGGTTCTGGGCCAGCACTCCGAAGCCGAACGTGGCCAGGGCCAGAAACAGGCCCGACAGCCGGATGGCCGGGATGGCCACCAGCGCCCCGACCGGGACCATGACGAGCCCGGCCAGCAGCAGGGCGGGCAGGTACGGCACTCCGGCGTCGAGCAGGCGGGCGAGCGTCGTGGCTCCGAGCGCCACGAAGACCACGTGACACAACGAGACCTGCCGGGACATGCCGACCAGCAACCCGAGGCTGGAGAAGATCAGCACGAAGGCGGCGACCGCGGTGGCGGTGAGCAGCCGGCCGCTGCTCAGCCGGCCGGGCAGGACGGCGGCCAACAGGGTCAGCACCACCAGCAGCCGGACGGGGAAGCGGCCGGCGGCGACACCGCCGGCCCGACCGCTGCGGCCGTCCGTCCGGGTGAGCTCGAGGAACTTGCCCTTCGGCGAGAACACGAGCACGGCGAACAGCACGATGAACGGAAGACTCGACGGCAGCCCCGCCAGCGACGTGTGGCCGACCACGAACTTGGTGGCCAGCTGGGCCACGATCCCGATCGTCAGTGCTCCCAGGTAGGTGAGCGGCAGGCTGACCAGCCGCCCGACGGCGGCGGCGCCGAACGAGTACAGCACGAGCAGGGTGAGGCGGACGGCGTCGAGGCCGAGGATCGGCGACAGCAGGATTCCCGACAGCGCAGCGAAGGCGCAGCCGATCACCCAGCTCGCCGACGTCACCGCCGAGGCGTTGACCCGGGCCAGCTCCGACAACGGCCGGTCGTCGACCACCGCCCGGGTGAGAATCCCGAAGCGGCTCCGGAAGAACAGCGCCAGACCGACACCGGACAGCGCGGCGATGAGGACGAGCAGCACCTGGTCCCACCCGACGTTGACGCCCGGAAGCCGGAACGTCGACTGGGGCAGGAACGGCTCGACCCGCCGGGGAGCGGGGCCGTAGAGGACGAGGAACAGCCCCTGGACGGCGATGAGCAGCCCCAGCGACACGACGACATAGGTCGAGCTCGGGGCGCCTTCGAGGCGGCGCAGCAGCACCCGGTCGATGACGAGCCCGATGGCCGGGCCAACGGCGAGGACGGCGACGGCGGCCGCCAACCAGGTCGGCAGGCCGGCATCGGTCCGCAGGCTGTAGAAGACGAAGGTGGCCGCCATCCCCACCGCGCCGTGGGCGAAGTTGAAGACCCCCGACGTCTTGTAGGTGATGACGAGGCCCATGGCGGCGATGGCGTACACCGACCCCGACGCCAGCCCGGCGACGATGAACGGCAGGTAGGACCGCACGGCCTGCTCAGCCGCCGGTGTCGGGTTCGCAGAGACCGCAGGGCCGCAGCCCCGCCCGGCCGGCCAGCAGCGTGGCGCGGTCATGACCGGAAGCGGCCCGGCCGTCGAGCGCCCGGCAGCCGGCCCGGTGGTAGAGCGTCAACCCGTCCACCACCCAGACTTCGGAGGCCTGGTCCGCCACCGTCGTGGGCGTGTCCTCACCGGCGCCCAGCCAGGGTCCGAGCGTGGCCAGCGTCTGCTGCTCGAGCCGGCCCTTGAGTTGCCCGAGCACGATCCCGGCGACCACGGCGACGAGCATCGCTCCGGACAGCGCCAGACCCACGCCGCGGGCCATGTGGTCGGTGCTCGGCTGGTTGGCGGTGACGAGCGCCCCGATGACGAACAGCGCGGCGGCGACGACGGTCCCGCCCAGGGCCAGGCGGCGGTAACGGCGTACGGCGAGGGCACCGGAGGCGGTGACCGCCGGAGCGGGTTCTCGAGGTTCTTGGACCGGACGGACGTCCACCACCAGATCGGGGTGCCGCTCCAGCAGGGCCCGGTGGATCTCGTCGAGCTTCTCCTCCACGCGGTGGAGCTTGCGGAAGTCGTCGTGGAGGTCGGCCGACAGCAACAGCGTGGCGCCGACGCCGAGGAGGAAGATGGCGCCGATACCGCCGGTCACGAGGTAGGAGATCTCGTCGATGACGTCGGCGGCGGTGCGGACGCCGATGAATCCGAAGACCAGTGCCACCGCCCCGGCGAACACGAAGGCATAGCCGGCCACCCGGTCCCACTCCGCCCGCAGGAAGCGCTTCACGTCCATCGGTGCCACCCCCTGACCTTCATGACCTTGAAGCGGTGCAGCCGGGTGGCGACCAGCAGACCGAGGCCGCCGAACGCCAACAGCGAGAACAGCGCTCCTGTCGTGGCCAGATCGGGGACGACGGGCGCCGGCGCGGCGCGACGGCCGGTGGCCGCCCGCAGCTCCGTTTCCCGGCCGGGCATCGCTGCGGGCAGTGCCGCAGCCTCCGATGAAACCGCCGGCGCCGCCGGCCGCGTTTCCCGCACTTCCGTTCGCGCCGCCCCGATGTCGACCCCGATGGATCGCTCTCCCGGCAGTGCCTGGGCCGGAGCGAGCTCGGAGGACGCCGGGGTTCCGGACTCCGTCGCCTCCCCGGCCGTACCCGACACCGCGGCCTGCTCGACCGGCGGTTCAGCCGGCGCAGGCGCGTCCAGGACCGGCAGGTCGGCCGAACCCACCACGATCTCGCTCGATGCGCCGCCGAACCGCATGACGAGCGCCCCCTTGGGGTTGTTCGGCGCCGGGATCGTCTGGCGGCTGGTGATCACCAGGGCGTCGGCGCTGCCGGGCCGGCCGGTCGGCGACACGGTCACGCTGATTCCCGCCTGACCGAGAAGGTCGTTGTCGGTCGAGACTCCCCGGCCGACCGGAGCGGGAACCGTCTGACCGGCAAGGTGAACGCCGTTGGCGTCGATCGTGACCGGCTGACCGGCGACCGTGGCCCCTTCGATGATCAGCCGGCTGTGGGTGACGGGCTTGGCGTCGTCGGGCGCCAGTGTTGTCTCGGACCGGGACCGCACGGCGGCGATCCGCAGTACGCCGTCGCCGATCGACAGCCCGGTGTCGATCGTCTCGGCCACCACCCGCACGACACCGGCGTCGTCGAGGACCGCGGAGCTCTGGGCCCGGGAGCCCGAGACGCCATCGCCGCCCTGCAGGGCACCGCTGGCGTCGGCCCGCCCGGCGGCCGCGGCGGCCGTGATGCCGTAGGCACCGGTCGGGTCGCGCAGCTCGGCCGACGGCGTCGTCGGGTGGTCGGCCCGAACGTGGAAGGGATAGGCCAGCGGGACCGACTGACCGAAGGCCGCCGACAGGGTGCCCGGGGCGGTGACGGCGTTCTCACCGGGCCACGGCAACGAAGCGAACGAGGTCGCCCGCCCGGTGGAGTCGACCACCGCGTCGGTCACCGGCCCACCGCCGTCGAAGAACTCCGAGACGATCACGTAGTCCGGAATGGTGTAGGTCGCCCGGAAACCCTGGGCCCGCCCGCTGGCGACGACGCTCCGGGGCTGAGCCGTGGTGCCGTCGGCGCCGGCCACCGGGGCGGCGAGCGCGGCCAGCGCGGTGACCACGCCGGCGGCTGCCACCAGCCTCAGGCCCACTCTCCCCCCCATCGGTCCCATTATGGGCGGCCCCTACTTCCGGATCAATAAGTAGTCAGCTACTTACTTCGCCGATTCACGGTAGTCACCGAAGGCCCGGTCACGCTCCGAGAGGTTGGCCCGGACCCCCTTTTCCTTGAAGGAGCGCATGTACTCCTTCGACGACCGCTGGTGGAACCCCAGGGCGTTCAGCTCGGCGGTGGCCCGCAGGCCCTGGCGGATGCCCGCCGCTTCCATCGCCCGGTGGCAGACGCGCTTGTTGAGCGCCAGCAGATCGAGGGGCACTTCGGCGATGCGGCCGGCCACGGCCAGCACCTCCTTCTCCAGCGTGTCGGCCGGGAAGCTGCGGGTGGCGAATCCCAGTTGGGCGGCTTCGGCGCCGGTCATGGCATCGCCGGTCAGCAGGGCCTCCATCCCCCGCCGCAGGCCGAGGAGCCAAGGCTGCCAGGCCATGTCGGGCGGCGACATCGACCGGACGGGCGGATATCCGATGCGGGCGTCGTCGGCGACGTAGACGACGTCGCAGGCGGTGGCCAGTTCCGAGCCGCCGGCCAGGCACCAGCCGTGAACCTGGGCCACCAGCGGCGTGGCCATGTCCCACAGCTCGAACCAGCCGGCGACGACGTGACGGGCCCACCAGCCGTCGGTGGGGGCCGTGGCCCGCTCGACCGGATGGGCCCGTTCGCCGAGGTCGTAGCCGGCCGAGAAGCAGCCGCCGGCACCCCGGATCACCACCACGGAGACGGACTGGTCGGCGTCGGCCGCCCGCAGCGCCTCGAACAACGCCGAGCGCAGCTCGTCGTTCAGCGCATTGCGCTTGTGCGGGCGGTTGAGCGTCAGCCGGCGCACCCGGGGCCGCGGCTCGTCGACCAGCAGAACCGCATCCGGCGCCTCGTCCATCCCGACCTCCGAACCATATAGTAAGTGAGTGACTCTTCATCTTACGCAGTGGGGGTCCGAGGTCGTCGAGGGCACGGTGCTCGGCGAGCCGTGCCGGGTCTTCGCCCGCCGCCCCACGCATCTCGGCCAGCTGGTGGACGAGTCCGCCCGCCACGCCGATCGGGTCCACCTGGTGCAGGGCGACCGCCGGATGACCTTCTCCGAACTCGCCGAGGCTGCCCGGGTCGTCGGAACCCGCCTGCGGGCCGAGGGGGCGGGCGCCGGCGACCGGATCGTGTTGTTGGGCGCCAACAGCCTCGACTGGGTGGTCACGTTCTGGGCCTGCCTGACCAACGACCTGGTGCTCATTCCCGGCAACGCCTGGTGGAGCGCCGACGAAGCGGCCCATGCTGTCCGCACGACGCAGGCGCGCCTCGCCGTCGCCGACGAACGACGCCGGGAGCGCCTACCGGACTCGATTCCCTGCCTCGACCTGACGACGGTGCTCGACATCTGCCGGGCCGAGAGCGGCCGGGACGACAGCGGCCGGGACGACAGCGGCTCGTGCCCGCCGTCCCGGGCGGCCGAGGACGACCCGGCCATGATCCTCTTCACGTCGGGCACCACGAGCTTCCCGAAGGGCGCGACGCTCACCCACGGCAATCTGCTGGCCAACCTCCAGAACCTGCTGGCGGTGGCTGGCCGGCTCCCCGGTGAGGAGAAGCCGGGCCGACCGGCCAGCGTCACGCTCATGACCATGCCGCTGTTCCACATCGGCGGCATCCAGCAGCTGCTCACCGCCATCGTGTCGGGCAACACGCTCGTCTTCCTCGACGGGCGCTTCGACGCCGAGCGGATGCTCGGCGTTGTCGAAGCGGAGCGGGTCACGGTGTGGTCGGCCGTCCCCACGATGGTGACCCGCGTCCTCGACGCCCTCGACGCCAACCCGGGGCGCTTCGACGTGACCTCGCTGCGGACGCTGGTCATGGGCGGATCGCCGGTGCCGGACGGGCTGCGGGCCCGGGCGGCCGCCGCCTTCCCCAATATCACCCGAGGGCTCGGCGTGTCCTATGGCCTGACCGAGGTGTCGGGCGTCGTGGCCACCGCCGCCGGCCCCGACGTCCTCGCCCGGCCGGGCACCGTCGGCCGGCTGCTGCCGACGGTGGAGGCCCGCATCGACGATGCCGACGGCGATGGTGTCGGCGAGCTGCTCGTGCGCTCCCCGGGTGTCATGAAGGGTTACTGGGGCATTGACGACGACCCGGTGCTGACCGAGGGCCGCTGGCTGCGCACAGGTGATCTGGCCCGGCTCGACGCCGACGGCTGGCTCTCCATCGTCGGCCGCAGCAAGGACGTGGTCATCCGGGGCGGCGAGAACATCGCCACGGTCCGCGTCGAGGACCGGCTGGCCGAACACCCGGCCGTGCTCGAGGTCGCCGTGGTCGGGCTCCCCCACCCCGAGCTCGGTGAGGAGCTGGCCGCGGCCGTGGTCCTGCGGGACGGCGCGGTCGCCGACCACGACGAACTGGCCCGCTTCGCCGCCGAGATGCTCGCCTACTTCGAAGTCCCGACGCGCTGGTGGTTCCCCGCCGAGCTGCCGAAGAACGCCACCGGCAAGATCCTCAAACGTGAGGTGGCAGGCGGCTGGCCCGTGATCCGCTGATTGAAGAACCCGGCGGCTGGGAACAACTGCCAAGGAATGGCTGCGCCGGCTTCTCCGCTGAAGCGAGGTTGGCGGTGACGCTCGAATGCCTCAGGGCCGCCGTGTGGGACATCCTGGCCAACAAGCTGCGGTCGGGTCTCACGATCCTCGGGATCCTCATCGGTACCGCGGCGGTCATCCTCCTGGTGGCCGTCGGTCTCGGCGTCTCCAACCAGGTACAACGGGAGATCAGCGACCTGGGGACGAACACGCTCTACGTCCTGCCCGAGAACAACGAGGCCGCCGGGCGGGGCGGAACCGAGACCCGCCGGGCGCGGCTCACCAAACAAGACGTGAAGGCGCTCTCCGACAAGGAACGGACGCCGGCGGTCAGCCGCGTGGCCGCTGCGCAGGAGACTTCGGGCCGGGTGACATGGCAGGGCGTCAGCTACGCGCTGAAGAACTTCGTCGGGGCCGAGCCCGACTACTCATCGATCCGGAACGTGACCATCCAGGCCGGCCGGTTGCTGACCGGAGAGGACGAGTCCAACCGGGCCAAGGTGGCGTTGATCGGACCGAGCGTCGCCCGACACCTCATGGGCAAGGGCTTCGACCCCGTCGGCCAGGACGTTGAGTTCAACGGCCTGCGTCTGCGTGTCGTGGGACTACTCACCTCGAAGGGTTCAGACGGCATCGAGGACGAGGACGACGTCATGGTGGCGCCGCTCACGACGACCGTCGAACACCTCGTCGGATCGGTGGGGTCCTACAGCCACCTCGTCGTCCAAGCCACCTCCCGGGAGGCGCTGCCGGCCGCCATGGAGCAGGTGAGCGGCGTGCTGCGGGAGACGCACGACCTGAGGCCGGGGGCACCACCGGACTTCAGAGTCTTCAACGCCGGCGACCTCGCCCAGGCGGGCGAGGCGGCCGCCGCGCAGCTCGAAGCGCTGCTGGCCGCCATCGCCATCATCTCGCTCGTCATCGGAGGGATCGGCGTCATGAACATCATGCTGGTGACCGTGACCGAGCGAACCCACGAGATCGGGATCCGCAAGGCCTTGGGCGCGCAGAACCGTGACGTGCTCACCCAGTTCCTAACCGAAGCGATGCTCCTCGCCGGTCTCGGCGGCATCTTCGGCGTCCTTGTCGGAGCCGGCCTGGGCCAGATCCCTCTTGGAGAGACCAAGCCCGTCGTGTTGCCGTCGACCGCTGCCGTGTCTTTCGGCGTGTCCGTCCTCGTCGGGGTTATCTTCGGCGTCTATCCCGCCCGGCGGGCGGCCGCCCTCACCCCGATCGAAGCGCTCCGCTACGAGTAGCGCCGGCGCCGACACGGGCCCACCAGGCGGCCCGGGCCTCCACCGTCCGGGAGACCAGGAACCCCAGCATGAGCACGGTTCCCAGGGCCGGGGCGGCGACGAGACCGATCTGGATCACGACCAGGATCCCCATCGGGAGGTCCCACATCCCAATCGCCGCCTTCAGGGCGTCGACGTGCTTCGGCAGTGAATCCCAGCCCGCCGTCAGGAGCCCCGGCCCCTGGACGACCATCGTGACGAGGCCGATGGCGACGAAGACGACCAAAGACGCCAGATAGGCCATGAGCATCCGGCGCGCCCGCGGCCGCAGCGCAAGGAACCGGGGATCGCCGGATCGTCCGGGGATCAGACTCCGGAGTGCGGGCCGTACCCGGTCGAGGATGTCAGGCACGCCGGTGAGGTCGCTGATCACGTAGTAGCCGTCGAAGCGGGCCCAGGGCATGAGCTGATCGAGCACGATGAAGTGCTGCACGACGACGGCTGCCAGAAGCGGCTCATAGCCGGTGGCGGCATAGGCAACGCCGAGCAGGGCGACGAAGACGGCATTGAAGTAGATCCCGCCGAGATCGGTGCGGAGTCGCCCCGCCCGGCCGAGCCGGTAGGCGTCGGTGACGTTCGTGTAGAGCACCGGCCAGATCAGGTAGAGGCCGGCCCCGACGGCGCCGGGCCGGGCTCCCGAGTAGCGACAGCCGGCGGCGTGGCCGAACTCGTGGAAGGCGCCGGAGAC
The DNA here is from genome assembly GCA_040756995.1 of Actinomycetota bacterium. Classification (GTDB taxonomy): domain Bacteria; phylum Actinomycetota; class Acidimicrobiia; order IMCC26256; family BP-133; genus BP-133. The sequence goes on along the minus strand of JBFLYK010000002.1, from coordinate 107,477 downwards.
ACAGGTCACGGCCAGGAGGAAGGGCAGCAACCCTGGCTGGCGGATCACCTCCTCCAGCGCCCCCCGGACGCCGTGGACACCGAAGAGCCAGACGTCGAAACCGACCACCGCTACCAGGATTGCGGCCATCACCGGTGGCCGGAAGAGCCAGCCGAGGATCCGGGCGGCGTCGTCGATGGATTCCGGCGGCAGCACGGGCCGGCGAAACCGCAGCGCCAGGAGCCGCTGATCGGGTGCGGGGCGCACGGGTGGCCGGTCGTCCCCGCCACGGGCGGCGACGATCCCGGCGGCGGTGAGCCGGCCCTCGATGAGCCGGCGGACATCGTCGGCGGAGAGCCGGCGACGGAGCTGGGCGCCGGCAACGGCGGCGATCTCGTCGAGGTCGCGCCGCCCGTTCGCCGCCGCGGCGACGACGAACAGCAGCTCGGAGACCTGCAGCACCGTGTGTCCCCGGCGTATCAGGTACGGCGGCTTCTCCAGCCCCGAGTCACGGTACGGACCCAGGAGCTCGACATCACGGGCCAGATGAGGAAAGGCATCGCCGGAGCAGACGTTACTGATCACCCCTGCTCCGGCGCGCCCCTACGCCCTAAAGGTTGTTGAACAGACGGATGTTGTTGAGATGGATCTTGAGGGGGCCGATCTTGAGCATTGCCTCACGCTCGGGCAGCTCGATGATCTCGAGCTCCTCGGGCTCCGGGGAGAAGTCTGTCTCCTTCTCAGTGCGTTCCATAGATCCGTCCTCTCCTGTGCTTGCATGGCGCAGCCGCCACAGGCTTCGTAAGCACGGGCCGACGAATACCCAGATCGATCCAATTCGACACTCCGATGGCTCCTTCTTACACGGATCGTGTCGCTGCTTTCACAGGCTGCAGCCGCTAGCCGGCATGACGGCCGAGCGACGCTGACACCGGCCGTGTCCGCCGGTGACATTCTCCGTTTGAGATCTCGTTACCTGGGAATGTTTTCCGTCGGCCATTGCTGACATTGGCCCCAGCAGTCCCCAATCAGCACGAAGGGCCGTCCGCCCAACGGCGCTCGAGGCGCCTTGCTTTCAAATCCAGCCAACCGCTTCGGGGATCCTCTGTCACATCCATAGGAGGATGCGAGATGGCCATGACCCTCGAGGACTGGGTGACTTCAGCGGTCATCCCGTTCCGGGACCGCCCCCTGCCCTGGCTATCGCAGTACCACTTCTTCCGTGATCCCAGCCGCCCGGCCTACAACGACGCCTCGTACTTCTTTTCCCCGGCCGATGGCATCCTCCTCTACCAGGAGACGGTCGGTCCCGGTGAGGCCATCCTGGATGTCAAAGGAACGTGCTATTCGGCTCGGGACGTGCTCCGCGATGGCACCTTCGATCAGGACAGCCTCGTCATCGCCGTCTTCATGACCTTCTTCGACGTGCACGTCAACCGGATCCCCTACCCCGGCCGGCTCTCCTACCGCCTGGCCGAACCGGTCGACACCCTTAACTATCCGATGCTGGCCGTGGAAGAGGCGCTCCTCAGTGACCTTCGGATCTCCCTGCGCAGCGCGTTCTACCTCCACAACAACCAGCGGGTCATCAATCGGATCGATTCCGATCAGCTGCCGGGTTTCTATTACGTGGTGCAGATCGCCGACTACGACGTGGATTCGATCACCCCGTTCGAGCTGCGCCAGCACCAGCCCTGCTCCCAGGGCGAGCGGTTCTCGCAGATTCGGTACGGATCGCAGGTCGAACTGTTGATCCCCTTGTCGACGCGCTACGAGCTCGGGCCGCTCCAGCCGGTCGGTGCTCACGTGGAGGCTGGTGTGGATCCCCTAGTCGAGGTTCGCCGCCGCACGTCTGCAACCTTGAAGGCTCGGTGAAGTGATGCTCGAGACACCGCCCGCACCGTCATCCCTCGCCGTCGCCGCCGCAGCCCCCGCACCCGACACGTCACTCGAGCTCGATCTGACCGAGCGCCCGTGGAACCCGACCCAGCTGCCCCGGCCGGCGTTTCTCTTGAACTTCCCGTTCTCGTTCTCAACCGATGTGGCCAACAATGCCTGGATGCTCGAGCTCGATCCCGCGGATCGGGAGCCCGACCACAAGCGGGCGATGAGCCAGTTCTGCGACCTGTACTCGTACCTGGCCGCCGGGGCTGTCGTCTACCTGATGCCCACGCCCCGCCACTGCGGGCTCCAGGATTTGGTGTACACCGCCAACCTCGGGATCGTGCCCGATCACCTCGGGACCCGCGACACCGTCGTGCTGTCGAACTTCACGTCCGAGCCCCGCCTCGGTGAGACGGCCGTCGGTGCCCGGTTCTTCGAGGAGATGGGCTACCGGGTTGTCCTCCCGGCGACCAGGTTCGAAGGGGAGGCCGACCTCAAACATCTCCACGACGACGTCTACGCCGGCGGGCATGGGTTGCGGTCGCAGCGTGAGACGTACGACTGGATGGAGCGGACCTTCGACATGAAGGTCGTCCGGCTGGAGCTCACCGATCCCTATCTCTACCACCTTGACTGCACCGTCTTTCCCCTCACCCGGGAGACCACTCTCGTCTGCACGGAGATGTACGGCGAAGACGAGTTGGCCGCACTGGAGGGGGAAACCGAGATCGTCGACGTCTCGGTGGACGACTGCTACCAGGGGATCTGCAACTCGGTCCGTCTCGCCAACGTCATCCTCAACGCCTCGAACCTCCACGACCTAAAGCGGGGAACGGACGAGTACACGCTCGAGGTGCACAAGAACCACCGGCTGGAAGAGATCGCCGTTCAGCACGCCTTCGAAGTCACCTACTTCAACCTGAGCGAATACATGAAGAGCGGAGCGCTGCTCTCCTGCATGGTCATGCATCTCAACCGTCACTCCTACGGCTTCCGGCTCCTGTGAATGTGCCGTGATGTCGAAGCCCGTCCGGAGCGGCGGGCCGCGGCTGGTCCTCGGCTCCGTGTGGGCCGTCTCGCTGCCCTTGGTGTTCGCCGAGCTCGGTGAGGTCGTCGTCCATGTCACGGACACCGTGCTCCTCGCCCGGGTCGGAAGTGCCGAGTTGGCTGCAGTGGCGGTCGGCGACGTCGTGCTCGCGCTGGCCATGGTCCCCGCCCTCGGACTGGTGGAAGCCGTCCAGATCGCCGTTGCCCGCCGTGCCGGTGAGGAACGGCCGTCGGACCTGCGGCGGGTGTTCCTCCAGGGGTTCCTGCTCATCGGCCTGGCGTCGCTCGGGGCCCTCGCCGCGATCTCGCTCGGTGCCGGAGCACTCAGCGGCCTCCTGACCGACGAAGCCGAGGTGGCCTCACAGCTCACGGCCTTTCTCCGCATCGCCGCCTTCGGGATCGTCTTCGAAGCCGCCTCCCTGGGGTTGGGCGCGTTGTGCGTGGGACTCGGCCGGACTCAGATCATTCTCGGAGCGACGGTCGTCCTCGGTGTGACGAACCTCTTCGCCAGTTCCCTGCTCATTTTCGGCCTGGGGCCGGCGCCGGCCCTCGGGATCGAAGGTGCCGCCCTCGGCTCCGTACTGGCCGAGGTCACAGCGTTCGTCGTCCTCGCCGCCTATGCCGTCCGCCGGTTGCATCTCGCACTGCCGGCACCGGAGCGCTGGAAGCCCGGGACGGCGCGATCTCTGGTGCGGCTGGCCTGGCCGGTTTCGCTGGAGGAGGCGCTCGACACCGTCCGCTGGCTGCTCTTCTTCCTGCTGATAGGCCGTCTGGGCGAGGAGGCGCTGGCCGCCTCCAGCATCGTGTACGCCTGCTACGCGGCGTTCAGCATCCCGGTCGCCGGCTTCGGTGAGACGACGTGTTCCCTGACCAGCCGGCTGGTCGGGCGCCGGGAGGCCACCGCCGTTCCCGATGCCGTTCGTCATCTGGCGCGTCGCGTCTACCTGCTGACCCTGCCGTTCCTCGCCCTCGGGCTGCTGGTTCCCGATGCCCTACTGGTCATCTTCGACACGGAGGGCGGGCACCCGACCGGCACCGCCCTGGCCGTCCGCATCGTGGCCCTGGCCATGGTGGTCGCCGTACCGGGTGAACTCTGGCTGGCGGCGCTGGTCGGGACGGGCGACACCGGCCGCGCCCTGGGGGTCGGGCTGGCCGAGGGAGCGGCGATGACGGCCATGACGGCGCTGGTCGTCACGCTCGGGGGCGGGGTTGCCGGCGCGTGGCTGGCCGTCGCGCTGGCCGGGGTGGTGGAGCTGGTCCTGGCCAAGCGGTCGGTCGAACGGAGCCAATGGCGCTCACGATGGGCGTGACCGCGGAGCGGCCGCCGCTCACTTCACCGCCAGCGGGTTGATCGGTGAGTTCACCGCGCCGCTGATCGGCAGCGGCGGCGCCACGAACAGCATCTCGCAGACGCCGTCGGCGGCGCAGTCGGCGGCCAGCGCTTCGAGGTCGAACATCTCCCCCAGGGTGATCCCGCATCGGCAGAGCAGCAGCTGGTGGAGGGGCGCCGTCGTCCCCGTCACCTCGTAGGGCATGACCTCCACGCCCCAGGTGTCGGTGGCCACGGCGGCGACGTCGCGTTCGGCCAGCCAGGCGGCGCAGGTCACCGACAGGCCCGGCTGCGGGCCGGCGCCGGCGTACGCCCCCCAGTGACCCTCCGACCGGACGCGGGCGATGGCGCCGGTGCGGACGAGGACGACGTCGCCGGGCCCGACCGGCGCTCCCGCCCGGACGGTCGCCTCGTCGAGCACCGCCGGAGTCACGGCCTCGCCGGGCTCCAGCCACGGCCGCCCCGACAGGGCGGCCACATCGAGGAGCACGGCCCGGGTCACGACCGTCGACCGCAGCGCCGAGACCGAGTTGCGCCGGGCGCCGCGGCGGGCGCTGACCGCCGACGCCGGCGTGTCGTTGTAGGTCGTGCCGTCGGAGAACACGTGGGTGAATCCGTCCCACTGGGTGGCGCACGACAGGTTCATCGTGATCCAGTCATCGGCGAAGCTCGCCACGGGCGGCGGCCGGTCGCCGGAGGCCGCCACCACGTCGGTCCCGGTCAGCGTGAGGAAGTGCAGCGGAAGCGCCCGGCCCGGTGTCTCGGGCAGGTCGGGCCCGATCTCCAGCGCCAGGCTGAACACCGCGCCCCGCCGGGCGCAGGCGGTCGCCTCCCGCACCTTGGCCGGCGTCACGCAGTTCCAGGTGCCGAGCTCGTCGGCCTCGCCCCACCGGCCGGCGTTCGACAGCCGCTTGCCTTCGTCGCGCAGCCAGTCGAGATCGAATGGCCCCCGGCCGGGGGTCAGCCCACCGAACGTTGCCACGGCCCGCCCGTCCGTCAGCGTCCGAGGAACTTGGGAACCGACCCGTCCTTCAAGGCCTGCACCGCGGCCCGGGCGTCGTCGCTGGCCAGGGTGATGCGCTGGTTGTCCCACTCCAGCTGCAGCTGATCGACGAGCGAACTGTCGAGCGAGGCCCGCAGCGCCCGGACGTGGGCCCGTACGCCGAGCGGCGCCTTGGCGGCCAGCTCTTCGGCCAGCGCCTGCGCCCGGGAGACGACGTCGCCGGCCGGGACGACCTCATGGACCAGGTTGCGGCGCAACGCCTCGGGAGCCTTGAGCCGCCGGTCGCACAGCAGCATCTCGGTCGCCGCCGGCAGGCCGACGACGCGGGGCAGGAACCAGCTGAGCGCCATCTCCGGGCCGACCCCCACCGACAGGAAGGCGGTCTGGAAGCGGGCGTCCTCCGACGCGATGCGGAAGTCGTGCATCAGGGCCAGGGCCAGGCCGCCGCCGGCCACCGAACCGGTCAGGGCGGCGATGGTGGGCTTCTGGAGCCGGAGCCAGCCGAGGACCCAGTGACCCATGCCGAGCCGGTCGAAGCGCCGCCCCTGCCCCGACAGCGGTGGGACGCCTTTGTGCCCGGCGAATTCCGGGTTGTGGAGCATCTCGTCGGCCGACGAGCCGAGGAAGCGCTCCAGATCGTCGAAGTGGGCCGAGGCGCACCAGATCGGCCCCGAGGCGGCGGTCACCACCGCCCGCACGGCGTCGTCGCGCTCCAGCTCCCCCGCCGCCTCCAGCAGATCCTTGAGCAACGTGCCGCCGACCGTGTTGTGCTCGCCCGACGGCGTCATCGTCAGCGTGGCGACGCCGCCGTCGATGCGCAGGTCGACGTCACTCACCTCCGGGCGTCCCGGGCGACGGTGAGGCCGAGCGCCTCGAGGTCCCAGGTGGCGGGGGTGACGCCGCTGTCCCGCAGCTCGTGCTTGAGTACCCGCCCGATGGCATTCTTCGGCAGCGCCGGGAGCAGCTCGACGTAGCGGGGCACGGCGAAGTACGGCAGCTCCTTCTCGAAGTGGGCGAACAGCTCCTCGGGCGTCGTCGCCGCCTCCGGGATGAGGACGATGCAGGCCTTGATGTCGTCCTCCGTCGCCGCCGACGGCACGGCGTGCACCGCCACCTCGGCCACCTTGGGGTGGCGCAGGATCGCCTGCTCCAGTTCCATCGACGACACGTTCTCCCCTCGCCGCCGGAGGGCGTCCTTCTTGCGGTCGACGAACGAGACGAAACCCTCCTCGTCCATCCTCCCGTAGTCACCGGTGTGGTGCCACAGGTTCCGGAAGGTCTGAAGGGTCTCCTCCGGCCGGCCCCAGTAGCCGCTGAACAGCGAGTCCGGCTCCAGCGGCCGCACGACGATCTCGCCGACCTCGCCCCGGGGCACCTCGACGTCGTCGTCGTCGACGATGCGGACGTCGAGCCACGGTGCGGGCAGGCCGGCCGTCTCCCGGCGGCGCTGGCCCGACAGGCGGTTGAACGTCACCGGCGCGCATTCCGTCTGCCCGAACCCCTCGGCGTTGACCGGCGCGCCGAAGCGCTCCTCGAGCTCGAGCTGTTTGGCCGGCGGAAGGGGGATCCACATCGAGTAGCGGATGCGGTGGTCGTGGTCCTCCGGGGTCAGGGGTGTGGCCAGCACGGCCAGGGCCATGGCACCCACGCCCATGGTGACGGTGGCGCCGACCTCCCGGGCCCGGGGCATGAACGCGGTCGCCGAGAAGGCCGGCTCGAGGAAGAGGCTCAATCCGCCGGTGAGGCAGGCCATGAGCGCCAACGCCTGGCCGCTCAAGTGGAAGAACGGAAAGGCGGTGAAGACGACGTCGTCGGGGCTCAGGTCGCAGGCGCCGCGCCAGGCGTTGCCGATGTGGACGAAGTACCCCTGGGTGATCATGCAGCCCTTGGGCAGCCCGGTCGTGCCCGACGTGTAGATGATGGAGGCAAGATCGTCTGGTCGGGGGACGGCGAGATCCCGGCCCGGTTCGGCGACGAGCTCCTGGTACGGCACCACCTCGCCGTCGGCCTCGTCGAGGGCGATGATCCGCCGGACGGCCGGCAACCGGTCGAGCAACGGCGTCACGGCGGCCAGCCCGGGAGCATCGACCACCACGGTCTCCGCCCCGCAGTCGGCCAGCTGGTAGCGGAGGAACTCCCCTTTGAGGAAGGTGTTGATCGGTACCTGGACCGCTCCGAGCCGGGCGCAGGCGAAGAACAATTCGACCATCTCGATCCGGTTGGCGGTGAGCAGTGCCACCCGGTCGCCGACCCCGACACCCAGCGCCGCCAGTGCTCCGGCCCGGTGTTCGGCAACGGCGGCCATCTCGCCGTAGGTCCGGTCCACGCCACCGCAGGACACGAGCAGCTTGCCGGGCTGGTCGGCCGCCCGCTGCGCCAGCACCTCGGGAACGGACCGGCGAACTTGCTTGTCGCGCATGGCGTCACGGTAGTCGCTTGCCGTTCTTAAGAAAAGTAGTGTTTACTTACTAGCCATGCCCGCCGCCACTACCGCCTTGGAGGTCGACGGCCTCGCCGTCGAGCCCGACCTGCTCGGGGACATGCGCGATCTCGCTCCGCTGATCGAGGCGAGCGCGGCCCGCAACGAGGCGGGCGTGACGCTGTGCTCCGAGGTCGTCGAGGCCCTCCACGACCGGTCGCTGTTCCGCATCCTGGCGCCGGCCTGCCTCGGCGGGTTCGAGCTGGGGGTCCGGGAGGCCTACGAGATCATCGAGGAGGCGTCCCGGGCCGACGGCGCCACCGGCTGGTCGTTCATGGCCGGAGCGATCTACCTGGCGGTGGCCGGGGCGTTCCTGCCCGACGAGGGCGCGGCGGCGGTGCTGGCCGATCCCCGGGCGGTGGCCGCCGGCCAGGTCGCGCCGCTGGGCACGGCCACGTCGGCCGATGGTGGCTGGCGCGTCGAGGGACAGTTCGGCTTCGCCAGCGGCGGCGTCCACTCCAGCTGGTTCTACGGCGGGTTCCGGGAGCTGCGCGACGGCGAGACCGTCATGCTCGACAACGGGCTGCCCAGCGTCATCGTGGGGATCCTGCCCGCCGCCTCGGTCGAGCTGCTCGGCAACTGGGACGTCATCGGTCTCATCGGGACGGGCAGCGTCGACTACCGGGTTCCGCCGCAGGTCGTACCCGAGGCGTTCACGTTCCCGCTGTTCACCGCCACACCCCGGCGGGGCCATCCCCGTTTCCGGATGGGCCTGGCCGGCCTCACCTGCATCGGGCACTGCGCCTTCGCCACCGGCGTCGCCCGCCGGGCCCTCGACGAACTGGCCACCGTGGCCACGACCAAGCGCCGGCTCGGACGGGCGAACCTGATCGACGATCCGCTCTTCCAGGCGACCTACGCCCGGGCCGAGGGCCAGCTCGCCGCGGCCCGGAACTTCTCGCTGGCCGCCATCGAGGCGCTCGAGGCGGCGGCGGTGGCTGACGCCGTCACCCCGCAGGTCCGGGCCATGGCCCGGCTGGCCACCACCCACACCGCCGAGGCGGCCCTCGAGGTGGCCGCCGCCGCCTTCCGCTTCTCGGGCAGCATCGGGCTGCGCAACGGTTCCGTCCTGCAGCGCTGCTACCGCGACCTGAGCGCCGGAGAGCAGCACGTCTTCACCGACTTCAACACCTACCGCGACGCCGGCCGGCTGCTGCTCGGCGTCGGCCCGGAGACCTTGCTGACGTGAGGCGTCCGGGGATTACTCTCTCGCTCCGAGGGGGGAGGGCGACGTGAGCGTTCCGAAGGGCCTGCGCGGCCCGTTCAAGCCCATGCGGTTCGAGGCGACCGTCGAGGACTGTGTCGTCTCCGAGGGCGCGATCCCCCGGGAAATCAACGGTGGGTTCTACCGCAACGGCCCGACGTGGAAGCGTCCGTCGAAGCAGGGCTTCGACACCCCGTTCGGCATGGACGGCATGGTCCAGGCGCTCGTCTTCCGGGAGGGACGGGCCGACTTCCGCAACCGGTGGGTCCGCACGCCGAAGTACGTGGCCGAGGAACGGGCCGGACGGGCCCTGTTCGAATGGAGCGACTGCGACTTCGGCGACTGGCGGTCGTGGGCGCTGGGCGAGGTCGTGCGGGACGAGTTCACCACCGGCGTGCCGCAGGGCACCAACGCCGTCAACGTCGTTCCCTTCGCCGGCGAGGTCCTGGCCCTCGGTGAGCAGGGCAGCCCCCCGGTGGCGCTCGATCCGATCACCTTGGAGACCAAGGGCGTCGTCCCCTGGTCGACCAAGCTGTCCCCGGGCATCGTCCCGCCGGCCTGCTTCGGCGACGCCGCCTTCACCGCCCACCCGAAGTGGGACGCCGGCACCGGCGAGCTCTACGGCTGGGCCTACCGGGACAGCGAGCCCTATCTCACGCTGCACTGGGTCGCCCCCGACGGAGCGGTGCGCTCCCGCGACCTGTGGGACGCGCCCTACGCCACCGTGGCCCACGACATGTGGCTGACCGAGGACTACGTGGTGTTGCCGTTCATGCCGTTCCATGTCGATCGCAAGCGGATCGCCGACGGCCTGCCCATCTGGGATTGGGATCCGGAGCTGCCGGTCACCCTGGCGCTGGTGCGGCGCGACGACCTCGACGGCGACGTGCGGTGGGTGGGCGCCGACTTCCCGGCCGAGTACGTGATGCACACGCTGTCGGCCAATCAGGTCGGTGATTCGATTCAGCTCGACGGACCGATCTTCGACCGGCCGCCGTTCCAGTTCGAGGACCGCTTCGCTCCCGGCGACCCGTTCGTCCCGTTCTTCAAACTGGCCACGTGCTCGTTCGGGCGCTGGACGGTCGACCTCGGAAGCGGGCGGGTCAAGACCGAGCGGCTCGACGACCGGCCGTGCGAACTGCCCAAGGTCGACGAGCGCCACTACGGGCGTCCCTACCAGTGGGGGTTCCTCATCTCGGGCGAGAACACCGGCACCGCCGACGACCCGAGCTTCCGGCTCGACAGCCTGGCCCGCCGCAACGTCCGCACCGGCGCCGAGGAGCGCTGTCGCATCGCCGGAGATCCGCACACCGCGGTGTTCGAGGCGACCTTCGCCCCCCGCTCCCCCACCGCCCCGGAAGGCGACGGCTTCCTCATCGTGCCGGTGTGCCACTTCGGCGCCGGGTCGTCGGAGTTCCTCATCTTCGACACCGAGGCCATCGGTGCCGGGCCGGTGTGCCGCATCGAGCTTCCGTTCCAGATCGGCTGGACGCCCCACGGCCACTGGATGTCGTTCGGGTGATCGGGCTCCTCGGCTTCTTCACCGACGAGTCGCTCTCAGTCGTCGACGTCGCCCGAGCGGCGGAGGCGGCGGGCGTCGAGTCGCTGTGGTTCCCCGAACACACCCACATCCCGGCCGTCCGCGACTCCGTCCCGCCGATCGGGGGCGACATCCCGCCCTCCTACCGCCGGCTGCTCGACCCGTTCGTGGCCGCGGCCGCCGCCGCCACCGTCACCAGCCGGCTGCGGCTGGGGACGGGCGTGGCGCTGGCCGCCCACCACCACCCGATCACGCTGGCCAAGCAGATCGCCACGCTCGATCACCTCTCGGGCGGGCGGTTCCTCTTCGGCGTGGGGGCCGGCTGGATCAAGGAGGAGATCGAGAACCACGGCGTCGACCACGCCACCCGTTGGCGCCGGGCGCTGGAGCACGTGGCGGCCATGAAGGCCATCTGGACGCAGGACGAGGCGTCGTTCTCCGGCCAGTGGGTCACCTTCGAGCGGATCTGGTCGTGGCCCAAGCCCGTCCAGCGGCCCCATCCTCCCGTCCTGCTGGGGACGATCCAGCCGTCGGAGCTCGTCGTCCGCCACGCCGACGGCTGGTTGCCGCTGTCGCTGGCCCATCCCGGTGAACTGGCCGAGCGCATCGCCGTGCTGCACCAGCGGGCGAAGGAGGTCGGCCGGGACCCGGCGGCGATCGAGGTGACCGTGTTCTGCCTCGAGCGCACTCCGCCCGACCGGGTGGCCGAGTTCGTGGCGATGGGGGCGTCCCGGGTGGTCGTCCGGCCGCCGCTCGACTCGGCCTCCCGGTTCGAGCAGTTCCTCGACACCTATGCGGCGTTGCTCGCCGAGCCGCTCGCCGCCCCGGCCTGAAGGAGGAGCGGGTGAACCTGGAAGCGCCGATCTACGGGATCCCGTCCCACATCGAGAACTGGGCGACGGCGCTGGCCGGGCTCGGGGCGGTGGGATCATTCCTGTTCTGCGTGCGGGCGGCCCGGCGGGGGCGGTCGGCGTTGCCGCTCTACCTCTTCGTCGGCGGTGCCCTGACCTGCTTCGTCGAGCCGTTCATCGACACGATGGGCCACGCCATCTTCGCCCAGGAGGACCGGATCCCCTGGACGTCGTCGTTCGGCCGGCACATCCCGGCCTACATCGGCCTCACGCTGATGTTCTATGTCGCGCCGGCCTACCTGGCTCTGCTCGGTCTGTTCGACAAGGGCATCACGGCCCGGCGCTTCCTGATGTTGTGCGGGAGCGCGGTGGCGGCCACGATCGTGTTCGAGGTCGTCCCCATGCACTACGACCTCTGGCGGTACTACGGCCCGCAGGGCGTCCAGTTCGGCCAGGTCCCGCTGTGGTGGGGCTTCGTCAACGCCCACGGCCTGGTGGGGACGGCCGTCGTCCTGCACCTGCTGCGACGGGTCCTGCCCGAGCGGGGTCTGGTGCTGCTCGTCCCGTTGATGCCGGCGCTGTTCGTGGCCGTGCACACGGCCGGTTCGGTGGCCGGCTATCTGGCGATCAACTCGACGACGAGCAAGGCCGCCGCCTATGTGGGGACGCTCGCCACCTGCGGCCTGTGCAGCGTCTTCTTCTGGCTGTACAGCAAGGCCGTGTGCACGGCGGAGTCCGTCGTCGTCCCCTGGAGGAGGGCTCATGACTACGTTCCGGTCCGCTGAGGAGCTCCACGCCACGCTCGGCGCCTTCCTCGACGAGATCACCAAGGCGCCCGACATGCGTCCGAAGTTCACGGCCGCCGACACGTCGTTCCTCGTGACCTACACCGCGCCGGAGGCCCGGACGCTGGTGGACTGCACGCAGGATCCGCCGCTGGTCGTGAACGACCCGCCGGTCGACGCCGTGGCGGAGATCAACCTCGTCATGAGCGCCGACGACGCCCACCGCTTCTGGCAGGGCAAGCTCAACATGACCGTCGCCCTGGCCAAGAAGCAGGTGCAGGTGTCGGGCCCGATGGGCAAGATGCTCAAGCTCCTGCCCGCCATGCGCCCCGCCTTCCCCCGCTACCGGGAGTTCCTCGAAGCCAACGGCTACTCCGACAAGGTGATCGCCTAGGCCGTCCCGCGGCGGGCCTCTTCGAGTATGGAGACCAGCTGGCCTCGGCTCATCCGGTCGGCGGCGAGGTCGCAACCCGACTCGGAGAGGCCCCAGATACCGGGTTCACCGTTGTCGGCGACGGCGAAGAGCCGGAAGGAGCCGGCCCCTTCCGCGTCCAGTGTTCCCGAGGCCTCCAGCCCCTCCGGAACAGGCTCGAACCGGAGGTCGACGACGACCGGCTCGCCGGGGGCGACGTCGTCCGCTCCGGTCCGGATGGTCAGCCAGCCGTCGAGGCCGCGACCGGTCACGGACACCACCACCGGGCCACCGTCGGTCTGGAGCTTCACGGCCACCAGGGCGGGGGCGCCGGGCGTGACACTCACCAGCGCGCCGGCGCTCACCCAACCCCGTTCCCGGCGGTCGACCGGCTGCTCGGCCGGGGGCAACCGGTAGAGGTAGACGCGATCGCCGAGGTCGTTGGGTAACCAGCCGGGCACCGGATAGCCGGTGGTGACGACCCGGGCGGAGGACGGGAGGGCACTCAGCTGCGGCCGGAGTCGCTGCAGCGTCGCCGGGCTGAGGAAGGCGAACACCACGTCGGCGTCGATGGGAACCGACGCGAAGTCGGCCTCCACCACCGTCCCGTCGACACCGGCCGCCGCCAGCCGCTCCCGGGCGATCGCCGCCAGCCCGGGATCGAGTTCCACGCCCTGCACCTCGGCGCCGAATGCATCGGCCGCCCGCAGCAGGACCCGTCCGTCGCCGCAGCCGAGGTCGACCAGCCGCTCTCCCGGACGGAGCCCGGCGAGCCGCAGCGCCTCGTCGACCCGTTCCTCGCTCGTTCCCGCCCAGAACGGCCAACCGCCGGAAGCACCGGAACCCATGCTGAAGTTCTACCGGCTAGGCCGGCGGTCCCACGAGATCGGCGAGCCGATCGAGGAGTTCGAGCGCGCCGTGCGGCCCGTCGACGGTCAGGTCGGCCTGGTCGAGCAGCTCCGCGGGTGTCTCCGCCGACCGGACGGCGACCCGGAGGGCATAGGGCAGGTGGCCGTCCTCGACCCGGCGGGTGAGAGCGGCGAAGGCGGCCAGGTCCCCGCGGTCGTCGCCGATGAACAGCGCGGCGGCGGCGCCGGCGGTCAGCTCCTCGACCACCGTGCCCTTGTCGACGTCGAGCGGCGCCCGCAGCTCCAGCGTCATGCGGCCGGGCTCGAGCCGGAGACCGAGGTCCCCGGCCAGCCGGCGGCCGAGCTCGACGGCCGCCGTCTCGAGCTCCGGCCGCTGCCGCCAGTGAAGCGCCACCGCCACGGCGCCCTTCCGTTCCACGAACAGGCCCGGCAGCCGGGCCTCGGCCTCGCCGGCCGCCCGGCGCACGACGTCGGCCCACCGGGTGGTGTCCGGGGCGGACGTGATCCGGCCACCGTCGACCCGTTCGACGCCGTACTGACCGAACAGCACCAGCCCGTCCACCGGCAGGTGCCGGCGGAGGAAGTCGAGCGGCCGGCCGCTCACCACCGCCACCCGCCCGACGAGCCCCGCCAGCCGGCCGAGCGTCCCGGCCGCGGCCGGCAAGGGGACCGCCGCCGGCGGATCGGGCACGATCGGGGCCAGCGTCCCGTCGAAGTCGACGATGACCACCGAACGGCGCGGGTCGTCGGCGAAGGGCGCCAGCCGCGGGGCCACGTCGGCCACCTCACCCCGCACGGTCAACCCTCGGCCGCTCGGCTGATGTCGGCCAGTTGGACCTGCAGCCACTTGGCGACGTCGTTCTGCCGTACGACCTCGAGGCAGGCCTTGCGGCGGTCCCGCCGCTCACCGGCCGGCATGGTGAGCGCGGCGAAGAGGGCGTCGGCCTGCTGCTGCAGGTCGAAGGGGTGCAGCGTGACGGCGAAGGCGCCGAGCTCGGCGTGGGCACCGGTGTTCTCGGACAGGGCGAGTACGCCGTCGCGGCGGTTGACGACGATCGACTCCTTGGCCACGAGGTTCATCCCGTCGAACATGGCGTTGACCATGAGGACGTCGAACTGCTTGTAGGCGGCCACCGCCAGGTCGAGGTTGTCCTCGAGGTGCAGCTCGATCGGTCGCCACTTGCCGGTGCGGTGCCTGGCGTTCACCTCGTCGACGGTGGCCTCGATCCGCTCGAGATAGGCGGCGTACTCGGGGACGTCCTGGCGGCTGGGCTGGAGCAGGGCCAGGAACGTGATCCGCTCGGCCAGCTCGGGATGGTCCTGGAGGAGCAGGTCGTAGGCGAGGAAACCCCGGACGATGTTCTTGCTCGGGTCGGTCCGGTCGACGCGCAGCAGGAGGAAGTCGCCCCGCCGCCCGACCAGTTCCCGTTCCTGGTCGAGGACGGCCGGCGACTCGGCCATGGCCTCGAAGGTCTCCGGATCGATCGAGATCGGGTACCAGCGGGCCCGGACGACGCGGCCGTCGACCATGACTTCCATGGCCGGCAGGTCGACGGGCAGGTGGAGCAGCTCCTGGCAGCCGAGCAGGAAGTCGCGGGCGTAGCGCTCGGTGTGAAACCCGACCACGTCGTTGCCGAGCAGCCCCTGGAACAGCGCGTCGCGCATGGGCGGGGGCAGGACCCGCCACGTATCGGGGCCTGGCCAGGGGATGTGCACGAAGTGGTGGAGGACGACGCCGGGGCAGCGGCGGCGCACCTCGGCCGGCAGCAGATAGAAGTGGTAGTCGTGCACCATGACGATGGCGTCGCCGCCGGCGGCGTCCACCTCGTCGGCCACGACGTCGGCGAAGCGCCGGTTCACCTCGGCGTAGCCCGACTCGAAGGCGTCGATCTCCCGCCGGGTGATGTTGGGCGCCGACTTCAGGTCGTAGAGGTGGTGCTGGATGAACCACAGCAGCGGGTTGGCGATGACGGTGTAGAAGTCGTCCTGGGCCTGGGGGTCGAGGGCGACCAGGCGCACCCGGAGCCGGTCGTCGCCGAGTTCCGGCGGGTACAGGCCCTCGGGTGACTGGCGGGCGACGACGGCGTCCTCGTCGCTCATGGCGGCACAGACCCAGACTCCGTCGTCGAGATGGCGGCCCAGTCCCGAAAGAGCGGTGACCAGCCCGCCCGCGCCCCGCGTCGCCGTCCGCTCGCCGGTGCCGGCGTCGCGGCCGTACTGCACCGGTCCCCGGTTCGAGACCAGGATGACCCGCCGCCCGCCCGTCGGATCAGGAGTGTCAGCAGGGCCTGGAGTCGTCGACATGACTGGAAACCTTTCTCAGGACGGGTATGCCCCGCCGGGCTTTGTGTGACACCCTCGGCCGACTCTGGTGATGCCGCTATCGTCGTTGCCAATGGTCGAGATGCTGCCTGTCGTCGCCGTCCTCGGCGGCGCCGACTGCGAGGGAATCCGCTCGGGATGGCTGGCGCAGCCGGCCAACGCCCTGTCGAGTCTCACGTACGTGGCCGTCGGCGCCTCGCTCCTCTGGCAGTCCCGGGCCTCCGGCGTCGAGCGGGGAACGCTGGTCGCCGGCGGGCTGCCGATGACCGGGGTCGCGCGGAGAGCGCTGATCGCGGGCGGCCTGGCGATGACGGCCGTGGGCGTCGGCAGCTTCGCCTATCACGGTCCGCAGCCCGACTGGGCGCACTGGGCCCACAACGTCTCCATCCCGGTCCTGGCCGCCGTCATCGGGGCCAACCACCTCTGGCTGCTGGCCCGGGCCGGCGTCCGTTCGGCGGCCGCCGTCCTCATGGCGGTCTGGAAACCGGCTGCGCCGTGGATCGTCCTCGCCTTCGTCGGGTACTGGGCCGGCCGGACGGGATCAAGCCTGTGCAACCCGTCCACCGTGTGGCAACCGCACGCCGCCTGGCATGCCTTGGGCGCCCTCGGCCTGGGACTGGCTCTGGCCGGCCTCGCTCGGGCAGAGCCCGTCCTGGCCCCGGAACCAGCGGCAGAAGTGAGCGCCGTCGGCGAAACCCCACCGCCGGGCGACCTGAGCCACTGACTGGCCGACACTCTTGAGCGGCTGGAACCCCAGGTTTCGTTGTCATACCTGGTCGTTACGATCAAGGCACCTCGAAACAAGGAGGCTGGGGATGACCGCCACTGCGCTCCTGTCGGTGGACGCTGGCCCGGAGCAGGACCTGACTGACCTCCCGGTGGAACGGCTCGAAGCCGAGATCGTCGGCTGGAACGCCCAGCTGTCGGCCGCCACCTGTCGCTGGCTGCTGCTCATCGGTGAGTTCGACCGTCGCCGGGCCTGGGAGGCGTGGGAATGCCACAACTGCGCTCACTATCTCGACTGGATCTGCGGCATTGACCGCCGGACGGCTCGCGAGCACGTCCGGGTCGCCCGCGCCCTTCCCGACCTGCCGGTGACCCGGGCAGCGTTCGCCGCCGGCGATCTGTCCTACGCCAAGGTTCGGGCCATCACGAGAATCGCCACGCCGGACAACGAGGCGACACTGGTGGACTGGGCCCGGCACAGCACCGCGTCGCAGCTGGAGCGGATGGTGCGCGGCTATCGATCGGCGCTGCGCAATGACGACCTGCAGGATGTCAACGACCGTCACGCCGATCGCTACGCCCGCTGGCAGTGGGAGGATGACGGCTCATTGGTCATCTCCGCCCGGCTCGACCCCGAGGCCGGTGCCCAGTTCATCGCCGCCGTGGAAGCCATGATGAAAGCGGAGCAAGGCGGTTCCGCGGAACCGCCCGCCACGCTCCAGGAATGCCCCGACGCCCGCCGAGCCGACGCCTTCGTCGCCCTGGCCGAATCGGCCATGGCGGCCGGCATGGCGGAAGGCTTGGTCCGCCAAGTCCCTGAAGTCGTCGTCCACGTCGACGTCTCGGTGCTGACCGATGACGACCCCAGCGGATGCTGCCAGCTCGACGACGGCCCCGCCCTCGCCCCGGAGACGGCCCGCCGCCTCGCGTGCGACGCCAAACTGGTCACCATCATCGAGGACGCCGACGGAAACCCCCTCAACGTCGGCCGGCGCCACCGCCGTCCGCCATCCGCCCTTCGCCGAGCCCTCGCCGCCCGGGACGGCTGCTGCCAATTCCCGGGTTGCGGCTCCCGCCGCCACCTGCACGCCCACCACATCCGCCACTGGACCCGAGGCGGCGAAACCGTCCTCGGCAACGTCATTCTCCTGTGCTCGAAGCACCACCGGGCCGTCCACGAAGGCGGCTACATCTGCCGAGCCAGCACCAACGGCGCCGAAATCGAATTCCTCCGCCCCGACGGATCACCCATCCACCTCCCCTCAGCCGCCGGCTCCCCGCTCACCCGCCTCCCCATCCCCCTGGCCGACGACGCCGGCACCTGCCTCTGGGGCGCCGGCGAAAAACTCGACCTCCACGAAGCCGTCGACTGCCTCCTCGACCTCCGCGAAGTCTCCTGACCGCACCCGACGGCGCCCCCTCGTCAAGCTCCACGCCCGATCGCCAGTTATGCAGCCGGATGCGAAAACGCCGCGGTCGTGATTCTGTACCTTGCCACTTGATCCGTTGGATATAGCTCCAGCCCGTTCGGTATCGGTGTTGGCCTTCGCTCTGCCTCTCAGGGCGAGCGATACGAGCCGGTACGCTGCCGCGTCGTGGTCGGTGCCGGGTTCGGTCGCTGGGAGCCGTTGGACATCCCGTCTGTCCGGGAGGTGTTCGGGTCGGCACCGTTTCGCTGGTGGATCAGCGGCGGTTGGGCTTTGGAACTGCACGTCGGACGCCAGTGGCGTCGGCACGAGGATACTGATGTCGGAATGTGCCGACGCGACGCCCCGGCGCTACGCCGGCACCTCGTCGGCTGGGACATCCATCTCGCCGCTGGCGGAGTGCTGACCCCGTGGGACGGCGGTACTCTCGATTCGGATCTTCACCAGAACAACCTTTGGTGCCGCCGAGCCGACAACGGCCCATGGCTGATCGATGTGACCCTGGGCGAAGGCGACGACCACGAATGGATCTACCGGCGTGACCGGTCGATCCGCCTGGCGTGGTCCGATGCCGTCCTTCGAACCCAAACCGATGTGCCGTACCTGGCGCCCGAGCTACAGCTGCTTTTCAAGAGCACCAACCCTCGAGACAAAGATCAAATGGACGCCGCAGAGGTGATCCCGTCGCTCGAAGGTGACCACCGTAGCCGGCTCGAACGGTTTCTGGCCCCTGACCACCCCTGGCGGCGGCTGCTCAGCGATTGACGCCTTGAATGCAGCGTCGCGACAACCGGTGGCTAGGAGACTCGAACTCGCTGCACGCAAAATGCCGGCCCAACGATCGAAGCCGCGCCAGAACGCGCGCTCATATCCAGGGAGCAGGCGGCGTCTCGAAGCCCACCGATCGGCACGTGGGGGCGTTGCCTCCTCACGCCGCGTGCCTGTGGGGGCGCCACTGCGTCGATCCTGCACGTCTCGGACGAGATGTAGCTGCTGCGCGGAGGGCCGTCTACCAGTCCTGGGCGGCGAGTAGCAGCGCGGCGAGCGGCTCGAGCGCGGCGATGAGCTCGTCGAGCTCGGCCGGCTCGAGGCTTTCGTAGGGCTTTGCCGCGAGGTCGTCGGTGAGCGCCTCGACCCGCTGTTTGACAGCGCGACCCTGCTCGCTGAGCCAACCGTCATCGCCGATCAGGCCGCGATCGCGCATCCCGTCGACCACGGCGGCGAGTTGCGCGGCCGGGAGGTGGTGGAGGCGGCCGAACTTCGCCGCGGGCATCCCCATGTCAAGGGCGAACAGGACGTGAGCCTCGAGGCCGCCGACACCCTCAACCATCAGGGCGGCGATGTGTCCGTCACCACGGTGCTCGCGCAGCAAAGAAGCGGCATGGAACAGGCGGGCCACCACGTCATCGGGGATCGGGAGCGCCCGCAGCGCGGCATACATCGGCCGGCCCTCGAACGGTGCACTGGTCGCGGCCTTGGTCAACAGTTCAGCGGCGCGGGCAAAGCCGGGAGAGTCCACGTGATCCCCGAGGATCCGCAGCAACGCCTTCATGCAGCCGGCCTGGCGAGCGGCGATCGCCGCTTCGGGTGTGGTGGTGCGCCACACCTTGGGAATGTGGCGGGCGACCTCACCGGGAGCGAAGTTGTAGAAGAGGGCGTCCACCACCTCCGCGGGGACGAGGCCTAGGGGCGCCGCCCGTCCGGCGAAGTAGGTGTCCCAGTAGTTGGTGAACCCGAGGGCGAACATCGCTTCGTTGGGTTCGTCGGCTGAATAGGGGATGACACCGATCGGCTCGACGAGCTCGAACATCCGGCGTGCGATCGAATTCATGAAGCTCCCCTCCGGAGGCCGGAACCGTCGATCTGCCGCAGGCTATAGCGACCACTTCACGGGGCGTTCGGGCCGGTAGCTGCAGAAGCGGCCGGTACGGATGGCGCGGTCGAGGTGCGCGGCCAGCTCGGGATGCACAGCGGCGAGCCGCTTGAGCGAGTTGCGGATCCGTTGGGTGACGGCTTTGCGCGCCCGTTCGGCGGGGTCGCCCGTGGCGCGGGGGCGGCCGCCGAGTCCCAGGGCGGCTGCGAGTTCGCTGGCGATGGCGTCCATCTCGGCTCTCGCTCGCTCGGCTCGGGCGAGGTCGGCGTTGGCCTCGGCGTCTTCCAGCTCGTCGCGGAGGTCGAGCAGGCGGGCGTGGTAGGCGGCCCGGGCTCGATCGTCGATCACGGCGTCGGTGGGCCCGCGCCGCAGCACGGCGGTACGGGTGGGCTCGTCGGGCAGCACGGCTGGTGGGTCGGTGGCGGCGATGAGGTCGGCGACGTGCAGTTCGCGCCCCGGCCGGGCGAGGAGCATGGCGATGTCTCGCAGTCCCTTGCTGTCGGCGACCCGGGCGGTCCTGCCGCCATAGGTGAGCGTCCAGTATTCACCGTCGAGCCGGAACACGTTGATCGACTCTGACGGTGCCGTTGTCGTCTCGACGAACGACGCCCGCCGGTCCATGCGCAACGAGCGGTAGAGCGCCTGTGCCTCCTCCAGCGCCGCTCGTCCCGCGGGCTCGTCGCCGAGGGACAGGAGCGAGGAACCGAGGTCGTGCAGTGTCCTGGCCACGAGCGCGGACGCGCCGGATGCCCGGTGGACCTCCAGGGCCTCGTCGAACCAGGCCGTCGCATCGGCGCGCCGACCGAGGACGGCGGTGATGATGCCTAGGGGGCGGGCCATGGATCCGTAGCAGGCCGCGCCGATGGCGTCCACGGCGAAACGCGTGTGATGCGGCCGGATCAATTCATCGAGGCATTCGGCCGCCGCCGTGTGGCCGAGACGGCCGCACGTCTCGGCGGCGTAGGTCATGGCCGCCAGCCAGACGGCATCACGGGGGAACTCGGCGAAGCCGTGGGCGACGAACCGGTCGAGCGCTGTCTTCGCCTGCACCGGGTGCAGCTCAGGGGTGACCAGCGCCACCCAGAAGTCCTCGCCGTAGATGCCGTCGGCCAGCGCCAGTTGCTGGCGGAGGCGGTCAGCGGCCTCCTGCGACTGACCTTCTTCCCTCAGCGTGTTCCAGGCCAGGACGTCGGCGTTGAGGGCGGCGTTGTGGCTTCCGGCCCGCTTCCCGATGGTGGCGGTGTCACGCTGGTGCGCCCATGCTGCATCGAGCCGGCCCTCCATCAAGGCCCGCATCCCGCGCCACAGCGGCACGTACCACTGGTAGAGGGGCTGGCCGATGGCATCGGCGACCAGCTCGTAGCGGTCGATCTCGCCATCGACACCGGCGATGTCACCGCTCTCGAGCAGAGCGATGAGCCGGTTACGGCGCCCGAGAAGCTCCATGCCCCGATCGCCGACCAGCTGCGCGAGATGGGTGATCTCGGTGGCCGCCTCGAGACGCTCGTCGACGTGTTCCGGTCCGGCCGTGGCGTCACACCGAGCGGCCAGGGCGTAGGCGAGGGCCCGTCGGTCGTCGGTGGACCGGGCCATCCCGACCGCGTCCTCGGCCAGCTGGAGCCGTCGAGGGCCGGATTCGGCGAAAGTCAGGGCAACCGAGAGCCGCGCCATCGCCCAGGCACGGAGGCCGGAAGGCTCCGCTGGCAACGTGGCCAGCGCTTCTTCGAGCAGTGTGAGCTGCGCATGGTCGAACAGGCGGACCTCGAACCCGTCGAGTCCGGAGCCGAGCCCGAGGGCGGCCCGGGCGAGCAACTCCGGACTGCCGGCTCGCCGGGCGTGCTCGGCGGCGGCCACGAACGCCTCCCGCGCCCCGCCCACGTCGCCGCTGCGGAGTGACGCATCACCGAGCGCGAGGAGCAATGGGATCCGGCGGGACGTGTCGGCCCCGGCCAGATCGAGCCCCGACAGCGCATTGCGGAAGTGCCTGGCCGCGTCCTCATAGGCGAACTGCTCGGCGGCTCGCTGCCCGGCCCGTTCGGCGTAGAGCGCCGCCTTGCCGTCCTCCACGGCTGGTGACCCGGCGAGGAAGTGGTGGGCGAGTTCGGCCAGCGGCGGTTCCGTGCCACCGGAGGCTTCCAGCGCCTCGGCCACGACTCGGTGGGCCTGTGCCCGGACCGGCAGGGCCAGCTGGTCGTAGAGCGCATCGCGGATGAGGGCGTGGGTGAACCCGAACCGGAGGCTGCCGCGTTCCACGACGAGGTGGGCCCGAGCGGCGGCATCGACGGCGGCGAGGATCTCTGGGCGCGTCTTGCCGGCGGCGCGCTCGACGAGGGGCACCGCGAACTCCTCGCCGACCACCGCAGCGGCCCGCAGGACCTCGAGGGCGTCGGGCGGGACGGGTGCCAGACGGCGTTCGATCACAGCCCGGATCGTGGCGGGTAGCGTCCGGTGGTCGAGCCGGCGGGCATCGGCGGCGAGCAGCCGGGCGAGCTCAGCAACGAAGAGCGGGTTGCCACCCGAGCGATGATGGATGTCGGCGGCGAGCTCGGCGGCGGTGTCGGCGCCAAGGATCTGGGCCATCAGCGATTCGACGGCCGGACGGTCCAAGCCCCCGAGATGCAGCGCGGGAAGGGTGCGCGCCAGCTCCACCAGCGCACCGGCGACCTCTGCGGGCAGGGCCTCGGTGTCGGGGTCCCGAGCCGTCCCAACCAGGGCGATGGCGTCGTCCCGGGTCTCGCCGGCCAGAAACCGCAGCAGCCGCAGCGTCCCGAGATCGGCGGCGTGGAGGTCGTCGAGCACGATGGCGATCGGCTCCCGCGCCGCCGCTCGCCGAAGGAACGACGCGACCGCGTCGTACATCCGAAAGCGGGGATCGTCGCCCTCGGGATCGCCCGGTGCGACGAACTCCAGGCCGGATCGAAGGTCGGGCACGAGCCGGGTCAGCTCCTCGGCGGCGCCAGCCAGCTCCTCGACCAGGACACGCCGCTCGAACGAAGCCGCCAGGCTGCGGAGAACTTGCGCCCAATGGCCGTGCGGCCGGGCGGCGGCGGGTTCTGGCACCGAGGACCACACGACCCGCAGCATGCCCTCCCGGCGCGCCGTGGCCGCCAGCTCGGCGACCAGGCGGGTCTTGCCCACGCCGGCCTCGCCGATCACCAGCACCCCCGGACCCTCGCCCCGGACGGCGGCGCCCAGCGCCGTCTCGACGGCGTCGAACTCCCGACTCCGACCCACGAAGGGCGCCTCCACGCCTGCGCCCGCCGCCCCGCTCATGCCCACAGTCTGCTCTGTCGGCGATCGCCAGACCCGTTGTGGCGTCGCCACGAGCGATGTGGCGCCCATCGGGTTGGCGAAAGGAGGCCAACCATGACGACGACCCAGGCGATCGCCCTGCCCCATGCGGTGGTCGAGTTCCTCGAGCGGATCGGTACCGCCGACTGGGAGGGCATGGAGGACCACCTCGACCGCGACGTGCTCTACGACGCGTCGGTGCCCGGCTGGCACTACCAGTACCAAGGCGCCGGTCGCGTGCTGCAGGAGTACCGGGAGGAGTGGAGCGGCAAGTACCGCTGGACAATCGTCGAGCGCCACACGGTGGCGGCCGATGACGCCGTGATGCTCCTCATCGAGATGCAGGGCACGCCGATACGTGTCGGAGAACACCCGCCCGTCGTGTGCCGGCTGTCCAACCTGTTCCGTCTCGACGACGGCCGGATCACCGAGCACCGCTACACCTGCTGCGGCGAGTGGGACCCGGAGACTGTCCGCCACATCGCCGACCACGCCCCCAAGGTCGAGCGGAGGCCGGCATGACCCCGACCACCAGGGCGACGCCCACCCTGGTCGATCCGGTCGCCGAGGCGCGCCGGATCGGCCCGCTCCTACGGCAGCACGCGCCGCAGGGCGACCGAGACGCCCGCCTGCCGGCCCCGTCCATGCAGGCGCTCCGTGACGGCGGCTTCTTCCGCCTCTACGTTCCCCGCTCCCTCGGCGGCAGCGAGCTGGATCCCCTGACCTACGCCCAGGCCCAGGAGGAACTCGCCCGCCACGACGCCGCCGCCGCCTGGGCCCTCCAGGCGGCGGGGTCGAGTGCCTGGTGGTGCTCGCGCCTCCCCGACGAGACCATCGAGGAGATCTACCGGGACGGGCCGGACCAGCTCCTGGCGGTGTCCTTCCCGGTGCCCATGGACGCCAAGCGGGAAAAGGGCGGGTTCCGGCTGTCCGGTCGCCGGAGGTTCGCCTCCAACGTGTCGGACGCCAGCTGGGTGTGGGTCACCGCCGTGTGCCCGGAGGAGACCGTGGAGGGCACACCGGTGACGCGGGCCGCCTTCCTCCCCGGCGACGACGTGGCGATCGTCCGCTGCTGGGACACCATCGGTATGCGAGGCACGGACTCGAACGACGTCGAGCTCCACGGCGTGTACGTCCCCGAGCGGCGGACCTTCCGGATCGGGATCGACCATACGCCGGGGCCTCGATACGACGGGCCGTTGTACCGCGGTGCTGCCATGCTCCTCGTCGCCTCGTACATTCCCGCCGTCGCCGTCGGCATCGCCCGAGACGCCATCGACGAAGTGGTCGCACTGGCCAACCGAAAGACGCCGTTCTCCTCGGTTACGACCCTCCGAGACCGAGGCGCCGTGCAAGCCAAGCTGGGGCGGGCCGAAGGCGCGCTGCGGGCAGCCCGGGCCTACCTGCACGACCGGATCGCCGAAGCCTGGCGGCGCACCGTCGACGGCGACGACCTCGCGCCGGAGGACCGGGCGGAGCTGCTCCTGGCGTCGGTCCAGGCGATCGACGCCAGCGTCGCCGCGGTCGACGCCGCCTTCGCAATCGCCGGCACAACGGCCATCCATCGAGGAAGCCCCCTCGAGCGACACTTCCGCGACATCGCCGTACTCAAACAACAGGGCTTCGTGTCCGAGAGCCGCTTCGAGACGTTCGCCCAGGTACGTCTCGGCTTGTCCCCGGAACTCGGCTTCGTCGCCCTGTGAGCACCCGGGACGGCTAGACCTCGATGCCCGCGTCCTCGAGGCGTTCCTCCATCACTTCCTGGAGGATCATGTGGAGGCCTTCGTCGACTTCTCCGATCATGTCGAGGGCGCCGGTCTGTGACCAGATCAGGTACAGCTCCACGAGCGTCTTCTCCGAGACATCCCACCCGGTGGAGGTGGTGTGGTGCGTCTCGGGGGGAAGGGCCCGACGCCAGAGCTCGAGGTTCTCAGAGACGTCCTTCACCTCGGGACCCCAGTCGGGGAAGGCGTCCGGCTGGAGCATGTCGGGCGATACCTGGGTGCCGGTCGACATGATCTTGTAGATGATGCGGGAGTAGCCCTCGAGCGCCTCTCGGGCGGAGGCCATACCGTTGTTGATGGCCACCTCCCGCATGATCGTGATGATCCCACCCGGGTTGTTGCCCCGCGGGCAGATCAGACACGAGAAGCACTGGGAGCACTCCCAGATGTCCTCCTGCATCTGCTGATAGAGGAGTTCGACATCCTCCCGTGCGGCGGCCTGGGCGATTCGCCGGGGACTGAAGTCGTAGAAGCGGGCGGACGGGCAGGCCGACACGCAGATCCCGCACTCGTAACACCCGTACAGGTAGTCCGGGAAGCGGAGGTCGGCCTTGACCTGGGCGAAGAGCGCCTCCTTCTCGTCGTAGGAAACGTCCTCGTACCCCGCCACGTGGGGCGACTTGTACAGGGCACTGTCAGCCGGTCCCGTCGTCGTTGTCGCGGCCATCGAAGGACCCCCTCACGGAGGGAGTACCCACCCGCCGGTCATGACAAGCATCACACCAGACGACTCAGCCGGCACCCGCCCAGCGCCGTGAAGAGCTGCTCGCTGGCCACCGTCGCCAGCGCCCGGCGCGGCGCTCAGCCCTGGGCGCGGCGGCCGGATGCGGCCTCGGACACGATCTTCGCGATGCGGTTGGCGCGTGTCTCGGGTCGGCCGGAGCTGACGACCCACCAGAGCATCTGCTTGCGGGCCGACGGGGGGAACCCTTGCCAGGCGGTGCGGGCCGCGGGGTTCGCTTCGAGCGCCTGGGCCAGGTCGTCGGGTTCGAGCAGGTCCTCGACCGCGTCGTAGATCGTCCACCATCCGTTCGCCCGGGCCACCTCGACGGCCCGCCGGCCGGCATCGGTCATCCGGCCCTGCGCCTCCAGGGCGGCCACGCGCTGCCGGTTCAGCCGCGTCCAGCCGCTCTTGGGCTTGCGGGGCGTCATGAGCTGCAGTCCCCGCTCGTCGTCGAGGGTGTTCACCGTCGAATCGATCCAGCCGAAGCAGATGGCCTCCTCGACGAGGTCGCCGTAGGCGATCGCGTCACGGCCGCTCGCCTTCCGCCACGACGCAACCCACACGCCGCGGGCCGTGTCGCAGTTGGCCGCGAGCCAGGCCCGCCAGGCCGCCAGGTCTGCCGGGTGGTAGATGGGGAAGCCGAACTTCCAGGTCGCCGGATGATCCGACGCGGTGGCCGGAACCGATGGTGTCCCACCTTCCACGACCGGCCCGCTCCGGTCATCGCGACGGACAGGCGGCACGACCCGATACTACGCGCCGCCCCGGTCCATCCCATGCCTGAGGCCTCTGTTGCGAGACCGGGCGGGCCAGGGTTCAATGGCCGCGTGACCGTGGGCCAGCGGGTGAGCACGGGCGCCCCGACCGGGGATGACCTGCTGCCCACGCTCGAGGCGGTGCAGCGGCGGGTGCTGTGGCTGGCCGTCAGCATGGTCCATCACGCCAACAAGGTCCGGCGGACCGATTCCGGCGTGAAGGTCGGCGGGCACCAGGCGTCGTCGGCGTCGATGGTGAGCATCATGTCGGCGCTGTACTTCCGGCACCTCCGGGCGTCGGACCGGGTGTCGGTGAAACCGCACGCTGCGCCCGTCCTCCACGCCATCAACTATCTGCTCGGCCGCCTCGACCGGCGCTACCTGACCGAGCTGCGCACCTTCTCCGGACTGCAGAGCTACCCGAGCCGGACGAAGGACCCGGACCCGGTCGACTTCTCGACGGGCTCGGTCGGGATCGGCGCCACCGCCACGCTGTGGAGCGCACTGGCGCAGCGGTATGTGTCGGGTCACTTCGACGTCCCGCCCGGTGGCCGGCACGTCGCCCTGGTCGGCGACGCCGAACTCGACGAAGGCGCCGTGTGGGAAGCGCTCGTCGACCCGATGGTGCCCCACCTCGGCGAGGTGCTGTGGGTCATCGACGTCAACCGGCAGTCACTGGACCGGGTGGTGCCCGACATCGCGGTCGGACGCATCGGCAAGATGTTCGAGGCCGCCGGCTGGCACACGATCACCGTGAAGTACGGAAGGCGGCTGCGGGGCCTCTTCGACCGGCCCGGCGGCGATGCCCTGCGGGACCGCATCGACACGATGAGCAACGAGGAGTACCAGCACCTGCTGCGGACGCGGCAGTCGGAGGTGCGGCAGGGGGTCATCGGCGACGGCCGCGGCGGGCCCAGCATCACGAAGGTACTGGCCGACCTCGACGACGCCGAGGTGGCCCTGGCGGTGCGGGACCTCGGCGGCCACGACCTCGCCGACCTGCTCGACGCCTTCGAGCTCGCCTACCGGGCCACCGACCGCCCCACGGTCGTCTTCGCCTACACCATCAAGGCCTGGGGCCTGCCCACCCAGGGCCACCCGGCCAATCACTCCGCGTTGCTGACCGAGCCGCAGTGGAAGCAGCTCGGCCGGGACCTCGGCGCCGATCCCTCCGACCCCTGGGCCCTCTTCGACGAAGGGAGCGCCGAAGCGGCCCTCTGCGGCGAAGCGGCCGCCCGGCTGCAACGGCCGGACCGGCAGCCGTCGGCCCCTCCGCCCGTCCCCACCGGCCTCGGTCGGTCGCACACGGCGAGCAACTCGACCCAGCAGGCCTTCGGCCGCATCCTCGTCGATCTCGCCCGGGAAGCGCCGGACGTCGCCGCCCGCATCGTGACGGTGAGCCCCGACGTGGCGTCGTCCACCAACCTCGGCGGCTGGATCAACAAGGTCGGCGTGTGGCACCACGGCGAGCGGATCGACTGGTTCGCCGACGATCCCGACGTCCTCGTGCGGTGGCGGGAATCGAAGCACGGTCAGCACATCGAGCTCGGGATCGCCGAAGTGAACCTCGTCGGCCTGCTCGGCGAACTCGGCGCCACGTGGAACCGCTCCGGCCAGCCGCTGCTGCCCATCGGCACCATCTACGACGCCTTCGTCACCCGGGCGCTCGAACCGTGGTCGTTCGGAATGTACGCCGGTGGCAAGTCGGTCCTCGTCGGCACACCGTCGGGTGTCACGCTGGCGCCGGAGGGCGGCGCCCACCAGTCGATCATCTCGCCGTCGATCGGGCTCGAGCAGCCGGGGTGCGTCGCCTGGGAACCGGCCTTCGGTCAGGACCTGGAATGGGCGCTGCTGCATGCCCTGGGCCGCCTCGGCCGGCCCGACGGGAGTTCGGCGTACTTCCGGCTCAGCACCAGGCCGATCGACCAGTCGCTGACCGGCCTTCCGGAGGACGGGGCCGGCCGGGAGCAACGCCGCCGCGACGTCCTCGCCGGGGGCTACCGGCTCCGGGAGGCTCCCGGGGTGCCGGCGGTCACACTGGTCGGCATGGGTGTCGTCCTGCCCGAGGTCGTGGCCGCCGCCGACGAGCTGGGTTCCGTCGGCATCGGCGTCGACATCGTCTGCCTGACGTCGGCCGATCTCGTGTTCCGGGCGTACCAGGCCCGGCGGGGGCTGCGGGTCGGTGACGACGGGATCCTCGACCGGCTCTTCCCCGCCGACCGGGCCACGCCGATCGTCACGGTGCTCGACGGGCACCCGCACACGCTGGCCTTCCTGGGCGGCATCGCCGGCCGGCCGACGACCGGTCTCGGCGTCAGCGACTTCGGCCGCTCCGGCGACGTCCCCGATCTCTACCGCCATTTCGGGATCGACCCGAGCACCATCGTCGGCGCCGCGTGGGACCTGATCGACGCCAGCGACACCGGAAGGTGACCCTTCGACCCGGAAAGCCACCGGCCGAAGCGACGAGCGACCGCGGGCGGCCCGCCACTACACGACCAGAACGGCGGCGCCCGTGACCCGGCCGTGGGCGAGGTCGGCCAGCGCCTGATCGGCCTGGTCCAACGAGTAGCGCTGGGTCGTCACCCGTAGCCCCAGGCGGGCGGCGAGGGCCAGGAATTCCTCACCGTCGGCCCGGGTGTTGGCCGTGACGCTGCGCAGCTGGCGCTCCTGGAAGAGATGCCGCTGGTAATCGAGCGGCGGGATGTCGCTCAGATGGATGCCGGCGACGGCCAGAGTGCCGCCCCGGTCCAGACCCGCCAGCGCCAGCGGGACGAGCTCGCCGGCCGGGGCGAAGAGGATTGCGGCGTCGAGCGGCTCGGGCGGGCTGGCGTCGACGTCCTGAGCCGACGCCACGCCGAGCTCGAGGGCGTGGCGACAGGCGGCCGCCGACCGGGTGAACACGTGGACGGCGGCACCCTCGGCCAGCGCCACCTGAGCCGCCAGGTGGGCGGAGGCGCCGAAGCCGTAGATTCCGAGCCGCCCCCCGGGCGGCAGCGCCGAGCGGCGCAGCGCCCGGTAGCCGATGATGCCGGCACACAGGAGCGGGGCCGCCGTCTCGTCGTCGAAGCCGTCGGGGAGCCGATAGGCATAGGCCTCGTCGACGACGGCGTACTCGGCATACCCACCGTCGGCGTCCCAGCCGGTGAAGCGGGGCTGCGGACAGAGGTTCTCGGCACCACGCCGACACCACCGGCACCGTCCGCAGGTGTGGCGCAACCAGGCGATGCCGGCCCGCTCGCCGAGGCCGAAACGCGTGCACCCTTCCCCAACCGCATCGACGACGCCCACGACCTCATGCCCGGGAACGACACCGGGCCGGCGGGGAACGAGATCCCCCTCCGCCAAATGGAGATCGGTGCGGCACACCCCGCACACCGACACTTTCACCCGGATCTCCCCCGCACCGGGCCGGGGGACGGGCCGTTCAACCGCCACCAGCGGTCTCGTGTCGACCGGCCCGGGAGCGCCGACCGCCCAGGCCCGCATGGTGGCGCGCTGGTCGGCGCTGCTCACGGCCTCCATCCGACAAGGATCGCGCCATCCCGCCTCCCGGTCAGGACCGTCGGCCCCGACAGGGCGCCGCCCTTCGGCGTTTCCTAACGCACGACCGCCAGGGCCTCGTCGACTGAAGCGTCCACCCGGCCAGTGGTGTCGACCGTCGACGCCGCCGGCCAGTCGTCGAAGCGGGCGGCCATGGCGGCCGCCACGGCCGGCGTCGCGTCGGACGGATCGCTCCCGGCGGCCAGCCGTTGGCGGATGCGCTGCTCCGCCACGTCCGGTGGAGCCACGCAGCGCAGCTCGACCAGATCGCTGCTGGTGGCGTCGGCCAGTTGCCGCGCCGCCTGCCGATGGCGCTCGGCCGACCAGCTGGCGTCGAGCACCACGGACTCACCGAGCTCCAGCGCGGTTCTCGACCGCTCCAGCATTGCGTCGTAGGCGGCGTCGATGAGCTCGGGTCGGTACAGCCCCTCGTCCGGCGCGGCGGCCGCCGCCGTGGTGTGACCGAGACCGGCAACGTCCTTGCGGATCTCGTCGGATCGCAGGACCGACCATCCGGTGGCGTCGGCCAGCGCAGCGGCGACCGTCGACTTGCCCGTGCCCGGCAGTCCGCCGACCAGGACGAGGCGGACCCGCCCCGCCTCCAGGTGGCGGAGGGTCAGATCGAGCAGCGAGCGAGCGGCAGGTGCCGCCTCGGCGTCCCCCTGCCCGTGACGCAGGCAGGCGACCTTGCATCGCACATGGGCCCGGGCGGCGACGTAGTGGTGCTCCAGCGACTCGGGGTGGGTTTCGCCGGCGAACTCCCGGTACCGGGCCAGGAAATGCTGCGCCGACTGCGGAGCGCCGAGCCGTTCGAGGTCCATGGCCAGGAACGCCACATCGGCGACGACGTCGCCGTGGCGCAGCCGATCGTCGAATTCGATGCAGTCCAGGATGCGGGGGCCGTCGTCGAGGCAGAAGATGTCCTCGGCCTGGAGGTCGCCATGTCCGTCCCGCACTGCGCCGGCGGCGATGCGGTGCTCGAAGAGCCGCGCCCGGCCGGCGAGATAGCGGCGGACAAGTTGCTCGACCCGGTCGCACGTCGGCCGGTCGAGAACGGTGCCTTTGAAGGGCACGAGCTCCTTGAAGCTGGACTCCCAGACGGCCTGTACGGCCTCCCGGCGCCCGGCGGTGCTGATGTCGTCGGAGGTTGGGGCGGCGGCGTGGAAGACGGCGATGCGGCGGGCGACCTCGTCCAGCGGCGCATCGAGCGCCGCACCGGACCGGACCAGGGTGGCGAGCCTCCGGTCTGGCGGCATGCGCCGCATGACCACGAGATGGTCACACACCTCGCCGTCCACGCCGGTGATGTCGGCCACCCCGAGATAGACGTCCGGGGCCAGCCGGCGGTTGAGCTCGACCTCCCGGTGACAGGCCCGCTCGCGCAGGCTCCGCTCGGAAAAGTCCAGAAACCCCAACGAGACGGGCTTCTTGAGTTTGTAGACCCGGTCGTCGATCGACACCAGCACCGAGATGTGCGTCTCGGCGATCGCGGCCGTCATCCCGCCATTCTGGCCCATCCGGCCAGGGCCCATCCTCGGTGGCCGCCCGTCCGACGGCATCGCACCAGCCGCCAATAATGGGGGCATGCCTCCCCCTTCGGATCTGCCCCCGGGCTACCCCGTCCGGTTCGACGCCGACGTCGTCCTGAGCGATGGCGGGACGGTGCTCATCCGTCCGATCCGGCCGGACGACGCCTCGGCCCTGGCCCGCTTCCACGAACGGCTCTCACCGGAGAGCATCTACCTGCGGTACTTCTCGCCCCATCCCCGCCTGTCCGACGCCGAACTGGAATATTTGACCACCGTCGATTACCGGTGGCGAATGGCGCTCGTCGCCATCCTCGGCGACGAGATCGTCGGCGTGGCCCGCTACGAAGGCAAGGAGGGCAGCCGCGACGCCGAGGTGGCCTTCCTGGTCGAAGACGCCCACCACGGCCGGGGCATCGGCACCGTGCTCCTGGAGTGGCTGGCCGTGGCCGCCCGGGAAGCGGGCATCAGCGAGTTCTACGCCACCACGCTGTGGGAGAACACCCGGATGCTGTCCGTGTTCCGGGAGGCGGGTTTCGAGACGAAGCAGATCATCGGCGGCGGCGAGGTCAGCGTCCGGTTCCCCGTCGCCGACAGCTGCGACCTCGCCGTGGCCATCGCCCGCCGGGAGCACCGGGCGGAGGCCAGTTCGGTGGCCAAGCTGCTGGCTCCCCGATCGATCGCCGTCATCGGCGCCAGTCAGGACCGCCACGGCATCGGCCGCCTCGTCCTGAGCAACCTGCTGGAGGGCGACTTCCAGGGCGCGGTCTACCCGGTGAACCCGAAGACCGACCACGTCGGGGGCGTGCGGTCCTATCCCTCGGTGGTGGACATTCCCGGCGACGTCGATCTCGCCATCATCTGCGTTCCGGCGGCGGCGGTGCCCGAGGTGATCGCCGACTGCGCCGAGAAACACGTCTCGGGGATCGTCATGATCACCGCCGGCTTCGCCGAGGCGGGCGGCGACGGAGCGGCCGTCGAGCGGGAGCTCGTGCGGCGGGCCCGACGCCACGGCATGCGCATGGTCGGCCCCAACTGCATGGGCGTGGTCAACACCGCTCCCGGCGTCTCGATGAACGCCACCTTCGCGCCCGTCGCGCCACTCCCCGGCCGGGTCGGGCTGGGTTCCCAGTCCGGCGCCATCGGCGTCGCCGCCCTGGCGCGCTCCGCCGAGCTCGGCCTCGGAATCTCCAGCTTCGTGTCGGTCGGCAACAAGGCCGACGTGTCGGGCAACGACCTGCTCCAGTACTGGGAGGACGATGTCAACACCGACGTCGTTCTGCTCTATCTCGAGTCGTTCGGCAATCCGGGCAAGTTCCACCGGATCGCCAGCCGCGTCGCCCGCCGCAAGCCCATCATCGCCGTCAAGAGCGGCCGGTCGGCGGCCGGCAGTCGCGGGGTGTCCTCCCGCACCGCCGCCCTGGCCGGCCCCGACCTGGCCGTCGACGCCCTGTTCCACCAGACCGGTGTGATCCGGGTCGACACCATGCAGCAGCTCTTCGACACCGCGGCGGTGCTGGCCCACCAGCCGTGCCCGGCGGGCCGGCGCGTGGCCATCGTCGGCAACTCCGGCGGGCCGGGCGTCCTGGCCGCCGACGCCTGCGAGGCGTCGGGCCTGACGGTGCCCGAACTCTCGGCCGCCACGCAGGCCGCCCTGCGCGCCTGTCTGCCCCCGGCCGCCGGCGTCCGGAACCCGGTGGACATGATGGCTTCAGCCGGCCCGGAGACCTACCGGCAGGCGCTGCGGATCCTGTTCGCCGACGAAGACATCGACGCGGTGATCGCGGTGTGCACCCCGACTCACGTCGCACCGATCGACGGCGTGGCCGGCGCGCTGGCGGCCGTGGCCGCCGAGGCTCCGGGAAAGCCGCTCGTGGCCAACCTCGTGGGCTACGAGGGGATCCCCGAGGTCCTGCGGGAGCCGGCTGTCCCCTGCTTTCCCTTTCCCGAGCCGGCCGCTCAGGCCCTGGGCCGGGCCGCCTGGTACGCCGACTGGCTGCGCCGGCCGCCCGGGACGGTGCCGAAGCTGGACGGGATCGACATCCGCCGTCCCCGCCAGCTGGTGGCCGAGTTCCTCGCCGCCCACCCCGACGGCGGCTGGCTCGACCCGGTGGCGGCCGGCGAGGTGCTGGCCTCGTTCGGCATTCACGCCGTCACCCCCACGGCAGTGACGTCGCCCCCGGGGGTCGAGACGATCGCCGGCGTGATCCGCGACGCGATCTTCGGCCCGCTGGTGATGTTCGGCCTCGGAGGCACCGCCGCCGAGCTTCTCGGCGACCGCGTCCTGCGGGTCGCCCCTCTCACCGACACGGACGCCGACGAGATGATCCGATCCCTGCGCTCGTCACCGCTTCTCTTCGGCTACCGGGGAGCGGTGCCCGTCGACGCTGCGGCGCTGGCCGATGTCCTGCTGCGCCTGTCGGCTCTCGGCCAACAGGTGCCCGAGCTGGCCGAACTCGACCTCAACCCGTTGATCGCCACGCCCGCCGGCGTCGCGGTCGTCGACTGGCGGATGCGGCTCGTGCCCGCCTCCGACACCCCCGGTCACGAACTGCGCCGCCTGCGATAGCCGAATCACACCTTCGGCTCTCCGGCGGGGGCCTCGGCGCGTTCCCCGGCGTCGGAAGCGGTGATGGCGGGTAGTGGCTTACTCATGCTCATCGACACTCGCACGCGGCCTGCGCCGCTCAAACGCGCCTCCGATGTCGCCTGGCGGCTGCTGATGGTGGCCGCCGCAGTGGTGCTCGGCGTCTTCGCCCTGACCCGTCTGTGGTTCGTCGTCCTCCCGGTGTTCATCGCCCTGCTGCTTTCGGCGGTGCTGGTCCCGGTCGTGACCCGGCTGGAGCGGCGCCGCGTTCCCACTCTCGCCGCCACGTGGCTCGTCTTCGGCGGTTTCGTGGCGACGGTGGTCGGTGTCCTGTTCCTGATCGTCCCGTCGATCGCCGACGAGTTCTCGGGTCTCGGCGAGACGATCAGCCAGGGCGTCGACAGGTTCCAACGGTGGCTTGTGGACGGGCCGCTCGACCTCGAGCAGGAGCAGCTCGACCGCTACCGCCGCGAGGCCGGCTCCCGGATCGGCGAGCTGCTGCGGTCCTCGTCCAAGGGCATCGTCGCCGGTGCCCTGGCGGTCGTCGAGGGCGTCGCCGGGTTCATCCTGGCCCTGGTCCTCACGTTCTTCTTCCTCAAGGACGGGCGCCGCTTCCAGCGCTGGGCCCGCTCCCATCTCCCGGCCGAGAAGGAGGAGCTGGTGTCGGCCCTGGCCGCCCGGGCGTGGACGGCGCTCGGCGGCTACCTGCGGGGTGCGGCCTTCATCGGCCTCGTCGAGGCCGTCATCATCGGGGGCACGCTGTGGATCGTGGGCGCCCGCCTCCCTGTCCCGGTGGCGGTCCTGACGTTCCTCGGCGCCTTCTTCCCGCTCGTCGGCGCCGTCGTGGCCGGCGTCGTGGCCACCCAGGTGGCCCTCGTCTCCGGCGGCACCGGCGACGCCCTCGTGGTGGCCATCGTGGCCCTCGCCGTCCAGCAGTTCGACAACGATCTGCTTGCTCCCCTGATCTACGGCCGGGCGGTCAATCTCCACCCCGCCGTCGTGCTGATCACGCTGTCGGCCGGCGGCACGCTCGGTGGTCTGATCGGCGCGTTCGTGGCCGTCCCGGTGGCCGCCGTCATCTCCGCCGTCGGCGGCGAGCTGTGGACCCGCAACGGCGACGCCTGGCGCGCCCCGTCCGTCCGGCGAGAGGAGGCCGCGTCGTGAGGTAGGGTCCGGGGAATGGCACGCCTCGGGGGGAGGGTGGCGAGCGCCCCGGCCGGCCTGGCGGAGGCTGGTCGACGAGGTCACCGCCCCCGGCGGTCGCCGCTTTAGCGCCGGGGAGTGGTGACGGCCGTCCGGTAGGCGGTCACGATCGGGGTCAGTTCGGTCGGGGTGGCGCCGTGGAGGATCACGCCGTCGGCGCCCAGGGCGAACTGGCCGTGCACGGCCGCCGCGCACTGCTCGGGGCTTCCGGTGGCGGCGGGGGCCAGCCACTCGTCGGGGAGCAACGTGGCGATGTGCTCCAGCTCACTGGTGGTGGCGACGGCGTCGATGAGCCGGGAGCCGAAGGCGGCCACCGTGTCGTCGGCCCGGAAGCGGGCCAGCGTCGCCGGGTCCCAGCGGTTCGTCTCCACCATCAGGTCGCCGTACATCTGGAGGTAGGTGGCCAGGCGGCCGACGGTCTTCTTGAGGCGCACGTCTTCGGGAAGGTGGTCGCCGACAGTGGCGAACACCGACCAGACCTTGACCGCATCGGGGTCGCGGCCGGCCCGCTCGGCGGCGGCCTTCACGGTCTGCACGCAGCGGGTCAGCGTCTCGTCGGTGAAGAACGTGTGGAGGAACACGGCGTCGAACGCCCGGCCACCGAGGGCCAGCGTCTTCGGGCCGAAGGCGACGAGCCCCAACGGGATGTCGAAGTCGAAGGACGGGTCAAGGCGCAGGACGGGGTAGCGCCCGGCAGGTCCGTTGTGGTCGACGATGGTCTCGCCGTGAAACAGTCGGCGCACCAGGCCGGCGAAGTCCTCGAGCTGGGCGGTGGTGATCGGCGGCAACCCGAAGGCGTCGAACAGCAGCCGGACGCCCCGACCGAGGCCGAGGGTGTAGCGCCCGCCGGTGAGGGTGTGCATCGTCGTGGCGTGGGACGCCGTGATCAGCGGATGCCGCGTGCTGTGGTGGGTGGCGGCGGTGGCGATGCCGATCTCGGACGACACCGCCCCCACGGCGCCGGCCAGCGTGGCCGCCTCTTTCACGTTCCAGCGTTCGGAGATGAACACGTGACCCAGGCCCAGCTCCTCGCCGCGGCGCACTTCGTCGATCAGGTCGCGGGGAGACTTCGGGGCCCCGGCCAGGGTGTAGAAGCCGAGTTCCGGCAGGCGAGTCGTCACGGCCGGGGAGGGTGGACCCCCGACGGTGGCAGCGTCAACCCGTCCGGCGGAGTCTGGCCCGACCAGGCCAGGGGTTGACCCTCCGTCCCGTTGGCCGGTCGGACCGGTCGCTGGTCAGATGCCGGGCAGAGCCGCAAGGGGGAACATGACCGCGATCGCACCCGACGCCACCGTCCTCAACCCGTTGCTGGCCGCCAATCAGCGCTGCACCGCCGAGCTCCTGCTCGGCCGGACCGAGATCCAGGCCACGCTGGTGCCGACCCCGCCGTACATCATCCTCGCCTGCCTGGAGATCTTCGAGCGCCAGCCCGAGGTCCTCCGGATGATCGAGTCCGCCGTCGACCCGGCGGAGCTCGGCCGAGCGGTGCGGGCCGCCGGCCACCAGAAGGACCGGCCGGTGGGCGGCATCGATCTGCTCAACATCTGGGCGCTGACCGGTCTCTATCTCTGGGGCCGGGAGTTCGGGATCGGTCTCGGACTGTGGAAGCCGGGCGACCGCGTTGCCGACGTGGCCTACACCCTGGACTTCACCCGCCGGGTCTGTCAGGGCTACCGGGATGACGGGGCCTTCGTGTCCTTCGAGGACATCGGTGGCCACAACCGCTGCCTCGACGCGGCGACTTTGTCGGCGTTCACCGATGCCCTCGAACCGCTCGACGACGAAGGCCCCGCCGCCTTCAAGCGGCTCAACGGCACGCTGTTCCTCTACACCTTCCTCGACTCCATGGAATGCCGGAAGAACACCTTCGACTCCGGGCCCTATCCGTCGCCCTACAGCGACGACGAGGCGGTGATCGTCCGCGACTACTACGCCATGGGCCCCGACATCTATCCCTGGAGCCGGGTGGCCGGCGGAGTTCCGTACCACAGCGTCACCCTGGCCTTCGCCGTCCGGAACACCGAAGTGACCATGACCCCGTGGGCCACGCCGGCCTTCTCGCCCGAGCAGTACCTCGACAACATCACCCGGGCCGCCGTCTTCAGCCGCGACTCGGGCACCTGGGCCGCCATTCCGCTGGCCGAAACCGCCGCCGTGGCCGACGCCGTCCACGACGCCCACCTCACCCTCTACCGCGAGGTCGCCGGCTGGGACCTTCCCACCAAACTGCTGTCCGGTGCGACCTTCTACTTCTTCGAAGGTTGCCTCTCGTGGGCGCACGAGGCCGGGCTGGGCGACAAGGTCGACTGGTCGCTTTCGCCGCAGGCGGCCGAGCGCCTGGCCCTCCTGTCCGAAGAGGTGGTGATGAAGCTGTTCGGCGGCCTGGTGATGGGCTACACGCCGGTCGACGCCGCCGGGCCGCTCGAGTTCACGCTGCCCGCCGCACCTCCGGCGGACGTGGAGGCGGGAGCGCCCGGGGACCACGGTCCGGGTGCCGGCGGCCCGGCCGACGTCATCACCGGCTCGCCGACCTTCCGGGCGCCGACGGTTCGAGGTGAGCTGGTGCGGGTGTCGAGCCCCGAGGACGTCCTCAACCTGCTCGACGATCCCGAGCGGGTTCGGGGCCTCGTGCTGCTGGTCGGCGAGCCGGGCGCCACCTTCCTGTCACCGCTGTTCGACCTCGGGCCGGCCGCCGTGGTCTGCACCGCCGGGACACCCCTGAGCCACCTCGGCATCGTCACCCGGGAGTTCAACATTCCGGCTGTCATGGGCGCGCCGGCCGCCGCCGCACTGGCCGACGGGACCGCGGTGGAGATCTCCACCGACAGCGGAGCGGGGCTCGTCAAGCGGGTCTGACGCCTCAGCGGCCCGAGCCGAGCCAGCGCACGTTCTGGCCGTGGAACCCGGACCAGGCGAGGGTGTGGTCGGTGCCGCCGGGCCACACCGCCAAGCGGACGGCGGCCTCGTCCCCGACCGGCTCGAAGCGCAGCCAAGCCAGCGGAGCGTCGGCGGTGGCGTCGGCCGCGCCCCGGGACCGCACCAGCTGCTTGAAGGCGGCGCGGCGGTCGTCGGGCAGGTACTGCATCACGATCGAGTGGAACAGCACCGTTGCCGTGCCGGGCTTCGGCTGCCACCGCTCGATGGCCCAGGCGATGGCCTCCGCCTTCTCCAACGCCACGGGCAGCGCGGCCGCCACCTCGAGCGCCGCCCGTAGCAGGCGGAGCCGGTGGATCTGGTCGGGCCACACGTAGGACAAGAGCGTGAGGCGCCCCTCCTCGGTGGTGGCGTCGACCGGAGCGGCGTCGCAACCGGCCCGCTCGACGACCCGGGCCTCCACGTCGAAGGGCAGCGGCCGGTCGCTGTTGTAGGAGCAGAGCCGGACGGGCGACTCCGGCGGGCCCCAGGTCGCGCCCCGGGCCTCGTAGAAGAACCGGTCCCAGCGCAGGTTCAATCCGGCGCTGGCCCCGACCTCGAAGACCCGCAGCGGCAGGTCGGTCGCCCGGGCCACCTCGAGGAACCCGCCGACGAGGGCGCCGGCCCGTCCGACCTCGTTGGTCTGCACCGGCCGGTCGATGCCGGCATTGACGGCGTCGAACCGCTTCTCGATCACCGCCGTGAACGCCGGCCAGGCCGCCTCGGGATCGGCGTGGCCGCCGGCCGAGGGATAGGTAGCGGCCAGTTCCGGCGCGTCGCCGTCCAGGACCAGGCGGTGCACCGAGCCCAGCAACCGCAGCCCGAGCGCCGAGGCGTTGGTGGCCGGGCGCCCGCCGATGACCCGGGCGATGACGCCCCCGGCCTCGACGTCCTCCGCCGCCCGGGACAGCAGCGAGGCGTACAGCGGCGAGCCCAGCCGGGCGCAGGCCTCGGCCTGCCACCGGAGATGCTCAGGAACGGTCTGGCTGACGACGGTCACGCCGCATTCTGTCAGCCCCCGGCGCCGGCTCCGACTTCGATACCGAGGTAGCGGGTGAAGACATCCTCGTCGGCCAGCTCCGAGGCGTCACCGGCGAAGGAGATGCGGCCCCGGGACAGGATGTAGGCGTAGTCGGCGATGGCGAGCGCCTTGTTGACGTACTGCTCCACCAGGAGCAGCGACACGCCCTCGGTGGCCACCCGGCCCAGAAAGGCGAAGATCTCGTCGACGACGATCGGCGCCAACCCCATCGACACCTCGTCGAGGAGGATCACCCGGGCGCCGGAGATGTAGGCCCGGGCCAGGGCCAGCATCTGCTGCTGCCCGCCGCTCATCGTGCCGGCCGTCTGGTCGAGCCGCTTGCCGAGGTCGGGAAACGCCTCCACCGCCCGCTCCAGCCCGACCCGCTCCTCGCCCGGCCGGCTGAACAGCAACAGGTTCTCCCGCAGCGACAACGGCGGGAACACGCCCCTCCCTTCCGGGACATGGCACACCCCGCGGCGGGCCAGGCCGTCGGCCGAGCTCCCGGTGACGTCGTCGCCGTCGAGGAGCACGCGGCCCGACCACGGCACCAGCAGCCCGGAGGTCACCCGCAGCAACGTGGTCTTGCCGGCTCCATTGGGCCCGAGCAACGCCACCACCGACGACCGCGGCACGGCGAGGTGGACGTCGCGCAGCACCGTCGACGTGCCGTACCCGACCGTGACGCCATCGAGGACCAGCATCACCGCACTCCCTGCTCGGAGAGGCCCGCCGCCTCCATCACCGCTTCGCTGCCGAGGTAGGCGGCCCGGACCGCCGGGCTGGCCCTCGTCTCGGCCGGCGTCCCATGGAAGATCAGCTCACCAAAGTCGAGGACGTAGAGCTCGTCACAGACGCTCATCACCAGCTCCATGTCGTGCTCCACCAGCAGGATCCCGAGCCCCCGCTCGGCCACCAGATTCCGGAGAATGGCCCCGAACCGTTCCGACTCCGCCTTGTCGAGACCGGATGACGGCTCGTCCAGCAACAGCAGCCGGAAGTCCCCGGCGTAGACCCGGGCCAGCTCCACCAGGCGGCGCTGCCCGGTCGACAGCGTTCCGACGACCCGCTCCGCGATGCCGCCGATCCCGCAGATCTCCAGCGCTTCGGCGGTGGCCGCCTGCGCCGCCGCCCATTGCCGGGGCGTCGCCACCTGTTGGCGGAACGGATTGGATCCGGCCTGCCGGGCCTCCCGGGCCAGCGCCACGTTCTCGGCCACGGTCATCGACGTGAACAGCTCCATCCGCTGGAACGTCCGGCCGAGACCCCGCCGGGCCCGGGCGGCCGCTCCCTTGCGGGTGACGTCTTCTCCGAACAAGATGATCCGGCCGCCGGACGGGCGCAGCAGCCCGCTGCAGGCGTTGAACGTGCTCGTCTTCCCGGCGCCGTTGGGCCCGATGAGGCCGGTCAGCCGGCCGAGCGGCGCCGACAGCGACAACTGGGCGACCGCCACCTGGCCGCCGTAGCGGACCGTGAGATCGACGACGTCGAGGCCGGAGCCGTGATCGGCGCTCATCGTTCCACCGCCACGGCCGCCGCCGACGCTGTTGCTGTTGCGGTTGCCGCAGCCGCGGCGTTGCGGGCCGCCACGGGACTGCGTCGCCGCCGCCGGTCCGTCCGCTCGACGGCCGCCTCGACCCAGGCGCCGAACCGGGCCGCCAGCGCCTTCCAGTCGACGGCCCCGTCCGACACCAGGGCCGCCACCAGCGCCGTGCTCCCGAAGAGCATCGACTGCACCTCGACGGTGACGCCGGAGAGATAGGCGGGGAAGACGACCAGCAGGCCGGCGGCCAGGAAGGCGGACGTCACGAACCCCGAGAAGGCGCCGGCCACGGTCAGCGCCCCCAGGTAGAGCAGCGACGAGTACGACGTGAAGGTGACCGGGCTCACCTGCCCGACCTGGCCGATGAAGAGGGCCCCGGCGACACCGGCAAAGAAGGCCGAGACGGCGAAGACGATCACCCTCGTGATCGACAGGCCGAGCCCGGTGGTGACCAGCGCCGTCGGCGAATCGGCCATGCCCCGCAGGAACCGGCCGAGCCGGGCCCGCCGCAGCAGCACGAGGGCGCCGCAGGTGGCGGCCACGAAGGCCAGGACCACGTAGTAGTAGTCGGTGGCGCTGCCGGCGTCGATCGGACCGAGGTCCGGACGGCGGGCCGAGACGCCGTTGACCTGACTGCCGAACAGGAGCCACGACTGGAACACGACGGTCTCCATCAGGAGGCTGAACCCGTAGGTGGCCAGCGCCAGATAGAGGCCGGACAGCCGGATCGCGGGCAAGGCCAGGATCACACCGACCAGACCCGTGACCACGCCGGTGGCCACCAATCCGACCAACCACGGATAGCCGGAATCCAGCGTGAAATGGCTGAACGTCGCCGCTCCCACACCGGCGAAGGCGGCGTGGGCCAACGAGATCTGCCCCGACACCCGGGTGAGCAGGGACAGCGACAGGAAGATGATCACGAAGACCAGCGCCGTCGAATAGACCGGCAGACGCGTCCCCATGATGTGCGGGACGGCCAGCAGGAAGGCACCGCCCACCAACGGTGCGCCGATGAGCACCGGCCGGGGCGGACGCCACCCGCTCTCCCGCGCCCCCTCGAACCGGCCGGCACCTCGGGGCAGCTTCCGGCCCGGCGTCACCAGCATCATGACGATGAGGACGAGGAACGGCACGACGCCTGGGATACCGCTCAGACCTTGTCGGGCGCTCAGGTACTTGGTGGCCACCGACGCCACGACACCGATCACCACCCCGCCGAGATACGTGAGCGGCAGGCTCGTGAACAGGCCGATGGCCACGGCGCCGAAGGCCTGCACCACCAGGGCGCTCAGCAGCGCGGCGTTGAGCGTCAGCGTGGGAGCGATGAGGATCCCGGTCAGCGAGGCGAAGGTGCAGCCGACGATCCACGACGCGATGCGCACCCGGGCCGGCCGGGCGCCGGTGAGCGCCAGCAGGTCCGGTGCCGCCACCACCGCCCGCATCGCCACCCCGACCCGCGTCCGGCGGAGGAACACGTACAGGCCGACGAAGCTGCCGACCCCGACCGCGACGTTGATGACCTGCGCCCAGGTGACGCTCACCCCGGTGATGCGGAAGGCAGTACTCGTCGGCAGGAAATCAGGGAAGGTTCGTTGCGCCGTCCCGTACCGCCAGTACAGAAACCCCTGGATGAACAGCAGCAGGCCGACGGTGGCCACGATGATGGTCGCCGTGCGGGCGGACACCAGCGAACGGGCCAGCCGCTCCATGACGATCCCGGCCAGGGGGCCGAACACCCCGACCGACACCAGCGCGGCCACCGGCCACCACCAGCCCATGTTGATGTGCAAGGTGAAGAACAGGTAGGCGGCGGCCGCGGCGATGGCGCCGTGGGCGAAGTTGAAGATGCCCGACGTGCGGTACGTCAGCACCAGGCCGAGGCCGGCCAGGCCGTAGAGCGACCCGCTGGCCAAGCCAATGACGAGGAACGGAACGAGTTCTGTCATGGCTCACACACTCCGCACGGCGTCCGGCCGGCCCGCTCGTGTTCAACGCGGCCCGCCCGCTCCACCGGCTTCGCCGCGGCAAGGCGGCAGCCGGCCCGGTGGTAGTGGACCATCGTTGGCGCAGCCACGAGGTCGGCCTCCGCCGCTGCGGGCGGTGGGGCCTCGCGCCGGCCCGTTGATGGCGAAGCCTCGGCCGCCGGACGGGCGTACGCCGCACCGGCGGCGATCGCCGCTCGGAGCTCGGCGGCCCGCAGCGCCACCGTCTGGCGGATGGTGACGACCCACAGGATGCTGGCGGCGATCACCGCGAAGGTGCCGGCAACGCCGACGGCGCCCCACCCGGCCTGGTCCCTGACGATCGGTGACGACGACGCCCCGAACCAGGCCACGACCACGACCAGGCCGCCGACAGCGCCCACGGCCAGGGCGACCCGCGCCGCCAGCCGGGACTGCGCCGTCATCCCTCCGACACCCGCAGCCGGGGACCGCGCCGGGCCAGTGCCTCGTCGCCCGGGCCGGCCGGCGAATCGGCCACGGCCTCGGCCGGCGTCACGGCGCGAAGGTCGATCTCCCGCAGCGTGTCCTGGAGCTCGTCGAGCTTGCGCCACTCGTCGCGCAGGTCGGCCGAGACCCAAACGGCCGCCGCGACCACGATCAGGCAGACGCCGACGAGCCCGCCGGAGATGAGGAACGGGATCTGGCGGAAGGTGAACACCGTGCTGCTCACGCCGAGCCAGCCGAGCAGCAGCGCCAGGCCACCGCCGGCCAGCAGCGCGACGGCCGCCGCCCGGTCCCACTGGTTGCGCAGGAGGTGCAGGATCTTCATCGTTCCCCCGATCGCGCCGCACGGGCGAAGAAGCGGAGCCCCACGGCCAGGGCGAGGCACAGACCCAGGCCGGCCAGCGCGGCGCCGTAGAGCGGCCGGGTGTCACCACCGTTGAGCAAGGCCCTCGTGGCCAGGATCGCCACCCGGCTGTCGGCACCCCGCGCCACCGGCGCCATGCGCCGCGGCGGCGTGAGCCGCACCGTCGGCGCCGCTGATTCAGCAAGCTCTGCCTCCGACACCGGACCGGAACGGCCGGCGAACACTGGAGCGCCGGCTCCGGAATCGCCGAACAGGGCATCGCCCGATCCGAAGGCGCTGTCGGTGACCGCCGGCACCTCCATGACGAGCTCGTCGTCGACCGACGGGCTCTCCGTTGTTTCAGCGGGGAACTCGGCCTGGGCGATGGCCGGCTCCGCCGCCGATGGCGCCGGGGCCGACCCTTCCGTTCCCGGATCGGGCGTCGCGGTCGAGCCGCTCTCTTCGATGATCGGCGACGACGCCGTTCCCTCCACGGAGGCCGAGGCTCGGCCGAGCACGTAGGTGATGGCGCTGCCCGACTTGTCCTGCGACGTGATCCGCAGCGCCGGTGACGTCACACCGGTGGGACTCTCCGCCTTCGGCAGCAACTCCACGGTGATCCCGGCACCCTTCAGCGCCTCGTTGACGGCGCCGAGATCGGCGGCCGGGCCGGCGGCGCCGGCCACGCTGACCCCGCCGGCGGTGATCTCCACCGGCGCGTTGCCGACCATGGCGCCCACCACGGTCGTCGAAGCGTTGCGGGTGAGGAGCCCGTCCTGACCGAGGACGATGTCAGCCACCGACAGGACACGGCCGATGCGCAGAGGGCCGACCGAGAAGGCACTGGTCTCGGTGCGGGCGTGGGCAGCCACCCGCTCGGCCGTCGACTCCACCGAGGATTCCGACCGGCTGAGCCCGAGATCGCCGAGACCCTCGATCCGCAGCCCGACATTGGCCAGCGACTTCGACGCCGCTTCGGTGCT
This sequence comes from Actinomycetota bacterium, assembly GCA_040756995.1. GTDB lineage: Bacteria > Actinomycetota > Acidimicrobiia > IMCC26256 > BP-133 > BP-133. Next base: position 63,080 of record JBFLYK010000002.1, on the reverse strand, counting down.
CTGCGCCTGCAGACGGTACGGCCCGTCCCCCGCTTCCGCCTGGGGAGCGGCCGGGTGGTCGGACGAGATGTACAGCGGGTAGGCCGGGGCGGGGATGTTGCCCGCCCCCCGCAGCAGGCCGTGGGCTCCGGCCACCGTGTCGCCGGGATAGGGGAACGACGCGAACGCCCGGCTCTCGCCCAGCGAGTTCACGGCCGCCTGGGCCGACGGGCCGCCGAGGTCCACCAGCGTCTTGGTCAGCGTGACGCCGGGCTGGACGAGCGTGACCCGTACGCCGTCGGCCGCCGCCAGCCCGGCGAACGTCCCGGAGAACCGGCTCTCGCCGGCGGCCGGCGCCACCCAGCCGGCGACCGGCCCGAGCGCCAGCACGGTTCCGGCCACCGCCAGGGAGACCGGCCGCCCCCGGAGGGCGATCACGGCTCCATGCCCTTCAGGCAGAACATCTTGCCGTTGCTGGTCGACTTACCCTTCACCAGGGCCACCGCCCAACCACAGCCGACCTTCTTGCGGGGCAGCTCGGTGCTGAACCGCATCGGGTAGACGATGCCGCCGAGGTCGTCACCGTTGAGGGCGTAGGCGCCTTCGAAGATCTTGTCCTTGGTCGGCACGTCGTCCTTGCCGATCACCCGGGCGATGTGCTCGAACGTCTTGGCCGCCGCCCAGGCGCCGATCCCCGAGGCCTCGAACGGCGACCCGGGCGAGTACTTCTTCACCGCTGCCTGGTACTCGGCGATGGCCGGATTCTCCGACAGGAACCACGGCAGGAACGAGCTACCGACCACCGCGCCTTCCATGTTGGGGTCGGTCAGCCAGTCCTGGCTCTGCTGGTTCGACGACGCCACGAGGATCGGGCGGTAGCCGAGCTTGATGCAGGAGGCCATGATCCGCTGGTCGGTGGCGCCGTCGAAGGCGGTGAGGAACACCTCGGCGCCGGCGTTGCGGGCCGACAGGCACTGTGAGGTGTAATCGGGCTGGGTCAGCGTCGCCTTGGCCTGATAGACGACGTCGAAGCCGCTCTGCTTGGCCTGGTCGGGGAAGATCTTGTCGGCGACGCTGCAGTACTCGATCTCCTGGCAGGTGATGACCGCCGCCTTCTTCTTCCCCTGGGGGATGGCGATCTGTGCTCCGGCTTCCACGGTCACCCGCTGGAGGACGTCGCCGTTGGCGCCGACCGGGAAGTGGACGGGCGTGTCGTAGAAGTAGAACATGCCGCCGTCCTGCGAGATCACCGGCACCTTGTTCTGGATCTCGTAGTCCTTGCTGGCGCCGGCGGAGAGCGCCGCCGCCTGCCACACCAGGGCGATGACCTTCTCCTGCTCGACGAACTGCCGCACCAACGCCTGGTGGCGGGCGGGGTCGGCACCGTCGTCGGCCAGCAGGTGCTTGACGGGGTGGCAGTTGATGCCGCCGGCGGCGTTGATCGCCGCCACCCAGGCCTTCAACGTCTTGAAGCCACTGCCGTACACGTCGCCGAGCACACCCGACGTCGTGCCGACGGTACCGATGATGATCGGCGGTTCCGATCCGGTGCAGCCGCCGGACCCACCGGGAGCCGGCACCGGGCCGGGTCCCTTGGCTCCCGGCGCGGCGATGGCCGCCTGCCGGCCGCCGGCCGGCGATGGGCCGGCTCCGGCCGCGCCGCCACCGGCGCCCGGTGTCCCGGCCGCCTTGCCCCGGGCCGACGACGCGCCCCCGGCACCCGACGACGCCGCCGACCGCGACGCCCCCGCCGCCGTACCGCCGCCCGATGACGCGGCGCCGCTGCCGGCGCTCGACGCCCCACCGGCGCCCGCCGCGCCGGCCGCTGAGGTGTCGCCCCCGCTGCTGTCGATGACTCCGGCGCCGGAATCATCGGTCGGGGCGGGAGCGGCACTGTCCTCCGCCTCCCCCGGCGCCGGAGCGGCGGCCTGGCCGGTACCGCCGGCACCGTTGAACAACGCTCGGATCTCGGCATCGGAACTGCGGTTGCCGCAGGCCGTGCCGACGAGCAGCAGCGCTGCCGCCACCGCGGTCAGTCGCACAGTGCAACCACGGAGTCGTGCCTTCATCTCCCCCTCCTTGCCCCCCGGCCGGCTCGCAATTCTAGTCGAGCACTCGACTAATCACCATGGATTGCTCTAGGTCTCGATTACTTCACAGGAAGGACAGCTCCCGGTCGAGTCCGTATCTCGGGTGCTCTCCGACGACGATCGTCTCGAAGATGCCGTAGCCGGTCGCGTCCCCTTCGCTGACCCGGACGACACAGTCCCGCAGCTGATGGACCTCCCGGGCGGTGTAGTAGTCGGAGCAGTCGTCGAACCGTTCCCCGTCAAGGTGATCCGGCCCGAGCCACATGCCGTGCCGGTGCCCCTTGAAGCCGAAGTAGAGGCCGGTGCCGAGGTGGAAGCCGGTGTCGCTCACCGGTTCGACCTCGATGCGCCGGGTGCGGCCCCAGCCCATGTCGAGCTCCAGATACCCGCCGAGGAGGCGGCGGTTGCCCGGGTCGTACTTGAGTTCGTCCCGCATCCCGTTGATGTTCACCTGGCTGCCGTCGGCCTGGTTCTCGAAGCCCGAGAAGTAGGTGACCCGGCCGTCGACCTCCTGCAGGTAGTGGTGGATCTCGTACATCGACCCGTCGGGCCGGGTGAAGACCATCGGACTCCACTGCAGGATGAAGTTGCTCGTCAGCCGGTTGGGGACGAAGACATCGCGGGGCATCTCCCCCACGTCCATCCGCACACCCCAGGAGTGGTCGCGGAAGCCGGTCCAGTGCTTCTCGTCGATGCGGTACGTCTCGTCGCCGACCTTCACCCACCCGCTGATCACGACTGCCTGGTGGTAGCGGAGAATGTCGGAGCAAATCCGATACCCGAGCGGCTCGCGCTGGCGGTCGCCGCGCTCGAGGAACGGCGGGAGGATCGCCCGGCAGGTGACGTCGAAGCTGAGCGGCAGGGCGTCGTTCTCCCGCAGCCGGAACCAGGCGGTCTTCAGCGGTTCGGATACGCCGTAGTCGAACGGGCCCACGCCGGTGCGCTCCGGGTCGTCGGACAGGCGCCGGCTGGCCCGCACCGTCCACTGCTCCTTGCCCCGGGAGATCCCGGCGAACATGTCCATGACGTTGCGGTTGTGGTACTTGCCGAGCCCGCAGTCGATCTGCAGCGATCCGTCCTTGGCGAACAGTGACGCCCAGATCTTCTCGGTCCAGGAGATGTCCGACTCCCCCACCGTGGCGAAGGTCTCGGGCAGCTGGTGGCAGAGGAGTTCGTCGGCGGGCACGAGCTTCTGCATGTACTGGCGCATAGGTCCAGACCTTTCCTAGTCAGAGGAGCTGAGGAGCGCGACCACGGCGGCGTTGCCGTCCATGCCGGACGCCGCGCCGCCGAGGGTTTCGACGAGGCCGAGGCGGGCGCCGGCCACCTGCCGGTCGCCGGCCCGGCCCTGGAGCTGCCAGACGATCTCGGCCAGCTGAGCCAGGCCGGTGGCCCCGAGCGGGTGGCCGCGAGACAGGAGGCCGCCGCTGGGATTGACCGGCTGGCGGCCGCCGAGGGCGGTGTGGCCGGAGATGGCGAGCTCCGCACCTTCCCCCGGCTTGCACAGGCCGAGGGCTTCGAGGGTGACGATCTCGCCGATGGTGAAGGCATCGTGGACTTCGAGGACGTCGACGTCGCCGGGGTCGACGCCGGCGGCCGAGAACGCCTCGTCCGCGGCCCGCCGGACCGGTGCCACGCCCCAGATCTCGTCGCGGCGCTGATCCCACGGCTGTCCGGAGACGAGCGACGTCGCCAGCACCCGCACGTCTCCGGCCCGGGCCGGGCCGATGATGGCGGCGGCGGAGCCGTCGGTGGTCGGGCAGCACTGCAGCACGGTGAGCGGCTCGGCGATCATCTTCGATGCCAGCACGTCGTCGAGCGACGGCGGCCCCTTGCGGCCGAGGTGGGCTCTCGGATTGAGCGCGCCGTGGGCCTTGTTCTTCACGGCCACCTCGGCCAGCTGGGCGGCTGTGGCACCGTGCACGGCCATGTACCGCTGTGCCCCGAGCGCGTACAGCCCGGGCAGCGGCAGCCCGGCCGCCCCGTCCGCATCCGTGGCCTCGGGCACGATGGCGCCGCTACTGAACAACGACGAAAGGTGTTCGACTCCGAAGGCCAGCACGGTCCGATAGCGGCCGGCGGCCACCGCCTGCACCGCTTCATGAAAGGCGGCGGTGCCGCTGGCGCAGGCCGCTTCAACGTGGAGCACAGGAACTCCGCCGATGCCGGTTCCCCGCAGCACCCGGATGCCCACCCCGGGTGGACCGAACACGGTGCCCACGAAGACCGCATCGATGTCGCCGGCGCTCACTCCGGCCGCGGTCATCGCTTCGCCGATGGCCTCCCAGGCCAGCGTCTCCACCCGCCGCTCGGGGAAGCGGCCGAAGTGCGACGTTCCGACGCCCCAGACGCCGACCGGCGCCGTCACGATGCGCTCCGATCCGCCTCGACGAAGAGGTCTCCCCCGCCGGCCCCGGCGCGTTCCGCCTCGACGAGCCGCACCCGGGTGCCGACCGGCAGAAGGCGGGCATCGGTGACATGGGCCAGAACCCGAGGGCCGTCGTCGAGATCCACGTAGGCCAGACCGAACGGCGGCACCCACCGGCCGACCGGCAGGTGGACGACGGTGGCCGCCCACACGGTGCCGCCCGGACCAAACGAATCCACCTCCAGCGCCGCCGCCGAGCACTGCGGGCACCACGGCGACTCCTGCGCCACGGCGTGGCCACAGCCGCGGCAGCGCCAGCCGGCCACCCGGCCGTCGACGACCCGCGGTCTCGGGTCGGCCACCGGCAGCCCGCCGTAGGGCTCCCCGGCCCGGCGCTTGAAGACCGGTGCCGTCACCGTGTTCGCCCCAGGCGCACGGTCATGTCCGGCGTCTCGAGGTGGACGTGGGAGCCGGAGGCGTGGGCCAGCAGCTTCTTCAGCAGGCGCACCTCGGGTGAGCGGGGAATCGGGTAGTCGCGCCGGGCCGGGCCGGCGGCCCGCATGGCGGCGATGTCCTCCTCGTTGACCAGGAGCCGCAAGAGGAGCTCGTCGTCGTCGAGGCCGGTCCCCATCTGCCGGCGGAGCTCGTCGAGGCTCGGCTGGGGCGGCTCGTAGTTGACGAACTCCTTGGCCCGGGGCGAGCTCATGATGCGGTCGAGGACTTCGGGGTCGAGCTGGCCGACCGGTTCCCCGTAGTGGCCGCAGACGTAGAACAGGACCTCGTCGGGGACGATCTCGTAGCGCTCCTTCGTCGTCACGTTGAGGACGGCCTGCGTGCCGACCAGCTGGGAGAACGGCGTGGCCATGACCGGGTAGCCGAGCTCCTCCCGGATACGGGCCATCTCGGTCAGCACGTCGTCGAGCCGCTGCGCCATGCCGCGCTCGCGCAGCTGGTTGAGCATCGTGCCGGTCATACCGCCGGGCAGCTGATGCTGGTAGGTGGTGACGTCGTACTCGGCGGGCGTGCCGACCGGCCACCCTTCGCCTTCGGCCACGCCGACGAGGTGGTCGGCGATGCGGGGAAACGCCGTCTCGTCCAGCGCGGCATCGTGACCGCTGGCCCGGATGTTCTTCAGCATCATCTCGACCGACGGATGGGACACGCCATTGGCCAGCGGCCGGGCGGCGGTGTGGATGCGGGCCGCGCCGAGCCGGATGCCCTCCAGGTAGCACAGCGGCGCCATCGTGCCGTTGTTGTGAAGGTGCAGTTCGAGCGGCAGCCCTTCGATGGCGCCGAGGATGGCCGGGAACAGCGTGCGGGCCCGCTCGGGGGTGAGGACGCCGGCAGCGTCCTCGAAGTAGATCCCGTCGGGCCCGAGGGCGGCGAGCTCCTTGGCCTTGGCGGCGTAGTACTCGTCGGTGTGGACGGGGCTGTTGGCGAAGAGGATGCAGGGGACGACCTCGGCCCCCTCACCCTTGGCCACCCGGGTGAGGCGGGCCACCTTGTCGATGTTGAACAGGCCGTCGTAGATCCAGAAACTGCTCATGCCGTGGGCCACGAGGCGGCGGACCCACAGGTCCATGACCGAATCCGGCGTCAGCCCGAACGTGACGATGCCGTTGCTGCGGGTGCCGGCCCGCAGCCGGCTCCGGGGCATGGCCGCCGACAGCGCCGAGAGGTACTCCCAGGGGTCCTCCCGGCAGTAGCGGACCTGGACCTCGAAGATCGAGCTGCCGGCGATGTCGACCGCGTGGTAGCCGACCCGGTCGAGGTCGGGCGCGATCGGCAGGGCATGGCCGAGACGCATGCGCATCCCCCACCAGCTCTGCTGGCCGTCGCGCAGGGTCTGATCGATGAACTCGACGGTGCTCACGGCGCGTTCCTCGTTTGCAGGAAGTCGGGAAGGGCGGTCGCTTCGACCCAGCCGGTGTGGACCCGATCGGCCCGGTAGTCGGGGTGGTCGAGGACGAAGCGGTGCAGCTCGATGCTGGTCGGCACGCCGCTGACGACGAACCGGTCGAGGGCGGCGGCCATGCGGTGGGCGGCGGCGTCTCGGTCGGCGCCGTGCACGATGAGCTTGGCCAGCAGCGAGTCGTAGTAGGGCGGGACGTCGGCGCCGGGGAAGCAGTGGGTGTCGATCCGGATGCCATCGCCCTGCGGCGGCTCCCATTCGGCGATGTGCCCGGGGACGGGCAGGAAGCCGTGGACGGGCGATTCGGCGGTGATACGGCACTCGATGGCGTGGCCCTGCGGCCGGGGGTCGAAGGCCGGCAGCGCTTCGCCGGCGGCGACGGCCAGCTGGGTGGCCACGATGTCGGCGCCGGTGACCATCTCGGTGACGGGATGCTCGACCTGGACCCGGGTGTTCATCTCCAGGAAGAAGAAGCTGTCCCGGTCGAGGTCGTAGAGGAACTCGACGGTGCCGACGTCGTCGTAGCCGAGCGATTCGCCGAAGGCGACGGCGGCGTCGATGATCTCCGTGCGGCGGGCGGAGGGTATGCCGGCGGCCGGGGCCTCCTCGATCAGCTTCTGGTGGCGGCGCTGGATGGAGCAGTCCCGCTCGCCGAGGTGGGCGAGGCGGCCGTGGCGGTCGCCGATCAGCTGCACCTCGACGTGCCGGGCGTGTTCGACGTAGCGCTCGAGGTAGAGCCGGCCGTCGCCGAAGGCCTCCCGGGCCTCGGCCGAGGCCGTCCCGAACCGGTCGGCCAGCTCGGCGGGATCGCGGACGATCTTCATGCCCCGGCCCCCGCCGCCGGCCACCGCCTTGAGCAGCAGGGGGAAGCCGATGTCGGCGGCCGCCTTCCCGGCTTCGGCGGCCGACTCCAGGGGAGACGAGCCGGCCGCCACCGGGATCCCGGCCTTCTCGGCCAGCTCGCGGGCCCGGGCCTTGTCGCCCAGGTCCCGGATGAGCTCGGCTCGAGGGCCGACGAACACGAGGCCTTCCTCCTCGCAGGCCTCCGGGAGCTCCGCCCGTTCGGAGAGAAAGCCGTAGCCGGGGTGGATGCCGTCACAGCCCGTGCCCTTGGCCGCCTCGACGACGACGCCGATGTCGAGGTAGCTGGCCGACGCCGCCGGAGGCCCGATGCATACGGCCCGGTCGGCCAACCGGGCGGGAAGGGCGCGGCGATCGGCGGTGGAGTATCCGACGACGGTCTCGATCCCGAGAGCCCGGCAGGCGCGGATGATGCGCACGGCGATCTCGCCGCGGTTGGCGACGAAGAGCCGCCTGAGGGGCGCGACCCTTCGGGTCACGGGCCCTCCGGGCGGATCCAGAAGAGCACCCGGTCGTACTCGACCAGTTCGTTGTTGGAGGCGCAGACTTTCACGACCTCGCCCGCCACCGGCGCCTTGACCGGGTTCATGAGCTTCATGACCTCGACGATGCCGAGCGTGTCATCCGAGGCGACCCGATCTCCGGGCTGGACGAACGGCGGAGCCCCCGGTTTGGGGGCGACGAAGAACGTCCCCAGCGTGGGCGACCGGACCGCCAGCACGCCTTCCGGCGGTTCCTCGTCCAGCGGTGAAGGAGGCGGCGGTGGTACCGGGACGGCAGCCGGTTGCGGTTCCGCCTGTACCGGCTGCGGCGCCGGCTGCGTTGGCGCCGCAGCCGGCGCCGGCGCCACTGACCCGTTGCGCTTGGACAACACGAGACGGATATCCCCGCTGACCAGTTCAAGGTCCTCCCAGTCGGAGTCCTCGAAGAGGGCGACGATGACGGGGATCTCGTCGGCGTCGATGGCCATCGCTACTCGTCCCGCTCCGCGTCGAGGATGCGGAGCAGGTCTTCGTGGAGCTCGAACCAGACCGTGTGGTACGAGTCGACCCGGACTCCGCTGACGTAGTCCCGGTCGCCCTCGGACGACACCTTGTCGAGCGCGGCGTTCAGCCGGGCCTTGTGCCGGGCGAGACGTGGCACTTCGACGGTGAAGGCGTCGAGGATCGGCTCCACCCGTTCGTGGAGGGCACAGAGCCGGTCGATGATCTTGTTGTCGTATTCGGCGTCGCTGTGGTCGTTGGCCATCTGCTGGCCGGCCACGGTGATCGTCTGCCAGTCGGTGATGAGCCTCTTCAGTTCAGCGTTGACGCGTTCGAACCGGGCGTAGGTGCCGGTGAACTCGTCGGACTGGCGGACCGCCTTGTAGATCTCGCCGTAGCGGGCGGCGAGCCGTTCCCGGCCGGCGGGCATGAGCACGTAGTTGCCCCGGGCCTCCTTCACGTCGCCGCTCTCCACCAGGCGGCCCAGCGCCGCCCGGGCCTCGGCGGCCGGCACGCCGACAATGGCCTCCACATGCGCCGGCGAAGCGAGCTGCTTCATCGTCAGGCAGTGGAGGGTGAGGAATTCGACGTCTTCGTCCATCTGTTCTCCTCAGCGTCTCGGAGGGGCTGGTGACCCTCCCAAGCCTTTCCGAGCATGCGGTCACGGGCGGCCCGGCGCAGCACCTTGCCGACCGGGCTCAGGGGGATGTCGTCCCACACCTCGAGGCGGCGGGGACGCTTGTAGCCGGCCATCCGCTCGGCGCAGAACGCCTCGAGATCGGCGGCGTCGACGGGCGAACGGGTGGTGACGGCGGCCGCCACCCGCTCCCCCCACTTCTCGTCGGGCAACCCGACGGCCACGGCCTCGAGCACGGCCGGGTGGGACTTCAGCGTGTCCTCGACTTCCCGGGGATAGACGTTGAAGCCGCCGCTGATGATCATGTCGTTGCGCCGATCCACGAGGTAGAGGAACCCGTCGTCGTCAAGGCGGCCCATGTCGCCGGTCCGCAGCCACCCGTCGGGCCGGATGGCGGCGGCCGTGGCTTCGGGGTTCCGCCAGTAGCCGGCCATCACGTGCTGGCCCCGGGTAACGACCTCGCCGGTCTCCCCCACGGGCACCGGCTCGCCGTCGTCTCCGACGACGGCCATCTCCACCAGCGTGTACGGCCGGCCGGCCGAACCGGCCCGGTCGCCGGTGTGCTCCTCGGGCCGCAGCAGCGTGATGCACAACGGCGCCTCCGCCTGGCCGTACGTCTGGACCAGCACCGGGCCGAAGGCGTCGAGCGCCCGCTCGAGCACCGTCGGGGCGATCGGCGCTCCGCCGTAGCACAGGCGCCGCATGGCCAGCTTGGCCGAGGCGGCGTTGGGTTCCTCGAGGAGCATGGCGATCATGGTCGGGACGAGGAACGTGGCGGTGGCCCGCGTCCGCTCCGCCGCCTCGAGGAACGTCCCGGCGTCGAACTTGCCCATGATCACGCTGGTCGCGCCCCGCACCAGGTGGGGCAACACGAAGGCGCCGCTGCCGTGCGTGACCGGCGCGGCGTGGAGCATCACGTCGCCGGGGCCGATGTCGGGCAGCAGATCGAGGAGGAAGTTCGTCACCTCGGCCAGCTCGGTGCGCGTGGTCAGCACGACCCCTTTGGGTTTGCCGGTCGTGCCGCCGCTGTAGGCCAGCCGGTAGGGGTCGTCGAGCGGGAGCTCCACCCGGCAGGGGGCGGGAGAACCCTTGCGCAGCAAGGCGTCCAGCTCGTCGGGGCCGATGACCCGCTCCGCCTCGCCGGGAGCGTCACCACCGTGGATCAGACCCCGGGCCTCCGAGTCGGTCAGCTTGTCGGCGTGCTCGGCCGGGGTCTCACGGGCGTTGAGCGGGACCCGGACCAGGCTGGCCTTCACCAGCCCGTAGTAGACGACGACGCTCTCCACGCTGTTGGGGAGCAGGACCGCCAGCCGGTCGCCGGGTTCGAAGCCGGAGGCCAGCAGGGCGTTGCCCAACCGGTCGGTGGCCTCGTCGAATTCGGCGAAGCTCATCGTCCGCCGTTCATCGACGAGGGCCGGCGCCGCCCCGTACGTGGCGCCGGCCCGTCGGATCAGCTCCCCGATGCGCATGGTTACGGGCGCAGAGCGGCGATGTCGGCCCGCCGCAGGCCGGCGCCCTTGCCGGCCAGGTTGCGGGAGGTGGCCTGCGTGCGGCGGTACAGCTCGTCGGCCCGGCTCTCCCGCCAGTGGTACTTGACCCACTCGTCGTCGAGGAAGCGGTAGGGCTCTTCGAGGACCGACGGGCGGAAGTCGGCGGCCAGCTTGTTGTACTCGTCGAGGGTGAGCCGGCCCTGCGAGGTCGTGTAGCGGCCGGCCTTGGGCGGCAGCGACGACGAACCCGGGCCCATCCCGCCCACCGTCGGCGCGGCATCGTCGTCGACGAGCACCGAGTAGGGGACGCCGCTGATCATGTGCTTGGCGTCGTTCGACGTCTTGGCCATGACGTACTCGTTGGCCCGCTGGCTCGGGTAGCTGAGCAACCCAACCATCTCGCCCAGGGCCATGTTCCCGTACTCGTCGTTGAGCAGCGGCATGAACCGCCGGGCCCGGTCGTCGATCGTGAACCAGTCGTCCGGGTGGTAGATGCCGGCCAGGTGGGCGAAGTCCTTGGGCACCGACGAGTAGACGAGGGCGCCGGCCTCGATCATCTGGGTGCGGGACCAGTCGGCGATGCGCTTCCACAGGTCGACGGTGGCCTCGGAGAGGATCTGCCGGATCTGCTCCATGGTGCGGGTCAGCTGGTCGGCCGAGCCCATGCCCACCGGCTGGTACCCGTCCGTCAGGGCATCGGACGTGTAGAGCCCGACGGCCGCCACGTTGTCGGCCGAGTACGACGGTTCCGATTCGAACGACGCCCAGTCGTCCATCAGCGTGAAGTTCGTGTCCCGGAGCGCGACGGGAATCGTCAGGTTGTTGTGCTCCAGGGCGGTGGCGATGCCGTCGAGCCAGGGATAGTCGCCCTCGGTGAGGTCGAACCAGTCCCGCACGATCATCTGCCGCGGGCGCCCCTCCGCATCCGTACCGAAGTTGTACGGGCCGCTGTTGTGGATGCCGACCCGGCATTCGCAGTGGGCCAGGAAGGCGTACTGCGACAACTGGGCCATCAGCTGCGTCGACGCCGTGTGAAGCGGGTCGCCGGGCGTCACGTCATAGAGGTCGGCCTCGAACACCTGCAGCGTCCGCTCGGGGAGCAGTTGGCCGCGGTCACCGGCGTCCTTGTTGGTGAGGTGCCCGCTGTTGCGGTGGAAGGCGAGGTTGAACCGGCGGGCGAAGTCGATGACGTAGACGACGTCTTCCCAGGCGTCCTGGGGCCGGATGACCCCCATCGCCAGCAGCAGCTCCCGGCCCAGGAGGTAGAAGTTCGACAGGCACCAGTTGGAGTTCACCGTGTCGAGCTTGAGGCTCATCTCCCGGGCGCGGTCGCCGCACTCCTCGGCGCTGATCTTCTCCTCCACCCGGCGCAGCAGCGTGGGCCAGCGGTAGAAGGCGTTGAGGTACGACAGGAGGATGTAGGGATTGACCGGAAACAGCTTGGACTCCTGGACCGTGCGGGTGATGCACAGCCAGTAGGTGATGTCGCTCTGCTTGCGGATGAACTCGTTGGTCTCCAGCAGCTGGCGGTACCGCTGATCGCGCATCGTCTGCTCCCCCATCACGCCTTCTTCCAGACCTTGGCCCGCACGGCACGGCCGGCCTCGTACTCCTCGGCCGTCGGCACCGGCGCCGTCGCCTCGATCTCCACCTCGTCGCCGTCGTGGAGATCGGAGATGACGGCGTTCATCAGGCAGGGAATGCCGTACTCCCGGGTGAGGATCCCGAGGTGCGACCGGACGGTGCCGCCGAGGCAGATGACGGCCTTGAACCCTTCGAGGATCGGCGCCGTCAGGGTGCCGCCCGAGTCGTCGATGACGGCCACCGTGCCCTCCGGCACGCCGTCCGTCAGGTAGTCGACGACCTGCTCCGGCGAGGAGACGAAGGCGATCGTGCCGGTGACGTTGGCGCTGTGCCTGGCGACATTGTCGCCGAGCGCCACGACCTTGCGACCGTCGGCCACGACGCCGAGGCCTTCCGCTTCAGGCGCCGCCGCCTCGGGCCGCATGTACTTGTCGGGTTCCTCCCGCAGCGAGATCTCGGCCGAGAACTGGAATTTGCGGCCGGTCTCGAGGAAGTCGCGCTCGATGGCGATGACGTCGTCGCGCGACAGCAGGTCGAACTGCCGCTCGAAGACAAGGCTCTTCCAGTCGCCGCCGAGCTCGGCGACCCGGCGGGCCACGTGCTCCCGGACGGCATTGTGGAAGGCCCTGGGGACCTCGGTCAGCTCCTCGGTCCCCCACTTCACGCCGAGCGGCGCGGCGGTGTCAGGCATCGGATTCCCCCTTGTGTGGTCGTCGCTCAGCGGATGGCGGAGAAGGCGCTGGGGCGGTCGTGCATGATCAGCGCCCCGGCGAAGATGCCGCCCGTCGCCTCGTCGGAGTCGAACGGGTCGGGGTAGTACTGCAGGGTCCGGTCGGAGATCTCCCAGTCGATCTTCTCGAAGACGCCGGCGTCGCGGGCGAAGGGGATGAGCCCCCAGCAGTACATCTGCGCCGCCGACATGATCTTGTCCCGCCGGGGCATCTTGGCGAAGTGGGAGTACAGCTTGAGGTGGGTCTTGCTGTAGGCCTTCGTCAGCTCGGCCCAGTCGCTGTCGGGGACGGGCACCAGGTCGTCGCCCTGCCGGGCGTAGACGGCGACGTCGGTGACGACCTCGAGCAGTTCCTCCGGTTCGGTGAAGCTCGTCCCCCAGTCGTTGATCTCGATCTTCAGCCGGTTGGCCGGGACGACGAGGGCGATGGACAGCGAGTCGTAGGGCACGTCGGTGCACTGCTCGCTCCAGGGAAACGCACTGCGCCCGAGCTGGAGGTAGTCGCGGATGATGAGCAGCCGCCCGTCCCCGAGGTCGTAGGGCCCGGAGTCGTAGATGCCGACGCGGGAGTCGGTGTAGTAGAGGAAGGCGTAGCCGGCCAGCGTGGCGTTGAGCCGCCGGAACGTGCCCCTGGTGTCGTCGTCGAGGGGCCGGGCCTCGGCCCGGTACTTCTCCACGATGCTGTCGGGGAGGTAGGGGTTGGCGTCGCCGGCGTCCTTGTTGTTGAGGGCGCCGTCGTTGCGGTGGGCCAGCGTCATCCGCCGCCAGAAGTCGACCACCGTGCGGATCCCGTCCACGTTCTGGTCGGGCTTCAGCTCCCCCATCTGGATGAGGCACTCCCGGCCGCAGAGGTAGTGGAAGCCCGCCATCCAGATCCACAGCGGGCTGAGCTTGGCCGGCACGGCCCGGTTGTCCCGGGCGATCTGCTCCGCCTTCTTGGCGGCTTCGATCGTCTGCACCCGCTCGGTGTAGGTGTGGTAGTCCTCCACCAGCGAGACGCAGATGTACGGCGTCATCGGGAAGAGCTCCGAGGTGAACGACGACCGGCGGGTCAGCTCCGGTTTGAACCCCACGCCCATGTGCAGGATCAGGTCGTTGAGCTTCTCGTCGTCGAGCTCTTCGGAGATCAGCTCCTGCACCTGCTCGTCGGTGAGCCGGCCCAGCGTCCACTTCTTGTAGCCGAGCTCGTCACCCTGGCTGCGGATGTACTCCCACCACTGGTCACGGATCGAACTCATGCTTGTCCCCCTAGCCCTCTCGCTCGACGGTCCCCTGCCCGCCGCCGCCGTCGAGGACCAGCGTCACCTTGGCGCCGGTGTCGAGGTCCTCTTTGAGGTCGACGGCCATGAGGCAGGGCAGCTGGAACTCCCGGGACACGATCGCCAGGTGCGAGCGCAGCGTTCCGCTGGTGCAGACCAGCCCGCCGAGACGGCCGAGGATGGGGCCGAGGAACGTCGTCCCGCCCGATTCGACGAGGGCGATGGTGTCGTCGAGGTCGGCGTCGATCACCTCGAGGACGTCGTCCGGAGTGGTGAACCGGCGCACCACGCCACTGACCCGGCCCTTGCCGTAAGCGATCTCGCCCTGTCCGATCACGTTGGCGCTCATTCGAGGGGCCCCCACACGCTGTCGCGGCTCTGGGGGACGAACACGCCACCCAGCAGCTGCAGGGCGTAGTCGTCGTCCGACAACCGCTCGTACATCGACACCACCCGGGAGGAGAGCTCCCAGTCGATGTCGTCGAACACCCCGGCCGCCCGGGCCCAGCTCTTGAGCTTCCAGGCGTACATCTGCGTGGCGCAGATCGTCCGCTCCCTGACCGACATCTCGGAGAACTTGAGGTAGAGCTGCTTGTGGGCCTTGCGCAGCGCCGCCGTGACGCTCTCCAGCTCGGCCATCGGCAGGGCCTGCAGCGTTCCGTTGTCGGTGATGTAGACGCGGGCGTGGGTCAGCTGTTTGAGGTAGTCGGTCGGGGCGAACCAGGCCGTCCCCCAGATGTTGTTCTCCATCTTGACGGAGGCCGGCAGCCCGTAGGCGATGACGAAGTTGTGGTACGGAAGGAGGTCGCGGATCCCTTCCGTCCAGGGGAAGTCGCCGACGGCGTCGGTGGTGAGCTCCCGCAGGGCGAGGATCCCGCCCTCCCGGCCGAGCGGGTAGGGGCCGGTGTCGCACACGGCCATGCGGGAGTCGCAGTTCTCGAGGAAGCAGTACGACATCAGCTGGGCGCCGAACTTCCGGACCGCCGAGCGGACCTCGTCGTCGGCCGGCACCAGGTCGGCGGTCAGCGACTCGAGCTGCTCACCGTCGAGCACCCGGGAGCTGTCCTTGGGATCGGCGTCGATGTTGGCCAGCACGCCGTCGGTCCGCAGGGCGATCGTGGCCCGGCGCCAGAAGTTGAGGACTTCGAGGTGGTCGTCGAGATCGCTGGAGCGGTCGAGCTCGCCGAGGTCGATGAACAGTTCCCGGCCGGCCAGGTAGTGCAGCGGCATGGCCACCAGGCAGATGAAGTTCTTCTTCGTGCCGACGGGGAGGCCGGCGCGGGCAACGTCCTCCGGCGCCATCTTGGCCGCGATCGTCCGCATGCGCTGCGGCATCCGGAGGTAGTCCTCCAGGTGGGCCATGATGATGTAGGTGTTCATGCCGAACAGCTCGGACTCGAACACCGTCCGCCGGGCCAGCTCCGACTTGTAGGCCGCGCCGATGCGCTGGAAGAGCCAGTTCCACTCCTCGAGCGTCGGCGTGTAGTCGATGTCGAGATACAGCTGCTTCAGGTCGGGAGTCACGGTGGTCATCAGGCCCCACCCCCCGCCCGGAGGATCACCGCCGTCGAGTCGTTGCTGAGGTCGAGCACGATCTCCTCGCCGTCGACCACGTCGCCGTCGAGCTGCGTCCCCATCACGCAGGGGATCTCGAACTCCCGGGCCAGGATGGCGAGGTGCGACTCGAGGCTCCCGGCGGTGCAGACCACCGCCTTGACCTCGGCCAGGATCGGCGACAGGAACGTCATCCCGCCCTTTCCGACGAAGGCGATGAGGTTGGGCAGCTCGTCCTCGTCGGCGCCGACCACGTCGGCCGGGTTGTGGAACCACCGGACCGATCCCTGGATCTGACCGGCCGGGAACAGGTTCGCTCCCTTGCCGACGGCCTCAGCCACGTCAGCCATATCGCTTCCCCCTGTCTGGCACCCGACGGCGCCGCCAGCGGTCAAAGTATTCGAGTAATAGACTTTTGTCTACCGATTCTTTGCGATCTCGACTACCGAGCGTCCGAAGGACTTCAGCCGCGCCAATGGTGAGCCGGCGGTCGTGGGCCGTACCATGGGCTGGTGCGTCTCGACGACCAGTCCGACCCGCTTGTCGCCATCCACCACGAGTGGCGGCTGCGGTGGTCGGGCGCCGACGCCATGACGGCGGCGATGTCCGTGACCCGGGCCGAGCAGCTCATCGCCGCCCGGCTCAACGCCGCCCTCCGTCAGTTCGACCTCACCATGGGCCGCTACGAGACCCTGCTGCTGCTCGCCATCAGCGAAAGCGGCCAACTGCCGCTGGGCCGCATGAGTGAACTCATGATGGTTCACCCCACCAGCATCACGAACAACATTGACCGCCTCGAGGCTCAGGGATATGTCCGCCGTATCCCGCATGAGAGCGACCGGCGGACGACGCTGGCCGAGATCACCTCGAGCGGCCGGGAAATCGTCGACATCGCGTCCCACGAGCTGCAAAAGATCGATTTCGGGCTCGACGCCCTCACCCCGAAGGAGCGCGTTCAGTTGAGCCGGATCCTCCGCAAGGTGCGGCGGGACGGCGCCGAGGTGGGAATCGAATGACACCCATAGGCGGCCCGACCGCCGCGGTCTAGCCTGAGGGCCCGCAGGCGACGAGAGAGCTGGCACACCGGATTGGGGGAGACGGAACGTGGCTCAATCGAACGATGATGGCGAGGAAGCCGTAGGCGTCGGTCAGAACCTCTTCTGCGCCGGGGACGTGCGGGGCGTGGCCCGGTGGTTCCGGACGCCGGCCGACGTGGTCTCCTCCGTCGGCGACGACCTCACCGGCGTCATCGCCTTCGTGTTTCAGGGCGGCATGACGTTCCTGTCGCCGATCCTCTCCGAGGTGAGCGGAGTGGTCTGCACCACCGGGAGCCTGGAGTCGCACCTGGCCATGCTGGCCCGGGAGTTCGAGATGCCGTGCGTCATGGCCGCCCGGCTCAACGCGGTGGTGTCCGACGGCGACACCATCGTCCTCCACCTGGGCGACGGCGACGCCCGCATCGCGCGGGTCGCCCGCGCCGCCGAGTCGTTGCCGGTCGCCGCGCAGGGCTGAACACGAGAGGAGCGATGGCGCAGGTTTCCCGGAAGGCTCTCAAGCGGCTCTACACCGACCTCGACTACAGTCCGACGCTGGAGGAGTGGAACTGGCTCATCGACCGGCTGGGTCGCGCCTACAAGGCCGAGCTCAGCCGGCGCACGATGTTCGAGTCGGAGCTGTTCCCGCTCAACAGCTACATCACGATGGGGCACCTCGAGGACTACCTGCAGCTGCCCGACCGAATCCGGATGGTGAGCGGGAAGAAGTCGCCTGAGGACATCGTCCGCAGCCGGCTGCACATCGGGTCGAAGATCAACTTCATCTGCCTGGCGGCGATCCTGCTGCACTACCTGGCCGGCCGGGAGCTGTTCATCGAACTGGGTGACATCGACCAGGCGTCGGATCTGGAGGACCACCTCGTCGTCCTCGACTTCTGGCGCCGGGCGACGATCGCGCTACGGACGGACGGGGTCCTGGCCAACATGGACGGCGACCCGCCCGACAGCGCCAAGGTGATCGACGACGCCACTCTGGAGCGGATCACGAACGACCTCGTGCCGATCGACTCCGGGACGCTGTCCACGGTCCGCCAGCTGAGCGCCCAGCTCATGGCCTATTGCTTCCTGGAGAACTGCGACTCCCGGATGGCGGTGTGCGACACGGGGCCCTACCAGCTGGGTGGCGGGCAGTTCCTCTGTCTGCGAGAGCTGTGTACCGACACCGGCGACTTCGAGTGGACGGAGGGGATCCGCCAGCTCATCCCCCATCACAACTTCGTCATCGCCTATGCCTTCGGCGACGACGTGAAGATGGAGAACAACGTCTGGGGCACGGCGTGGTTCACGCCCCATGACTATCTGAAGCACCTGGCCAAGGTGCGGGTCTACATCACCGACACCGGTTCGCTGCAGCCGTTGACGGTGGCGGAGATGCGGCCCCTGACGGCGGCGGTCCGCCGGGCCCACAAGGAGCTCTACGTCCGCTACGCCCAGATGTCCCGCAAGGAGCGGGCGATCTGCGCCACCGAGATGTACGCCTGGAAGCTCAAGAGCTGGGCCCGGGCGGCCGGCGTCTTCGAGGACATCGACTGGCAGCTGTCGCCCCGGGTCCTGCACATGTATGACCGGCTGCTCGACAACGACTACGCCCTGCGCCTCCTCGGCGACGTGTTCGTCCCCCCGTCAAGGGACAGCGTTTTTCGCCCGATCGAGTAGCCCGCAAGATTGCCCCTTTCTTACCCGCCGAAGGGCTTTTGCACTCCGTTTCCGGGGGCCGCGGGGTGGGGTACCCCACTGGCCGTATACGCAAGAACGAGGCGGAGAAGACGGGACGATGGCGACTGCAAAACGAGTGTCGATCGCACTACTACTACCGGGATTCGCGCTCGCGCTGCTCCTCCCCTTACCCGGGGTCATCGCCATGCTGATCGGCGGCGTGACGTTGGCCATCGCCATGGAGGACGACGTCGCCGCCGCCGACCGGGGAACTACACGACTCTGATGGCGTCGAGGATGCGGGTGGCGTAGGTCTCGTCGCCGTCGATCTTCACGTCGTGGTCCCGCCAAGGTCGGCGGCGAGTGGCCCAGAGGGCGAACTCGTCGGGGTTGGCGGTGATCTGGGCCGCCGAGCCGGCCACCGGTGCCGGCTGGATGCGGCCCGGCTTCCCGTCGGTGCCGGGCAGAAGACCCCAGCTGCCGCCGGCCGGCCCGTCAAGGGTGATCGTGACCGGCAGGTCCATGAACGAGAGCGCCGCCTTACACATTTTGGGGATGCCCGCCAGGACCCATTCGTTGATCACGGCCACCGTTCCCGGCCCGGGCGGCGGGAGGGTTCGACCGACCGCCGGGGCCAGGTCGTAGTGCAGGTGGACGTGCGTGTCGAACACGGAGGCACTGGCCACCAGCGCCATCGGGTAAACACCGAGCTCGCCGACCTTGAACGGCGCCTTCGACAACGGCGGCCGCTGCCCGAGGGCGAGCAGCTTCACCATGCGGCTGCTCCACTTCTCGTACTCGGCCAGCACCTGCTCGGGGGCCCGGCTGCGGCGGATCTCCACATCGGCGTCGTTGTTCCGCTCCAGGTTCTTGGCCGTCATGAACTTCAACATCCACGGCGTGAACACACCGTGGGCGATGGCGGCCATGTGGGACACGACGTCCTGCACCGACCAGCCTTCACACTGGCTGGGCTTCGACCACTCCTCCGGACTGAGCGAGCGGCAGAACGCCACGACGTCGTCCCGCTCCTTCCGAACCGCGGCGATCCGATCCAGACCCACGACTCCCCCCTCTCTCTGTCCCGACCCGCCCAATCCTATGCTGTCCGGCCGGGTTGGCCACCGGGAGGTCGTGATGCGGGTCGAGCTCGGCGACGTCGGTCTCGAAGTGGACGTGCAGGGCGCCGACGGCGGGACCCCGGTGGTCCTGCTCCACGGCTTCCCCGACTCCGGAAGGGTGTGGTGCCACCAGACGGGGGTGTTGGCCGAGGCCGGATTCCGGGTGATCGTGCCCGACCTGCGGGGCTACGGAGGGTCGGACAAGCCGGCGCCGGTCGAGGCCTACCGGGCCGCGCATCTGCTGAGCGACATCGCCGGGGTGCTCGACCATCTGGGGATCGGCCGGACCCATGTGGTCGGCCACGATTGGGGGGCGTCGCTGGCCTGGGCGCTGGCGATGTTCGCCGCAGACCGCGTCGACCATCTCACGGTCCTGTCGGTCGGCCATCCGACGTCGTTCCGGACCGCCGGCCTCGAGCAGCGGCAACGGTCGTTCTACATGCTGCTCTTCCTCTTCGAAGGGGTGGCGGAGCGGTGGCTGTCAGACGACGACTGGGCGAACTTCCGGCAGTGGGCCGGCCACCCGGACGCCGACGCCGTCATCGCCGACCTCGAGAAGGACGGGTCGCTCACCCCGGCCCTGAACTGGTACCGGGCCAACACGCCGGCCAAGACCTGGGTGGAGGACCCGCCGGAACGCCCCCCGGTGCCGGCGCCGACCATGGGGATCTGGAGCAGCGGCGACCGGGCCCTCACCGAGACGCAGATGGTCGGCTCCGCCCGCCATGTGGCCGGGCCGTGGCGCTACGAACGGGTCGACGGCGCCGGCCACTGGCTCCAGCTGGAAGCGCCCCACACCGTCAACCGGCTACTGCTGGATTTCCTGCCGCACTGACCGCCGCTACAGCCCCGAGGGGTCCATGCTCCGGGAGCGGGCGATCAGGAGCGGTCGAGCAACTCATTCGGTGAAGCGGCGGCGCTCGGGGGTAGGTATCCCCCATGACCGAGCGCGAGCAGGAAGACATCCGGACCCCGGAGCGAACCCACGACCAGCCCGCCGAAGGCGGCCGGGAACAGGCCGAGCAGGCCACGGAGCGGTCGACGAACGAGCCCGAAGGCGACGGCGGGCCCGCCGAGCGCGTCGAATAGCGGCCCGAGAGGAGGGATGACATGGAACGCGGCAGCGACAAGCATTCCCCTCGGCTCGACGAAGCGATGGACGAGGAGACCCGGTCGATGACCCAGGGATCTCCCATCGAATCTCGCTCCGAGGAAGCCCGGATGAAGGAACCGTCGGGGGAAGATGAACCCGTGCCCGAGGAGATCATCGACACCGACAGCCCGTAGGGAACGCGCGAGCCGCCAGCTCGTGGCGGCCGCGCCAGTCGTTCGGGAGTGAAGTGATCAGGTGATCTCGTCGACGAGGCCCCAGGCCCGGGCCTGGCGGGCGTCGACCCGCTCGCCGGAGAGGGCCAGCCAGGCCGTGCGGTGACGCCCGATCCGGCGGGGCAGGCTGACCGTGCCGCCGGCGCCGGGGATGAGCCCCAGGCTGAGTTCCGGTAGGGCGAAGACCGTGTCGGGGTGGGCGACGACCCGGCCGGCGAAGGCGGCCAGCTCGACGCCGGCGCCGATGCAGGCGCCGTGGACGCGGGCGACGAGGCGCGGTCCCAGGCGGGCGGCCAGCGCCGCCGGGCTGCGGGTGAGTCGAATGAGATGCGAGGTCGCCGGGTCGGGCGTCGTGCCGAACTCGTCGAGGTCTCCCCCACTGCAAAACGACGGCCCGTCGCCTTGCAGGACAACGGTTGCGGCGGTGTCGGCCAGGCCGGCGGCCAGCGCTTCGGCCAGGCCGTCCCGCATGGCGGTGTTGAGGGCGTTGTGGCGGCTCGGTCGCGACAGGGTGACAAGAAGGTCATCGCCTTCCCGGGTGAGCGTGACCGGTGGGCCGGGTTCATCCCGCCGCCGGACCGGCGGACGCCCCGCCCGCCAGGCGGCGAACTCCGGCCCGGCCTGGAGCATGGAGTAGACGACCGACTCGGCGACGAGCCCGTCCTCGATCGTCGGACGATCGCTGCGGAGAAGCACCGCCAGGGCGGCCGCCGCCTTTGGCCGGCCACCGATGGATTGCAGCAGGCGCTCGAGTTCGTCGTCGGCATCGGCGCCGCTCGAGACGGGCACGACGACGTCGGTCACCTCCGCCCAGGCGGTGGTGGCCGCGGACGGGTTCCCTGACTGCACCCCGACGATGACGCCGGGAACGGTCCGCACTGCGGCGCGGGCCGCGGCCAGCGACAGATCCGGCGACGCGGTGCTGAGATCGACAACCGCCACGACCCCGCCCGCCGCCCCGGCCTGCTCCGCCAGAGCGGACGGCTCCGACAGCCGCGCCGCGAAATCGGCCAGGCTCAGAACGCCGGTCTGGATGGCCGGGACCTCCGTCACCCGCTCATCGTACGGCGGAGCCACCGTGCGGCCTCGCCTCACGACGGCCCACGGTCGAGCTCGACCGGAATAATCCCGGTCGAGCGCGACAGCGAGCGCCCGAGGAGCCTCCCCTTTTCGGCGCCGCGTTCTCGCGGGACCGTCCCCTAACCTGCTCTTCGTGAGGCGAGACGACCCGCTGGCGGCCTGGGCCCGCAGCGGCGCTATGGCTTTGACCGGGCGGGCCGAAGGGCCGGCGCTCGGCCCTCCTCGGGGCTTCGTGCAGCGGCTGCTCAGGCTCGAAGAGCGGCTGGAGGCCGACTTCGAGCGGCTCGGCGTGCCGCTCGAACTCGATGCGCTGGCCCTCCTCGGCGAGCGCTCCGCGCTGGCCGGGCTTTGGCGCCAGGGTGACCGGAGCTGCGGCGGTGCCAGCCGGCTGCTGAAGGCCGGTGACGGCTGGCTGGCTCTGTCCCTGGCCCGGCCCTCCGATGTCGAGTTGCTCGCCGCCTGGCTCGGCAACGACGTGCGCTGGACGGAGGATCCGTGGTCGAGCGTCGCCCCCGCCGTCGCCCGTCGTGGTGTCGACGACCTCGTTGCCGGGGGCGCCCTTCTCGGCCTGCCGGTGGCCGCCCTTCCGGCGTCTGCCCTTCGGGCGGCGGCCTCCGAGGAGCCGGCAGGCGAGCTCGCCGTCCGCGCGCCCGTCGGGGAGCTTCCGGTGACCGCCACCCGGTTCAGTGATGCCGGCCCGGTGTCGATGGCCGGACTGCTGGTGGCGGACCTGTCGTCGTTGTGGGCCGGGCCGTTGTGTGCCCAGCTGCTCGGACTCGCCGGCGCCCGGGTGGTCAAGGTCGAGTCCACTCAGCGCCCTGACGGTGCCCGGTTCGGGCCGCCGGCCTTCTTCGATCTGCTCCACGCCGGCCATGAATCGGTGGCCGTCGACTTCACCACGCCGGACGGCCGGGAGAACCTCCGCCGCCTGCTCGACGCGGCCGACGTGGTCATCGAGGCCTCCCGGCCCCGGGCGCTCCAGCAGCTCGGCATCGACGCCGAAGCCTTGCTGCGCAACGGCCGGCCCAGGGTCTGGTTGTCGATCACCGGCCACGGCCGGACGGGCGAGGCGGCGCAGCGCGTCGCCTTCGGCGATGACGGCGCCGTGGCCGGCGGCCTCGTCGTCTGGGACCAAAGCGGTCCCTGCTTCTGCGCCGACGCCGTCGCCGATCCGCTCACCGGACTGGTGGCGGCCGCCGCCGTACTGGAGTCGGTCGCCGCCGGCGGGCGCTGGTTGCTGGATGTCTCGCTGCAAAGCGTCGCCGCCCACTTCGCCGGCCCCGCCGCCGTTCACGGCTCGGGCGGACCCGCTACCGATCTGGTCGGCGAGACCGCGGGCCCCGAGCCTGCCGTCGCCGCTCGTCCCGACGGGACGGTGCTGACCGCAAACGGCCCCGTCGACGTCGCGCCGCCCCGGGCCCGTCCGTCCCGGGGAACCGCGCCGCCGCTCGGCGCCCACACGGAAGCGGTGCTCGATGAACTCTGCCGGCGGGGCCCGTGAGCGGTCTGGTCATCCAGAGAGCCGAGGTGGAGGGAGCGGTCGTCGATGTGCGCCTGGCCGGGGGGCGGATCGTCGATCTGGCCCCGGAGGTCGAAGCGCAGCCGAGCGACGAGGTCCTCGATGCCGGGGGCGGAGCGCTGCTGCCGGGACTGCACGACCATCACATCCACCTGATGGCCTTCGCCGCCGCCCGCCGCTCGGTCCCGCTCGGACCCCCCGACGTCACCGACGTTGCGGCCTTCGAGGCGGCGTTGCGGGCGGCCGCCGGTGGCGATGCCGGACGCGGCTCCTGGCTGCGCGGCACCGGATACCACGAGTCGGTCGCCGGCGAACTCGATCGATATCGCCTCGACGCCGTGGTTCCGCACCGGCCGCTGCGGGTGCAGCACCGCAGCGGCGCAATGTGGATTCTCAACAGCGCGGCCATCGAGCTCGCCCGGCTCGGCGCCGATGCGCCGAGTGGCGTCGAGCGCGACGCCGGCGGCATTCCGACGGGCCGCATCTACGGTCTCGACGAATGGCTGCGGCACCGGCTGCCGGCCGATCCGCCCGACCTCGCCGCCGCCGCCGCCGAGCTGCTGTCCTACGGCGTCACCGGTCTGACCGACGCCACTCCCACCGAGGACTCCGACCACGTCAGACTCCTGGCCGACGCCGTCGCCGACGGACGCGTTCCCCAGCGCCTCGTGATCACCGGCGGATTGCAGCTCTCGCCGGAGGCCGGCGCGGCGCTCGACCGCGGACCGGTGAAACTCGTCGTCGCCGACCACGATCTTCCGGCGCTCGACGATCTGACGGCGGCGATCACGACCGCCCATGACCGGGGCCGGCCGGTGGCCGTCCACTGCGTCACCCGGGCGGCACTGCTGCTGGCCCTCGCCGCCTGGGACGACGCCGGACCCCGCTCCGGCGACCGGGTCGAGCACGCCGCAGTCGCCGGCGCCGCTGAAGCAACCCGTCTGGCCGCCGCCGGGATCACCGTCGTCACCCAGCCCGGCTTCGTGGCCGAGCGGGGCGACGCCTACCTGGCCGACGTCGACCCCGAAGACCAGCCCGACCTCTGGCCCTGCGCCTCACTCCTCGATCACGGCGTGCCCGTCGGCGGCAGCACCGACGCCCCCTTCGGCCATGCCGACCCCTGGCGGGCCATCGCCGCCGCCACGACCCGACGCACGGCAGGCGGCCGCACCCTGGGCGCCGGCGAACAGCTCGATCCCCGGCGGGCTCTGGCGCTGTTCCTCACGTCACTCGACGACCCCGGCGGCCGGCCCCGGCGGGTCTCCGTCGGCCAGCCGGCCGACCTCTGCCTCCTCCGCCTGCCGCTGGCCTCCGCCCTCGAGAACCCATCGTCAGCCCACGTCGCCGCCACCTTCACTGCAGGGCGAATGCACTCTCAGGCGACGAGTCGGTAGAAGCGGAAGAAGTCGTTCTCGATGGGGAGAATGACGACGTCCCGGAAGCCCGCCTTCGCGGCGTACTTGCGCAACGTCGCTGGGCGCATCACCGTTCCCGTGCCAGCGGCAGGGGGTTGTGACATCCCTCCCGGCAGGCACACCAGGATGCTCCAGCCGTACATGAATCGTTCCACGTCGTCAGCGGGGGCCGTGAACTCCTCGCCCACCCGCTCGTCCATGACGATCGCCGTCCCGCCGGGGGCCAGCATTGCCCGTACGTTGACGAGCGCTTCGACGGGTCCCGACATGTCATGGAGCGCTTCGAAGATGGTCACGACGTCATAGGCGCCCCGACGGGCCGGCGCCGCGCCCAGCGATGGATCACTGGCGTCGGCGACCTCGAAGCGGACCCGGTCGGACACCCCCGCTTCGGACGCGTTCTTCCGGGCCAGGGAGACTGAGGCCTGGTCGAGGTCGAAGCCATCGACGAGGCAGCCCGGATAGCCGCGGGCGATGGCGATGCTCGACCATCCCGACCCGCAACCGAGGTCGGCCACCCGCGCCGGCGGCTGTGAACGGAGCCGTTCGTGGGCATCGGGAATCAACGGGAAGTAGTCCTGGCAGAGGACGTTGAGGTAGAGGCCCCGGTTGAAGTTCGCCTCGCCGTCGCGCAGGCGCGACCCGTAGGCGCCCCACGGAACGCCTCCCCCCGTGCGGAAGGCGTCGAGCACCTGGGGTATGGCGCTACTGGCCGCCACGAGCGCCCCGGCGAGGGGGGCGCCGATGGCGAAGTCGAGGTTGTCCTTGTTCAGCAGGAGGTCGGCATGCGCCGACGGCAGTGCGTAGCGCCGCTCGCTCGCATCGCCGCCCGGATCATCGACGGTGAGGATCGCGGTGGCCGCTTGCTGCTCGAGCCACTCGCGGGCGTACCGCTCGTGGGTGCCGGTTCTCGTCGCCAGTTCGGTCGGGGTCGCGGGTCCGTCATCGGCCAGAGACCGATAGAAGCCGAGCTGGTCACCAATGTGGATGGAGAGGAGGTCGAGGGCACCGAGGTTCGCGGCGAACAGCCGGGAAACGAGATCTTCGCCCATGGTATGAGGCCCTCCCGTGACGTGCCTGCGGAGAAGAGTCTCCCACCAGAAGGGCTCCGATTACAGCGCCGTCAGCGCACGGCGGGTAGGACGTGTTCGGCGAAGAGCTCCAGCTGACGGCGCTGGGTGTCGAGCGGCGTCGTGCCCTGCTGGAAGAACTGCCAGACGAACCACCCGAGCTCGCCGGCCTCGTCGCCGTCACCGGGGTGGCACCGGTTCAGGTCCTCCATCTGGCGCTTCACCTCGTCGGGCGTGCCGCACAGGAGCTGGCCGACTTCGATGAGACGCTCGGCCAGTGCCGCTTCGTTGGCGAAGGTGACCGGCTGGTTGGGATCGTCGGCTTCCGTCCGCCACATCTCGGCGAAGCCGAACTTGTTGAAGTAGTGGTGCCACTCGAAGGCCGCCGTCCGTACCGCCAGGTCGAAGGCCTCCTCCCGGGTCCGGCCCAGGCAGACGGACCGGGTGGCCCCGAACCGCTCGCCGAGCTTCAACTGGTGGCCGTGGCGGGCCGCCTCGGCCTGGTAGCTCAGAGCGTGGGCCCGGAAGGCGGCGGGACGCCCTTCCACGGCGAGGCAGGAGAACCCGTTGCGGGCGGCGGCCAGCAAGGTCGACGGCGACACGGTGAACGGCACCCACACCTCGGGGAACGGCCGCTGGTAGGGCGGCGGTGTCACGCCGATCTTGCGGATGACGCCGTCCTCGTCGACCTCGTCGGGCGAGCCGTACTCCCGGGTCCAGCTGATCCCGCCGAAGCCGGAGATGCCCTCCTTGAACGGATACGGCACCTGGTAGTGGACGCCGTCGTGGTCCCAGGAGTCGAGCGTCCAGGACTTGCGGATGACCTCGATGTGCTCGTCGTAGATCTCCCGGTTCCGCTGGTCGGACTCCGGATCGATGAGCGAGGTGGCGCCCCGGCCCTGGGAGAGGATCTGGATCCAGCGCTTCTGGTAGCCCCGGGCGAAGCACACACCGACCCGGCCCCGGGTCAGCTGGTCGAGCAGCGCGATGCGCTCGGAGATGCGGATCGGGTCGTCGGCCGAGGCGACGATCGACATCGGATAGAAGTGGATGTTCTGGGTGCGGGCGGCCAGGTCGGCGTAGAGCATCAGCGGGTCGGGCATGGCCTCGCCACCTTCGGAGTGCAGGTGGTGCTCGGTGGTTGAGAAGGCGTCGTAGCCGAGTTCGTCGGCCAGCACGGCGATCGCCCGCAGCTCCTCGAGCATCATCTGATAGCGCTCGGTGTTCCGACCGATCGGTCGCAGCGCCCGCCGCTCCTCGATGGTGGCCGGAATCGTCGGCATGGCGAAGACGCTGACCTTCATCGCTGCCCTCCTTGTCGGACCGTCGGTGTCAGAGCGTGTTGATGAGCCCGCCGTCGATCAGCAGCGAGGCGCCGGTGACGTAGCGGGTGTTGTCGGAGCAGAGCATGACGACGGCGTCGGCGATGTCGTCCGGTTGGGCCGCCCGCCCGATCGGGACGGGGAACACCGAGGTGATGGCCTCCACCGGCAGCCCGAAGTCATTGGTGACGAGCTCGGTGGCGACGAGCCCGGGATGGACGGCGTTGACCCGGACCCCGTGCGGGGCCAGGGCTTTGGCCGCGGCGTAGGTGGTGAGCTTCACCGCTCCCTTCGACGCCGAATAGGCCGAGGTGGCGGCGACGCCGCAGATGCCGGCGATGCTCGACAGATTCACGATCACACCGCCGCCCTTCTCCACCATGCGGCGGCCGGCGATCTGCGTCCCGAAGAAGACCCCCTTGGCGTTGACCGCCATCTGCCGGTCGTAGTCCTCCTCGGTGAAGTCGAGGAACTCCTTGACGACCACGATGCCGGCGTTGTTGACCATGATGTCCACCCCGCCGAAGTCGTCGGCGGCCGCCACCGCCCGCTCCAGGTCGGCCACCCTGGTCACGTCGCACTCGACGTAGCGGCTGTCGCAGCTGATGGCGTCATGGGTGGCCTTGCCGCCTTCCCGGGGTTCGCTGCGGACGTCGGCCACCACGACCGCCTCGGCTCCCTCCCGGGCGAGGGCGAAGGCGACCGCCCGGCCGATCCCACTCGCCGCGCCCGTCACGACGGCCACCTTGCCCTCGACCAGTCCACCCATGTCGGCGTCCTCCTCCGCTCAGCTCAGCCCGGCGACGAAGTCACGGATCGCCGCGCTCATCTCGTTCGGGAACGTCAGCGGGATGCAGTGCGGCGCGCCCTCGATGGCCACGACGCCCCGGCTGTCGGGAAGCAGGCTGGCCATCTCCTCGGCCAGTGCCACGGGGAAGATCCCGTCCCCGGTGCCCTGGATGCACAGCGCCGGGCACTTGATCTCGCCGAAGCGGGCGTCGATGTCGTCGCGGCCCAGCACCGCCTTCCACACCGGGGCCCAGCCCTGCGGCGGCCGCTGCCGCCAGCCGTGGAGGTACCGGCTGCCGTCGTAGTCGGTCGGGAGGAACTGGATGTTGAGGACGGTGTCACCGATTTCGCCGACGGGCCCCATGGCCAGCCAGGCGTCGGCCAGCTGCTGGTAGCCGGTCTGCTCCTCCGGCGAGAGCAGGTGCATCGAAGTGGCGCTCAGGACGATTCCCCGCACCCGGTCCGGATGGGCCAGCGCGGCCCGCTGCGTGAGCCAGCCTCCCTGTGACATGCCGACCAGCACCGCCGACTGGACGCCGACCTCGTCGAGGATGGCCACGACGTCGGCCGCCAGATCCCAGTAGTTGAAGGGGCCGTTGGCGTCCGACATGCCGTGACCCCGGGCGTCCCAGGTGATGCAGCGGTGGGCCGGAGCGAGCTGGGCGACCACCGGCTCCCAGATCGAATGGTCGAGGAAGGCGCCGTGGGAGAACACGATGGCCGGGCCATCCCCACCGGAGTCCTCGTAGTACAGGCGGTTTCCGTCACGGTCGCAGAACGGCATGGGAATCGTCTCCTCCGTAGAGCGCGTCGATCAGCGCGGCGTACTTGACGGCTATGGGTTTGCGCTTCAGTTTCATCGTCGGGGTGAGCTCGTCGCCACCGGGCAGCCAGGTCCCGTCCACGATGGCGAACCGGCGGATCTGCTCGGCGTCGTTCAGTTCGGTATTGGCCTGCCGGATTGCCGCCTTCAGGGAGTCGGCGATTTCCGCTCGGGTGAGACCGGCGGACGCCTCGGGTTCGAGCGCCACCAGGGCGGTGCAGTAGGGCCGGGCATCGCCGATGCAGACGACCGAGCCGACCAGCGGGCTGGCGGCGGAGATCGTGTTCTCGACGTGGACGGGTGAGACGTTCTTACCGGCCGAGGTGACGATGATCTCCCGCTTGCGGTCGATGATCCGGAAGTAGCCGACCTCGTCGGTGGTGAAGATGTCGCCGGTGCGGAGCCACCCGTCCTCGTCGAAGGCGGCGGCGGTGAGCTCCGGTTTCCCCCGGTAGCCGGCCATGACCATCGGGCCCTTGAGCAACAGCTCGCCGTCGGGGGCGAGCCGGGTCTCGACACCGGGCAGCGGGAGCCCGTTGGTGAGTGGTCGGGGCCGGTCGGCGGGATTGCAGAGGATGATGCCGGCCGTCTCGCTCTGGCCGTAGCACTCGCACAGGTCGGCGCCGATGGCGGCGAAGAACCGCAGCGTCTCGGGCGGCAACGGCGCGGCGCCGGTGAAGAGCAGCTCGCCGGCCTCGAGGCCGACGGCCGCCCGCAGCGAGGCGAGCTCCGGAGCATGCGCCTTCCACTCGGCGGTGAGGTCGCCGTCCGGCGGGAGGCCGGCCACCCGGGCGTCGTGGAGGCGACCGCCGATGTCGATCGCCGCCTCCAACCGGCGGCGCTCCTCCTCCGGTCGGGCGGCGACATGGGCCAGGGCCAGGTTCTGCAGGCGCTGCCAGATCTTCGGCACGGCCATGAACAGCGTCGGCTGGATCTCAGGGAGGAGGTTGACCGCAGTGCGGGGGTCCGGGTGGTAGGTGATGCAGGCGCTGCTCACCACCGGCATGTAGTAGGCGCAGAGCCGGTCCCCCATGTGGGCGAACGGGAGATACGACAGCGCCCGTCCGCCGTCGGGCAGCCGGCCCAGCGAGTGCAGACCCCGGATCTGCTCCAGGATGTTGGCGTGGGTGAGTTCGGCGCCCTTCGGTTCGCCGGTGGTCCCCGACGTGTAGACGACGGTCACGAGGTCGGACGGGCGCAGCTCCGGACGGGTTCCTTCCGGCAGTGGGCGGCCCCGGGTGCACAGCTCTTTCCAGTCGTCGTCGACGACGACGAGGCGGGGGACGGTTCCGGGCGACATGGCGCTGAGCGCCTGCCCGGCCCGTTCGGCGAAGGCCCGCTCGGTGACGACGACCTCGGCCCGGGAGTCGGTGAAGAGATACGTGAGCTGGCCGACCGGAGTGCTGTTGTAGAGCGATACCGGCACGGCCCCGAGGTGCAGCGTGGCCATGTCGACGACCGCCGCCTCGTAGCGGTTCGTGAGCAGGAGGGCCACGGTGCCGCCGCGGCCCACGCCGAGGTCGGCCAGCCCCCCGGCCGCGGCCCGCATGCCGGCGTCGAATTCCCGCCAGGTGAGCGTGACGGCGCCGTCGGACGACCGCAGCGCCGGAGCGTCGCCGGCCCGGGCGACGGTGCGAGCGAAGGCCTCGCAGAAGTCGGGAGCGTCGACCGGCCGGCCGACGTCGGCTTCGCCACTCACGGGAACTCCACCACGGCCGAGACGACGTCACCCGAACCGAGGGAGCCGATGGCGTCGTTGATGGCATCGAGCGAGAACGTCCGGGTGACGAGCCGGTCGAGCTCGAAGCTCCCGGCCCGGTAGGCGTCGACGATGCGGGTGACGTCGCGCTGGATGTCGGCGGCGCCGAACAGCACACCCCGGAACGTCTTGGCGCAACCGACGAGGCCCCGGAAGTGGGGTACGTCGACGCGGGTGGCGGCGTCGCCCGCGCCGACGAAGACGACCTCGCCGCCCTTGCCGGTCATGGCGATCGCCTGCTTCACCGTTGACTGGGCGCCGGCGCACTCCAGCGTGACGTCGACGCCCCGGCCGCCGGTTTCCTTCTTGACCCGCTCGACGACGTCGTCGCCGCTGCCGGCCAGCAGCGCCGTTGTGGCACCCACCGCCACGGCCAGGTCGAGCTTCCCGGGAACGAGGTCGATGGCGATGATCTCCTCGGCGCCGGACAGGCGGGCGCCCTGCACGGCGGCCAGACCGACGCTGCCGCAGCCGATCACGGCCACCGTGCGGCCGGGCCCGATCGTGGCGGCGTTGACGGCGGAACCGAAGCCGGTGAGGACACCGCAACCGAGGAGCGAGGCCGGAGCCAACGGCACGTCGGCCGGGATCCGCACCACCGAGATCTCCGACACCACCACCGCTTCGGCGAACGTCCCGGCCGCCACCATCTGGGCCACCGGCTGGCCGTCGCCGGTGGCGAAGCGGGGCGTGCCATCCCGCAGCGCGCCGGAGAACAGCACACCGTCGGCCACCTCGCACAGGCTCGGCTGCCCCCGCCGGCACCGGTAGCAGGCCCCACACTGCGGCATGGCGGTGACGACCACGTGGTCGCCGACGGCCAGGGACGTGACCCCTTCGCCGACCGCCGTCACCACGCCGGCCGCTTCATGGCCGAGGACGATCGGACGGGGACTCGGCAGGTCGCCCTTCATGACCGACACGTCGGAGGCGCACACGCCGGCGGCGGCGAGCCGGACGGCCACCTCGCCGGCCCGGGGCGGGTCGAGCCGGAGGTCCATGACCTCGAGCGGCCGGCCGAGCTCGGTGCAGACCGCGGCCCGGGGCACGGTCAGGCCCGGGGGATTCGAAGGGGCGCGATCGAATTTTGGAGCATCACGTCTCAATTTATGGGAGGGCGGGAGCAAGGTCAACGCTTCTGCATCCTGCGCGCAGGATTTACGATGACCACGTGCCCACCACCACGGACCTCACTGGCCGCGTCGCCCTCGTCACCGCCGCCGCCGGGGCCGGCATCGGCCGCGCCACCGCCCGCCGCCTCGCCGAAGCCGGCGCCGACGTGGTCGTGACCGACCTGGCCGCCGAACGCACCCGGAAGACGGCGGAGGGGATCGCCGCCGACACCGGACGGCGCGTCGTCGGCCTCGCGCTCGACGTGACCGACGAGCATCACGTCGACGCCGTCGTGGCGGAGGTGCTCCGCGAACTCGGCCGGATCGACATCCTGGTGAACAATGCCGGGACGTCGGAACCGGCGCTGCTGTGGGAGACGAAGACCGACTCGTGGCGCCGGGTCGTCGACGTCTGCCTCACCGGCCAGTTCTTCACCATGCGGGCCGTGCTGCCCCACATGATCGAGCGGGGCTCCGGCTCCATCGTCAACGTCGCCTCCACCGAAGCGTGGACGAGCCGCACGCCGGGCAACACCGCCTACCACGCGGCCAAGGCCGGCGTCCTCGCCCTCAGCCGCTCGACGGCCCACCAGGCGGCGCCGTATCAGGTCCGCATCAACTGCGTCGCTCCCGGGCTCACCCCCAACCCCTTCCTCGCCAAGCTCATCCCCGAAGAGCACCTGACGGCGATGAAGGACGAGATCCCGCTCGGTCGGCCGGCCACCCCGGAGGACATCGCCGACGCCATCCTGTTCCTCGCCTCCGACGCCAGCCGGTCGATCACCGGCGAGACGATCAACGTGTCGGGTGGCAGCTACATGCGACCCTGACGGCTACCGATCGCCGCCGGCGGCGAAGTCGGCCAGCAACGCCACGAAGCGCTCCGGCGCCTCGAACATCGGGTAGTGGCCGCACCCCTCGAGAACCACGAGCCTTCCGTCGGCCAGCCGCTCCTGCACCCAGGCGCCGCCCTCCACGCTCGTCACCGGATCGTTGGCGCCCAGGATCTGGAGGACGGGCATCTTCAGCGTGGCCAGCTCGGCGGTGAGGTCGGCCCGGAGGTAGGTGCGGAAGCAGGCCACGGCGGCCCAGAACGGCATGCGCAGCTGGCTCCGGACGAGCCGCTCGACCCACTCCGGGTCCGGATCGGCCGAGGCCGGAAAGCCCGCCCGGACGTTCTGGCGGCGGGCCTCCTCCCGGTTCTCCAGCTCGGCCCGGACCAGCGCCCGCTCCACCCGGTCGGCCCGGAGACCGAAGGGGAAGTCGTCACTCCGGCTGGCCCGGACGCCGTTGGAGCAGACCAGCCCGAGCCGGCTCAGCCTCCCGGGGACGGTGGCCGCCACCAGCAGTCCGATCTGGGCGCCGAACGAATGGCCGACGAGGACCACGTCGGACAGGTCGAGCCGGTCGAGCACGGCGATGACGTCCCGGGCCAGGCGGTCGAGTGAGTACCCGGCGGTCGGGGCGTCGGAGCGGCCCGTCCCCCGGAGGTCGACCCGAACCACCCGGTGCTGTCGACTGAGCGCGGCGGCCGGTCCGGCCCACGACTCGTGGTCGAGCCCGAGACCGGCCAGGAGCATGACCGGCGGTCCGCCGGCGACGGCGGGACAGTCGTCGACGACGTGGAGCCGCACCCCCCGTTCGACCTCGATGGTCGACGTGCTCACGGCACGGCGGGCAAGGCCCGCTCGACGTGGAACTCGTCGAGGTCGGGCTCCCGGGTCATGTGCCAGTACTCGGCGTTGGTCCAGGGCATCGTGGTCACGACCCGTCCCCGGCTGTTCCGGTAATAGGTGGTCATCCCGGGGTGGGCCCAGATCGTGCGGCTGAGCGCGGTGTCGAGCCGCCGGACGTAGTCGTCGTGCACCTCCTGGCGGCACTCGACCGAGACGATGCCCTCTTCCACCATGCGGGCGATCATCCGCATGACGTAGCGGACCTCCATTTCCAGGCCCAGCGCCGCGCTGCCACCGTGACCGGCGATGGTGTTGGGCCCGAGCAGCATGAAGAGGTTGGGGAAGTCCGGCACCGTGATGCCGAGGTGGGCGGTGGCGTCGTCCTCACCCCAGGTCTCCCGCAGCGTGCGGCCCGAGCGACCCCGGACCTCGATCGGTGACAGCAGGTTCAGGTTCTGGAAGCCGGTGGCCAGAACGAGAACGTCGAGGGGAACCTCCTCCCCCGTCTCGAGCAGAACCCCTCGGGGCGTGATCCGGCTGATCCGGTCGGTGACGACGTCGACATCGTCCCGGGCCACGGTGCGGAACCAGCCGGCGTCGAGCAGTGGCCGCTTGCCGTAGGGCGGGTAGGTCGGCACGCACTTGTCGATCAGATCGGTGCGGTCACCGAGCTCGGAGAGGATGTACCTGGTGAGGAACTGGCGGTGCCGGTCGTTGATGGCGTTGATCGACCGCTCGGGATGCGGCCAGTCGGGATCGATCTGCAACGCCGGGAAGAGCCGGTCGCCGAAGTTCCAGACGAGGCGCAGCCGGTACCAGCCGAGGTAGTAGGGCACGTCCCGCATGAGAAGCTGCGTCGCCGGGCTCACCCTCCGAGCCTGGTTGGGGTTGGGCAGCCCCCACTGCGGCGATCGCTGGAAGACGAAGACCCGTTCGGCCACACCGGCGATGGCCGGCACGAGCTGCATGGCGCTGGCTCCGGTGCCCAGCACGCCGACGCGCCGGCCGGCGATCTCGACGTCATTGCGCCAGCGGGCGGTGTGCATGCAGGGCCCGGCGAAGTCGCCGAGCCCTTCGATGTCGGGGTAGGCCGGCCGGTTGAGGTAGCCGGTGGCGGTGATCACGACGTTGGCGCTGAGCGTCTCCCGTTTCCCGTCGGCCGTCCGGGCGGTCACGACCCACTCGTGGCAGTCCTCCTGCCACACCAGCGATTCGACCTCCCGGCCCAGCTGCATGAAGGGGCGCAGCTCGTACTCATCGGCCAGGGACAGGAGGTACCGGTGGAGGTCGTCGCGGCGGGCGAAGTAGCGCGGCCAGTCCGGCCGCTGGGCGAACGAGAGCGAGTACAGGTGGCTCGGGGTGTCGACGCCGCAGCCGGGATAGGTGTTCTCCAGCCACGTGCCGCCGACCTCTTCGTTCTTGTCGAGAATGGTGAAGGCGATCCCGGCCGCCTTGAGCTTGATCCCGGCACACAGTCCCCCGAACCCTCCGCCCACGATGACGACCCGGAACTGGTCGGCGAGCGGCGGATCGGCGATGGGGACGTCGCGGCTGGCCACGCCGAGTTCTTCGGCCAACAGCGGCCCGATCTCCGGCGGCAGCGTGTTGCCGGGCCCGAGGGCGATCTCCAGCATTTCGACCAGGCGCTCGGGCGACGGCGCATCGGCGGCCGGCTTCCCCGCCCGCCAGGCCAGCACGAGCTCATAGGCCGCGGCCCGGATCTCGGCCTGCACGTCGGGCGGCAGACCACCGGTGTTGTCCTCTTCGGCGCCCCGGGGGGCGGCCGGGCGCCAGTCGTCGCGCAGCCAGGCGTCGTCGCCGCTCAAGGTGGCCATGGCCATCAACAGTGTCGGGAGGTGGGCCTCCTCGAGTGCGGCCCGCAGCTCGGCCGGCGTGCTGACGGCGGCTGTTCCTGCACCCACGGCAACCTCCGATCGCTTTTTGAACCACAGCGTCTCAAATATTCAATCATATAATGAGACGGCATGCCTCAAGTTTCTGACCTCCCCGGTGACGGGGCCGCACCGGCGCCCCGCAAGCGGGGGCGTCCGCCCCGCACCATCGAGCCCGACGCCGTGGTCGACGCCGTGGAACGGCTCTTCGCCTCCGGCGGCCTCGACGCCGTCACCATCGAGCGCACGGCCGCCGAACTCGGCGTGTCCCGGGCGACGCTGTATCGCTCCGTTCCGTCGAAGGCCGATCTGCTCGGTCTGCACTTCGTCCGGATGACCCAGGAGCTCGACCGGGCCGCCCGGCAGGCGACGTCGGCCCGGGGAGCGACACCGCGGGAGCGGCTCATCGGCCTCATCCGGGTGCAGATCCAGGCCGCGGTCAAGATGCGGGACTACTTCTTCGTCTACTTCGACGGCAGTCAGCTGCCGGAGGCGGTGTACCGCGACTGGCGCCGGTGGGCCGACGACTACGAGAAGGTCTGGATCAAGACCGTCGGCAACGCCATCCGGTCCGGCGACCTCTCCCCCGGCGACACGCTGCTGACCACTCGGCTGATCCTCGGCATGACGATCTGGGTGGCCAACTGGTTCCGCACGCGGGAGGGCTTCACGGAAGCCGATGTCGAGGAGCGGACGCTGGAGCTGCTGGGGCTCGTCAGCGGGTGACGATGACCGACGAGCCGTGGCCGAACAGGCCCTGGTTGGCCGAGATGCCGACCCGGGCGCCCTCCCGCTGACGACCGAGGGCCTCGCCCCGCAGCTGCCAGACGAGCTCGCAGACCTGGGCGATCGCCTGGGCCGGCACCGCTTCGCCGAAGGAGGCCAGGCCGCCGGACGGGTTGACGGTCGGGCCGTCTCCACCGAGGGTGGTGGCTCCCCGGCGGATGAGCCCTTCCGCCTCGCCGACCGGGCAGAGTCCCAGGTTCTCGTACCAGTCGAGCTCGAGGGCGGTCGACAGGTCGTAGACCTCGGCGACGTCGACGTCCTCGGGGCCGATCCCGGCCTGCTCGTAGGCCGTCCAGCCGATCGAGTCACGGAACGATCGTGGCGGAGGGGGCAGCACGGCGGTGGAGTCGGTGGCGATGTCGGGGAGGCCGAGACCGGTGTCGGGGAACGTCGGCGTCACCGTCGACACGGCGGCCAGGCGCACCGTCGGGCGCCCGTTCTGCGCCGCCTTCCCTGGCCGTGACGCGGCGTAGTCGGCGGAGCACAGCACGACGGCGGCGCCGCCGTCGGACGTGGCGCAGATGTCGAGCAGATGGAGCGGCGACGCCACGATCGGCGAGGCCAGCACTTCCTCTTCGGCCACCTCCTTGCGGTACCGGGCCCGGGGATTGTCGACGCCGTGGCGGGCGTTCTTCACCTTGACCTTGGCGAAGTCCGACTCGGTGGCGCCGTAGAGATGCATGCGCCGCCGGGCGTAGAGGCCGAAGTAGGCCGGGTTGGTGGCGCCGAGGAGCCGGAAGCGCAGCCAGTCCGGGTCCTCGGGTCGTTCGCCGGCGTTGGGAGCCAGAAAGCCTTTCGGGGTCGTGTCGGCTCCGACGACGAGGACGACGTCGGCGAGGCCGGCCATGATCTGGGCCCGGCCGTGGTCGATGGCCATCGCTCCCGAGGCGCAGGCGCCGTAGACCGTGGCGACCTGGGCGCCGTTGAAGCCGAGGGCGGCGGCCACCGAGCTGCCGGCGACGTAACCGGCGTAGCCGTTGCGGACCGTCTCGCCGCCGACGATCAGGTCGACGTCGGTCCAGTCGACGCCGGCGTCGTCGAGGGCCTCCCGGGCGGCGGCCACGCCGTAGTCGACGAACGGCCGACCCCACTTGCCCCAGGCGGTCATGCCGGCTCCGAGGACGACGGGCTGCTCAGGCATTGGGCTTCCACCGCCACACCAGTTGGACGGCCTCGTCGGTCTCCAGCAACGGTTCGACGACGAGCTCAACGGGCTGACCGACCCGCACGTTGTCGGCGGTGCAGCCGTCCACCATCTGGCCGAGCACGACGAGGCCATCGGCATCGAGTTCGACGGCGGCCAGCACGAACGGCTCGTAGGGGTCGGACGGGCTGACGTAGGGCGGGGGCGGCTGGTAGCGGGCGTCGGTGTACGACCACACCTTCCCCGTCCGGGCGAGGGGATGCGCAACCACGTCGGTGCTGCGGCACCGCGGGTTCGGGCAGCCGCCCGATCGCGGCGGGAAGGCGACGACGCCGCAGCCCTGGCAGCGGGACCCGAGGAGCGTCGGCTCGTCATCGGTCGTGAACCACCCCGCCACGGCGGGAACAGCCGGCTTCGCCACGGACATGGCTCCCACCGTAGCCAGCGCGTATCCTGGATACAAGATTCCGGGGCGGGAGGACTCTGCATGGACATCGGCTGGTCTGAGGCCGAAGAAGCATTCCGGGCCGAGGTCCGTGACTGGCTGGAGGCCAACAAGCCGCCGTTGCCCATGCCGTCGGGCGACTCGGCGGCCGGCGTCGGCGTCCACCTCGAATGGGAACGGCGGCTGTTCGACGCCGGCTGGGCGGTCGTGTCCTGGCCGCGGGAGTACGGCGGCCGGGAGGCCAGCCTGTGGGAATGGCTGATCTTCGAGGAGGAGTACTTCCGGGCCGGGCTCCCCCAGCGGGTGGCGCAGAACGGGCTGTTCCTGTTGGCGCCCAGCCTGTTCGAGTTCGGCACCAGGGAGCAGCAGGACCGCATCCTCCCCCGCATGGCCTCGACCGAGGAGCTGTGGTGCCAGGGCTGGTCGGAACCGAACAGCGGCAGCGACCTGGCCTCGCTCACCAGCCGGGCCGTCCGGGACGAGACGGCCGGCGGATGGAGGGTCACGGGCCAGAAGACGTGGACGACCCGGGGCGCCTTCTGCACCCACCTCTTCGGGCTGTTCCGAACCGACCGCCAGGCCGAGCGGCACCGGGGGCTGACCTACCTGCTGGTCGATCTGCGCCAGCCGGGGGTGACGGTGCGGCCCGTCCGCAAGCTCGACGGCGACGAGGGCTTCGCCGAGGTCTTCTTCGACGACGCCTTCGTCCCCGACCGCGACGTCCTTGGGGAAGTGGGCCAGGGTTGGTCGGTGGCCATGGCCACCACCGGCTCGGAGCGGGGGCTGACGCTGCGCAGCCCGGGCCGCTTCAACGCCGTGGTCGAGAACCTGTTGGCCCTGTACCGATCGAGGCCGGTGCTCGATTCCAACCTGCGGGGCGAGATCGCCGACGCCTGGATGGCCGCCCGGGCCTACGAACTGGCCACCTGGATGACCGTGACCCGTTTGGCCGACGGAGCCCGGCCGGGTCCGGAGTCGAGCCTGAACAAGGTCTTCTGGTCGGAGATGGACATCCGCCTCCATGAGACCGGCCTGCGCCTGCTCGGCGACGAGGCCGAGTTCGAAGGCCCGTGGATGAAGGGCTATCAGTTCGCCCTGGCCGGTCCGATCTACGCCGGCACCAACGAGATCCAGCGCAACATCATCGCCGAGCGCCTGCTCGGCCTGCCGAGGAAGTAGACCCGCCATGCGCTTCGGCTTCAGCGATGACCAGCTCGCCTTCCGGGACGCGGTGCGGGATCTCTTGGCCAAGGCAGCCGGCCCCGACGAGCTGCGGGCCACCTGGGACGGGCCGCTCGGTTGGGATCCGCAACTGTGGTCGCAACTCGCCGAGATGGGCGTGCTCGGCCTCCTGGCCCCGGAGTCCGCCGGAGGACTGGGTCTGACCGAGATCGACCTCGTCCTCATCCTGGAAGAGCTCGGCCGCGCCGCTGTCCCCGGCCCGGTCGTCGAACACGCCGCCGTCGCCATCCCGGCGCTCACCGACACGGAGTGGATCACCGCCGCGGCGGCCGGGGAAATCGTCGTCACCGCCGGTCGCTCGGCGACGATGGCCTACGGCGCGAACGCCGATCTCGTCCTCGCCATCGGCGAGGGCGGCATCGGCGCCGTTGGTCGCCACGACCTCACCGTTCTCGGCACGCCGACCTCGGTCGACCGCTCCCGGCGCTTCGCCGAAGTCACGTTCGAACGGGCCACTCCCCTCCCCGGCGTCGACGCCGCCCTGTGCGAGGCCCGCGGTGCGGCGGCGACGGCGGCTGTGCTATGCGGCTTGGCTGCCCACCTGATCGAGACGACGGCCGACTACGTCAAGGAACGCCACCAGTTCGGCGTCCCGGTCGGCTCCTTCCAGGCCGTGAAACACCATCTGGCCAACGCCCTGATCGCCCTGGGACACGCCCGCCCGGCGGTGTACTGCGCCGCCTGGTCGATCGCCACCACCCAACCGACGCTGGAACGCGACGCCTCCTTCGCCAAGGCCTACGCCAACGAAGCCGCCGCCACCGCCGCTCGGGTCGCGCTCCAGTGTCACGGCGCCATCGGCTACACCTTCGAGCACGACCTCCACCTCTGGCTGAAGCGCGTCTGGTCGCTGCAGCGAGCCTGGGGCGACACGGCGCAGCACCGCGACCGCGTCGCCTCCGTCATCCTCACATGACCACGGGATCTGCAGCGGTTCTTCACAAGTCGTTGACAGCCCGGCCCTCATACTCCGGGCATGGCAACGAGACGACGTTTGCATGCGCTCCTGACCGGCGGGTGCACCGTGGCTGCGGTGCTGCTGTCCGGCTGTAGTTCCAGCGGGACTGATCGAGGTGCACAACCGGTCACGACATCTCCTCCCTCGTCTGTTCCCGGAGCTGAACCAAATGAAAGTGCCGAAAGCCCCCTGGAGACCTTTCTCGGCTTCCGGGTGAACCATCGCCCCGAGGGGCTGGAGACGGCCGTCCCGGAGCTGAACCCTGATTCGGCCGGACCGTCGGAGGAAGACCGGCGCAACCAGCTCCGGCTCGAGGAGATGATCGGCGCCTGCATGCGCGGCGAAGGATTCGACTACGTGGTGCGGGACCCGTTCACGGGGCCGGGCGCCAACCCGCAGGACAGTCCCTATGCCCTTCCCCGCCAGGAGTTCGCCGCCCGGTACGGCTACGGAATCAGCACGATCGACCTCCCCGAGGCGACGGAGGTCGATCCGAACTCCGCCGCCCTGGCGGCAATGAAGGCGGCTGAGCGCGAGGCCTATCTCTGGGCGCTCGACGGCGGTGCCGAGCGGGGCGACACGGAGAACACCGGGTGCCGGGGCCGGGCGGTCAAAGCCGTGTTCGGGCGCAGCACGGTCGGCGGCGACGGTTCGGACCTTTCGGGGGCGTTCGCCGGCCTGGTCGAGGAGATCCGAACCCTCAACGGGCGGGTGGACGGCGACGGGCGTGTGACCGAGGCCACCCGGCGGTGGACCGATTGCATGGCCGACGCCGGTCATCCCGGACTCACCAGGCCGTCCGACGCGGCGGACTCGGTCCGGACCCGGCTGGCCCAGGCCCGGGCCCGGCCGGGCGACCCGGCGGCCATCGCCGAAGTCCGCCGGTACGAGCTGTCCCTGGCCGGCGCCGACCTCGTGTGCCGGAAGGACTACGACGCCGCCCGCGACGAACTGGAGCACCGATTCATCGAGGACCACCGCCATGACCTGCAGCGCTACAAGGAGGCCATGAACCAGGCCGGCGCCGGACGCTGAGAATCTTCGCCGGGGTCGGTGCCGACCTCCGGGTGGTCAGCGCAGCGCCGGTTTGAGGCGCAGGGCGGCGCGGGTTTCGGCCGGGGTGAGGGGCGGCCGACCGCAGTCCCGGCACAGCTCCGCCGCCTGGCGGACCAGATCCAGGTTGCGGGGAGTGCCGCCCCGGCCAGTCCGTTCGATCCCCACGCTCAGGTGCCCGCCCGCCTCCAGGACCAGGCGGTGGAAGGCCGGATCCAGCGCCGGCGCGCCGGTGACGGCGGCCATCCACGGAACGTCGAAGCCTTCGAGCATGTCCAGGTAGGCGCCGAGCGCCGCCCGGGTCGGGGGGAGGCCCCGGGCGGCCACTCCCATCGGCGCCGACTCGAAGAAGAACTTGATCATCGACCCCGGCGGGGCGAACCCGTTGCGGATGTAGGCCAGCCCGGCCCGGAGGTGGCCGGGTTCGAACACCGCCAGGCTGATCGGCAGGCCGATGTCGCGGGCGACCCGGAACTCGTAGTCGATGTCGTTGAAGGTGCAGAGGTACATCACGTCGCAGGCCTCGGGCAGGCCCGAGGCGTCGACCGGCGCCACGTTGATCGGACCGAGATCGACGATGGTCGTGCCCAGCACCCCGGCCTCGGCCAGGGCCACGACGTGGCTGTAGCGCTGTTCGATCGTCGTGTCCGGCCCCCAGCCCCGCATCGTCGGATACAGCAGGACGTCGGGCTCGACGGCCAGGATCGCCCGCCAGGTCTCCTCGTAAGGAGCCGGGTCATGCGACGGCGGCCCGCCGATGGTCGACTCGTCGTTGTGGTTGTGGACGATCGACGCCCCGGCGGCGATGCAGGCCAGGGCATCGGCCGTGATCTCGGCCGGCGTCCGGGGCACGTGAGGGTTGAACGACTTCGGGATCCCGCCGTTCAGCGCCACTTCGATGATCGCCCCGGACACGGGCGCCATCTTACTGTATCCTGGATACAGCAAGCGAGCCTGGCGGGCCGGTCGGGTCGAGGGGGAGCAATACGTTGCAGGTCGGGATCAGCACGTTTCCCACCGAGGACGGCATCGACGTGAAAGCGCTCGGCCGGGCCGTCGAGGAGCGGGGCTTCGAGTCACTGTTCGTCCCCGAGCACACACACATCCCCACCAGCCGGCTCACACCGAATCCCGGCGGAGGCGACCTCCCCGACGAGTTCCGCCGCACCCCGGACCCGTTCGTCGTGCTCGGTGCCATCGCCGCCTGCACCGAACGGCTGCGGCTGGGGACCGGAGTGTGCCTCGTCGTCGAGCGGGACCCGATTGTCACCGCCAAGGAGGTGGCCACCGTCGACCGCATCTCCGGCGGCCGGTTCCTCTTCGGCGTGGGCGGTGGCTGGAACCGGGAAGAGATGGCCAACCACGGCACCGTCTTCGCCACCCGGTTCGACCTGCTGCGGGAACGGGTTCTGGCCATGAAGGCGCTGTGGACCAACGAGGTCGCCGAGTTCCACGGCGACTACGTCGACTTCGACCCGGTGTGGCAGTGGCCGAAGCCGATCCAGTCACCCCACCCCCCGGTGATCGTGGCCGGCAACGGCCCGAAATCGATCGAACGGGCCGCCGACTACGGCGACGGGTGGATGCCCATCGCCGGCCGGGGCGACACCGCCGAGCAGGTCGACGCCCTCCAGAAAGCCGCCGCCGACCGCGGCCGGGGCCCCATCCCGGTCACGGTCTTCGGTGCCCGCCCGAAGCCGGAGATCCTGGCCGCCTACGCTGACGCCGGCATCGACCGGGCTCTCATCGCTCTCCCGTCCGCATCTGAAGCCGACACGCTGCGCCGTCTCGACCGCTACGCCGAGCTACTGAAGGAGACAGGATGACGACCGACCTTGGTGCCGAGCCGCTGTTCTCGCCCTTCGACGCCTGGGACCCGCTGCACGAGCCGAGCTGGCCCGACGAGCACTGGAGCACGGCCAACGTCGGCGAAGCGTTGCCCGGGGTCCTCACCCCGCTCGGCTGGACGCTGTGGGGCCCGACGATCGAACGGGCGATGCGGCAGACCATGGTCAACATGGGGGCGTTCCCGAAGCCGGAGGCCGAGCTGCCCACGGAGTTCCGGGGCCGCATCATCCGCATGTTCTACGGGCGGGGCGCCCTGTCGGTGGACTGCCTGGCCCGCCTCGGCGACTGCATGCCCGGCACCACCGGCCAGCAGGTGGTGGCCGGTGTCTACGGCGAGGTGCCCGACACGATCACGTTCAAGCCGACGCTGAAGCGGCTGCCGATCATCGCCGTCGGCCTGCCCAAGGAGCACTTCACGATCTCGAAGCGGCTGCAGGCGGCCGTCGTCGAGACCGGTGCCTGGTGGCAGCAGCAGGCCGAGCGGGTGCCGTCGCTCGATTACGCCGACGCCATCGCCGCCTGGCACGACGCCGTCCGCCGGTTCAACCACAACGTCCTGCTCCAGGCGACGGCGTTGTTCTGCGCCGTGCAGCCGATGTTCGACGCCCTGACCCGTCTGTCGGCCAAGACCGGCGTCGGCGACGCCACCGCCCTCTCCGGCGGCTACGGCGACGTGCCCGAGACGCGGGTGGTGGCCGACCTGTGGCGCTGCTCCCGGGGCGAGATCGACCTGGCCGACGTCGTCCGCCATCACGGCTACCACGGCCCGCTGGAAGGCGAGATCTCGGCCCGGGTGTGGCGGGAGGACGACACGCCGCTGCGCCGCATGGTGGAGGGCTACGCCGCCATGCCCGACTCGAGCGATCCCCGTCTGCGGGAAGGGGTGCTGCGGGAGGAGCGGGAGCGCCTCGAGCGCCAGCTGCTCGCCGAGCTTCCCGGCCCGCTGCGGCCGGTGGTGAAAGGCGTCTTCAAGCGGGCGGCGCACTGCATCCCGCTGCGGGGCGTGGCCAAGGGCGCGTTCCTGCAGGCCTTCGACATCTGCCGGGCGGCATCGCGCCGGGCCGGCGAGTGCCTGGCCAAGGAAGGCAAGCTCGACGACCCCGAGGACGTCTTCTACCTGAGGGACGACGAGTTTACCGCTCCGGTGCTGCCCCGCGACATCAAGGAGACGATCATCCTGCGCCGCAACCGGCGGGCGGAGTACGAGAAGTACCGCCTTCCGAGCCACTGGCGGGGCATGCCGGTGCCGATTCCCATCGGCGAAGGCGAAGCGAC
The DNA here is from genome assembly GCA_040756995.1 of Actinomycetota bacterium. Lineage (GTDB taxonomy): Bacteria > Actinomycetota > Acidimicrobiia > IMCC26256 > BP-133 > BP-133. The sequence goes on along the minus strand of JBFLYK010000002.1, from coordinate 19,267 downwards.
CGGCGCCGAGACGGGCGAGGCGGCCATCATCCCCGGCCTCGGCGTGAGCCCCGGCGTCGTCGAGGGCACCGCCCGGGTGGTGACCGACCCGGGTTTCGCCGACGTCGAGCCGGGCGAGATCCTGGTGTCGCCGACCACCGACCCGAGCTGGTCGTCGATCATGTTCATCTCCGTCGCCCTCGTGGTTGACATCGGCGGCTTCCTCAGCCACGCCGCCATCGTCGCCCGCGAGCTCGGCATCCCCTGCGTGGTCAACACGATGCACGGCAGCCGGACGATCAAGACCGGCGACCGCATCCGCGTCGACGGCAACGCCGGGACGGTGGAGATCCTGGAGCGGGCGGGCAGCTGACCCGCCCGCTCCAGTTCAACGCTTATTCGGCGGCCAGTTCCGCCACGGCGTGGGTGGACTTGTAGTAGATGTCGATCTTCGACACCAGGCCGTCCTTCGTCTCGTAGAGCTCGATGCTGGGAATGGTGAGCGAGCGACCGGACGACCGCGACGTGAAGGTCAGCTCGATGCGGGCGATGGCGCAGTCGCCGCCGTCGGAGACGGTGAAGGAGTCCACGACCATCTCCATCGGCGTCATGATCTTCCCGACGAGCTCCTGCAGCCCGGCCGTCCCGACGTACTGGCCCTCGTAGGGCAGGCCCTGACCCTCGTCGAACACGCACTCCGGGTGGATCATCCCGAAGGCGGTCCCGACATCGCCGGCCTGGAACGCCTTGAGAAACTGTTCGGTGATCGCAACGTCGGCTTGGCTCATGGGGCTTCCTTTCTCTCCGGTCTCTCCTGCTCGCGGCTGAACTTTCGTGGGGCGGAGCCCCACGGAATGTTCAGTGTTGGTGGCGGCGGGCCGCCCTGGCCCGCCGTCATCGGAGTCCGTCCTGCCGGGTGGCCAGCAGGCACTGGGTGATCGGTCCGGTGCCGCCCCGGGGGTTGGCGGTCACCTCGAGGTCGCAGAAGCCGGTCCGGCCCTCGTACTCGAAGGTGGAGACGGCGTCGACGAAGGCGATGCCCTCGTGGAGGTTCAGGTAGGCCGCCTCCACCTTGGGCGCCACCCTGACGACGTCGCCGCCGGGAAGCTCCCAGGTGACCTCGCCGCCGGTGTAGGTCAAGGCGTCGCAGGCCATGTGCACGGTCATGTCGACCCGCTCGGCGATGGCCACCTCGCCGTCGCGCACGACGTAGCCGAAGCGCACCAGGTTGCCGTCGACCGAATGCCAGGAGATGGACCCGAACGACAACGCCGGTCCGGCGCAACCGCTCACCCACCGGTGCGACAGCAGCGTGTCCCACCGCCGCTCGCCCCAGCTGTGGTCCCGGTGACACCACGCCTCGACGTCGAAGCTCTCGCCATCGAGAGTCAACCGGCCGACGGCCCGCCCCGACGCCTCGAAGTGGCCGGCGGCGTAGTCGTCGGCCAGGCTGCCGGCGTCCTTGGCGAAGAAATCCGTGCGGGGATAGAAGTCCTCGACGTCGAGGGCCAGCTCCACCTCGGGCTGCCGGACCCGGATGCGAGGGCCGCCGTCATAGAGGAAGCTCCACCCCTCCCCCGCCGTCAGCCCGGGCCCTTTGCGGTCGGCCTCGACATCGAGGGGAGCCTCCGGCAGGTTGCGCAGGAAGCGCACCGGCCCGGCGTGCACCCCGAACCAGATCGGCGCCCGGTGCTTGTTCGGTTCGTGGCCGAGGCGGAAAATGCCCCCGATCGGGCGGCGCACGTCGCGCCACCAGATGAACACGCTCTCCTGCCAGTTCACGTCGCTTCCGACCGGATGGGGGGATTCGTCGCGCTCGGGCAGGTGCACCGATGTCGGCATTGTTCGCTCCTCGGTCTCAGTCGGACGACGGGAGAGGCTTGGCGTCCTTCAGCGGTAACGGCGCGCCGTTGAGGAACAAACCTCCGGCACCGGCCTTGGTGCAGAGCAGTTCCAGGCCGACGGTCTCGTCGGCGTAGCGCTTGCCGAGCAGCGTCGGCCCGTCGTGGCCGGGGGCCACCGTGCCGCCGCCGTTGACCTCGCTGTCGATCGGCACGAGCGGGTGCCCGCCGCACGTCAGGTCAACCTCGCCGGCCGGCGCCCGCACGACGATCACCTGTGTCTCGTCCGCTGTACTCCGAAGCCGGGTTCCGGCCTGCACCTGCATCGTTCCTCCTATCCGGCCACGAGCAACAGCGCCGAGGCGATCGTGCCTCCGCCCACGCAGGCCACGGCCACTTCCGCCCCCGGAACCTGGCGCTCCCCACATTCGCCCCGGAGCTGTTTCACCGCTTCGGCCAGCTTTCCGAAGCCGTGGAGCCGGCCACCGCCGAGATGCCCGCCGTCGGTGCAGACCGGCAGGTCACCGCCGAGGCGGCCCCGCCGCTCGGCGAAGAACGGGCCGGCCTCGCCCTTCTTCACGAAGCCGAGGTCCTCGAGCCAGCACAGGGTCATGGTCGAAAACCCGTCGTAGAGCTGGGCCACGTCGACGTCGGCCGGGCCCAGGTCGGTTCCGGCCCACATCTGTTCCGCCGCCCACCGTGACGCCATCGTCGTCATGTCCGGCCAGTACTCCATGTCCAGCGTCGGGCCGGTGCCGTGGCCGAGGCTGTGGATCCGGACGGGCCGGGCCCGCAGATCGGCGGCCCGGTCGGCCCGGGTCAGGATCACGGCCACCGCCCCGTCGACCGGCATGTCGCAGTCGAGGATCCGCAGCGGGCTGGCGACGATGTCCGAGGCGAGGTACTCCTCCATCGTCAGCGGATGGCCGTGCCACACCGCCCGGGGGTTGAGCTGGGCATGATCCCGGCAGGTGAGGACCACCGCACCCCGCTGCTCGTCGGTCGTGCCGTACTCGTGGGCGTAGCGCTGGGCCCACAGCGCGAAGCGGGGCGCGCCGGCCGGCACGCCGTAGGGCGCCCGCAGGGCCAGCTCGCCGGTCGACAGACGGGCGTCGCCGGCGCCGGCGACATAGAAGCGCTGCTCCTGGCGGAGATGGGCCCGGATGCAGATCACCGTGTCGGCGACGCCGGCCGCGATGGCGTGGATCGCGCCGTTCACCGAGGCGAACTGGGCCGGGCCCCGGCCCATCGCCTGGTAGTAGCGGACGTCCGACAGCCCGAGCGCCCGGTACATGTAGGTGATCGACGGACCCTCGAACACGCTCGACACCCGGTCGGGCCACATGGCGATGCCATCGAGGTCGCGGGGCGTGAGACCGGCGTCGTCCAGCGCCGCCTTACTGGCCTCGACGGCCAGCGAGCCTTCGCTGCGGCCGGTCGACCGCCCGATCTCGGAGTATCCGACGCCGGCCACGACGACCTTGTCGGCGAGTGCCGTCATGTGCGGCCGTCCCCCGGGGGTTCGGGGGTGTCCCCCGAAATGGCAGTGAAGTACGCCAGGGTCACATCCTCGCCGTCGAGGTCGAAGAACAGGACCCGGACCGGCATCCCGATGTGGACGTCGCCGACGGTGACATTGATCAGGTTGGTGACGAGCCGCAGCCCGTCCTGCTCCTCCAGATCGACCACGGCCACGACGTACGGCGGTTTGATGCCGGGCGCGAACTCCCGGTTGGCCACCGTGAAGGAATAGACCCTCCCCCGCCCGCTCACCGCCTCGGGCGCCAGATCGAGGCTCAGGCACCGGGGGCACGAGGCCTGGGGCGGATGCACGAACATGCGGCACTCGCCGCAGCGCAGGATCACCAGCTCGTGGCGGCGCAGCCCGGCCCAGAACAGCGCGCTGTCGATGTCGGGCACCGGGACGGGGCCGGTCCAGGGGCCGGACGGCGGCGCCAACCAGGTGGCGGCGTCAGGTGATGGCACCGGCCACCTTCAGTCGGATCAGGTCGTCCCAGCTGAGACCGGCTTCGAGGAGGATCTCGTCGGTGTCGGAGCCGTGCCCGGGAGCGGCGCCGAGCGACGCCGCCCGCTCGTCGATCTGGGCCGGCGCATGGACCAGCGGCAGGGTGGCGCCGTTGTCGTACTTCACCCATTGCAGGTAGTCGTTGGCCACCGCCTGCCCGTCGTCCAGCGTCGCCCGCGGTGTCTGGGTGACGGACCAGGGGCCTTCCTGCCGGCCGAGGATCGCCTTCCACTCCTCCAGCGGGTGAGCGGCGAACAGGTCGTCGAGCAGCTCGACGCACGCCTCGATGTTGGCCGCCCGGGCCTCGGCGGTGCTGAAGCGCTCGTCGGCGATGAGCTCGGGTCGACCGGCGGCCGCACAGAACCCCGGCCAGTACCGGTCACCATCGAGCATCGACAAGGTGAGGAACCGCCCGTCGGCTGTCCGGTACACGTTCCACAGCGGATTGGCGGGACGGCGCCGGTCGAGCGGCGCCAGCCGTTCCTGGCCCGAGGCGTAGGCGCCGGCGATCGCCGGCTGGAGGGCCCACAGCCCCGAGCCCAGCAGCGAGACGTCGACGATCGCCCCCTTCCCCGTCCGCTCCCGCTGGAACAGTGCGGCGGCGATCCCGCCGGCCAGGTGGGCGCCGCTCTGGATGTCGCCGTAGGCCGGACCGGGCAGGCCGACCGGGTAGCGGGCGTCGGGCGGCATGGCGGCGATGCTCACTCCGGAACGGGCCCAGAAGGAGACGCCGTCGTAGCCTCCCTTGTCGGCATCGGGGCCCTTCGGGCCGTGGCCGGTTCCCCGGGCGTAGATGATGCGGGGGTTGCGGGCCATGACGGCGTCGGCGTCGATGCCGAGCTTCTGCCGGGCCGGGGCCAGGAAGTTGGTCAGGAAGACGTCGGCCCGCTCGCACAGCGACAACAGCAGCTCCCGGCCGTCGTCGGTGGCCATGTCGATACCGATGCTGCGCTTCCCCCGGTTGAGGACCTCCCAGAGGTAGGTGACACCGCCCTCGCCCGGCTTCACTCCGTACGCCACCAGGCCCCGCAACGGGTCGCCCGACTGCGGGTGCTCGACCTTGACGACGTCGGCGCCCCAGTCGGCCAGCACCGCACCGGCGGCGGGGGCGAAGGCGTAGATACCGACCTCCAGCACCCGGACGCCGTCCATGACTCCGCCGCTCATGGCGTCCCCTTCGTGAGCCGGTTGCGGGCGTTGACGAGGCGCTCGAGACGCAGCCGGGCGTCGGTCAGATCGATGTCGGCCGGCGCGGCTGCGATCTCCTCTTCGAGGATCACGATCTCTTCCGTCAACCGTTCGGCGGCCAGATCGCGAGTGAGGAGGTCCTGGTCCTCCCAGTCGGACTTGCCGTCGACCCGGTCCTCCTTGGCGGTCATCGGGGGAAGCGGAACAGCTCCCGGGCGTTGAGCTCCACGATCTGGTGAACTTCCTCATCGGGCACGTCGTGGAACTGCTCGGCGGCCACCTTCCGGCTGTTGGGCCAATGGGAATCGGAGTGCGGGTAGTCGCACTCCCACAGCATCCGGTCGATCCCGATCTCGTGCCGGCTGGCGACGCCGTGCCGGTCGGTGATGAAGCACGCCCACATGTGCTTGCGGAACAGATCGGAGGGGCGGACCTCCTGGTTGATGTTCTGGTAGAAGCGGTGCTTCTCCCAGGTGGCGTCCATCCGCTCCAGGAGGTAGGGAACCCAGCCGATCCCGCCCTCCGAAAAGGCGATCTTGAGCTTCGGGTGGCGGTGGAGGACCGGCGAGAAGATCAGGTCGGCGACGGCGTACATCGAGTTGCACGACATCAGCGAGATGAAGATCGCCAACGGCGCCTCCGGGGCGGTGCTCGGCACCTTGCCCGACGTACCGAAGTGCATGCACAGCGGCAGCTCGGCCTCCGCCACGGCGGAGAAGACCGGATCCCAGTGGTCCGTGTGGTACGACGGCAGCCCGAGCGAGACCATGTTCTCGGGGAACGAAATGGCCCGGGCGCCCTTGGCCGCCACCCGCTGGATCTCGGCCACCGACTGCTCCACGTCCCAGAACGGAAGGATGGCAAGGGGAATGAACCGGTCGGGGGCGGTGGCGCACCACTCGTCGAGGACGAAGTCGTTCCAGGCCGCCGAACAGAGCCGGGCCAGTTCCATGTCTTCGCTCTTGAGGAACAGGGTGCCGGCGAACTTCGGGAACTGCGGGAAGCACAGCGCCGCCTGCACCCCGTCGATGTCCATGTCCTTCACCCGCTCGACCGGGTCGTAGCAGCCCGGGATCATGTCCTCGTAGCGGACGGGATCGAGCCCGAGCGCCTCCGGCGGCTTGCCGGCGACGGCGTTGAGCCCCATCTGGGCGTGGATGTTCCCCTCGTAGAGCCAGGCCTGGCTGTGGGGCTTCACATAGGTGCCGAACTCGCTGTACATGCCCTCGTCGCCGCTCTCGACCACCCGGGGGCAGAGGTCGAGGTACTTGGCCGGCATCCGGTCGAGCCAGACGCGGGGGTGCTCGATCAGGTGGTCGTCGACCGAGATCAGATGCATGTGGTCCTGGAGCGGCATCGCCAACCCTCCTGGCTTGAATCCTGGATACAGCATACGCGCGGGCGATCTTGCGGGCCATAGCCGCCGGGCCATCGGTACACTTGTTCGGTGACCACGACGCCTCTGAACGTGCTCAACCGGCCACGACTGGTGGACGACGTGGTGCGCGTGCTGCGGGAGAAGATCATTCGGGGTGAGCTGCCCCCCGGCACCCAGCTCCTCCAGATCGATCTGGCCAATCAGCTCGGTATCAGCCGTACTCCCCTCCGGGAGGCCTTCCGGATCCTGGAAAACGACGGCTTCCTCCGCACGTCGAACAACAACCGGACGGTGGAGGTCGTCACCTTCACCGCCGCCGAGATGCGCGACATGTACGAGCTCCGGGAGGTCATCGACGGGCTCGCCGCCCGGCTGGCCGCCAGCCGGGGGCTCTCCCCCGGGGCCGAGAAGGAAGCCCGGCGTCTCCTGGCCGAGATGGCCAGCACGTCGAAGCCCCACGACCCGCTGCGGCGGGTGGAGGCGCACGCCGCCTTCCATTCGTTGTTCCTCGAGCAGTCGGGCAACAGCCGGCTGACCAGCCTGCTGCCGCTGATCCGGGCCAGCTCGGCGGCGGTGTTCCTGCCCTTCATCGACAATCCGGAAGGCGTGCAGCTCAACGTCGGCGGGCGGAGCGTCAGCTACAAGCAGATGCTCGACGAATCGCAGGACAGCCACGTGGCCATCCTCGACGCCGTACTCGAAGGGAAGGGGTCGAAGGCCGAGACGGCGGCCCGTAAGCACATCGCCCGCACGTTGAGCGTCGTTGACCGCTTCGACGAATGGCGCAAGGAGATCGCCGACGTCGCCAGCCACGAACACGACAACGACCCGCCGAAGCGGAAGGGGCGTCGAGCCTCCTCATAGGACGGCCGGGCGGGGGGGCGGGGCCCCACGCTCCGGAGGAGGGCCGGAGGCCCGGGGCGGCGAAGCCGCCAGAAATAAGCCGTAGCGGGCGTCAGCCCGCTAGGCGGGGTGGGAAATCACCCGGGTGTCCAGATATTCCTCGAGGCCGGTGCGGCCGTTCTCCCGGCCGAGGCCGCTCTGCTTCATTCCGCCGAACGGGGTGTCGATGCCCCACCAGGAGGCGCCGTTGCAGTCGAGGGTGCCGGTCCGGACGCGGCGCGCCACCCGCAGGGCCCGGTCGGTCGACGAGCTCCACACCGCGCCGGAGAGGCCGTAGATCGAGTTGTTGGCGATGGCGATCGCCTCCTCCTCGGTGTCGTAGGGCATGACGGCCAGCACCGGGCCGAAGATCTCCTGCTGGGCGATGGTGTCGTCGGGCTTGACGTCGGCGATGACCGTGGCCTCGACGAAGTAGCCGGTGGTGCCGGACGGTACGCCGCCGCCGGCGATCAGCCGCCCGCCTTCGGCCAGGCCCTTCTCGATGTAGCCCAGGACCCGCTGCTGGTGCGGCTGACCGACCTGGGGGCCCATGTGGGTCTTCTCGTCGCGGGGGTCGCCCCACGGCACCTCGGCGGCGGCCGCGGCGGCGACCTCGAGCGCCGGTTCGTAGTGTTCCCGGGGCAGCAGCATCCGGGTCAGGTTGGCGCAGCCCTGGCCGGAGTGCCGCGACATCCGGTACACACCCTGGGTCACGACGCTTTCGATGTCGGCGTCGTCGAGGACGATGCTGGCCGACTTGCCGCCGAGCTCCAGGAAGAGCTTCTTCACGTACCGGGCCGCTGTCTCCATGATGCGCCGGCCGACGGCGGTGGAGCCGGTGAAGGAGATCATGTCCACGCCGGGGTGAGCGACGATCGCCTCGCTGACCTCGGCCGAGCTGGTCGTGAGGACGTTGAGGACGCCGGGCGGAATGTCGGTCTCCTCGGCGGCGATCTTCCCGACGAAGCAGGCGGACCACGGCGTGAACGGCGACGGCTTGAGCACGACCGTGTTCCCCGCCGCCAGCGCCGGTCCGACCTTGGCGCAGAGCTGCTGGATCGGATAGTTGTACGGCGTGATGATGCCGACGACACCCCACGGCTCCTTGATCACCAGCCGCCGGTCGATGCCGTAGGGCCGTTCGAGGTCGGCCATGTAGTGCTCGAACTCGTACGTCCGGGCCAGCTCGGCGTCGTTCTCCAGGTAGCTGAGCGGGACGTCGAGCTGCAGCATCGGCGCCCGGGTCATGAAGATCGGGCAACCGACCTCGGAGACGAGGATCTCGCGCAGCTCCTCGGAATGGCGCTGCAGCGCTTCCCGCAGCTGGGTGATGCACCGGCCGCGGAAGGCGTGGTCCTCCGACCACTTCGTCTCGTCGAACGCCCGCCGGGCGGCAGCCACGGCCGCCTCGACGTCGGCCACGGTGGCCTCCGGGGTGGGGCCAAGCTCCTGCTCCGTGTAGGGATTGATGTTCGGGAACGTGCCCCCTTCGGCGGCCCCGGTGGTCTTCCCGTCGATCAGCAGCTCAGCGACGAAGGTGGCGGTCACTGGAGTTCTCCTCTCCCGGTCAAGCCTTGGTCGTTGCGGCGGATCCATTCGTCGAACGGGACGTCGCGGTCGTCGGTGCTGTCGCGTGGGAGCCCCAGCACCCGTTCGGCCACGAGATTCTTCAGCACCTCGGTGGTCCCGCCGGCGATCGTAAAGCACGGCGCACCGCACAACCGCTCGGCCCACCCGTCGGCCAGCGACTGGTCCGGTTCCCAGGCCACGGCCGCCGGCCCCACCAGGTCGGCGCCGGTCTCGGCCGCCAGGCCGATGAAGGCGCCCATGGCCAGCTTCAGGATCGAGCCCTCCGGCCCCGGCTCCCGCCCGGCCATCACCGCCGAGCCGACGCGGTGATGCAGGTAACCGAAGATCGCCTCGGCCGACCACAGCTGCGCCAGGCGCTGGCGCACGACCGGATCTCCGACCAGACCCAGGGCCCGGGCCTTGTCGATGATGAGCTGCGCCGAGCCGCCCCGCTGGGCGTACTTGAGCCCGCCGACCGAGAACCGTTCGTTCATCAGCGTCGTGATGGCGCAGCGCCAGCCGTCGTTCTCCGCTCCGACCCGCTGATCGTCCGGGACCTTCACGTCGTCGAAGAAGACCTCGGCGAACTTGCTGTGGCCCGTCATCTGCTTGAGGGGCCGGATCGCCACGCCCGGCGCGGCGAGGTCGACGATGAACATCGTGAGCCCGGCGTGCCGGGGCCGCTTGACGTCGCTGCGGGCCAGCACCAGCCCGTACTGCGAGATCAGGGCGCCCGACGTCCACACCTTCTGACCGGTGAGCGACCAGACGTCGCCGTCCCGCACGGCCTTTGTCCGCAGGGCGGCCAGGTCCGATCCGGCCGCCGGCTCGGAGAAGATCTGCGACCAGATTTCCTCGCCCCGCAACATCGGAGCGATGTAGCGGATCTTCTGCTCCTCGGTGCCATGGGCCAGCAGGGTCGGCCCGCACATGCCGAGCCCGATGGAGAAGACACCGGTGGGCAGCTCGTAGCGACCGGCCTCCTGGTCGAAGATGTACTCGTGGCGGCGCGTCCGACCGCCGCCGCCGTAGCACTCCGGCCAGCTGAGGCCGGCGTACCCGGCCTCGTACAGCGAGCGCTGAAACGCCCGGGCGTCAACGACCGCCGCCTCCGCGTGGTCGGCCCACGGCGAGACGAGACCCCCGATCTCGGCCGGCGCCAGCCCGGCGCCGGCCAGCCACTTCCGCACCTCTTCGCGGAAGTCGCTCTCCTCAGCAGACTCGTCCGGGAGGCGCTCTTCCTCCCTCACTTCCGCCTACTCGGTCGGGCGGCCGAGATTCTCCAGCGCCGCCGCCCGCCGCTTGGCGTCACGTTCCTGGGCCTCGGCCATCTCCTTGATGGCGATGAGGGCCTCGTCGGCTGTCTTGCCGGTCTTGGCACTGGTCGGCACGCCGCCGAACTTGTACTCGGGGTCGAGCGCCGGGGCGTCGTCCGGCGGGCGGCGGGCCATGGCCCGCTCGATCGCCGGAGCCAGCTTCGCCGCCCGCTCCTTGGCGAAGATCTCGTCCCGCTCGATGACCTCCGGGAGCACCGTCTTCCCGAACAGCTCGAGGGACTCCATGGTCGCCTCATGGCTGTCGGGGTTGATGAGGAACATGCACTCGTCGACCCCGGCGGCCTCGTAACGCTCGCACCAGGCGCGGAGCATGTCAGGCGTGCCCACCGCGCCGGCCTCGGGCGAGTAGCCCACGCTCGGGTCGGCGGCGACGGCGCCTTCGTACATCGCCCACAGGTCGGTGTTGCCCGGGGCGTGCATGCCGAAGTTGTAGTAGTAGAAGATCCCGAACCCGAAGAAGCCGCCGCCGGGCACGGCGCCGAGGGCGGCGATGGCCTGCTCCTCGGTGGGGAGGCACATGAGCGGCATCTGGCCGCCGATGGCCAAGACCTTCGGGTTGACCTGATACCCCATCGGGACGCACTTCTCTTCGAACGTCTCGTAGTACTTGACGACCCGGTCGGCCATGTCCTCCGGGCTCACGAAGGAGAAGCCCAGGGCGCCCATGCCGATTTCGGCGGCGAGGTAGGTCGTGTTGGGTCGGGTGCAGGCCAGCCACAGCGGCGGGTGCGGCTTCTGCACCGGCTTGGGAACGACGTTGCGGGGCGGCATCGAGACGTACTTGCCCTCGAGCCCGGTGAACGGGGTCTCGATCATGCAGCGCAACGCGGCCCGCGTCGCTTCGTCCCACTGCGCCCGCTTCTCACCCGGGTCGACCCGGAACCCGTCGAGCTCGGCCACGGTCGACGACTCGCCGGTGCCGAACTCGACCCGGCCGTTGGAGACGAGGTCCAGGGTGGAGATCCGCTCCGCCACCCGGAACGGGTGGTTGATGTTGGGCGGCATGTGCATGATGCCATGCCCGAGACGGATGTTCTTCGTCCGCTGGCTGGCGGCGGCCAGGAAGATCTCCGGCGCCGAGGAGTGGGAGTACTCCTCGAGGAAGTGATGCTCGGTGACCCAGACGCAGTGGATGCCGACCTTGTCGGCCAGCTCCACCAGCTCCAGCGCGTCCTGGAAGACTTGACGTTCCTTGTCTTCGCTCCACGGCTTGGGAACGGGGTGCTCCAAAAACAGCGAGATTTTCATCGATCTCCCCCTGTGTGGCCGCCAGCGATACGGGTGCCGCGAAGGGAGTCTCGCGCATCGCGCATCCTGGATGCAAGATTCCGGAAGACGGGATAGTGTGACGGCATGAGCAATCTCTGGCGCTATGACGGCAAGCGGGTCGTGGTCACCGGCTGTGCTTCCGGAATGGGTCAGGAGGCGGCCCGGGAGCTCATCGAACTCGGCGCCCACGTCGTCGGTCTCGACATCGCCGAGCCGACCGTGGGAGTGAAGGAGTTCCACCGCCTCGACCTGTCCGACCCATCCTCGATCGACGCCGTGGCGGCCAACATCGGCGCCCCGGTCAACGCCCTGTTCAACATCGCCGGCATCTCGTCCGGAGCGGCGCAGCCGCTCAAGGTGGCCGAGGTCAACATCCTCGGCACGCGCCGCCTGACCGAGGCGCTGCTGCCGATCATGGAAGCCGGCTCGGCCATCGCCTGCGTCTCGTCGCTGGCCGCCGCCGGCTACGCCGCCAACATCCCCACGGTCCAGGAGTTCCTGGCCGCCGCCGACTTTGCCGCCGGGCGGGCCTGGCTGGAAGCGCATCCGGACGCGCTCGGCAACGGCTACAACTTCGCCAAGCAGGCGATCATCGTCTGGGTGATGCAACAGGGCGTCGAGCTCGGCCGACGCGGTATCCGGATCAACTGCATCGGCCCCACCGTGACCGACACGCCGTTCCTGGCCGACACGATCAAGACCTACGGGGAAGGCTTCATCGACGCCTTCCCCAAGCCCCTCGGGCGGGTGTCGAAGCCCGAGGAGCAGGCCCGGGCCCTGATCTTCCTGAACAGCGACGCCGCCAGCTACATCACCGGAACGGTCCTGTGGACCGACGGCGGCTACATGGGTGGCGTCACCACCGGGCTGATCACGACGGGCTGATCACGACGGAAGTTTGAGGACGGAGCCGGCCGCGGCCGCCTTGGCGGCCCGGCCGCCGCCCCGCAGCACGAACGCCGCCACGGTCAGCAGCGCGGCCAGCGCTCCGAGGCCGAGGTAGAAGCCGCTGATGTCGTCATCGCGCAGGCCCTTCCCCACCGAGGCGGGACTGGCGAGGCGGACCTCCGGCGGCGCCGCTTGCGCCCGGGCGCCGGCGCCGGGATTCACGGCGGCGACGACCGGCGGGACCGTGGCGCCGTCACCTGACCCTGACACCGCCGGCAGCGACAGGTCCGGCGGGGTGACGGCGGGCGTCGACAGGGTCAGGTCGAGTCCGGCGGCGGCCTCGACCGGTTCGGGGATCGACTCGACGATCTCTTCGCCGCCGAGGGCGGCGTCGGCGGACGTCGTGTCCGTGCCGTACGACGCGGAACCCGAACCGGTGTCCGTCGGTTCCGTGCCGGTCAGGTCGCCGAGCAGAGAATCGCTGACGGGCTTCGCTTCGCCGCTGACGGCGGCGCTCACCCGGCCGATGATGAGTGAGATCCGCTGCTGTCCGGCGCCGTAGTCGGTCACCTGGGTGATCTTCATACCGGCCGACTCGATCGACGTCTCGGTGCCCCGGGCGGGCAGGATCTCGACGGTGATGCCCGCCGCCTTGAGGGCGTCGAACAGCGGCTGGGGGTCACCGGGCGATTCGCCCTTCTGGTCGGCGAACTTGAAGCCCTCGTCGCCGTAACTCATCTCCACACCGTTCACGACGATCGAGCCGAGCGTGAACGACGACTCCTTCTTCAGCTCCTGGCCCGGCAGGCGCGTCACCTTGGCGTGGGCGGTGGACTTGCCGATCTGCAGCTTGTCGGTGAACCGGAAGGCGTCGAGGCGGGAGTCGGCGAGCGCCGTGAGCTCCCCGGTGTTGGGGTCGACCGACGACAGCGACGAGGCCTGGGCCTGCAGCGCGGCCAGGAAGTCACCCGTGATCAGCCCGCTGCGGGCCTCGCTCGACGACTTGTACTGCTCGCTGTTGGCGGTGAGCCGGTTGCCGCTCTGGTCCTGGACCTTGTTCTGGGCGATCGGGTATTCGCTGCGGACGTAGAACGGGTAACTCTGGAAGATGCCCGGCAGGCCCGCCCCCACCAATGCGCCGTTCCCGTTGTCGGCGGCGCCGACCATGATGTCGCCGGGGTACGGCGCGGCGGCCCAGCCGTACGACTGGCCGACCGAGTCGACCAGCGACGCGGCACTGGCCGGAGTCCCGTAGATGATCGGCTCCGCCCCGAAGACCGGCGCGTTGGTGTTCAGATACTCGATGGCCATGGCGTCGGCGCGGGCCGACGCCGCCCACTGCGAGCTGGCGTCGAGCTCGGCGGACGCCCGGGGCATCGTCGGCCCCCACCCGGCTACCGCGGCCACCACGGCCACAGCGGCTAAGACACGAGCAACTTTGCGCATCGTCTCAGACCCCCAGGTACGAGGCGAGGATCTGCTCCTCGCCGAGTTCGTCGGACTCGCCCACGAACTGGACTCGCCCCTTGTTGAGGATGTACACGAAGTCGGCCAGCTCCAGCGCCCGGGCCACGTACTGCTCGACGAGCAGCAGCGCCGCACCCTGATCGGCCAGCCGGTGGAGGTACCCGAAGATCTCGTCGATGATCTTGGGTGCGAGGCCCATCGAGACCTCGTCGAGCAGGACGGTCTTCGACGCCGCCACGTAGGCCCGGGCCAGCGCCAGCATCTGCTGCTCACCACCGGAGAGCGTCCCGGCCCGCTGCGTCAACCGCTCCCCCAGGCGAGGAAAGGCTTCGGCGACCGCCGGGATCGGATTGGCGGCGAAGCCGTTCTTGGCCTGGAGCCGGATGTTGTCCTTGACCGACAGCGCCCGGAAGATCCCCCGGCCCTCGGGGACGTGGCACACCCCGAGCTCGGAGAGGCGGTGAGGAGGCCAGCCGGTGACGTCGACGCCGTCGACCAGGATCCGGCCCGCCGAAGGCCGCAGCAGCCCGGAGGCCACCCGCAACAGCGTGGTCTTGCCGGCGCCGTTGGGGCCGAGCAGTGCCACCACGGCGTTGTCGGGGATGAGCAGATTCACGTCCCGCAGCACGGTGTGGGAGCCGTAGCCGGCGGTGATGCCGCGTAGTTCGAGCATCGCTAGACCTCCACCTCTGCCGCTTCCGAGCCGAGGTACGCCGCCTTGACGATCTCGGCCGAGAGCACGTCGGCGGCCGTCCCCTCGTAGATGAGCCGGCCGAAGTCGAGCACGTAGATGTACGAGCACACCGCCCGGACCAGCGCCATGTCGTGCTCCACGAGGAGGATGCCGATGCCCTCCCGTTCGACGACGCCCCGCAGGATGTCGGCGAAGTGCTCCGTCTCATTGACGTCGAGACCGGACGACGGCTCGTCGAGCAGCAGGAAGCGGAAGTCACCGGCCATGGCCCGGGCCAGCTCCACCAGCCGGCGCTGGCCGGTCGACAGGTCGCCGACGGTCCGGGTGGCCAGGTGGGTGATGCCGCACTGCTCCATGGCCGCGTCGGCCTCCTGGCGGCAGATGCCGGCTTCGGCCGGGGTGGAGAACAGCCGGCCGGTCCAGCGCCGCTTGCCGGCCAGGAGGGCTTCCCGTCCGACTTCGACGTTCTCCCGGACGGTCATCGTGTCGAACAGCTCCATGCGCTGGAACGTGCGGCCCAGCCCGTAACGGGCCCGCCACGCCGACGAATGCCCGTCGAGCGTGCGGTCACCGAGGGAGATCGTGCCGGCCGACGGCGTGTTCAATCCGGTGCAGGCGTTGAACGTCGTGGTCTTGCCCGCGCCGTTGGGCCCGATCAGACCGGTGATCACTCCCCCGCGGGCGGTGAGCGAGACGTCGTCCACCGCCACCAGCCCGCCGAAGCGGACCGTGAGGCCGAAGATGACGAGGTCCGGCGCGTCGGTGGTCGACAGCGGAAGTTCGGTGGTCATGCTCATCGCGCCGTCTCCAGTACGAGCTCCGGAACCCTGGCCCGCTCGGCCTGCGGGCTCGGGCTCGCCGCCCGCTCCTGCAGCCTCCGGGACGAGGCCAGCCAGTCCCTGAGCGATCGGCCACCAAAGAGCGCGGCGACGATGGCCAGCGACCCGAACACGATCGGGTTCCACTTCACCGCTGTCTCGCCGGTGGCGTAGCTCGGGATGATGACGAGCAGGACCGAGCCCAGCACCGCGGACACGATCGGCTGGCGTCCGGCCACGAACAGCACGGTGATCAGGAGCAGCGACACCGAGAAGTCGAAGCCGCCGACGTCGATACCGGAGGCGGCCGAGGCCGTCCCGGTGATCGGCCCGAGGAGCCCGCCGGCGATGCCGGAGAAGAAGGCGGAGATGGAGAACACCAGCACCTTGAGCTCGTTGGTGTTGGTGCCGTGGGCGTCGACGCCCGTCGACGAGTCGGCGAAGGCCCGCAGGAGGCGGCCCATCCGGCTGCGGCGGATGAGCATCATCACCGCCAGGCAGGCGACGGCCACTCCGAGCACCACGTGGTAGTAGCCGACGTCGGTATGGGTGTTGAGTCCGCCGAGCTTCGGTCGCGGTGACGGGATGGCATACCGGCCGCCGAACATGAGCATCGACGCATAGAAGAGCCGCTGGATCACCAGGCCGAACCCGAAGGTGGCGATGGCCAGATAGACGCCGGACAGGCGGATGGCGGGAATCGCCAGCAGGGCCCCGATGGGAACGGCCACCAAGCCACCGGCCAGCACGGCCAACGGCCAGGGCACGCCCTCGACCACCACCCGGGCGGCGGTGGAACAGCCGACGGCGGCGAAGGCGATGTGACACAACGAGACCTGCCCCGACGTCCGGACCAGCAGCCCGAGCGAGGCGAAGAGGATCACATAGGCCACGCCGGTCATGTAGATCGGCAGCTTCGCCCCGACGACGTGCGGGATGACCAGCGCGACGCCGAGCCCGACCACGCCGGCCGTGAGCTTCACCGGGCGGCTGAAGGTCACCGGCGGCAGCGGACGGCGGACGACCTGCGTGCCTCGTTCCACCAGCTTCCGGGTCGGCGTGACGAGCAGCGCCACGAACAGGACGAGGAACGGCAGGTTGGCCGGCAGACTCCCGATCGGCCCTGTGATGTTGGTCTCACCCAGGATCTTGGTCGTGATGGCCGCCGCCAGACCCAGCCCGATGCCACCGACATAGGTCAGCGGGAGGCTGGAGAACGCCCCGACCGCCGCCGCCCCGAAGGCGAAGAAGACGAGCAGCGTGAGCAGCCGGGCGTCGAGCGCCAGCGAGGGAGCGAGCAGGATTCCGGAGAGAGCGGCGAAGCACGAGCCGACGACCCAGGAGAACCGGCGGACGGCCGACGGGCTCGTGCCCGCCAGACCGAGCAGCGCCGGATCGTCGACGACGGCCTGGACGGCGAGGCCGAGCTTCGCCCGGGTGAAGAACAGATACAGGCCGACGACGGCGACGAACACGAACGCCACGATGATCAGCTGCTCGACCCGGACGTTCGTCCCGCCGAGGTCGAAGGTCTTCTGGGACAGGAAGGGCGGCACAGGAATCGACGCCGACCCGAAGATGGCGATGAGCACACCCTGGATGAAGACGAGGAGACCCACTGTGGCGGTGACCCGGGCGGCCACCGAACACGACGCCAGGACGTTGGCGCCCCTCTCCAGCAGGAGCCCGGCTACCACCCCGGCCAGCAGCAGCGCCAGGAGGCCGGCCACCGGCCAGGGCATGCCCATCCGGTCCCGGAACTCGAACATCAGGTAGGCCCCGAGGGCGGCCTGCGAGCCGTGGGCGAAGTTGAAGATGCCCGACGTCTTGTAGGTGAGGACGAGGCCGACGGCGGCCAGCCCGTAGATGGAGCCGTTGGTGACGCCGGCGACGATGAAGGGCATCCATTCCCTCATGGCCGGCACCCCGGGCAGGAGAGGCGGCCGGCCTTCTCGTGCGCGACGCGGGGCGAGGCGCTCCAGTTCCGGCCGAGGGCCAGCAGGCAGTCGGCGCGGTGGAACCACTTCCCGTTCGGGGCGGCCACCAGTTCGACGGCGCGGGCGCCCTCGGCCTTGGGCGGAGGCGGTGTCCCGAGCAGAAGAGTCCGCCGGGTGCTGATGGCCCGCCGGCCGCGGACGACCCAGGCGATGACGGCGGTAACCCCGACGAGCGCCCCGACCAGCGCCAGGCTGACGAAGACGAGCTGATCGCCGGCGTCGGCCCGTCCGGCGGCGAAGAACCATCCCGCCAGCACGAGCACCGCCCCGAGCGCCAGCACCACTCCCACGACCGTCGCGTCCCGCCTCGACCACAGCGGGGCGTGGGACGGAACCGCCAGGCTCATGATGCCGATTCGACGAGGCCGGCCGGGGCCTTGCCCTTGTTGTTCGTCGCCGCGGCGCGCCGCGGGGCCTCGGCGTCGACCAGACCGGTGTCGGCCAGCCGGTTGAGCGCGTCCTCGATGCGGTCGAGTTTCGTCCACTCGTCGCGCATGTCGGCCGACAGCCAGCACATCGTGCCCACCCCGAGGATGAACACGCCGGCGATCCCGCCGGAGATCAGATACGGCAGCTGCTTGGCCGGGAACGCTTCGCCGCTCACTCCCACCCATCCGAGGATGAGGGCGACGGCCCCGGCTGCGATCAGTGCCACTGCGGCGGCCCGGTCCCAGGCCAGCCGCAACCAGTTCCCAAGCTTCATCGCTCGCTCCCGTCCTCTCAGTCGACGCACTTCGGCGTCGAGCCGTAGGGGGCACCCCATTTACCGCCCTTCAGCTGGATGTAGTAGAAGCAGTTCGTCAGGACCTTCTTGCCCTCGACGAAGGTCAGCGGCGCACCGGAGAGCCCGCCCAGGTTGTTGTTCCTGATCGTGTAGAGGCCCTTCAGGAAGTCCGCCGATGTGACCTTCCCCTCCGGCAGGGGCGCTCCCTTCACCACTTCCCGCAGCAGCGCTCCGGCGGCCCACACCGTGGCCACCGCTGGCGAATTGGCCAGGCTCGGGGCGTACTTCTGGCGCATCTCCTGATACTCGGCCTCGAGCGGCGTCGATGCCGAGGTGAACGGGAAGTTGCCCTGCGGCGCGAACAGCCCGTCCAGCGTCGGTTCCTTGGAGATCGAGTCGATGATGGCCAGGCTGATGCCCATGTACTGCGGCTTGTAGCCCTGCTGCGCGCAGGACTTCGACAGACGGGCGATCGACGGGCCGTCGATGGCGGACTGGATCCCGGTCGCCCCGTTGCGCTGGGACTGGATGCACTCGGCGGTGAAGTCCGGCTGGGCCAGCGAGACCTGGGCCTCGTACACGATCTCCACGCCGAGCGAGGCGGCCCGCTGCTTGGCGATGTTGCGCCATACGCCGCACTGTTCCGCCTCGACGCAGTAGATGATCGACTGCTTCTTGTGGCCTAGGTCGGCGAGCCCCTTCACCGCGCCGAGCGACATGGCCGGGTAGGGAGAGCCACTGGAGAAGTACATCGGGCTCTCGTCCCACACCCGCATCGTGCCGTCGCCACCGATGACGGGGACCTTCTTCTCTTCGAGATACTGGCGGGGCCCGTTCCCGGAGAACACCCACAGGTTCCCCATGAGGGCGACGACGCCCTTGTTCTCCACCATGTCACGCACGATCGACAGCGCCCGGGCCGGGTCACCCCCGGCGTCGGCGGCGACGACCTGCACCGGGTGCCCGTTCAGGCCACCGCGGTCGTTGATGTAGCGGGCCACGACGGCGGCCATGACGTTGCCGCCCTTCATCAGCGTCCCGATGATCCCGCTGTAGTCACCGACGTTGCCGATGATGACCGGCGGCTTGTCGGCCGCCGGTGCCGCGCCGGGTGCCGGCGCCGCGCCGCCGCCGGGTGTGGGCGCACCAGGGGTGGCCGGGCCGCCCGGGGAGGCGGCGGGGCCGGCGGCCGAACCGGCGGCGCTCCTCC
>JBFLYK010000001.1:292914-505955 GCA_040756995.1 Actinomycetota bacterium | reverse complement strand
CCAGCGCCTTGCGCTTGCCCCGGCCATTGAGGCTCGACTTCGTCGGTGCCATGGTCAGACCCTCTCTCGCCCACCTGCTCAGAAGGTGGATGGTCGAGGTGTCTCACGATTCACGTGCAAGGTGGGGATTTCGAAGGCACCGGCGGCTGTCCCGGCGAAAATTTCGGAGATGCTTCATGCGCTTCGGCGTTCGAAAGGCAAGAAGACCTTTCTCGTTCTGTGTCTGGCCGTGGTCGGCCTGGCAACCGGCTGCACCTCGGAGTCCGGCCGTCCGGAGCCAACGTCGACCTCGAGCACTGAAGGCCCGGCAATGGCGGTGGTTACGGGCGAGTTCCGCAAGATTGGCGGACCACCCCCGGGGATCGATGAGCCGGTCGCCGGCCGGATCGACGCTCACCGGGAGAGCCGGCATGGAGAAGTCGTGGCCACCGCGCCGACGGCCTCCGATGGCACGTTCCGCATGACCCTCCCGCCGGGTTCCTACACCTTCGTCGGGACGTCGCCGACCATCGTCGGGATCATCTGCGCCACGACTGCGTCAATGCACCCCGGCGAAAATGCGCCGGTACGGGTCCTCTGCCTGCTGTGACCCCGGGCCAGGCCGTAGGCCCGGTTCATAGCTGACCAAGAAGGATCGGGCATCACCTATGCCTTCTGTGGACAGGCGCGAGCCCACGAAGCAGCCTGGATGATCATGTCGACCGTGCATTGGCCCCGGAAGCCATGGCGAAAATTCCGGTTCCTGGTTCCTTGCCTCGGGGCAGACGCCGTAATCGGCATCCATGGGCCACTGGTTGGGGCGGCCGGCGTGGTCTCGATGCGCGTCTACGGATCGACCGGCCGGGTGTCGGTCGACGTCTCCACCTACCGCGGGCGTCCCCCGCCTCTTGACGAGTTGGAACAGGTTCAGACGTACAACATGACCCAGGCAGGCAGCGAAGGAACGCTTGCCTACACCGACGGGCACGTCCAAGTCGACGACGAAGCCGTCCGAGCCCGCTTTGGGTTGATGCGGTCGAACAGGAAACCCGACGAAGACCGCTGGGCTCTGCTGCTGATCGGAAGCGACTACACGGCCAGCGTGGGGCTCGATGGCCTAATCCCCGACGACGTGAAACTGGCCATGACCGCCGACGACCACGGCTACACGGACATCAGGACGGCGTTCCAACATCACGCTGACGAGTTCTAGCCAGAGGGGATCTCGCGATCGAGCGCTATCGGCACCTCGGGAGCGGCTGGATCGACGGCGTCGTCCGTGTGAGGATCGCCCCGACGGTCCGAGCAGCCGGCTTGTCGACGTCGTAGGCGCGGAGGAGGTCCTGATCGAACAGATCGATGGCACGACCTTGAAACCGCCGCTCGATCCGGTAGCCCTTGCGGGCCCACCTACGACACTGACGAGCTCGTCGCAGTCTCAGCACCGGAGTTGGCTGCTCCCCACTAACGGAGAGGACGACTTACCCCGTGTCCGTCCGGTACTCCTCTCCTCGGCTCACCTGAAAAGAATCGCATGAACCAAAGAGCTCGAAGGGCTCAGCGACGCGCCGGCAAGCGCACCTTTCCGCTCGAGCCGCAGGACAAGTCAGGGAGAGATCCAATAAGTAGAGGTGAGCGAACATCAGGGCCGGCGCCTCGTCGCCTACGGCCTGGCAATCCCACTGATCATGTTCGGGGTCAACTACGGGCGAGGAGTCAACAGGGGCGAGTCTCCGGGTCTCGCAGCCGTGAGCTCGCTGATCGCACTGGCGATCGTCCTGTCTGTCGGTGTCTGGGTGCTCGCGAACGACAAGCCCAAGGGCGGTGAGATCCGCCTCAGCCGCCTGGACGAGCAGCACCCCGGAGAGGGTCACCAGCCGCGCGGGTGGGAATGGGACGAGCGGTCCAAGCGGTGGAGGAAGCCCCGCCAACAGCGACACTGAGCCTGCGGGGCGAGCCCGGGCCCCTCGGCCCACCCAATCCAAGCTGGAAAGGCACGTATCGATCCAGCTTCGTGGTACGTCAGGGCCGAACCGCTACCCACGCGGCGAGAGGCACTGATCGCGCGTCCAGGTGCCCGTCAGGGCCGGTTGCGCCAGAGACCCCACCGGAGGATGACGACCAACCCGAGCAGACCTATGAGGCGGCCCATCCGGGCTTCGAACTCGGTTAACCCGTCAGCCAGCAACACAATGGTCCCGAGTACGGAAGCAAGCCCGGCAAACGTCGAGACCAGGACATTCCACCAGGCAGTCCTGTCGGGAGGCTGGAACTGCTGGCGGGGGACCTTCACTCCGGTTCTTTCCCTCCTTCGCCCGAAATCTCCTTCGCCGCTGATTCGGATCTGTCCGACATCGGCACGTACGAGCGGGTCAGCCGAAACCAGTGAGACGGGCTGCTGCCGCCCACACGAATCCGAGGCCGAAGACCATGAGGACCCATGCGCCGACAACTTGGTGGCGGCCGCCGAGCGGCCATTCCGTCGGCACACCTCTCCGGAGGTCATCGAGCGCGAACTGTCGCTGCCGCCAACCGACGACCCCAATGACGAGCCCGAGGAGCATCAGCGCGAGGTCAAGGAGCACCTGGCGATTCTCCTCGACGGGAAGTGCGCATAGCGGCACATTTTCTCGGGTCTCTACCCGCCCATGTCCACTGGCGCCTCCAGCGTCCCCAGCCCGAGCTGGATCGGCGCTTCCTCAGCGGGTTCTTAATCCGGCCCCGCCTCTGCATCTAGGCGACGGTCCAGAGCGGTACCGTTGCCTCAAGGTGGTGTGCGCCAGAAGCGCAACCCGGGGGGATAGGGATGGAACTGTTCGGGCGGCGTTGGGGCCGCTGGGACGGGCTCGTGGCCGCGGCGGCGGTGACGTTGATCGTCGTCAGCTACCAGCCCTGGTGGACCCTCCACGCCGAGGGATCGTCGGTCACGATCTGGAACGCGTGGAGGGTGTGGCGGTGGTCGAATGCAGTGACACTCGGGGCGCTGGCTGCCGGCGTGCACCTGGCCTATCAGGGTCGCCCCCAAGCCGGAGGGGCGGCATGGCTGGGCGTCGCAATGCTCCTCGCCGGGCTCGGACTAACCGGCTGGGAGTGGCACCGGGCCACTAACGCCGAAGTGACGATCGTCACGTACGCCACCTACGCCAGGCTGCCGGAGGAATCGTCCGACGACTACCGCCGCCGTAAAAAGGAAGCATTCTCCGCCGCGGCAGCCAATGCACGTCCGCTCCCCACCCGCTCCGCCCCGCGATCGGGCTTCTACGCTGGCACGGGCAGCCTGATCGTCCTGTTCGCCGCCATCGTCCGCGGGCTGGTGCGGCCGCAACCCAGGCGGGCGCCAGCGGGCTGATCTCAGTCTGAGGCTGTCAGGCCCCGACCCGTCCGAGATCGGCACTTCCCGGACTTTGGCCGTCCCTCCCGGCGGTCGAACGCGGCGGCGTGCGAAACTTGGGCGGGATGCTTCCGAAACTCCACGTGGTGCCGATCCTCGTTGCGGCGTTTTTCTTGACCGGCTGTCGGGCCGCGAGCGACGAGCGAGCCGCCCCGGTCGCGGGCGTGGATCGGACGGACGGTCGACGTCCGGGTGGATTCAACCGTTTGGCGTCGGGACGGCGCCGAGCCAGCACTCGGGTCCGTGACGTTCGTCACCGATGGCTGGAGCGTGGACGACAACGGCCAGGCCGATCGTCCAATGGTCTTCGGTGAGGGACCCCGGTTAGAGGTTGGCCGCACCTACCTCATGGGCTTGGTCAAGCGGAGTGAGACCGGCTGGGAGCCGTTCCCTCGGTCCACCCTGCCAGTGGGGGCAGACGGCCGTCTGGAACCCAATGCCTGTTCCGAGCGTGCGACGCTGCGGCAAATCAGTCACCTCACACCGGACGAGGTGGGCGCGAGACTGGCGGCGACGCCGGTGAAGCCGACCAACCCCGGATACGGCCGGTAGCTGACTGCGCCGACCCGTCCGGAACCGGCACTTGGTGCGTGCTCGCAAGGCCCTTGAGTTACTTGCTGCTGCGCTCGTGTTCCCACCAGACCCGGGCAATCTCGACAGCTTCTGGAGTCCGCGGATCGTCGGGGGCTACGGCCGGCAGCTCATTCATGACCCACTCGGCCAGGTCGCTGAGCTTTTCGTTCTTGTGCACCGGCCGGACCTTCATCTCGGCAACAATTCGAGCAGCCGTCCCTTGAGCTCGGCGTCGACCACTGACTCGGCGACGAACCGTCATCGCGAGCCTGGCTCGTGGTCACGTGGCGAGAGTACAACTGCCGGCCACAGACCCTGCCCGATCGGCACGTTCAAGTGAGTGCTCGTCCCGCTGCGAACCGCGAGCGGCCGAAAATCGCAGCCTGCCCCCGAATTCGGCCGCTACGGTCGAAACCATGAGCACGCTCGGACTCCGGTTCGTGCTGGATACAAACGCGGTTGACGATGAGTCCGCAGAGATGGCGGAGCTCCGCCAAATGTGGCGAGACGGCTGGATCGAGCTCACGCGCACCGACACCATGGACACGGAATTGACCCAACGGGAAGACGCGGAGCATCGGGCCCGACTACTGAGCCTCTCCGGCGAGATGATCGAGCAGTTCGGGCCCATGGTCCTGGGACACTCCCGTCTTGGCTTTTGTGTCGTCGGCAGCGACCAGGAAGCAGCGGAGTGGGATCGCCTCTGGGAGGTCATGTTCCCCGGCCGGGATCGGGCGACAGCAAAGAAGAACGACGTCCGTGACGCAATGCACGTCGCCACGGCCATCCGGTACGGAATCAACGTCCTCATCACCAGCGACAAGCGCCTGCTCAAGAGAGCAGACGAGGTGAAGGCAGCTTTCAACGGCTTCTCGATCATGGCGCCGGCGCAGGCCCTGGCGTTCTCCAGGCGGATGCTTGCTCGCCATGAGCTCCGGATAAACAACCCTCGGCCGTAAGTACTGCGGCATCGCGCCGGCCCGCCACTTGCGAAACCACATCCAGTCGAGTGTCAGCAACCGTACTGGTACGGCACATCACGTGCGTTCTACGAAGGCCTTGCATGGCAGGCTTGCTCCCGTGGTAGTGGTCAATTGGCGGCGACTCGGTGCGGCCTGCGCGGTCCTGACGAGTCTGGCTGGATGCGGGTCACCAGCCCTTGAGCATGACGGGCCGCTGGTACCACTGGAATTTGGGCGGGCAGGTGGGGGGGCTTTGAGGCCTTCGCCTTCCGCCGTGATGCCGAGGGGTGCGTTGGCTGGAAACGAGGGAACTCCCGGCGGACGTCCTGCTCGGCACTGTTGGAACCTGGCGAGGCCTACGCGGATGACGACTTCGCAAGAGCTATCGACCGGATTCTCGGGCGAGTGGGCCAGACCGTAGAGGAGGTCCAACTCGTGACCGGTGGCGGTTCGATTTCTGCTGAGGTCCGTGCCGGCGACCGGGAAGGGTACTTCATAGCCCCTCTGCCGGACGCCCCAGTAGAGGAAGTCGTCGTCCTCGGCGCTGACAGAACAGTCGTGCGCCGCTAGCTCTGTCGCGGCCGGATCGGTTTTCCCGCGCTGGCGGTTTGCCTGACGACTCCGTAGTCCGAACAGCCGACCGGTCTGACGTTGGCCACGACCTCCTTTCCGACCGGGATCGGCACTTCCGGGCGGACCCCTCCACCCGACCCCACGAAGGGGCCGGCTCCGAGCGTGTCGGAACGTCCCAGTCCGGCGCGCTAGCTCTGGCCGGCCGCCGGATCGGAGGGCAAGGCGGCGCGGAAGACCACGACGCTGCGCTCGGGATGCTCCGGATCGAGGACGACGGCGAAGGGGAGGTCATTGGGCGGATCGCCGGGAGCCTCGACGGCCACGCCCGGCCGCTCCTCCTTCTCGCCGAACATCGCCTGGTCAAGACCGGTCATGGCCGCACCCAGCGCTGGCCGCACCCGCCCACCTCAGAGCCTGACGTTCGACGCTCACCTCACCATTGTGCCGGTCACGAAGGGCGCGCCGACCCGAAGCCGGGTCCGCTCCCTCCGTTAGGGCAGGCCCTGCCCTTCCTGAACAGTCCGGAATCGGCACCGTTGCTGTGCCTTGCACGGTCGTCACTGACTACGGGCGGTCACTGTCGTCATCGATCCACTCGTCGGCTAACTCCCGCCGCAGGACGTCTGTGTGGACGACAAGGGCACCGAGAAGCTCCTCCCGATTCAGCCGGTGCGTCGTCCGATAGGCCCAGCTGACGTGGCCTTCCTCGTCGAGGCACTTCATGAGAACAAGCGCCTCGATGGCCGTCCAACCGGGTTCGAGCGGGTGGATCTCAAGCCCCTGGAGCACCTCGGCGATCGGCTGTCGTTCTTCAGCGGTCCCTTCGGCCACGTCGCAGCACCTCCCAGCCGGAACGCTACGCGAGCCGGCGCGCCCAGGGGCGTGAGACGCCCCGGATCGGCACTTGGCGGGCGGGCTCTTCAGGGCTCTAGCAGGTCCGGAAGCAGATCGGCGAGGCCTTCCGGGTAGACCTTCTCCTTCGTCGTCCGCAGATCATCGACTGACCACCAGCGGTGCCCAGTCATGGTGGCGCGCTCGGTCTCGGACCACGCCTCGGCTACCGGCTCGAACTCGTCGGTTCGGACGAGGAAGTACGTCTCCTCTTGATCGTAGGCGGACCCTTCGAAGTCCCAGGCGAACCGGCGAGTCAGGACCACCGGGCCAGGGTCGACGATTCTGAGGCCCGTCTCTTCGAACAGCTCCCTCACCGCAGCCGACACCGAGTCCTCGCCGGGCTCGATCTCGCCACCGACCGCAAACCACCAGGGCCCAGTTTCCGGACGCGTTCGGTCGATCCCGCGAAATAACAGGACCCTCTGATGTTCGTCGACCAGCAGGACCTTGGCCGTTCGCCTCAACCTTCTGTTCACAGCGAGGATCATGCCCTGTCCCGAGGCGCGTAGAATCGGCACTTTGTTCGCTGCGAGGACGGGGCGGTTGGCCACCAAGCGGTCGTAGGCCCCCGCAGGTCGCCCGCGGGGGGTGTGGGAACATCGGGCGTATGGCAGCCGGCGGGTACCGAAGTGAGGGTGGCTCGGTGAGTGCGGACGGCGTCGCCGAATACCTTGACGAGCTGAGCGCAAGAGACGACCCGGAGCTTCCGGCCGAACTCGTAGCTGAGCTGGTGGCCGCAGCGCGGCGAGAACTCGCCGACGGAGGCGAGCCGAGGGCGGTCCTCGACCGAGTGTTCCATGGACTGAGCGCCATCGAGTTCGACGAACCCCGGCGCTGTGCCTGTGGGACCGTGCTGGCCGAACGGGGCTGGCGCGGCAAAGCGGACTTCACCTGTCCGAACTGCGGGCTCCTGTGGCGTCTCAAGGCGACCGACACGAGCTTCGGGATGGAGCTCCTCACTCCCGAGGATCAGCTTCCGCCCGTCGAGCCGGTACTACTCATCGTCGAAGAGGCCGGCTGGCGGGACGCCAAGCGCCGGCGGGACCGGCGCAGCCAAGCCCTGCTCGCCGTGGACGACGTCCCGGCCCCCGACGACGAAGAGAGGCTCCGGGTGGCGATGGGCTGGGATGCCGACGGTTTCGACTTCGAACGGTCCCGCTACCACCAGGTCTGCATCCTGGCCGACGAGGCGAGTCCGATCCGGGAATGGGTCACAGCCGTCTTCCGCTCCACGATGCCCGCCCTTGTCGCCGCCGGAGGTCTCTCCGTCTGCACGCCGCCCTACGACCACCAGCGAGCGAAAGTGGTTCCTCTAGAACCGCCCAACCGCTAGTTCTGGTGGCCCGACCCGCTCGCAAGCGGCACGTCCGAGCGGTCGGAGGCGGACCAGGTGATTCAGACGCTCCTATTGATGTCAAGCGGCTAGGACGACGGGGTGGGGGCGTGCTGTTGCTTTGAGGGCTGTGAAGATTTCTCGGGCGACGTAGCGTTTGAGGCAGCGGATGATTTCCTTCTTTGTCTTGCCTTCTTGGGTTCGGCGGGCGACGTAGTCCTTGGTTCGTGGGTCCCAGCGCATGCGGACGAGAACGATCCGGTAGAGGGCGGCGTTGGCTTGGCGATTGCCGCCTCGGTCGAGGCGGTGGCGTTGGATCTGGCCGGATGAGGCTGGGATGGGTGAGACTCCGCAGAGCTTGGCGAATGCGGCCTCGGATCGGATGCGGTGGCGGTCGTCTCCGGTGGCCACGAGGAGAGTGGCGGCCGTTTCGGGGCCGACGCCGGGGTGCTCGAGGAGATCGGGTGCGGCCTCGGCGGTGAGTTCATCGAGGCGAGCGTCGAGCGTGCCGATTTCGGCATCGAGCGCTTCGCAGCGCTGAGCGGCGGATCGCAGCGCCAGTTTGGTGTGGGCCAGCACACTGCGATCGTTTCCCGGTCGGAGCCGAGCAGCCGTCCGGATGAGGGCCTTGATCGGGAGGCCACGGAGCTGCTGGCGGAGCTCTGGTGGGGCGGTGACGACCAGTGCCCGCAGGACGTTGATGCCCTGGGTGCGTGCCTTCACGGCGGTGGACCGGGTGAGGCGAAGGACGCGGATCATTTCCACGAGGTCATCGCCCCCTTTCGGGACCGCCGATGCCTCCCCCGACAGCACGGCTCGGGCGGCGGCTTCGGCATCGGTCGGATCAGACTTGCCTTTGCGTCGACGGACCTGGCGGTTGGGGCGGATGACTTCCAGGACCCTTTCTCCCTTGGCGCCCAGGAACCGAGCGAGGCCGGCGCCATAACAGCCGGTTCCTTCGACACCCCAGGCCTCCACCTCCCCGAAACTGCGCGCCCAGCGGAGCAGGTCTCGATACCCAGCCGCCGTGGTCGGGATCTCAACCGAGCCCAGCCGGCGACCCAGATGGTCGATCACCACCGCCACATTGACGTCTCGGTGAGTGTCGACACCCACAACGACCCGGACAACCCCAACATGTGCAATCGTGGTCATGCCACCTCCTCGGGCAAGGGGCTGGTGGTATGGGTGTCCCCGCCGGACCGGGCGGACAGCACTGCGAGGGGGCAACCTCTTGTCAGGCTCCTATCAAGTCACTCCCGTCCGGTGGGGATGCCCGGGAGTGACCGCAGCCATCAGCCGACAGGTCTGAATCAAGGCACAAACGGCCCACTGAATCACAGGGTCAGGCCCAGACCCGATCACCCCCGGGCATCCTCACCAGATCCCGACCCACGGTGGTGGATCCCCCGCCGGAGAATCGTCGCAGCTGCATCACCGTCGGGGGCGGTTCCGCGAAACTGCCCGAGTTCGGCACATCCCGGATGCGACCTACCCGCCTCGGAGGAGCGTCTCAGCGATGCGGAGCGCTTCCGGTCGGACTGTGAGGTGAGTGATCTCGGGTACGGCGGCCAGCTCGATCAGGACCCGGTCGCCCCGAGCCGCCGATGGCCGGCTTCTCGTCCCGACGACCTTGGAGGTGTCGAGCGCCAGCACGGTGGGTTTCCAGTGCCTCGGCGGGACGACGATGAAGGAGGTCGCTCGTGCCGAGGGCCTCGGGGCCCAGATAACCCGTCCGCCGCGACGGCGGAGGACCCCGGCAGTGTCCCGCCATTTAGGAGCGCCGACGAAGTGGGCGAGCGCTCCGACGGCGACGTCCTTGCCGCAACCATCCGGCGGTACCGACGCTCAAGGAGGTGTGCCCTCCAGCGCTCGCCCAGGATCCAGCCCAGGACACCACCAGCAACGTCGCTCACAAGCCCAAGCTTGCCTCAGCCCGCCCCGAGCCGCCCGGGTACGGCACGTACCGGGAACCCCCTCCGTCGTGGTTATCGACAACCTATGTGCACGAGCACGGCACATCGCTCGCGGCGCGACAGCGCGGGATTGCCGGTTATGCGAGCGGTTGGTCTGCGTCGGAGGTGGGCGTTTGCAGGGGCGCAGCGTCCGAGGGCGTCAGGCGGCGGAGGGGCGCACGTAGAGGAGGTGGGTGCGAGGGATGGCGCCGCGGAGGCGGCGGATCAGCGGCTCCTCGTAGGTGGTGACCAGCACCTGGCGGAACGAGGGTTCTTCGGGCGCCTGGGCCAGGAGGACGGCGAGGGCCCGGCGGGCGTCGGGATCGAGGTGCTCGAGGGGTTCGTCGACCCAGAAGAAGCCGAGCCGGGTGGTGGCCCGCAGCACCAGGACCCGCAGGAGGAGTTGGGTGACCATCTTCTCGCCGTCGCTGAACTGTTCGTAGGACAGCAGTTCGTCGCCGATGCGGCGGCTGACGGAACCGTCGCCGTCGAGGCCGACACCGGGACGGTCGACGAACAGGTTCCGCCAGTTCTCGGCCAGCAGCTCCTCGAGCGGTTCGACGCTCTCGGTCAGGATCCGGAGGCGGGCGGCTTCGAGGGCGGCGGCGGCCGCTTCGAGCGTCGCCGACCGTTCGAAGGCGGCCGTCACCGCTTCGAGCTCCACCCGGGCGGATTCGCCGGCCTCCCGGCGGCGGCGGGCCTCGGCCAGGATCGCCCGCCGTTCGGCGGCCGTGGCCACAGCGGCTTCGAAGCGCTCCATGGCTTCGGCCTCCGAGACGGCCGGTTCGTCGGGATCAGGGGGCGGGGGCGCCTCGCCGGGCAACGGCTCGTTGACCAGCCGGTGGCGGAGCTGCCGGAGCTCGGTGACGAGGCGGACGGCGGCCGTCTCGTCCAGCGTGGCCAGTTCGG
This sequence comes from Actinomycetota bacterium, assembly GCA_040756995.1. GTDB lineage: Bacteria > Actinomycetota > Acidimicrobiia > IMCC26256 > BP-133 > BP-133. The sequence continues at coordinate 495,386 of JBFLYK010000001.1, read as the reverse complement.
CCTGGATGGCCTCCAGGTCCCGTTCGTGGCCGGCGCGGGCGACCTCGACGTCGTCCGGTTCCAACGGGCGGCGACAGACCGGGCAGGCACCCTCGGCGCCTTCGAGTTCGGCCAGGCCCGTCCGGATGGCCTCGGCCCGGCCGGCCAGCGCCGCCCGCCGCCGGCGGACCTCGTCGAGTGCCTCGACGGCCTCGGCCTCGGCTGCCTCGAGCTGGGCGGGAAGCTCGACGCCCGGCCGGTCGGGTGACAGGGTGCGGCCGAGCAGGGCCTCGGCCTGCTGCGACACCTCGGTGGCCACCGCGGCGTAGCGGTCGGCGGCGGCCTTCCACGTCTCGTACCGCTGCCGGGCCTCGGCCCGGGCCCGGGCCGCCGTCAGGGCCTGCTCGGCGGCGGCCCGTTCGGCGTCGGCCGCGGCGATCAGCTCGACAGCCCGGGCTTCGACCTCGGCCAGCGCCGCCAGTTCCGAATCGGGTACGGCGGCGGCCGGCTTGCGGGCGGAGTCGACGGACTTCTTGGCCACGGCGGCCAGCGCCCTGGTCTGGTCGAGCGCCGCCATCAGGCCGTCGACACCGAAGACGCGGCACAGGTGGTCGCGCAGGTCGAGGCCCTTGGCTTCGGCGAAGACGGTGCTGCTGTGCAGCATGGCCAGGCGGGCGAGGAAGGCCGGTTCGGCGCCGTACTCCTCGGCCAGCAGGGCCTCGAGCGTCTCCGGTGGCTGCGGTTCGCCGTCCAGGAGGACGGTGGGCGTCGTGGCCGCCCGGGGTTTCACCGGGTAGGGCCGGGTGACGGCCAGCAGCCGGCCGCTGGGAAGCTCGACGTCGACCGAGGCCGAGGTGGCGCCCGTCCGGGCGACTCGGGCGGCTCCCTCCCGGGCGGGAGGAACGAAGCCGAAGAGGGCGAAGCGGGCCCCTTCGACGATCGACGACTTGCCGACACCGTTGGGGGCAACGACGAACGTCGCCCCCGGGGCCAGGTCGAGCTCCAGGTGCTCGTAGGCCCGCCAGTTCTGCAGGGTGAGACGGCGGATCACGGCCCGCCCTCCGGGCCGCCCCCATCGGGCGGGCCCTCGGCGCCCTCCCCGCTCGGGGATTCTGCCGGGGTCGGGTCGAGGATCGCCGCCACGTCGACTCCCGGCTGGTTGAGCGCCGCTTCGACGAGGCGGGTGATCTCCGCCTGATGGCGCTTCACCCGCTCGTAGCCCGGCCGCTTGCCCTCGGTCTTGAACCCCTTGGCCGAGTTGTGGACCGTGCGGACGGCGTCGGCCGACACGTCGACCGCCAGGGCTCTCGGGTCGAGCGCCTGACCCTCGACGAACGTCCGGGCCAGGCGGCCGAACGGGCTGATGGTGGCGTCGAGGAACTTCGACAGCGCGACGCCGACCGGCGCCGGTGGCCGGCTCTGGCGGGGCGGCCGCAGCTCGCCGGACGGAGTCTCGATCGCCGCCACGACGTCGCGCCGGTCGACGACCACCGCCAGGAACGGCGCCGCCGGCTCGACCAGGCACACGGCGTTGAGCAGCTGGTCGGCGTGGAGGACCTGCCGGGCGGCCTCCAGGCGGGCGGCGTCGCCGAGGGAATGGTCGAGGGCGGCGACGAGAATGAAGGCGTCGAGCTCCGCCACCAGCGCCACCGCGCTGAGGTGCTCGGAGCCCGCCGTGGCCGCCGGCCGGGGGGCGATCCGGGCGCCGGCGTGCGACTCGCCCAGCGCTTGGTGGATGGCCTTGAGGAGATCGGCCCGATCGGACAGCGTGTCGAGCGGCCACCACTGCTCGTCGACGTCGACGTCAGGGCCGCCCGGCGTTCGGTCGGCGGCCTCGATCCGACCCGCATCGGCTGTCGAGGAGGCGCGGGCGCTCCGCGCCGCCTCGACGGCCTCCTCAACGGCGGCGGGGGGCAGCGCGCCCAGCCGGTCGAGCAGCGCCGGCCGGTCGATCGCCGTCTCGGCCCCGAAGTGGAGGGCCAGCGGTAACCCGAGCGGCGACGCCTCCCCGGACACCACCAGCGTGTCCTCCTCGGCCAGCTCGGTGTCGAACGAGACGGGCACCGCCACCGCTCCGCCCGGCCGCAGCGAGCGCAGCCACACCAGCGTGACGGCGCCGCCCGGACGGCGGGCCCGCCACAGCTCCCCGGCCTGCGGCCCGGTCTCCGGCCGGTCGGCGCCGGCCACGGCCGCCCGCACGGCGTCCGGGACGGCAACCGCCGCCGCCGCCCGGACCAGGTCGGCCAGCTGGGACTCGGTGGGGTCGTCCACAGGCGCCTCGTGCTCGTTCATGTCGCGTTCATCAGACGTTCGATCGCGTCCAGTTGTCCGGTCGGCCGCTGATACTCCTCCTGTTGGCGGGCCCACGCCTTGGCCTGGTCGACGAGATGGAAGAACACGGCTTCGTACCCCTCGTCATCTTGCAACTCGGCGGCCAGGAGGGCCCGCAGGCGGGCCTGCAGCTCGGCGGCCTGGCTGGGCCCGACTCCGATCACGGACCGCAGCTCCCGGACCGGCGTCCCGGCCGACGCCAGCAGCAGCCGCTCCCGCCGGTTGAGGATGGCGAAGATCTCGGCCGCCCGCAGGCTGTCGAGGACGGCCTCGGCGTGCTGCGGGCCGGCGATGCTCTCGAACCGGTCGGTGTCGTCGGCCGGATGGGCCAGCGGCATCGGGGTCAGCCCGAGCCGGGGTGCGATGGCCTGGGCGAGTTGGTCGAGGGCCACCGTTCCCGCCGCCGCCTCCAGGACTCGCCGGCAGAGGCGCTCGAGGCTGGCGGCGTCGGCGGCCGGCGCCCGCCGGCGGGCCTGAGCCGACCAGCGGGGGACGTCGACATGGCGCTCGGTCGCCGCCGCCTCGACGAGGACCGCCGGCCCCACGGTCGACGGCGTCGCCGGCTGCTTCTCCAGGCGCCACCGGTCACCGACCTCGGCCACGAACTCGTCACCCCGATCGAGGACGTCCCGCAGCCGCAGCATGAGCCGCCCGATCTCGGTACGCCGCCCGCCGTCACGCAGGAAGTTGAGCACCATGCGGTGCAGGATCCGGGTGAACGAGTCGTCGTCGACGGCGTGCACCAGCAGGTGGGCCAGCCGCTTCGGCGTCCGGTCGTCGGCCAGGAACTCGTGGGCGGTCTCGGCCACGGCCTCGCCGTTCCAGGCGGCCCGGTCCCCCGGCGGCGGGAAGCCGTGCCCCACGACGACCGTCCGGACGATCCGGTACAGGAGCCGAGCGCCCTCGGGCCCGAGCCGCCCGTCGGTGCGGAGCTCCTCGAGCGGCGACATACGGACGCTGACGCTACACGGACGGGAAACTCATCGGCCGCCGATGAGTTCGCGTCCCGGGCGACGTCACAGACCTGAGGACACGAGACGAGGAGGACCGATGCCCTTCCAGCCCTACCTGTTCTTCGGCGGCAACTGCCGGGAGGCGTTCACCCGCTACCAGGAGATCTTCGGCGGTGAGCTGTTCGTCATGACGATGAAGGACGCTCCGCCCTCGGACCAGCCGCCCCTTCCGCCGGAGAAGGCCGACTACGTCCTGCACGCCTCCCTGACATTCGACGGTCACATGCTGATGGCGTCCGATGACCCGATGAGCGACAACTTCGGCCCGGTCCAGGGAATGATGGTCAGCTTTTCCACGCCCGACGTGGGCGAGGCCAAGCGGGTCTTCGACGCCCTGGCCGAAGGCGGCACGGTGACCCAGCCGATGATCGAGACGTTCTTCTCCCCCGCCTGGGGCATGGTCACCGACCGCTTCGGTACTCCCTGGATGGTCGGCGCCGACCAGCCCGCCGGGACCTGAGGCGACCGGCCCGGCGCCCGGCGACCCGGGCTCAGCTGATCTCGAGCCCGGCCAGGGTGGCACCACGGTGGGCCGCCAGGAGCTCGGCCTGCTCCTCAAGGGCGGCGCGCTGGCCCTTCGTGAGGCGCGTCCACGGCTCGATGGCCAGCCGGAGGCGGTTCGCCGATGTACGGGGGCGCCACAACGCCAGCACGTCGCCGCCCGCGACGACGGCGCCCGGTCTGCCGATGACGGGCCAGAGCGCCTTGCGCCGCTCCGGCTCGGGCACCAGCACGTCCCGGTCCCGCAACTGCAGGAACGCGTCGTAGGGACCGAGCAGGCGCAGCGCCCCGGGCCGGGGCGGCGGCCCGGCCCCCGTGAGGGCGTCGACGTCGCCGGCGAGGATGAAGCGGGGCTGCGTCGCAGCCCGTCCGGAGGTGTCGCCGACGTCGCCGATGCGGACTTCGACGACATCGGCCGGCCAGCGCCGCTCGACCTCCTTCGGAGGGGCGTCGAGGAACTCGGCCGCGTCACGGATCCGGGCCGGGCCGAAGAAGCGCAGGTAGTTGCGGACGACGTCGAAGCGGGGTTCCGCCTCGTCACCCAGATGGCGGTACATCGGCGGCTCGAGACCCTTGATCCGGCGCAGGACGGGCGGCGACGTGGCCGGCTCGAGCTCGAGCCCGGCCTGGAGGGCCGCCATGCGGAACGGGTTCTCGTAGACGTGGATGGCGTTACACGGCCGGCACGACCGCAGGTACGGCTCGTCGACGAGTTCGGTCAAGCGGGTGGAAACCTCGCCCTTGACGGTCGGGGTCCGCACGATCCGGCGCTGGTGGCCGGCCAGCGTGCGCAGCGCGTCCAGCGCCGGGATGCCGGCGGCCCGCAAGGGTTTCATGGCGTCGAAGATCCGCTTGCCGGCGTCGGCCTCCGACAACGGCGCCGTGGCCACGGCGACGGCGGCGATGTCGGCCCGCCGGTAGGCGTGCGGCGCAGCCCGGATCGTCCAGGCGTAGACGAGGTCGGCGACCGGCGCGGTCCCGCCGCGGATGGCCAGCGCCCAGGCGGCGCCGTCGGGCCCGGTGTCCTGCACGCCGTAATCGAGCAGGGCGACGTCGCCGTCGGTTCCGCCGGCCCCCGGATCGCGGTCGAGCTGGTGGCACCGGAACCGGAACCACCGCACGACGTCGGCCCCGACCACCGGAACCGTCATGACGCCGCCGGCCGGCCGGGAAGGTCGTCGATGATGTGGTGGGGACCGGGGCCCCGGTCGGCCAGCTCGTCGCCGGGGTTGTAGAGCTTGCAGATCTTGAGCGACAGGCACCCGCAGCCGATGCAACCCGTCAGCCGGTCGCGCAGCCGCTCGAGCATGGCGATCTGGGCGTCGATGCGGGGCCGCCAGGCGGAGGCCAGCCGCTCCCAGTCGGCCTTGGTCGGCGTGCGGTTATCGGGCAGGGAGGCGAGGGCGGCCCGGATCTCGTCCAGCGTCAGACCGACCTGTTGCGCCACCCGGATGAACGAGACCCGCCGGAGCGTCTCCCGGGCGAAGCGGCGCTGGCCGCCGCCGGAGCGGGTGGAGTGAATGAGGCCCTCGGCCTCGTAGTAGCGCAACGCCGACGGGGCGACGCCCGTCCGCTCGCTCAAGGCGCCGATCGTCAGCTCCTCCTCCATAGCCGCCATGATAAGGAACAAAAGGTCTTGACTTCAAGTTAACTTTAACAATTACCGTGACGTCGAACCCTTGGAGATCGGGAGGAAGAAAACACGTCATGGACAGCCCCATCCGAGTCGCCATCATCATCGGAAGCACCCGGGAAGGCCGCTTCGGCCCGACGGTGGCCCGGTGGATCGCCGACCACGCCGCCCAGCGCGACGACATGGACGTCGACGTGATCGACCTGGCAGAGATGGACCTGCCCGCGGCGTATCCGCAGAGGTTCAGCCCCGCCGTACGGGCCTACCTGGCCCGGCTCGACCGGGCCGACGCCTTCATCGTGGTGACCCCGGAGTACAACCACAGCTTCCCGGCCGCCCTGAAGCAGGCCATCGACCTCGGCGGGCGGGAGTGGCAGGCCAAGCCGGTGGCCTTCGTGTCCTACGGCGGAATGTCCGGCGGCCTCCGGGCCGTGGAGCACCTCCGCCAGGTGTTCGCCGAGCTGCACGCCGTCACCATCCGGGACACCGTCAGCTTCCACAACTACGGGCGGCAGTTCGATCCCTCCGGGCAGCCGCTCGACGCGGCCGGGACCGGCGCCGCGGCCAAGACGATGCTCGACCAGCTCGCCTGGTGGGCGACGGCTCTGCGGACGGCCCGGGCCACCCGGCCCTACGCTGCTTGAGGCTTCGAGGAGTCAGGAAGGAGAGCGCCATGACCGTCCAGCTCAACCACACGATCATTCCGGCCCGGAACAAGAAGGAGTCGGCGCGGTTCCTCTCCGAGGTCCTCGGCCTTCCCGAGCCCTTCCCGTTCGGGCCGTTCATGGCCGTGCAGGTCGACACTCTGACGCTCGACTACGTCGACGTCGGTGAGGACAAGGAGATCGAGCCCCGCCACTACGCCTTCCTGGTCAGCGAGGACGAGTTCGACCAGATCTTCGGGCGGCTCCAGGAGCGGGGGCTCCCCTACTGGGCCGACCCCCACGCCACCCGGCCCCAGGAGATCAACACCAACGACGGCGGGCGGGGCTGCTACTTCCCCGATCCCGACGGCCACTGGCTCGAGATCCTCACCCGGCCCTACGGCAGCGGGAGCTGACCGGCGGCGCCACCGACAACCGGCGGCTGTCGACCGTCCTTCCCGCCCGGGACGTCACGGCCTGAGCGCTCAGGGGGCGGGACGGAGGACGACGACGGCGCCGATGTGGATCGACGGCCGGCTGGTCTCGGCCGAGCGGATGCCGGTGGGCCCGGTGCCGGGATGGAGGCCGTCGGACGACGAGGCCAGGGCGTCCCGGGCCGAGTTGGCGACGGCCGCCGTCCGTTCCCAGCGTTCGGCCATCAACGCCGGAGGCGCCAGCGTCCCTTCGCTCCGGGCCGCGGCGAAGTGCACCACCACCGTGCCCGGCACCGCCGGGGCGACCGAAGGGGCGTCCACCCTCGTGTCGGCGGTGGTGTCGACGGCGCCGGCGTGGGCGGCGATCCGGTGGGCGAGGTCGACACCCCGGTAGGTCGAGATGCCGCCGGCGAGGCGGCGCCAGTCGGGAAGGGTCCAGGTGTAGGCGGCCGGCTCGGACGGGCCGGCCGTCTTCACGAAGATGGCCTGCCGCAGCGAGGCGGCGATGCCGTCCACCCGGAGCAGCCTCCACCCGGCGGGAGCGGACAGCGGCGGCTTGTCGTCGTTGACGACGACCGAGGCCAGCATCACGTCGCCGGCGACGGTGCCGGCCGGCCGGGCGATCGTGATCGCCTTGCGCCCGGCGTTCGAACCGTCGGCCGCGGACGCGACGTAACTGATGCCGCCGCCGGGGGCCTCGGCGAAGGTGGCGGTCAAGGTGACGGGGTCGCGGGGCGTCGAGATCTCATGGACAGCCGGGCCGCCGTCGGACCAGGAGGCGAAGCGCCAGGAACCACCCTGCGCCGCCTGCGGTGACGGCGCACCGATCTCCCGTACGACGCCCTCGACGCCGGTGAAGGTGAACGGGGTGGTGGCGACGGCGCCGTCCAGCGTGAGGGTCAGCCCGGCCGGCACGGTGCGCAGCTCCACCGTCGTCGTCTCCGGCCGGAGGTCGTGGGTCACGTGGTGGGTGAGGCCGGCGGAGTCCCGCACGGTGAGATGGATGCGGTACCAGACGTTGGCCGACGTCTCCCCGACGGTCGGAATGGTGAACGACCCGGTGCGCGACCCGCTGGTCGGGGGGACGAACGGGTGGGTGTGGTCGTCGTGGTGGAAGGCGACCTCCCAGGTAAAGGCGGAGGCCGGGAGCGCCCCGTCCTCGGGGTCGGTGCCGGTGCCGGCGTAGGTGAAGGTCTGGCCGGCCCGATAGCGGGTGGCGGTCGGCTGCGTGATGGCGGCCACCGGCGGAGCGTTGTCGAGGACGGTGAGCGTGGCGGCGTTGGAGAACACGGCGCCGGCCCGGTTGCTGACCCGCACCCGGAACCGGTCGCCGTGGTCGGCCATGGTCGCCGAGGCGATGCGGAACGTCGGCGCCGTGGCGCCGGCGATGTTGGCGCCGTTGCGCTGCCACTGGTAGGCCAGCGGCGCTGACCCGGAGGCGCTGACGGAGAAGACGGCCTCCTGTCCGACGGCCACCGTCTGGTCGGCGGGATGGGCCGTGACGGCCGGGGCGGCGGAGCCGCCGGCGAAGGAGATCCGCCGGACGGGGGCCAGGCGGTTGGACCCGTTGCGGCCGAGGACCCAGAGGGCGCCGTCGGCGGAGACCTTGAGGTCGACGATCCTCCCGAACCCGCCGCCGAAGTGGGTCACCTGGCGGGTGGCGGGGTTGATCCGCTTGATCCAGCCCTGGCAGAAGTCGGGGAAGAAGTAGGCGCCGTGGTAGGCGGCGGGGAAGGTCGCCGAGGCCGGGTTGTAGAAGGCGCCGCCGGAGATGGAACAGCCGGTGTCGGCGGTCGTGCCGTGGCGGTAGGCGAAGATCGGCGCCCGGAACCGGGCATCGGTGGTGGGGCCTTCCGTCGTCGGCCAGCCGTAGTTGGCGCCGGGGGCGCCTTCGTTGATCTCCTCCCAGGTGTCCTGGCCGACGTCGTTGATGAACATCCGGCCCGTCCCCGGCTGGAAGGCGAAGGTGAACGGGTTGCGCAGGCCGTAGGCCCAGATGGCCCGGTTCTTGCCGGTGGTGCGGTTGTAGAACGGGTTGTCGGTCGGGATCGACCCGTCCTTGTTGATCCGGATGATCTTGCCGAACAGGTTGTCGAGCTGCTGGGCGAACCGGGGTATGCCGTTCTCGCCCTGGGCGACGTACAGCTTGCCGTCGGGGCCGAAGTGGGTGGCGCCGGCCACGTGATTGAGGAACCGCAGGGGGTCGAAGTCGAAGATCACCTGCTCGCTGCCGGGGACGGCGACGTCACCGTTGGCCGTGAACCGGCTCACCCGCTGGTGGATGGTCGGCGTCTTGGCCGTGTAGGTGATGTAGACCCAGCGGTTCTGGGCGAACTGGGGATCGAAGGCCAGGCCGACCACGCCCCGCTCCCCCTGGTTGTCGGCGTTGAGGGTCACGAACGGCGTGGGCAGGAGGCGGCCGTCCTTGATCACCCGGACCGGTCCGCCCTGCGAGGCCACGAACAGCCGCCCGTCGGGGGCGAAGGCCATGGCCGTCGGAGCCAGCACCTGGGCGATCGTCGACTCGGTGAACCCGGCCGGCAGGGTGGCCGCCGCGGCGCGGGGCGACCGGGCGATCATGGTGGCCGACAGCGCCAGCAGTATGAGGGCCAGCGCCCCGGCGCGGAACCTGCGGACCGTCCCGCTCATCAGCGCGCCTCCCGTGGGTCTTCACCCCCACCGTTCGACCGCCACCGCCCGGAATCCTGTCGGTTCGTCCCAATCGTCCGGTTGGCGTCAGGTTCGGTTCACCCGCACTTTTCGTGCCGGGACGGCCGCCGGCGCGCCATACTGCGGCGGCGACGGAGCCTGACAGCAGGAGGGGATCCTTGGCCTCACACCGGCGTTCGGCGTCCACCGGTGAGCTGATCGGCGCCCTGCGGCGGACGGTTCTCGAGGGGCCGGGCACACTGGCCCCGGCGGTGCGCCGCGCCGCCTTCGGCGATGGCGAGGTTCCTGCCGAAGCGGCGGGCTATGTCGACAAGGTCCGCCGCCACGCCTACAAGGTGACCGACGCCGACGTCGAGGCGCTGCACGAGGCGGGCTGGTCGGACGACGCGATCTTCGAGATCACGGTGGCCACCGCCCTGGGGGCGGCCCTGTCCCGCCGGGAGCGGGCTCGGCAGGCGATGGGCGGCGCCTGATGCGCCTGGCCGCCCTCGATCACGGCCACCGCGGCCGGGGCCGCCTGTTCGTCAGGCTGACGGACCGGGTGACCGGACGGGCTCCCGACGTCGTCAAGACGCTGTTCTACCGGCCGGAGTTCTTCGGCCGGCCGGCGTCGCGGGCGTTCCAGCGGGCGCTGCGGGGACCGTCGCCGTGGTCGGTCCCCGAGCGGGAGCTGTTCGCCGCCTACACCTCGCGGCTCAACCAGTGCCCTTTCTGAACGGGCCAGCACGGCGCGGTCGCGTCGGTCGGGCTGGGAAGAGACGTCGTCGAAGCGGTCCTCGCCGATCCCGCCACCGCCCCGGTCCGGGCCGAGGTGAAGGCGGCGCTGGCCCTGATCGAGACGTTCACGCTGCGGCCCGAAGAGCTCGGCCCGGACGACATCGCCGCCGCCCGGGCCGCCGGGCTGTCCGACGAGGCCATCGAGCACGCCTTCGACGTGGCGACGCTGTTCAACGTGATCGACCGCCTGTCCGACGCCTTCGGCTTCTACGTGCCCGATCAACCCGGCCTGGACAAGGGCGCCAAGGTCCTGCTCCGCTTCGGCTACCGCTTCCCACCCTTCCTCTACCCCCGCCCCTAGCGCCGGTTCTACGCCGCCAATCGACGACTGGCGCGACGGTGGAAAGCCCGTTCGGGAAATGGCGTTTCCCGTTCGGGAACAATTCCGACAAAACGCCCCGGTTTTTCACCGGTGTTTCCTCGCCGTTCGTATGGGCTTTCCGCAGCGGTCGATCGGGTTGACCCCAGCCTTCGTACCGTCGAAGGCATGCGCCGATCCAAGGTTGTTCTCACCCTCGTTTCCGCCGCCGCCCTCACGGTCGCCGGCATCGCCGAAGCGGCGTCCCCGGCCAAGGTCGCCACACTGGCCGACCGGCCGTTGCGGGAGTTCCAGCCGGTCGCCACCGATCACGGCATCCGGCTCGGGAGCATCGGCAGCGGATTGTTCCGCAGCCGGTCCGACAAGCCGCACGAGTTCTGGATGGTCACCGATCGCGGCCCGAACGGCCAACCCGACGGCAAGCGCACCTTCCCCGTCCCCGATTTCAATCCGGCCATCGTCAAGGTGCGGGTCAAGGGCAAGAAGGTGGAGATCCTCAAGCGCATCCCGCTCAAGACGAAGAAGGGCGCTCCGGTCACCGGCCTGCCGAACTTCTCCTTCGTCGACAGCCCGGTGAGCGACACCGAGCCCGCCCCCGACGAGGTTCCCTACAACTTCGACGGTTCGAAGCCGCTCGAGACCTACAACCAGAACGGTCTCGACACCGAGGACGTCGTGCGGACGTCGAAGGGTGACTTCTGGATCGTCGACGAGTACCGGCCGTCGGTGGTGAAGGTCTCCGGCGACGGCGTCGTGCTGGCCCGCTACGTCCCCAAGGGGCTGAAGGACGAGTTCACCGACGTCGGCTACCCGGTGCACGACACGCTGCCCGCCTCCCACGCCTACCGGCGCCAGAACCGGGGGTACGAAGGTCTGGCGCTCTCCCCCGACCAGAAGCACCTGTTCGTCGCCTTGCAGAGCCCGCTGCAGCTGCCGCCCGACACCACCGTGGGCCGGGACTCGCGCAACACGCGGATCCTGCGGCTGAATCTCGACGGCCACGTCACCGGGGAGTTCGTGTACCGCTTCGACTGGGCGGCCGACTTCGATCCCGGCAGCGGCGCCCGGGCCCGGGACATGAAGATCTCCGGCCTCTACGCCATCAGCGACCGCCGCGTCCTCGTCCTCGAACGGACGGACTTCGTGGCCAAGGTGTATCTCGTCGACGTCTCGAAGGCCACGGACCTCGGCGACTGGAAGCCGCCGACCGGCGCCGCGCTCAACTACGTGGAGACGCTCAACAGCCAGGGGGAACTGCAGACCAGCGGGATCGACCCCCTGCCCAAGGATCTGATCATCGATCTGGACACGGTGGACGGGATGCCGGACAAGATCGAGGCCGTGGCGGTCGTCAACCGCGGCACGCTGGCGGTGGCCAACGACAACGACTTCGGGTTGACCGAGGACCCGACCTGGGACGGCAAGGGCCGGCTCAGCAACGACACGGGGGCCAAGAGCAGGATTCTCTACGTCACGTTGCCGCAGGCTCTGCCGCGATAGCGGCGAAGGCGATGTCGAGCACCTCCGGGCGCCGGAGGGACCGGGCCCGGTCCTGCAGCGTCCGGAGGCCGGCCTCTCCGAGCTCGGCTCGCAGCTCAGCCACCGCCGCCTCCAGCTCGGTGGCGTGGGGCTCGGCCACCGTGGGGCTGTCCGGGGCCTCGTCGGCCGCGGCCAGCAGCAGCGCCGCCGCCGTCGCCTGCCCCTGGCCGGCGAGCAGGACGGCGAGATTCCGCAACGTCGCCCACAACTGCGTCCACGTGCCGCCGCGGCGCCAGTGCTCGATCAGCGCGCCGTAGCCGGCCAGCGCCTCCGGAATCCGGCCCGTCCGGGCCAGCACGCTCACCCGGCCGACCGCCGCGATCCCTTCCACGAACGGCGCGCCGGCCTGGCGGGCCAGGGTGATGGCGGATTCGTAGGCGGTGAGGGCCTGCACCGGATCGGCTTCGGCCGCCGCGACGGCGATCTCACCCCGGACGTACTCGCAGAAGGCGAGCTCCCCCGGCGCGCCCAGTTTCTCGGCGTCGGCCCGGGCGGCGTCGATGAGCCGGCCGGCATCGTCGAGGTCTCCGGCGTAGGCCGCGGCCAGCGCCGCCGAAGCGGCGTAGGTGGGAACGGTGTCGGAGTCCTCGGCGCCGGCTTCGAGCCACCACCGCCGGGCATCGACCGGTTGCGCCCGGGCCAGCGCCACCCGGGCCAGCGAGTGCCGCGCCCGGTACCGGTCGCCCGGACCGGCCGAACACCGCAAGGCGTCCTCGGCCAGCTTCGTGGCCCGGTCGAACTCGCCCCGGTTGGCGGCGGCCGACGCCGCCGCCCCGAGGACGCCGGGCCGGGCGGGATGGTTGTCGATCTCCGGCCGGGCGGCGAGCTCGAGCGCCCACTCCCACAGTTCCGGCAGTCCCCGGAAGATGCTCAGCTGGTGGAGCTGCAGCGTGACCGTGACGAGCGGATCGATCAGCGCCCGCTCGAGCGCCATCGGGCGGGCGGCGCGGAGGTTGGCCAGTTCCCGGCGCAGCCGGGCTCCGGCGGCGGGCTCGCCCGGCCCCCGCCACTCTGACCCGATGGCGCTGGCCACGGCGGCCGCCCACTCGACCAGCGCGACATCGACGGTGTCGCGTTCACCGCCCAGGCTCAGCTGTTCACCGCCGAAAGCCCGGATCGTCTCCAGCATCGAGTACCGCGCCGGCCGGGTGGCATCCGACGTGTCGGCCACCACCATGGAAGCGTCAACGAGGTTGGCCAGCAGGGCGGCCGGATCGTCGGCCACACCGAGTACCGCCGCCATGTGCTCCACGGCCTCGAGGTCGAACCCGGCGGGAAAGACGCTGAGGGCGCCGAAGAGCCGCTGCTCCGCTTCCGGCAACAGCCGGTACGACCACTCGATCGTGCTGCGCAACGTGCGATGCCGCTGCTCGCCCGCCGCCCGGGGGGCGCTCAGGATGTCGAGCGCCCGGCCCAGGCGGTCGTTCAGCTCGCCCAGGCCGAGGACGCCGACGCGCCCGGCGGCCAGCTCCACGGCCAGCGGCAACCCGTCGAGCCGCCGGACGATCTCGCCGATCATCACCAGATCCTCCGCCGTGGCGGCGAAGCCGGTGCAGCGGCGCGCCGCGTATTCGGTGAAGGCCCGCACCGCCGGGATGGTGGCCAGCAGGTCGGGCGGGCCGCCCTCGGGGCCGGGCACCGGAAGGGGCCCGAGGCGCAGCACGTGCTCGCCGGCGAGGCCCAGCGGCTCGCGGGAGGTGGCCAGCACGGTCAGCTCCGGACAGGCCCCCACCAGAGCGTCGGCCAGGTCGCGGCAGGCGGCCACCAGGTGTTCGCAGTTGTCGAGCACCATCACCGAGCGACCACCGGCCAGCACACCGACGGCCGCCGCCAGGACGTCCTCGTTGGCCGGTGTGCGCAGCGCGAGTGCCGCCCGCAGGGCGTCGGACAGATGGGCCGGGTCGTCGATCACGGCCAGCTCGACCACGGCGACCGGCCGGGCGTCGCCGCCGCCGTCCTCGCTCAGATCGGCCGCCACCTCCATGGCCAGGCGCGTCTTGCCGATGCCGCCCGGCCCGACCACCGTGACCAGCCGCTGGCTGTCGACCAGATGCCGGAGGGAGGCGAGCTCGTGGGACCGCCCGACCAACGGCGTGGGCGGCCGGACGGTCCGGAGGGAAGCACCTGCGGGGGCCGTGGCTGCCGACGACGACACCGGACCCTCCGGGGGCCCATCCGCCAGCTCCCCGACGGCCACGGCCCGCTCCAGGGCGGCGAAGGCCGGTGTCGGATCGAAACCCGTCGTTTCGGCCAGCCGGACGCGGAACTGGTGCGCCAACCGCATGGCGTCGGCCTGGCGGCCGTCCCGGGCCAGGATCCCGGTGGCCAGAAGGTGCGTGCGTTCCCGGAGCGGGCGGGCCGCCGCCCACCGCAAGGCATCGCCCGCCAGGTCGGGGTCGCCGCCGAGGGCCAACCGGGCGGCGAGCAGGTCGTCCTCGAGGTCGTTGCGCAACTCGACGAGCTGCACCGCTTCGGCGGCCAGGGAGGCGACCTCGGGGAATTCGTCGAGCGGCGCACCGCGCCACTGGTCGAGCGCCCGGCGGAGCAGGGCCACCGCCTGCGCCGGATCGCCGGCGCCGAGCCGCTCCCGGGCCCGGGCGGCCAGCTCCGGCACGTCGGCGGCGTCGAGCTCGCCGGCGGCCAGGCGCAGGCGGTAGCCGTTCGGCGTGCGCTCCAGCCGCTCGCCGGCGGGGCCGAGATGGCGCCGCAGGCGGGCGATGTGGCTGTGGAGGGCCCGCTTGCCGGAGTCGGGCATCTCGTCCGGCCACACATCGGCCAGCAACTCGTCGACGGAGACCGACCGGCCGCCGGCCAGCGCCAGCCGGGCCAACACCGCCCGCCGCCGGGGGCCGGGGACGTCGACCTCGACGCCGTCGACCGCCAGGCGGAGCGGCCCCAGGACGTCGACCCGCACGCTGGGCCCGGCGGGGTGGGACTGTCGTGCCATCAACGTGACGCTCTCGTGCAACCGGGGCCCGGCAGGGTGCGCTCATCGTGCCATACGGACTTCACCGAGGGAGGGGCGACATGACCACCATCATCCGGGCCGGCATCGACCCGGCGCTGCTGCTCACCGACGACATGCTGGCCCGCTTCGACCAGCGGGCCCCGGTCTACGACCGGGAGAACCGCTTCTTCGAGGAGGACTTCGTCGAGCTGCGGGACAGCGGCTACCTGCTGGCCGCCGTCCCCCAGGAGTACGGCGGAGCCGGCCTCGGCCTGGCGCAGGTCATGCAGCTCCAGCAGCGTCTCGCCTACCACGCACCGGCCACCGCCATCGCCATCAACATGCACCTCTACTGGACGGGCGTGGCCGCCGACCTCCTCCGCTTCGGCGACCCGAGCTGCGCGTGGATCCTGGACGAGGCGGCGGCCGGCGCGGTGTTCGCCGCCGGCCACGGCGAGATCGGCAACGACGGCGGTCTGTTCGTCTCCACCACCAGGGCCGAACGGGTGGACGGCGGCTGGCGCCTCACCGGCCACAAGGTGTTCGGCAGCCTGTCGCCGGTGTGGACCTACCTCGGCGTCCACGCCATGGACACCAGCGACCCGGCCCGGCCGACCGTGATCCACGGGTTCTTCCCCCGCGATGCCGACGGCTACCGGATCGAGCACACCTGGGACGCCCTCGGCATGCGGGCCACGGCCAGCCACGACACCGTGCTGGAGGGCGTCTTCGTGCCCGACGAGCTGGTGCCGGTGATCTGCCCGGCCGGGGCGGCCGGCGCCGGCCCGTTCCACCTGGCGATCCTGGCCTGGGCCCTGCTCGGCTTCGGCAACGTGTACACCGGCATCGCCCGCCGGGCCTACGACCTCATCGTCGACGGCGCCCAGCGCCGCCGGGCCCTCGGCCTGACCCGCACCGCGGCCTACAACCCCGAGATCCAGCACGAGGTGGCCGAGATGCGGATCGCTCTCGAGGCCATCGACGGCCACCTGGGGCGCATCTGCGACGACTGGACCAACGGCGCGGACCACGGCGCCGAGTGGCCGCTCAAGATCATCGCCGCCAAGCACTTCGCCGTCACGCAGGCCTGGCAGGTCGTCGACCGGGCCTTCGACATCACCGGGGGCAGTGGCGTGTTCCGCCGCAACCGGCTGGAGCAGCTGTTCCGGGACGCCCGTCTGGGGCGCGTCCACCCGGTGAACTCGATCGCCACCCACGAGATCATCGGCAAGGCCGCCCTCGGTATCGATCTCGACGAGCTGCCCCGCTGGGGCTGACGGCGGGGCGGAACCGGCTCGGCAGCGGCCGAACCGGTTGGCTCGGCTGGCGGCGGAACAGGCTCGGCTAGCGGCGGAAGCTGGCCAGGCGGAGGCTGTTGGTCACCACCGAGACGCTGGAGAAGGCCATGGCGGCGCCCGCGATCACCGGATTGAGGGCGCCGCCGACGGCCAGCGGGATGGCGGCGACGTTGTAGCCGAAGGCCCAGCCGAGGTTCTGGAGGATCGTGCGGAACGTCCGGCGGGACAGGCGGATGGCGGTGGGCACACCCTCGAGGTCGGCCGACAGCAGCGTGATGTCGGAGCTCTCGATGGCGACGTCGGTCCCCGACCCGATGGCGATGCCGAGGTCGGCCTGCACCAGCGCCGGGGCGTCGTTGATGCCGTCGCCGACCATGGCCACCACCCGACCTTCGGCCTGCAGCCGCCGGACCTCGGCCACCTTCTCCTGGGGGAGGACCTCGGCCAGCACCCGGTCGATGCCGACCTGGGCGGCGATGGCGGCGGCGGTGGACCGGTTGTCGCCGGTGATCATCACGCAGTCGATGCCCATCCGCCGCAGCTCGGCCACCGTGGCGGCGGCGTTGGGCTTCACAGTGTCGGCCACGGCCAGCACGCCTCGGGCCCGGCCGTCCCACCCGGCCAGGACGGCGGTCTTGCCCTCCTGCTCCAGGCGGGAGGCGTCGGCTTCGACGTCGGCCGGGATGGCCAGGCCGGCATCGGTCAGCAGCGCCCGGCGGCCGACGACCACCGTCACGCCGTCGACCGTGCCCCGGACACCGTGACCGGCCACGCTGGCGAAGCCGGCCGCCGGCCCGGGCGCCATCAGCCCGTCGGCCAGCGCCCGCTCGACCACGGCCCGGCCGACGGGGTGCTCGGAGCCCGCCTCGACGGCCGCCGCCCGCCGCAGCAGTTCACCGGGGTCGACCCCGGGCGCCGCCACCACGTCGGTGACGGCCATGCGGCCCATGGTCAGCGTGCCGGTCTTGTCGAAGACCACGGTGTCGATCCGCTTCGACCGCTCGAGGACCTCGCCGCCCTTGATCAGGATGCCCATGGCCGCTCCCCGGCCGGTGCCGACCATGATCGCCGTCGGGGTGGCCAGCCCGAGGGCGCAGGGGCAGGCGATGATGAGCACGGCCACGGCCGCCACCAGGCCCTGGCCGGGTTCACCCGTCAGCCACCAGCCGGCCAGAGTCAACAGCGCCAGTCCGAGGACGACGGGCACGAAGACGCCGGCGATCCGATCGGCCAGCCGCTGGACGGGCGCCTTCGTCCCCTGGGCCTCCTCGACCAGCCGCACGATCTGAGCCAGGGCCGTGTCGGCGCCCACCGCCGTCGCCCGCACGGTCAGCACACCGTGGGCGTTGAGGGTCGCACCGACGACGGCGTCACCGGCGGCCTTGTCGACCGGGACGGATTCGCCGGTGAGCATCGACTCGTCGACCGCCGACGCGCCGTCGACGACGATTCCGTCGACCGGGATCTTCTCGCCGGGACGGACCCGCAGGAGGTCGCCGACCCGGACCGCTTCGACGGGGACGGTCCGCTCCTGGCCGTCGACGACCAGGCGGGCCTCCTTGGCGCCGAGCTCGAGCAACGAGCGGATGGCCCGCGACGCCCGCCCCTTGGCCCGGGCCTCGAAGTACCGGCCCAGGAGCAGGAAGGCGATGATCAGCGCCGCCGAGTCGAAGTAGTGCTCGGCGTGGCGGTGCCCGAAGGCCACCTGGGCCGCCGAGAAAAAGTAGGCGGCCAGCGTGCCGATGGCGATCAGCGTGTCCATGTTGGCGGCACCCGACCGGGCCCGCACGGCCGCCTGGTGGAGGAAGGGCCACCCGGCCCAGAACTGCACCGGGGTGGCCAGGGCGAACGCCCCCCAGCGGGCCCAGGGGTCGTCCATCCACACCATCGACAGGACCATGACGGCGACACCGAGGGGCCAGGCGACGAGGACCCGGCGCAACCACATGGCCCGGTGCCGGTCTTCGGCGTCGACCGCCTCCGGGGCTCCGGCGAGCGGGACTCCGGCTCCCGCCGCCGCCGGACCGGGCGGCGCCGCCGGCGCCAGCCCGTAGCCGGCCTTGACCACGGCGGAGACGAGGTCCTCCACCGCCACCTGGTCGGGATCGAAGGCCACCACGGCCCGCTCCGTGGCCAGGTTGACCGCCGCCCGCTCCACGCCCGCCTGCCGGGAGAGCGTCCGCTCGACCCGCGCCGCACACGACCCGCAGGTCATGCCGGTGACGTCGAACTCAATCTCTCTCGGAGCGACAGGCGTCGGGGTCGTCATACCGCCAGTATACCCCCCTGGGGTACACACGTCGAACGCTCGAGGCGCCAGCGTGAACGGAGTCCGAACTTTGGGTGGATGCACCAACTCCGGGCCGGTTCGTAAAGGAATCGCAACATCCGACTCCGAAGTCTTCGTACCCAAGGGTCGTCTTTTTGTCCTACCTCCCAAACCGCGAGCGCTCAATGGAACTCACCGAGGGTTACTCCGTCATTCGAACGTTCGAGCCCGGCCGCGGGCCGTGGGGCCGCTGGGAGGTCCGCGACGCCACGGGCCTGGTCGTCGGCGTCGTGGCCGAGCACCCGGCGGCCGGCCAGCACGGCGCTCCCTCCACGTTCACCGTGGCCCACAACCCCAGCCCGGCCCCGTTCAACCTGCGGTACCCCCGCCACCTCCGCGCCCGGGGTGCCTGGTGGTCGGGCGGTCACGAGAGCGTCTCGGCCGCCGTCGCCTCCCTGGCCCGTCACCTCCGCCGCTCCGGCGGCCGCCCCGTCCGCCACTACATGACGGGCTCCCGCCGCTAGCTAGGCGCTCTCGGTCGGGTCTTCGCCCTCGTCGGACGGTTTCGGCCGTCGCGTCACCAGGAGCCGGGGATTGACCCCGAAGAGCCGGGCCACCTCGAGCCCGACCGCCTTCTCGGTGTCGTCCCGGGGCCGGGGCATCCGCCGGCTCTCCGACTCGAGCGGCTCGAGCACCTCGGCCGCCGCCTGCTCCTCAGCCTCCCGTTCGGGCTGCGCCTCGTCGTCGGCCATGCCGTCCTCCTCGATCGACCGGCGGCAACTAGCCCAGGCGTGCGAAAGCTTCGGCGGCGGCCGTCTCGCCGGCGACCACGAGGATGTCGCCACGCTGAAGCTTGGTGTCGACGGTGGCGTAGGTGAACTTGCCGCCGGCGGGCTTCACGCAGACGACCGTGACGTTGTACTTCTCTCGGATGCCGGATTCCGCCAGGGTCCGACCCACCAACTTGGAGGGGACCACCGTCTCCACCAGGGCGAATTGCTCGTCGAGCTGGAACCAGTCGAGGATGCGCCCGCCGATCATGTGGGCGACTTGATGGCCCATGTCGTGCTCCGGGTAAACGACGTGATGGGCGCCGACGCGCTCCAGGATGCGGCCGTGCTGACGGCTCACCGCCTTGGCCCAGATATTGGGAAGGCCGAGCTCATCGAGGGCGGCGGTGGCGAGGATGCTGGCCTCGAGGTCTGTCCCGACGGCGACGATGGCGTGCGTCATGTCATTGACGCCGAGCTGGCGGAGGACCTGGGTGCTGGTGATGTCGGCCTGTACGGCGTGGGAGACGCGGCTGGTGTAGTACTGAACGGCTGCTTCGGAGTGGTCGACCCCCAGGACGTCGTAGCCGAGGCGGAGTAGCTCGGCGGCGACGGCACCGCCGAAGCGGCCCAGGCCGAGGACCACGACCGACTCGCCCGCCTGGGCCCGGGTAGCTGGTTGACGGTGACCGAAGGTCCACTGTCTCGGTGATCGCTCAGCCAATGATGATCCGCTCCTCAGGATGCCGGTAGAGACGCTCGCGGTCACGGAGCACGAGCGCGGCGAAGACGGTGGGCGGGCCGACGCGCCCGGCGAACATCAGCGCCGTGACGACCAGCCGCGCGGGCTCCGACAGCGACGGGGTGATCCCGGTCGACAGCCCGACCGTTCCGAGCGCCGAGACCGACTCGAAGACGACGTCGGCGAGTTCGAAGGGCGTGATCGTGAGCAGCAGCATGGTCGACCCGACCACTCCGCCGACGGCCATCAGGGCCACGGTGAGCGCTTGCCGCTGGATGTCGGTGGGAACACGGCGGCGGAACACATCGACGTCCCGCTCGCCGCGGACCTCGGCCCACATGACCCAGCCGAGGAGGGCGAAGGTGGTGACCTTGATCCCGCCGGCGGTCGACCCGCTGCCGCCACCGATGAACATCAAGATGGTGGTGAGGAGATGGGAGGTGTCGTTGAGCTCGGCGATGTCGATCGCGTTGAAGCCCGCTGTCCTCGGCGTCACGCTCTGGAAGAAGCCGTTCACCACTGACTCCGGAGTCGACAGCTTCCCGAAGGTGGCCGCGTTGGTCCATTCGAACCACGTGAACAGAACCCAGCCCACGCTGATCAAACCGATGGTCGTCAGTACGGTGATCTTCGAGTGGAGGTCCCACTCGCTGGGCCTGCCGGCAGTGGCCGCGATCTGTCGCCAGACGGGGAACCCGAGGCCGCCGGCGATGATGGCCAGGGCGATCACGACCAGCATGACGAGGTCGGTCTGGTACCCGATGAGGCTGTCGGAGAACAGGGCGAAGCCGGCGTTGTTGAATGCCGATATGGCGTGGAACACTCCCAGCACGGCGGCGCGCCCCAACGACGTGTCGTGGGCCAGCCAGAACCGCAGCAGGAGCACGACCGCCACGGCTGTCTCGACGGCGATTGTCATCTTGATCACGGCGACGACGAGGGACCGGACGTCGCCGAGGCGGAGGGTGCCGGTTTGGGCGGCGGCGACGAGCCGTTGGCGGATGCCGAGCCGGCGGCTGAGGATGATCACGAGCAGCGAGGACAGGGTCATGATCCCCAGACCGCCGACCTGGATCAGGCCGAGGATGACGACCTGACCGAAGCCGCTCCAGTAGCGGGGGGTGTCCACGACGGCGAGTCCGGTCACGCAGGTGGCCGACGTCGACGTGAAGAGCGCCGTCGTCCACGATGCCCTCCCGGGCGCCCGGGTCGCCACCGGCAGCAGCAGGAGCAGCGTGCCGGCCAGGCTCGTGGCCAGGAACGTCACGACGATGTACTGGGCCGGATGCCGGAGCACGCCACCGCCGGCGGGGCGATCGTTCCGTCCCGCTCGAAAACGCTCCAGGAACCGGGGAGCGATCATGTCGGGTCTCGGACAGAACAAACCACGCCAAAGGATCGCGCATCCGGGCCGGACTGTTCCCACCAGCGTGTGACGACTTTCCACGGCGGTAACGAAGAGGATCTCCCCGGTGGCGTAGGCCGTGGAGGAGCTCGTTCCCCATTTTTAGAACCCTTTTCCATTCCGAGTGGTCCAGGGAACGGCCAGGGCGGCTCCCACCTGGTCGGCGATGGCCACGGCCACCACCCGCTGCTCCAGCGTCACTCCCACGCCCGTCGTCGGTTCAAGGACGAAGCGGCCGAGCGGCTGGCCGCGGCCGTAGACGGGTAGCTCCACCCCCTGGGCGGGGAGCTCGAATCCCCCGTCGCGGTACCGCCACACCCTCGTGTCGATGTCGCCTCCCCGCTCCAGGCGGGGCAGCACCGACAGGATCGGCTGCGCCTCGAACCTGCACGACCGCAGCGTGAGCAGCGCGATCAGCTCGTCCTGGGCCGCTTGGAGCACCTGGGCGGCTTCCTCGCCCCCGGCGGCCCTTTCCGCCACCCGGTGGATCCGCCGGATCTCCAGGCTGCTCTCGGCAGCCGACGCCCGGGCCCGCATCGCGTCGGCGGCCAGATGTCCCACCAGTAGGCCCACGACGAGGAGGAGCACCGTGGTCTCCACATCGTCGGCGGTGTCGATGGCGAGCCGAAGGTACGGCTGCGTATGGAAGAAGTCGAACGACACGGCGGCGATGACTGCCGCCGTGGCGCCGGCAACCCGGCCGCCGATGGCCGCCGCCGCCACCACGACCATGACCAGGATCAGAGCAACGTTGGCGTTCTGGATATGACCTCGGACACCGACCAGCAACGTGGCCACCGCCATCGGGCCGATGCCGCCGATGGCGATCCCGACATCCCTCCGAATCCCTTCAACGTCCACGCCAACCCTTGTATCCCGCGCACCCGGCCGACCGGCCGAGCTTGACGCGATCTCAACGCGAGCCCCGAGATTCTTAACGGATCCTTAGCGCGGGCCATCACGAACGAACACGCCCCAGAGGCTCTTCGCCTTCTCCGTGTGCGTCCCGCGGTCGGGGCATCCGGCGGCGAGGGCGGCATCGGGCGTTGCACCCGCCCTGGTTTGCCGTACTTGCGGCGTTGCCGGGGCGGGGAGGCGGCCGTACCGTTGAACCGCTTCTCTCGTGTTGAGAATGCGGTGTGGAGGCGAGGACCTACGGCCGTTAGGTGGTCACGGAGGCCGTAGCGAGCCAGACGTGAACCCGGCCCGCCGCCCGTCCCGGGAAGGACCCCTGTGCATGGGCGCCGTCGTCCGTTCACCCCTGCGCGAGCACAGATCAGCGGCGCTCGACGTCGCTGACCGTCTCAGTTCAACCGCCGTCATCTCCCTCGAACTGGCCGCCGTGGCCGGGCCGGCCGTGGTGGGAGCCAAAGCCGCCAACCTGGGTCGGGCGGCGGCCATGGGGCTGCCCGTCCTGCCGGGCTTCGTCCTCACCACCCGATCGGTGGAGCTTCTCTCGTCGGGGCGCGATGTCTCCCGCCGGATACGGGAAGAGCTGACCGCGGCGTGGTGCGTGCTGTCCGACAACGGCCGCCGGCCGGTGGTCGTTCGCTCCTCGTCGCCGGTGGAGGATCAGGCCGGCTCGTCGATGGCCGGCCGGTTCTCGTCCGTCGTCGGGGTCGCGCACTGGTCGGCCTTCCAGGCGGCGGTCGACACCGTCGTCCGCTCGGCTCTCCTGGGCGGGACGGGCTCCGGGGCCATGGCCGTCCTCGTCCAGCCTCATCTCGAACCGAGGTTGTCCGGGGTGATGTTCGGCCTCGATCCGATGACCGGCCGGACCGACCGGCTGGTGGTGGTGGCGGTCGAGGGTGGCCCGCAGGCGCTGGTGAGCGGTGAAGTGGACGGAAGCCGCTATCTGCTCGGCCCCCGCGGCCGGCTCGTCGAAGGGGAAGGCCCGCGGCTGCCGCTGCACCGGAGAGATCGGCGGGCTCTGGCCGCCCTGGCCGGGCGGGCGGCGGCGCTCTTCGGCGGCCCGCAGGACGTCGAATGGGCCTTCGCCACCGACGGCCGTCTCTGGCTGCTCCAGGCCAGGCCGGTCACCGCCATCGCCCCGCCGGCCGGGGGGCCACTGCTCGGTCCCGGGCCGATGGCCGAGACTTTCCCCGACCCGCTCGACCCGCTCGAGGAAGACCTCTGGCTGCCGCCGCTCCGTCGGGCGATCGCCGAGTCCCTCCGCCTCACCGGCTCCGCCTCCCGGCGCCGGCTGGCCCGATCTCCGATCGTGGTGACCGTCGGCGGCCGGGTGGCGGCCGACCTCGAACTGCTCGGATCGGATCCCACTCCGGCGACGTGGTGGTCACGCGTCGACCCACGGCCACCGCTGCGCCGGCTGCGCGCCGCCTGGACGGTCGGACGGCTGCGGGCCGCGCTGCCCGCTTTGGCGGGCGACATCACGGCGGCCGTGGATGCCGAGTTGGTCGCCACCCCGGCGCTCGAGCACCTCGACGACGACCGGCTGCTCCTGCTCCTCGACCGGGCGGCCGAGTCGCTGACCTCGCTCCATGGCCACGAGATGCTGGCCGGGCTCCTGCCCCCGTCGCCGCTCACCGCCGCGGGCCTGGCGCTCGACGCCCTCACCGCCGGGCGGGCCGCCGGCCTCGAGGACGCCGACATCATCGCCGCCTGGCCGGTGGTTCTGGCCCTCCGGCCGCCGGCGCTGACCGGCGGCTCCCCCTTCCCGACGCCGGTCGCCGCCCCGATGGAGCCGGCACGGAACGGCATCGACCTGGACGGGCTCGGCCCTCGGGAGGCGTTGCGCCTCCGCGCCCGCTGGGTCCATGAACTCACCCGGCAGGCGGCACTCGAGCTCGGCCTGCGGCTCACGGCCCGGGGCGTTCTGGGCGACCGGCGTGACGTTGGGCTGTTGACCCGCACGGAACTCGAGGCGGCCGTGCGCCATGGCGTCGTCCCGATCGGCATCGACGCCCGGCGGCGCCCGCTCAGCCCGCCGTTGCCGGCGGCGTTCCGCCTGGCCGGCGATCGACCGGTTCCGGTGCCTCTGGCGGGGAAGCGGCGTTCCCCCACCGGTCGGGGGGCATCGCCGGGACGGGCGGCCGGCGTCGCCTACCAGGGCCCGCTGCCCGCCCCGCCGGGCTCCGTGCTCGTGGTGGCCACGCTCGATCCCGGGCTCGCTCCGCACCTCGGGCGGCTCGCCGGGGTGGTGGCCGAGACGGGCAGCGCCCTGTCCCATCTGGCCATCCTCGCCCGGGAACTGGGTGTGCCGTGTGTGGTCGGCCACACCGGTGCCCGGGACCGGTTCCCGTCCGGAACGGCGCTGACGCTCGACGGGACCACCGGCGAGGTCGCCCCCTTCGACGGCGGAAGCCGGTGAGGCGCCTGGCCCTGGTGGTCGGCGCCGCGTCGGCGGCCGCCTCCGCCATCTACACGATCGTCTATCTCTACCGCTGGGAGTGGCACCGGGCGCTGGTGGCGGCGGTCTTCCTGGTGGTGGCCGAGGTGGCTCTGGCGACCGTCGCCGTCCTCCGCCGGCTGGCGGCCCTCGAGCAGCGGCTGAAGACCCTGAGCGCGGCCGCTCCCCCGCCCCCGCCGCCGGGAGTGCTGGAGCGGGTCCGGGAGACGGCACCGCCGCCGCAGCCGGTCTTCGCCTGGCTCACGCCCAATGGCACCAACGTGTTCCTTCCGATCCTGCTCGGCGCCGGCGTGCTGGCCTCGGGGGTGGCCTGGATGGTGGAAACGCTGGCCCGGGCCACGGCCCGTCCGGTGCTCGAGCGGCGCCTGGCCAGCCGCCTCGGGGTCCTGGCGCTTCCGGCGGGCGGACTGTTGCGACCGGCGCCGCCGGCGGCGGCCGCCCCGGCCCGCCGGGTGCCGCCGGTGTTGCCGCGGGCCGCCCTGGCGGTGGTCGTGGCCTGCGGGCTGGGTTGGGGCATCGGCGAGTTGGCCGACGCCACCCAGAGCCGGCCGCATCATCCCCGGGCGGGGATGCACACGCTCATCGAAGTGCAACTCCACGGGCAGCTGGCGGCCGCCATCCCGGAGCGGGTGGTCACGTCGCTGTGGCAGTCATGCGTCGGCCCCCTGCGGCGCGGCCTTCCCGACCCGGTCGTCACCGCACTCGACGGCTCCCGCTTCCGCCTGGAGGTGCCGGCCGATCTCGGGGCGTCGACGTCCCGCCGGATCCACGGATGCCTGGAAGACGCGGCCCTCGACCGGGTTCAGGCCGGAGTCGTCAAGCTGTCGAGCGCCCCGGCCGGCTGACGCTCACCCCTGCAGGCGGGACCAGATCCGCCGGGGGGCGTCCAGCACCCGGCTGACGGCCACCACCACGGGACTCGGGCGGTCGCCGTCATCGAGACCGGCGACGAAAGCGAGCTGCTCGAGGGACGGCGGACCGACGGCCAGGTTGCGCCGCATGGCCGTCCACTCGTCGGTCTGGTCGGTGGCCACGAGGTAGGCCGCCACCATGGTGCCGGTCCGGCCGACGCCCGCTCCGCAGTGCACGAAGACCGGGCCCCCGGAGGAAGCCACCGTGGCCAGGAAGCGGTCGATCTCGGCCGGCGAAGGCGTCTGGCCGTCGCGCAGCGGGATCGCCAGACGTTCGAGGCCGAGGCCGGCGAGGAGTTCCCCGTCGACGTCGAGGTCCGGTTCGGCCCGCAGGTCGACCACCGTGCGGACACCGGCGGCGGCCAGGGATCGATACCCCTTGACGGACGGCGCCGCCCCCCGCCACAGGCGACCGTCCACGACCCGGAAGTTGTTGACGCCGGTCACGTCGGGCGCCGGCGCCACCGCCGTCGTGTGCCGGGCCCACGCCGACACGCCGGCGATGGCCAGGTTGCCGAGCACCATCACGGCGACGAATCCGACCAGACCCCGCCGGAGGACGACCGCCGGCGACCGGCGGCCATCGGCCACCGGCGGGTCAGCCGGCACGGATTCGAGTTCGGAGGCGGCGAGGGTGGCGGTCATCGGCGAGCGGCGTCCTTTCGGGTCGCCCTGTCTTTCGGCACGCCGCCTCCGCTCCCTTCATCCACCGGCCTCGCCCCGCGTGCAGGGATGCCGGTTTTGAGGGTCACCGGTGGAACACGGCGCGTTTGTGCCGGTCGCTCATCGCGCCGCCGCCTCCGGGAGCGTGAGGCACAGGCCGGCGAGGTGCCCGCCCTCTCCGTCGTCGATGACCTCGAGCAGGGCGGGGTCGCCACCCGTGGGATAGATCTCGTCGCTCTCGTTGCTGGTGTCGGGAGTCGGCCGCTCCCGATACGGCGGTCGGGCGAATACGGCGCGGGTGGCGCCCTCGGGGAAGTACAGCTGGCTGGTGTAGGTCCGGCCGCCGGCGTGGACCATCACGTGGATGTGCACGGTGCGACCCGGATACCAGCCGGGATAGATCGTGCGGAACTCGACGCGGCCGGCGGCGTCGGCGGACTGGCGGCCGCGCAGGAACGTCTCGTCGGGCAGATACTCGGCTCGCGGTGCGGTGTCCGCCGTGACGGTCCGTGAGGGGTCGGGCGGCGGATAGCCCGAGTAGCGGCCGAGGGCGTCGCAGTGCCAGATCTCGACCTCGGCGGCGAGCGGGTCGCCGTTGTCGGTGCGGAGGCGAAGGCCCAGCGCCAGCGGTAGGCCGGCCCGGCCTTCGGTGACGTCGCGACGGCGAGGCTGGTCGCCGCGCCGGTACGGACCTTCTTCTTGTTCCGGCCAGAGATGGCAGGTGGCGGCGCACCCGTCGAGTAGTCGCGCCACCGGGTCGCTGATCGCCTCGTCCGGGCCGGTGTTCACGCTGCCGCCCACGGCTGCAGTCTGCCCGGACAGCGGGAATCGACACCTGCCGGTGCCGGCGTCCCGGGTCGCCGAACTCCGGTCGGCACCAAACCGGGACACAACGGCGACCGGCTCGGGTTGCCCCCAGCAAGCGGTTCAGGTCTGGGTCGGTATCGGTCGATCTTGGAGGGCGTGACCGTCCTCGCACTGGTGGAATGGCTGGAGCTCGGCGTGTTCGTCGCGCTGGCCGCCGCCTCGATGATGCGGTGGGCGCGGCGCCGGGAGGAGCCGGCCGCCTGGCTGGCGCTCACCTTCACGCTCCTCGGGGCGGTCCTGCTCGCCGACCGCTTCGTGCCGGTTCCCGCCCGGGAGCCGGGGCACTGGTTCGACCGGGCGATCATCGTGGATCTCGCCCTGCTGCCCCTGTGCCTGTATCGATTCACGTCGGCCTTCCGGGCCCGGCTCCGCCGGCCAGGTCGCCTTCCCGGGTGGGGAACCGCCCTGCTCGTGGCCGGGGCGTTCGCTCTGCCCCACGTGCCCGGCGGGTCGCCGACCGAGTGGCCCTGGTGGTACGCCGCCTACGCGGCCGTGTTCCTGACCGGCTGGACCGCCTTGGCGTTGCTCTCCGTCGTCCGTCTGTGGCGCTGCGGGCGGGGCCAGCCGAGCGTCACCCGGCGGCGGATGCGGCTCCTCGCCGTCGCCGCGGTGGTCCTCAACGTGACGATCTTCGTCGTCGCCGACGGCGGCGAGCACCCCTGGACCGGGCTCGTCAGCGGCGTCCTCTTCGGCGTGGCATTCGCCCCTCCTCGAGCCCTTCGGGCCCGTTGGCGCCGCCCCGAGCTCGAAGCCTTCCGCCGGGCCGAGGCCGACCTGATGCGGGCCGACACGGCCGAGCGGGTGACCGGCCTGATGCTGCCCCACGCCGCCCGGTTGCTGGGGGCGCAGGCGGCCGTGCTCGTCGGCTCGGGAGGCGAGCTGCGGGCCTGGCACGGCACCACAGAGGACGGGGCGGCGGAGATCGCCACCCGGTTGCCCGTCCTCCACGGCCGCGGCAACGACGCGGTGATCAGCTCGGGCCTCGTCGCCGTACCGCTCGGTTCAGGGTGGCTGGCGGTGCCCACGACGCCGGCGACACCGTTCTTCGGCCATGACGAGCTCGATCTCCTCACGACGCTGAGCCACCTCGCCGGACTCGCCCTCGACCGGGCTGAACTCTTCGACCGCGAGCGAGCCGGCCGCAGCGTGCTCGCCGAGCGGGAAGCGCAACTGGCCGAAGCGCAACGGACCGCCCGGTTGGGCAGCTACACCTGGGACCTACGCACCGGGGAGGTCGTGTGGTCCGACGAACTGCACCGCCTGTTCGGGTTCCGCCCCGGCGAGATCGTCGAGTTCGGTCCGGCGTTCACCAGCCGCGTCCACCCCGACGACCTCGAACCGGTTCTCGCCGCCTGGCGGGCCGTCCCCCGCAGCCCGGTGCCGACCACGCTCGAGTACCGGGTCGTCCTTCCGACCGGCGAAACGCGCTGGATGCACGGCCGCGTCCAGCCGGCGCTCGGGGAAGACGGAACTCCGGTGCGCCTCACCGGGACCATCCAGGACATCACCGATCGGAAACTGGCGGAGGAGGCTTTCGTCTACCAGGCCCAGCACGACGCCCTGACCGGGCTGCCGAACCGGGCGTTGTTCCTCGACCGCCTCGGCCAGGCACTGGCCTGCCGCCACCGGGGCCCGTCCGGCGTGGCGGTCCTGTTCCTCGACGTCGACCGTTTCAAGTGGCTCAACGACAGCCTCGGCCACGCCGCCGGCGACGAGCTGCTGGTTTCGGTGGCCGACCGCCTGCAGGCGGCCATGCGGACCGAGGACACGGTTGCCCGCTTCGGAGGCGACGAGTTCGTCCTCTTCTGCGAGGGGGTGGCCGACGAGGCGGAAGCGCAGGCCCTGGCCGGGCGGGTGGAGGCGGCGCTGGCGGCGCCGGTGACCGTCGGCGGCGAAGACACGACCGTCACCGCCAGCATCGGCATCGCCTACGTTCCGGCCGGCGAGCCGGACGTGACGCCCGAGTCCCTGGTCCGCGATGCCGACGCCGCCATGTACCGGGCCAAGGAGCAGGGCCGCAACCGGCACGAGCTCTTCGATGCCGGCACCCGGGAGCTCGCCCTCGCCCGGCACGAAACGACCAACGCCCTCCGGCGGGGCATCGAGCGGGGCGAGCTTCTCGTCCACTACCAGCCGGTCGTCGACCTGACCACCGGTCGGATCGTGGGTGTCGAGGCCCTGGTGCGCTGGAACCATCCCCAGCGCGGCATCCTCCCTCCCGGCGAGTTCATGGCCCTGGCCGAGGAGACCGGCCTCGTGGTGCCCCTCGGTGCGGTCGTGCTCCGCACCGCCTGCCGGCAGGTGGCGGCGTGGCGGTCGGCCGGTGGTGCCCTCGCCGATCTGTCGGTGTCGGTCAACCTGGCCGCCCGCCAGCTCCTGGCTCCCGATTTACCGGCAGTGGTCGAAGAGGCAGTGGCCGCCTCAGGCCTGGACCCTGCGCAGCTCTGCCTCGAGATCACCGAGAGCGCCCTCCTGGAGGACGGCGACTCCAGCACCCGAGCGCTGAACCGCCTGAAGGCGATCGGCGTCCAGATCGGAGTGGACGACTTCGGGACGGGCTTCTCCTCGCTGACCTACCTCAAACGGTTCCCGGTCGACGTCCTCAAGATCGACCGGTCCTTCGTCGAAGGCCTCGGCCGCGACCGCCAGGACCGGGCCATCGTGGCCAGCGTCGTCGACCTGGCCCACGCCTTCGGCCTCACCACCGTGGCCGAGGGCGTCGAGACGCCCGAGCAACTCGACGAGCTGCGCGCCCTGGGCTGCGAGTGGGGCCAGGGCTACCTGTGGAGTCCGCCACTCCCGGCTGACGCCGCCAGCCAATGGATCGCCGCCGCCGCCGCCCAACACCCGGGCGCCGACCCGACCGGCCGGTCCTCCACCGGCCCGGTCCCCCCGTCGGAGACAACCGGCCGTCACCGGGTCCTCCTCGTCGAGGACGACATCCCCGTCCGGTGCCTGCTGCGTCTCGTCCTCGACGAGGAAGAGCACTTCGAAGTCGTGGCCGAGACCAACGACGGCCGGGAAGCCATCGCCCTGGCCCGCCATCTCCAGCCCGACCTCGTCCTCCTCGACCTGGCCCTGCCCGGCATCGGCGGGCTGGAAGCGCTCCCGATGATCAGGGCGGTCGCCCCCGGGGCGAAGATTGTCGTGCTCTCCGGGCTGGAGCCGGCGGCCTACGTCGAAACGACCCGGCGCCACGGCGCCGACGCCTTCCACGCCAAGGGCGGCGACCCGACCACCCTGCCGGCCATCCTGGAAGCCCTGCTCGTCCCGGTCGGCCCTTAGAAGTTCCCGTCGACACGGCTCGGGGCACAATGACGGGGTGATCGGCCCCGGGGCGGTTCTCGATGACCGCTATGAGGTGCTGGAACTGCTGGCCCAGGGCGGTATGGCCGACGTGTACCGGGCGCGGGACCGCCGGCTCGACCGCGAGGTGGCCGTCAAGGCCTTCCGGCTGGGGGCCGCCGACGTGCGGCGGTTCCAGGCCGAGACGAAAATCCTGGCCGGCTTCGACCACCGCAACCTGGTCCGTGTCCTCGACGCCGGCAGTCTCGGGGACCAGCCGTACGTGGTGCTCGAGCTCGTCGCCGGACCGACGCTGGCGCACCGCCTCTCGGCCGGCCCACTCCCCGACGGTGAGGTGCGCGACCTCGGCGCGGACATCGCCGCCGCGCTCGACCACGTCCACTCCGCCCGGGTCGTCCACCGCGACGTGAAGCCGTCCAACATTCTCCTGACACCGGACGGGCGCGCCCTGCTCGGCGACTTCGGGATCGCCCTCCTCCTCGATGCCACCCGGCTCACCGGCACCGCCCAGACGCCCGGCACCGCGGCGTACCTCGCCCCCGAGCAGGTCAGCGGCGGCGACGTCACGCCGGCCGCCGACATCTATTCGCTCGGGCTGGTCCTCCTCGAGGCGCTCACCGGCCGGCGACCGTTCCACGGGACGGCCCAGGAGATGATGGCCGCCCGGTTGGCCCGGACGCCACCGGTCCCGCCGGAGCTGCCCGAACGGTGGCCGGCTCTTCTCACCAGCATGACGGCCGTCGATCCCGCCGCCCGGCCGACGGCGGCCACCGTCCACGGCCATCTGGCCAAGCCCGACCTCGCCGCGACCCTGGCCGCCCCGCCACCCCCGGCCCCGCCGCCGGCGGGCTGGCCGGCCGGGATACCGGGCGGCGCCGAAACGGCGGCCACCCAGGAACAGCCGATGATCGCCGAACGGACGGAGATCCTCGGGCCCGGGCTACCCGAGCGGGCGACTCCCCGGCGCCGGCTCGCCGGGTGGCTCGCCGGCGTGGCGGCGATCGCCATCGTCCTGCTGGCCGTGGCCGTTTCCGGACTCGCTGGGGACGACTCGAAGAATCAGCCGCCGCCCGCCGCCACGACCAGCACCGAGCCGGCGCCTTCGACCACCGTCGCGCCGGTGGCGCCGGCGACAAGCGCCTCCACCTTGACCGCCTGCGCCCAATTCGAAACAACCAAACAGTCAATCGAAGCGGAGAAGCAGCGGATCGAGTCGCAGTATCGGGACGACAAAGCGACGCGCGAACGCCTGAAGAACGAGCTCGAGGCGCAAAAGAAAGAGATCGAAGCTCAGAAACGGGCGGCCAAGTGCTGAGCCCGCTGTCGATGATCGATCCAACTTCTATCGACAGTTCATCGACACAGCACCGGGCGGCCAAGGGAGGTTCACCATTGGCGAGCGCTTGCTCGTCTGACACTATTGATGTCAGAGTTGCTGGTGTTGGTCGCTCGGACGAGAAGGCTCCTCGATGCACGACACGGTGGCGCAACTGCTGGTTCTGGCCCTGCAGGCGTTGTTCGAACTGCTCGTCCCGCACTCCCTGGGGCTCGCCACCCGGGAGATCCTGTTCGCCCTCTGCCTGGCCGGTGCCCTCTGGCTGATCAACCGGGTGCAGCAACTGCGGGGGCGCCCGATGGTGCGGCTGGCCGTAGCGCAACGCTGACGCCCGTCCTTGCTGACCAGGAAGCGGAGTGCCGCGCTCGGTCAGCTGGCGAGGTTCAGTAGGAAGGACGAGGAGGCGAGCACGAGATAGGCGCCGGGGAAGTGCAGGGCGTAGTTGCGGGCTCTGAGGTGGGTGGCGATGGCACCGACGAAGAACAGAGTCAGGCCGATCGCGGCCGCCGGCCCGACGAGGGGTACGCCGAGGAGGCCGAGCAGCAGGCCGACGGAGCCGGCTCCCTTCAGGAGGCCGAGCGTGGTGAGCCACGATTCCGGCACTCTGACGCGGGCGCAGTTGGCAAGAACGAACTCGGCCCGCACGAGGTCGGCGACCGCGATGAAGCCGGTGGCCGCGATGGCCACGATGGTGATCACAACGTACGCGCTAGACATGGTCACCTCCGATCGAGGAACGGTAAGAGGGTGGTTCGTCGCCCCCTTGACGTCCCCCGATCGGAAAAGGTGACCAGATCGATGAATGCCGACGAAGGACTGGCGGATCGCTTCGGGGCCCACCGCGATCATCTGCGCGGTGTGGCCTACCGGATGCTCGGGTCCCTCGACGAGGCCGACGACGCGCTGCAGCAGGCGTGGCTGCGGGCGGAACAGGCTGATCTGAGCGCGGTCGAGAACCTCGGCGCATGGCTGACGACGGTGACCAGCCGCGTATGTCTCGACATGCTGCGCCGCCGCCGGCGGCGCAAGGAACGTCCGTTGCCGGTCGCTCCGGCAGAGCCGATGGCGGCCGCCGGGCAGGTGACGGAACCCGAGGAGGAAGCTGTGCTGGCCGAGTCCGTCGGCCTTGCGCTACTGGTGGTCCTCGATCGCCTCTCACCGGCGGAACGGGTCGCCTTCGTACTCCACGACCTGTTCGCCGTGCCCTTCGAGGACATCGCCGTGGTGGTCGAACGGTCGGCCGTGGCGACCAAGAAACTGGCCAGCCGGGCCCGCCAACGCGTCCGTGGTGGAACCGCAGTCGAGGGGTCCCGCCGGGCCGAGCACCAGGCCGTCGTGGCGGCGTTCCTGGCCGCGGCTCGGGGAGGCGATCTGGCGGCGCTGCTCGAATTGCTGGCGCCCGACGTGGTGCGGCGGGCTGACCACTTCACGGTGCCGAGCGGGACCGCCACCGAGGTCCGGGGTGCCCGGGCGGTCGCCGACGAGACGACGGTCTTCGCGGCGCGGGCTCAAGCGGCCGAGGTGGCGCTGGTCGACAGCGAGCCGGGCATCGTCGTCGCCCCGCGGGGCCGGCTGTTCGCCGTCCTGCGGGTGATCATCGACGACCGCCGGATCACCGAACTCGAGGTGGTCGGCGATCCGGCTCGACTCGACCGGATGACGCTCGCCGTGGCCGGCGAGCGCGCCCCTCGGTGAGTCCGGCTGACGGCCTCGTCCTCACCGTTCAGCGGCGAAGAACTCGCCTACGGCATCAGCGGCGTGAGCGATCAGCTTCGGGTCGTCGTAGAAGTCGATCTGGCCTTCTGACGTGAGCCAGAGCTCCCGCTTGGGTGACTTCAAGGCCGAGTAGAAGGCGCGAGCGAGATCGGGAGCCATGGCCGTCTCGGAATGGACGACGAGGACCGGCACCTCGATCACGTCGGCGGCGTGGCGGGCGTCGAACGGCAGGCTGTAGGCGAACGATTGGACGGCGTAGCCGTTGACGTAGTTCGCCACCTGGCCGCGCCGCGTTCCGTAGAACTCGTATGCCTCCCGGAGCGGCATGGCGACGTCACCGCCGTCGGGCGCGACGGCCGGGATGGTCTCGGCCTCTCCGGTCTCCTGCCAGGCCCGCTCGGCGGCTCGGCCGCGCTCGATCGTCGCCTCATAGGCGGCGCCCATGGCGGACCTGGTCTTCTCGTTGTCGGTGTACACACCGGCCACCCCGGCGACCGCCGCGAAGCGCCGGTCCTCCGCCACCGCCCGCATCATCGGTCCGGCGCCGAAGCAGATGCCGAGGCCGAAGACGGGCAGGTCGGCCAGGCGCTCGTCAGCGACCAGGGCACTCGCCGCGCTCTTGATGTCTGCGATGTTGGCATCGGGGCTCTCGAACTGTCGCGGCGTGCCGCCGCTCTCGCCGAAGTACCGGTAATCGAAGGCCAGCGCCGCGTACCCCCGCTCTGCCATCGCCCGGGCATACGTACCGGCCGCCTGCTCCTTCACGGAGGTGAGCGGGCCAACGGCGATGACGACGCCGACCGCCGTGTCCCTTTCCGGTACGAAAAGGTTGCCCACCAACGTCTCGCCGCCGGATTCGAACGTGAAGCGCTCCTTCGTCGCTTTCTCCATGCCTGAAGATTCCCCTTTGAGACATCACCAAGGCCGTGTTTCCGGCGATCATCAGTCATGGCGGCAGCGGCGTCCAAGATCAGCTGTGATAACACTCGGCTATGGACGTGCACCTGCGGGATCTGCGGTACTTCCAGGCGGTCGCCGAGGAGCTCCATTTCACCCGGGCCGCCGAACGGCTCTTCATCTCCCAGCCGGCGCTGTCGAAGCAGATCCGGCTGCTGGAACACCAGATCGGGGTGCGGCTCTTCGAACGGGACCGGCGCAGTGTGCGGCTCACCGCCGCCGGCAAGGCCCTGGCCGATTCCGCCGAAGGCGTCCTGGTCGCCTGGGAGGAGGCCCTGCGGGCCTGCCACGACGCCGCCGCCGATGCCGCCTCGGTGCTGGTGGTCGGCATCCAGACGAGCATCGGGCGCGATCTCCAACGCCGCGCCGCCGTCGAGTTCGCCACCCGCCGGCCGGGCTGGCGTCTCTTGCCCCGGCTCTGCCCGTGGGGAGACCCGACGGCGGGGCTGGCCGACCGGTCCACCGACGTGGCCTTCCTCTGGCTGCCGGTGCCGGCTGACGCCGGGCTCTCCACCACGGTGCTGTTCACCGAGGACCGCTGGGTGGCACTTCCGGAGGACCATCGCCTCGCCGCCCTGGACGTCGTGCCCTTCGAGCGGTTGCTGGCCGAGTCGTTCATCGCCCTGCCCGTAGCGGCGGGACCGGCGCGGGACTTCTGGCTGGCCCTCGACCACCGGCCCGTCGGGTCGCCCGTCCACATCGCGGCCGAAGCCCACAACGCCGAAGAGACCTTCGAGCTGGTCGCCGCCGGCGCCGGCGTGGTCCTCCTCGCCGCCGGCAACGCCCGGATCTACGCCCGGCCCGGTATCGTCTGCCGGCCCGTCAGCGGGCTCTCTCCCAGCCGACTCGCCGTGGCTCGCCGCCGCCACGACCGCCGTGCCGCCGTCCGGACCTTCATGGACGCCTGCACGTCGATCGTCGAAGTTTCTTCATGGGTAGGCGGCGAGACACGGGGTAGCCAGTCCTAGAACGTGACGGTCACGGTATTGGAGCAGGGGCCGGTGTCGATCTGGCAGACCTGGTAGCTGTACGAGCCGCTGCCGTCGAAGTCGATGACGTCGGTCTGCGCCCCGTCGTTGGGAGTGGCGGCGATCACCAGTGCACCGTTGCGGAACACGTCCAACGGGCCCGACGCGCCGCTCCAGGTCAGGTCGACCCACCGCTGGGACCGGAACCTGTGGCCCTCGGCCTCCAGCGCGATCTCGGTCGGTGGCGGCGGCGTCGGGGGAGGCGGCACACCGGGAATGGTCGTACCGGCCAGCGCGTCGACGTTGAGGAGCGTCTCCTTCGTGCCGCCGGGATCGCCGACGGGGTTCCAGAGAAGGTTGCCGATGGCTTGCAGAGCGCCGATCACGGCGAGCGGGGACTCCCCAGGGTGGTCGGAGAGATAGAGGGCTGCCGCCCCCGCCACGTGGGGAGATGCCATCGAGGTGCCGCTGATCGTCCGGTTCCCGCCACCCGGCCACGTCGAGGTGATGCATACGCCCGGGGCAATGAGGTCGACGCCGTCGCCGTGGTTGGAGAAGTCGGCGAAGGTGTCGTCCTGGTCGGACCGGCAGGTGGCGGCGCCGAGGCCGCCGGGGAGGCCGTCGAAGTCGGCGAGGGCCGACACGGTGATCACCTCGGGAAACGCCGCCGGCACGTGGCGGGCGACGTCGGCGGACTCGTTGCCGGCCGCGACGGCGAAGGTGACGCCGCTCGCCACCGACCGGCAGATGGCCTCCCGGAGCCCTCCGTCGCGGCAGTGACCGGCGTCCCCCGAGCCGCCGAGGCTCATGTTGGCCACCTCGATGACCGATGCGTTGGCGGTGACCCAGTCGATGCCGCAGATCACCGACGACCAGGCCCCCGCACCGCGGCTGTCGAGGACGCGCACGGCCCACAGCCGGGCACCGGGGGCGACGCCGACCACGCCGGCGCCGTCGTCGATGGCCGCCGCCGTACCGGCGACGTGCGTCCCGTGCCCGTTGTCGTCGTCGTAGCCCGAGCCGGTCGAGCAATTCACCCCACCGACCACGTTGAGGTCGGGATGATCCACATCGATCCCGGTGTCGAGCACGGCGATGTCGACGTCGACCGAGCCGGAACCGTCACCGGAGGCCGTGCCACTCAGCGGACCGTCGACACGGAGGACGCCGGTCGGTACGGTCTGGGCGGTGGCGGCCACCGGCCGGTCGGGGACCACGCTGCGGACCCTGGGGTCGCGGGCCAAATCGGCGGCGCTCTCGGCCGAACCTTCGTAGGAGAAGCCCTGCAGGGCGTGCGTGTAGACGTGGCGGACCCGTCCGCCATGGGCGCCCGCCAACCCACGCGCTTCTCCCGGCGGGTCGCTCCCCGGTTCCAGGGTCACGATGTACGAACCGTCGACCTGCTCCTGAGCGGCCCGGGTCACGGACGGCTCGGTGCGGGCCAGCGACTTTGACGATCTGCTCTCCCTGACCGGATCCAGAGCTCCTGCGGCCCCAGGCGCGGGGACGCCGTAGAGGTGCGGCGGACCGGCAGTCATGCCGAGGGCGAGGACTCCGAGCACGGCTCCGAGCCGGACCGCACGGGAACGAACGGCGAGCGACAGGAAGCGACGGTCGCTGAGCAACAGGACCCCTTTCCGCCGGGGGGGACGGTTCGCGTCTTTCGGCACGAATCAAGTGGCTCTGAACCTTTCGTTCCCGAAGCGCCCATTCCTGCGTCTGCATCTGTTGTTCACCTCGACCGGATGTCGAGGGTGCGGCGCCCCCCGACGGTCCGCCGCCTCCGTCCCGAAGGTCGGTATGGCACCCCGGGCGGTTCGGGGGATCCCCCGGCGCGCATCCCTACCGTTACGGAGAGGACGGGTGCGCAATGGAAAGAGTTCACTGACGCTTCAGCGCCCAGGGAAGTACCTTCGCCGCTGTCGTTGGAACCCGTTCTGGTCCGAGGCGAAGAAGGGAGTGGACGTGAAGCGATCGAGACTGGTCGCCGTTCTGGCATTCGCCGGGTTGGTCTTTGCGACCGGACCGACGGCCCGGGCAGGCGATCCGGTGAAGGGAGCCGGTTCAACCTTCGCGCAAAAGATCATCCAGCAGTGGAGTGCCGATACCGGCAACCAGGTGGCCTACGAAGGCGTGGGATCAGGCGCCGGCCGAGGCAAGCTGATCAACGGCGAAGTCGACTTCGCCGCCTCGGACGGGCCCGCCAAACCCGACGAGGTGACGAAGCTCAAGGCGAAATACGGCGACTTCGTCTACGTCCCGGAGACGGCCGGCGGCCTCGCCATCGTCTACAAGGTCGACGGCCTGGCCAAGTTGAAGCTCTCCGGGCCGACCCTGGCCAAGATCTTCTCGGGGAAGATCAAGAAGTGGAACGACCCGGCCATTGCCGCCGACAACGGCTCGCCAGGCCCCGATCTGGCGATCCAGGTGTTCGTCCGCTCCGACAAGTCGGGCTCCTCCGGCATTTTCACGAGCTACCTGGAGACCGCCGGCGGAGGCGAGTGGAAGGGCGGAAGCACCGAGCAGTTCCCAACCGATGCCGGCCAGCAGGGGAAGGAAGGGTCGTCGGGCGTCGCCGACGCGGTGGCGGCCACCAACGGCGCGATCAGCTACGCCGAGCACGGTTTCGCCAAGGAGAAGAAGCTGGCCGAGGCCCTGGTGAAGAACGGGGGCGGGGCCTTCCGTCCGCCGGACGCCGCCAGCGTCACCGCCGCCCTCGACCAAGCCAAGGCACAGCCGGACGGGACCGTCGAGATCAACTACAACCCCGGCGGCAACGCCTATCCGATCTCGAGCGTCTCGTACCTCATCGTTCCGACGAAGCTGGCCAAAGGAAAGTACGACACGATGAAGGCCTTCCTCGACCACGGACTGGGGGCTGGCCAGCAAAAGGCCGACAGCCTGGGCTACGCCCCCCTCCCGGCGAAGCTGCAGGACCACGCCAAGCAGCACGCCGGCAAGATCGCGGCCGGCTGACTGCGTTCACAGTCTGAGGCCGGGAGAGCAGCGGCGCCGACGCGAGTCAGCCGCTGCTCTCTCTGGTCCTCCGCAGTCTGTCCAACAGGCTGTCGCCTTTAATCGCCAGCGCCTTGACGAGACGGACCATCGTGTCGGCTTGGGGTTCGGAACTGAAGTCGACGTGGTCCATGACGGCCCGCATGATGGCGACACCCCGCCCGCGGGGCGATGAGGCATCCGGCATGGCGCCGCGCAGGGCCCGGGCGTCGAAACCGTGATTGGTGTTCCTGACGCTGAGGGCGCACTCCCGCTCGTCGACTTCGAGCCGCACCTCGTATTCGTCACCGGGCACGGCGTGGTCGATGACGTTGGTACAGGCCTCGCTCAGGGCCAGGCAGATGTCGTCGATGCACTCCTGGGTTACGCCAAAGGAGTGAAGGGCGTGGCGCACGATGGCCCGAATCACCCCGACCGTCTCCGACTCCTGCGGCAGGCATACCGCCACGTCCAGCAGCATGGCCGCCCCCTACCGGCCGACGGACACGGCTACCGGCGTCCGGAGCGACGCGCCCCGTTGAGCATCGCCGTCACGCGCTGGTGGGTGACACCGAGACGCCGGCCGATCTGCCGGCGAGACTCACCCTCCTGGCTCAGTCCCGAGACCAGCGTCTGGGCCACACAGGCGGTGGCGCTGGCGACACGCCGGCCGCTGCGCCGCAGCAGCTCCAGAAGGCTCGGCGCCGCCTCACGGTCGAGGATCTGGCCCCACGACCATCCCAGATCCCGCTGGCGCTGCATCTCCCGGGCTCGGCGAGCCACCCGCCGCTGATCGGTGGCCACCTCGTCCGCCGCGGCGGCGACCTCCCTCAGAACCGAACCCATCACTTCTCCGATCAATCCTGCCCCGCAGGCAGCTAGCTGCTCCGTACCCGGCAACAACGGTTGCCAATCCCCGCCCCCGGAGCAGAGCACGCGCCTCGTGGTCGGGCTGACTCGCTACGTGGCGCCCGGTCGACGTTTATCCGCCCCCGGCACGTCGAGCTGGTGTCCTCGTAGTTCTGCCTACCGGGGCTTCTGTGCGGCGCGGCTAAGGCCCCGGCGGTCGCACCGCGCGGCGCCTCAGCGACAACGAGCAACGACGACTACCGCGGCATCGAGGGCGCGTTGACCGACTCAGATACGCAATGCCCGCAGCCGGCTGTGTCGGCGGGGCCGACGGCGCCTTGGGGCCCCCCGGGATGTCGGTGTAGCGAAGGACGTTCTTGATCCCCTCGGGTATTTCGGGAGGCGGGTCAGCGGGCCTTGCTGCACACGTTCGAGGAGCGCCACGGCCCAGCCGGCGACAAAGCGGCTTCGGACGATATTGCCTTAACGCTTGACACCTATTGTAAGTAATGGTCCGCTCCAACCATATATTGCGGGCTGGAAGACTGTGGCAGCCCGCCATCCCGCGGCGGGCGACAAAGCCGTCGATGATTGCCCAATACCCCTCGTTGTTTGGCAACGAGCGGCAGAGAATTGTCCTCAGCAGTCAGCCGGATGGGCTCCTCGGAGCGGCTGGCTGAGAACCCGGGGAGAGGAGGCAACGGTGCCCCTCGTCAAAGCGCCTC
The DNA here is from genome assembly GCA_040756995.1 of Actinomycetota bacterium. Classification (GTDB taxonomy): domain Bacteria; phylum Actinomycetota; class Acidimicrobiia; order IMCC26256; family BP-133; genus BP-133. Next base: position 455,453 of record JBFLYK010000001.1, on the reverse strand, counting down.
CCGCCCACACTGAAGCAGCCGTCGGATCTGACGCGAGCGTGTCCGATCCGGTTGCACCGTCGCTCACGTCAGCCGTCCGCTCGTTGCCCGAGCGCTTTCGAAGCATCGTCGACCGGAGCGATGACCCGGCCGATCTCGGCCGACGTCCGTGGATGGACGCGGCCACGGCCATGGAACACCTCCTCTGCGTCGGGGACCTGCTGCACCGGGCCGGTGATCGACTCGAACAGCTCGTCGCTGATGCCCGTCCGCTCAAGGGTCAGCTGAATCGCTACGAACGGGTGGCTGGCTATCACGCCTGGGATCCGGAGATGGTCCTCACGGTGTTCCGGTCCGAAGCCGAACGGGTCGCTCGCAGCGGCCGAGAATTGGCCGGGGACAAACGGCTCCCCGTTGCCTGCCGGCGGGGCTTGGCCTTGATCGCCGCCGACCTGGTCGATCGTCTCGTCCAGGAGAGCGACAAGCACCTCGTAGAAGCCGAGCACGCTGTGGCGGCTTCGGCATCGGGTACGGCCGGCGAGCGGCGAGCCGGGTCTGCCCTGTGATGACGACCCGACGGCGGGAACGCACCACCGCAACCAAGGCGGAAGGGGCATCGGCCGCCGCTCGAGAAGCGCTCGGACGGTTCGTCTTCGGCCCCGCCAACGGGCGAATCATCAGCGAAGTGCGTACCGGCGAGATCGGCTCTTCTCGCGGCTCAGCGCGTGACTTCAAGCTCAATCGGCGCCCTGGGAAGACCAAAATCTGACGCCTAGGGGCTCGGCACGCCAGCCAGGTCGACGCACAGAAAAGAATGCTATCTCCGAGGACGGGAGATCATTTCCGCGTACCTCGAAATACCGAAAGTCACGGCTTGAGTTACCGGCCCTGACCGCTGGTTTCACGAATGGCCGAGGCGATCTCCAGGGGCACGGCGACGACGTCGTCGGGGATGCGGACCGTGGCGTGATCGGTGCCGACGGCGACCACCTCCGTTTCTGCTCGGAGCGCAGTCTGGGTGGTCTCCGCCACTGATCCGTCGGGCCGCAGGCTCAAGGACATGTGGACGAACTCGTCGCCCGCCACGGCAAACACCTCGAATTCCTCCCCGGCTTCTCCTTGGAAACGTTCGACAACCCGGATCGGGGCGTGGGCGGTTGCCGTCATGACTCTTGCCTGCAACTCGGGGTGGAGGGCATTCAGGGCGAGGACTTCTCGCCGACGGTCGTTGGGGCCCACTGCAGTCGGCGGGGAAGCCGCGCCCGTTCCCTCTTGGGCGCGAGGAGATGGGGACGGCGCCTTGGGGCGGAGCCGATGGGCGAGGGCGCGGAGTTGTGTACTTCCCGTCCGGTGCGGTGCTTGGGTTTCGGCGTTGCAGATCCGAAGGAGTCTGCCGACGTGGATGCAGAGGCGACGGTTGTCGTCCCTGATCTGGCGGAGATGCTGGAGATGCGCGTCGAGCCGGTGCGGAAACCACAGCACGTTTGGCACTCGGGAGCCGTGCTTCAGCTCGGCGTCGATCAGCGCTTCCCACACGCTGGTGCGGGTCGACCGCATCGGCGCACCACCTGGGCGCTTCTCCGGCGGATGACGGGTGCACAGCACGGCCCGCAAGGCATCATGCGCCTCCCAGAGGGCATTCTGCGCTCGCTGCAATGCGACGTAGAGTCGTCGCAGCGCTGCTGCACGTTGGTCTTGGGTCTCGCCGACGTGGACCATGGGCACTCCTCGAAGGTGTCGTGAAGGGAGTCCGATGCTCGTCGTGCGCTACCGCCCTGGGCGCCGCTGGGTCACCAGTAGCCAGCACCGCCTTGGTCGCCAAGCTCACGGTGGCCATCGCTGTCGAAGGTTCGTGAGAGCAGCTCCTTCATACGTTGGCGGTCAGCCTGCCAGAGCTGTTCGCCGAGCAACTCGAGGAGCCGCAGCGTGCTTTCCGGCTCGATGTCGACGCCATCCACAGCGGCTGTCGGAGACCCGCCGTGGGGGAAGACGTGGGAGCCGTCGTGGGCATACTCCAGCGCGCATTGCCAACCTCCCAGTTTGGCCGGACAGCGGTTGAACCGGTTGCTCATCGAGTCCCCCTCACGGACGCGGCGCCTCCGTCGCCGTTCACGGAACCGGCGCCGGGCGGGTCACGCTCAGGAAGTCGGCCAGCCCTTCGTGCGCCGCTGGCCGATCATGCGGCCCACGGTGTCACACAGGTGCCGGTTCTCCTCCTTGAGGAGCTGGATGTGAGCGACATGGGTACGGAAGTCGGCTCGAAGGTCCTCCATCGCATTGGATTCAGGGCCCGGGACCACGAAGGCAAAGCGAAACGTCGAATTGCTCCGGTCGGCGGTGAAGCCGAGGCGCGACGGTGACGCCACCTGCTTCGGGGACCGGGGGAAAGGACGAACGCCGTTGAACGCGGCATGAAATGGCGCCAGCAGGTGATGGGCGTGGCGCAGAGCCTCGTGTGCCCGTCGCAGCGCCAGGTGAAGCTCCCGCAATGCTGCGACGTGGCCCTCCCGGGCAGTTTCGTGAGACGGATCGCTGCGAGTCATCGGCTCTCCTCCCTCTCGGCTGGCCCGCGTTCCGGCCCCGGTTGGAGTGGCTGGGAGCAGAAGAGGCACTCACCAACATGGAACCAGGACCGAAGGATTGGCGTGCCTGTTTGGCCCACCGTGACCGCGAAGCAGCCGCGGTCTGGATCGATCTCGAGTTCGTCAAAGTGGCTCCAGTCGCTGGCCGGCGGCGGACGTTGCCCAGGCAACACGCGACAGAACCGCCGCTGCCCGATGTCGAAGAGCCAGACACCGCGGCAGGATTCCAGCACCTGAACCCGTCCGCTGCCGATGGAGAGATCCGAGCCCGTGATCCCCGGCGGACGAGCCAGCTTCGCTTCCGTTGCCACCTCGGCCTCCCCCGTCTTCCACGCTCGGTCGTCGGGTGGACGCCGTTGTCCCCTTCGGCGAAGAGAGCCCGTGAGCCCGGGCCGGTATTGAGGTCATCACACCGCCGTCGGCGCCTGTGCCATTCAGGCTTCGCTGACGGTGCCGCCCGCACCTTCTGAGCTCTTCCGCTGCCAGGACTTCCTTCCCAGCGCCGACGCTGCCAAAACGCACCAGCGACGCAACGGCGACGCCCTCGCCACCGCCACTCCGGTCGGGAAGACGCCCGCTGGCCCCGCCCCGCCACCCGGAACCGAGACCTGACCCGGGAGAGCGCTGCAGCCAAACGCGGCAAACCCCCGGTTGAAGGGAACCGGGAGTTTGTCGCCGCTCAGGGTTCGAGGTCTTCCGTATGTACCCGTCTGTGGAAGGGCTCACGCTTCACCGAAGGGATGGCAGGAGCGGCACTTCTTCGAACCAGCCCCCAGCCCGCGATGATGGAGGCATGGAAGGGTTCGAGATCGTCCTGGCCACCCTGCTGATCTCGGTGGCCGGCCTGAACGCCGTGGCCAGCCGGCTCGGGATTCCTTATCCCATCGTCCTGGTGCTGGGTGGGCTGGTCATCGGGGCCATCCCCGGCAGCCCACGCGTCGAGCTCGATCCCGAGCTGGTCCTGCTGGTGTTTCTGCCCCCGCTGCTCTACGTGGCCGCGTTCTTCTCCGACCTGCGGGCACTGCGGGCGGATGCCCGCGCCCTGTCGTTGACGTCGATCGGTCTCGTTCTGGCCACGATGGCCGCGGTGGCGGCCCTCTCGCATGCCGTCCTCGACCTGTCCTGGGCCATGGCCTTCGTCCTTGGCGCCATCGTCTCGCCCACCGACCCGGTGGCGGCCACCGCCATCATGCGTCGCCTGGGCGTCCCCCGGCGGGTGGTCAACCTGGTCGAGGGGGAGAGCCTCGTCAACGACGCTGCCGCCCTCGTCGGCTATCGCGTCGCCCTCGGCGCAGCCACGGCCGGGGGGTTCTCCCTCGCCGGGGCGGCTCTCGAGTTCATCGTCGCGGCCACAGGCGGAGTCGCCATCGGGCTGGCGGTGGGATGGCTGATCGGAGAGATCCGCCGGCGACTCGACGATCCACCGACCGAGATCACCATCACCCTGGCCACCGGTTACGCCGCCTTCCTTCCCGCCGAGGAGCTGCACCTCTCCGGAGTGCTGGCCGTGGTCGCCGCCGGTCTTTATCTGGGCTGGCGAGCGCCGCAGGTGACGTCGCCGTCGACACGCCTCCAGGGTTTCGCGGTCTGGGAGATCCTCACGTTCCTTCTCAACGCCACCCTGTTCATCCTGATCGGACTGCAACTGCCGGTCATCCTCGATGACCTCACCGTCCGATCACCGGCACAGTTGATGGGCTCCGCCGCCCTGGTGGCAGTCGCGGTCATCACGGTCCGGTTCGTCTGGTTGTTCACCACGCCCTACGTCCTGCGGGCCGTCGATCGGCGTCCGCAGCAGCGGGCTCGCCGGATGGGAGCGGCGCCGCGGGTGGTCATCGCCTGGAGCGGTCTGCGCGGTGCAGTCTCGCTGGCTGCAGCACTGGCCATACCACTGGAGACCGATGCCGGCGCCGCGCTTCCCGGCCGCGACCTGATCGTCTTCGTGACCTTCGCCGTGGTTCTCGTCACCGTTGTCTTCCAAGGGCTCACCCTGCCGGCCCTCGCCCGGCGGCTCGGCGTGACCGGTGACGGCCACGATGAGGAACACGAGGAGCTGACCGCTCGCCTGGCGGCCAGCAAGGCGGCGCTGGTGGAGCTGGTGGCTCTGGCCGCGGAAGGGTGGGCGAGTGAGGACACCATCGAGAAGGTCCGCCTGCAGTACGAGCAGCGGAAACGCCGCTTCGCCGCCCGGGCCGGGAAGATCGATGACGACGGCTACGAGGACCGCTCGCGGGCCCACCAGCGCGTCCTGCGACGGCTCTACGCCGCTGAACGCCAGACGGTCCTGGCCCTCCGCAACTCAGGGGACATCAGCAACGACGTGATGCACCGCCTCGAGCGAGAGCTCGACCTCGAGGAATCGCACCTCGAATGTTGACGCTCGGTTACCGGCCGTGATTCAACCGAAATCTACAGGGACCGGGCGATCAGTTCCTTCATGATCTCGTTCGGCCCGCCGTAAATCTTCTGGGCCCGGGCGTCGACGTAGAGCCGGGAGATCAGGTATTCCCGCATGTAGCCGTAGCCGCCGAAGAGCTGAAGGCAGCGGTCGACGACCTGGTTCTGCAGGTCCGAGAGCCACCACTTGGCCATCGAGGCCGTCGCCGCGTCGAGGTCTCCCCGGAGGTGGCGTGCGATGGCGCCGTCGACGAAGACGCGGCCGGCGTGGACGAGCGTGGCGCACTCGGCCAGCTCGAAGCGGACGTGCTGCAGGTCGAAGAGCGAACGGCCGAAGGCCCGGCGTTCCTTCACGTAGGCAAGAGTCTCGACCAGGGCCCGTTCCATGGCGCCCACCGCAGTGACGCCGATGATGAGCCGTTCCTGGCGCAGCTGTTCGCTCAGCATGGCGAAACCAGTGCCCTCGGCACCGAGCCGGTGATGGACGGGCACGGAAACGTCGTCGAAGAACAACTCGGCGGTGTCCTGCCCGTGCATCCCGAGCTTGTCGAGGACCCGGCCGCGGGTGAGGCCGACGGCGTCGGCGGTTTCGACGACCACCAGGGAGATGCCCTTGGCCTCCGCGGCCGGATCGGTCTTGACCACGACGATCACCAGATCCGCGCTCGACCCGTTGCTGATGAACGTCTTGGTCCCGGACACCAGGTAGCGGTCGCCGTCACGGACCGCTCGGGTCGTGATGCTCTTCAGGTCGGAGCCGGCGCCGGGCTCGGTCATGGCGATCGCTCCGACCATCTGGCCGGACGCCATGCGGGGCAGCCACCGTCGCTTCTGCTCCTCGGTGCCGTAAGCCAGTAGGTAGTGGGCCACCACGCCGCTGTGCACGGCGTTCCCGGTTCCGAATCCGGTGTCGCCGGCCCGGGCGTGTTCGGTGAAGACGATGAGGTCGTGCGCGATGGTGCCGCCTCCACCGCCGTAACGGGTGGGGATCGAACAGCACAGCAGTCCGAGCGCACCGGCCTGGTACCACAGGTCACGGTCGGGTCGGCGCTGCTGGTCGAAGCGGTCGAAGTGGGGCACGACCTCGGCGGCGACGAACTTCGCCGCCGTCTCGGCCAGGAACTCCATATCCTCGTCGAGCCAGGGCGAACGGTAGCCGTTCATGGGACGGACGGCCCGCGCGCCGCAGCGCGGGCTCCGGCCCGAATGGCCTCGTACCCGGTCGGATCCACCAAATCTCCGTAGCGGACGAGGTTGTTGGCGTGGCCCGCCTGATGGAGGGCGAAGGCCACGTCGATGGCACCTTGGAGCCCCTGGGCGTCGAGCGAGCGGTTCACGCTCATCTTCGCCAGGCGGAGGCCGTGGGGTGGTCGCGTCGCGATGCGCCGGGCCAGGGACATGGTGAACGAGGTCAGCTCGGAGGCGGGCACGACGTGGTTGACCATGCCCAGGGCTTTGGCTTCGGTGGCGGTGATGTGGTCGCCGGTGAAGAGCAGTTCCTTGGCCTTGCGGGCCCCGAACTCCCAGGCGTGGGCGAAATACTCGCCGCCGTTCAGGCCGAACGCGGTCACCGGATCGGAGAACACGGCGTCGTCGGCGGCCACCACGAGGTCGAGCGGCCAGATGAGCATCAGGCCGCCGGCGATCACCCGGCCCTGGACCTCGGCGATCGTCGGCTTGGGAATCTCCCGCCACCGCCGGCACAGCCCCAGATAGGCCTCGCACTCGAAAGCGAACTGTCGCTCGGCCGGGCCCCGCTCGGACGTCGGCCCGGTCAATGTGGCCGTGGGCGGCCCGGGAAGCTCGAGTTCGCTCTTCAGGTCGTGGCCCGACGAGAAGTCAGTCCCGGCGGCGGCCAGCACGATCACTCGGACGCCTTCGTCGGTGGCCGCCCGCAGGAAGGCTGCGTCCAGGTCGTAGAGCAAGCGGGGGCTTTGGGCATTGCGCTGCTCCGGCCGGTCGAGCAGCACTCGGGCGACGCCGTCTCCCGCGTCTTCGTAGACGATGCAGGGCATCTCAATGCTCCAATGGTCAGAACTACCATTTACTTATGCGTCAAAGAATAGCGGTAGAGAGGAGTGTACGTCGAAGGTCGAGCCCTTGACATGAGAAGTGGTGATTCACTACTTTCGAGCTCGGGGCAACGCACTGGGGAGGACAGGGGTGTGACAACCAGCCGCAGTCAGCGTGTGCTCATGGCCGTGTTGGGCGCGGTGCTCACTGCCGGATGCGCCGTGGCCGAGCAGCCGGACGCCTTCACCGCTCGGGGCGGCTTCGCCGAGACTGGGAGCTTCGTGGGCGCACGGGGCGACGGCCCGGCTCCCTCCTTCCCGGCCGACGACGACGCCGCCGCGCCGGTGTCATCGACCTCCGCGGGCGGCGGGACCACGCCGGTCCCGGCCCCGCCGCCGCCTGGCAGCCCGGCGGCGCCCCGTCCGGGTGCCCGACCGGCTCCGGCTGGGCCGACCGCTTCAACCAACCCGGTGGCGGGCGGCCCGTCCCGAACACCGGCACCCTCGCCGCAGGCGCCCCCTCCGCCCGGGCCGTCCAACGCCGGGCCGGACAACTCCGACGTCGGCGTGACGGCCGACACCATCAAGATCGGCGCCATCCTGCCGCTGTCGGGCCCGATCGGGCCGTACGGCCGGCCCTGGCTGGAAGCGCTGCAGACGCCCTTCCGGCTCGCCAACGACAACGGGGGGATCAACGGCCGCCGCTTCGAATTCATCTTCTGCGATGACGCCTTCTCTGGCGAACGGGGCCTGGCCTGCGCCAAGAAGCTGGTCGACGGCGACAAGGTGTTCATCGTCATGGCCGACGGCAGCGCGGCCGGGTCGCAGGGCGCGCTCCCTTACCTGCTCGAGCGCCAGATCCCGGTGGGGAACTCCGTCGGGCTGAACCCCGACGACTTCGAGAGCCCGCTCGTCTTTCCCATCGGCGCCTCAGGTCCGAACCAGGCGCGGCTCATGGCCCGCTTCACCGGCCGGGATCTGCGCGCCAAGACCGCCGGCATGATCGTGCTCGACGACATCGAGGCCGCGGCGGAGTCAGGCCAGGCGTTCCGCGCCGCGGCCGCCGAACACGGGGTGTCCATCGTGCGAGAGGCCCGCATCAACTTCCAGGACGCCGACTGCTCGCCGCAGATGGTGCAGATGCAGACCAGCGGGCCGGAGACCGTGTTCCTCGCCCTCGACGCGGCCACGGTCATCAAGTGCTTCGCCGCGGCCAACAACCTCGGGTACAAGCCGCCCAAGCAGTTCAGCTCGTTCGTCTACACCTACATCGACCTCATCCCGAAATACGGCGGAGCGGCGGCCCAGGGCCACTACACCATGTCGCTCAACCACACGCCCGACACGACGAACAACGCCTTCATCACCGAGTACCTGCAGCGCACCAAGAGCTACTACCCGAGCCATGCGTGGTGGTCGCAGACGCCCGGCTTCTACGGCGGTGCGCTCTTGACGGTCGATGCCATCCGTTCCCTGGGCCGCAACGTGACCCGCGCCCGGTACCTCGACGCCATGAACCGGGTCACCAACGGCCTGCCCGGTCTCGGCGTCGACGTCACCTTCCGGCCGGGCCCTCACAATCCGACCGCCCAGGCCATCGTGCTGCAGATCCAGAACGGCCGGTTCGTACCGGTCACGCCGTTCCTCCGCGAGGATTCCCCGTGAGGTCGCCGTGCAACTGCTGATCCTCGGGGCCGGCACGGGGGCCGTCTACGGCCTGTTGGCTGTGGGGCTGGTGCTGATCTACCGCACCACCCGTATCGTCAACTTCGCCCACGGCGCCGTGGCCATGCTGACCGGGTTCGTCACCTGGTCGCTGGTTCACGACCTGGGAGTGCACTACGCCACGGCCATCCTCCTCAGCCTGGAGGTGGCGGCCGTCGTCGGGCTCGTTGTCGATCGGGGTCTGATGCGGTTCGTAAGGCACCGGTCGCGCCTGTCCGCCGTCATCATGACGGTGGCCCTCGGCCTGCTCCTGCAGGCGCTGGTCCTTCTCGGGTGGAGCACCCAGCAGCTCTACCGGCTCGAACCGGTGTTCATCCGCCGGCAGGTCGAAATCTTCGGCACGCCGGTCTCCACGGAGTCGCTCGCCTTGATGGCCTCGGCCCTCGTGCTGGTGGCCTTCCTCGCCGCCCTGCTCCGGTTCAGGCCTCAGGGGCTGGCCCTGCGGGCGGTGGCCGAAAGCCGCGAGACCGCCGAGCTGGTGGGCATCAATTCGGCGGCCACCGGGACGCTGGCCTGGGTGCTGGGCACGGCGGTGGCGGGCATCGCCGGCGTGCTCATCAGCCCCACCATCGTGATGGACGCCTACCAGATCCCGGCGCTGATGGTGAAGGCGCTGGCCGCCGCGTTGCTTGGCCGGCTGACCAGCTTCGGCTGGGCGCTGGCCGGTGGGATCGGCATCGGCGTGCTCGAGGCCCGCCTGCCCGAGGTGGTGTCCCGACCGGGGGCGGCCGACGTCGGTGTCTTCGTCGTGATCGTCGGGTTCCTCGCTGTCCGCTCCGGACGCGACGCCTCCCTGCGCCTCGAAGAGGACCTGGCGCGATGAACATGGCCCGGGCCGAGGTCGGGTCCAAGCGCCGGGTCCGCGCCGCCCTGGCCGGGGCTGCGGTACTGGCGGTCGCGTTCGGCCTGTCCGAGTACTGGCTGTACGTGGTGAACCTGGGGCTGATCTACGCCGTCGTGGCCGGCAGCCTGGTGATCCTGACCGGGTGGACGGGGCAGGTCTCGCTGGCTCAGGCCTCGTTCATGGGAATCAGCGCCTACGTCGTCGTGGCCCTGCACCACCACTACGGGATTCCGTTCGTCTTCGGTGCCCCGGTGGCGGTGCTGGCCACCGTGCCGTTCACCGTCATCGTCGGGTTCGTCGCCCTGCGGCTGTCCGGTTTCCATCTGGCCGCCGCCACCGTCGCCTTCGCCCTGGCCGTGCAACGGTTCGTGTTCCAGTTCCGCGAACTGACCGGCGGCAGCTCAGGGTACGCGGCGCCACCGCTGCGGCTGTTCGGCTGGGATCTCGACGCCGGCCGGTCGTTCTTCTTCGTCCTGGCCGCCGTGGCCGCCGTGCTGGCCGTGGCCGCCTGGCGGCTGCGGTCCTCGTCGGTCGGGCGGGCGTGGGCGGCGATCCGCACCAGCGAGCGGGCTGCCCGGTCGCTGGGCATCGACGTCGCCCGCTACAAGCTCGCCGCCTTCGTGGTGAGCGGCGTGGTGGCCGGCATCGGCGGCGTGCTCTACGCCGTGCTGCTGGAACGGCTGTCCCCGCTCACCTTCGACGTCGGCCCGTCGGTGCTGATCCTGTCGATCGCCCTCGTCGGCGGTATCGACCACCTGGCCGGCGCTCTGATCGGCGGGATGGCCTACGCCTTCACGCCGGAACTGGCCCGGGCGGCCGGCATCAGCGGCAACTGGGTTCCGTTCATGCTGGCCGCCGCCATGCTCACCGTCATCGCCCTCGCCCCGGCCGGGGTGGCGGGGCTCCTGACCCGGCGCTCCCGGCGCGACGAGCCGGTGGCGAGTGGCGACATCGATCCGGCCGCCCTCGACGAGCTGGCCGCCCGGTGGGGCGCCCGGCCCCCGGCGCCCTCCGTCGTGGTCGACGGCGTGACCGTCCGCTTCGGCGGCCTCACCGCCGTCTCCGACCTGTCCGTCACCGTGCCCCCGGCCACGATCGTCGGGCTGATCGGGCCCAACGGAGCGGGCAAGAGCACGTGCTTGAACGTCCTCACCGGGTTTGCGCGGCCCACCCGGGGGACAGTGCATGTCGGTGACCGGGATGTCACCGCCGTCCCGCCCGAGGGTCGAGCGGCGGCGGGACTGGCCCGCACGTTCCAGACGCCGCTGCTGTTCACCACCGAGACCGTGGAACGGAACCTCCTCATGGCGGCCCATCTCCACTCGGCCCGCGGGCTGGTGGGAGCCGTGCTGCGCACCCGGCCGACCCGCCACTCGGAGCGGGCCAGCCGCGATGAGGCGGCCTGCGTGCTGCGGGCGCTCGGGCTCGGCGGTTTCGCCCGCCAGCCGGTGGGCACCCTGCCGTTCGGGACCGAGCGGCTCGTCGAGGTGGCCCGCTGCCTGATGACCCGGCCGCAGGTGCTGCTGCTCGACGAGCCCGCCGCCGGTCTGTCCGGCCACGAGACCGACCGCCTCGCCCGGCTTGTTGCCGCCCTCCGGGACCGCCTCGGGATCACGGTCGTGCTCGTCGAGCATGACATCGAGTTGGTCATGGCCCTGGCCGACCGCGTCGACGTCCTCGACTTCGGGCGGCTGATCGCTTCGGGGGCGCCGGACGAGGTGCAGACCCACCCGGAGGTCCGGCGTGCCTACCTCGGCGTCGCCGAAGACGACGGACAGGCGAGCCGGGAGGTCGCCCATGCTGCTGGTTGACGGCCTCGAGGTGCGTTACGGCGGAATCCGGGCGGTGCGGGCCGTCAGCCTGAAGGCCGGGTCCGGCCAGATCGTCGGGGTGGTCGGCCCCAACGGTGCGGGCAAGTCGAGCCTGCTGCGAGCCGTCGTGGGAGCGGTGCGGCCGGCGGCCGGGGAGGTCACCTGGAACGGCCGGCGCCTCACCGGCTTCCGTCCCCACCAGCTGGTCCGAGCGGGAGTGGTACTCGTCCCCGAAGGGCGGGGCTTGCTGCGGTCGTTGACGGTTGCCGAGAACCTCGCCGTCGCTGCGTTCTCGGGCCGCACCGGCGACGACGGCATCGCCCGGGACGAAGTGCTCGGGCTGTTCCCCGTCCTCGGCGACCGGCTGGCCCAGCCGGCCGGTTCCCTCTCCGGCGGAGAGCAGCAGATGCTCGTCATCGCCCGCGCCCTGCTCATGCGGCCGGAGTTGCTGCTCATCGACGAGCTGTCGCTGGGCCTCGCTCCCCGGGTGGTCGCCCAGGTCTACGACGTCCTCCGCCGCCGCAACGCCGAAGGCCTCACGATCGTGGTCGTCGAGCAGCACCTGGCTCAGGTGGTGTCCGTGGCGCACGAGCTCTACGCCCTGGCTCGCGGCGAGGTCGTGGCCGCAGGCCCTCCGGCCGACGTGGCGGCCACGCTTACCCGTTCCTTCGGCGGGGCCGTGCCGGGCCGTCGGGCGGTCGTCGCCCGCTCCCTCGAGGAGGTCGGGTGAGGCGGCGTCTACTTCCGCTGGTCTGCGCCGTGGCGCTGGCAGCGCCGCCTGCGGCCGCCGGCGCCGCCGGCGACGCGGTCAACGGGCCCCCGCTGGCGATCTTCGCCGCCGGCGCCGAAGCCTGGGCCTTCTCGGTGGAGGCGGGCATCCCTGGGCCGCTCGGGCCGCTGGCCAGCCACACGTCCACCTCGATTGATAACTCTCCCCACGCGCTCGGCGCGGCCGGGCTCGCCGACCCCGGCTATCTCGTCCGGGCCGCGGCCGGGCTGATGCTGGGAGTCCCCACGCCGACCTACTGCGAGTCGGCCCACCCCGAAGGCCCACCCGAATCCGACTGCGGCGCTCCTTCGGCCGGCGCCGCCGGTCCGGCCCGGGTCCACACCCGCTCCGGCGCCGGGCCGGACGCCGTGGCCAGCGCCGGTCTGGCCTCCGTGAGCGTCCCGGGTGGGACAGGCCCCGCTCTGACGGTCGACAGCCAGTCCACCACCTCAACCGCCGAAGCGACGGCGACCGGCGTCCGGGCCCGTTCGGTGGTCACGCTCCACGGGGTTCGGCTGGCCGGCGGCGCCGTGGGCATCGGCACGCTCGAGATCACCCGAGTGGCGGAGGCGGACGGCACGCCGTCCGGTCTGGTCACGTCGACGGAACTGACCATGTCAGGGGTCACCGTCGCCGGGCAGGCGATCGACCCGGGAACCGACGCGGTGGCCGCCGTGGCCAAGGCGGCCCGCGCCACCTTCGGCGACAGGCTGCGGATTTCCGCCCAGCAGTCGGTCGAGGAGCGGACCCCCGACGGCAAGCTCACCGCCCAGACCACCGGCCTCGAGGTGCTGTGGCAGCCGGCCCCCGAACGGTGGGTCCGCCTCGTCCTGGGCTTCGCCCGCACGCTCGTCTACGCCGTCCCCCCGTCCGACCCGGCCTCCCCCGTCGCCGGAGCACTCCCCGACCTGGAAAGCTCTCCCGAAACCCCGGGGCCCGGCAGCGGGCGACCCTCGCCGGCCGGGCCGGTGCCCGAATGGTCCGCCGGCACGAGCACGCCTGCCGGCACCAGCACGGCCTCCGGCTCATCCCGATCCGCCGAGACCGCGCCCGGACAACACGCTCCCGGCGGGTCCAGCGGTGAACCGTCGGCGGACGGGACTGCGGGCCCCGCCGGTGGCGGGCAAGGAGTCGCGCCGGCGGCGGGCGCGCCGTCCCGCCCCGAGGTGCGCTGGGTCTCGCCGTTCCTCGTCCTGGCCCAGATGACGGACGGTGGGCAGATCGGCTGGTTCCTCCTCGCGCTGCCGCCCCTGCTGCTGGTCTGGTGGGGGTGGCGCCGCGCTGTTCCCTCGCTGGCCCGGGGGCGGTGAGGGACCATGTCGGCCATGACCCGACCATCCTCCCCGTCCCGGTCGCGCCCGAAGGACCGGCGGGACCAGATCGTGGCCGAGGCGACCACGCTGTTCATCGAGCGCGGCTACCACGGCGTTCGCATGGAGGACATCGCCGCCGCCACCGGGATCACCGCCGGAGCGCTGTACCGACACGACCGCAACAAGCAGGCGCTCCTGGAGCGGGTGTTCACCGCCGGGCAGGATCTGTGGCGGGAGGCGCTGGTCGACCCGGCCGGCCGCAGCGCCGCAGCGCGCCTCGAGCGGGCGCTGACCGACCTGGTGGCGGTCGGCATCGACTTCCCGCAGCCGGCGCTGCTGTGGCAACGCGAGGCCCGCCACCTCGAACCCGACGCCTACCGGGTTGTCCGCGGGCGGCTCCGGTGGTTCACCGACCGGGTGGCCGAACTGCTGTCTGGTGTCCGGAAGGATCTCGAACCGAAGAGGTTGGAGCTGCTGGCCTGGGCCATCATCGCCGTGGTGGGCAGCGCCGACCGCTACCGGGCCACGCTGCCCCGGCCGGAGTTCGACGACACCCTGTCGGCGGCGGCGCTGGCCGTGGCCGCCGCACCGGTGCCGGCCGGCCCTGATCACCCCGGCGGCAACGACCCGCCCAGGTCGGGGCTGGCTCCGGTGACCCGCCGCGAGCACCTGCTGAGTGCGGCCGCCGTCCTCTTCCGCCAGAAAGGCTTCCTGGCCACCGGCATCGACGAGGTGGCGGCCGAGGCGGGGATGGCCGGCTCCGCCGTCTACCGCCACTTCGAGACGAAGGCCGAGATCCTGGAGGCGCTGGTCACGCGGTTCACCGAGTGGCGAACGCTGGAGACGTTCCGGGCACTGGCCGAGAGCACCGGCGCGGCCGACGTCCGCCGCCACCTGATCCGGCGGTACGCGACGCTGGCCCTCGAACATCCGGATCTCGTCAGTGTCACGCTCACCGAGAGCCTTCACCTTGCCGACGACACCCGCCGGGCCGTGCTGCGCCGGGACGACGAGTGGCAAGACGAGCTGGCCGCCTACGCGGGGGGCGACAGCACCGGCCGGGTCCTGTCCGGCGCCGCCCGGGCCGTGGTCGATGACCTGGTGCGGATCCCGCACCTGCGACCCCAGCTCGACCCCGAGCAGCTGGTCCTGCTGGCCGACGCCGTCCTGACGGTCGGCACCTAACCCGAGGAGAGATCCGATGGCCCCCGAACTGTCGTGTTGCCTGCATACCTCGCTGGACAGCCCCGAGCACGCCCGCATCGCCGAGCAACTCGGCTACCGGCGGGCGTGGTTCTACGACTCGTCGGCGCTGTGCGCCGACGTCTGGACCCAGCTGTGCCGGGCCGCCGACCGGACCGACCGCATCGCGCTCGGCCCCGGCGTGCTCGTCCCCGCCTTGCGCCATCCAATGACGACGGCCTCGGCCATCGCCACGCTGGTGGCGGCGGCCGGGCCGGAACGGGTCATGATCGGCGTCGGCTCGGGGTTCACCGGCCGCCTCTCCCTCGGGCAGCGGCCGATCCGATGGGTGCAGGTGGCCGAGTACATCCGGGTGGTGAAGGCCCTCCTGCGGGGCGAGCAGGCCACCTGGGAGGGCGCCGTCATCCAAATGCTGCACTTCCCGGGTTTCCTCCCACCCCGCCCCATCGAGGTCCCCTTCGTGGTCGCCGCCCAGGGACCCAAGGGCATCGCGGTGGCCAAGGAGCTGGCCGACGGCGTGTTGTCGGCCTTCCAGCCGACACCGGGATTCGACTGGTCCGTCATGCTGCAGGTCGGCACCGTGCTCGAAGACGGTGAGGACCCGGGTTCCGAGCGGGTCCTGGCCGCCGCGGGCCACGGCGCGGCGGTGATGCTCCACTTCGCCGTCGAGTTCGACCAGCTCGACCTGCTCCCCAACGGGAAGGAGTGGGCCGCCGTCTACCAGCAGATCCCGGCCGAGGTCCGCCACCTGGCGCTGCACGAAGGCCACCTGTGCGGCCTGAACGAGCGGGACCGGCCATTCGTCACTGGTGAGCTCCTCGCCGCCTTCGGCCTCGCCCTCACCCCGGACGCCTGGCGGGAGAAGCTGACGGCCCTTGCGGAGAGCGGGGTCACCGAGATCGCCTACCAGCCGGCCGGCCCCGACATTCCCCGGGAGCTCGAGGCATTCGCCGAGATGATGCGCGGCTAAACGCAGACCCGCCCGACGACAACGAAAGGAACGGACGATGAAGATCCGACGCGTGGTGATGGGCCACGACCCGGAGGGTCGGTCGGTCGTGCTGGCCGACGAGGCGGTCGAGCCCGTGACACTGTCTCTCTTCCCGCCCGGGACGGCCATCCACCGGGCCTGGGAACTCGACGGCCCGCCGGCCCTGCCGGTCACCGACGTCCCGCCATCGCCGGTGGGCACCCCCTTCTTTCCGGGGCCGGGCGGGATCCGGTGCGGGTTCCTGACCGTGCCCCCAGGGATGAGCTACGAACCGCCGGCGGGCGTCGACCTCCAGGCGGCCATGGCCGAGATGGAGGAGAAGATGCCCGGCCTGGCTTCTTCCTTCGATCCCAGCCGCCCCGGGATGCATACCACCGCCACGACGGACTTCATCGTGGTCGTGGCCGGCGAGGGCCGGATGCAGACCGACGATGGAGTCGAGGTCCGGCTGTCCGCCGGGGACTGCCTCATCCAGAACGGCACCGCCCACGCCTGGTTCAACGACGGGCCGGAGCCCCTCGTCGTGGCCTTCACGCTGTTCGGGGCGATGGCGTCATGAAGGTCGTCGCCGGGGGGCGGAACTACCTCGAGGGCCCGCGCTGGCACGACGGGCGGCTGTGGGCTTCGGATCTCTACGCCTACGAGGTCATCGCCGTGTCCCCCGACGGGGTGGTTGAGGTCGTGGCCGAAGTGCCGGCGCAGCCGTCGGGTCTCGGGTGGCTGCCCGACGGGCGATTGCTGGTGGTCTCGATGAAGGACCGCCGGCTTCTCCGGCAGGAGCCGTCCGGTGAGCTCGTCGTGCACGCCGACCTGTCCGGGCTGACCGGGTGGCCCATCAACGACATGGTGGTGGACGGCGAGGGCCGGGCGTACGTCGGTGGGTTCGGCTTCGACGTCATGAACCTGGCCCCGATCGAGGGCAGTCCCCTCTACCGGGTCGACCCCGACGGAACGGTGACCGTCTGGGGTGAGGACCTGAAGTGCCCGAACGGGATGGCGATCACACCTGACGGGCGCACGCTGGTCGTCTCCGAGTCCTTCGGCGGGCGGATGGCCGGGTTCGATATCGGCCCGGACGGGGCGCTGACCAACCAGCGGGCGTGGGCCGACTTCGGGGCGCCCGACACGAAGGACCTCGTCGAGTACATCGGCTCGGGGTGCGTCATTCCCGACGGGATCGCCATGGACGCCGAGGGCGCCGTCTGGATCGCCGACGCGCTCGCCGGCCGGGCGATCCGGGTCCTGCCCGGCGGGGAGATCGTCGACGAGGTGCGGCACACGATGCCGGTCTTCGCCTGCGCCCTCGGCGGTGACGACGGCCGATCCCTGTACCTGTGCTCCGCCCCATCGTTCCGGGACGAGGAGCGCAAGGCCGCCCGGGAAGCCGAGCTGGTCTGCACCACCGTCGCCGTCCCACACGGTGGCCGCCCCTAGCGTGCGGCCGGTGCTGGAAGGAGCGAGCGCGTTCGTCGCCGGCGGCGCCTCCGGGCTCGGGGCGGCCACCGCGACCGCGCTGGCGTCGGCCGGGGCCAAGGTCGTGGTAGCCGACAGTGACAAGCGCCGAGGGGCGGCCATCGGCCGGCAGCCGGGCTGCACCTTCTCCGCCGGCGACGTCACCTCTGCCGCCGACGTCGCCGCCGCCGTCGAGGCCGCGGTTGCGCTCGCTCCCCTTCGGGCCTGCGTCGTCTGCGCCGGGGTCGGAGGAGGCGAGTCCCTACTGGACCGGAACGGACGCGTCCACGACCTTGAGGTGTTCGAGCGGATCGTGCGGATCAATCTGACCGGGACCTTCAATGTGGTCCGGTTGGCGGCGGCGGCCATGAGCCAGAACGATCCCGACGAGGACGGCCAGCGCGGCGTCATCGTCGCCACGGCCTCCATCGCCGCCTACGACGGCCAGGCGGGGGCGACGGCCTACGCAGCGTCGAAGGCGGGCGTGGTGGGCCTCACCCTTCCCGCGGCCCGCGACCTGTCCCGGTGGGGGATCCGGATCGTGACCATCGCCCCGGGACTGTTCGACACACCGCTGGCCGGCACCATGCCCGAGCGCTACCGGGCCCGGCTCGACGAGCAGATCGCGTTCCCGTCCCGCCCCGGCGATCCGGCCGACTTCGCCCGCCTGGTGCTGGCGGTCATCGAGAACCGGTACGTCAACGGCGAGACCATCCGGATTGACGGCGGGCTGCGCCCGCCGCCCGGCTGACCACGAGGAGCACAAGCGAGGATGTACCTGACCCAGGCGCTGCACCGGTCCGTCCAGCAGACCCCCGACGCCCCCGCCACCATCTTCGGCGACCGGGTGCGGTCCTTTGCCGAGCAGCACGACCGGGTGGCCCGGCTGGCGGGGGCCCTGCGCCGGCTCGGCGTCGAACCCGGCGACCGGGTGGCGATGCTGGCCCTCAACTCCGACCGGTACACCGACTACCTCTACGCCACCCCCTGGGCCGACGCCGTGTTGAACCCGGTCAATACCCGCTGGAGCGAGGCGGAGATGGCCTACGCCGTCGACGACTGCGAGACCAAGGTGCTCTTCGTCGACGCGACCTTCGCCGACCGGGGCCGCGCCCTGGAGGAGCACTGCCCTTCGCTGGTCACGCTGGTGTGGGCGGATGACGGCCCCGCGCCGGTCGGCATGGCCGATATGGAGACGCTCATCACCGAGACGGAGCCGGTCCCCGACGCCCGCCGGGGCGGCGACGCGCTGGCCGCCCTCTTCTACACCGGCGGAACAACCGGCCAGGCGAAGGGCGTCATGCTGAGCCACGCCAACCTGCTCACCCAAACGTACGGCGCGCTGGCCTCCGGGGCGCTCGTCACCCCCCGAGGCCGCCTCCTTCACGTGGCCCCCATGTTCCACCTGGCCGACCTCGCCCTTTGGATGATGTCGTCAACCCTCGGCGGGACGCACGTCATCCTGCCCGGCTTCGACCCCGGTGCGGCGCTCGAGGCGATCGCCCGCCACCAGATCACCGACCTGCTCCTCGTCCCCACCATGCTCCAAGCCCTCGTCGATCATCCGGCGGCGGCTTCCGCGGAGCTGGGAAGCGTCCGGCGGGTCGCCTACGGGGCATCGCCGATCTCCGAGGCGTTGGTTCAGCGGGTCATGAAGCGGTTCCGTGGTGCAGGGCTGACCCAGGGTTACGGCATGACGGAGGTGTCGGCCATTGCCACCCTGCTCGACCCGGCCGACCATGCCCGCCCGGAACTGCTGCGGGCGGCTGGCCGCGCCGCACCCCACGCCGAGGTGCGAATCGTCGACCCCGACGACCCGGAGGACCGGGAACTGCCCCGGGGCACCGTCGGAGAGGTGGCCATCCGCGGCGGGCACGTGATGCTCGGCTACTGGCGCCAACCGGAAGCCACCGCCACAGCCCTCCGCAACGGGTGGATGCACACCGGCGACGGCGCCTACATGGACAACGCCGGCTACGTCTTCATCGTTGACCGGATCAAGGACATGATCGTCTCGGGCGGCGAGAACGTGTACTCCGCCGAGGTGGAGAACGCGCTGGCCAGTCATCCGGCTGTGGCCATGGCGGCGGTCATCGGCGTACCGGACCCGGACTGGGGCGAGCGGGTCCACGCAGTGGTGGTCCTTGCCCCTGGTGCAGCTGTGACTCCGGACGCGCTGCGGGAGCACTGCAAGCAGCGCATCGCCGGATACAAGGCGCCCCGGTCGGTGGAGTTCGTCGATGCGCTGCCATTGTCAGCGGCCGGGAAGGTCCTCAAGCGGGAGCTCCGCCAACGGCACTGGAGCGAAGCCGGCCGCCTGGTGGGCTGACCACAGCATGGCCTCGGTGGCCGTCATGGTGTCCACGTCCTCGGCCACAATGTCGGGCGGAGGTCGTGGAGCGGCGGGCCGCAGAAGTATGGGACTCCCGGAGTCGAAGCCGCCGAGGACCCGTCCGTAGAATTCGGTAGCCGCTCCTGCCTTCGCTACCACGGCGGTACGAGATTGGACGGGCGGGCGAGTCGAGAACTCATAGCCTGCCGCCGAGCCCGCTCGCCTCGCTACGCCTGATCCAACCATACGAATCCGGATAGCAGGACGTCGCCGTCCTCCGGGCGGCTGGACCATGCCACGCGAAGCCGACGCATGGAAGGCTGGCGCCATGCGGAAACTGATCTACGGCATACTTGAACCTGGTCGAGACGCGGACCTTCCCCGGCGGCGTCGTGCTGACCAGATACGAGACAAGGCGGTAGCGCCGGCGGTCGCGCCTGGTCGATCAGCCTCGGAACGAGGGTGGTGGCTGTCACGTGACTGTCACCCGGGCCTTCAGTAAGGCACTTGGGGACAATCGCCTCAGTACAGAAACCGTCGTCTCCGGAGTGCTGAAAAGGCCGGAAACCCTTGCGTCGAAAGGGCTTCCGGCCGGTGTTACGCCTGAAGTATCTAGCGCGCTCGGAGGGACTCGAACCCCCAACCTTCTGATCCGTAGTCACCGTGCTCCGTCGTATTACGTCGCACGCAGTGTCACCACGTACCTCCTGACCAGCGCCTTCATCGTTCTGCGTCGTACTGGATCCCACGCCGTCTTTTGGTGTTCGGTGACAAGCGGGTGACAAACGGCGCCCTCCGACGGGGCCCTCGAAGCACCTCGATGACTTCATCGTGGACGCCCAGGTCGGCGGTGACCTTCTGACTTTTCGTCAGATGCTCACCGGCGTCTCGGAGCCGTCGGGGGTCCGGTGCCGCTTCCGGAGCGTCCCTCCATGCGGCCACCTCTGATTCGGGGCCCGCCGGGCAATCTGGCCTGCCACGCAGCGTCGTTTCGTCGGCGCCGGGGTCGCGGGGCTTCTTCGCGCGTCCGACTTGGAGTGAACGACGGTCCGTTGATGCGATCAAAGGCACGCGAAGCGTCCATCCTTTCCCGAAGGTCGCCGCAGTGATTTCCTCATGGCTCGCCGAACCGCTTTGGGAAGCAGCGGGGTTATGGGCTCGCTCGCTATCGCTGAATCGACCGCGGACCTGCGCGGCCGATGGGGGTCGATGACCCGTCCGATGGCGGCAAGTACGAACCCGGGGCGATCCCGCCAGCCGAGCAAGTCGCCGGGGTCGCATTTGGGTCCCAGGAGAGCCCGGGATGGTCGTGCCCGCCGGCGGCTAGCGTCGGTGTGTGGCACCGCAGCTAGGGGTTTCGCCGGACGATCCGTGGGGCGAGCAGGACGCCCCCGCGGTGCTCGACGTGCCTGCCCTGCCGCCCAGCATGGCTGAGCTCGCCGCTCTTCGACAGCCGGTGGAGCTCCCGCCGGGTGAGCGGTTCGTCCACCCCCAACCGGAGGATCTCCCTGAGGTCGCCGGACTGGTCGCGGCCGGGTGGCGGGTGGCGGAGCCGTCGCCGATGTGGTCGTTCCTGCCGGCGGTATGGCCGCCGCCATTGCGGTGCTGGGTGGTCGACCGGCTTCCCCGCTTCTCGCGATCGTCTGGGCGCCAGGGGAAGACGACGGTGATCACGCCTTGGACGACAGAGGTGGCTGACGACATTCGCAGCTTTGTGGTTGAGCTGCTGTCCGGGGTCGGTTTGCCTCCCCCGCCGCCGGGCCGGATTTGGCTGCTGCGCTCACCGTGGCCCTCGGTCGGCGTGGGGATGGTGATGTCCCTCATCGCCATGCGGGCACCGGAAGGGGGTGGCCGAGGCGGGATGCTCGAACCGGCACTCGTCGACGCCGCCCGGGAGGTGCTGGGGTGGGACGACGAGCGTGTCTGGGGGTGGTGGCCGGGAGAGCGGGGCGAGATCGCCCGGGCGTGGAGGGCGCTGGGCCGGGTGGGTGAAGACGCCGCCGACGTGATCGCCGCCCGGCTGTCACCGGAACTACTCGCCGCCCACGAGAACCGGGGATTTGACGAGACGACCGCCCTGGCCTGGACAGACGTGCTCGACCTCGGTGGGCTCGAAGGGCTGGAGCGGGCGGCGGGGTGGGCACAACTGGGCCTGTCGCCCGAAGACGTCGGCTGGGCGCTCTCCGACGCCGACCCGGCGGACGTGGCGATTTGGCTTGCCGACGGCTTTGACCTCGACGAGGTGCGGGCCCTGCAGGGGTTGCCGCTCGGCAAGGCGAAGGCCTGGAAGGCGGCTGGCGTGCCCGCCGACGAGGTGACGGATCTGCTGTGCGCCGACCAGACGCTGACTCCCGAGGAGGCACGCCGCTTCACCGAACTCGACATTCCCGGGGACGACCGCCGGCGCTGGGTCGAATACGGCTTTGACGCTTCCGTCGCTCGAGCATGGACCGACCTCGATGTCGTGCCGAACGAGGCTCGCGTCTGGAGGGCGGCCGGTTTTGACCCGGCCACCGCCGCCCTGTTGCTGCGGGAAATCCCCGCTGGGTCCCCCCGCATCCCCGTGGGTGACTACCGGTGGGCGATGACGGGCGGCGTCTGGTTCGGCGGACCCACCGAGGGGCACCGGCCCGGCGAGCCGATCGACTTCACGGACATTGCCGTCCGCCGGTCCCTCTACTTCTCCGTTGACGACCCGCCCGGCACAAGGGGATCGCAGGCCAACCGAAGGTGAGGTCAGTTCAGCGGGGATCGTCGTTGGCCTGTCGGCCTCGTCGGCGTCCGGCAGCACCACTCCCACGGCCCGAGCGCAGACATCGTGACTCAGAGCGGTGCGCAGGCGGTAGAGCAGCCCGCTGACAGAGGACGGCGACGACTCGAGGTGCGTTGGCCGAGGCCCGGCCTGTCCTCGAGGTGAGGAAAGTCAGCCCTTGTCGGGGCCTCAGGGCTGCGAGACAGTGCAGGTAGGGTCCACGTCGCCAACCGGGGAGGGGTCCGAACGAGTCGATCGCTGGAGTCACGTTGGCCGAGCGGCTTCCGGAAACGCGGAGGGGCCAGGAAGAATGGGCGTGCTGCCGTTGGCATTGGTCGCCGTGCTGGTGTCGAGTGCCACGCCGACGAGCGAAGATATCCAGCGGATGGCTGAGGATGGCGGCGCCCACTGGCCGCCGCTCCTGCAACCGTGAGCGACCCCGCTGTCTCCGGTCCGCCTTTCTCCAGGAATGGCGCCGTGGTCGGCATCATCATGGTCACAGCCATGGCGGCGGTCGTCCTGCTGCTCCGCCTCCTCGATGGTGACCGCCGGGAGCGCCCACAGACGGAACCTCGATCTGAGGCTGTCTCTGCCGGCGGGTCGCAGAGTCCGTGCGATCTCGGATCGCCGCAGCCGGGCGACGTGGACGGCGACGGCACGGTCGACTTGGTCACCGTCGAAGCGAAAGGCGAATGGGAGTGGCTGGTTCGTCTGCGGCGGGCTAATGGAGGCGTTGACGAGGCAATCGTTCGGAGTCCGTGCGCCACGCTCCTTGGGACGGCTGATGTCAACGGAGACGGACGGGACGAGATCTGGTTCAAGGACGACGTCGGCAACACCGCCCACACGTTCAATCTCCTCGCCTGGGCCGGCGAACGGCTACGGGTTGTCGTCGACCCCGGTGTGCACAATCCCCTCGTCATCGGCTGGGGGTTTTCGGGTGGTGCCACCCTGTGGTGTGCCGACGGCACCGGCGACGGCCGGACCGACATCATCCAACAGTCGTTCACGCGCAATGCCGAAGGCGGAATCGAGGACGAGGGCGAAGTCATCTACGAGCTCCGCGACGACAGTCTCCGAGAGGTGTTCCGAGGCCGGCCCCGGACGCCGCTGCCGGGAACGTCGTCCGCCCTCGTCTGTGGATCCGTGTCATGGTGATTCGACGAGCCGTCATCGGCAGGAAGCGCCTCGCCACGCGGGTGATGTTGGCTGCCCTATCAGACCAAGTTCGTAGCAACGGTCGGCCGGTGGTCGGTGGTGACCACTTGCCCGGCTGAGCTCCTGAGTGAGATGGGAGAGGCCGGCTTTGGGGTGGAGGAGTCAGGCGAACCCCTGTACCGCCGGAGCCGGTGGCCGTTGGCAATCCTCGCCGGCGTGGTGCTCGTGGTGCTACTCACGGCGGGATGGTGGTTCATTTGGGTGCCGAATTGGCGGCCGGGGTTACGCCAGGGAGAGCGGTACGGAATCGATGTGTCGGCCCATCAGGAGCTGATCAACTGGCGGGCGGTCGCCGGCGACGACATCGAGTTCGCC
Organism: Actinomycetota bacterium; assembly: GCA_040756995.1. Lineage (GTDB taxonomy): Bacteria > Actinomycetota > Acidimicrobiia > IMCC26256 > BP-133 > BP-133. The sequence goes on along the minus strand of JBFLYK010000001.1, from coordinate 431,758 downwards.
TACATCAAGGCCACGGAAGGCGGCGACTTCGTCGACCGCCGCTTCGCCGAGAATTGGCGCCTGGCGGGCCATGCCGGCCTTGACCGCGGCGCCTACCACTTCTTCACGCTCTGCACCGACGGTGCGGCCCAAGCCGCCAACTTCCTCCGAGTTGCCTCACCCGAGCCGGGCGCGCTGGCGCCTGCGGTGGACCTCGAGCTGGTGGGGAACTGCAAGCGTCGGCCTTCACCGGCCGAGCTCGACACGGAGCTCTCCCGGTTCCTCTCCATCATCGAAGACGCCTGGCATACGAAGGCAGTGCTGTATGTGGGCGACGAGTTCGAGCGGCGCTACCCGGCCCGGGAACGGCTCGGACGGCCGCTGTGGCACCGGCGCTTCCTCCGCCGCCCCAACGTCAAGGGCTGGACAATCTGGCAACTACACGGCTACGCCCGAATTTCGGGGATCGACGGCGGAGTCGACCTCAACGTCATGCGGGCGTCGCCGTAAGTCCGATCCTCAGGGCCCTTCCGGATGAGGGGCAAGTCCGCCGTGCCGGCTGATGATCCGCTGGGCTGCGACCTGGGCGTCCCATCCGGCCGCTTCTAGGTCCATCTCCACTGCCCAGGCGGGGTCATCGTCGGAGGCGCCGGCGGCGAGCAGGGGTACGGGCTCACCGAGCCGGTCGCAATACAGGCGCCAGACGACACCGCTCGACCGTTCGTGAAGGAGTTCGAGCAATGCCGCGGCGGCGTCGTTCAGTCGGCTCCGCCGGGCGGGATCGCACGCCTGCCGGGCCTCCTCAACGGTCCCGTCTTCGTCGTCGTAGCCCTCAAGATAGGGAAGGAAGGAAGGATCGCCGAGGGTCTCCGCCGCCTCGAACACCCAGACCGCGACGTCGCCACTGTCGAGGAGCTCCACGATCAATGGGATAGCCCGGGGGTCGTGGCGCCGGGCGAGCCCGCAGGCGGCCTCCTCACGTGTGTCGGGGTCGTCATCCTTGGTTCGGGCCCAGAGCGTCTCGCGGATGCGACGACTGTCGTCTTCCAGGAGACGGCCCAGCCCGAACGCCCAGTTGCGCACCCCGGGATCCGGGTCGCCGGCGAGGCGGATGAGCGCGTCCGTGACCCGGTCGTCGCGCCAGTCGATCGTCACCCATGGCAGCGCCTGCGCCACTTGGTGGCGAACATCGCTGTCCTGGTGGTCCGCCAACCGGACCAGCGTCTCAACCCCCAAGGGGTCGCCGACCCGGCCGAGGGCATTGGCCAGCGACCACAGCACATCGGTATCCGTCTCGGTTTCACCGAAGGCGACGAGCGCCGCCGCCACGTCGCTCCGGCCCGGCCGGCGGCCATTGAAGCACTCACTCAGTAGGTCGCTACCGGTGGCTCGCACCACCGCATCCTCGGACTGCAACATCTTGAGCCCGAGGTCGACTGCAGCGTCGCCGACGTCCGCCGCTCAGCTGAGGGGTTCCCAGACAGCCTCGTACTCCACTGGATTGGTTGCTCGCCGGGACGCCGCTACCGCCTCGTCGACAAGCTGCGCAAGAGACTTCGCCGTCACCACCCCATGATGGTCCACGGCGACTCGCAACCGCTCGGGAGTTGACCTGTGGTCGCCTGGCTAGTCCAAGTCCCAGTGCCCTCGGTGCGTGTGGCACTCGGACGCACTCGAATATCCGGCTCGTCCCTACCCGCTGTCGGGAGGTGCGTCGGCGGCGGAGCGGGTCGTGGGTAGGTATCGGCGTCCGCGCCGTTCCCCGACGGGGGTGAGGTGCCCTTCTCCTACGAGTCGTTCAAGGAGTCTGCGGGAGTCATCCCGGTCGAGTCCGAGCAGCCCTCGCACATCGGCATTCACGACGCTGCCCTGCCGCCGGGCATGGCGCAGGACGGTGGCGGCCTGGTCGTCGAGGGTGGAGGTGGGGGCGGGAGCGATGGCCCGGTCGGTCAGCGTGTAGCGACTGCCTCGGCCTCGCCCGACGGTGGTGACGAGACCCCGGTTGACGAGGTCTTGGAGGACCGCCCGACTGGCGTCGCGGTCGAGGTGGCGAAGATTGCGGAGTTCCTCGTTGGAGATCGTGCCCTGCCGACGGGCATAGACCAGCGCGGTCATGGCATGGCTGCCAAGACCCATCTCCCGGAACCGGGCCGCCCACAGCCGGTCTTCGGCGGCGAAGAGGCTGCGGCCTCGCAGCCTTACCACGAAGGAGGCGCCCCGCTCTTCGAACTCCGGAGGGTCGAGGAGCGCTTCCTCCATCTCGGTGATCATCCGGTCGATTCCCTGGCCCGCCTCCTCGACGAAACCGAGTCGCTGGAGGCAGTCCATGATGCGCTCGTTGCGGGAGTACTGCGCGGTGCGGAGGTTCTCGACAGTCACGTACGCCGGAAGGCACCCCGGGCTTTCGATCTCCACCGCGTCGTCGAAGAGGCGAACGTCGATCGCCGATCCCCGCAGGGAGTAGTCCCGATGGGCGACGGCGTTGACGAGTGCCTCACGCATGGCGATGGGTGGGAATTCCGGCACTTCCTCGCGGACGAGCCCCCGGACGACGGCGTCCCGGCGCATCTCGTCATAGATCATCCGATCGGCCTCGGCCACGAGATCGGGCAGCGGCCCCTCGAGTTGGTGGCGGTCCCGAAGGCGGGCGCCACCTCCAGCGAGGCCCTCGAAGCGGGAGACCACGATGCCGAACCGGCGGTTGTCCGCCTGCGGTTCTTTGCCAAACATGAGGACGGCCGCCAATCGAACAGACCCGTCGGCACCAACGAGTCCGAGGTCCCGCAGCCCGGCCGGAACCGACACCCTCGTCTTGCGGAGCCGGGCCCGCAGGTACCGCCGGACGAGCTCCGGTCGCAGGTCGTCCACGGTCACCCCCGGGACGGTCACGTCTTCGACCGGTGCGGCGCCCCGCTCCGACACGAACCGCAACAGCTCGAGACCGACCAGGGCCCGGTTGGTTGGGCCCGCCCGCACCAGCAGGCGACCGTCGCTCGTATGGACCCAGCCCCCTTCCACCGGGCTGATCTCGATGAAGACGACAGTGCGACCGTCGACGACGAGCATGCTGGTCTGGGGCGACATCGGCGGTTGAGTGGCCCGGGCCGCCTCCTGGACCAGCTCCTCCTGGGCCTGACCCCAGGAGACGCCGACGACCTGCCGCGGGACCCGGTCCGAGACGCCCACCACGATCCGCCCACCCCGAGCATTGGCGAGAGCCACCATCGGCTCCTGCAGCCGGCCGGGCTTGGGCAGCCGCTCCTTGAAATCGACTATCAGGCTCTCGTCCCGGCCCACCTCGGCCCAGAACTCGGCCTCCGTGGACAGGAGTTGCCCGGCCCGTGGTTTGCTCCCCATTGACGGCGAGAATAGCAAAACAAATGGTAGAGAGGCCCTTTGTTTATCATTTCGGCAGAAGATCGGCGCAGAAAGCTGCCAACCGACGAGCCCCCTCCGCTGGCGCCGTCAGGCGTATGGCGATGCAGGGCGGGACGGCAGCAGCCTCGGGCTGCGGCGCTTGGACCGTGAGCTACGCCGAGCAGACGACCTCATCCCGGTGGTTCAGAAGGGCGTCGAGCTCGTCGGCAATGTCCTCATCATCGAGCGGAAGGGCGTGCGAGTAGTGGCGCAGCGTGGTGGACGGGTCGCGGTGGCCGAGACGGACTTGGGCCTTGAGCACCTTGCCCCCGTCGACGAGATGCGTCGCCACCCCATGGCGGAGACGATGTAGAGCCGGCCGTTCGACGTGAGCTGACACGCCGAGACGGCGGAACTTGTGGGACAGCGCATCGGCGGTCACGAACGTCTCGCGCACAGGGTTCGGGGCGAATAGCCAGTCCGAAACCGGCGCGGGCCCGCGCTCGGCCCACGAGGCAAAGTGTCGGTGGACCAGGTCGGCGGTGGTCGCGCCGAGGGTGAGACGGCGGGTTCGGCTCGACTTAGTCGATCCGAGGACCCCGTGGGACAGACCGCGCTCAATAGTCAACACCCGGCCCTCAAGGTCGCCGCGCCGCAACACGGCCAGCTCGCCTCGACGAGCGCCAGAGTCGGCGGCGAGCCGCACGAGCATCAGGGCCTGCTCGGCGCTGAAGAGCAGCCGCCGCCATCGAGGCGACCCCGGGTCGGCCGCCAGCTCGCCCGCGAGGACCTCGACCGCGTCCTCGGCGACTCCGAGGATGCGGCGCACCTCCACCAGGGTGTGGTGCCGGCGCGGATCGGGCCGCGGCGGACCCTTCATCCCAGCGAGCGAGTTGACCCGCAGCAGGTTCTCGCCCACCGCCCAGGACAAGGCCGAGCGCAGTACCAGCCAGCGGGCTGACACCGACGCCACCGCCGCCTGCCACCGAGAGATGGCGGCGCGCACATCGCCAGCGGTCAGGACCACCAGGCGCCGACGACCCAGCGGGTCCGCCATCAGCGCCCGCACCACCGGGCGGTGCGACACCACCGTCGCCGGCTTCCACAGATGCGGAGCGTCGAAGAACCGCTCCAGCAGCTCGCCGACGGTCAACCGAGCGCCAGCCGTGGCGAAGTCAATCCGTGTGCCACCGTGATCCTCGACCAGCTCCCGGCGGCGCTGCTCGGCGAAGGACACGTCGCCCCGGACGGTGAAGGACCGCTGGACGCTCCGGCCGTGGACCATGTCGAAGCCGACGACCACCCGGATCTCCCAGACCCCCGGCGAGCGCTCCCGGATCGACCCGGTCCCTCTGCGGGCCCGCGGCCATGCCCTGTCATCCCTATAACTCGTCGTCATCCCTACAGCTATAGGGATTTCTTAGGGACGGCGCCCCGGAACTCAGCCCTCGCAAGTGCCTCGGCAGCGCCGTGACCTGCTGTTTCGTTCAGCGCGCTCGGAGGGACTCGAACCCCCAACCTTCTGATCCGTAGTTGTGCGAACAGACGTCCTGGCGAGAAAAACTCGGAGGACATCGGAGCACCCCAGAGCACCTCAGATGCGCCGTGAGCAGCGCTTCCGGTTCTCGACGCCATCTCTCTCTTGCTCTCTGTTGCTTCGTCTTCCGACCCGGTTTTGCCACGTGGCAAACCGACGTCGTGGCAAAAAGCCTTCTGACTCCCGGTAACATCGCGGCATCGCGCCGGGCCGGTCTGGGGGTCAAAGTGCCGCGTCGAAGCCACGAAGAACGCAGCCGATTGTTCACCCGGGGGATCCGGGGTTACATCCACCCGCTCGCCAACGGGCGGTACCGGGCCCGGCTCGCGGTACCAGGGGTGGAACGATGGGTCACCCCGTCCCAGCTGGCGGGCGACGGCAAGGGCGGCTCCTTTGCGACTGCCGCCGAGGCATGGTCGTGGTGCGAGGCGGCGCACGAACTCATTGTGGCTCGTGGACGGGTCGAGCACGGCTACCTGATCCTGCCGGAGAACGCCAAAGAAAAGGCCGACCGGAAGACGATCGCCGAGATCGCCGAGGCGAGGTTCTGGGAGACAGGCCGGAAGAAGAAGAACTCCACGAAGACCACGATCAACCAGAGGAGCCAGTTCAACGCCTACGTCGCTCCTACCCTCGGCCGCCTTTATCCGGACCAGCTCGACGAGAAGGCGTGGGAAGCCTGGGTCGGGAGCCTCTTCACGATGCAGAAGAAGCAGGGGGGCGGACCCCTCAGCGACAGCCTCCGGAACCAGGTGTACCACCTGGGCGCCAGTATCGTCCGCCGGCTACACCATTGGGGCTACATCGAGCGGTCGCCCATCTCCAACGGTGATTCGCCGGTCGTGGTGGCCCAGCCGAAGAAGCCGGAGCGGATCCTCGAGCCCGAGGAGGTCATCCGCCTGGCCGAGGCAGCCACCCGATTCGCGACCCCACCGGCCCGCCTGCCGGCCAGCGCGTCAGGGCGGGCCGAACCGTCCGTCGGCGTCATGGAAGGCGAGGCCAACCGCCTCTGCGTCCTGCTCATGGGCTTCTCGGGTCCCCGCATCGGCGAGACGTTCGGGTTGCGGGTCGACGACGTCATGCGCCAGACGAGCGAGATCGTCATCGACGAGCAACAGCAGATCGTCGACGGCAAGGCGATCGCCAAGGGTGTCGACCGGGTCGTCTACAAGGCGATCCTCAAGCGCAGCCGGTCGCACCGCCGGGTCCCGGTGCCGCCCAACATCATGGACATGCTCGTCGACTACATCGACCGCAGGATCGGCTGGGATGATCCGCGGGCGGTCTTGTTCCCATCCCGGGCGACCTACTGGCGGGACAAGGTGTTCCACCCCGCCTGGAAGGCTGCCGGCCTGAACCCCCTGCTGCCTCACGATCTCCGACACACCACCGCGACGCAGCTCTACGACCACGACTACAAGATCGAAGAGATCGCCAAGGTGCTGGGCGACACGGTCTCCACGGTCGAGGCGACCTACGTGCATATCTTTGCGCTGCGCGGCCGCGGCGACCGGATGAAGGCGTACGACGAGCGCGTGGCGGCCGCCCTGCTCGATACGAACGCTATGGCGGCGGAGCCGCTGACGGCCGACCGGGCACTGTGCGACGGCACCGACGACAGCGTCAATCACCGTCCCGAGGACCGCTGCGAGAAGGCCGGAGACAACGCTCAGCGAACCGCTGCAAACCAGCTCAAGACGCCGAGGACGAAATCGTAGAAGGCACCGGCGAAGGCTTGACCCCCACCTCGCTCGATACCCTCCTTGTCGACCGGGTCATAGGCTCGCCCGACATCGTCGATGTCCTCGAGCTCGACCATGAAGTGGTGGAGGTCTCCGGTGATGTCCCCGGCCGGGCGTGAAGGTGCCGTCGCCGCCCTGGCCACAGAGCAGCTCAACCCGGTGACCGGCGACATCCTGGCAGTGCACCATGTCGGCCACCCAGGGACCTCCATCTCCTGCTTCGTCCCTTCCTCCACCGCTGAGCCGGCCGCTTCCAGTTCGGCAGAGGCGGCGTCGAGGGCGCCAGCTCTGGTCCTCGACCGCACCATTCCACTGGACAGAACCTCTCCCCGACGCTGGCCCGAGGGGAGATTCCGGCTCAGCAGAGCTTCCGCTGGCACGGATCTCCTAACGTGGTATTTTAGGTATACCGAAGATCCCGGGGGGCCTGGTCAGGAGGTCCACCGTGGCGGATGAGCGCTCGATCTCGAGGCGGCAGGTGCTCCTCGGAGCCGGTGCCGCAGGGTTCTTGTTGAACAACGGCGTTCCGTGGCCCCGAGCTTTGGCCGCGGCTGCGTCGGACGGCCGGCCGGCTTCGACGGCGGACATGGGCGGCGCCCAGCCCCGGCCGATTCCCACGAGCTTCATGTCCTATGGCAATAGCGCCGGGTTCCACATCTATCCCCCGGGCCGGGCGTATCCCCTGTATGGATCGAAGTACTTCGAGCCGTCCACCATCTACGACTTCAAGGGTCAGGTGGCGACGATCGACGTCATGGCCCAGGGTGTCGAGATCACCGCCTCCGGCGAGAAAATCACCGTCGATACCCGGGCGCTGTACCGGACGATGGACGGTACGTACATTGGCATGGACGGCAACGAATACCAAGGCGTCTTCTCGTTCATATGAAACTGGGTGTTCGCTGGCCAGGTCGGTCAGCTTCACGAAGCCATCCCTGACCACCCTGACGTTCCCGACGTCGCTCGCGGACGGTTCGTCGGCCAGATCCACGCCTTCAACCCCCAGACTGAAGCGAACGGATTGTTCTGGACGGTCCCGCTCGACCGGTCCTGGGTGACCGCCAGGGACCAGACCGTGACGTTGCGGACGCCCGACATCTTCATGTGGGACTACGGCGTGATCGGTGTCGCCATGCTCGAGGGGCCGAACGGGCAGAACACGGGCCGCATTCCGCGCACGGAATCGCACCTGTCCTTCGACACGGTCTGGACCGGACAGGGCGACGAGATCCTGGACGAGAACCCCGACAAGAAGTTCCGGTGGCGCTTCAGGGAGGCCACCGCGACGGTCGGGTGGTCCGCCAAGCGCAGCGACACGACAACAGTCGTCGAGACGAGCGACGAGCACCACGTGGTCGCGGCCCAGGTCGGCTACCTGGAGAACGGGGCGTACTTCTAGGTGGCGTTGGCGATCCGGGCTGCGCTGGCCCTCGGAAAGGGCGAGCCGCTCGCCATTGAGGACATCGAGCTCGACAGCCCGGAGCGCGGCGAGGTGCTAGTGCGCGTCGTCGCCTCCGGGCTGTGCGAGACCGACATCATGGTCCGGGACGAGTGGTTCCCGGTGCCGTTGCCGGCCGTTCTCGGCCACGAAGGAGCAGGCATCGTCGAAGCGGTCGGACCGGGTGTGCGGCGGGTCTCCCCGGGAGACCACGTCGTGCTGGCTTACTCGACGTGCGGCCGATGTGATCCCTGCCGGCGCAGGAAGGCGCCGTACTGCGACCGCATGCTGGAACGCAACCTGGCGTGCCGTCGGCTCGATGGCACCACCGGCTACCGGCGGGCCGGCGCCCCCATCGGCGGTCACTTCTTCGGCCAGTCGTCGTTCGCCAGTCACACGTTGGTCGACGAGCGCAGCGTGGTTGTCGTGCCCCGGGACGCGCCATTGGAGATTCTGGGTCCGCTGGCCTGCGGCGTGCAGACCGGAGCGGGCGCTGTCCTGTACGGCCTGCGCCCGTCGGCAAGAAGCAGCATCGCTGTCTTCGGGGCCGGACTGATCGGCCTCAGCGCCGTGCTGGCCGCGGGCGTGGTCGGCTGCTCGCCCATCGTCGTGGTCGATCCCAATCCCAACCGTCGGGAGCTGGCCCTCGCGTGCGGAGCAACGCAGGCGGTGGACGCCGCCACCGAGGACGTCGTCGACGCGGTGCGGGAGCTGAGCAGTGGCGGCGTCGACTACAGCGTTGAGACGACCGGCAACGCAGAGGTCCTCCGCAGCGCCGTCGACGTCACCGCACCCTTCGGTGTCTGCGGCGTCATCGGTCCCGCGCCGGTGGGCACCGAGACGGTCCTCGACGTGAACATGCTGCTGTTCGGCCGGTCGGTCCGCGGGATCATCGGCGGGGACGTCGACCCGCAGCGGTGCGTGCCCAAGCTCGTTGCGCTCCACCAACAGGGACGGTTTCCGTTCGACCGCCTCCTCCGGCATTACACCTTCGACGAGATCAATACCGCTGTCGCTGACATCGCGGTCGGCGACGTCATGAAACCGGTGATTCACCTCGCCGGCGGGCAACCGCCTGCTCCCCGCCTTTGATGCAAACTTCCGGTTCGGCGGCTGGACACCCACGTTCGCCACAAACCGTCGAATCACGCCGGATGCCCTGCTGCGATTGGGCGGCTCGACGTCGACACCAGACGGACTGCCACACAAGGCCGCCCGCGCGCGCAAGTCTCTCACATGGGCTGGCTGGCGCGACTGAAGTCCAGGGCGATGTCGGCGATCATGTCCTCCTGGCCTCCGACGAGCCGCCGACGGCCGGACGGTCCCGGACGCCGTCCATGGTGAGGCGCCCGCCCGAATCGGTGACGTAGACGCAGTGGGCGCCTACGACTCCATGAGCTTCGCCTGCCGGGTCAGTTCGGTCGGCTCCGCCATGTGGGACATCATCAGGAAGCCGGCGACGTCCATGCCGAGATCCCGGGTCTTGGCGATGTGCTGGGCGGCGATGTCGGCCTCCGTGCAGTGGGTCGCGACCCGGACCGACGTTACCCCGTGGGCGTGGGCCCGCACGAGTCCTCGCTGGTGCCGATGCCGGGTAGAAGCAGCGTGGTCAATCTGGCCGGGCCGATGACGGCCGCCACTGCCTCTAGCCACTCCCAGTCGGTGTGCCGGCCGGGCCCGTAGGTCAGGCTGCTGCCGGCGAGGCCGCCCCGTGAGCGACCTCCATAAGCGTCAACCCCCGCCGCGTCGAACGCCAGGGCGATGGCCGTGACGTCGGCGATGCCGTAGCGGTGGCAGATGGCGTGCATACCGTCCCGCAGCGTGACGTCCTGGATGTACACGGTCGGGTTCATCGCAAAGCTCCGGCGGCTCGGCGTTCGGCGAGGCGCTCCCCCATCCGCAGGGCGGCGGAGGTCATGATGTCGAGGTTGCCGACATAGGACGGCAGGTAATGAGCAGAGGAATAAGGCCGCCATGTTGAAGCGTTCCTCCAGGGGTCCGGAGGGCGTGGCCGAGTTCGTGGAGGACGACGGACCCGAACGCCCGGCACCGGGAAGACCCACCTCTCGATCGCCCTCGGCGTTCAAGCCGCCCGCCGCGGCCATCGCGTCGCGTTCGCCTCCGCCCACGACTGGGTCGGCCGCCTCGCCTCCGCCAAACGCACCGGCAAACTCGAAGAAGAACTGGAACGGCTCCGCCGCATCCCGCTCGTCATCGTCGACGAAGTGGGCTACATCCCGTTCGACTCCGACGCCGCCGCGCTCTTCTTCGCCCTGATCAGCTCCCGCTACGGACGGGCTTCCCTCATCGTCTCCTCCAACAAGACGTTCTCGAAGCCCAGCTAGCAGCCCATATCCGCCCCCAGGAACCTATGCCAGTTGCAGGTGCCTGGGCCGAGATCTTCGGCGACGCCGTTGCCGTCGCCGCCATGGTCGACCGCCTCGTCCACCACGCCGAGGTCATCGCCCTCAAAGGCGAGAGCTATCGCCTCAAGGACCGCAACAAGGAGGTGAGCCCCGCCAAGAGCTGATCACCGCGCAGTTTTCAGCCGGCGATTCCCGCGCAGTTTTCACCCCGCGTTGACACCTGCCCAGGTCGTCGTTCCCTCACACTGACCAAACGGTGCCCGGCAGATCGAACACGGGTGCGATGCTCCATTGGGCAAGGCACGTCGCTACGCCCCGGACTAGGGCGGCCATGCATTATTCGCCTGACGAACCCCCCTTACCTTAGGGGCTGCCAAAGCGACGGATCTCGACGGCGGTGTACAGACAGAACGGCAAGGGCTCCGACGGCGGCCAGCGCCCCCACCACAAACGGCGCGGTATAGCCGGCTCTTGTCACCAGGGATCCTAGGATAAGAGCGCCGACGCCTTGGCCAAGATCGAAGAAGGTGACGACCGTCCCTACCACCGTCGCCCTGTCCCCTTCAGGGCCTGATCGAGAGCGAGCCCGAGCAGCGCTGGGAACAAGAAAGCATTCCCAAGGGCGAAGATCGCCGTACCCGTCCATAGTCCCGGCACAGTACGCCAGCCGCTGATGAGAGCCATACCGGCCGCCATAGTGACGAGACCGGCCCGCGCCGTAGTGGGACGCCCGAGCTGGTCGGGGATCCGTGCCCCGACGAGTCGCCCGAGCACGATGAGGCCGGCATAGAGACCAAACAGGGGCGCAGACGCTCCCAACCCCAAATTGGCGGCATAGAGAGGCATGAAGCTCGCGAAGGCGGCATAACCAACTGTGGCGAGCCCGAGGGCTGAGCCAGGAACTAGGCCGGCAGGATGCAGGAGGCCTGGGCTCGGTCCCGTGCGGTGCGGACGAGCTGCGTCTCGCAGCCAAACGGCAACCAGCGCAGCAATCGCCGCCAATCCCGCCGCCATTCCCCACACCCCGCTGTATCCGAAATTCCGAACCACCGACTCCCCTAGCAGTGGACCGAGACCGAGCCCGCCATAGACGGCACCGGAGAAGTAGCTCACCGCCTCTCCGGCGCGACGCCGGCACCCGGTCAGTTGCCGCGGTGGCTGCTCCGACGTAGAACGCTGCCTCACCGGCGCCTTGGACGAACCGCAGCATCGCCAGCGTGACTACGTTCGAGGCGAGAAGAAAGCCGGAGGTTGCCGCCGCCATCACCGCCGCCCCGCCGATCATGACCGGCCGGCGCCCCCGTTCGTCGCCGAGCCGGCCTGCCAGAGGTCGGGCTAGGAGTGTGGCCAGGAAAAAGGCGCCCATTACGAACCCAACGGCCAACCCGTCCCCGCCGAGTGGCCCATGTACGTACCTTGGCAACGCAGGTGCCAACGCACCCATAGCGAGGAAGAGCGCGAAAGTGCTCACCAAGGCGGGCGCGAAACTGCAAGAAACCAAGCGGGAACAATCCTTTGGAACTCAGGCCACGAGGAGACGAGCGGACACGCGCCTAAGTAACAGGCCTCGAAGTGGCAGACTCACTGAGGCTCAGGTGCCGCCATCCACTCCGTGCGCGCTGGCGAGATGAGCTACAACCGCTGCTCCGAATGAGCGAATATGCTGTTCGGCCTTTTGTTGGGCGAAAGAGGCATCCTGGCCGCGGATTGCCTCATAAAGCTCTTTATGTTCCGAGCGGGCCCGGCTGAGGTTCACCTTCCAGAATGGAGGCCGAGTAGATGCGATCATGAAGTCACTACGGTCCCAGTACATTTCCGCGGCTAAGCGGGCTTCCCGGGATCGGGCGCTGCGATGGACGAGGCCGTGAAATTCACGATTGAGATCGGCATAGCGCGCGAGATCGAAGGAATTTCCCCGCAGGGAGGAAGTGAGATTATTCACAGCGTCCTTCAGTTGCCTCAGGTCCTCATCGGTGCGCCGCTCGGCCGCGAGTCGCGATACCAGGCCTTCCATCGTGGCGAAAACCTCATAGAAATCCTCGACTTCGCCCGGAAGCGGCACCGCAACTCGGCAGCCAACTTGGGGCACGATCTCAACGAACCGCTCCGTCTCGAGCCGCTTGAGCGCTTCCATAACAGGTTGGCGGCTCGCCCCCAGCTCCTCAGCCAACGCCGTGACAGAAAGCTCAGCCCCGAACTCGTATATGCCAGTGATCAGCGCCCGCTTGATCTCGCTGTAGGCGATGTCGACCTTCCTATGACCGACAAGCTCGGGGTCTGCCAGTCGACGGGGATTCAACAGCGGCATCCTTGCTCCACGCGGCGAACGACGGTTCGTACCTCGCTACCATTTTCTCATGCGCTGAACCGGTCCGCCCGGACCGCCGGCGAGGCCGCGGAGCAAAACCTGAACCGGGCGCTGTCTCCGAGAAGAGACACCGGTTGCTCACAGGCCACACTGAGGCCGACTCGGCGGTACCGGCCAGCCGGGAGAACCCGAACCCGGCAGGCTGAGAGGGACCGCCCGGACACGGCGTCGCAAAGCTCTCCGACGTAGGTTCCACTACGTGGTAGGCATTGGTACGGTCTTGCCCTGAGGCTGAACAGTCGCCTAGAACCGGTGGTGCGCCGCTCCGGCGGAACTACCTCGCAGGCAACCTCGAACGGCCGGCCGAGGAGCCGTTCCGCCCCGGCCAAGTCGCCGGCAGCCACCAGCCGTCGCACGAGCGTGGACGAATATCGGTGGGCCGGGCCGGCGCTCACCGGCGGGCAGACGACGACGGAAAAGCCGAGGTCAGCTCCCATTAAACGCAGCGTTGCGATGTCCCCGCTTCGCGCCACTCCGAAGCGGAAGTCCTCACCGACGACGACGCGCCGGGCCCGGGCACACCGGACGATCACCTCCGCCACGAACTGCCGCGGGTCCTGACGGCTGCGCTCTCGGTCGAAGGTCATGAGAAGGACATTGTCGACGAGCTTCGAGGCGGCGAGCGCCTCAAGCTTCTGCTCCACGGTCATCAGCATCGGAGGGCGGCTGGCCGCGGCCACGACCGCTCGCGGATGCCGATCGAACGTGATGACGGTCGTGGTGGTTCCGAGTTCGTCTGCCTTCCGGCGGGCGAATCGGAGGAGCGCCAGGTGGCCTAGGTGAACGCCGTCGAAGGTACCAATGACAACTGTAGAGGGTGGGAGCGACCCGGGATGACAGCACCCCCCGGCGGCAGCCCCAAGTTCCCCGAACGGTTTGGTCCGGAGACCACAACTATCATAGCTTACTATTAACATACTAGTATGTTAACACTCCGGCGGTTGCCACAGCCCTAGTGCCGTTGGCTTCAGCGAAGGCTCGCGCCGTCGACCGAAAGGAGGTGTTGTGCGACCGCCTCACCGAACGACCGGATGTGCGAGTAGGCGACAGACTGGGCGGCGGCCCCGTCGCCGACCTCGACGGCACGGAGGAGCGCCTCATGCTCACCCTCGGCGCGCTGCATATTCGTGCGCCAGAATGGTGGCCGGGTCGACCCGATCAGAAAGTCGCTGCGGTCCCAGTACATTTCCGCCGCGATCCGGGCCTCGCGCGAGTTGGCGCAACGGTGAATGGAACTGTGGAAGGCGCGATTCAATTCGGCATACCGGGCGTTGTCGAACCGGCCTCCTTCGAACGCGTCCTGCAGTCGGGCGACCCTATAGCGGATTTCCTCCACGGCCTCCGGTCGCCGACGCTCGGCCGCGAGCCGACTAACGAGGCCTTCCATGGTGGCGAACACCTCGTAGAAGTCGCGTGCCTCTTCAGGACTGGGGGTCGCGACGCGACACCCAACCTGAGGAATGATTTCGACGAAGCCCTCGGCCTGCAGGCGTTTGAGCGCCTCCATCACGGGCTGGCGACTGGTACGCACAGAGACAACCAGCTCCGCCACTGACAGGGAAGCACCAAGGGGGTATTCGCCCCTCAGAAGCTGGCGCTTCAGCGCCCAATAGACGGCGTCTCCCTTGCGTTGCCGTTCATATCCATCTGCCGCTTCGAGACGTGCCATTCCTTAAGAGCTCCGCCGCATGAAGTGGATAATCACGCCGGCAAGCAGAAAGGCTACCGGTACTAATATTGTAGTATATAACCGCGCTGTTTTTGCCGAGTCGGCCGATAGGAGCAGCGACGTCGATGCCAAGCCGACCCGCCGTGTCCCAACCACCACCGGCTTGCGACCAAGTACCCGCGTCGTCAAATCCAATACGAAGTCGGCGTTATCGCCCAGCCGCAGGAAGTCGTCCTTCGAAAAGTCGGCATCACCGACGACGGCAACGCGTCGGTATCCATCGACGACAAGGGCAGCCACCGGCATGGTCCCGCGCTTGGCGTCCGAAGGTACCTCGCTGTCCGACACCAGCATCGACGACGGCGAAGTTTCGGCCAGCACCGATGTCCCGGTGGGAATCCGGAGGGCGCCGGCCCCGGGTAGGACGAGCGTCAGTGAGCGGCCGAACTGTGACGACGGGGTTTGCACCAGCAGAATCGTCGGGTCGCCGGTAGCTCCGGCTTCCGGTTCGTGGATGATTCCATCTTCAATGGCGACAGCCGCCTCCCCCAGCACGTCCGCAAGCGGGTTCTCTTGGCCGGGCTCAGCCAGCAGAATCACCGCCAACGTAGGCGCCGCAGCCAGTGCCTGCTGAAGTGAGGCGGTCCACGCGCTACTCCTCCGACCCGGGCCGATAACGGCGACGTCACAACCAGCCGGCACGGTGCCGTCGGCGTCGGAGACGTCGAAGCCGGAGTCGACGAGGAGCTTGCGCAACCGGCCGAACCCGGCCGGCGCCGGGCCCGGCGGGTCGACCGGGAGGGCGAGGCAGGCCAGCCCCGAGGAAGCGCCTGACAGCCGAGCCAGCGCTACCGTCACCCGGTCCTCGGTGGCCCGACTGGCCCACTGTTCCCGACCGTTGCTTCGGACGACGACCTCGCCGGACTGCTGGACCCCATAGCGCGCTGCCACCTGAGGGTCTTTGCGGAGGTCGACCACCCGTACATTGAGCTTGCTGCTATAAGCGTCGTAAAGCCGGAGCAGATTACGAGCCTCCCGGAAGTCTGGCTGTGAGGGATCGAGAAAGGCCAGGATGTCCACCCCGCCGGACAGGCGGTTCAGGACTTCCCTCGTCTCCCCGGACAGCGTCAGCCGGCGCCCGGCCGTAAGGTCCACCCTCTGGACGGGCCCGGCGACCAGCACAGCCAGCCCTACGAGCGTCACCGTCACAAGGGCGTGCTGAGCGAGGTGACCTTTCCGCGCCGGCTGCCGGCGAGGCCAGCGAGGCCTTCCATGGGAGAGCACCGCGACGGTGCCCAACAGTGGCAGGAGCACAACGAGGGCGAAGTAGGCGAGGTGGTCGGTGCGGATTAATCCGAACGTGAAGGGTTCCAAGCGCGGCGCGAAAGCGGCCCGTTGGACGATCTCGTCGAGCGGCCCGGGAAGCCCGGACGCGGCCGAGCCGGCGAACCACAGCACCAGCAGAGTCACGATCGCTCCGAGCGCGGCGACGAGCATGCTGGCGCAGGCCGCCGACCAAAGCAGGGAGACGGCGACTGCGGCGGCTGCGAAGAGCTCCAGGCCGAGGAACCCGCCGGCGATCTCGCCGGCGTCGAAGCGCCCGAGCCGCAGGACCGGAAACAGCTGGACACCGATGGCGACCGCCACCAGGAGCGAGGCGAAGGACACTGCGCCGAGATACTTCCCGAGCACGATCCGCGCTGTGGACAGTGGTGAGGCCAGGAGGAAGTCGAGCCGTCCCGATGACCGTTCCTCGCTGAATGACCGCATCGTCAGCACTGGGATGCAAATCAGGAACAGTACGGCCATCGAATTGATGGCGTACCGGGCGGTGGCCTCGCGGGTTGAGAGCAGCGCGGTCATCCCCGTGTAGCCGGTGAGGAAGAAAAAGATGGCGGCAAACACGAACGCGAGCGGCGAGCGGAACAGCCGCCGCAGCTCGAGCCCGAACAGCGTTGAGACGCCGCGTCGGGCCCTCATCGGACGAGGGTCGCGTGAGGCAGGCGGCGGCGGAGCCGCGGTGGACAACGGCCCGCCGGGCGGAGGTACCGTCAGGCTCACATCCATCCTGGCATCACGTCCTCGTGGCAAGGGCGAAGATGTGGTCGACGTCCAGCCGCTCGCCGTCGCTGCTGTCGGGGGTCTGGAGGTAGAGGCGGTCGCCATCCTCCGACAGGAACCACGAGCATTGGTCCGGGTCGGTGCCCGTCGGCGGCAGATGGTCCGTGGACGGGACCGCCGACCAGCCTTTTCCGATCGCGCCGGCATCGATGACGCCCCGGATCTGACCGTCGTGCAAGATCGCGACGCGATCAGCCACACGGGTGACGCCGCCGATCTGATGGCTGCTGTAGATGGCAAATCGTCCCCACACCACGCCCCTCAACATGGAGTGGAACTGCTCCACCTGGTTCGGGTCCATCCCCGACGTTGGCTCATCCAGGAGAAGCAGACGAGGGCTGCCTACGAGGGCTTGGGCCAGCCCGACACGTTGGCGGTAGCCCTTGGAGAGATGGCCGATGAGCCGGTCTTCGGCCGTAGCAAGACCGGCGCGGTCAAGGGCCGTACGCACTTCGGCCGCCTCGTTACGCCTCGCAACTCCGCGCAGGCGCGCCGCGAACCGGATCTGATCTCCCACCGTCAACTCGGGATACACCGGGGGTTGTTCCGGCGCGTAGCCGATGTCGGCTGCGTCTAGGCGATCGCCTGCGCCATAAGCGACAGGCGTTCCACCGCCATCGGGTTGCAGCGCGCCGGCGACGATACGGAAGAGTGTCGACTTTCCCGCTCCGTTCGGCCCGACGAGGCCGAGGATCTCGCCGGCGCGCAGGGCCAGCGACACGTCCCGGAGGGCGCGCAGCCGGCCAAACGATTTCGAGACCGACGTGATGCGCAGCTGACGATGGCCGTTCTGCATCAGCCCGAGGCGCTACACGGACCAGTCCGTGTCTTCAATCTTGCCGAACATGCGCATGGCCTCTTCCAGGGAGGGCAGATGACCGAGCGCGACCATCAACGAGCCTTTGAACTTCATCGTGCCGAACATGATGGCCGGCTTCGGGGCAAGCTTCCCTTCGCCGAGCCGCTTCCAGTCCTCCAGCTTGGCGGTGAGTAGGTAGTCGAGTTTCTTCCCCTCGACCGGGGCTCCCCCGTAGATCGCCTCGCCCTCGACCACATGGATCTGCCCGGCCCGCGACGGGTCTTCCTTCAGGCGGTACTCGATGACCATGGTGAGGTCCCGGGTCCCGTCGCGGGTGACCGGCGTCGCGTTCCAGAGCTCGGCGTACTCCTTCATCCATTCAGGCGAGAGAACCTTCTTTGACACCTGTTACCACCTCCGTGTCGGTGTTCCGAAATACGTCAGGAGCCAGCTCCATGCTGGCCCGGCATCGGGATCGGGCCGTCGAAGCCCGACGGTGGGCTCAGTGAGATTCCGCTCAGAATCTTGTCCATGACCTGGCGGTCCTCGCGAGCCGGATCCCAGCGAAGCGATACCGTGAGGCCGGCCGAGCGGATCACCACGTCGACGTAGCGCCACCGGGTGAGGTTGGTCGATTCGACGAGCTCGGCCGGTTGGCCGCCGACATGTGACGACTGGCGATTGAGGACCACGCCACCGTTCTGTTCGACCGCCTGTTGGACATCGGCGATCCCATTCAGGAGGACGGCCGCGGCCACCAGCCGGCCTCCCTCGCTTCGCTGGATCTCGAATGCCTCCTCGGGATCGGGGTGGGGACGGGAGGAGGGCGCCTCCCAACCGGCGGGGACGTCGATCGTGGCGGCACCGAATGTGCGCAGCGCATCCGATCCGTCCGGTGCCACCCGATCACCGAGAAGGACGAGTCCAACGGCGAGCGGGGCAGCAAACGCGCCGAGGACGGCGAGGCCGCGCCTGCCCCCGCGCCGTCCCCGGTACGCTACCCGGCTATCGGTGGCGGCCATGTCCGACGGAAACGGCCGGGGCCGGACGGTCGGTGGCCCGGGCGCCGCCGAGCATGTGGGCGAGCCGCCCGGCGTCCCCCCGGCGCCGCAAGAGGCGCATGGCGCCGTTACGGCCAGGGGAGACGGCGCCAAGGGACGCCGGGCGAGGGTTGGTCGAACTCGCCGTGCCTTCGAGCTGTTCCTCACCGAGGTATGCCATGCGGATGACGCGTTCGTCACTGCGGAGATCCGCTGCTGGGCCCTCCAGGACGATCCGCCCGGTCCGCATCACATAGGCGTAGTCGCTGTGCAGCAGCGCCATGTGGGCGAGCTGCTCGACGATCAGCACACCGAGGCCATCGGCCGCGATGCCGTGGAGGTACTCGAAGAGCTGAAGGACGATCTTGGGGGCGAGCCCGAGTGACATCTCGTCGATCAGCAGGATCTTCGGCCGGGCGAGTAACCCACGGCCAATTGCGACCATCTGCTGTTCGCCTCCGCTCAGCTTTCCCGCCGGGGTGTCGGCCCGCTCGGCGATCCGGGGGAACAGCTCGAAGACGTAATCGATCCCTTCACTAGTGGCGCGCCGACCGCGCACGAAGCCGCCCATGCGGAGGTTCTCGACGACCGTCAAGCCCGGAAAGAGGATCCTCCCCTGAGGCACTTGGACGACGCCAGCTTTGACGATCGTCCAGGGCCGCCGGCCGACCAGCTCACACCCTTGGAACCTCACCGACCCTCTTATCCGCGGGGCGTTCCCGGTGATGCCGTTGACGATGCTGGACTTCCCAGCGCCATTGGCGCCGAGTAGGCACGTCACCCGCCCGGGTCGCACGTCGAGGTCGACGCCCTCGACCGCGACACCGGCTCCCCATGAGACCCTGAGACCGCGGACCTGGAGTGCCTCCTCAGGGCGACGCGAAACTCCGGGGGTGTCATCAGCTGGGACGACGGCGACCTCAGACATCGGTCGTGGCCCGGTGCCGCGCTGCTGAGACGACCGGGCCGTCCTGCCCGGCGTGGATGAGGTCGAACTCACCGAGGATCTCCTCCTCGAGCGCGACGAGAGCTTGCTCCAGGCGACCGAGACGCTGGTTCGTCTGTCGCATGCCGGCCGACCCGATGACGATCCCGCCGGCGGCAACCAGGGCCAACCCGCCGAGGCCGCCGGTCACGACATAGGGCATCTGACCGAGTACGTCCGGCTGGGTTCTCAGCCCGAGGTACCCAGCGACGATCGCCGCGACGCCGGCAGCCACGAGCAACCAGCCGAGCGCCAGCCCGGGATCGTCTCGGACGACCCAGCTCCACCGGCCTCCGACTTGCTCGGACGCTTCCTCGGCCGGCCCGTTGCTCACGTCCACGGTTGCCACAATGTGTTCCCCCTTTGCGGTGCTGCAATGTCGGGACGCGGCCCGCTGTGATTCCGTCAGAGCGGTCCGCTGCTGTTCGTTAGAGCGGGCGGGCACGAGACCGGAGGGCAAAGCGAGCGCTCCCCGCCAGCGCGATGGCGAGAACTGCTCCGATGAGGTACGCCCGCTCCACCGTCCGTGTCGCCCGCGCGCGGTCCGCTGCTGGTGGGTCGGACGCGGCGAGAAGCACTGGTTGGATCCTCGCCCCGCTCCCAGTCGTATTCTCCGAGTTGTGCGAACGGGAACCGACCGGAACGGCGGTCCAAGACTTGATCGCCGTCGACGGCTTCGTCGGGATGGAGCGAACCTCGTTCACCGTGGCCATGGCGGCCGGGCGGCTGATCGCCAGACTGCCGGCCGCGGCGCTGGTCGTCCCCACACCGATCTCGCCGCTCTCATCCGCGGACGGCGCCATAGCCGCGCCACCGAGCCGAACGACGGTGTAGCCAATCCGTCCTCCGCCGTATTCCTGCCCCCATGGACCGCTTGGCGCGTTGAAGCGGAAGCTCAGCCCGTCTCGCCGCAATTCGACGTTACCGTCCCGCTCAACCCGTTCCAGTCGGCCGCCGCGGACATACTGGACACCTGAGCTCCTCAGCGCCTTCTCGACCTCTTCACTGCGGTCGCCCACGCCGGGCGCCCCGTTCGAACCCGCCGTCACTCCGAACGGGCCGATCTGGACCGGGATGTTGTTGACCATCGCACCGGTGAAGTTGACACCGCTGTCGACGGTCAGCTTGCCGTCGACGGCCTTGCGCACCGAAATGACGAGCTGCATCGACTTGATCGACAGAGCGCCGATTCGAATCTCGCTGGCATGAGCCACCGCCCGCGACACAAGATCGAGCCCCTCCACGCCGGACGACGACGAACTATGCATGCCCCCGACGACGACGCCGCTGGGCAGTGCCAGCCGGGTCACACTTGCCTCGCTGGTTGCTTTGGGCACCTCGGCGTCGACGTCGCTCTGGGCCGCACCGCCCTTTATCACCAGACCGCCCTGGTCGAGGTTACCGATGGTGGCGTCCTTGCGCTCCGAACCCGACTGGCTCCGCTGGATCTCAACGGCACCCGGCAGTGGGGGTAGCCCGGCGAATCCTCCGCCGCCCGCCGCGCCGGGGTAGAGCGTGAAGTAGGCAAAGAACCCCGGATACATCGCGAACGCCTTGCCGAAGGCGTCAGGCGTGTCCGAGATCCGGGCCACGGTGAGGGCGGCCGCGCCGTCCCCCAGGGCCAAGTCACCGTTACCGAAGTCGCCCTTGAACGGCGAAGCCTCCGCCTCGGCGTAATATTGGCCGGCCGGTGCCGCCGCTCCTGCGGTCGGAATCTTCCCGCCCCAACTGGCACCACTGACGAGCAGTCCGACGGTCATTCCTCCGACGACGACTCGGCCTCGCAGCCGCAGCCGCTTGCCAGTCCTCATTTTTTGTCATCTCCCCCTTGCTCATGCGCCGGCTGGACCGGCCGGCACGCTCTGTTCAGACGCGTATTTCTTGCTCGTCAGTCGGGACGACGCCCAGATAGGCCTGGATGACCCGCGGGTCAGCCTGGATCTCCGCTGGGCGACCGTCGGTCAGGACCTCGCCGCCGTCGAGTACGACGATGTGTTCGCACACCTCGTTGACGAGCGACATGTCGTGCTCGATGAGCACCACCGCTTCGCACAGCGACCGGTCGACGAGGCGGCGCAGGACCTCCCGTAGCAGATCCCGTTCCTGGACGTGGAGCCCTGCCGCTGGTTCGTCGAGCAACAGAACCTTCGGCCGCAAGGCGAGGGCGCGGGCAATCTCCACGAATCGTTCCGCCCCGAACGGCAGGAGTGACAGCGGGACGTCGCGCTGGTAGGGAAAGCCGATGCTGTCGAGCAACTGGTTGGCTCGCTCGATCGCTTCCCGCTCGGTGGCCCGAACCCGTGGCGTACGCACCATCTGCGCCAGAATCGACGGCGCCCGCTCTTCGAGGATCCCCTGACGGACGTTCGCGACCGCATTGGCGCCGAGCAGGAGTCGCGGCGTCTGGAACGTACGGCCGAGGCCGAGGTTCGGCCGCTTCCAACTGGGAGCCCGCATCAGTTCCACCCCGTCGAGAAGCGCTGACCCGTTGGCGGCGACAAATCCCGACAGCGCGTTGAACATGGTCGTCTTGCCCGCTCCGTTGGGCCCGATGAGCCCGAGAAGCTGGTGCGGTTGGGCCGAGAAGGAGACCTCGCGCAGCGCGGCCAACGCCCCGAACGACACAGACACGTTCCGCACTTCAAGAAGGGAGCTCATCGGATCACCAGCTCCCCTGGGGCCAGTAGCGCAGAAACCCGACCGGACCGAGGAACGAGGCCCGGCCTCGGCCTGCGTCCCAGTCCGACCCCGGCCAGGGGTCGCCCGGCGGCTGGCCCGACACGGAGGCGATGGGTAGCGTTCGCCCGCCGTACCGTCAGCCAGAGCCGCTCCGCTGCCCCGGCCAGTCCGCCGGTTCCAAGCCACTGGGCAAAAATGAGAAACGCTCCGAGGAACAGCAGCCACTTCTCGCCTTGCAGCGAGCGGAAGACCCGCAGGAGCTCCGGCACTGCCGCGAACATCGCTCCCGCCAGTGCCGCGCCCGAGATCATCCGAACGCCCCCGATGACGGCGATGGCCAACAAGTTGACCGAGACGATCGGGCTGAACGAAATGGCCAGCACCCGGAACACCAGCGACGCCATGATGATCCCTGCGAGCCCGGCGAGCGCGCCGGAGACGGCGAAGGCAGCCAGCTTGGCCCGAGCGACGTGGACTCCCATCGCCGCCGCGGCGATTTCGTCGTCGCGCACCAAGTTGAGCGCCGCCCCGAGCCCGCTGTTGCGAAGGTTCCCGACCAGCCAGAACACCAAAAATCCGACGGCCAGTAACAGGTAGTAGTAGCGGGAGTCGTCGGCGAAGTTCACCCCCGCGATCACCGGTCGCTGGAGTGGCACCCCGGTCAGACCCTTGTAGCCGAGTTTGTCCCACGTGAAGATGAACCGGTCGGTGAAGAGCGTGAACGACCATGTCGCCACCGCGAATTGCAAGCCCCGCAACCGTAGCGACGGCAGTCCGATGAGAACGCTCGCCGCCACCGCGACCGCAATACCAGCCAGGATGCCCGCGTAGTAGGGCAGCCCGACCTGGTAGATCGCCGCGGAAGCGAAGAACGCTCCCATCCCGCCGATGCTCGCCTGGGCCAATGAGATCTGGCCGGTGAACCCGGTGATCACGACAATGCTGAGGGCGTACAGCGAGAAACCGATGGCCGTAGCGGCCACGAACGCCCAGTACCGGCCGAGCACGGCGGGCACCAATGCCGCCGCGCTCAGCACGGCGAGAGTCGCGAGCTTGCGACCGTGCCGACCTAGCGTCGTCATCGGCCACCCGCCCACGATCCGGCACCGAGGAGTGTCCCTATCCGGCGAAGCCCTTCGAACCCTATTCCATTAGGGGCCAGTGCCATGAGCGGCAACACGAGGATGGCCGGCAGGGCATCACGCAGGCCCAGCACGGGGACGTACCGGGCCGACAGGCTGGTGACGACGCCGAGGACGATGCCACCGACAAAGGCTTGCGGGAATTTGACCAGTCCACCGAACGTGGCCGCCCCCAACGCGATCACTAGCACTGACACGAGGTTGGGGCCAGTCGGCGAGACCAGCGGCGAGAGGAGGACACCACCGATGCTTACCAGCGCGCCGGTCAGGAGCCAGAGACTGAGGGAGACGAGCGGCAGCGAAATCCCGCAGTAAAGGCTTCCCTGCCGGCTCTCGGCCATCGCCCGCATGGCCGTGCCCATGCGGGTCCGCGTCAGCAGTGCCTGGAGACCGAAGGCCATCATCAGACCGATGATGAACGAGGCCACCTCGTGGCGCGACACGAAGATGCTGCCGATCTTCACCGCTGGTCCCTCGACAAGCGGCGGTGCGGCCTGCCGGCCATTGATGTCGAAGATCGCCATGATCGCGATCGTCCCGACCAGGATCCCGAGGAGCGCGATCGTCTGGTTGAGCGGCGAACTGTCTCTCACGACGTACTCCACGACAAGGAACGACAGGAGCCCGTAAGCCAAACCGATCAGGACGGTGACCAACACGGCCAAGGGCACGCTGTAGCCGATGTCGGCGATCAGCACGCCGTACATCGTGGCGGCCAGCGCGCTCAACCCCGCCTGAGCGAGGTTGAGCACGCCACTCGTCCGGTACACGAACACCAGTGTGACCGCGAGGATCCCGTAGAGGACGCCTACGGAGATCCCAGCCACGGTGAGGGACAGGAACAGGCTCATGATGTGGCGGCCTAGAAGTTGGTCGTGCGGTCGGGGTACGGATCCATGATCCACCCCTTACTGATGTCGACGTAGTCGTTGCCATCCCACGAGTAGAGCCACGTGCCGAGGTGGTTCGGCGGCGGGTTCCCGGGACGGTAGACCATGCCGCCGCCCGGTACAGTCCCGCCGACGTCAATCGGTTGACCGTTGGCCACTGCCGCCATCACGGCGGGCCGAGTCATGTTCCGGCCAGCGCGACGTAGTCCTTCGACCAGAGCCTTGGCGCCACCGAAGCCGAACATCGACCAGCTGAAAAGGGTGGCGGACGTCTGCGGGTAGTAACGCGTCGTGGTCTGCACGAAGCCGGTCGCGTTCTTTACGAACGAGTTGCAGGCCAGCATCAGTGCGCCCTTGGCCGCGTCCCCGATTCCTCGCCAGACGCCCTGGGGCAGCGACTCGGTCGAGTTCAGGATCTTCGGCTTGTAGCCCTGGCGCTGCATAGCCAGGTACAGCTTCACGGTCTGATCGGGATGGATCCAGCTGTAGATGGCGTCGGGGTTCTTCTGCCGCATGTCCAGAACCTGCGGGGTGTAGTCGCTGTGATCGAATGGGACCTGAGCTTCACCGATGACTTTTCCGCCTCCCTGTTGCACCGCGTACTTGAACTCGTTCAAGCCGGCCGTGTTCCCGGGAGTGTTGTGGGTGATGACGTAGATCTTCTTGCCCATGTTCTCGGTGATGTACTTCCCTGCCACGTGGGACCACGTCCGGAAGCTCGAGCACGTCGACGGGAACATGAAGGCGTGGTGGTACTGGTCGTCGGCTGAGCCCTCGCACCCGAACATCGGCACCTTCACCTGGTCGACATAGGCGGCCACGGTGTTGCAGGTGTAGTGCTCCCAGCCGACCAGGAAGGCGACCTTGTCCTGCTCGACCAGCTTCTTCACCGCCGCGCTGCCGGTGTTCACGTCCCACCGGGTGTCTTCCAGAATCCACTGGAACTTCCGACCGTTGATCCCACCTGCGTCATTCGCCTCGCGCAACACGGCGATGGCCGGCTTCTCGAGGTCTTTGAAGAACGGCCCGAGCGCCCCACCGAGGCCGAACGGCATCCCAATCTTGATCGCGGTGTCGCTGATCCCGACGTCAGTCGTCACCGGGCCGGACGGCGCCGCCGGCGTGCCCGGTGCTCCGGGGGTCGGAGCCGCCCCCGAAGCCCCCGTCTGGCCGCCGCTCGGACCCGTCGGCCGTGGCGTAGGGCCGGGAGTCGGCGAAGCCGCCTGCGACTGCTTAGGGCCGGACGCCGGCGTCTTCGACCCAGCCGACGAACCGGACGGGGCCGGCCTCCCGGCCGGCAAACCGGTTCCGGCCGCCGGCGCTGTATCGGCTGTACTGGACTCCGGGCCCGGGGCCGCTGGGGCCGGGGCGGCGCTGTCAGACGGCTGCTCTGAAGGGACCGGTGCCGCCGCTGGCTCTTCAGTCGGCGCGGCCCCGGTGCCCGGCTGCGGCGCTTTCGCGGCCCGATCGACGTCCCCGCCGCAGCCGGCCGCGACCAAGCAGACCGCGACGGTCACGGCGACACCGAGCCTCCTGTACCTGTTCATCGGTCCCTCCTCCGCCAATCCTCGTTGCACTTCCATATTAGAATGTCAGTGGGCCGGTGCAAAGGGCCGGGATTCCCTTTTTCTCGGGGTCTCACACGACCTCGGTGGTGAACGATTCCGGCGGCACCTGACCCCAGGCGCTGAGTGCCCGGCCGAACTCTTCCGCCTTCCACACACAGGGCTGGTAGTCACTGTCCGGCAGGAAGAGCATCTCCCCAGTCGCCTCAAGCCGCATGCGATCCGGATCCCGGAAATAGAGGTAGGTGTTCTCCCCGATCCCGTGGCGACCGGGACCGAACTCGATCTCGTGCCCGCCTTCCACGATGGCGTCGGCGGCATTCTTCAGACCGTCGAAGGTCGGCACGTACCAGGCGACGTGGTGCAACCCGCCGGGGACCGGCGCACGGAGGACGGCCAGTGTGTGGTGATCGGGATTGCAGCGCAAGAAGCAGCCGACGGTTCCGGCCGGAGACTCGATCCAGTCGGAAACCTGGAATCCGAACACGCGACGGTACAGCGCCACGAACTCGTCAAGGGCGCTGGTGGCAAAGACGATGTGGGAGATGCGCTCGGGTGACACGCCGCCGCGCGTACGGCCCTTGCTGCCAGCCGGCTCCATCTCCCAGTACAGCTCGACCTTCATCCCGGCCGGGTCGGTGAACCGGACTCCTACGTCCTGGCCAGGTTCGCCCTCGAACCGCTCGGTCTCGAAGCCGTGGGATCGAAGCAGCTTCTCGTACTCGTCGAGGTCCTCAGGCGCACCGACCCGCCAGGCGTAGTGCTCGACGCCGGGCCTTTCGGCCTGCGTGAGGGTGAGCTCGTGATGGGGCGTGCTCGCTCGGAGAAAGGCGCTGCCGTTCGCTTCGTCAGTGACCCCCAGACCCATGGTTTCGGTGTAGAACGTCAACGAGCGGTCGAGGTCAGTGACCCGCAATTCGACGTGGCCTAGTTTCGTAATGCTCATGGCTTCACTCCGTTCTTGTCTGAGATCGGGCCTCGGCCAGGGTCGCCAGTCCGGCGCTCTCTCGCCGGTTCAGACCGAGGAAGTCCAGTAGCCGGGAGCTCTCCACGCCCAGCATCCGGACCGGTTCGGTGGGGCTGTCGTTGTAGTGGCGATGCCACGTCCACGGCGGGGTGTAGACGAAGTCGCCGCCCTCCCACCGGACGGTCTCGTCCTCGATCTCGCTGTAGCCCGTTCCCGAGATGACGTAGTGCACGGTCTCGTGATGGTGGCGCTGCATGTCCGACGATCCGCCCGGCTCAATCTCTTGGAGGAACAGCTCGAACGTGAGGGTCGGGAGATCACCGACCACGGCGATCCGGGATGGATTCTTGAGCTCGGCAGGGCCGTACCAGTGCAGGTCGGCACCCCGAGCGACCAGTGGCTTGACCGACATCGGGTGGACACGGTCCATACGTTTGATCTTCTCGATGAACTCCTGCGGGTCGAACGGGCTCACCAGATGGCCTCCGTCATCCCACCGTCCACCGTTAGGACGGTTCCGGTCACGAACGAAGCCGCCGGAGATACGAGGAACGCAGCCGCCTCGGCGATCTCGGCCGGGTCGGCCGTCCGGCCGAGCGCGATCTCGGCGTCCTCCCGGGCGAACTGCTCCTCGAGCGTCACACCGGCCGCCATCGCCCGGGCTCCCGACGCCTCGATGCGGCGCTCGGTGTTGGCGATACCGGGCGCCAGACAGTTGACGGTCACGCCCGCCGGGCCGTACTGCCGGGACAGCAGTTTCGCCACCGCGGTGGCCGCTGCCCGGTAGCCCGTCGACAGCAGCAGGTCGTCCATCGGGTGGCGCACCGCCAGTGATGTCAGCAACACGATCCGGCCGTCCCTGGCCTCGACCATCCCCGGCACCAACCGGCGGACCAGGCGGACGAAGCTCATGAGGAGCAGGTCGTGAGCCTGATACCAGTCCTCGTCCGTCAGGCTGGGGAACCGGCCCGGTTTCGGCCCGCCGGTGTTCGAGATGAGGACGTCCACCCGGCCGAAAGCGCCCATCGCCTCTCCGGTCACCCGGTCGACGTCCTCGGCCTGGGCCAGGTCGCCGACGACCGGAAGCGCCCGCACGCCGTACTCGGCCTCGATTTTCGCCGCTGTCTCCTTGAGGGTATCCGACGACCGGGCGCAGAGGACGAGGTCGAGGCCCTCGCGGGCGAGGCGCTCAGCGATGGCCCGACCGAGCCCCTGGCTCGACCCGCCCACGAACGCGACGCGGGGCCGTGCGGTCATGAATCGGTCTCCGCGGAGCCAAGGGGATGGACGGCGACGCAGGTCGGTGTCTCGTCGTTCATGAGCCGCATGCCCTCGTCGAGGTCCTCCAGAGCAATGCGGTGATCAATCAGCTTGGCCAGGTCCAGCTTCCCGGCCTCGTACAGTTCGATGCACTCCACCAGGTCGGACTGGCGGGCCAGGAACGAGCCTTTGAGTGTGCACTCGGCGAAAATGAGCTTCTCCAGCATGACCGGCATCGTGTTCATCATCGTGGCCTGAGCCACCATCGCCATCCGGCCGCCCTTGCGCATGGCAACGAGCGCCGTTCCCATGAGGTCGGGATCGGCCGAGTATTCGAGGACTTTGTCGACGCCCCGGCCGTGGGTCAGTGGCAGGACCCCGTCGACCAGCTCCTCGTAGGGGTCCGCGATGACGTGGTCGGCGCCGAACCTCGTCGCCTGCTCCAGACGCCGCGGGTCGGTATCGGTCACGATGACCTGCGCACCGGCGACGTGGGCCAGCTGGATGCTGGTCAGGCCCCAGAGAATGCCGCCGAGGATCAGCACCGTCTCCCCCGGCTGCACGTCGGCGTCCTTGAAGCATCGGTAGGCGGTGCCGAGACCACACGACAGCAGACCGGCCTCGTCGAAGGTCATCGAGTCGGGAATCTTGTCGACGGCCGTCTGCGGCACGGCGATGCGTTCCGCCATGCCGCCCTGGTAGTTCAGGCCCAGTACCCGCCAGTTCTCGCACAGCTCGAAGAGGCCGTGCTGGCAGTACCAGCAGTAGTAGCAGGCCAGGGCGAAGTTGACCACGACCCGGTCGCCTTCGCTGAACTTCGTCACACCCTCGCCGAGCTCGGTCACAACGCCGCCGACCTGGTGACCGAGGATCTGGGGGAACTCCAGCGGCCAGTCGCCGCGATGGGCGTGAAAATCAGTGTTGCAGATCGAACAGGAATGGATGGAGACCACGACCTGGCCCGGCCCGGCCTTGGGGTCGGGCAACTCCTCGATCGTGAACTTGCCGCCAACCTCGTGCAGCACCGCCGCTCGCATTTCTCCGCTCCTCTTCGTCGCGATCGATACCGTGTGTCTTTCTACGTTCGACTCCCGCCGGGTCAGCCCGGCGGCTGCTCGTCGGGATAGGGAAAGCCCCGGACGCCGTAGCCGCCGTCGACCCTCAGCACCTCACCGGTGATGTGGCGGGCCAGCGGAGATCCGAGGAACAGAGCAGCGTCGGCGGCGTATTCGGGCCGGCCGTGCTGGCGCATCGGCGTCGTCTGGCGCACAAGCGCCAGGATCTCGGGCGTGAACACACTCTCCTGCCCTTCGAGCATGCCGAGGGCGGTGTGTGTCCCGCCGGGAGCGATGCCGTTGACCCGCACACCGCGGGGGGCGTACTCGTAGGCGAGCTCCCGAATCAGCCCCACGACACCGTGCTTGGCCGCCGTATAGGCCAGGCCACCCTGCGACGACTCGAACCCGGCGGTGCTGGCCGTGAACACCAGTGCCCCCCGACTCTCGAGCAGCTTGGGCATGGCCGCCTTGGCCAGTAGGAAGTACCCCTTGAGATTCACGGAGTGAACTCGGTCCCAGACCTCTTCTTCCGTCTCGAGGAGCGTCTTGAACCCGTCGAAGACACCCGCGTTCCCGAACACCACGTCGAGCCAGCCGCGCACCTCGGTGGCGGCTTCCACTAGGTGCCGGGCGTCAGCGCTGCTGGCCGCCTCGTAGACAACGGTCAGGCATTCCTGACCCGTCGGTACCTCCTCAAGGAGATCCTTCAGACCGCCCTCGTTGTAGTCGGCGGCCACGACGGTGGCACCCTCCCGCAGCAGCCGCAGCGTCAGCGCTTTGCCGATGCCCGAAGCCGCCCCTGTGACGACCGCCACCTTGCCGTAATAGAGGTCCACGGCTTGACCCCTCTCTCTTCACCCGTGGCCGTGCAGGCCACCGTCGACACGGACCATTCCATTGGGACAAGGACGCCCGGCCAGATGCGCAGCGAAGTCGTCGGCAAACCCTTTGATTGCGCTCCGGAACGGTACCTGTGGCATGCGGATGAACCCGCAGCGCCCCTTGTCAGCGGCGAAGTCGAACAGCTCCTCGATGCGCTCCAATACGTCGGGCCGCGCTTTCCCGGCGGCCACCTGCTGCAAGAGACCGTGAAACGACGTGGTCTCCATCCGGCACGGCGGGCAGGCGCCGCATGACTCGGCGGCGAAGAAAGCCGCCAGGTCAATGAGCTCCGAAACCATGCAGCGATCGGGGGCGAGCACCCGCAGGACCCCGGCACCCAGTGTTCCGTACGGGCGCAGCGCCTCGGGATCGAGTGTGAGGTCGAAGCACTGGCGCCGGGTAAGATAGGGCGACGACGCACCGCCGGCCCGGACCGCGCCGACATCGGACAGGTCGGCGGCCGCCCCTCCGTAGTCCACCAGGACGGCCCGGAGCGGGGTCCCCAGCGGCAGCTCGTACACCCCCGGACGGGGGATGTCGCCCTCCAAGGAGAAGAGCATAGTGCCGGGGGCCTCCGCGGTGCCGACGGCCCGGAACCACGACGGCCCATGGAAGACGATGCCGGGGACGTTGGCCAGCGTCTCGATGTTGTTGACGACCGTGGGCCGTCCCCGGTAGCCCTGCTCGGACGGGAAGGGCGGGCGGACCCGGGGGACGGCCGGGCGGCCTTCGAGCACCTCCAGGGCGGCGGTTTCCTCGCCGGCCACGTACTCGGACGGTGCCTCCACGACCCGCACCCCAAAGTCATCGAAGACGCCGGCCGCCTCGGCACGCCCGAGGCTCTTCCGCAACGCCAGCAGCGCGTCCTCATAGCGGTGGTTCACGTAGAACACGATCTCCGCGGCCTCGACGGCCAACGCTGCCAGAGCGGCCCCCTCGACGACGAGGTCGGGATAGTGCTCCAGGAGCACCCGATCCTTGGCACTGCCGGGCTCGTCCTCTCCGCCGTTGGCTACGAGAACGCGCCCTTCGGCATGGAAGGCGGCCCGGGCGGCGGCCCATTTCCGGGCGGCCGGGAACCAGGCGCCGCCTCGCCCCCGCAACCGGGCGGTGGCGACCTCCTCCATGATCCACTCCTGCGTGACCCCGGCCTGGGTCTTAGCCGCTCGCAGGGTGGCGAAGGGTTCGCGGGGGCCAGCCGCCAGCCGCAGCTCTCCACCGAGGAGTCGGAGCTCCGAGTTCAGCTGGTTAGTAGACAGACCCCCATCCCCCCGCTTCGAGCACGTTCATGATCATCCGTTTGGCGGGTTCGTCCACGTCCTTCGTCAAGCGCTCGATGACCTCGTCGCGCTTCACGTGGCGTTCGACGATCTCCTCGACGTCTTCGACCGACACCCCGGCGTACCAGACTCGTTCTGGCAGCAGCGCAACGTTCGGTCCGATCTGGCAGCCGCTAAAACAGGTGTACGGGCAGACCTCGATGTCGAGGCCGGCGTCCTCGACGGCGGCCTGGAGCGAGTCGAAGACGTCCAACGACCCGCGCATGCGGCAATCGACGTTGTCACAGACAAAGATGCGCTGAGTCATCGCATAGTCGGTCGGAGGAGCAAAAGGTCTTCGGCCCGAACCCCGTAGCTCACAAGGGGCCGGTCGAGATCGGTCAGGACGACGCCTCGTCCGTCTTCGGCCACGAGCTCCCACCCCTCATCGTCCAGGTTCCACAGGTTGATCGCCACCTCTTGAGCCACCGCCACCGGGAACTCGTGCGATACCTCCTGGAGCGCTACCGCCGGCTTCTCGCCTTCTAGACGTACGTACAGCATCGTCCACCTACCGTGCCGGGGAAACGCGCCCGCGGTTCCCCTTCCAGTTCCGCCATTCCTCGCTGAGATACAGATCGCCGCCGCTCGACCCGTCGGGCCGCAGACCCATGTACAGCAGCAGGTTCTCGATGTCGGTCAGGACAGGCGCCCGACCGGCAAAGATCAGCTCGACGAGCGTGTAGTCGTCCTGGTACTTCGCCGGCTCCTGCTCGAAGATCCACTTGCAGCCCCGCGAGCAGAACCAATACGTCCGGCCGTTGTGTTCATGCCGGTAGATCTGCGGGGTGTCCGGGTCAGGGAAGATGCAGGGGAAATGGCACAGGTTACAGATGAGGGGCAACCCCATCACGTCACCGGAATCGCCGGCATCCACGCCCTCCCAGTACTTCCCGACCACCGCGTCCCAGTTCGGGTACTCGTTCCGCAGCCATGCCTTGTCTTCCTCATCGGGGGCGAAGGTGCAGAAGAAGTTGATGTACTTGTACTGGTGGGCGAGCTTGTAGACGATATGCGACTGCGTGTCGCGCTCCCGGAGGATGTCCTCCAGGAAGCGGGGCGGCTTCAGGCCGAGGGGGCCGTAATCCTCCAGCATCCCGTCGATGTACCCTTCGATGAAGTACTTGTCGACCGCCTGCCGGTGCGACATCGGCTTGTTCTTGGCGAAGTAGTCGAGGAAGATTCCGTTCACGCCGAAGACCCGGTGGTGTCGCCACGTCCACTTGTCGAGCCATCGCTGGACGATCGGGACGTTCCGCTCGTCCTCCTCGAGGAGGGTGCGGATCGCCGCCTGCCCGAGGGCGGCGTGGCGGGTCTCGTCCGACTGGGTGCTGAGGGCGTGCTGGCCGTAGAGCCGGTCGCCGTTGGCCACAGCCGCCGTCGGCGTCGCCACGAACAGCATGTTGCTGTACCCGAGCTCGAGCGTCAGATTCGTGTTGATCGCCATCTCGAACGGGTCTTCAACCATCATCATGTCTTCGAACAGCGACCGGAATGTCTGCAGGACCCACTGGTGCTGGTACATGAGCGGCCAGTTCTCGAAGGCATTGGTGTGGTTCCGCAGGAACCGCATGGCCTGCGTGTCCATCTGGGCATGCCGGATCTCGTCGAGCACCTGGTAGAAGGCGGCCATCGACATCGCCGCGCTGGGCGAGAACCGTGCCAGCGCCGCATGGCCGCGGTGCGCCTCCGCCTCGGAGTTGCACGCCGCCGGGTAGAACAACTTCATTCCCTGGAGCCAGTGGATGTCGATCCCGTCGACGTCCTTGAACCGGGCCGCGAGCTTGCGCTGCTCCGCCAAGACCGACTCCTTCTCGGCCTGGACCCGGCAGTAGTCCTCGTAGTGCAGCCGGAAGGGGTCCTCGAAGTTGTCCCAGTCCCGGAAATGGACCCGCGTGGCGAACTCTTCGTGCTCGAGTTCCGCTTTCGAGACGTACGACGGCTCCCACGTCAGGTCCTTCGTGGTGAGACCGTACTGCTGGTAGAGGGCGTCGGCGGTGGCTCCCTTGATGTCGACGCCGCGCAGAACGCTGCTGTCGAAGGCCGTCCCACTCATACGCTCGCCTCCCTGCTGTCACTTGTATCACTTGTCGCTTCTGGCTTTTGGTCGCGTCCCAGCCATTCGAGCACCCAGCGCCCGTTCTGGCCGGCCGAGGTGATGTTCCCGGCGTAGGCCGAGAGGAGCGCCTGCAGGTCACGGGGGTTCCACGGCCGGCCGAGCGCCTCCTCGACTGCCTCCTGGCGGATCACCAGACGGTTGGGGCACCGGACGGTGATGTAGCCGAGGCTTTCAGTGACCTCGACGTCCTCGTTCTCCGCCTCGGCGGCGGCGGCGATGGCCCGTGCTTCGTCTCCGTCCTGAAGATCCATGCTGATCTGGCTGTACTCTCCCGACCATTGCTCGGAGGTATAACGGGAGAGGTCCCCGCCGGCGGCGTTTCGTGGCGCCATTAGCCGACCGCCACGGGGTCCAGGGACGCGGAGAGCCCGACTCGGTCGAGCAGCGCCGGGTACTGCTTTCCGAGGAGATCGTCCTCGAAGGCGGCGTAGCGTCGCTCGGATCCGGCGACCCCGTCGATCAGCGGACCGATGCCTCGGATCACCGCCACCGCCCGGGGGTACCAGAGGGTCAGCCACTCTCTGATCACCTCACGGTTCGCCTCGCCGAACTCCTCGCTCTCCAGAAGCATCTTGACGAAGGCGTCAGTCCAGCGGCGGTGCCGCAGTTCGTCGGTGAGCAAGCTGCCCAGCATGATGCTGGTGGCGAGGTCACCATTGGCGGCAGCCAGGCGGCCGACCTCCTCCACGAGGGGTTCGATCAGAGCCTCCAGGCACAGGTTGCAGGCCACGATGATCTCACCCCAGTCCCGCAGCGCGTTGAGCCGCTCTGCGTACTCCCGAGCGGGCTGCCACTCTGGCCCGTCCAGCCAGGCCGACCGGTAGTCGTCGAAGCCGCCGAACCGGTCCTGTAACTCGATCGACCGGCGGATGATGCGCTGCACGGCCCGCAGCTCGTCAAAGGCCTGGAAAGCCACGGCGGCGTCGACCGTCGATGACGGCACGAAACGGATGACGTATTGCAGGGCGGTCACCCGGGACCACTTCGAATAGCGCAAGGGTGGCAGGAACCGACGCAGGAACTGAACCCAACGCGACGTCGGCTCGGTTTGGAGCAGCTCGGCATCCCGCTGTGCCTCGTTGACGTGCCGCTCCTTCTCCCACTGGATCGCCACGTAATTGCTGTAGTGCGTCTCATTGGGATCGAGGAAGAGCTCCCACGCCTCGCACTGGAGACGCGAGCGCTCGAGATCAGGAGGCCCGATCCGGGTCGCGGTGTAGTGCCAAGGCAGCGGGCTCACCGCCGGGTGGCTCTTCTGGGTCGGGAGGAAGGGAACCGCTGGGGTGCTGTAAAACTGCGTCAATTCCTCGTATTCCGACGGCCGCCGTTTCCGGCCCCGGTGCCAGACGTAGGTCTTTTCGATCCTGCCGCCCGAACGGCCGTTGTTACCGCTATCAATGTTCATAGGAGAACTCCCCATCGGACTGGATGGTGCCGGCCCCTTGACGGCCGTTACGCTCGGACGTCACTCCCATGCTAGCATGCCAACACCGTTCTTCAACCGGTTCTTTACTTGACGAGAACAATGCCTTCACTCCCCAGCGTGACCTTCGTCAGCGACACTGACGCCTCGAGCGACGCCTCGATCACCTCCGCGGCGTCCCAAGGGCCTTCGGGCCCGGTCGTCCAGTTCCCGGAGTTCAGGTCGAACGTTCCGTCGGCGGGAACGGCCTGTCCAAGAGATTCCGCCGGCCGCCCGGCGTTGCGGGCCAGAATGCGGATCAGTTCACGGACGCCGTCCTCCAGGATCACCGAACCAAGACTGCCAGTACCTCCTTCCCGGGCAGCCCGCCACAGGCCGACACTGCCCCCAGCGACCACGCCACCCTTGGCGGCCGCTCGGCCGGCGGCTATGGCTGACCGCACCGCTCGCTTGGCGACCCGCAGTTCCTGATCGGTCGGAGCACCGACGGAGACGACGAAGCTGCGACCGGCCAGGCGCCCTTTCCGCTCCAGCAGCCGGTCGCGCTCATACTTCGGAACCCCCTTCTGGAGGTCGGCATCGACCTGGCGCAGCCGCTCCGCCACCGCCCGGTCGTCGGGCTGGCCGACGACGAGCGTCGTAGCGTCGGATTCGATGACCGCCACAGACGCCGACCCGAGCGCCTCCTTGCCAAGGTGGGTGAACGATGACAGCAGTTCAGGGAGTAGGACGGTGGCACCGGTCACTGCTGCGAGGTCATCGAGGAAGTCACGTCGGCGGGGACCCTTCCACGGCGCCGGTACGGGCACGACCGGAGTGTCGGACGACTGGGCGTGGGCGGCGAGTACCTCGACGACGGGCCCGCCGGGCGGCTCAGTGATCAGTAGCAGGGGCCGGCCGATCCACCGGGATCGGCCGATGAGCCGCCCGACGTCGCCCATCGTCAGGGGGAGGTCGGCCACACACACCGCTGGGTTCTCGAGCGTGAGGGACTGAGTTCCGAAGGGGGCGAACCGGCGATCGAGCAGCCCGCGATCGAACCGGAACCCGGCGTGGTCACTGATCGACACGCCGAGTGCACGACCTTGGCATACGGTGATGGCGGCGTCGGCGCCGCCGGCTTGCAGTGCGCCTGCCACGAGCTCGGCGGTGCGCGGATCGAGGCAGGCGGCCAAGGCCACCGCCCGGATCTCTTCCGGAGTGGCGGGCCGGGCCGCCGCGCGCAGCTGAGCGACGACGCGCTTCGCGGCACACTCGAGGTCGGCGGCGAGGCCGGTGGGCGAGTGCCCAGCCTCGACGAGCTGGATGCAGCGGCGCAAGATGGCGGCGGTGAGCAGCGTCGCCGTCGTCGAGCCGTCTCCCCACCGGTCGGCCACCCGGTTAGCGGCCTGCTTCACGAGCTCGGCGCCCTGGCGGGCGAACGGATCTTCGAGGTGTATCTCTCGACCGACAGCGGCGCCGTCACGGGTCAGCTCCACCGGCCGGCCGGCGCCACCGACGGCCACCGCGCGACCACCCGGTCCAAACGTCGCGCCGACGCAACGGGCGACAACGTCCACCCCGGCCAGAAGCTTGCGACGAGCATCGTGGCCCAGCCGGATCCGCTCCGATCCGGCCGCTCGCGACGACCTCGCTGCTGTAGCGTTCACCCGGCCCTCCCCCGCCGTGTCGTCAACGGAGCACCTTCCCGCTCGTCAACCAGCCAGGACATGAGGGGAGACCCTGCAATAGCCACCGTCGTGGTAGGCCAGTGGCCGGGTCGGCTCGTGCAAGTGCGTGTTGGTCACTTCACCGACCAGAATGACGTGGTCCCCGGCCGGGAACAGGGCGTGACGCCGGCATTCCAGCGCGGCGGTGGCCCGCACAAGGATGGGCGCCCCGTTCGAGCCCGGGCGCCAGGCGACCTCGGCCAGCCGGTTCTCCACCGGGCTCGTACAGGCCCGGGAGTCATCAGTCTGCTCCTCGCTCAGAAAGTTCACAGCGAAGGCCGGAGAATTAGCAATGGCGGTGGCCGCCCGGCCATTGCGGTTGAGGCACACGAGGACCAGCGGCGGCTCCAGCGACACTGAGCAGAAGGCGCTTACGGTGATCGCCTGGGGCGGGCCAGGGGGGTGCGCCGTCACCACGGTCACTCCCGACGGGAAGCGCCGCATCGCCTGCTTGAACCGGTACACGAGGTCCTCCTCCGCCGGGACCATGACGTCGGCGCCGCTCATCTGATGCCTTCCTCCCTGTCCTGGTGAGCCATGGCGGCCGTCGGTTCGACCGAGAACCGGACCACGCCCATACCCGTGACCCAGTTCGGGACGGCGGCATAGTCGAATACCTCGGCTCCGACCGCGCCAGCGGCCGCGAAGGCAGCCACCCACGTCCGCACTTCGTTCATGCCCGATCCGCCTCGCTTGACCAGCTCGGCTTCCGAGCGGCCGGTGATACGGTCGAGCCGGCCGCTGACGAAGTCGTCGAGAATCTCACGGTCGAGATCGGCGTCGGTCCACGTCTCGCCCGTCCCGAGAATGTCGAGAATGCGCTTGATCCGCCGCCGCTCGACGTCGGCCGTCTCTTCGGCCGCCAGGCCGGTGACGAAGGTCCGGTACCGCTCCTCGTCGTCCCGGTTCAGCTCCTGCCACGAGGGCAGCGGGACCTGGTGAGAAAGACCTCCGGATCCGAGGACAGCCACCCGGCGGGGCCCGGAGAACGTCCGCAGGGCGTGGCCGACCGCAGCCCCCAGTTCGGCGCAGCGAGCCAGGGTCGGAAGGGGCGGCGCGGCACAGTTGACGAAGATCGGGACGACCGGCAGGTCTTCGAGGCCGAGGACGTGGAGCGGCTGGGCACCGCCGTGGTCGATCCGGAGGTCGGCTGAGTAGGCCAGGTCGATGCCCTGGGCAAGCACCTCCTCCAAGAGGTGATCGGCCAGGTCCTCGTCAACGCGTAGCTCCAGACGGGGAAGGAACCAGTCTCCCCAGGTGCCGAGGTACTTCACGCCGATGCAGAACGGCGGTGTGTTGTTGTAGTGGACCGCCCGGAAATGGTCGGGGAAGAACAGCACGACCGAATCGATGCTGGCCCGGGCCAGTTCGTCGCGCAATCGACCGGCGGCGTCACGATAGCGCTCGCCTCCCGGCCCGGGGTCGATTTCCGTCACGAACATCAGCGGGCTGTGCGAGAGCGCACCCGCGTAGGCCACATCAACCATCCCCGCCTCCGACCAAAACCTCGCCCAGCGGCTCGCTCTCTAGCCCAGCCAGGACCTGACCGGCCGAGTACGTCGAGAGCAGGCGGTCCACGAGCTGGAGCGGCTCACGCCAGTCGTACTGAACGAACTGCGTCATGATGCGAAGGAACGTGGGATCGCCGGCATAGAGGCGTTCGTAGAGCTCGTGGCGACTCCCGAAACTGTGGACGGCGAGGTCGCACGCGACGTTGAACAGCTTGATTCGCTCTTCCGCGGACGTCTGGGGCCCGCGGAAAAACTGTCGGACGTCGTCGCCGATCGGCGAGCTGAAAGCCGTGACACTCGCCGGCTGATAGAGGAGCCCGCCAGCCAGGATCTGCTGCACGATCTCCCTCACCCGGGGGTACCACCGGTTCCCGGAATTGCGTACGGCGTAGAGCGGCGTCACGTTGGGGAACATCACGCCGTCCTCGTTGGGCTGGGCCGTCGCTTCGGCGGCGATGATGGCCGCCCGGGTCAGCTCGATGTAGGAGACGATCTCACCCAGCATGTCGCGAACGTGGGGGAACTCGTCAGTCTTGACCATTTCCGTCGCCCGGCGGGCGACGCCGGCCACGAACTGCAGCTTGCTCAGCAGCCGGATCGACGTCTGGTGCCCGGTGAAGGCGTTGGAGTTGACGCGCCAGATGTTTTTCACCTGGTCGTGGTCCTGGTTGATGAAGACCCGCTCCCAGGGCACGAGGACATCGTCGAAGACAGCCACCGCGTCCATCTCGTCGAAGCGACTGGCCAGCGGCCGGTCGAAGGGATTTCCCTGCCCGTACGGCTCACGGCCGATGAACCGCAGCCCCGGCGTGTCGGTCGGAACGGCGAAGGCGATGGCGTAGGGACGTTCCTTCTCGGTCGGCTGCTTCAGCGAGAACGGCCAGACGAGAATCTCGTCGGCGTACGGGGCGGCCGTGGCGAACATCTTGGCGCCCCGCACGACAAGGCCTTCAGCAGTCTCCTGTACCACCCCCAGGTACGTAAAAGGATCCGGTTGCTCGGATGCCGGCTTCGACCGGTCAACCGGCGGGTCGATCAGCGCGTGCGTCAGGAACAGGTCGCGCTCCCGCACCTCCTCGAAGTACCGCCGCACGTTGTCGGCGTAGGGGCCGAAGAACTGAGCGTTGATGTACCAAGCGGTGAGCATCGAGCCGACGAAGTCTGTCGTCCGACCCATCAGGCCGTAGGTGGCGTCGGCCCACAGCTTGTGCATCTGCCGCCGCCGGACGAGATCCTCCCGCGATGTCGGGACGAGAAACTGCGTGGAGACCAGGTCCCCGGTGAGGGGCGACGGGAACAGCGCATACTCCTGGTGATCTTCGTCGCGACTCAGGTCGTAGAGCCGGGCGATCTCGCTGGCAGCGCTGGCCGTCGCCGGATGGGTTGTACAGTCTTCGACACGCTCGCCGCCGAACCAGAATTCGGGACTGTGCTGCTGGAGGCGGACGAGGTACTGCTTGCCCGAGCGTGCACCCATGCGTTCTCCCTTGCCGTGCCGCCGCCCGGGCGGCTCTCCCTTGCTTCTCCGCAGCTGACATTTTAGTATGTCAGCGGTCGGCGTCAAGGGTCGTTCACACCAGGGAAGGAGAGCCGGTGCCGGAACACACGGTATGGTCAGAACTGTTCGGCGTCCCGCTCAGCCAGCGGTACGTAGACGTGGACGGGACCCGTACGCGCCTCGTTGAGGCCGGCGAGGGAGATCCCCTGGTATTCGTGCACGGCACCGGAGGGCACCTCGAGGCCTACGCCCGCAACATCGGTGACCTGGCGCATGACTTCCGGGTCCTCCTCTACGACATGCTCGGTCATGGACTGACCGACAAGCCCGACCGCCCTTACACCATTGACGTCCTGAGCGACCACCTGATCGGACTCCTCGACACGCTCGGCATCGGGCAGGCCCACCTGTCCGGCGAGTCGCTGGGCGGCTGGGTGGCGGCATGGACCGCGGCGCACTTCCCCGAGCGGGTCCGTCGGGTGATTCTCAACACTCCTGGGAACATCACCAACAAGCCGGAGGTGATGGCCCGGGTCAAGGAGTCGAGCCTCAAGGCGGCCCGCGAACCCACGACCGAAAACGTGCGGTCCCGGCTGGAGTGGCTGTTCTATGACCGCTCCTTCGTCACCGACGAGCTCGTCGAGATCCGCCAGCGGATCTACAGCCAACCGCGCTTCGACCGCGCCATGGAGAACATTGTCGCGCTGCAGGACCCGGAGATCCGCAAAGACTTCCTGTGGGGGCCGGGATGGTGCGGGAACATCAAGGCTCCGACGCTGCTGCTGTGGACGGACCATGATCCGACCGGCGGCCTCGACGAGGCCGAGCTCCTGCTCCAGTGGATTCCCGACAGCCAGCTGGTCGTCATCGAGGGCGCCGGGCACTGGCCACAGTGGGAGAAGCCCGGAGAGTTCAACCGTGTCCACCGGACGTTCCTGGCTGGCCGGGCACCCGGCAACGGCGAGTGATGCCGGCGGCATCGCAACCTGACTCCGGGCCGGGCGGGCCTGCCGCCAGCGATGCAGCCGCCCTGGTCGAGTTGGGGTTGGGCATCTTTGTCATGAAAGCGATCAGCCTCGGCGCCAGCCTCGGTCTCTTCGACCGGTTAGCGGCCGGGCCGGAGTCGAGCGAAGCGCTGGCCGCCGCCACGGGGACCGATCCCGTCGCGCTGCGCCGCCTGGTCCGGATCCTGGCCAGCTACGGTGCACTGAGGGAGGCCGAGCCGGACCGCTTCGGGCTGGCTCCGCGGGGCGAGTTGCTGCGGGCGGACGTTCCCGGCTCGCTGGCGAACTTCGTTCGGATGCTCGACAGCCTGTTCGTCCCGCTCCTGCCCGAGGCGATCGAGAGCGTCCGCACCGGCCAGCCGGTCTTTGAACGCGTTTTCGGCGCTCCGTTCTTCGACTTCCTGACCAAGGAACCCGAAGTCAGCACGGTCTTCAGCGAATCGATGCAGGACCTCAGCCGACAGTTCATTCCTTCGGTGATCGAGGCCTACGACTTCAGCTCCTTCCGGACGCTCGTCGACGTGGGTGGAGGCCACGGGTCCCTGCTGCGGGCCGTCCTCGGCGCCTGTCCCCAGCTGCGGGGCGTGCTGTTCGACCTTCCCCCGGTCGCTGACCGGGCCCGCGACCTGCTGGCCAGCAGCGACGTCGCCGACCGGTGCGAGGCGGTGGGAGGCGACTTCTTCCACAGCGTCCCGCCGGGCGGCGACGCCTACATCCTCTCTTGGATCATCCACGACTGGGACGAACCTCGGGCGCTGCGTATCCTGGAAAATTGCCGAGCAGCCATGGGCGGCGGCGGTCGGCTGCTCCTTGTCGAAGCCGTACTTCCTTCCGGCTACGAGCCGCACTTCGGCTGGGTCCTCGACCTCCTCATGCTTGTGGGACTCGGCGGCCGGGAACGGGACGAGGCGGAGTACGGTGACCTGCTCGCCGAGGCCGGATTCCGGATGACCCGGGTTGTCCGGACTTCGTCGCCGCTCAGCATCGTGGAGGCCGTGCCGCAATGAATACGAACGGACCGGAGTTGAAGGTCGGGTGCGCCATCGTCGGTTCCGGCAACATCGGAACTGACCTGCTGGAGAAGCTGACCCGGTCGGCGGTGCTCGAGGTCCGGGCCATGGTGGGGATCGACCCCCAGAGCGAAGGTCTGCAGCGGGCCCGGCGGCGAGGCGTCGAGACGAGCGCCGAAGGGGTCGGCTGGCTGCTCGCCCGAGCCGGCGACCTCGGTGTCAGAGTCGTCTTCGAGGCGACAACGGCCCGGGTGCATGCCGCCAACGCCCCCCGGTACAAGGACGCGGGGCTCAGCGCCATCGACCTCACCCCAGCGGCGGTGGGGCCACCCGTCGTCCCGAGCGTCAATCTCGCCGAGCACCTCGACGAAGCGAACATCAACATGATCACCTGCGGGGGGCAGGCGACGGCGCCCATCGTGGCGGCGGTGTCGCGCGCCTGCGCCGTTCCGTACGCCGAGATCGTCTCGACGGTGGCGTCGCGCTCCGCCGGCCCGGGGACGAGGCAGAACATCGACGAGTTCACCCGGACGACGGCCCGCTGCCTGGAGCGGGTCGGCGGTGCCGGCAAGGGAAAGGCGATCATCATCCTCAACCCGGCCGACCCGCCGATTCTCATGCGGAACACGGTGTTCTGCGCGCTCCCCGACGGCTACGACGAGGACAGGATCTCTGCCTCAATCCAGCAGATGGTGGCCGACGTCGGCACCTACGTCCCCGGGTACCGCCTGAAGAGCCCGCCCGTCTTCGACGCCGGGCCCTACGCCACACCCGGCGGGCCAGCCGCCGGCCGGGTCGTGGCGCTGCTCGAGGTCGAAGGTGCCGGAGACTTCTTCCCGCCCTACGCCGGGAACCTCGACATCATGACCGCCGCCGCCGTACGGGTCGGCGAGGCCGTCGCCCGGCGTCCCCTGGAGGCCCTCACATGACGCCGGCCGCCTTCCGCCTGACGGACTCCACCCTGAGGGACGGCTCCCATGCCGTGGCCCACCAGTTCACACCTGAGCAGGTCCGAGCGGTCGTGCGCTCGCTCGACGCCGCCGGCATACCGGTCATCGAGATCTCCCACGGCGACGGTATCGGCGGGTCATCGTTCAACTACGGGTTCTCGCGAACCGACGAGCGCCTGCTGCTCCGGGCGGCTGTGGAGGAACGGCGCAGAGCCAAGCTGGCGATCCTGCTGCTGCCGGGCATCGGTGTCGCCGACGATCTCGAGGACGTCGCCGAGATCGGGGTCGACATCGCCCGAATCGCCACCCACTGCACCGAAGCCGACATCGCCGAGCAGCACATCAAGATGGCCAAGCGGCTCGGCCTCGAAGCGGTCGGCTTCCTGATGATGGCCCACATGCTCTCGCCGGAGGAGCTCCTCGTTCAGGCGCAGCTGATGGAGTCGTACGGCGCCGACTGCGTCTACGTTGTCGACTCCGCCGGCGCCATGACCATCGATGATGCTCGCCGCCGGGTGGCGGCGCTGAAGGACGGCCTCTCCTGCCAGGTCGGGCTCCATGCCCACAACAACCTCGCTTTGGCGGTGGCCAACTCGCTGGCAGCGCTCGAGGAGGGCG
The DNA here is from genome assembly GCA_040756995.1 of Actinomycetota bacterium. Classification (GTDB taxonomy): domain Bacteria; phylum Actinomycetota; class Acidimicrobiia; order IMCC26256; family BP-133; genus BP-133. The sequence goes on along the minus strand of JBFLYK010000001.1, from coordinate 388,753 downwards.
CCGATCAGCTCGACGGCTGCACCACCGGCCTCGGTGCCGGGGCGGGTAACTGTCCCACCGAGGTCCTGGTGGCGGCCTGCGAGCGGTCGGGCATCAGCACGGCCATCGACCCGTTCGCCGTCCTCGACGCCGCCGAGGAGGTTGTCCGCCCCCTCCGTCCCCAACAAGGGGTAATCGACCGCAGCGGCGTCCTCCTCGGCTACGCCGGCGTCTACGGGTCGTTCCTGCTCCACGCCCAGCGGGCCGCTCAACGATTCGGCGTCGACGTAAAGGACATCCTGCTCGAACTCGGCCGACGCAAGGTCGTTGGCGGCCAGGAGGACATGATCATCGACGTGGCGGTGGAACTCTCCCGCCGGGCGGCGGTGGCCGCCGCCGGCACCAACCAGTGAATCATATGGAACCGTACGAGGAGGTGCCCGGAACATGCCCGTCTTCGCCGTCGAGGTGAAGTTCGTCGACGATCCCCCGCTCGTCGACGGCGCGCGACCCCACCATCGCCAGTACATCGACGACCTGTCGCAGAAGGGGCTGGTCTGCCTGGCCGGCCCGTGGGCCGACGGGCGCGGCGGCCTGATCATCTACGACAGCCCAGACCGGGCCACGCTCGACGACCTGCTGCGTGACGATCCGTATGCCCAACGAGGCGCGATCGCTGAGACCCGCGTCCACGAATGGAAGGCCGTGCTCGGAACGCTCTCCGGGGCGCTGCCGGCCACATGAACACAACGTTGAAAGCCGAGGAGGTCCGCGGCTACGCGGGACGGCTGTTCGAAGCGTTCCGGCTACGCACTCCGACTCCACCCCTGACCTCGGAACGGCCCGACCTCACCGCCGCCGACGCCTACGCCATCCAGTCCGAAATCGTATCCCTCATGCTGGCTCAAGGCCGCGACCGGATCGTGGGCTACAAGCTCGGACTGACGTCCCGCCCAATGCAAGAGCTGCTGGGAGTGAGCGAGCCGGACTACGGCCCCGTCCTGGAGTCAATGGTCATGGGCGACGGAGCCGATGTCGAGGTCGCCCGGTTCATCCAGCCGAAGATCGAGGCCGAGTTGGCGCTCGTCCTCGAGCACGACCTGCGAGGCCCGGGAGTGACCCGCGAAGACGCCCATTCCGCTGTCGGAGGCGTCTACGTCGCCCTCGAGATCATCGACTCCCGGATCGAGGACTGGAAGATCAAGCTGCCGGACACTATTGCCGACCTCGCTAGTGGCGCAGCGGTTGTGTTGGGTAGCCGCCCCGTTCCCATGCACTTCGACCCTCGGCTCGTGGGCGTGGTCGTGACGAGGAATGGAGCATTGGTAGCCACCGGAGCTGGCGCCGCCGCCCTGGGCGACCCGCTCGCCGCGGTCGCCTGGTTGGCCAACACCCTCGCGCCCTACGATGTCGCCTTGGAGGCTGGGCGATTCGTGATGACTGGTTCGCTGCATGCCGCTTTTCCCGTCTCCAACGGCGACGTCATCCGAGCCGAAGCCGACCACCTCGGGTCCGTCAGCATACGGCTGATCTGATCATCTAATCCGATCCGGTCCAAGGCGGTTCGAGCAACGAGTCCCTCCTGCCAACTGCCCGAACGTTGCCAACGGCGAGCCAACCCCACGTGGTGACGGAGATGACGAAAAGCCAAATGCGAGGTCTCGCTGTTGCCCTAGACAGTCTCCGAGCAGACGGGGTCTTGGTTGAGTGGCGAAGATTTTCGGGCGTGGGACTCTTTCTCGTCTACATGACCAGCGACAGCGCAGCAGCGCCAGCGATCTTCACGGCCGATCAAATCGAGGCGTTCGTCGTCGGTGCCCGAGCGGGCCTTCGGGCCCAACACTCGTCTTAAGCTGACCGAGATGCAGGCAGTTCCGTCTCATTTACTGGTGGGGCGACACGTTGCTGCCACAGTCGACCGCTTCCTTCGGGGAGAGATCCTTGCGCTGGGCGGTCGGTCAGCAGTGGACCACGCCTCTGACTGGCCGAAGTAAGCGATCCGCGACTGCTGCTAGTAAGGGAGATATGAGTGTCCATATCCCAACGTCGGGGGCCGAGACCAAAGACGACCTCCACGAATCCTCACACGCAACTCGATCAGCAGCCAGTTGACTCTGCGGTGAGGGACCGTCTGGCCGCGGTCGCCTTCGCCCTCCCCGGCGTACGGGAGCAGGAGAGCCTCATCTCTGTTCCCGGGGCCCGGGCGCTATGGCTGGCCGAAGGAGCGGACGGACCCCCGGAAGCATTCATGATCGGAAGCGAGTTCGCCCACCTCCACCCGGTGAGCAGCGACCAGAGCCTCCACATGATGCTGCCCCCTGAGGTGGCGGAGGAGGCGGTTGCCGCAGGGTGGGCCGAGCTCCACCCGGTGGCCCGACGGGGCCTGCTCCCGCCGACGGCGGTGATGGTGTATGCACCCCGGGACGACCTCGAGGGGAATGTCGTCGCTGAACTGCTCCGCGTGTCACACGCATTCGCCCGGGGAACGTGGGTCGGGCCACGCGGCGCGGCCGAACTCTGATCCCGCCGCCGGGCAGGCCGTCCCTACTGGGAGGACGCCGGCATCGGCAAGCACGTTCCGGGCTTCTTGGACGAGATGCGTCTCTTGGAGCAACGTCGCTTGGGTGTCCCAATATCGCTGGTGAAGGGCCTCGACAAACCAGCCAAGGTTCCCCCGAAGTCGACGACGCTGGCAAACACGGAAAAGTTGTACGAGCCCAGCACGTCGCCGCTTGTGCCGCGATGCGACCGCGTACCGCACTATCTCAACCTGAACATCCGTCATGCAAGCGCCGTCTCTTCGGGGAAGAGATCTTCCGTGTGACCGCAGTAGCCGAGGCTGAGCTGGAGATAGGCCTCCGCCAGCCGGAGAGCGTGGTCGACGGCCGGCGTGGAACTCAGCGCCCGCTCCTCTCGGAGCCGGGAGCGCAGGTCGACGAGTCGCTGGCGCTGGTCGTCGACATCGGATCCCAGCGGGTTCGTCATGGCCTTCCCCTGCCGAGGTGGAAATGCGGACGCTCGTCGGGCTGGCGATGGTCGAAGATCCGCTTCGACTTCAGCTCGTAACGTGGCAGCGAACCGGGGGCGACAACCTCGGTCTCGACTCGGACCCCGAAGTTCTTGCGGAGGTGGTCGGCCAGCCGCTGCGCCAGCTGCCGCATATCGGCACCGGCATCGGCCGCCTCGACCCGTACCAGCAGGTGGTCCATATCCCGGCGTGTGATGTGAAGCTCGTAGTGATGCGACAGGCCGGGAACTTCGCCGAGGAGGTTCTCGACTGCCGTCGGGTACACGTTCGTCCCCCGGATGGTGACCATGAAATCCGTCCGCCCGAGAACGACGCCGGGCAGGTGGGCCCATGTCCAGCCGCAGCCATGGTCGGGGTGGTAGTCGCGCTGGACCAGGTCGTGGGTGCGGTATTTGATGAACGGCTGGGCGAAGTGGGTGTAGCTGGTGACGACGTTCTCTCCGACGGCTCCGTCCTGGAAGATCGGGCGGCCGGTTTCGGGGTCGGCCGAGTAGGCGTGGCAGACGTCTTCGATCACGTGCACGCCGCCGCCCCATTCCCGGCACGACTGGGCCACGTGCATGGCCTCGCCGATGCCGTACATGTCGATGACTTGCGCTCCGCCCCAGCCCTCGATCAGGCGCTGTCGGGTGACCGGGACGGAAAATCCCGGCTCGCCACCGCCACCGATCACCTCGACGGCCGCGCCGCTCAGGTCGAGATCATGCTGTCGGGCCACCTCGATGAGGTGCAGCAGGTACGTGGCCGTCCCGATGACGATCTTGGGACGGCGCTCGAAGATCTGGCGGACGCGGTCGACGCTCGGAACGCCGCCTCCGGAAAGGATCAGCAGGTTCATGTTGCGGGCGCCCCAGTAGATGCTCCACAGGCCGATCCACATGCCCCAGTTGAAGCAGAAGTAGATCGAGTCGCCGGGGCGGATCCCGTGGTCCCAGAAGGAGTAGCAATACTGAGTGGCGCTCTTCTGCATCTCGAACTGGGTGAAGACTTCGTGGAGGAACTGCCCCGTTGTACCGGTGGTGTGGAAATACTGCTGAAGCATCGACTCCGGGAGCGCGAGGCCGCCATAGCCGGACGGGCTCGCTGCCTGGTCCTCCAGATAGTCGCGCTTGTCGGTCAGCGGCAGGTGGTCGTAGTAGTCGTCCCAGGTGCGGATGTCGCCCGGCTTGAAGCCGGCCTCGTCGTAGATCCGCCGGTGCAGCGGCGAATGGTCGTAGGCCCAGTCGACGAGGTGGCTGATCCGCCGGAGGTGCAACTCGTCCAGCGCCTCGCGAGGCGCCGTCTGCGTCGGACGGTTCCACCACCGGTCGGCAGCCATGTTCCTCATCACCGTCACCGCCCGGTGAACCGGGGGGAGCGCTTCTTGAGAAAGGCCGTGCTGGCCTCCCGGTGGTCGTCGGTTGTCTTGAGGACGCTCTGCCCGAGCCGTTCGAGACGGCGGCCCGTTTCGGCGTCGACGTCGGCGCAGGTGTTCAGGACGACCTTGGCCATGCCGAGGGCCAGCGGCGCGAACCGGCCGAGCTCGGCCGCCAGTTCGATGGCGACGTCGACGGTCTTTCCTGCCGGGGCGACCTCCGTGGCCAGGCCGGCCGCCTTGGCGGCGGCGGCATCGAGCGGGCGGCCCAGCATGACCATCTCCTTGGCCCGTCCCAGTCCCACGAGCCGAACGAGGCGCGAGCAGCCGCCAGAGCCAGGGATGAGCCCCACCTTGGCTTCGGGCATGACGAGCTGGGCGTCTTCGCTCACCACCCGGAAGTCGCAGGAGAGAGCGAGCTCGAGCCCGCCGCCGGCCGCGACCCCGTTGACGGCCGCGATCACCGGGACCTCGATCGTCTCGATCAGGTCGAACACGTCGTGGATCTGGCGGGCGACCGCCCGGAACTGCCGGGTGCCGACCTCAGCCAGGCCGGCCATGCCGGACACGTCCTCGCCGGCCGAGAAGGCCCGACCGGCCCCGGTGATGATCAGGCTGCGCACGCTGGCGTCGTCGGCCACCGCTTCCACCGCCGCCCGCAGCTGCTGGCGCATGGGGGCGTGCCAGGCGTTGAGCTTGTCGGGGCGGTTGAGGGTCAGCAGCCGGACGCCGTCGTCCAGGGCGGCATCGAGCACGAACGGTTCGCTCAAGGGGCGGGCTTATCCGCGGACTCGTCGTCGCGGATGATCACCACGGCCGTGGCGGCCACCGTCCCGTCCGCCTTGACGACCTTCACGCCGTAGTCGGTGCCCTCCACGGCCAGCTCTTCGCCGGGAAAGACCGGCGCCCGGAGCCGCACGTCGAGGTTCAGGAGCGCGTCGACGCCGAGTTGGGCGGCCAGGACGTCGGCGATCTTGGCCACGGTGAGCGGGCCGTGCACCACCGTGTCCGGCAGGCCGGCGGCCCGGGCGAAGTCAGTGTCGAAGTGGATCGCGTTGAAGTCGCCCACCGCTTCGGCATAGTGCTGCACCTGCTCCCGGGTGATCGGCGGCAGCGTCGTCGGCACCAATTCCGTCATGCGGGCCCCCGTTCGATGAACATCGTGCGTTGCCGTTGGATGAGTTCGCCGTCCGCCCCTCGGAACTCGGCGAGCACCGTGGCGTACTGGGTCGTGTTCTTCTCGTAGAGGTCGGCCACGACAACCTGGAGCCGGACCGTCTCGCCGACCCGAAACGGACGGTGCCACTCGAACGCCTGGCCGCCCTGCAGGGCCCGGCTCAGGTCCACTCCGAGCGGCCCGATCACGGAGTCCTGCCCGGCGGCGGTGGCGGCAAAGAACGCGACCAGCAGGGCGGTCTGGGAGGCGCTCTCCGTGCCGACGGCGGCGGCGAGGTGCGCCAACCGTTCGGGGTCGACGACGACCTCGGTATCGACGATCTTCTGTCCCACAGTGTCGAGGTTCATGCTGTTCCCCTTCAGCCCGGCAGCAGCGCGTTCCAGATCGACAGCAGGAGTTCCTCCGCCCGGATGTCGGTTCGCCAGCCAGCGGGCTTCTCGATGCTGTACGACCGGGGTTCGGAAAACGTCGGGTTGGTGACGTCGAGCACGGTGACGGCGAGCGTGCGGTCACCTTCGCTGATGGAGAAGAACTCCTGGTGGTGGGGTGAGGTCACCTCGAGCAAGGCGACGCGATGATGCGGGCGGGTGACCCGGCAGTTGAACCGGGCGAGATCCACGGCGTCAGAGGAAGCGCCGGTTCAGGCGCTCGTGGGGGACGTCGATGCCGAGCTCTTCCAGGAGGGGGCGGGTGTCGGCGGCGTACTGGCGGCGCAGCTCGGCGTTGTTCTTCTGGCGAAGTCCCCACCGCACGTAGTCGTCGGATGCCGAGGAGTCGGACCGCCCGAACATGTCGAGTGCCGCCGGCCACCAGACCTTGACCTTCTCGTTGGCTTCGGCGAGCCCGGCGGGAGTTGCGCAGACGAGCCGCAGGTTTCGAAGCCCGAGCGTGCAGTGGAAGACCTCGTCCTTGTGGAGTCTCGGTGCCACCCTGGCCATGGGCTCGTAGGGAACCATCTCCCAGGTTTCGCCGATGTAGACGCCCACCCTGTCGCACAGGCCGTGGAAGAAAGCCAGATCACAGAACGTGTCGATGGGGATGCGGAAGGCGTACTGCTGGATCGGCTCGTTGACCGGTGGTGCCCCGAGGCCCTGGAGGAGGCGGGCGGTGATGGCGCCGTGCTCGACCTCCTGCTGCATCAGGCGGGCCAGCGCCACTTTCACCTGGTCGTCCGGTGAGAGTCGCATGCAGCGGTCCCACAAGTAGACCATCAGCTCGTTGTAGTGCGGGTTGGCGGTGTTCTCCAAGTGGTGGGAGAGCATCCGCACGAGGAGCTCGTGGAGCTCCTCCGGCATGTCGGGGTCACCTTCTCGGTACACCCGTTGGGTCGGTGCGGCGACAGTCATCGCACCTCCATGAATTTCTTCGACGCGCTCGTAGGCACAATATGAAGCGCCGAGCGCCACCGTCAAAGCCTTGTTTCATCAGGCGAAACGGCGTGCGAGCGTTCCCGCCGCCGGTATCGATAGCGTCGCGGTATGTCGCCTCATGGTTCGTTCACCGGGGTTGCGCTTGACCCCGCGGCCCTCGTTGACCCGGGCAAGGGTCTGGTCAAGCGGTACGCCTACGTCGATCAGGGCATCTACGAGCTCGAGCTGGAACGGATCTTCGCCCGCTCCTGGCTCTACCTGGCGCACACGTCGCAGCTCCCGGAGCCGGGCGATTTCGTGGCCACCTTCATGGGCGATGACCCGGTCATCGTCTGCCGCGGGGCCGATGGCGAGATCCGGGCGATGCTCAACTCCTGCCGGCACCGGGGCAACACGGTCTGTCGCTCCGACGAAGGGAACACGAGTTTCTTCCACTGCAGCTACCACGGCTGGACGTACTCCAACCAAGGCGAGCTCGTCGGCGTCCCCAAGTACCGGCAGGCCTACGGACAGGCCCTCGACAAGAAGGAGTGGGGACTGCTGCCCGTCCCCCGCGTCGAGGAACACCTCGGGTTCATCTTTGGCAACTGGGATGCCGAGGCGCCCGACCTGGCCGAGTACCTGGGCGGCATGCGCTACTACCTCGAGCTGGCTTTCGGGCGTGATCCAGAAGGTGTCGAGGTGATCGGCGGCGTCCACAAATGGACGATCGACACCAACTGGAAGGTGCCGACCGAGAACTTCGCCACCGACATGTACCACGTGAACCATTCGCACAAGCGGGTGATCGAACTCGGCCTGATGGAGCCGTTCACCGACAGCGGCTACGAAATCGCCGCCGGAATGGGGTTCCTGGGCCATGACTTCACACCGCCGGTGGCGGAGGACTTCGGGGAACACGCCGAGGACCCGACCCACGGGTACTGGGTGATGCCGAACCCCTACACCGAGTTCCTCAAGGAAGAGCGGCGGCGGATGGCGGAGAAGAAGGGAGAAGATGCCGCCCGGCTGATCCCGGTCGGTCACGGCGCGGTGTTCCCGAGCTTCGCCTTCCTCGACATCGAGATGCTCCGCCTGGTCCGGGTCCACATTCCCCGGGGTCCGGAGCAGACGATGTTCTACCAGTGGTGCGTCGTCGACAAAAGCCTGCCGCAGGACGTGAAGGACGCCCTCCGCAAGCAGTACCAGTTCACGTTCGGCCCGAGCGGAATCCTCGAGCAGGACGACGGCGAGAATTGGCGCCAGCTCCAGGTCGGCTGCCGCGGCCACATCGGCCGGCAGCTTGACACCAACATGGTCCTCGGCCTCGGCCAAGACCGGCCGGCCGCCGACATCATCGGTCGCGGGGCGCCGGGCCACGGAGGCGGCATCTGGTCGGAGGCCAACCAGCGGGCCTTTTGGCGCCACTGGCTGGCTTTCATGACCACCGAACGGGCCTCCGACGTCCGCGACTACGTCCGCAACGACGCTCCCTGAGGACGGGCCCCATGGCAGACGACCACCCCATGGTCGACGACGACGGTTGGCTCTCCCGCTTGAGGCTGCAGTTCGAGATCGAGCAGTTCTACTACCGGGAGGCGGACCTGCTCGATGAACGGCGTTTCGACGAGTGGCTGAAGCTGTTCTCCACGGAGGTCAGCTACTGGGCTCCTGTGCGGATCAACCGGGAGGGGAGCCCTGACGTCGTCGGAGAAGGCGAGATGGCGTTCTTCGAGGACGATTTCGGCACGCTCGAGGTGCGGGCCCAGAGCTACGGCTTGAAGAGCGCCTGGGCCGAGATCCCGCCGTCGCGGACACGGCACTTCGTCAGCAACGTGGTGATCACGGAGCACCGCGGCGACGAACTGGCCGTCCAGTCGAACTTCCTCGTCATCCGGACCCGGCTCGAGACCGTCCACCACACGTTCTCAGGCAAGCGGCAGGACGTCCTGGAGCGGCGCCGCGACGGCTCTTGGCTCGTACGAGACCGCAAGATCTACTTCGACGACGCCGCCTTCACGACCGACAACATCAGCGTCCTTTTCTGATATGGGCCAGCGCGGCGGCACCACCCAACTCGCCAGGGTCGCCAACGAGTACGCCACCGTGGCCGTCGACCTCGACGCCAGGGGCAACAGCCCCCGGCTGCGGGTCCGGTCGTTGCGCGACGGCCACGAGGTGTCCCTCGACGCCGCCGCCCTGGCGCTCCTGTGCCAGATTGACACACTTCTGTTGCGGTTCCTGGCCGACGCCGCGGTGGACGCCGCCGCCCGTCACGAACTCCAGGAATGGCTCACCGGGATGACGACGCTGACGACCCTCGACGGGTCGGACCGCTGACCGAGGGAGGTACCGCATTGCCCCCGCTGCTGTCCGAAGAGTGGATGCAGATCTACATGGACCTGTGGAACAAGAACCAGAAGGCCATCGAGGGCACGAAGGGCATGGACATCCTGGTCGAGATGTCGGTCACCGATCGGGACCGCCCGCCGGTACAGATCCACATTGACAAGGAGGGCATCGCCGACTACGTCGGGCCGGTCCGCGACGACCGCCAGCCCGACTTCATCCTGCGGGCCCCGACCGAGACGTGGCGCAAGGTGGGCGCCAAGGAGATCGGCGTGAAGCGGGCGGTCATGGGCCCGATCAAGTTCAAGGGCAGCCTGACCAACGCCCTGAAGCACTTCAGCGGCCTGGAGGCCGCCCTGCATCAGTTCGGCGACGTACCGACGGAATGGGACGCCTGAAGGGTCAGGGCGTCGTCAGGAAGTCGATCACCAGGCGGTTGAACTCCACGGTGTGCTCGGCCTGGGCCCAGTGGCCGCAGTTGGGGAACACGTGGAGGCGGGCATCGGGCATGTAGCGCAGCATGTACAGGGCACCGTCGAGGGGCAGCACCCGGTCGTCGCGGCCCCAGGTGAGCAGCGTCCGGTGCGGGATGCGGTGCACGTCACGCCACAGCTCCTCGGCCACCATCACCGCCTCCCCCGACTGGAACGCCTTGTAGAGCGCGGTGGCGAAGGCGACGGCGTCGGGTTCGATGGCCGCCCGATAACGCTCTTCGACCAACTCGGAGTGGTTGGCCGGCGCGTGGGACATCACGTTCACCAGTGCCTGCATCTTTTCCTTGCTTGGCCCGGGCGGGGCGTAGAAGCCGAGCATCATCTTGATGCCCTCCGACGGCCATGGGCTGGTAAGGGGCAGGGTCCCGCCGGCCGGCCCCATGAGCACCAGCCGGCCGGCCCGGTCGGGGTAGTCGAGGGCGAACTTGAGCGTGGTGCCGCCGCCCAGGGAATTGCCGACGAAATGGGCCTGCTCCAGGCCGAGCTCGTCCATGAGGTCACGGACGACCCGGGCGTAGAACGTCCACATGCCGCCTTCGACCACCGGCTTGTCGGAATGGCCGTAGCCCGGCTGGTCGACGAGCAGCACGTGGAACTGCTCGGCCAGCGGCCCGAGGTTCTGGTTCCAGTTGCTCCACGCCGAGGCTCCGGGGCCGCCGCCATGGAGCAGGATGACCGATGGCCCGCTGCCTGCCTCGTGGTAGTGGGCGGTCAGGGCGCCGACCTTGGCGGTGCGGGATGTCGCGTCGTAGGTCAGTTGCGTGCTCACGGTCAGCTCGCCTCCGTTCGGTGTGGTCTCGCTAGGACGAGGCTCGGGCGGCCAGTTGGGCCCCGACCTCGAGGATCATGTCCTCCTGCCCGCCGACGGCTTTGCGCCGGCCGACCTCGAGGAGGATCTCCTTCTCCGAAACGCCGAAGCGCCGCGCCGCCCGCTCGGCGTGGAGGAGGAACGAGCCGTAGACGCCGGCATAGCCCAACAGGAGCGCCGAGCGGCTCACGAAGGGAACCCGGTCGAGGATGGGCCGAACCGCCTCTTCGGCCCCGTCCATGGCGGCGAAGGTGTCGATGTCGGTTTCGATGCCCTCCTTGTCGCAGACCGCCACCAACACCTCGGTCGGGGTGTTGCCCGCTCCCGCCCCCATACCGCAGGTCGAGCCGTCGATCCACGTCGCGCCGGCCCGGACGGCGGCGATGGAGTTCGCCACCCCGAGGGAAAGGTTCATGTGGCCGTGGAATCCGACCTCGATGCCCGGAACGGCGGCTCTGACGGCTTCCACCCGGGCCGCCACCTCCGACGGTGTCAGGGCGCCGGCCGAGTCGGTCACGTACACGACCTGGGCGCCGGCAGCGGCCATGATGCGGGCCTGGGCGGCCAGCCCGTCGGGGCTGTTGAGGTGCGCCATCATGAGGAACCCGACCGCGGTCATGCCGAGGTCCCGGGCGAGGCCGAGATGCTGGGGAGCGATGTCGGCCTCGGTGCAGTGGGTCGCCACCCGGACGAGGGAGGCGCCGAGATCCCGGGCTTGGCGCAGGTCGCGCTTGGTTCCGATCCCCGGCAGCAGCAGTACGGCCAGCCGGCTGGTGGTGAGGACCTCGCCGGCGGCGGCGATGAGCGCCTGCTCGTCGACCAGGGACCGGCCGTAGTTGAGCGACGAGCCGCCCAACCCGTCGCCGTGGCTGACCTCCACCCAGGGGACCCGGGCCCGATCGAGAGCGGCGGCCACCGACCGGACGTCCTCAACGGTGAAGCGGTGCGCCTTGGCGTGGCTCCCGTCTCGCAACGTCGAGTCGACCACCGTGATGCGGGCCATCAGCTCACCCCTTCGAGAAGGCTCCGGCGGGCCAGTTCCTCGCCGACCCGAGTGGCGGCGGCGGTCATGATGTCGAGGTTGCCGGCATAGGTCGGCAGGTAGTCTCCCGCCCCGGCGACCTCGAGGAACACCGCCACCCGGTCTTCCTCGAAGACGGGACTGGTGGTCAGCCGGTAACCCGGCACGTAGGCGGCGACCTCGTCGACCATGGCGGCGATCGAGGCGGCGACGGCGTCCCTGTCGGCCTCGGCCGGAAGCTCGCAGAAGACGGTGTTGCGCATGAGGATTGGCGGGTCGGCCGGGTTCAGGATGATGATCGCCTTGCCGCGTTCGGCGCCGCCGATCTCCTCCAAACCCCGGGCGGTCGCCTCGGTGAACTCGTCGATGTTCTGACGGGTGCCGGGCCCCGCCGAGACGCTGGCCACGGCCGACACGATCTCGGCGTACGGAACGGGTGTGACCCGGGCCACGGCGTGGACGATGGGAATCGTGGCCTGGCCGCCGCAGGTGATGAGGTTCACGTCCGGTGCATCGACGTGATCGGCGAGATTCACCACCGGCACCACCGTGGGCCCCAGGTGGGCCGGGGTCAGGTCGACCGACTGCAACCCGGCCTCGGCCAGGCGGGGTGCGTGGGTCCGGTGGGCCGCCGCCGAGGTGGCATCGAACACGATCGCCCCGGCTGGGGCGTGGTCCACCACCCAGTCGATGCCTGCCGCACTCGTCTCGACGCCGGCTGCCCGGGCCCGGGCCAGCCCGTCGGAGTCGGGGTCGATGCCCGCCATGCCCACGACCTCGAGCACATCGGACCGGAGCAACTTGGCCAGAAGATCGGTACCGATGTTGCCGGAGCCGAGGATCATGCACGGACGGCGTGTGGGCTCGGGAGTCACCGGCCCAGTCTCGACAGCTTTCCTCCCCCGTCACCAACTCCGTGTTTCACGGGATGAAATTCCTGGGCGATCGGTAGCATGAACATCAGATGGCCCAGCCCCCTCCGGCGCGCGATGGCGAGGTCCCGAAACGCCGGGGCCCGGGGCGGCCACGCCTGCTGGAGCCGAGCCTCGAGTACCGTGCCCGGCAGGAGGAGATCATCGCTGCGGCCGCCGCCGTCTTTCACGACAAGGGCTATGACGCCGGCACGCTCGATGACGTGGCCGTCGCCTTGGACCTGCGCCGCGCGAGCCTGTACCACTATGTCCGTTCGAAGGCCGAACTGCTTCGCCTCATCTTCGAGCGGGCCCTGGACCGGGCGCTGGGTGAGCTCGACGAGGCCCTCAAGATCGATGACCCGGGTGCCCGCCTGGAAGCGCTCATCCGCCATCAGGCGCACACGGTCACCCGGGATCCCAGCCTGTTCTCGGTGTTCTTCGACCACCGGCCGCGCCTCCAGGCCGACTACGCGGAGGGGATCCGCAAGCGAGAGCGCCGGTACCTCGACGCCTACCGCGCCGCGGTCCGGGCCGCCGTGGCGGCTGGCGCCATCGGCGATGTCGACGCCCGGTACGCCACCCAGGCGATCTTCGGGATGACGACGTGGTCCTACAAGTGGTTCCAGGCGGCCCGGGACGACCCGGTGGCCTTCGCCGATGTCTGCGTGGAACTCATCCTGGGTCCCCGGCCCGCCTCGGCGTAGGGGCTGGCGTCATACCGGCGCCACAGCGGCACCGATGGCCCGGGCCGTCGCCCGGGTCAGGCCGGCCAGTTCGGCGACCCGCTCCTTTCCCAGCCGGGGCAATGGCGCGGCCGTGCTGATGCCGGCGACCGGCCGGCCGTTGCCGTCGTGGATGGCGACACCCACGGACCCGACGCCTTCCTCCCCTTCCCCCCGGTTCACCGCGTAGCCCCGGGCCCGGATGGCCCGGAGTTCGGTGGTCAACCGGGTGCGGGTGCTGGTGGACCGGTGCGTGAGCGTCGGGAGCGCTTCTTGAGGAAAGAGCTGGCGCAGCTCCGGCGGCGGCAGCTCGGCCAGGACCGCCTTGCCGAGCGATGTGCAGTGCGCCCACATCAGCGCCCCCAACCGGGAGGCCACCCGAAGCGCCCGGCGGCTCTCGACCGAATCGACGAAGAGGATCTTGGGGCCTCGGAGCACACCGATGTGGACGGTTTCGCCGGTCGTCTCAGCGAGCCGCTCGATGTGGGGCCGGGCCACGTCGCGGATGTTGACCCTCGACAGGGCCGCCAGCCCCAGCCGAAGAATGGTCGGCCCGAGGAGGTATTCGCGGCTGGCTCCGTCCTGCTCCACGAACCCTTGCTGGCGCAGGGTGCCCAGCAGCCGGTGAGCAGTCGACGGGGCGACGTCGAGGAATGACGCGGCGTCGGAGATCCGAAGGCGACCTTTGGCGTCGAGGAGGAGCAGGAGCCTGAGGGCGGCGTCGACGGAGCCGACCGCATACGCAGCCATCCATTCTGTATAGCAGAAAGTGGGTTCCGTTGCGCGGGAGAGGTCTGGTAGGCCAAGGGCACAGCCTCGGAACGGAGGAGGAGTCATGGCCGAGCGTGTGCAGACCAGAATGCGAGAGCCGGAGGCACTACCCGGCGACCGGTACTTCGCCATGTACGACGACCGGGAAGCGTTCCTCCAGCATCAGCAGACGGCGCCGGTGGTGGTGAAGGCCGTCAACCCCGAGGAGTACGAGCTGTGCCCTCAGGGCCTCATCGGCTGGTACCTGCACCCGCAGGTCTTCACCGACCGCTGCCTACGGGAGTGGTGGGTCTTCATCCACGACATTCGGGGCGTCTCAGGCCGCCATCGCCACCAGGGGGGCCTCGTCCTGTTCATCATCGAGGGTCACGGCTATTCCACCATGAACGGTGTCCGCTACGACTGGGAGGCGGGTGACATGGTGCTCATGCCGCTCGTCCCCGAAGGGGTCGAGCACCAGCACTTCAATTTGGTGGAGGGCGGCAGCGCCAAGTGGCTGGCCTTCATTCACGAGCCGACATTCAACGAGGTCGGCAGCGAGCTCGTCCAGACGGCGATCGACCCCGAGTGGGCCGAGGCGACGGGCCTCACGGTATGGAAGGGCGCGGCCGTGGCCACCGAGTCGGTCACCCCGAGGATCTGAAGGAGGGAGGGGAGTCATGACCGAGACCACCCGGTACGAGCGGCTGGCGCAGCGCAACCTGTTCGACGAGTTCCTGGCCTTGCGGGATCTCCAGCGAAAGCAGCGGGAGACCGCCGAGATCATCGCCCGGGGCAAGGAGATCCCGGAAGAGCTCAACCGCCAGGGCTTTATGAAGTGGTACATGGGCCCGATGCTGGACGACATCGTGATGAAGACGTTCATCATCTACGTGCAGCGGATCCCGGCCGGCAGCCGCAGCGGCAAGCAACTGTTCCAGGGACACCAGATCGGCTTCATCTGGAAGGGCGGGCCGGGGTACACCGTCATCGACGAGGTCCGCTACGACTGGGACCGCTGGGACGTGGTCCAGATCCCGCTCAAGGTCAAGGGCGTCGTCGTGCAGCACTTCAACGACTCCGACGACGACATCGAGATCATCTTCACTTCGCTCAACCACGCCCATTCGGCGTCGATCGACCGCGGTTCGGGGTTCGAGCAGCTGGAGGACTGCCCCGAGTACCGGGCCAGCCGCCGGTGAAGGCCATCGTCGACCGCTCGGTCGTCGAGTCGGAGACCAGCGCCCGCTGCCTCGCCTACCTCGACCCGGCGGCCATGGACGGCCTCGAGGTCGCCGCGGGTGACGTCGTCGAGCTCTCCACGGAACTGGGTCGGCGGGCGGTGGCCCGGCTGGGAGAGCCGCGAGACTCGGACCGGGGTTCGGGCGTGCTCCGCCTCGACCGCTTCGCCCGGCAGGCGCTGAAGGCCCGGATGAACGATCGGGTCGAGGTGCGGCGCGTCGAACTGGACCCAGCCCGGCGGGTGGTGGTGGCCGCCCCCGTCGACGTGTCCCGGGCCCACGGCCTCCTGCAGCACCTACGAGACCTGTTCGCCCGCAGCGCCACCCCTTGCCTGGAGGGCGGGAAGCTCTATGCCACCTTCGCCGGGTCGGCTGCCGGCACCGTCTACGACGTCGTGGAGGTCGAGCCGTCGCCGGGCGTGTTCACCGCCGACACCGAGTTGGAGATCGAGGCGCCCCAGGTGCGGATGGCGGAAGGGGCCCTCGACGTCACGCTGGAGGACATCGGCGGGCTGCATCGACAGGTTGCGCTGGTCCGAGAGCTGGTCCAGCTGCCCCTGCAGCTGCCGTTCGTCTACCGGCAGCTCGGCATCACCGCCCCTCGGGGCGTCATCCTCTACGGCCCCCCCGGTTGCGGCAAGACGCACCTCGCCAAGGCACTGGCCACCGACGTGAAAGCCAAGTTCTTCTTCATCAACGGTCCGGCGGTGGTCGGAACGATGCAAGGGGAAACGGAGTCGAACCTGCGCCGGATCTTCAACGAGGCCGCCCACCACGCCCCCTCGCTGGTCTTCATCGACGAGTTGGACGCCATCGCCCCCCACCGGGAGCGGTCCGGCTCGCAGAGCGAGGTCCGGGCAGTGACGACCTTGCTGTCAGCCATGGACGGGCTGGGCAAGGTCGACGGTGTGGTCGTCATCGGCACCACCAACCGCCTGGAGGCGGTCGACGTCGCCCTGCGTCGGCCAGGACGGTTCGATCGCGAGGTGTTCATCGGGCCGCCCGATGCCGAAGGACGGCTCGAGATCTTGCAAATTCAGACCCGCGAGATGCCGCTGTCGGGCGCCGCCGTCGATCACCTACCGGCCGTCGCCCGGGCCACGCACGGTTTCGTCGGGGCCGACCTCATGGAGCTGGCCCGGGAAGCAGGGCTCAGCGCCCTGCGCCGCACGACGCCAATACTCGACGACCACCGCGGCGCCTTCCGGATCGGCGATGACCTCGACGTCACGCTCGAGCCCGCTGACTTCGACGAGGCACTCACGCGGATCCGTCCGTCGGCCCTCCGCGAGGCCTTCGTCACCTTTCCCGAAGTCGCTTGGGAGGACATCGGCGGCCTCGAGCCGGTGAAGCGCCGGCTGCGCAACCTGGTGGAGCGCCCGCTCCACGACCCCGGCGTCTTCCGCGCCGTGGGCGCCGACGCTCCCCGGGGCATTCTCCTGGCCGGCCCGCCGGGAACGGGCAAGACCATGCTCGTCCATGCCCTGGCCCGTAGCGCCAACGTGAACTTTGTGGCCATCGACGGGCCGGAGATCTTTTCCAAGTGGCTCGGCGAGTCTGAGGAGGCCATCCGCCAGGTGTTCCGCGTGGCCCGTCAGCTGGCGCCGACGATCCTGTTCTTCGACCAGATCGACGCACTGGCGCCACCGCGCGGCTCGGACCTCGGGAGCAAGACCACCGAGCGGGTCGTCAACCAGCTCCTGGCCGAGCTCGACGCCGCCCGGGAGGGAACCGAACTCGTCGTCGTGGCGGCCACCAACCGGCCCGACCTCGTCGACGAAGCCGTCCTCCGTCCCGGCCGGCTCGGCGCCCGCATCGAGGTCCCCCTCCCCGACCGCCAGGCCCGGGCCCAGATCATCCGGCTCCTGTTGCGAGATGCCTTGATCGATGCCGAGCTCCCGGTCGACGACATCGCCGGCGAGCTGGCCGAGGCGACAGAGGCACGCTCGGGCGCCGACCTCGCCTCGCTGGTCGAGCGGGCGAAGCTCGCCGCCCTGGAAGAGAGCGATTTCACCACCCCCGTCCCGCTGCGCGCCGAGCACCTACGGCGGGCCCTGGAGGGTTTCGCTGAACGAAACTCCCGTGGTGAGGTTCCGGGAGGCTGCGAATACCGTTGAGGTTCGTGGGTGACCGGAGCCTCCACGACAACCAGCTGCGGACCAAGGAGCTGCTCGAGCGCCCGTGGAGGATGCTCGTCGGCGGCGAGCTCGTCGCCAGCCAGAACGGAACCACGTTCGAGACGGCCAATCCCGCCACCGGCGAACCGCTGGCGGTGGTGCCATTCGCCGGGGCCAGCGACGTCGACCGGGCGGTGACCTGCGCCGAAACGGCGTTTCCCGCCTGGCGCAACGTGCCGGTCGTCGAGCGGTCCCGCCTCGTCCACGAGCTGGTCGCCCGGTTGCAGGCCTCCGCCGCCGACCTCGGGCTCCTCGACGCCGTGGACTCCGGGAATCCGGTGACGGCCATGGTCCGCGACGTCGAGCTCAGCGCCGCCCTCAGTACCTACATGGCCGGCGCCGCCCTCGAGGTGAAGGGCACGACCGTGCCCGCCAGCGCTGAGCACCTTCATCTCACCATCCGTGAACCGTACGGTGTCGTGGGCCGGATCATCGCCTACAACCACCCGATCCTGTTCGCCTCCCACAAGATCGTGCCTCCGCTCCTGATGGGCAACACCGTGGTGCTCAAGGCCCCGGAGCAGGCTCCGCTGGCGCCGCTCCTGCTCGGCGAACTGATCCGGGAGGTGTTCCCGCCGGGTGTCGTCAATATCGTCACCGGCGACGGGCCGACCACCGGCGACGCGCTGGTGCGCCACCCCCGTGTGAAGCGGATCGCGCTCATCGGTGGGGTCGACACCGGGATGCGGATCCAGCATGCCGCCGCCGAGGTGGCCGTCAAACGCGTCAGCCTGGAACTCGGCGGCAAGAACGCCATGATCGTGTTGCCCGACGCCGATCTCGACGCTGCCGTGACCGGGGCGGTGGCGGGCATGAACTTCTCGTGGTCGCAGGGCCAGTCCTGCGGGTCGACCTCGCGCCTGTTCCTCCACGATTCGATCCACGACGCCTTCGTGGAACGGCTGGTGGACCGGGTGGGCCAGCTCCGTATCGGCGACCCGCTCGACCCCGACACCGAGATGGGTTGCCTCATCTCGCCCGAACATCACGACCGGGTGATGGGCTACGTCGCCTCCGGCCTCGAGGAGGGAGCGCACCTGGCGACAGGCGGCCGGCCACCGGCGGGCGAGATCTTCGCCCGGGGCTGCTTCCTGGCCCCGACCGTGTTCACCGGGGTCACCGACGGCATGCGCATCGCCCGCGAGGAGATCTTCGGTCCGGTCCTCTGCGTGCTCCGCTGGCACGACGTCGACGAGGTCGTTCGCCGGGCCAACGGCCTGCAGTTCGGCCTGACGGCCGCGATCTGGACCCGTGACGTCGACGCCGCCCTGCGCATGGCCCGGGCGGTCGACGCCGGCTACGTCTGGATCAACGGATCGTCTCGCCACTTCCCTGGCGTGCCGTTCGGCGGGCACCGCAACAGCGGCACGGACTCCGAGGAGAGCATCGACGAGCTGCTCAGCTTCACCGAGCAGAAAAGCATCAACGTGGTGCTCAGCCGATGATCAGCGTGACGGTCGACCGGAAGAAGTGCTGCGGCTACGCCATGTGCGTGGAAACGGCGCCCGAGGTGTACCAGCTCGACGACTCGGGCTACGCCCGCGTCGTCGTCGACGTCGTGGCGCCCGACCTGGTCGACGCCGCCCGCCGGGGCGCGAACGTGTGCCCACAGCTGGCCATCCGCGTCGCCGAGGACTGAGGAGAACCTCTCGATGGAACCACGGCTTCGGTTGGCTCCTTCCGACATGCGGGGGATGTGGGCCTTCGTCCCGGCCTGCGCCACGCCCGACGCCCGCTCGTGGACGGCGGAGTCGACGGTCGACGTCGACGCGCTGGCCACCCTGGTCGACCGCCTCGTCACAGACGGCGTGGACGGCATCGTCACGACGGGCAGCGCCGGCGAAGGGCACACCCTCACCACCGCCGAATTCCGGACCCTGGCCGAAACCACCGTGCAGGCCGCCGGTGGGCGCGTGCCGGTCTTCATCGGCGTCAGCATGCTCCACACCCGGGAATCGATCGCCCGGGCGCGGCTGGCTGTCGAATGCGGCGCCGACGGCATCATGAGCGGCCCGCCGATGTACCTGCCCCAGTCG
The DNA here is from genome assembly GCA_040756995.1 of Actinomycetota bacterium. GTDB lineage: Bacteria > Actinomycetota > Acidimicrobiia > IMCC26256 > BP-133 > BP-133. Next base: position 369,354 of record JBFLYK010000001.1, on the reverse strand, counting down.
ATGGACAATGCCCTGCAGTACTACCGGGATCTGAGCGAGGCGGTGCCCGACACGGCCATCATGATCTACCAGAATCCGCACGCCTTCCGGGTGACCCTGACTCCGGCGGTGTTCGCCCAGCTGGCCCAGATTCGCAACATCGTCGCCGTCAAGCAGACGTCGATGGAGATCTTCAACGTCATCGGCTCGATCAAAGCGGCGAAGGACAAGTTGGCCATCCTGGTCCTCGACCAGCTCATGTACCCCGCCATGGCGTTCGGCGCGGCCGGCGCCTGGAGCATCGACGTGTGCCTGGGCCCCTGGCCGTCACTGGCGCTGCGCGACGCCTGCCAGAAGGAGGACTGGGAGGAGGCGGCCCGGATCGCCGATCAGATGCAGGCACCGTTCACCACGCTCGGGCTCACCATGGAGGAGTTCCAGGCCTTCCAGGCGCCATGGTGGAAGATGGCCGTCGACGTGGCCGGCTACGGCCGGGCCGGCCCAGCCCGGCCGCCATTCGTGCACGTCCCCGACCACGTGACCGAATCGGCGCGCCGCTACGCCCGCCGCTGGGTCGGCCTGGCCGAGAAGTACCGCATCCTGCGGGAACGCGACCAGCGCTTCTTCCCCATCCACACCCCGGAGAAGTCGTCATGAGCGAAATCCCCATGATCATCGACGGCCGGCCGGTGGAATCCGACCGTCACATCGAGGTCCGCAACCCGGCCGACCTGGCCGAGGTCGTCGGCCGGGTCCCGGACGCCTCGCCCGACGACGTCGACGCCGCGGCCCGGGCCGCAGCCATCGCCTTCCCCGAGTGGGCGGCCCGGCCGGTGACGGAGCGCGCCAACCTCCTCCACGGCGTCGGTTCGGTGATCACTGACCTGACCGATGACCTGACCAAGCTCCTGACCCGGGAGCACGGCAAGGTGCTGTGGGAGTCGGGAGTCGACCTCTTCTACGCCTCCGCCGTCTGCCATCTCACGGCCTCGCTGGCGGAGGGAGCCCTGAAGGACACCCGGATCCGCGACACCGGCGGGACCACCGTCATCCGGCGCTGCCCCGTCGGGCCGGTGGCCGCCATCGTGCCGTGGAACTTCCCGGTGGTCCTCTCGTTCATGAAGATCGCGCCGGCCCTGCTGGCCGGGAACACCGTGGTGCTCAAGCCTTCGGAGCTGGTGCCGCTCACGATCACCCGGGTGATCCAGGAGGTCCAGAAGTACCTGCCTCCCGGGGTGCTCAACGTCGTCACCGGCGGCGACGACACCGGGGCCAACCTGGTCGGCCACCCGCTGATCCGCAAGGTCGCTTTCACCGGCGGCACCGAGACCGGTACCAAGGTGATGCAGGCCGCCGCCCGGGACGTGAAGCGGGTGACGCTGGAGCTCGGCGGCAACGACGCCGCGCTCGTCCTCGACGACGCCGAGCTGACTGACGACCTCGTCGGTGGGCTGGTGCGGGGCGTGTACACGTCGACCGGCACGCTGTGCTTCTCAGTCAAGCGGATCTACGTGCCGGCGCAGGCCTTCGATCTGTTCGTGGACCGGTTCTGCGCCGCCGTCGACCGGCTGGTGGTCGGCCGGGGCGACGACCCCGGGTCGTCGATCGGCCCCATCAACAACGAGCAGCAACTGCGCGCCGTGGAGAAGCTCCTCGACGAAGTGGAGGCGTCGGGAGCGACCGTGCGCCGCCTCGGGCAGAGACTCGACCCGGCGGGGTGGGACCGGGGCCACTTCATGCTGCCGAGCGTCGTGACCGGCCTCGCGCCCGACGCCCCGCTGGTCACCGAGGAGCAGTTCGGCCCCACCGTGCCGATCCTCCCCTACCGGACGCTCGACGAGGGCCTGCGGCTGGTCAACGACACCCGCTATGGCCTGTGCTCCTCGGTGTGGAGTTCTGACGAGGACCGGGCCTTCGAGGTGGGCCGGCGGGTGGAAGCCGGATCGGTGTTCATCAACAGCCACGTGTTCGACTCCCTCGACCCCCGCGCCCCGTTCGGAGGAATGAAGTCGAGCGGGCTCGGCCGGGAGTTCGGGGCCTACGCCTTCGACTCGTACACCGAGTACCAGACGATCAGCCGCCGGACGGGCCCGCCCGGCGAGCCGCTGCCCCACTGACCGCTCGGGAGAGAGGCGCTGCTGCCATGCCCACCCACCGGATCACCGCCGCCGACATCAACGGGATCGTCGGGATCGTGCCCACCCCCGCCACCGAGGGGGCATCCCGGTGGGATGCCGACCAGACCGTCGACCTGGACGAGACGGCGAAGATGGTGGAGATGGTGGTGGCCGGCGGCACCGACGTCCTCCTCACCAACGGAACGTTCGGGGAGTGCGCGACCCTCACGGCCGATGAGCTGTACACCTTCGTCGACACGGTGGTGCAGACGGTGGCCGGCCGGATCCCGGTATTCGCCGGGGCGACCACCCTCAACACCCGTGACACGGTCGCCCGGGGCCGGAAGCTGGCGTCGCTCGGGGCCGACGGCCTGTTCGTCGGCCGGCCGATGTGGCTGCCCCTCGACGAGCAGCAGCTGGTGCAGTACTACCGGGACGTGGCCGAGGCTGTCCCCGAGATGGCCCTGATCGTCTACGACAACCCCGGTGCCTTCAAGGGCAAGATCTCCTCCCGGGCCTATTCGGAGCTGGCCGCCATCCCCCAGGTGGTGGCGGCGAAACACATCGGCCTTCTCCTCGGTGGGGGTTCCTTCATCGAGGACCAGAAGGCGGTGGGGAACCGCATCAGGCTGTTGCCGCTGGAGAACGACTGGCACTACGCCGCCCAGCTGTTCCCCGACCTGGTGACGGCCTGCTGGTCGGGCAACGTCGCCTGCGGCCCCGCTCCGCTGGTCGCGCTCAAGGCGGCGGTCACCGCTCGGGACTGGAAGGAGGCGGAAGTCATCGCCGCCCAGCTCGAATGGGCCCTCGAACCGCTCTTCCCGGACGGGAACTTCGATCTGTTCATGCGCTACAGCATCCAGATCGACAACGCCGAATTCGACGCGGCGGGGCTGATCCGCCCCGGCCCGACCCGGCCGCCGTATCAGCACGCCCCAGAGCGGGTCCTGGAGAGCGGGCGGGAGTGCGGCCGGCGATGGCGAGCCTTGCACGAGCGCTACTCGATGGCCACCGCCGACCTGGCCATGCGAGCCTGACGAAAGGAGCAGCCCCGATGAGCATGCGCGTGAAGTCCCTCGAGGAGTTCGACCGAGAGCTCGCCGCGGCGCACATGCGGGGCCAGTGGCAGTACGACCGGCTGCTGGAGCAGGTGATCGGCGGCCCGCGTCCGGCCGGCGTGCCCCACATCTGGAGGTGGCCCGACGTGGAGCCCTATCTTCGCGAGGCCCTCGAGGTGCTGCCCCAGACCTACACCGCCCGCCGCCACCTCAGCTTCATCAACCCGGCCCTCGACCGGGGGACGACCCACACGATCCATATGGGTCTCCAGATGCTGCAGCCGGGGGAGGTGGCGTGGGCCCACCGCCACACGCTGGCGGCGTTGCGGTTCGTGGTGCAGGGCCATCCCAACCTGACAACCGTGGTGGACGGGGAGGACTGTCCCATGGAGGACTACGACCTCGTCCTCACGCCGCAGTGGACGTGGCACGACCACCACAACGACGACGCCCGCTCCACGGCGTTGTGGCTCGACGTCCTCGACCTGGGTATCGTCCTCGGCCTCAACTGCCCGTTCTACGAGCCCTACGGCGAGGAGCGCCAGCCATCTCGGCCCCGGCCGAGCGACTACCTGCAGGCCCGGACTGGTCTCGTCCGGCCGGTGTGGGAGCGGCGCAAGACGGCGCACCTGCCGCTGCGGTATCCCTGGCGGGAGATCGAGCCGCTGGTCATGGCCATGGCCGACCGCGACGGCAGCCCCTACGACGGGATCGCCCTGGAGTACGTCAACCCGATGACGGGCGGGCCGACGTTTCCGACCATGACCTGCTGGGTCCAGATGCTCCGCCCGGGTGAGGCCACCGCGGCACATCGGCACACCTCGGCGGCGGTGTACTTCGTGATCCGCGGCCAGGGCACGACCGTGGTCGGCGACACCGAGCTCCAGTGGGGCCAGAACGACGCCTTCTGCGTCCCCAACTGGTCGTGGCACAGTCACCGCAACGTCTCCGCCACCGACGAGGCCCTGCTCTTCACGGTCAACGACATGCCGACGCTGCTGGCCCTCGACCTCTACCGGGAGGAGCCGGAGGTGTCGATCGGGCGGAGCGAATGGCCGCCGGTCCCCGGCAACGTCGCCCGACCCGCCGGCGGCCCGGGCCAGGCGGGGTGAGGCGATGACGGCGGCGGCACCCGACGCGGCGGAGGCCAAAACCTGGGCCCGCCAACACCTGGCGGGGTTCTACATGTGCCCGCTTACCCCGTTCGACGCTGACTACGCCCTCGACGAGGAGGGGCTGCGCGAGAATCTCGAGGCGTTCGTCGACATGGGCTGCGACGGGCTGGTCGTCGGCGGGTTCTTCGCCGAGGGCTGGAACATGACCCTCGACGAATGGCGCCGCTACCACGAGGTGGTGGCCGAGGCGGTGGCCGGCCGGCTGCCGCTGTTCACCATCCTCCTCGAGTCGTCGGCCTACCAGGCCCAGGAGAAGCTGCGCCTCGTCGAGGAGCTGGGCTACACCGGCGCCGAAATCATGAACCCGTCGGTGCAGCTGCGCACGGACGGGGAGATCTGCGACTTCTTGGCCTTCGTCACGGCCGACACGCCGTTGGCCGTGGTGCTCTACCGGACGCCGGTCTCCGGCACGGTCTACGGTCATGAAGTGGTGGCCCGGCTGGCTGAGCTGCCCAACGTCGTGGGGGTGAAGAACGGCACCGTCAGCTGGAACGACACGCTGGCGCTGCGCCGCCGGGTCGGCGAAGCGCTGGTGGTGAGCGAGCCGAACGAACGCCTGTGGGTCTACGACCGGGCCCTCTTCGGCGGCCGGGTGCTCTTCGGGGAGCTGTCGCTGCTGCTCTACGGAAAACGCCGCGACGACCTTGCCCGCTACACGGCCCTGGCGGCGGCCGGGAACCTGGCCGAGGCCATCCCGGTGGCCGCCGGCCTCGACCCGGTCCGGGCGGTCTACGAGGAGGTCCTCATCTCCCGCATCGTCCAGACCGGTTCCTACGTCGGCGCCATGCCGTACCTCAAGGCGTGGTTCGAGCTGGTCGGGCTGCGGGCCGGGCCGGTGCGGCCACCGGTTCGGGGGGCCATCACCGCCGCCGAGCGCGACGACCTGGCGGGCCGCCTTGGCGCGGCGGGGGTGCTGTAGATGCGCGTCGCCGTCCTCGGCGCCGGGGGCCTGGGATCCGTGATCGGCGGGTTGCTGGCCGATGAAGGGGTCGACGTGACTCTCATCGGCCGACCAGCCCACATGGAAGCGGTCCGCCGCCGGGGGCTGCGGATCGTCGGTGTGCGAGGCGACCGCACGGTGCGCAGGAACCTGGCCGTGGCCACGCATCCGAAGGAGGCGGACGGCGACTTCGACTACCTGTTCCTCACGGTGAAAGCCAAAGACACCGCCACCGCCCTCGAGGACGCCACCGAACTGCGTGACCGGGTGGGGGTGGCGTTGTCGCTGCAGAACTCCATCGTCAAGGACGGTGTCCTGGCCGACTGGCTGGGCCGGGACCGGGTCATCGGCGCGGCGACGATCGAAGCGGGCACTCTCACGGAACCGGGCGTGGCCAGCAACCACTTCACCGTGCCGACGACGGCGTACTTCGGCGAGCTCGACGGCTCGAGAACCCGGCGTGTCGAGACGCTGGTGGAGGTCTTCAACGCCGCGGGGCTCGGCACCAAGGTCAGCGACGACATCGTCCATGTCGAGTGGGAGAAGCTGGCCCAGATCTGCACCGCCTCCACCTGGTTCGTGACGACCTTGGCCGCCTGTCCCGACGTCAACTACCGGGACGTGCTGCGAATCCCCGATGCCGCCGAGCATTTCGTGGCTGTGGCCAAGGAGGTCCTGTCGGTCTACACCGCGCTCGGGTACCGCCCGCAAAACTTCTTCGCGCCGCTGTCGCGGCTCGCGGAACTCGACGCCCTCCCGTTCGACGACGCCGTGCGGATGGTCATGGAACAGATGGGCGCCCAGGCGGGTGCGCCGCGGCCGGCGTCGGCGCCGTCGATGTTCGTGGATCTCACCCGGCGCCGGAAGACCGAGGTCGACGTCATGCTCGGCCCCTTCGTCGACGAGGCCCGGCGCCGCCGCCTCGACGTCCCCGTCCTCCTCGGGACGTACCGCGTCCTCCGATCACTCAATACATTGTTCGACTGAGTTCGAGCCCTGGGAGCCAGGATGGCCAGGACGCCGGTCGAGAGCCCCGACGGCAAGGACACCAGCACCGCGGCCAGCAAGGTGTTGGCCATCCTGGATGTGTTCCGGTCGGAGCAGATGGAGTTCAGCCTCACCGAGGTCGCCCGGGGCGCGGGGGTATCCAAACCCACGACCTACCGGCTCCTGGCGGCACTCGAGCGGTGGGGCGGCGTCCGCCGTACCCCGTCCGGGCGCTACTCCCTGGGGATGAAGTTCTTCGAGCTGGGCGGTCTCGTACCGGAGCGGCAACGGCTCCGGGACCTGGCGCTGCCCTACATGGAAGACCTGCTGATCGCCACCAACGGCCACGTGCATCTCGTGACCCTGGAGGGCAACGACGTCGTGGTGCTCGACCGGTTGCTGTCGCACCAGGGGGCAACGGCACCGAGCCGCGTCCGGGTCGGTGGCCGGGAGCCCGCCAGCTGCAGCGCGGTCGGCAAGGCGATCCTGGCCTTCAGCCCGCCCGAGGTGGTCGAGGCCGTGCTCGAGCGGGGACTGGCGGCGGAGACGCCCTACAGCATCACCGACCGCAACCTCTTCCTGAAGACGCTCGGAAAGATCCGCCGGGACGGCGTCGCCTACGGCCAGGAGGAGCTCTTCGTCGGCCGGGCGTGTGTCGGCGCCCCTGTATTCGACCACACCGGCCGTGTCGTCGCCGCGATCTCGGTGTCGGGCCCCGTCACCCGGATGCCGCTGGAATCGTTCGCTCCCGCGGTGCGGGCGGCGACGAATGGAGTGAGCCGGGCGCTCGGTTACCGCCACCCCGCGCTGCACCCCCACCCTGGAGGTTGAGCCCTTCGGATTGGTACCCTGAAGCAGACGAGCCGGAGACCGGGGGGCGAACGTGCGGCAGTCGGGTGCGTTGAGAGAGATGCCCACGAGAGTTCCGGTTGATGTCAACACCGCGGCGGGAAAGCTGCTCGCCGTTCTCGACGCCTTCGGCGCGGAACCGTTCGAGTTCAGCCTGACCGAGCTGGCCAAGCGCTCCGAGGTCTCCAAGCCGACCGCCTACCGGATCCTGGCCGCGCTCGAGACATGGGGCGGTGTACGGCGGATGCCGTCGGGCCGGTACCGCCTCGGCATCAAGCTCTTCGAGCTCGGAGGTCTCGTCCCGGAAGGTCACCGGCTGCGCGACATGGCCCTGCCCTACATGGAGGATCTCGTCGTCGCCACGCAGGGGATCGTGCACCTGGCCAAGCTCGAAGGGGCCGACGTGCTGGTTCTGGACCGGCTGGTGAGCCACCGGCTGACCAAAGCGCCGTCGCGGGTGGCGGGACGGGCCCCGGCCACGTGCACCTCGGTCGGGAAGGCGATCCTGGCCTACAGCCCTCCCGATGTCGTCAAGGGCGTCGTCGACCAGGGGTTCTCGCCGCAGACGCCGTACAGCATCACGGATCGCCGCCTCTTCGCCGAGACGTTGAAGAAGGTCCGCCAGGAGGGCGTCGCCTTCGACCAGGAAGAGCTCATCGTTGGCCTCGTCTGCGTCGGGGCGCCGATCTTCGACCACACCGGAGCGGTCGTGGCCGGCATGTCGGTGAGCGGGCCCGCCACCCGCTGGTCACTGGAGTCGCTGGTGCCGGCCGTGAAGACCGCCAGTATGGGGGTCAGCCGGGCGCTTGGTTACCGCCACCCGGAGCTGCCCTCGTCATTGACGGGGCAGCTTCGGCACCCAGAACTCGGAGCTCGGCGCGTCTCCCTGGGGGATCCAGCGTGATCCGCCGGCGTCGTATTTGAGCAGGAACATCGACCGGCGGGGCAGGTGCCTGGCCCCGGCCGCCTTCTTCGGGATCCGGTCGGGGAACATCCCGCTGTCGAACTCGTCGAGGGTTTCGAGAGCGGCCAGGACGCTCGAGCGGGTCGGGTTGGGGCCGGCCTTGCGGAGGGCCTCCACGAAGACCTTGGCTGACAGCCAGGCCATCTCCTGCCAGATGCTGAGCGAGGCATTGGGGTAGTACTTCTTCATCATCTGGACGTACTCGTTGACCACCGGATACTGGCCCGCCTGTTCCGGGATGTACATCTGGACCGGCATGTAGGCATCCTTCACCTGGGCCGGGTACTGCGAAGCGAACTTGGTGACCCGCTCGTCGTAGTTCTCGTACCCGAAGACCAGATGGGGCACCGAGTAGTTGCCCTGCCGCTGCATCGCCTGGAGAATCCGCAAAGCGGCATCGGGGGCGTGCCCCAGGAAGATGCAGTCGGGGTTCTGCGACCGGATCCGCAACACGGTGGCGCTGAAGTCGGGTTGGTCGATCGGCTCGGCCTCGACGGACGCCACCTTGCCGCCCATCTGCTGGAACTGCGCCACAAACCCGTCCTTGTAGTCGGCCATGTTCTGGTTGCCGGCGACGTAGACGACCGAGCAGCGTCGGGCGCCCTTCTTGTACGCCCACCACCCCCCGCCGCGGCCAGCGTTGTAGACGTCGATCGACAGGTTGAAGGTGTTCGGGAACCGGAAGCCTTCCACGTCGACGCCGTCGGGGCCGATGTTCGGCACCCGAGCGTCGTTGAGCTGCTTGTAGCAGCCTCCCGCGCCAAAGATCGGGGTCATCCCCACCATGGCGAAGATCTTGTCCTGCTCGATGAGCCGCCGGCATTCGGTCGTGCCCCGCGCCGCGTCAAAGTTGGCGTCCCGGGACACGTATTCGATCTTGAGTCCGTTGACCCCGCCCTGCTCGTTGATCGATCGGAAGTAGGCAGCGGGACCGAAGGTGAAGTCGCCGTAGGGGATGGGGAAATTGCCGGCGGACAGGGCGCCGACCTTGATCGTGCCGGTTCCGAGCCCGATGCGCTCCTCCGCTGCAGCTGCCGGGGCGGGCCCCGCCGGGCCGGCTGCGCCGGCCGGCGCGGCCGGCGCAGCCGGCCGCGATCCTCTCACCGGCGCTCCTGCCGTGGCCCCCGCCCGGGCGGCCGGACCGGATGTCGCCGTCACCGAACGGTTCGTCGGGGCGGTGGCGGCACCCGCGACTCCGGCCGGGACCGTCGTGGACGTCGACGCCACGGCTGGCGCGCCACCCGCGGTGTCCGACGCCGCCGGGGCCGGGGCCGCTCCCCCGGGGAGGGCGGCATCGGCGCCGGACGACGCCTGGAGCGCCGTCTTCACCTCGGTGTCGCCTTCGGTGTTGAGCAGCGCGGCGGTGGCGGCCACGTTCAAGACCAGCAGCAGCGCGAAGGCCGTGATCAGCGTGCGTTCCTTGTCGAGCTTCATCGTTGCCGTTCCCCCAATCAGGCAATCAGCATCTCTACAGACCCAGCGCGGCGGCGCGCGCCCGGGCGAGGCGAGACCGTGCCACCAGCACAGCCAGACAGGCGGCAGTGAGGGCCCAGCTCAGGGCGAGGAGCGCGAGCTGCGCCGGCCGGACGCTCTTCCGCTCGATCCTCCGGGCGATCGGAGCCGATTCCGCCGTTGCCCCCGGGCGGAAAGCGTCGCCGTACCCCGTCGGCGCGGCGCTCGCCGCCGGAGGCGACGAGGTCTCGCCGCCAACGGCCAGTGCCTCCCGCGGCGCCGCATAGCTCTGGTCGGTGCCTGGGCCGGTGAACCCCTCCGGTGGAATGGCGACGGTGGTGTCGGCGGCCGGAGCGATGGCATCGACGGCAGGAGCGGCCTGGGCGCCGTCGCCCTGCGACAGATCGTCGCCGACCGCCGGAACACCGGCCCCCACGTCGAGGAGCCCGCCGTCGGCGCCTCCTGGTGGCCGGGACACCGCGGCCGCCGAGGCTCCGAGCGTCATCGTCACGTGGTCAACTTGCTTGCAATTGGTGATCGGCGGCAGGCCCCGGGCGGGGTCACACCATGGCGCTCCCTGGCCGCCCTCGCTCATCTCAGCGGCAATGCGCAACCCATTGGTCTCCGCCGCGGCCAGGTCGGGCTTCTGCACCACGGGTGCGTCGACCAGGGTGATCTTCACGCCGAAGTGCTTGAGCAGCTGCTCGTTCATGGCCTTGCTCACCTCGTCAACCCGGTCGGCCGGTACCGACGGGTCGATGACCCGCACGCCCTGGTCGTCGAAGGTGATCTGCCGGTCGTTGAACGTGGCGCCCTCGACCCGCACCGCGCTGGCGGCCTTGGGGCCGTCGCCGAGGCTGGCCGTCGACTCCGACCACAGCGACTGGATCTTCACCGCGCCGTCGAGCAGTGAAACGCCCTGGAGAACCGACCACGCCTTCGACACAACGGCCGCTCCATCCTGGCGGAGGCTCTCGCTGGCCGACCGGGCGGAGTCGATCCTCGCCACGTTGCCCAGCACCACGTGCCCGGACGAGGCAGTGCCGAGTGCTCTCGGTTGACTGGACGTCTCGGCATGCGAGGTCTGCGCCTCGAGCACCACGGCACCGTCGGGGGAGGCGTAGCTCTTGCCGCCGGGGGCGTCGATCTTCTCGTCGACGTTGGTCGAGCGGGCCCACAGCGGGTAGGCGGCCGGGCAGCGCCCGGTGACGCCTTCGGTGCACACCAGGACCAGACCGCCGGGGTAGAGCGAGGCACCCACGGCCACCACCGCCGGGTCGTTGGTCACCGAGGACTGCGTGTAGCCGGCACCGAACTGGATGGTCGGGGCCCAGATGGTCGTCCCGGGTCGGTCGTAGGCCGCCTCAACCGCCACTGACCGGGCGCTGGCGGCGAAGTCGGCAACCACCTCGCCGGGCGAGGACCCGAAGGCGGAGCCGGAGCCGGCCGACCCGGCCGCCGCGAGGACCGCCGCCGCGGCCGCCAACCGGAGGGCGAGGCGCAGTGGCCTGCTCATTGCATCGTCCCCCTTCCCAAGGTCTGGGCCAGATCGCCATTGCGGGCTGGCTTCACCGCCGACAGCGCGGCGTCGCGCATGTCCTTGGCCGCGGCCAGGAGCAGTCGCTCGGCCGCCCGCTCCGGGGCGGCGCCGCCGTTCTGTTCTTCCAGGACCCGCAGGACCCAGGCGGGGAGCCGGACCGTGATGGCGTCCTGCCCGTCACCCGGATCGCCGGCTTCGATCCAGACTTCGTTCGGGTTCGTCACCCGCTGCCCCACTCCGAGGTGCATCGACTCGAGCACCTCGGTGGTGGCCATCTCGCCTCCTCTTCGCTGTTCGACGACCTCCCCCCGCTCGAGGAGGTACACGGAGTCGCAGAGCGAGAGGATGAGCGGGGCGAACTGCTCGACGACCAGGAGCGTCAGCCCGGCCGCCTTGATTTCCGCCAGCCGGGACACCAGGTTGGACACGATGAGCGGAGCCAGACCGAGCGACATCTCGTCGATCATCAGCAGGCGGGGCGACATCGCCATCGCCCGGGCGATGGCCAGCATCTGCTGCTCTCCACCGGACAGCACGCCGGCCCGCCGGCCCAGGAGGCTCTCGAGCGCCGGGAAGAAGGACAGCGCCCGGTCGAGCGCTTCCCGGTCGGTGGAGAGGCGGCTTCCCAGCTTGAGGTTCTCGAGGACGGTCAGGTCGGGCAGGATCAAGCGCCCCTCGGGCACCAGCACGAGCCCGCGTCGGGCCCGGGCGTGGGGCGCCAGCCGGTCGACGCGTTGCCCGTCGAACATGACGCGCCCGGTGGAACGAACGAGCCCCGCCAGCGCCCGCAGGGTGGTGCTCTTCCCGGCGCCGTTGGGGCCGAGTACGGCCACCATCGACCCCTCGGGGACCTCGAGGTCGATTCCCCGCAGGGCCTGGACGCCGCCGTAGTCGACGGCGAGGCCTTCAACCGACAGCAAGGGACTCACGTCGAGTCTCGCCTCCCAGGTAGGCGCGGATGACCTCCGGGTTCTGCTGGACGCGGGCAAGGTCGCCCCGGGCGAGGAGGCGACCGTGGTCGAGGACGTAGACGTAGTCGGCCACCTGGCCGACGAGGCCCATGTCGTGCTCGACCAGGAGGATCCCCATGCTCCGCGAGTTCCGGAGGTCGAGGATGAGCTCGCCGAGGTTCCGCCCCTCAGCTTCCTCCATCCCGGAGGCCGGCTCGTCGAGCAGTAGCAGGCGGGGGTTCAGCGCCAGGGCGCGGCCGATCTCCAGCCGGCGGGCGAGCCCGAGTGGCAGAGCGCCGGCCGGCGTGGCGGCGTAGCCCGCCAGGCCGGTCAGCTCGATCAGCTGCTCGATGTCGGCCACATCGCCACGGTCGGAACGGCGGTGGAGACTGCGCCGGCCGAGGAAGGACCGCCCGAGACCGACGGCCAGTTCCAGGTGCTCGGCCACCGTGAGGGAGCGGAACACCTGCGGCGTCTGGAACGTCCGGCCGATGCCGAGGTGCGCCCTCCGGTTGGGCGAGAACCGGCGGAGGTTCATGCCATCGAGCTCGACCCGTCCGCGGTCCGGTAGGTAGAAGCCGGACAGGCAATTGAGGACGGTGGTCTTCCCCGCTCCATTGGGCCCGATCAACGCCACGATCTCACCCCGATGGACCCGAAGGTTGAGGGCCTCGACGGCGTGCACGGCGCCGAAAGAGATCCCCAGATCGACCGTCTGGCACAGGATCATGGGACCGCCTCTTCGGCGCGTGCCCGGCGCGGCCACCCGGCACTGCGTCCCAGCCGGGACAGGTGACCGGGCAGCGCGGCCAGGCCATCGGGGGCGAACTGCATGAGGACGATCAGCATCACGGCCGGGATGATGAGATCGACGTTCTCGATGCCGGCCACCGTGCCGATTTCGCCGGGCAGGTAGTTGAGGAAAAGCCCGGCGATGACCGCGCCGGGGACGCTCGCCAGCCCGGCCACCCCGGCGAGGGCCAGCATGACGACCGACGCGATTGGGTCGAAGGAACGGCGCACCACCGTCCCGAGTAGCGGCCCGAGCAGCCCGCCGGCGACTGCGCCGTACACGGCGGAGAGGGAAAAGGCGAGGAGCTTGGCCCGTTCGATCGACAGGCCGGTGGCCATGGCGCCCCGCTCTGCATCCCGCATGGCCCGCAGCGATCGGCCGAGCACCGACCGCTGCAACCACACGGTGAGTGCTGCCGCCACGGCGAAGACCACCAGCACCAGGCCGTAGTACCGTGTGTTGGAATCGAGATCGAAGCCGAACAGCGACGGGCGCTCGAAGTTCACCCCCGCCTCGCTGCCGCCGGTGAGCCAGGACCACCGGAACACCACTTCGTTGAAGAAGACCGCGAAGCCCAGGGTGGCCACCCCGAGGTGCACGCCCCGGAGGCGCATGGCTGGGAGGCCGACGACGATCCCGATCGGAGCGGCCAGCAACGCCGAGGTCGGCCAGGCGAGCCAGAACGACCAGTCGTGGCGAAGCAGCAGACCGGTGAAGAAGGCTCCGAAGCCGATGAACGAGGCCTGGCAGAGCGAGATCTGGCCGCCGAGGCCGGTGACGACGACCAAGCCGAGAAAACCGATGGCACTCACCAGAGCCCAGGCGAGGAGGTAGTCCGAGAAGTCGGACAGGAACAGCGGCACAACCACCAGGGCGACCCCGCCGGCGAGCAACTCAGACCGCCCGCGCAACCCCGGCCTCCTCCCTGGTCACGATGAGCAGGAGCATGATCAACAGGAACGGGAACGCTTCCTGGAGACCGGTGATGTCCGAGCCGTAGCCCCGGAGCAGCGCTCCGCCGATGCCCACCACCATCGCCCCGGCGAAGGCGGCGCCGACACTCCGCAGGCCCCCGGCCAGCGCGGCGGCGTAGCCGGGGACCACCAGCAGCGTCAGCGTCACGTTGCTCAGGTTGATGAAGGGGGAGATCAGGATCCCGGCCACGCCGGCGAACACCCCGGCCAGGCCCCAGCTCACCGCAGCCACGAAGTTGACGTTCACGCCGAGGAGGGCGGCGCCCTCGGGGCTGGTGGCCACGGCCCGCATCTGGAGACCGATCGTGGTGTAGCGCAGCAGGGCCCAGAATCCGATCCCCAGTCCGATGGCGATGGCCAGCACGATGAGCTGGTCGGCGGTCACGAACAGAGCGCCCCACTCGATGACCTGCGTCTTGGGGAACAGCTGGGGCACGACCCGGGTTCCGCCCTCGGTGATGTTGGAGACGAGGACCGGCAGCAGTGTCATCCAGCCGACGGTGACGATGATGGCGGCCAGCGCCGACTGGCGGTTGGCCCGGCGGATGGTGAACCGCTCGATGAACACGCCCAGCCCGGCCGAGGCGGCCAAGGCCAGCGGCAGCGCCAGACCCATCGGCATGTGGGGCCACAGCCCGACGAAGAAGATGTAGGCCGCCACCATCCCGACGGATCCGTGGGCGAAATTCAGGATGCGGGACAGCCGGTAGACGACGACCAGCCCGGCGGCCACCAGGAAGTACAAGCTCCCCGTGACGACCCCCGACACGACGAGCGGAACGAAGATGTCCATCAGTCAGCTTGTTCGAGACAGGCCGGTGGTGTCTGGCCGACCATCTTGTGGCCCCAGATGCTGGGCCGGTCGTATTGCGTGACCGTCCAGGTGGCGTCGGACACTTCGATGGCGCCCCAGCCGTATTCGATCTCGAAGCCGGACGGCGACCTGACGTAGAAGGACACCATCCGGTCGTTGGGGTGCCGGCCGAGGGTCATCGTCATCGGGACGTCGTTGGCCATGCACAGGTCGTAGGCCACCCCGACGTCGTCGAGGCTCTGCAGTTGAACCATGATGTGGTGCAGGCCCCGCACCCGGGGGATTTCGGTGACGGCCAGCGTGTGGTGCCGGGGGTTGCAATGGAAGAACGACAAAGCGATGAAGGTGTAGATCTCGTCGCTCTTCCTGAAGCCCAGCACCCCCTTGTAGAACGCCTCGGCGGCGACCAGATCGGGAACGGCGAGCACGGCGTGCCCCAGACCCTGCTCGCCGGTGACGAACCCGGCGATCGGCCGCCCCGGGCGGAATTCCCCGGGCAGGCTGAGCTGGCCGTAGAAGATCTCGTGGCGGATCCCGGCCGGGTCGCAAAAGGCCGCCATGCGGAGCACCTTGCGCTCCTCGCACTCCTCGTCGGTGCCTTCCTGTACCTCGATCCCAAGCGTCCGGAGTTCGTCGATGGCCTGAGCGAGGTCGTCGTCATTGGCGAGTTCCCAGCCGAGGCAGCGCAGGCGATCTCGCTCGCCGGGATGGACGGCGAGGCGATGGTGACGGTCGTCCCACCGGAGATACACGGCGCCGGGAGCCTCGCCCTCGACGCTCTGCATGCCGAGGAGATCGGGCCCGAACTCTTCCCACCGCTTCGCCTCGGGCGACTCCACGGCGACGTATCCCAGGCTGCGTACTTGCATGCGTCCCCCTCCGAGATCCGCTCCGGCCACGATACCGAGGGCTCCGATGGGAACTCCCGAGATTGTTTCGGTGGATGAAACCGCCTCAGATCTCCCAGTCGAGGCCGGGGACGTCCCCGACCAGCCGCAGGCCGGTGGTGAGCGCCGGCATGTGGCTCATGGCGACCCGCAGTGGACCCACGAAGTGGATCTTCCGGACCGTGATGGCGGTGACGGGATTGATGTCGCCGGTGGCCACCCGCTTCCAGTTCTCCCGTTTGGCGGTGAGGACGAAGTCGGGCTTGCGGTCGGGGAGGGGCGCCCCGCCATAGACGGCCTCGCCGGCCTTGACGTCGATCTGCACCGCCCGCGGTTCGGGCTCGTCGAGCCGCATCTCGATCAGCATGTCGAGGTCCCTGGTCCCGTCGCGGGTGTCGGAGTTGGCGTTCCACAGCTGTTTGTATCCCTCGGCCCATTCCGGAGACATGACACCGATCTTCTCCATGGATGCCCCTCTTTCACCAGGTTCCCGGTTCCAGCAGCTTCTCGATCCCGTCGGTGGCCACCCGCCCGGGCCCGTACGGGGTCTCCAGGAACCGCGAGAACGTCTCTTTCGGTTGCCACGTCAGGCTCTCCAGCTCCAGCGGGTCGAGCTCGATCGAGTAGCCGAGCCGGGGGGCCTGGATCTCGAGCCGCTCGCCGTTGTGCGTCTGGATCTTGCGGACGTGAACGACCGCGAACTCGTTGCCGATCTGGATGGTGCCGTCGTCGGGCATCAGTCGCTCCTAGAAAATGATGGGCAGGTTGTGGGTCGGGAGCGTGGAGTGGTCGAGAATGACCCTGCGGCGGGCCAGCTTCCAGCGTCCGTCCACCCGGCGGACCACATCCCGGCGCTCGGCTGAGAGCAGGTCGTGGTTGGGGCTGTCGCCCCGGTTCCGGAAAAGCAAGACGTTGGAGCGGACGGCGATCTCGTCGTCGCCCTCCCCCGGGTTCAGGCGGACGTTGGTCACGAAGTGCCGCGTCCGCGACGGCGGGTCTTCCGCCCAGGCGTACTCGGTCTCCTGCCGTAGCACCCGCATCTCGAGCGCGGTCCAGTCGTCTGACCAGTGGGCCATGTCCCGCGTGATGCCCCGGCCCGAGACCCGCTCTCGGGTGACCCGCACGGGCACTTCGTAACGGATGTCGTCGGTGCACAGCTCCAGCCACTCCCGGAGCCGGCCGTCGTCGAGGAGCTCGGCCTCCTCCATCAGGAAGGCCTCGATCTCCTCCCGCACCTGCCCACTGATCCGTTGCTCGGCCAGCATCGCCCTCACTCCCCCACCATGTATCGGAGCCACTCGCTCCAGAAGCTTCGTTGGGCTGCCTCGGCGTAGCCGGTGGGGTAGGCGGCGCCCGGGCCGGGCCAGGTCTGGTCGGGCTTCAGGTCGATGCCCATCTCGTAGTTGAGCGTCTGCTGGCTGGAGAACGGGCCTTTGGTCCCCCGGGTGACGTTGCGCCAGTTCTCCGTGTCGTCCTGCTCGAAGACGCCCGAGATGCCGAACGTCCGCACATAGCACTCGTAGGACAGTTCCTGGAACCAGTCTGGGGCGTCCGCCTCGACCAGGAACCACGACCACATCTCCATCTTGTCGGCGGACACCGGATGCCAGAGCCGCAAGGTCAGGAACGGGACGGGCGCCGACATGTGGTCCTTGGACACCAGCACGTTGAGGAACGACAGGTTGGGGAAGACGTTGCCGTGGATGAAGATCGTCCGGCGAGCGACGGCCACGTGCTCCGGCGACGGGTAGACCCGTTCGAGCGACTCCACGATCTCCTCCGGGTAGCCCTGGAACTCCGGCAGGATCATCCCCGGTGGTACGCCGAGGACGCCGAGGCCGTGCCCGTTGGGCAGGGCGATGTGGGCCGGTGCGCTGGCGACCTTCGGGTCGGGCGGGAGCAAGCCGACCTCGACCATGGACCGGTGCGTCATGAGGGTGTGGTAGGCGTCACCCACGAAGTTGTCGGCCCCGAGCTTCCAGTTCGAGTCGACGATCCAGCGCTGCGGGGTGCCGACCACGCGCAGTCCGGCCTCCGACCGGCGCGTGAAAAGGTCGAGATACCAGCGCAGGTCGCTCAGGTGGTCGAGGAGGCTGGGAGCGTGGGGATCGGTGCAGGCGAAGATGAGGCCGTTGTAGCTGTCGACCTTGGGCGGAGGGACGAGGCACCAGCGGCTCTTGTCCAGCGTGTCGCCGTACGACTCCGCCAGCGCCGGGACTCCAACGAGATCGCCCCGGTTGTTGTAGGTCCAGCCGTGGTAGGAGCACCGGAAGTGCGAGGTGTTGCCCATCTCGGCCCGGCAGAGCACGTTGCCGTGATGGCGACAGGAATTCAGCAGCACACGGACGTGGCCGCTCTCGTCGCGGATGACGATGAAGGAGTCATCGGAGATGTACCGGATCACGTAGTCGCCGGGGTCGGGCAGCTCGGTTTCGTGGGCGATGAAGACCCATGTCTTGGAGAAGACGTGGGTCTTCTCCCGCTCGTGCAGCCGGGGGTCGGTGATGATGCCGGCGGGAAAGGCGCCACGCTCGACGCCTTGCCGGGCGTCGGTGAGGTACGCCTCCAGGTCGCGATTCAGCGGGAGATCCGTCTTCAGCGGTCTCACTGCGCCACCCCCCATGCTCCCAATCGTTCGACGCGTCAGTCGAATGTAACAGTCTGGTGCTCGGACAGGAAGGCGAGAACGACGTCATTGAAGCGCTCCGGCTCTTCGAACTGGGGCCAGTGGGCGCAGTCCTCGAGGAGCACGAAGCGGCCCTTGGGAATCACCGCCGCTGCCGCCTCTCCCTCCTCCCAGGGGGTGGTTGGATTGTGGCGGCTCCACAACACGAGCGTCGGTATCTCCAGTTGCCGAAGCCGGTCCTCGGTGAGGGCGTACTCCAGGTTGGCGTCACCGGTCACGTCGTCGACCATCCGGCTCATCGTTCGGCGGCTGTCGTCCCGCAGGAAGATCCGGTAGCGCAGCTCGACCAGTTCGTCGGTCACGGTCTGCGGTCGGTGCATCAGCCACTCCAGCCGGGCCCGCACCGCGTCCCTGGTCAGGGCGTCGAGCGCCTTGCGGGTGACGGCCCGGACCTGGGACTGGAGCTGCTGCACCCCGTCGGTGGCCAGGCTGACCTTCAGGCCGGCCGTCGTCACCAGCGTGAGCGTCCGCACCGCTTCGGGCTGCTCCAGCGCCAGCCAGGCGGCGACCCAGCCGCCGAGCGACTGGCCCACCAGATGCGCCTCGCCGACACTGACGGCGCGCAGCACGGCCCCGAGGTGCTCGACGAAGGTCGGCAGGAGGTAGGAGCGGTCGGGCTTGTCGGTGAGGCCGTGCCCGATCATGTCGACCGCCACCACCCGGAACCGCTCCGCCAGCGGGACGATGTTCCGGGCCCAGCTCTCGGCGTGGCCGCTCAGGCCGTGGAGGAGCACCACCGGCTCACCGGCACCGGCTTCGATGACCCGGGTCGAGACCCCGCCGGCGTCGTAGTGGCGGACGGAGCAGCCGAGCATGTCGAGCCACATCGTCACCGCAGCTCGACCTCGAGGAGCGGCCCGTCCTCCTTGCGGCTCAGCTCCACGCTGTGGAGCCGCCCGCAGCCGCCGCAGCAGTACTCCCGCAGCTCCAGTTCGGCGTGGAGGCGGATGCGACCGCCGAGTTCCTCGGCGCTGAGGGCTGCCCGGGTGGCATGGTCCTTCCAGTTGGCCTCGGCCGGCCCGAGCCACTGGCCGCAGGAACAGCGGATGTGGCGCCCGCCGCCGGCGGCGACGACTTCGAGGTGGTCGCCGATGACGGCCTCGACGGTGCCGGCGTCGGTGTCAGGCCCGGCGACCGAAGGGACGCCGGCGGTGGACGGGCGGTTCCGGCGGCGGAGGCGGATCTCGGCCCGGCCGCGTTCGGTGGCGTCGATGTCCACCGAGCCGTCGGGCGCCACGACAACCCCGTAGGCCGATGCGGCCAACTCGGAGGAAACGGCCCCGTCCGCCACGTCGGCGGCGACCTCGACCGGGGGCGCGTCGAGGGGATCGCCGTACCCGCCGCCGCCTTGCCACCGCCAGTCGAAGACGTCGCCCGGGGTGAACAGCAACCGCCCGGGCTTGGCCCCGAGCACCTCGACCGTTCCGTCGACGTCGTCGACACCGGTGACGGCCTGCCCGGCGGCGAGCCGTTCGGCGACGTCACTTTGGCGGGCCAGCGATCGCTGGTTGCACGACCCGGGGTAGCCGCCGGCGAGGCCCAGCGAGTTGGGGACCTCGACGCCGTGGGCCTCCAGGACCGCCCCCAGGAACGGAGCGTCGTGGACCATGAAGCTCGCCCCCGCCGCGCTGCCGCCCCGGAACCGGCCCGGACCGCCGCTGTCGACGGCAAGACCCCGGCGGAGGTAGAGGATGGGGCTGAAGTTTTCGAGCGTCTCGACGTTGGGGATCGACTGGGTCAGGATCGTATGGCAGCCGCCGTAGTCGGTCCCCCGCCGGTGGCGGTAGGCGCCGGCGCCGCCGGCCATCTGGTCGGTGAAGGTGTTCCCGAACGGCTCGCCGTACTGGTTGATCCCGCCGACGGTCAGCAGATCGAGCCCGCCCAGCGTGGTCGCGTGGGCCTCGTCCCGGTACCGCGGGCTGCACAGCAGGAGCCGCGACACGGCTTCGACGGTGGTGACCTCGACCAGCCATCCGGCGCCGAGGGTGGCGCTGCCGCAGGGTGCGGGCCGTTCGGCGTTGACCACGAGCCCCTTCGGGGCCACGACATCGATGCCGGCCAGGATCCCGGAGTTCCAGGGGATGTCGTAGGCCAGCAGTGGGAGCACGCCGGCATAGACGGCCCCCGCGAGGCAGGAGTCGGTGCAGTTGACGAAGCCGGGGGCCTGTGGCGAGCTCGCGGAGTAGTCGAAGATGAGCCGGTCTCCGTCCTTGGTGAGCTCCAGGTCGACGGTGTAGAGCCGGTTTTCGTGGCCGTCGTGGTCGAGGAAGTTGCGGGCCCGGAAGACGCCGTCGGGGAGCTCGCCGAGCCGTGCCCGGAAGCGGTTCGCCGACCGGTCGATCAGCGTTCGCATCACCGACCGGACGGTGTCGACCCCGTACCGGTTGATCAGCTCCAGCAGCCGCGTCCGGCCGAGGTTGTTGGTAGCCATCATCGCCTTGAGGTCGAGCGCCACGATGAACGGGAGGCGGGTCATGCCCATGACGAGATTCCAGACGTCCTGACGCAGGGTGCCCCGGTCGACCAGCTTGACGGGGGGCAGGATCAGGCCCTCCTGCTGGACCTCGGTCGCCTTCGGGCACCAGCTGCCCGGTTCCATGCCCCCGACGTCGAGCTGGTGGGCACACGCACCCGTCCAGGCGACGAGCTCGCCGTCGAAGAAGATCGGCTCGACGATCGTCACGTCAGGCGGGTGCAGAGCGCCTTTGTAGGGGTCGTTGCAGATGAAGGTGTCACCTTCCCGGATCCCGGGGTTGTCGCCGCAGTCGGCCAGCACATGGCCGATGACCCGCGACAACGAACCAGCGTGGTAAATGACGTGGGGCCCCATGGTGACGATCGAGCCGTCAGGCAGGTACAGCCCGGTGTTGAAGTCGTTGGCGTCGGTCACGACTGGCGAGCCCGAGACGGTCTTGAGCACGGCGGACTGTTCGGCGGTGATCGCCGCCAGCCGGTGCCGGATCACTTCGTAGGTGACGGGATCGACAGCCAGAGCGGAGGTCATCGAGGTCATGCCGTTCCTTCAAGGGTGATGATCACGTTGAGCCACTGGTCGACGCGGCCGGCTTGGCCGGGACCGATGACCACGGTGGTGCCGGGATATTCGAGGATGGCGGGCCCAGCGATGTGGCTGCCGCCCGGCAACTCCTCGCCGCGGTACACGGCTGTCGGAAGCGGCGCGGCGGCGAAGTGGACCGGCCGCTCGCCACGCCGGGCACTGTCGCTCCCGTTGCCCACCTCCCGGGGGCGCAGCACCGGCTTGGGGACCCGCCCGCGGGCCGACACTCTGAAGGTGACGAGCTCGATTCCCGCCTCCCGGAAGGCGGCCCCCTTGCCGAACAGCTCCTCGTACTTCCGGTCGAAGCGGGCGAGCAGGTCCTCGACGGCGTGGCGGTCGAGGGTCCCGGCCGGAACCGGGATCATCAGCTCGTTGACCTGGTAGCGGTAGCGCATGTCGACGAAGCGGTCGACGACGACGGCGTCGTCCGCGACACCGGCCGACCGCATCGACTGCCGGGCTCGTTCGTCGAGTTCCTGGAGAATCGACGTGATCCGGACGGGGTCCAGGAACTCCGCCGCGTTGGGGGCGAATGGCGGTGTCCGCATTAGGTCCGTGAGCGCGAACGCCCGGTGGAGATCGGAGGCGACAGCACCGTAGGCGGAGTGGACCGTCGCCGTCGCCGGAACGATGACCGCCCGGACGCCGAGTTCGAATCCGTAGGCATGGCAGTGGGTCGGCCCCGCTCCGCCGTAGGCGAAGACGACGAAGTCCCGCGGGTCGTAGCCCTTGCCGATGGTGAGTGCGTGGAGCAGGTCGGCCATCTGGTGGTCGGCCACGGTCTTGATGGCTGACGCCGCCGCCTCCAAGGTCATGCCGAGGGGCTCGGCGACGTGCTCCCGGATGGCCGCCTCGGCCAGGGTGCGCTCAAGCCGCAGGCGGCCCCCGAGGAAGTTGTCGGGGTCGATGATCCCGAGGACGACGTCGGCGTCGGTGACAGTGGCATGGCGGCCGCCCCGGCCATAGCAGGCGGGGCCGGGTCGGGCTCCGGCGCTGCGGGGGCCGACCAGGAGGCCGCCGTCCTCGACCCGGGCGATGCTGCCGCCGCCGGCCCCGATGGCCGTGACGTTGATCGTCGGCTTGACGATGTGGTACTGCCCCACCTCGGACTGGGTGGTCACGATTGGCCGGCCGTCGACGATCAGACTGACGTCGAAGCTCGTGCCTCCCATGTCGGTGGTGATGATGTTGCGCTCACCGAGCGCCTCGGCCAGTGGCTCGCAGGCGAGCACACCGCCGGTGGGACCGGATGTCAGGATCGACACCGGCTGGGCGGCGGCGTCGGCGGCGGTGATGACGCCGCCGCCGGAGTCCATGATCCGCAACGCTCCCCCGAGGCCTTGATTGGCCATCGACTTTTCGAGCTCACCGAGGTAGCCATGGATCACCGGACCGAGGTAGGCGTTGATGGCGGTGGTGGCGGTGCGCTCGTACTCGCCGATGACGGGGACGAGGTCGCTGGACAAGCTCACGTACACCTGTGGGGCCGACTCCCGGATGAGTTCCCGGAGGCGCTGCTCGTGGGCGGGGTTCTGGAACGACCACAGCAACGACACGGCGATGGCGGCGACGCCGGCCTCGAGGAGACGGTCGATGGCGGCCCGGGCGCCGTCCTCATCCAGAGGAACCACGACGCGGCCCTGGTAGTCGACCCGTTCGGTCACCTCCTTGATCAGCCCGCGGGGCACGATCGGATCCGGGGGACGACGGCGGCTGTAGTGCGTAACCTCGTCGCCCAGGCCGGCCCACTGACCCTTCGTCCGCTGGATGAGCAATCCGTCGCGGAACCCCCGGGTGGTGAGGACGCCGGTCGTCGCTCCGGTCCTTTCCAGCAGGGCATTCGTGGCCGCGGTTGTGCCCAGCCCGAAGTAGGCGGTGTCGGCCAGCAGCACATCGGGGGTCACCCCGACCGACGCGGCGGCGAGACGGATAACCTCGGCTACTCCGACGGAGGGGTCGTCGGGCGTGGTCGGGGTCTTGAAGAAGCGGGCTCCGCCACTCTCGTCGAGGACGGCCGCGTCGGTGAAGGTTCCCCCAACGTCGACACCGAGGTGGTACCGCATCACTTGAACTTCGGCATGACGTGCTCGGCGAAGAGCCGCATCGATTCGAGGACATCGCTCTGGTCGACGCCGAAGTCCATGAACAGGATGAGGTTCTGCACGCCGAGCTCGCGGTAGAACTCGAGCCGGTCGACGACCGCGGCGGGGTCGCCGACGATGCTGCGCCGGGCCGCTTCCTCCACGTTGTCGGCCAGCATCACGAGGTCGTTGCGGTACGTCTCCCACACCGACCCGGGGAAGTTGGGCAGGTCTTTGGCGAACTCCCGGCAGTACCGGCAGACGGCGGCGAACCCCTGCATCGCCTCGCTTTGGGTCCGGGCGACGTAGCAGATCTGCTGGTTGGCCCGTTCCAGGCCGGGGTCGCCGGCCTGTTCGGTCGCCTCCTTCCAGTAGCCGAAGTACATCCGGGTGACGTCGTCGACGGTGAGGTGCGCGCCGAGGATGGGATTGATGCGGTTCTCGAGGCACCAGGGGATGCTGGGCGGAGACAGGACTGGCTGGAACAGCGGTGGGTGTGGCTGCTGGATCGGCTTGGGCAGGACTGTGATGTCCTCCAGGTCGTAGAAGCGCCCGTGGTGGGTGAACGTCTCTTCCGTCCACGCCCTCTTGACGATGTGGACCGTCTCTTCGTGCTTGTCCTTCAGGTCGTCCATGGCCGCGCCGAAGGTCTCCATGGTGCGGGGGCGGTAGCCGCGGCCGACGCCCGCGTCGAGCCGGCCGTCGCTCAAGATGTCGATCACGGCGAGTTCTTCGGCGATGTGCAGCGGGTGGTGGATCGGCGTGAGGACGACCATCGACCCGATGCGGATCCGCTTGGTCTCCCGGGCGAAGGCAGCCAGCTGGGAGAAGATCCCCGGCCCGCCGTAGGGGGACAGGTGGTGCTCAGTGGTGAGGAACCGGTCATAGCCGAGCTCGTCGGCCAGCTTGCACTGCTCGAGGCCAGCCCGATACTCGGCGACGGGATCGGCGACGGCGAAGAACTGGTGACCGATCAGCGTGAACTTCACGAGTTGCCCCCCTTGACTGCCGACGGTTGTGGCTGCGGCTCGAGCGCTCCGTCGAGCAAGCGGCGGACCATGGCGACCTCCCGCGATCGGTCATAGCGGACGTAGTTGTTGGCCAGCAGGCGGGCGGGATCACCGGCGTAGAACCGCTCGTAGAGCACCTGGCGGCCGCCGAACGTCTGGAGGGCCAGATCCGACGCCAGGCGGAACAGCGCGATCCGTTCCCGGGCAGACGTACGGGCCCCGCGGAAGTACCGGCCGACGTCGCCTCCCAACGGGCCGTCGACGTCGCCTTCCGACGGCGTCATCACGAGGCCGCTGGACCCGATCAGCTGGAGGAGTTCGACCATCCGGGGATACATGCGGGGGAAGAGCGTCATCGACGCCTGGAGCGGATCGAGGGCCGGCACGTAGACACCGTGTTCGTTGCGGGCGGCATCAGCCTCGGCGGCCCGAACGCACGCCCGGACGGCGGAGAGGTAAGCCAGGAGCTCCCCCAGCTTCTCCTGCGTCTGAGGTGAGCCGTCGGTTCCGATGGCTTCGGCCACCAAGCTGCCTGCGCCGAACAGCAGTCCGGCCTTGGCCGCCGCCCGGGCGGTCGCCTGGTGGGCGAGGAAGGGTGGGGCGCCGGTGCCCGGTCGCAGCCGGTTGGCCAGATCGGGCCGGCCCTTGATGAAGACCCGGTCCCAGGGTACGACCACGTCGTCGAAGACGGCCATGGCGTCCATCTCGTCGAAGCGGGCGGCGAGCGGATGGTCGTACGGCCTGGTGCCTCCGCCCATGGCCTCCCGGCACAGGAGCTTGAGCCCCCGGGTGGCGACCGGGATGGCGAAGGCCAGGGCGTAGGACGCGTCCTCGGAGGCCAGTGGCAGTAGCGGGTACACCACGAGCTCGTCGGAGTAGGGGCCGAGAGTGGCCAGCATCTTGGCGCCCCGCACGATGATCCCGGCGTCACTCTCGCCCACCAGGCCCAAGACGATGTGGGGATCGTCCTGCTCCGACGGCCGCCGCGACCGGTCGACCTGGGGGTCCGTGATCGTGTGGGTGAGACAGAGCTCGTGGCGGCGGCAGTGGTCGTAGTAGGCGACGATGTTGCGGCCGAACTGAGGGTCGTCCTGGGCGAAGAAGTCGGGCGCGGAGGCGAAGGCGGTGATGGCGCTGTTGAGGAAATCCGGGCTGCGGCCCATGAGCCCGCCGGTGGCCTCGGCCCACACCGTGAAGGCGCTCCCTCGCTTCGCCACGTCGTCGGCCCTTTTCGGCATGAGGAACGACATGCCGGTCGACTCCCCGGTCTCCGGACAGGCGTAGGTCAGCCGGTCTTGGTAGGCCGGGTCGTGCTGGAGGTCGTAGAGACGCGCGATGGAGCGGATGCCCTCGGCGAAGGCGGGATGGGTGGTGACATCATCGACCCGCCGGCCGTCGATCCACACCTCCCGCTCGTCGCGGAGGCCTTCGATGTACTCCTTGCCGGTCCGGATGGGCATGGCCGGAGCGTACGAAACGGTTGGCGTCATCGGCAGTAAAGCCCTTAACACCCGGAGGCCTGGCGGCGGCGAGTGTCGGGCCCCCCGGCTTCGAGGCGCCGCAGCGCCTGGTTGACGCTCACCCGGCTTCGCCCGATGAGCCGGCCGAGGTCGTCCTGCGTGAACCGGCCGTCGGAGTGGCCCTCGTCGACGAGGGCGGCGAGGACCTCGGCGAGGCGCTCGTCGGTCGACCCGAAGGTGCTGAGCAGGATGTGCTCGTGCATGTCTGCCATCTGCAGGGCGACGCAGTGCAGCAGGTGGGCGGTGAACCGGGGCTCCTCGGAAGCGAGTTCGAGGAGCTCACCCGCGTCGATCGTCGTGACGACCACCCGCGAGTGGGCGTAGACGACCAGCGACGGCGTGACGGGCCGCCCGAGGAAGAGCGCGGCATGCCCAAAGAGCATCTTCGGTTTCAGGAACGAGACGACCCGGTCGACGCCCGAGGGATGGAGCAGCGAGACCCGCACGATGCCGTCGACCAGGAAATAGGCCCAGCGGCCGAGGTCGCCGCCGCCCAGGATCACGGCGCCCGCCTCGTACGACCGGCGTGGGAATCCCGCCAGGCGGTGGTGGAGGTTCTCCGAGAGGAAGTCCTCTGACGGCTTCAGGAACAGTTGCACCGGCGCCCTCCCGTCGGCGCCAACGTACCGACAGACGACCGCACTGAGGGAGCGCCCTGTTTCATCCCGTGAAACAGCTGGTTGACCGGCGGCCGGGCGCTCCACTGAACTGAACCGCCCGGCGGCCGTTTCCGAGGAGGGCTGGGATGGGGTGGTTGGACGACCATGTGGCACTGGTCACCGGCGGCGGTTCCGGCCTGGGCCGGGCCGTCGTGGAGCGCTTCGTCCGGGAGGGCGCCCGCGTGGGCGTCCTCGACCGTTCGGCCGAGAAGCTCGAGAAGCTGCGGGCCGACTTCTCCAAGAGCGACGTCGTGGGCATCAAGGGTGACGTCACGAGCCCGAGCGCCAACACCAAGGCGGTGGCCGCCACCGTCAAGGCGTTCGGGAGGCTCGACGTCTTCGTCGGCAACGCCGGGATCTGGGACTACTCGATCCCGTTGGCCCACCTTCCCATCGACATGGCGGACGAGGTCTTCGACGAAGTGTTCGCCATCAACGTGAAGGGCTACCTGCTCGGGACGAAGGCAGCCATAGCCGAACTGGTGAAGACCCGGGGCAGCGTGATCTACACGGTCTCCAACGCCGGCTTCGACCCCGGCGGCGGAGGCGCCTTCTATACGGCGGCCAAGCACGCCGTGCAGGGCCTCGTCAAGCAGATGGCCTACGAACTGGCGCCCAAGGTCCGGGTCAACGGCGTCGCCCCCGGTGGCTGCGCCAGCGACCTGCGCGGTCCCGCCTGCCTCGGCTTCGACCGTGTGCCTCTTGGCGGCGTGGCCGGGATCGCCGAGCTGATCAGCTCGGTCACGCCGCTCGGCTTCCTCCCCGCAGCCGAAGACTACGCCGGCATGTACGTGCTGCTGGCCTCTCGTGAGAACTCGAAGACCGTGACCGGCACCGTCTTGCGCGGCGACGGCGGCCTTGGAATACGCGGCCTCACGTCGATCGCCGGCGGCCAGGATCTTTGACCAGAAAGGACATCGCATGGCAGTTAAGTTTCTGACCGATGAGTGGGCGAAGGCGCTCACCGAGGCCTGCAACGCCGATGCCAAGTTCACCAAGGCCAGCAAAGGCGCAAGCGCCGTGTTCCAGGTGAACGTCGAAGGCTCACCCCAAGCGGAGGCGTTCACGATGACGTGGACGGGCGGCCAGCTGGAGGTCACCACCCGAGCCGCGCCCGGCACCCCGGACGTGACCCTGAACCTCAACTACGACACCATGGTTGAGCTGTCAAAAGGGACGCTGAATGGTCCACTCGCTGTGGCCACCGGCCGGATGAAGGCAGAGGGCAACATGGAGAAGATGTTCGCCCTCGGCAAGGCGATGGACCAGCTTCCGACCATCGAAGCCGGGATCGGCCTCGAGTACGAGTAGCGCCGCAGTGCAACCCGAAGAGGCCAGGGCGCACGCCGAGCGCCTCCTTCAAGCGGCGCGAACGCGTATCCCTGTTCCGCCCTTGACGGCAGAGTGGCCTGACCTCACGGCGGCCGATGGCTATGCCATTCAAACGGAGCTGGTCTCGCTCCTGCTGGCCGACGGCACCGACCGAATCGTCGGTTACAAGCTCGGCCTGACCTCGCGCCCCATGCAGGAGCTCCTCGGGGTCACCGAGCCCGACTATGGCCCGATCCTCCAGTCGATGGTGCTGCAGGACGGTAACGATGTTGCACTCGACCGTTTCATCCAGCCCAAGATTGAAGCCGAGGTCGCCCTCGTGCTCGATCGCGACCTCCGAGGGCCCGGGGTGACGGCCGAACAGGCCGCATCCGCCGTAGGCGGCGCACTCACCGCCCTCGAGATCATCGACTCCCGGATCGAAGCCTGGAAGATCAAGTTGCCGGACACGATCGCCGACCTCGCCAGCAGCGGCGCCGTGGTCCTGGCCAGCCGGCCGGTTCCGGTCGACTTCGACCTGCGACTGGTGGGCGTCGTGATCACCCGCAACGGGGCGCTCGTCGCCACCGGCGCCGGCGCCGCCGCACTCGGCGACCCACTCGCCGCCCTCGCCTGGTTGGCCAACACGCTGGCGCCCTACGACGTCGCCTTGGAGGCCGGCCGGTTCGTGATGACGGGTTCCCTCCATGCCGCCTTCCCGATCTCCGCGGGAGACATCATCCGGGCCGAGGCCGACCGCCTTGGATCCGTCAGCGTACGGGTCGTCTGATGGGTCTCAGCGCGACGTCGCCGTCGACTCGCACAGAAGGGGGGCCACATTGACCACCATTGAAGAGCCGTTCGCCGATGCCTCGCTGGCGGAGACGGCGCTGACGGATGCCGCGCAGTCGAAACAGGGATCCACACGGAAGTGGCAGGCCTACGTGGACGCTACCTTGGGATTCCGTAACCACTGGTATGCCACTCGGTACAGCCACGAGATCGGCGAGGGCGACCTGGCTGCCGTGACCCTCCTCGGTGAAGCCATCCTCCTCAGCCGGGTCGACGGCGAGGTGCGGGCCATCCAGGACCGCTGCGCCCACCGGGGTGTGCGCTTCTCGGCCCAACCACTGTGCTTCCAGAAAGGCACCGTGTCTTGCTGGTACCACGGATGGACCTACGACACGGCCAATGGGCGTCTCTGCGACGTGCTCACCTCACCCGACTCACCGGTCATAGGCCGAGTGTCCATCCCCACGTATCCCGTCCAGGAGGCACAGGGACTCGTGTTCGTCTACGTCGGCGACGGCGAGCCACCCCCTCTGGCCTGCGACGTCCCGCCGGGCTTCCTTGACCCCGACACCAGCTGCCTGGGAATTCGCCGCACGGTGAAGGCGAACTGGCGCCTCGGCGTGGAAAACGGCTTTGACACGACCCACATCTTCATGCACCGCGAGTCGCCTCTCATCAGGGGCAACAATATCGCGCTTCCCCTGGGGTTCGTGCCCGCCGACCGCTCGGCGATGCACGTCCACGCTGACGGCTGGCCCAAGGGAATCGTCGACAACCTCGCCCAGAACTACATTCCGGTTTTCGAGGCGAAGGTCCGAGGCCAAACGGCGTGGCGGGTCGAGCTGCGGGGCGACGAGAAGCGGGTGGCGGCACAGGTGAGCGTCTGGCTGCCGGGCGTGCTCAAGGTCGATCCGTTCCCTGACCCCAGCCTCATCCAATACGAGTTCTACGTGCCCATTACCGGCTCTGAGCACGAGTACTTCCAGGTGCTCCAGCGCCGGGTGAACACGGACGACGACGTCGAGCTCTTCCGCAAGGAATTCGACGAGACGTGGCGCGATCTGGCGCTGCACGGTTTCAACGACGACGACGTTTGGGCCCGGGAAGAGCTCGAACCCTTCTATCGCGACGGCGACGGATGGTCCAACGAACGCCTTTTCCCGCCTGACATGTGCATCGTCGAATGGCGACGGCTGGCGTCCGTACATGCTCGAGGGATCCAGCGCGCCAGTGGGCGCACGGAAGAGAACTCGAGGTGACTCGGTCGACGTACCAGCCAGTGGACGTCGCGATTGACCGCGGCTCGGTCGATGTGGTGCGGCGGCAGCTCATCGACCTCGGTGGTGTGTCCGCTTGCTGACGGCAGGCCGTGGATCCGGGCTTCGCCGCAGCACGAACCCTCAAGGCCCATGGCGGTCATCCGGTGATCCACTATGGGAAGGGTCACTGGGAACCCCTCGGCTGATCAGAAGCTCTTAGCGAGAGCAATTGACGCCTCCACGGCGACGAACTCGCCAAGGACCGCCTCGCCTAGGCTACGCCCTCCGTCCGCCGCTCCCAGCGGCTCAACCGTCGACACCGATGCGGGCCGCCCTCCGCCACGCCCGCCTCCAAGCCGAACGCGAAGTCGTCGCCGCCGCCATGCCGCCGGGTCCCAGCCCCGAGCGGACCAAAGGCGGACCTGCACGGTGGCGAGCAGATAGCGGCCCGAGATGTTCTCGACCGGAACGCCGGTGATCCGGATGTCGTCGGCCACGTCGAGGGCATCCCCCGGCGAGATCAAGACGTACGGCGGGCGGTAGAGCGCCGCCGCGGCAACGAGCATGCTGAGCCCGACCACCACCCAGACCAGCGCACCGGCAGGCCGGGCGGGCGGCTCCCGCCACGAACCTCGCCGGTCCCGCTCTTCGACCGCCTCAACGAGGTCGGCGACCGACAGCGTACCGACCGGCCGGTCACCTTCCACCACGACGGCCCGACCGCTGGGCGCCTCGCCGACCAGCGCAAGCGCATCGACCATTGGCTGGTCCGCCTGGACGACGCCCTGCCGGCCCCCGTCTCCACCGTCGGGGGCCGGCACCTCCGGCGTCATGACATCCCGGACCCGCAGACCGCCGAGTGCCTCCCTGGGTCGGGAGCCTCTTCACGATGCAGAAGAAGCAGGGGGGCGGACCCCTCAGCGACAGCCTCCGGAACCAGGTGTACCACCTGGGTGCCAGTCTCGTCCGCCGGCTGCACCATTGGGGCTATATCGAGCGGTCGCCCATCTCCGACGGCGACTCGCCGGTCGTGGTGGCCCAGCCGAAGAAGCCCGAGCGGATCCTCGAACCCGAGGAAGTCATCCGCCTGGCCGAGGCAGCCACCCGATTCGCGACCCCACCGGCCCGCCTGCCCGCCACCGCGTCAGGGCGTGCCGAACCGTTCGTCGGCGTCATGGAAGGCGAGGCTAACCGCCTCTGCGTCCTGCTGATGGGGTTCTCGGGACCCCGCATCGGCGAGACATTCGGGCTGCGGGTCGAAGACGTGATGCAAGAGACCAGCGAGCTGGTGATCGACGAGCAGCAGCAGATCGTCGACGGCAAGGCCATCGCCAAGGGCGTGGACCGGGTCGTCTACAAGGCGATCCTCAAGCGCAGCCGCTCCCACCGCAGAGTGCCCGTTCCGCCCAACATCATGGACATGCTCGTCGACTACATCGACCGCAGAATCGGCTGGGACGACCCACGGGCGATCCTGTTCCCGTCCCGGGCCACCTACTGGCGGGACAAGGTGTTCCACCCCGCGTGGAAGGCCGCCGGCCTGAAGCCCCTACTGCCACACGATCTGCGCCACACCACGGCCACCCAGTTGTACGACCACGACTACAAGATCGAAGAGATCGCGAAGGTCCTTGGCGACACCGTGGCCACGGTCGAGGCCACCTACGTACACGTCTTCGTCCTGCGAGGACGCGGCGACCGCATGAAGGCCTACGACCAGCGAGTCGCCGCCGCCCTGCTCGACATCACGGCCACGCCAACCAAGACGGCCGATACGGGAAAGCGGCGAGCCAGGCAGCCAAGCCGGCGTTAGCGGAGGCCGATTCGCCGTGTACGGGTCGCGCGGCTGCAAGGCTCGTCGCCGGCGGTGAAAATCGTTACATCTGTCCGTTAGCAGAGTGCCGTTCTCGTCCGTTGGCGCCGGCCGGGCGGAGGCTGGGGGTTTGCGGAGCGGGCCGGCCGACGAGGCGGTAGACGGTCTCGCCGTCGATGGTTTCGTGCTCGAGGAGCAGCTCCGTCAGCTTCTCCAGCTCGCCTTGGTGGGTGGTGAGCAGGTCGACGGCTCGTTGCTCGGCTTCCCGAAGGAGACGGGCGACTTCGGCGTCGACCACCCGCTGGGTCGCTTCGGCGTACGGTCGGGAGTGGAACTCCTGGCCGCCGGGGAGGAACATCGGCCCGCCGGAGGGATAGCCGACTGGGCCGAGCTCGCGGGAGAGCCCGTATTCGCGCACCATCTTCGTGGCGAGTTCGGTGGCGGTGGCCAGGTCGTTGGCGGCGCCGGTGGAGCCTTCGCCGAAGACCACGAGTTCGGCGGCCCGGCCGCCGAGGCGGACGGCGAGGGAGTCGTGCAGGTACCGCTCCTGGTAGAGGTGCCGCTCGTCGACTGGGAGCTGCTCGGTGACACCCAAAGCCATCCCGGCGGGAAGGATGGTGACCTTGGCCACCGGGTCAGCGTTGGGGCACAGGGCGGCGACGAGAGCGTGGCCCGCTTCGTGAACGGCGACGGCCCGCTTCTCGTCGGGCAGCAGGACGTTGGAGCCTTCCCTCCGGCCGAGGATGATGCGGTCCCGGGCGTCGGCGAAGTCCTGCGGGGTGAGGATCTCTCGCCCGGCGCGGGCGGCGTAGATGGCCGCCTCGTTGACGAGGTTCGCCAGGTCCGCGCCGCTGAAACCGGGCGTCCCCCGGGCGACGATGTCGAGATCGACCTCCGGGCTGAGCTGCTTGCCTCGGCAGTGCACCTGGAGGATGGCTCGACGCTCGGCCTGGTTGGGAAGAGGAACTGTGACCTGGCGGTCGAAGCGGCCCGGGCGGACGAGGGCGGGGTCGAGGACCTCGGGCCGGTTGGTGGCGGCCAGCACGACGATCCCTTCGGCGGGATCGAAGCCGTCCATCTCGGCCAGCAGCTGGTTGAGGGTCTGCTCCCGTTCATCGTGGGAGATCACGGCGCCACCGCCGCGACGCTGGCCGATGGCGTCGATCTCGTCGATGAAGATGATGGCCGGCGCCCGCTTGCGGGCTTCGGCGAAGAGGTCCCGCACCCGGGCGGCGCCGACACCGACGAACATCTCCACGAAGCTCGAGCCGGTCACCGACAGGAACGGCACCTCGGCCTCGCCGGCGACGGCCCGGGCGAGCAGCGTCTTGCCGGTGCCGGGCGGGCCGGCCATGAGGACGCCGCGGGGCGCGACCGCCCCGGCTCGCCGGTAGCGGTCGGGCTGGCGGAGGAAGTCGACGATCTCGGAGACCTCCCGCTTGACGCCCTCGTAGCCGGCGACATCGGCGAAGCGGACGTTGGGCCGTTCGCTGTCGAAGACTTTGGCCCGGGACCGGCCGATGCCGAACGCCCCAGCGAACTGGCCCTCAGCCCGGCGGCCGAGGTGCAGGTACAGCAAGAGCAGCAGCCCGAAGGGGGCGATGGCGAGCAGGAACGACAACAGGATTTCTCCCCAGGACTGCTGGTGGGAGACGGCGTCGATGCGGACGCCCTTGCCTTCGAGCCGTTCGAGGATCCGCTCGCCGCCGAGGGCAACGGGAACCTTGGTGGCGAAGCGGTTCCCGTCCTGGAGCTGCCCGGTGATGTTGCCCCGTTCGTCGATCTCCACCGCCCGCACCTGACCGGCATCGACCCGGGCCAAGAAGTCGGTGTAGGCCAGCTCCGTCGCCGGAGCCCGACCGGGCACGGGCGGCTGGAAGAGCAGCATGGCGGTCAGGGCGAGACCGAGCGGAAGAAGCCAGGCCCGCCACGGCGGCGGGGGCGGCGGCGCCGACCCTGTCGGCTTGTCGCCGGGCGGGCCCGAAGCAATCCGGGTCGTGCGATGGATGCCGATCATGTCCGGCTCAGCTCCTTGGTCGACTCGGCGGCGCCGAGCTCGTCGGACTCCAGCCGGGCGATGACCTCGTCGGCGTCGGTCAGGACGTGCTCGATCCGGCGGCGAGTGTCCTCGGCCCGGGTCCGCACGGCCCGCACCGCCTCACGGAGAGCCGCTTTCAGGCTGTCGAGCTGCGGGTCATAGGCGTCGTCGTCGCGCAGGACGGTGCGGACTTCGCCGAGGAGCTCCATCGCTTCCGTCAGGCGGGTGTCGGCCCGGTCGTATTCGTCAGCCGACGCGGCGCGCCGTGCCAGCGTCGCCTTGCCTTTGACCTCCAGGATCAGCACCCGGGCGTGGACCCGGTGTACCCGCCGGGCCACGCCGGCTTCGGCTTGGCGAGCAGCGGAGAGGGTCGCTTCCTTGGCCGCCGCGGCGCTGTGCTCGAGGCGCTGACTGAGCGCTTCGAGGTGCTCGGCGGCGCGGCGCCGCTGCGCTTCGAGGCCTTCCTCGGCGGCGACCTGCAGGTCGTGGAGCCGACCCCGCACGTGCTGGAGCCGCCGGCGGCTGCGCTCGTAGGCGGCGGCCAGCGACTGGGCCGCATGGTCGACCAGCTCGGCCTGCTTCACCTGCAACGCGTCGAGCTGTCGCTGGAGTTGGCTGTCGAGGCGCTGGACGTCTCGTTGACCGCCCGACCGCCAGTAGGCAACCCCGGCCAACACCAGACTGATGATGGCAATCACGAGGGCTGCAATTGCCATGGTCTCCTCCTTCTGCTTATTCCTCGTTGTGAGTTCCTGAACGTGTCCTCTGGCAAGCCCGATCCGGACCGCGGACCGCGAGCCGCCGCCGGATCGGACCGTTGAGGGTCGGGTGGCGTCGGGCTTCACCCGAGCCCTCGACTCCGTAAAAGTTGACAACGTTGCACGCAGGTTTATTCCCACTAAGGCTGAAGATTCTTCCTGGTCTAGGCCACGAAAAGACCGGTCGTCGTTTGCGGGTAAAGGCCGGCGCGAAAAGCGATGCGGATGGCCGGTTTTCCTGCTGCCTGGCTGGCCGGTCCGGATCCTCGGCGGCTACATTTCCGGCGGCTCAGTCGCTGTCCCGGACCTCGACAGCGGCGACAGGTTGCCTGGCCCCAGCCCCGGCCCTTGGCGTTCGGACGACGAAGACCGAGGAGACGGGGTCGTGCAGGACATGTTCAGCGCAAACGGGGGTCGGCGCCGCCGGGCGTCGTCATCGGCACTCAGCACGCTCGGCGACGGCGGAGCAGTCGGGCGATGACCGTGGTGTCGAACCGTGATGCTCCGCGCCAAGGACCCTGGGACATGTTGTGGGAAGGCGAGCGGGTCGAGGCCGCCGAGGACCTTCCCGGTGTCCCGGCGGGGACGCCGGGCGTTGTCATCGAGACGTACGGGCTGTCCTGGATCCGCTACCGCGTGCGGTTCGACAACGGGCAGGAGCTTTCGCTGCTCGACCGGCGGCGGCTCCGGCGAGCGAGGCGGTGACGTCCACGTCGTCGCCGCCCCGCGGCGGCCAACGAGAGGAGTGAAGTGAAGATCGGAATGATCGCGCCGCCTTGGGTGGCGGTGCCGCCCCCGGCTTACGGGGGCACGGAGATGGTGATCGACACCCTGGCTCGGGGCCTACACGGCGCCGGTGTGGACGTCGTACTCTTCGCCAGCCGCGACAGCACCTGCCCGGTGCCACGGCGGACGGGGCCGCAGCCGGCGGTGGGGTTCGGCGTCGGCGCCGGAGTCGACGAGCTCCGCCATGTCATCGCCGCCTACGAGGCGCTCCGGGACTGCGACGTCCTGCATGACCACACCCTGGCGGGGCCGCTCTATCGGCATCGGCCGCCCGAGGTGCCGGTGGTGACGACCAATCACGGTCCCTTTGGCGACGAGCTCACCCCGATCTACCGGGCGATGGCGAACGATGCGGCGATCGTGGCCATCTCCCATCACCAGGCGGCGGTGGCCAACGCCAGGCGGGTACCCGTCGCCGCCGTCATCCACCACGGTATCGACCCGAACCGCTTCCCCGTCGGTGGCGGTACGGGCGGCTACCTCGCCTTCCTCGGGCGGATGACCCCCGACAAAGGCGTTCATCGCGCCATCCAGGTCGCCCGGGCGGCCGGGATGCCGCTGCGCATCGCCGCCAAGTGCCGGGAACCCCATGAGCAGAGCTACTTCGACGCCCAGGTCCGGCCGCTCCTCGGCGGAGGGATCGAGTACGTCGGTGAGATCGGCCACATCGAAAAGGTGGCGCTGCTGTGCGATGCGGTGGCGCTCGTCAATCCCATCCGCTGGCCCGAGCCGTTCGGGTTGGTCATGATCGAAGCCCTCGCCTGTGGCACTCCGGTCGTCGCCTTCCCGGAGGGGGCCGCTCCGGAGATCGTCGATCACTGCCGGACCGGCTTCCTCTGCGCCAACGAGCAGGCGATGGTCGCCGCCGTCCGCCGGGTGGGCGACCTCGATCGACGGGCCTGCCGGGCGGCGGTCGAGGCTCGCTTCTCCGCCGCCGCCATGGTCGACGCCCACCTGCGCTTGTATCGCCGGGTGCTGGAGGGCGACACCGCGACTGCAGCGTCCAAGGCCCGTCTCGCCTTGGAGACGACTCAGAACGGCAACGGGCGGGGCAACGGCGTGCGGCCACTGGCCACGGCCGGCGTCCCCGGCGCGCAGGAGCGAGATCAGGAGGCATCATGACAGCTCCTGCCGGCATCGCATCGCCTCCGTTCGCAGCCGCGGTGCAGCGGACCGACGAGGAGCTCGACCGGCTCCATCGGTGCTACCGGCTGACCGGCGATGCGCGGCTGCGGACCGAGCTCATCATCCACTACGACCCGCTGGCCGTCCGGCTGGGACGAACGTTCA
The DNA here is from genome assembly GCA_040756995.1 of Actinomycetota bacterium. Classification (GTDB taxonomy): domain Bacteria; phylum Actinomycetota; class Acidimicrobiia; order IMCC26256; family BP-133; genus BP-133. The sequence continues at coordinate 332,814 of JBFLYK010000001.1, read as the reverse complement.
CCACACGGCGGGAAACGGCCGACGACCTCATCCAGGTCGCCCGCCTGGCGCTCATCCACGCCGTCGACCGATTCGATCCCCAGCGGGAGCGGCCGTTCGTCCCGTTCGCCACCACGACGATTCGCGGGGAGCTCAAGCGCCATCTTCGGGATCGCACCTGGCCCATCCGTCCGCCCCGCCGGGTGCAGGAAAGCTACCTGCTCGTCATCCGAACCATCGACGACCTGACGCACGAACTCGGACGCTCCCCCACGCTCACCGAGATCGCCGGTCGCGCCGGACTCGGAGAAGACGACGTTCTCGAGGCCATCGACGTCATCCGTTCCTCCCCCGTCTCACTGGATCAGCCCGTCGACGACGATCTCCCCATGGACGTCGGACAGGCCGATGCCGGATTCGGACGAGTCGAGAACCAGTTGTTGTACCGGACAGTGCTCGGCTCGCTGACCGTACAGGAGCGCCGCATCCTCCGGCTGCGGTTCGAAGAAGGACTGAGCCAATCGGAGATCGGTGCCCGAGTCGGGCGAAGCCAGATGTACGTCTCACGGGTCCTGGCCCGCACGCTGCGCCGGCTCCGCCCCCGCCTCGCCGACGGCCCCGCCATGCCGCCGGGCCCGAACCGGCGAACGCGTCAGCGGGCCGTCGGCGCCGCCGCCGGAAGCCAGCCGTGACGCAACAAGCGATAGCGGTACGAGGCGAGCCGGCTGGCCGGCCAGCCGACCACGGCCGGAGCGGTCGGCCGGCCATCCGGTCCTCGCCCGCCGCCTCGTCGTGATCCGAGGCGGCGGCGAAGGCTGCCCACCAGCCGCGAAAGACGCGTCGAGAGCCGGGACTCGTCCCGGTCCAACTCGTTGAGCGCGTCTTCGATCATGAAGAGCGCGGCGACCTGGACGCGGTTAGGGATCTCGAAGGAGACGAAGCTGAGATAGTCCTGGGCCATCCGGAGCACTTCACGGTCCCGGCCCGCTTCTTCGATCAGCAGCCCGACGGCACGGTGAAGCTCCACGTCCTCGAGGACGAACGCGATGGCCCGTCGGGCGAGCCGATCACCGGCTTCGACCAGGGACGCCGGGCTGCGCCGGGCGAACTCGGTCGGCGGACGCCGTTGCCGGGTCTATTTCGCCACCTCACACGCTGCGAGAGCCTCAATGGAACCGGGGACACGTCAGGCCCGTCCTCCCCGGCAGCGTCCAGCACACGGGAATATTCCGGTCCGGCGGAGTGCTATACAAATACTTGAGCATTTGACAGTGTCACGGGAGCAGTCATGTCGACAAGGAGTCGACCAGAGGCTGGCGCCACGTCGTCAGACGACCTTGTTCATCTCTATTTGCGGGAAATCGGCCGGCATGCCTTGCTGACCAAGGCCGACGAGGTCCGGCTGTCGCAGCGCATCGAAGCCGGCATGGCGGCGACCAACGAACTGGCAGCCGGCGACGTCGACGCCACCAGCCGGGCCGAACTCGAAAGCGCCGTCCGCCAAGGCGAGGCAGCCCGGCGGGAGTTCGTCAACGCCAACCTCCGGCTGGTGGTGTCGATCGCCAAGCGGTACCAGGCGTCGGGTCTTCCGCTCCTCGACCTGATCCAGGACGGCAACCTGGGGTTGCTCCACGCGGTCGAGAAGTTCGACTGGCGCAAAGGCTTCAAGTTCTCGACGTACGCCACCTGGTGGATCCGCCAGGCCATCCACCGGGGGATCGCCAACACCGGCCGGACGATCCGCCTCCCGGTCCACGCCGGCGAGACCGTCAACCTCCTCACGAAGACCAAGGCTCGGCTGGAACACGAGCTGCGCCGGCCACCGACGCCGTCCGAACTGGCCGCCGAGGTCGGCCTGCCCGAAGCCGACGTGAGCTACCTGTTGCAGATGGCGGGCCCGCCGCGCAGCCTGACCGACCCGCTCCGGGAGGATTCCGACACTGAGCTCGGTGACCTCCTGGCCGACCCGGCGGCGGCCGCCGCCTTCGAGGACACCGTGTTCGGAGGCGCCCGAGGCGACGTCGCGCAGGTACTGGCCATGCTCGAACCGGAGGAGCAGGCGGTCCTGCGCTTGCGCTACGGCCTCGACCGGGGAGAGCCCCGCCTGCTCAACGCGGTGGCCGAGGATCTGGGTATCTCCCGGGAAGCCGTCCGCCTCGCCGAACGGCGGGCATTGGCCAAACTCCGCCACCCCTCCAGCCGCGGCCAGCTCGACGACACCCTGGCCGCCAGCTGACCAGGTCGGTCAGGTTCGGAGGAACCGGTGGCCGAGTCGGTGTGGAGTCGCCGCCCTGGTACCGACCGGCCGTACGTCGCCGAGCCGCTCGAGCCGATCGACGTCGACGGCACTCGCTGCCGTCATGGGCGGGCGGTCGCCCGGTCGACGTTGATGCGACCGCGGCACGTGGTGCTGTTGGCCTCGCAGCCCACGCCGGCGTCGGCGGTATCGAGCAGCCGGTTCACGGCGGCGAGCTGGTCGTAGCCCTGGGCCAGGAGGAGAGCGAGGGCGCCACTCACGTGTGGGGCCGCCATGGAGGTCCCGGCCAGGTAGGCGTAGGCGTTCTGCTGTCCCGATGCCCAGTAGGTCGAGTAGATGTCGCCTTCCTTCTTGGTCGGGACGCCGGCGCCTCCGGGAGCCGCCACGGCCCACTTGGCCGCCCCGGTCGACGTGGAATAGGTGGCGGGCCGGTCGTCGGGGCCGGTGGCGCCGACGACGATGGCGTTCATCTCCCCGAAGCCCAGCCCCTCCAGACCGAGCCCGAGCATGTTGGAGTTCCCGGCGGCCACCACCGGGATCGCGCCCCGGCTCCAGGCGTAGTCGACGCCTTCGGCCAGCTGGTTCGGGCTGATCAACGCCCCGATCACCTGGGCGGGATCGCCGAGTGACAGGTTGACCACCTTGGCGCCGTGGTCGACGACCCACTTGATTCCGGCGATGACGTCGGCGCCCTGGCCGGTGCCCGAGGCGCCGAGCACTTTGGCCACCACGAGCTCGGCGTCCGGAGCGACGCCAGCGACGCCGCGGCCGTTGTCTTTGATGGCGGCGGCGATCCCGCTCACATGGGTCCCATGACCCTGGTCGTCCTGGGCGCTTCCCTGACACTTGGCGACGTCACCGCCTGAGCCGACGCAACTGGTGGAGGCCACGATCTTGCCGGCGAGGTCCTCATGGTTGAGGTCGATACCCGTGTCCACGATCCCGATGCGGATGCCGGCCCCGGTCGTGCGGCTCCAGGCCGCCTCGGCCCCGATCCGGGCCAGGCCCCACTGGAGCCCGAACGACGGGTCGTTGGACGCCCGGGCCGCCACGCTCGGGACGAGGATCAATGCGGTGGCGGCGAGCGGTAGGAACGAAGCAGGGACGCGACGGTCGTTCAGCTCACGGCGCCGGAGGCGCGGATCGGCCCCGGCGGTGGTGCCGCGCGGGGCCGGTCGGACGGCAAACATGTGACGCCGCCTCAGTACCGCGGCATCCACGGCGTCTCCGCCGCCTTCGGAACGCCCGGGATCGCCGGAGCGCTGGGGAGTGAAGGCGTCTCCGGGGCGTTCATCCGAAGGAACGGGATACCGGGTGTCGACGGCGCCGTCGGGGCCTTCGGCACCGCCGGAATGTCGGTGTAGCGCAGGGGCCCTTCCGACATGTCCGGCGTCCCCGGAGCGGACGGGGCGCCGGGTACGGCTGGGGTGTTCGGCAACACGGGGCCGGGATTGTCGCCCGCCCAGGCCGCCGAGGCGAACAGCATCAGCGCGACGGCCGGCAGCAGGGCCCACAGTCTCTTCCGATCCTGAGCGAAGATCTTCATGGTCGTGCCTCCTTGACGCGCATCGACAGAACCAAACCGGTGACGGGACGCCGGACGGCGCTCCGCCATCAGCCGTGGTTATGTGTCACGCGTCCGCCCGGGGCTCAATCCGGGCGAGACGCTCCAACCATCCCGAATAACGCCGGCACAGGCGTTTTCGTTTCCCGAATCACAGAGATCTTTCGTCGCTAGAACAGGTCGCTGACGTCGGGGAAGGGGTCGGCGACCTCCATGCCGTGATCGGTGATGCGGAACTCCCGGACGCTCTTGTCGTGGTCCGATCCCCGCATCTTGAGGACCTGCACACCGCGGTGCACTTCCCCGCCGACGGGAACGTAGTGCAGGAGCGTGATGACGTCGCTGATGGTCGAAACGTGGAGCTCCCCGGTGCTTTCGGCGGCGAGGAAGTCGGTGACGCTGGTGGTGACGAGACCGAGCAGCGAACGCAGTTTGATGTGGAAGGTCAACCCGAGGACGTACTCCCGGAAGCTCTTGACGGTGGCGACCCGCTGGAGGGCGGTGAGGCTGTCGATGGCCACCCGGTCCGGCTCGAATTCCTCGATCGTCGCTTTCATCCGGTGGAGGTGATCCTCCAGCGAGGCCGATTCCGGCGCCTGGGCGACGATGCAGAGCCGGTTGGACTCCTCCATGGCGGCCAGGTCGATGCCCCACGCCGCCGCGTTGCGGACGAGTTGGTCGCGGCTCTCCTCGAAGCTGTGCAGGAGGGCCCGCTCTCCGGCCTGGACGCCACCGGCGACGAAGTGGATGGCAAGGAACGACTTGCCGGTTCCCGTCGCCCCGGCGACGAGCCAGAGCGACTTCTCGAACAACCCCCCGTCGAACATGACATCGAGAGCCGGGACCCCGGAGTTGAGCCGGCGGTTGGACGTGCCGTAGTGGAGCGGTCCGATGGCGACGGGGACGATGACGATGCCGTCCTCGAGGAGGGTGAAGAGATGCTCGCCCTTCAGGTGCGAACAGCCCCGCATCTTGAGGATCTCGATGGTCCGCCGGCGCTTCTCGCCGTCGAGGGCGTTGCGGAGGATGACGACGTTGTCCGCCACGAACTCCTCGAAGCCCAGCCGGGCGATGGGCCCGTAGTCTTCCGGACGCTCGGCCGTCATCACCGTGGTCACCCCGGCTTCCTCCAGGGCGGCGGCCAGCCGGAAGAGCGCCTGGCGGGCCGGGGCGACATGGGTGAACTGGGCCACCAGGGCTCCGATGGAGTCGATGGCCACCCGGCGGGCGCCGGTCCGGTCGATGGCGTTGGTGATCCGGGCCAGCAGCGGCGACAAGTTGAAATCGTCGCCGGCGAAGACCGTGTCGACCTGGCGGGGCGAGGCGTCGACGAACTCCCACGACCGTTTCTCCTCCCAGCCGGCGATGTCCCAGCCGAACGAGCCCATGTTGCGGCGGATGCCCTCGGGCCGTTCCTCGAAGGTGACGAACACACCCGGTTCGCCGGCGGCGATGCCGGTGGCGAGGAACTGGGCGGCGAACACCGTCTTGCCGCTCCCGGCCGTGCCGGCCACCAGCGTCAGCCGGTTGCGGGGCAGGCCACCGTGGGTGATGAGGTCGAGGCCGGCGATGCCTGCTTCGACGCGTTCGAGTTCTTGGCGAGGGCGGCGCGGCATCAGCTCTCCTCGGGGAACGGAACGTGCAATGCTCGAGCCAGCTCTGACGCCGACCAGAACCAGCCGATGGCCCGGACCGGCGGGCCGGGCTGCTCCCGCACGACCGTTGGCGCGGCCAGCACGCCGGCGGCTTCGGTCTCCATCGACGGACCGGTGACATCGACGAACCGGACCTGCATGTCGAGGGTGGATTGCGAGGCGGAGACCAGGGCCGCGATCACGCGCTCGAACTGCTGGGACCGCACATCCCCGGGATCGAGGTAGACCCGCAGCGAAACGGGTTGACGCTCAGCCGGAGGCTCGTCGGCCACGAGAAGCCCCGGGGACGCCGCCGTGAGCTGGAGCGACACGACGGTGGCGTCGTCGGTCGGCTGGCCGAACCGCTCGGTGGCCCGCCGGGCGAACTCCGACGCCCAGGCCCGGGCTCCGCCGATCCCGCGAGACGCCGCCAGCAGCTGGTCGATCGCCGCGTCGAGCGGCGTGCCGCGCCGTTCGATCAGCCCGTCGGTGTAGAGGAACAGCGCGCTATCGGGTGCCAGGCGGTATCTCAGCGTCGTTCGCGCCGCGGCGATGCCCAGCGGCGGGTCGGCCCACCCGTCGAGGAGGGCGACGCTCGGGCCCTCGGCCACGACGGGCGGGAGGTGGCCGGCGTTGACGACCTCCACCGTGCGGGCCTCGGGGTCGACGACGGCGCACGCCGCGGTGGCGATCAGGTCGTCGCCGCGGGCCGACAGCGCGGCGTCGAGCTCGCTCAGGACCGCGGCCGGATCGGTGGTGTGGCCGAACCGGCGGCGCAGGGCCGCCCGAAGGTCCTCGGCCAGCGCGGCGGCTTCAGGCCCAAACCCCGGTGCATCGCCGACGACGAGCGCCACCCGCCCGTCGCGCAGGTCCATCACCTCGTGGAAATCGCCGGCGGTGTCACCCTCCATCGGGCGCCAGCACGCCTCGACGGTCAACGCCTGCAGCCGTATCGTCCCGATGCGCCAACGAGCCGGCATCTCAGCCCGCCCCTGGGAGAAGACCGCGGTCGGTGGGGACCTGGAGGGCGATGGCCCGCGGCGCGGACCAGCTTGCGACGCGGCGAGTCACATCACCCCTGTGCACGGTGCGGTCTCCCTCCGCGCTCCGATTGAAACTGAGCCGGGAGCCGGGGACCGGGGCTGGGCAGCCACATCGCCGCGGCCGGGGTCTGGGGCAGCGACCCGTCCAATGTAGCGATTCGTTGCTGTAGCGGCGGCGGGTCAGCGGGGGCTGAGGATGCGGGCCAGCACCGTGAGCACCACCGAGACGAGAAGACAGGTGCCGAGCGGGATGTAGATCCGCAGGCCGCCCCGGGAGATGGAGATATCGCCGGGGAGCCGGCCGAGGCGGAGGTTCGGGCCCCAGGTCAGAATGGCGCCGAGGATGGCCAGCGTCGCGCCGGCGATGATGAGGAACCGTCCCAGCTCTTTCTCCATCGGCGGGCTCCTCCGTCAGGACCACGCCGGCTGGCGGCGACGGCGGGGCCAGCGCAGCCGGGACCACCGGGCTCGGCGCTGGGCCGGCGCCTTCGCCGGGCTCGATTGCGGCGCGGGCGAGGCGGCTGGGGTGAGGCGGGGGTAGGTGTCGACGTCCCAACCGACCTGGCCCAGCGCCCGGTAGACGAGGCGCAAGGCGTTGGTCGCCTCGAAGTCGTCGCTGTGCTGGTGCAGCCGCCTGATGAACGTGTGGGCCGCGGCCTCCAGCGGAGCCGGTCGGCCGCCCGCCAGCTCGACGAGTTGGCGGACGGCGTCGTCGCTGGCAGTCCCGTCGCCGGACAATTCGACCGCTCGTCGTTCGAGGTTTGCTGCCACCATGCGCGTGTCCTCCTCTCGTCGCTTCGGGGTCATCGAGTTGGCGGTGACGATGATTGGGCGATGCGGGCGAGGTCGGCCCGGTCGGCGGCGTCGAAGGCCGTCGGGGGGCCGCCGCCGAGGAGCGTGCCGACGAGGCTGCTCTCCACCGCCCAGAACATGACCGAACCGCGGTTGGGAGAGTGGCCGGGATGCTCGGGGTCCTCGCGGCCGGTGTCCAGGACGAGGTCGACGAGGCCGAGCAGGTGGCCGAGTTCGTGGGTGGCGACCGCCAATTCGAGCCGGCCGGGATCGCCGAACAGGCCGGCGGCGGCGCGGGCCCGCTCGGTGAAGACCGCGGCGGTGCTGGCGTTGACGGCCACGCCCAGCGCGTTGTCGTCGTCGACGAACCGTCCCCCGAGGAAGGCCAGGCGGACGGTGACCGGCCCACCGACGCTGCTCGGACCGGGAGCCAGCTGCCGGATCCGGGCGGTGGTCCAGGCCGAGGCGCCCGAACCGTCACCGGCGATGATCATGGGGTCGCTGACCGTCACCCGCTTGCCGGTCACCTCGGCCAGGGTCTGGCGGAGGCCGGCGAGCGTGGCGGGACCCGGCACCGCCGGACGCTGGGCGACGACCTCGACCCGGATCGTCGAACCGAGGTCGGGCCGCAGCAGCAACCGGGCGTAGCCGCCGACCGGGCCGTCGGGACTGAAGGCCTCGACCGACGCCTCGACCTTGCCGCCGCCGGCGTCCGGAACGGGAACGGCCGCCGATGAGCCGCCGTCGCGCCGGCTCGACGAGGACCGCCGCTCGATCTCGGCGACGTGGCCGTTCGCCACCTGGTCCGGGCGCGGTTGCAGCAGGCGGGCGGCGGGGCCGGGCAGCGGCGGGGCCGGAACCGGCGGCGAGGCGGAGCCGCCCGTCTGCGACCCAGTCGAGCAGCTCGCCGCCAGCAGGAGAGCGAGCAGGCCGAGAGCGGCGGCCCGCCCGGAGCGTCGACCCGAATGTCTGCGATCCCTCTGGGGGAACGGGCGCGACATCGTCGGACCTCCGCGATCAGGCGGCCCGGGCCGGGACCGTCCACAGCGGCCGGGCGGCGATCGGGTCGGGGTCGCCCGGGAGGGGCAGGACCGGATGGCTCCAGCGCAGCTTCTCGGCCATGGCCCGCAGCACGTGCCGCCACTCCACCGGGTGCCAACCTTCGGCCACCTCAGCGACCTCCGGCGTCGGCGTCACCCAGACGAGGGCGGGCGTGCCCTCGACGCCGAGGGCTCGGGCGGAGCTGCCGTCGGGGTCCAGGAAGAGCTGCACCCGGTCGACCAGCTCGCCGAGCTGCTGGCGGGCGTGGGCTTCGTCGAGGTCGACCGCCAGGATGCCGAGGTTGCAGTCGGCGTCGGCGAAGACGTCGACGATCCGCTGGATGACCGGTCGCAGGAACGTATTCGTCGTCCGGTCCCGCAGGTGGACCACGAACAGGCACAGGTCGGCTACTGGACCGCCACTGCGCCGAGGACCTCCACCAACGGTTGGGCAACGGTCCCTCCGCCCTCGGGCACGCCGCAGCTCCGCCGGCGCCTTCCGCCGGGCCGCCGACGACCTGGGGCGGTTGCGGACCGCCGACACGCCGGTGCTGAGCGCCGCCGGCCGGCCCGCTGACGTCCCCGCCGACCGGACCCCGGCCGAAGTAGTCACCGACATGGCGGCGCAAGCGGACCGCCTCATGCGCGTCGCCAAGCGCTTCCGAGGCCGGGACTGGCTCCGCACCGGCCAGCGCGACGACCGCCATGTCACCGCCCTCGAAGTACTCCGGCGGGCCGTCCACGAGGCGACCCACCGGCTTTGGGAGGTCGACCACGGCCTCGCCCGGCTCGCCGTCAGGCGGTCCCTGCCCGGAACGCCACCGGTCAGCCCGGCTTCCGGGGCGGACGCAAACCCAGCGTCACGACCGCCTCGGCCACACCCCGCAGGCTCGCGCCGTGACGGCGGGAGTGATCGCGCAGGACGACGAAGGCCTGGTCGACGGAGATCCTGTACTCGGAGGCCAGCATCCCTTTCGCCTGCTCGATGATGATCCGGCTCTCCAGCGCTTCCCGCAGCTGCTCCGTCGTGCGCCGCGACTGTTCCAGGTCAGACGCATTGGCCACGTAGCTGGCGGCCATGTCGCCCAGCACCCGCGCCGCTCGCACGTCGGCATCCCGCCACCGTCTCGGTTCCGATGCGTAGACGTTCATGGCCCCGATGGTGCGCCCGTCCACCTGCAGCGGAATGCCCAGCACGGCCTCGACGCCATGGCGTTTCGCCTCCGCGCTCCACTCGGGCCACTCACCGGCCCGCTCCTGGAGACTGTCGACCCGGATGACCTCGCCCCGCTGGAAGCTGTCCACGCACGGCCCCTGCTGGGTTGCTTCCTCGACCCGCTCGAGCTGCGCCGTCAGCTCGTTGATGGCGGTCACCGGACGCAACCGGCCCTGCTCGTCGACCACCGAGACTCCCGTCCCGGCCACCTTCAGGATGGCCACGACGTTCTCGGCCAGCCGGTAGAGGACCTCGCTCACGTCGAACCGCCCGGCCAAGGTGTGAGCGAAACCGGAGAGCACTTCGAGCAGCAGTTCGCCGTCGATCCGGTCCTCCTGACCCATCGCCCGCCAGGCTACCCACTGGCCGCTTCCCCCGCCCGCCGCCCGTCCAATCCGGCATCTCGGGTGGGAGCCGGACAGTGGATCCGGGCTAGATTTGCGTTCGGAGCCGCCGTCCCAGACCCGACGGCCGACACCAAGTCGTTTGCGTGGCCCCAGTCCCGGCCCGTGGCACGTTCGATCCGCGTGGCATCCGGGGGTGGGGCTTTGTTGCATTCGACGGGCTACGGCTCCGCCGCTGAGCGAGCAGGGCAGCGGCGGACGATCCTGCTCGGAGTGGCCGGGGCGGTGCTGGTCGCCACGGGGCTCTTCGTCGACCGCTGGCTGCCGGCGTTCCTGCTCATCGGGCTGCTGACCCTCGGTACGGCGGTGGCGCTCGACGCCCCGGTCGGCTCACTTCCGGGCGGCGACGACGATGACGGGTCGCCCACAATCTTGCGCTCGCTGTGGGTCGAAGCACCCCCCGAGCCCGACTGAAGGAGGTTCACCTCGATTGGCTGACCGCATCCGCGCCCGGTGCCGCTTCTGCCGGCTCGACTTCTACCTCTCCGAACTGGCCCGCTCCCCCGAAGGTCGCTGCCCCCGCTGCGGCCGCCGTCTCGCCCCGGCCTACACCAACATGGTGGTCCGAGAAGCGGGACGGGTCTGCCGAGCCCATAGCGAGTTGCTCGAAGCCGTCCGCCTGCTGGTGTCGCTCCCCGGCAACCTCGAGCTCATTCCGCACACCCTGATCCGGGACCTGCTCGAAGAGGTCGACTGGCAGGAAGAGATCGCGCAAGACCGCGAGCTGATCCGCCGGGAGATCGACGAGCTGGAGAAGATGGCCCGCAGCTTCGCCCGCGTCGTCGGCCACGACGACGACCACGTCGAGTTCCGAACCGGACTCCGGCGCCTCGCCCAGCTCCTGACCCGGCACGCCGACCGGCTGGACGCCGGCCAGCAGCGCGCCAGCGAGATCTCGGGTGACGTTCCGGTGGCCGGCGCGGCGGAAACGGGCGCCGGACCCGTCCGGGCCGCCGCCACCCGCCTGGAGGCCCTGTCCGCCGAGCACCGCCCGAGCGGGAACGCCGAAGACGACACCGCCGGGGCGCTCGAAGCCGCCCGGGCCAGCATCGAACCCGTCAGCGAACCGGAGACCGCCGCTGTGCCGGCGACCGCCGAGCACAGCCCGCACTGAGGAGCCAAGCCGCGATGACCGAAGAAGCGGCCACCGCCACCACCGCGACCGACAACGCCTCCCGCAAAGAAGAAGTGATCCGGCGTCTCGAGCGGGAAGTCGCCGAGCTCGGCGAGCGGATCCAGGCCTTCCAGAACCGCGTCAAGGAAACCGCAGGGGAGACCCGAACCCGATTCCGGCCGGTGGCCGAGCGGCTCCGGGCCAACTGGCAGGCGATGCGCGCCACCGTCGAGCGCCTCCGAACCGTGGTCGGAGAGGTGTCCTCGGCCGTCATCGCCGACCTCGAGCAGGGCCGCGACCGTCTCAAGTCCGAACTGGCCTCCATACGAACCGAACTCGAGATCGAAACGGCGGAGACGAAAGCCGCCTACCGCGACGCCTTGCAAGCCCAGCTCGACACGTGGCGGGGCCGCATCGACGAACTACGGGTGCAGGCCGACCTGGCGGAGATGGAGGCCCGCGACGAACTCACCCGACTCCTCGACGACGTCGAGCGTGCCTACCGGGCGGCGCAGTCCCACCTCGACCAGGCCGGCGACCACACCGCCGAGACGCTGGAGACCTTGCGGCGGGGCACCCGCCAGATCCTCGGTGACGTCGAGGCCGCCCTCGAGGCGGCGGCCAAGAAGCTGTCGGAGGGGCGCCAGCGCCACTGAGCGGCGGCGACGACCGGGTTCAGAGCGGCGTCTGCTGGTGGAGCGCCAGGCGCCAGCGCCCGTCCTCGCCGCACGTACGTGCTGCTGAACAGCGCCTCGTAGACCTGGGCCCCGCGCCGGGCAGATCCCCGGTAAGCCACCACCGCCGCGCCCTCACCCAGTGTCAGGACTCGTTCGTTGCTCAGTTCGAATCCGTCCCACGGCGGGCCCTGCATCGACTCGATGACCTGAGCGCGATCATCGACCACCAGCCCGCCGGGGAGGAGCATCAGCACCGACGACGCCAGAACGTCGCGGTAGTACCGGACAGCCGCCTCGGCGCTGGTCGACAGCGCTTCCCAGCCGGCCCGCTCGAGGCACAGGAGCTCGTCACCAACCGCCAGTGCAGGCCGGTCAGACACGCTTGAGCACCACCACGCTGTGGCCGTCGACGGGCACCGTGGCGCCGGCTCGGTAGGCGACCCCTGACGCCGTGCCGCCGTCGGCGGTGTCGAGTTCGACTGACCACAGCTCGCCCCAGCGGCCGCCGGGCAGGACGAAGTCGAGGGGTTCGGCGTGGGCGTTGAACAGGACGAGGAAGCTGTCGTCGACGACGCGCTGGCCGCGGGGGTCGGGGTCGGGGATCTCCTCCCCGTTGAGGAAGACGCCGAGCGCTTTGGCGAAACTGTGGTGCCAGTCGTCGTCGGTCATCTCCTTGCCGTCGGGCCGAAACCAGCCGATGTCGGACAGGCCGCTGCCGAGAATCGGCCGGCCCTGGAAGAAACGGCGGCGGCGGAACACGGGGTGGCGGCGCCGCAGAGCGATGAGCCGGCGGGTGAACTCGAGGAAGTCCCGGTCGGCGCTGTCCCACTCGTACCAGGAGAGCTCGTTGTCCTGGCAGTAGGCGTTGTTGTTGCCCCGTTGGGTCCGGCCGATCTCGTCGCCACCGCACAGCATGGGGACACCCTGGGAGAGCAGCAGCGTGGCCAGGAAGTTGCGCCGCTGCCGAGCCCGGAGGGCGGTGACGGCGGGGTCGTCGGTCGGGCCTTCGGCGCCGCAGTTCCAGGACCGGTTGTCGTCGGTGCCGTCCCGGTTGTCTTCACCGTTGGCCTCGTTGTGCTTGTGCTCGTAGGCGACGAGGTCGGTGAGGGTGAACCCGTCGTGGGCGGTGACGAAGTTCACCGAGGCGTAGGGCCGCCGCCCGTTGTGTTCGTAGAGGTCGGAGCTGCCGGTGAACCGGTAGGCGAAGTCACCGAGCGTTCCTTCGGCGCCCCGCCAGTAGTCCCGGACGGTGTCGCGGTAGCGGCCGTTCCATTCCGACCACAGCGTGGGGAAGTTCCCGACCTGGTAGCCGCCGGCGCCGAGATCCCATGGTTCGGCGATGAGCTTGACCTGGCTCACGACCGGGTCGCACTGGATGAGATCGAAGAAGGCCGCCAGCCGGTCGACCTCGTAGAACTGGCGGGCCAGGGCGGCGGCCAGGTCGAAGCGGAACCCGTCGACATGCATGTCGGTGACCCAGTAGCGCAGCGAATCGACCACGAGCTGCAGGACGTGGGGATGGCGCATGTTGAGCGTGTTGCCCGTCCCCGTGGTGTCGAAGTAGTAGCGGCGGTCCGGTTCGGCCAGCCGGTAGTAGGCCTGGTTGTCGATGCCCTTGAACGAGAACACCGGGCCGAGGTGGTTCCCTTCGGCGGTGTGGTTGTAGACGACGTCGAGGATCACCTCGATCCCCGCCGCGTGGAGCGTCTTGACCATGTAGCGGAACTCGGAGACGACCGCGCCGGGATCGGCCCAGGCGGCGTAGCCGTTGTGGGGAGCGAGGAAGGCGATCGAGTTGTAGCCCCAATAGTTCCGCAGGCCACGGTCGACCAGGCGGTGGTCGTGGACGAACTGGTGGACCGGCATGAGCTCCACCGCCGTCACCCCCAGGCGCTGGAGGTACTCGATGGCCGCCGGATGGGCCAGGCCGGCGTAGGTGCCCCGCAGCGGCTCGGGGATGTCCGGGTGGCGCATCGTGAAGCCCCGCACGTGGGTCTCGTAGAGCACGGTGTCGTGCCAGGGGATCCGCAGCAGGTGGTCGTCGCCCCATTCGAAGTAGGGGCTGGTGACCACCGCTTTCGGCATGAACGGCGCGCTGTCGGAATCGTTGCGGGCCAGGTCGTCACCGCCGAGCGGGTAGGGGTAGAGGGCCGGATCCCAGCGCACCTCGCCGGCGACCGCCTTGGCGTACGGGTCGAGCAGCAGCTTGGCCGAGTTGCAGCGCAGCCCCGCGGCTGGGTCATAGGGGCCGTGGACCCGGAACCCGTAGCGCTGCCCGGGGCCCACACCGGGGAGGTAGCCGTGCCAGCAGAACCCCGTCATCTCCGTCAGTTCGACCCGCTCCTCCTCCCCGTCCGGTCCGAACAGGCAGACCTCGACCGCTTCGGCCACCTCGGAGAACAGCGAGAAGTTGGTGCCGATGCCGTCGTAGGTGGCGCCCAGCGGATAGGGGGTGCCCGGCCACCGTTCTCGTCTCGACGCCACCGGCCTACCGCTCCGCCGGGCGGGCCAGCTCATCCCGAGCGGCGTCGGCCGCCTCCCGGACGTCGCCGAACAGCCGCCGGACGGCCTGCCGCAACGACGACAGCGTCGTGGAGGTCGTGGCCATCCGGAGGTGATGGGCCGCCTCGTGGTAGTGGCCTTCCATGCGGTCGAGGACGGCGTCCACGTCGTCGCGGATCTCCATGCGGGCCAACGAAGCCTGGACCCGCAGCTCGTCCAGGCGGCCTCGCCACGCCCGCAGCTGCTCACCGGCCGCCGTCCGGTAGGCGTCGGTGGTCGTGGCGAGTTCGCCCCGCACTTCGGCGGCGAGCAGCCCGACTTCGGCTTCGAGCTGGCAGACCTCGCGCTCGAGGTCCTTGGCCAGGAGCTTGGCCGCCTCCGCCGGCTCCCGGTCGAGCCGGCGCAGCATGTCGTCGGCCGCCTTCCGGGCCCGGCCCAGCCGCTCCCAGGTGCGACGCAACCGGCGGCGGGTCACCTCGTCGCCGACGTCGTCGATGGCCGTGTCGGCGGTTCGCAGCTCACCGGCGACGTGTTCCAGCCCGCCTTCGAGACGGGACAACAGGACGGTTTCCATGGTCTCGTTTCCTACTCTCGCGAACTACGCCGGAGGGCCCGGCCGGGAGGGTCGCTGGCGATGACCGTCCCCTACCCGGCCGGTGTTCCCGGTTACCGGAGGATGATCTCGTCGCCGCTGACGTCGACCTTGATGGTGTCGCCCTCGTGGTAGCGGCCTTCGAGGACGGCGAGGGCGATGCGGTCGCCGAGTTCCTTCTGGATCACACGCTTGAGGGGCCGGGCCCCGAAATCGGGGTCGTAGCCCCGCTGCGCCAGCCACAGCTCGGTCTCCGGCGTGACCTCGAGGCTGATCCGCTTGGCGGCCAGGCGGTTCTCCAGGTGGCGGAGCTGAATGGCCACGATGGCCGCCATGTCGGCCTGCTCGAGGCGCCGGAACCGCACGATCTCGTCGATCCGGTTGATGAACTCGGGCTTGAAGAAGTCCCGGGGGTCGACCGCCAGGTTCGACGTCATGATCAGGACCGTGTTGGTGAAGTCAACCGTGTGGCCCTGCCCGTCGGTCAGCCGGCCGTCGTCGAGCACCTGGAGCAGGACGTTGAAGACGTCGGAGTGGGCCTTCTCGATCTCGTCGAGGAGCACGACGGCGTAGGGCCGGCGCCGGACGGCTTCGGTCAGCTGGCCGCCTTCCTCGTAGCCGACGTAGCCGGGCGGGGCGCCGATGAGGCGGGCGACGGTGTGCTTCTCCTGGTACTCGCCCATGTCGATGCGGACCATCGCCCGCTCGTCGTCGAAGAGGAACTCGGCCAGGGCCCGGGCCAGTTCGGTCTTGCCGACACCGGTGGGGCCGAGGAACAGGAAGCTGCCGATGGGGCGGTGCGGGTCGGACAGTCCGGCCCGGGACCGGCGGATGGCGTTGGCCACCGCCTCGACGGCCTGGTCCTGGCCGACGACCCGGGCGGAGAGGACCTGCTCCATCCGGATGAGCTTCTGGACCTCGCCCTCCATGAGCCGCGACACCGGGATGCCGGTGGCCTTGGCCACCACCTCGGCGATGTCCTCCTCGTCGACCTCCTCCTTGAGCATCTTCTGGTCGGCTTGCAGCTCGGCGAGCCGTTCGGTGCACTCGGCCACCCGCCGTTCGAGTTCGGGTACCCGCCCGTAGCGGATCTCGGCCGCCTTGGCCAGGTCACCCTGGCGTTCGAACCGGTCGGCGTCGGCCTTGGCCGCCTCGAGCTCCTCCTTGACGCTGCGGATGGCGGTGATGGCCTCCTTCTCGGCCTGCCAGTGGGCCTTCATGGCGCTGGCCTGCTCCCGGAGGTTGGCCAGTTCCTCGTCGAGGTCGGCCAGGCGTTCCTTGGACGGTTCGTCGGTCTCCTTGGCCAGCGCCACCCGCTCGATCTCCAGCTGGCGGATACGTCGTTCGACCACGTCGATCTCGGTCGGCATGGAGTCGATCTCGATCCGCAGCCGGGACGCCGCCTCGTCGACGAGGTCGATGGCCTTGTCGGGCAGGAACCGCCCGGTCACGTACCGGTCCGACAGCACGGCGGCGGCGACCAGGGCGGCGTCCTGGATGCGGACGCCGTGGTGGACCTCGTAGCGCTCCTTGAGACCCCGGAGGATGGCGATGGTGTCCTCCACCGAGGGCTGGCCGACGTAGACCGGCTGGAAGCGGCGCTCCAGCGCCGGGTCCTTCTCCACGTGCTTGCGGTACTCGTCGAGGGTGGTGGCGCCGATCATGCGCAGCTCGCCCCGGGCCAGCATGGGCTTGAGCATGTTGCCGGCGTCCATGGCCCCCTCGGCGGCGCCGGCGCCGACCACGGTGTGCATCTCGTCGATGAAGGTGATGATCTCGCCCTCGGAGTCGGCGATCTCCTTGAGGACGGCCTTGAGCCGCTCCTCGAACTCGCCCCGGTACTTGGCCCCGGCCACCATGGCCGACAGGTCCAGGGCGATGAGCCGCTTGTTCTTCAGGCTCTCGGGGACGTCGCCCTCCACGATGCGGCGGGCCAGCCCCTCGACGATGGCCGTCTTGCCGACACCGGGTTCGCCGATGAGGACGGGGTTGTTCTTCGTCCGCCGGGACAGCACCTGGATGACCCGGCGGATCTCGTCGTCCCGGCCGATGACCGGGTCGAGCTTCCCGGCCCGGGCGGCCTCGGTCAGGTCACGCCCGTACTTCTCGAGGGCCTGGTACTGCTCCTCGGGGTTCTGGCTGGTGACCCGGTGACTGCCGCGCACCTCGCGGAGGGCGGCGAGGAGCTGCTCGCGTCCGACCCCGAGCCGGTCGGCCAGGGCGAGGAGGAGGTGCTCGGTCGAGAGGTACTCGTCGTGGAGCTCCTCCCGGGCCCGGTCGGCGGTCTCGATGAGGTCGCGCAGCGCCCGGCCGATCTGTGGATCGACCCCGCCGTAGGCCTTGGGCAGCTTGGCCAGCGCCTCGTTGGCCCGGTTCCGGGCCTGGAGCGGTGCCACTCCGACCTTCTCCAGGATCGGTAGCACCACCCCTTCCTCCTGGCCGACCAGCGCGGCCAGCAGATGGTCGGGCGTCACTTCGGCGTGATGCTGACTCTGCGCGGTACCCACCGCGGCCTGGAACGCCTCCTGGGTCCGCAACGTCCAGCGGTTGGGATCGAAGGCTGTCGCCATGGCTGTCTCACTCCTTGTCCGTCAAGATCTTTGGCTTCCAACGAATTCCTGGCGTTCGTACACCGGTGGCCACGCCGCCTCGGCCACGGCATCCGCCGCGTAGTCCGGCGGGCGATCGGCGTCGGTCGCCCCGCCGAGTCGCTCCTCGAGATCGAGGATGCGCTCCACGCCGGCGAGATTGACGCCGGCCCCGGTGAGTTCGGTGATCCGCTGCACGCGGGCGACGTCCCGCCGGCTGTAGCGGCGAGTCCCGCCGGCGCTGCGGGCGGGATGCACCAGCCCCTTGCGCTCGTACATGCGCAAGGTCTGCGGGTGCACCCCGGTCAGCTCGGCGGCCACCGACGTCGTGAACAGTGGACGATGGCAGTGGCTCATCGCTCACACCCCCAGATGGGCCCGTGGTGACGGCGTCACCTTGGCCAGCGCCTCAACCGCTTTGCGTTCCTTGCCGGTGACCCGCGGGGGAACGGCCACCTCGGCAGTGACGAGGAGGTCGCCCCGCCGCCCGCCGGCTCCGGGGACGCCGTGACCGCGGACCCGGAACGTCTTGCCCGACGGCGTGCCGGGCGGGATCCGGATCGTGACCGGCGAGCCGTCGAGCGTCGGGACCTTCACCTCGGCCCCGAGCACCGCCTCGGGATAGGTGATCGGCACCGTGACGGTCAGGTTCCGCCCCTCCCGCCCGAAGACCGGGTGGGGGGCCACCCGGACGACGACGTACAGGTCGCCGGCCGGACCGCCGTCCCGGCCGGCGTTGCCCCGGCCGGGCACCCGGATCAGCTGGCCGTTGTCCACGCCGGCCGGAATCCGCACCTTCGCCCGGCGGGCACGGCGCACCCGCCCGAGCCCTCGGCAGTCGGCGCAGGGGTCGGTGATCACCGTCCCTCGGCCGCCACAGGCGGGGCAGGTTCGGCTCACGGAGAACCCGCCCTGGCGCTGCGCGGTGACACCCGACCCCCCGCAGCTACTGCAGCTCACCGGCTGGGTACCCGGCTTCGTGCGGCGGCCACCGCAGGTCGGGCAGGCGTCTTCGGCGGTGACCTCCACGTCGGTGGTGACGCCGAAGACGGCCTCTTCGAAGCTCAACGCCACCTCGGTCTCGAGGTCGGCGCCGCGCCGGCCGGGCGGACGGGCCGTCGCCCGGCGGCGCCCCCCGAGGAGGTCACCGAAGAGGCCACCGAAGCCGCCCAGGTCGTCGAAGTCGCCGAGGTCGTCGATCCGGAACGTGAAGCCGCTCTCGCCGGGCCCGCTGAACCCGGATCCGCCGAACCCCGGCCCGACGCCGGCTCGCAACAGCCGGCGAGCCTCGTCGTACTCCTTGCGTTTGGCGGGGTCGCCGACGACGTCATAGGCGGCCGAGACCTCCTTGAACCGCTCCTCGGCCTCCTTGTTGTCGGGATTGACATCGGGGTGGAGCTGACGGGCGAGCCGGCGATAGGCCCGGGAGATCTCCTCGTCGGTTGCCGTCTCCGGCACGCCCAGCACGTCGTAGAAGTTCTTCTCCAACCAGTCGCTCTGCACCGCCATCGCCGCTCACCCCCTTCCTCCAGTGACCACCACGGACGCCGGCCGGAGCAGCCGGCCCCGCCACCGATACCCGGGACGGAGCACCTCGGAGACCGTCGCGTCGCCGCCAACTTGACCATCAGCGCCGGCCTTGGCATCGCCGTCGGCGCCGGCGTCGGCGTCGGCGGCCTCGGCATCGCCGTCGGCGCCCGGGTCGGCGGCATTCCGGTACACGACGGCTTCGTGCTCCTCGGGCCGGAACGGCTGCCCGGCCGGATCGAGCCGTTCCAGACCCTGGCCTTCGACCAGCTGGCAGACCGCCCGGTAGATCGGCTCCACCGCCTCGGGATGATGCGCCAGCCCGGCCTCCAGGACGTCGAGGGTCGGGACCACGACCTCGGCCACCAGGTCGGCGGCGGCGCTGTCCCGCAGCTCCGCCTGCTGGGCGGTCATCCGCTTCCGGTAGTTCTCGAACTCTGCGCGGGTCCGGCGGGCGAGATCGAGGTACTCGTCTCGTTCCGCCTGAACCCGGGCCAGCGTGTCATCGAGTGCTTCGCCGGCGTCGAGGGGAGGCGTGTCCGCCCCGGGGGCCGGGCCGCCTCCCCCATCGGGCGCCGGCCCATCGGGGCGGGAACCGCCGTTGCGCCGGTCGATGTCAGCGGACCGCATCGGTCATCGCCTCCTCGCTCCGGCTCAGACGACCTCGGCGTCGACGACGTCGTCGTCGCCACTGCTCGTGCCGCCGGCGCCGTTCTCACCGGCGGGGCCGCCGCTGTGCGACGTGCCGCCGGCCGCGGCCGCCGCCTGCTCGTACAGGCGGGTGGTGAAGGCCTGGCTGGCACCGACCAGCCGCTCCGTGGCCGAACGGATGGCGCTCACGTCGCTGCCGCCGAGCGAGTCCTTGAGCTCCTTGACGGCCGACTCGACCGGCTCCCGCTCACCGGGCCCGGCCTTGTCACCCTGGTCCTTGAGGAGCTTCTCGGTCTGGTAGGCGAGGCTGTCGGCCTGGTTGCGGACCTCGGCCTCCTCCCGGCGGCGCCGGTCCTCTTCGGCGTGGGCCTCGGCGTCGCGGACCATCCGGTCGATGTCGTCCTTGGAGAGGGCCGACTGGCCGGTGATGGTCATCGACTGTTCCTTGCCGGTGGCCCGGTCCTTGGCCGAGACGTGGACGATGCCGTTGGCGTCGATGTCGAAGGTGACCTCGATCTGGGGCACGCCCCGGGGCGCCGGCGGGAGGTCCGTGAGGTGGAACTTGCCCAGGCTCTTGTTGTAGGCCGCCATCTCCCGCTCGCCCTGGAGGACGTGCACCTCGACCGAGGGCTGGTTGTCCTCGGCGGTGGTGAACACCTCTGACCGCTTGGTGGGGATGGTGGTGTTCCGCTCGATGAGCTTCGTCATCACGCCGCCCTTGGTCTCGATCCCCAGCGACAGGGGGGTGACGTCGAGCAGCAGGACGTCCTTCACCTCACCCTTGAGGACACCGGCCTGGATGGCCGCCCCGACCGCCACGACCTCGTCGGGGTTCACGCCCTTGTGGGGCTCCTTGCCGGTCATCTCCTTCACCAGCGCCTGGATGGCCGGCATGCGGGTGGAGCCGCCGACCAGGATGACGTGGTCGATCTGGTCCTGGGTGAGGCCGGCGTCTTTGATGGCCTGCTCGAACGGACCGCGGCACCGCTTGACCAGGTCCTCCGTCAGCTCCTCGAACTTGGCCCGGGTGAGCTTCTCCTCCAGGTGCTTGGGCCCCTCGGAGGTGGCGGTGACGAACGGGATGTTGATGTTCGTCTCGGTCACCTGCGACAGCTCGATCTTGGCCTTCTCGGCCGCCTCCTTGAGCCGCTGGAGGGCCATCCGGTCCTTGGACAGGTCGACGCCTTCCTTGTTCTTGAACTGGGTCACCAGCCAGTCGATGATCCGCTGGTCCCAGTCGTCACCGCCCAGGTGCGTGTCACCGTGGGTCGACTTGACCTCGAAGACCCCGTCCCCGATGGAGAGGATCGACACGTCGAACGTGCCACCGCCGAGGTCGAAGACGAGCACGGTCTCGTCCTTGGCGTTCTTGTCCAGCCCGTAGGCCAGGGCGGCCGCCGTGGGCTCGTTGATGATGCGCAGTACCTCGAGGCCGGCGATCTGGCCCGCCTCCTTGGTGGCCGTGCGCTGGGCGTCGTCGAAGTAGGCCGGCACCGTGATGACGGCCTGCGTCACCGGCTCACCCAGGTAGCCCTCGGCGTCCCGCTTCAGCTTCTGGAGGATCCGGGCGCTGATCTTCTGGGCCGTGTAGCCCTTCCCGTCGATGTCGACCGACCAACTCGTGCCCATGTGGCGCTTCACCGACCGGATCGTCCGGTCCGGGTTGGTGATCGCCTGCCGCTTCGCCACCTCACCCACGAGGACGTCGCCCGTCCCCTTGGCGAAGCCGACCACCGACGGGGTCGTGCGGCTGCCTTCCGCGTTGGGGATGACGGTGGGTTCGCCGCCTTCCAGGGTGGCGACCACGGAGTTGGTCGTCCCCAGGTCGATGCCAACTGCCTTGGGCATCGGACATCACCTCCTTGACAACTTGACTGATCTATGGGAATAAATCCTAAGTCGATAGTTGTCAAGTTACTTGCTGACGGATATATTCCGATCAGACAGTCAAGTCCAAACGAGTCATGGAAGGAGGAAGAAGATGCTCATGCGGTTCGATCCCTTCCGGGACTTCGACCGGATCACCCAGCAGTTCTGGAGCGGGGCCCGCCCGGCGGTCATGCCCATGGACGCCTACCGGCACGGCGACCAGTTCGTGGTGCACTTCGACCTCCCCGGCGTCGACCCCAACTCCATCGACCTGACCGTGGAGAAGAACGTCCTGACCGTGACCGCCGAGCGGAACTGGCAGGCCGGCGAGGGCTACCAGGTGGTGGCCAACGAGCGGCCCCAGGGCAAGTTCAGCCGCCAGCTGTTCCTCGGCGAGGGTCTCGACTACAACAACATCTCGGCCAGCTACGACCACGGCGTGCTCACCGTGACGATCCCCGTGGCCGAAGCGGCCAAGCCCCGCAAGGTCGAGATCCAGGCCGGCACCGGCGGCCAGAAGGCCATCACCGCCGAGGCCAAGGAGCCGGCCATGGCCAACGCCTGATCGCCATCGCTCCGCCCGGTGGGAGCCCTCCCCCAGCGGGCTCCCACCGGCGCGGCCCGACCGGCGATCACACGCACTGACACGCTGCGACCACCGCAAGGGAGCAGGCAACGATGCACCAGTTCAACGCAGCATGGACGAAGAAGCTGACCCTCGTGGCGACGCTGGCAACCATCGGTCTCCTGTTCACCGGGACGGCTGCCGCCGCCCTCCCCGGCGTGCCCAGCTCACCCCGGGTCCCGCCTCCCACCCCCTGGCTGGGATGGATCCCCGGAGTGGGACCGATGGCCGATGACACGCCGACTCTGCCGGCGCTTCCCAACACGCCGGCCATCCCGGCGCCTCCCGGCCAGAAGGCCAGCGAGAACCCCTCGCTGCCCACGCTCCCGAGCACGCCGGCCATCCCGGCGCCTCCGGGGCAGAGGGCCAGTGAGAACCCCTCGCTGCCATCGTTGCCGAGCGCTCCGGCGATGCCCGGGCTTCCCGGTGCCCCAGCGCCGAAGAAGTGAAGTAAGGAAGGTCTCTCAGGTCATCATCGCGGTTCCCGGCGGCTCGACCCCCGGATGGAAACGGTGTCAGCGTCCGGATTTGAAGGACGCGCCGGAACCCAGCGACCTCCACGGAGGCCGCTCGATCCGGAAGAGGTGTGAGGCCCTCAGAAGCCAATCTGACTGAAACCGTGACGCACACCGGCCGAAGCCACGGCGGGCCGCCGCCGGAACCGCGGGTGGGAACACGAAAGCAAAGGAGGTGAAAGACATGTCCCTTCCCGTCCGACGCAACAACGGGGACACCATGACCCGCTGGGATCCGTTGGCCGAGATCGAGCGGCTCAACCGTCAGCTCCAGGGCTACCTCGACTCGTGGAACAACTTCCCGTCGCTGCTCGGTGATGGCTTCACGCCCCTGGCCGACGTCGAGGAGACCGACGACGCCTACCACGTCGAGATCGAGCTCCCGGGCATCAAGAAGGACGACGTGGCGATCGAAGTCGCCGGCCGGCGGCTCACGGTCAGCGGCGAACGCAAAGAGAAGGAGCGCGTCGGGATCCTCCGGCGCCGCACCCGCAGTGTGGGCCGCTTCTACTACGAGGTGGTCCTTCCCGGCGCGGTCGACGAGGACGGCATTCACGCCACTCTCGATGACGGCGTGCTGACCGTCACCGTGCCGAAGGCGGCCAGCGAACGGCCCCGCCGCATCGAGATCAAGTAGCGGGATCGGTATGTGAGGTGTGCTCCGGGGATCGTGCCCGTCGATCGCAGGGTCAACGATCCCCGGAGGCCAACACCACCGTCCCACGAGGCACGGTCCGATGCCTGCGCGTCTGGATTACCGTCCCGGCACCAGGCGCCCGGTATTCACGACCTTCGGCGGCGCGAACGGCGTCAAGTCGGCCGTGCTGCTCGGGGCCCTGGGCGGCCTGTTCGTACTGGTCGGGTCGCTCTTCGGGCAGGGTGGGGCGCTGCTCGGGCTGGTGCTCGGCTTGGCCGTGGCCGGAGGCTCGTACTGGTACGCCGATCGCATCGCCCTCGCCGCCGCCAGCGCCGTGCCGGTCAGCGAATGGGAGATGCCGGAATACCACCGCATCGTGCGGGAGCTGTGCGCCGAGGCCGGCCTACCCATGCCCCGCCTCTACGTCACGCCCGACCGCCAGCCCAACGCTTTCGCCACCGGCCGCGACCCGGATCATGCCGCCGTGGCCGTCACGCAGGGCATTCTCGACCTGCTGACCTGGGAAGAGCTGCAGGGTGTGCTCGCCCACGAGCTCGCCCACATCGGGAACCGGGACATCCTCATCACGTCGGTGGCCGCCGCCATCGCCACCGGCCTCAGCTACCTGGCCAACAGCCTGATGTGGCTGCCGTGGCTGTCGAGCGGCGACGACGACGACGACGGCGGGAGCCCAAATCCGCTCGGCCTGCTGGTGGCCGCCCTCTTCGCTCCTCTGGCCGCAGCCGTCCTGCAACTGGCCCTCTCCCGCAGCCGGGAATTCGAAGCCGACGCCGCCGGGGCCCGCCTGCTCGGTGACGGGACCGCCCTGGCCAGCGCGTTGACCAAGCTCGACCGGGCGGCCCGCGTGCTGCCCATGGACGTCGACCCGGCCCAGTCGGGCAAGTACATCGTCAACCCCCTGGCCGGCCGGCACGTCGACTTCGCTTCGCTGTTCGCCACGCACCCGCCGGTAGCCGAACGGGTCCACCGGCTCCTCACCGGCGCCTGGCGGCGAGGCTCGTGGTGAGCCTCGTCCGCCGGGCGTCGCGGGCCCGAGTTGCGGTCGCGGTCGTGGCGCTGGTCGCGCTGGGCGGCTGCGACGGCGACCGCGGGAGCGACACCGCTTCGACGACGACGACCGAGCCGGCCGCCGAGACGATCCGGCCGTCCGCGAAGGGAGCTGGTGACTTCGGCCGCATTCCGGAGGTCGTCCGCAACGTCGAGACCTCGGTCGTAGCCGTGCTCACCGATGGCGGCGAGGGCAGCGGGGTGGTCTACCGGGCCGACGGCGTCGTCGTCACCAACCACCACGTGGTCGGCCGGGCGAGCCGGATCGAGGTCGGGTTCGCCGACGGCAAGCGGCTGCCCGCCCGCCTGCTGGCCAGCGACCCGCTGTCGGACCTGGCCGCCCTCAAGGTCGACCGGGGCGGCACCCCGGCGGGGCGCTTCGCCGGTGACCTGCCGGTGGTCGGTGAGCTGGCCATCGCCATCGGCAACCCTCTGGGCCTGGAGAACACCGTCACCGCCGGCATCATCTCCGGGCTGCACCGGGCGATCCCCGGCGCCGCTCAGCAGGCACCGGCCCTGGTGGACCTCATCCAGACCGACGCCGCCATCTCGCCCGGCAACTCCGGCGGCGCCCTGGTCAACGCCGACGGCGAGGTGGTGGGCATCAACGTGGCTTACCTGCCCCCGCAGGTGGGGTCGGTCTCCATCGGCTTCGCCATTCCGGCCGCCACGGTCACCGACGTCGTCGAACAGCTCCTCGACCAGGGCCGTGTGCGGCATCCCTTCCTCGGCATCCAGCCGGCACCGTTGACTCCGCTGCTGGCGGAGCGCCTCGGTGTGGAGCGCCAACGCGGCGTGCTGGTCCTGGCCGTCGAAGGCAGTGGTCCCGCCGAGCGGGCCGGTCTCCGGCCGGGCGACATCATCGTCGCCGTCGACGGCGACGACGTCGACACGGTCGAGGACTTCCTGGGCCGGCTTCGCCGTCGCACCCCGGGGGAGCAGATTCGCTTGTCCGTCGTCCGGGGCCCCGACGAGTTGCAGATCTCAGCCGTGCTGGGCGAGCGCACCGGTTAGGACATCGCGGAATAGAGGTGATGGCGGCAATGTCTGTTGTCAGAAGCGGCCTCCTCCGCCACCTCCTGTCGGCGGACGGTCGAGGCCGGCAACTGTCGAAGCTCCACTGAGCACACGAGAGGAGGAATACAGCATGAGTTCGACGCGACTGCATGAGCTCGAAGAGCGCTTCGCCGCGCTCGGCGAGAGCATCGAGGATTCACCGGTCAAGGAAGCGCTGTCGGTGCTCCACGCCATCGTCCAGGAGATGGGTGACGGTGGACGGCCCACCGACGGCGCCGTTGCCGGCCCGCTGACCATCGAAGACGTCGCCAACCTGTATCAGCACGCGCCTGCCATGGAGGGCCAGGCAGAGGCGGACGGGCTCGCCGTTGGGACCGAGGCGCCGGACTTCGCGCTCCCCGATGCGAACGGCCAGATCGTTCGGCTGTCCGATTTCCGCGGCCGTCCGGTCGTGCTCGTGTTCTACCCGCTGGACTGGAGCCCGGGCTGCAGCCGTCAGCTGGACCTGTACCAGCAGGAACTCGACGAGTTCCAGCGCCGAGGGGTCGAGATCATCGGCATCTCGGTCGACTCGATCTACAGCCATGGCGCTTGGGCGGCGGTCCGGGGCATCACCTTCCCGCTGCTGGCCGACTTCCATCCCAAGGGTGACGTCGCCAAGCGGTACGGCGTCTGGCGGGAGAGAGATGGCTTTGGCGAACGGGCGCTGTTCGTCGTCGACGGCGACGGCGTCATCCGCTACGCCCACGTCTCGCCGTTCGTTCACCACCTGCCCGACATCTACGACCTGTACGCCGCGCTCGACCGCCTCGCTCCGGCGGCCGCGGCGTGACCCAAGCCGAGGAGGTCCACGATGACGATGACCATGTTTCCGAGGCGAGCGCTCGGTGGCGTGCCCGTTGTCGTCTACGGCAACCGGTGGTGCGGCATCACGCAGATGATCCGCCGCACGCTCGACCGAGCCGGCATCGCCTACGACTACGTCGACCTCGACACCCATCCCGACGTCGAGCGGCGGCTGCGGTGGACGGTCGGCCGCGGGTTCCGCCAGCCGCTGGTGTACATCGGCGGCCGCTGGTTGGAGCAGCCGTCTCCGGCGGAGCTGCAGCGGGCGCTGCTCATGGCGCACGCCGCCTAGCGTCGGCCGGCGCGGCCCCACTCACCGGTTGGGGGGGCCGCGCCCTTGCCGTCCCGCGGCGATCCCAACGGTGCGATGGACGGTACTGAGAGAGGAGGCTGGGATGGCTGACATCATCGAGTGCCCGGCGTGTCGTCGCCGGGTGCGGGTCCCGCCGGCGGCGGCCGGCCGGCCTCGATGTCCGGCCTGCAAGGGCTGGCTGCCGTGGCTCGTCAATGCCGACGGCGGCGACTTCGACGCCGTTGCGGCCCAGTCGCCGGTGCCGGTGCTGGTCGATCTGTGGGCACCGTGGTGCGGGCCGTGCCGCATGGTGGCGCCAGCCGTCGAGCAGGTCGCCCGCGACCTGGCCGGCCGCCTGAAGGTGGTCAAGGTCAACATCGACGAAGCCCCGGCGGTCGCCGGGCGATACTCGGTGCAGGCGGTTCCGACCCTGCTGGTCCTCGACGGCTCCCGGGAAGTCGCCCGTCAGGTCGGGGCGCCGCCGTCACCGGCGGCGTTGCGGACCTGGGTGGAGGAGGCGCTCAGTTCACTGCCGGCGGCCCGTCCGTGACCGCAGCACCCGGCACCACGGCAGTGCCGCGACGGTGTCGCAGTACGACTCAGCGCTGATGGCGTCTCCGGCGCCGGTCGCGGAACCGGTCGATGGCGGCCAGCACCGGCGCCAGCAGCAGATTCCCGGGGGCGCTTTCCGGGGCGTGGGGATGAGGGTGGTGGGGGGCGCTGACCTCCACGGCCCGGAAGTCGCCGGCCATCTCTTGGCGTTGCTCGCTCGTCAGTCGTTCCTCCAAGAGCGGGAATACCCGCGCCTCTTCTTGCGTCAGATGCGCCCGCAGCAAGGTTTCGAACCGGCCGAGGAGCGCCGGGTAGTCGGCCAGCGCGTCGGTGAGGCGCTCAAGCCTGGCGAGCAGCCGCTTCAGCTCGTCTTCTTCCGACAGGCGCGGGTCGGCAATGTTGGCCGCTTCCAAGTGCACCTTGAGGACGCGGTAGACGACCGCCTCTTCGGCCGTCTCATGGACCATCAACGCGGCCGCCAGCGCATCCGACGCGTTGGTCAGGACGGCTGCCGCCTGCTGCAGTGGCACCGCGGCGTCGCTGATCTCGTCGAGCAGCGCCCGGAGCCGGTCGTGTTCCTGACGGACGACCTCGACGATGTCATCCGTGGAACGGGTATTCACTTCGCTCGCCACGACTGAGCCACCTTCCCTGTGCTGCGCTCGCGTCCTGAGCGACGACCCGAGCCCGGTCACGGGTGCCAGGTTGCCGAAGGCCAACACGGCACCGAGGTCGTGACCGTGGACGCGCTGTTCCACGCCGATCGGTGCGCCGCAAGCCGGGTCTGGGGCCTCGCAGCGAAGGTCGCGTCCGGGGCCGGGGCCGCGACCATGCTCGACTTCGTCGACCATACTACGGCGGCGCCGCCGCGCCCGATCTCGCGAGGCCGCCGGGCAGGATGTGGGTCATGACCATTCCGGACCCGTTCCCGCCGCCCGAGCCCCCGCTGCCGCCCGTGCCGCCTCCGCCCCCCGAACCGCCTCCGCCGCCGGAGCCTCAGCCGCCTCCCGAGCCGCCAGTGCCGCCCGTCGATCCGGACCCCGTTCCGCTTCCCGACTCCCGCGGTCTCGATTGACGCCGGAAGAGTTGGTTGGAGAACGGCGTTACCTGATCGACAGCAACGAGTTCGAAAGGAGGTATGTCGCGATGTTCCCGCGTCCTCTTCGGGTGGCGGTCATCGTCGGTAGCACTCGTCCCGGCCGGTTCGGCCCGGTCGTCGCTGACTGGGTTGTCCGCCGCGCTCGTGAACGGGGTGACGTTGTCATTGATTTCATCGACTTGGACCAAGTCGATCTTCCTTCCCGCCATGACCCGGAGCACCCGGCGGCGCACCAGCTTCGGGAATGCATCGACGGTGCCGACGCCTTTGTCGTCGTGACGCCGGAGTACAACCACGGCTACCCGGCCGCGCTCAAGCAGGCGATCGACCTGGCCTACCAGGAGTGGTTCGCCAAGCCGGTGGCGTTCGTCTCGTACGGCGGCATCGCCGGTGGCCTCCGGGCCGTCGAGCAGCTGCGGCAGGTCTTCGCCGAACTGCACGCCGTGACCGTGCGCGATGTCGTGAGCTTCCACGGGCCGGACGGCACCTTCGATCCAGACGGGGAGCCGATCGACCAGGCCCGAGCCGAAGCCGCTCTCAAGGTCATGCTCGACCGCCTGTCGTGGTGGGCCGAGGCGCTGCGCGACGCCCGCGCTCGGCGTCCCTACGCCGCATGACCACCGAACCGGAACTGCGGGACTTGACCGACGACGAACGCCGGGCGTTTCTGGCCGAGGGTGCACCGACGGCCGTCGTGGTCACGACCCGTCCGGACGGCCGCCCGCACGCCGCTCCGGTCGGGTTCGTGACCGACGGCGACGATGTTCTCTTCCTCACCGGGGCCGACACGGTGAAGGCGGCGAACCTGCGACGCGACCCTCGCGTGACAGTGGTGATCGACGACGGACCGCCCTACTGGTTCGTGATCGCCGAGGGCGACGCCGAGATCGTCGACGACGCCGAACGACGGCGCGACGTGGCCCGCCGAACGTGGCGCCGCTACGTCGGTTCGGAACCGACTGGCGACCCCGAACCGGCCGGCAGTGTGCTGGTCCGGGTCCGACCGAGCCGGATCATCGCCAGGACCCATCGCTGACCGCGACGCCGACCTGACCGCGTCATCCGCCAGGACGCATCGTTGACCCCAGGACCGGCCGGACCGGGATTCAAAAACCGGTTCCCTACAGCCTCTCGGCGCTGCGGTCCTTCAGGTCGGCGAACGGGTCGCGGCAGCTCGCCGCCGGTCCGATGGGTGAAAAAGGGCGGACGCGACGAGCCGCTGCGGTGGATCGGCCCGTCGGTCATTCGCACCGTCAGCGTTCCCGCCTCCGGCGGGCGGCACTGGGCTCACCGCAGCGGCTTCTTTCGGTTGGCTGCTGGTCTGAGTTCGACCACCTCCTTCGAGGATGAGCCTCCGATGTCCTCCGCTTGGTGCGGTCATCTGATTCAACGACCGGCGGCCGCCCCGATGTTCCCGCGATGCTTGCCCAACGCTGTAAGCGGGAATGGCCGCCGCCGGGCCGCCGTTTTTTTCATGTGGACGCACAGCGTTACCGCGAAGGAGGTGAGGCGCGGCCCAGCGCCGCCGCAGGCAATGGACTGGCTCGTGGCACCGGAGTACTGGCTTGCCCGAATCGTCTTCTACCGGCTGCTCGGGCTCATCTACCTCGTCGCCTTCGCCTCGGCGTTCAACCAGTTCCCGGCGCTGTGCGGAGAGCGGGGCCTGCTTCCCGCCGGTCCGTACCTCCGGGCCGCCGGTGCTCGACGGGCCCCGAGCCTGTTCCACCTCCACTACTCCGACCGCTTCGCTCGCGCCGTCGCCGCCGCCGGAATGGTGATCGCCGGGGCGGCCGTCCTCGGGATCGTCGAGCGCCTCCCGCTGGCCGCCGCCACCGCCGCCTGGCTGGCGCTGTGGCTGGTGTACCTGTCGTTCGTCAACGCCGGTGGGATGTTCTTCGGATTCGTGTGGGAGACGTTGCTCCTCGAGGCCGGGTTCCTCGCCGTCTTCCTCGGCTCGGGCGAGGTCGCCCCGCTGTGGCCGGCCGTCCTGGCGCTGCGCTGGCTGCTGGTCCGCCTCGAGGTCGGCGCCGGTCTGATCAAGCTCCGCGCCGACGAGGCTTGGCGCAACCTGACGGCGCTCGACTACCACCATCAGACACAGCCGATCCCCAACCGGTTCAGCTGGTGGTTCCATCACCTGCCCAAGCCCGTGCACCGCTTGGAGGTGATCGGCAACCACGTCGCCCAGCTGGTCGTCCCCTTCGGGTTGCTCCTGCCCCAGCCGATCGCCGCCTGGGCCGGCGCGTTCGTTGTCGTCACCCAGCTGTGGCTGATGGCCAGCGGCAACTTCGCCTGGCTCAACCTCCTGACCATCACCCTGGCTGTGGGCGCTTTCCACGCCGACGCTCTGCGACTCGTGCTGCCCGTCGAGCCGCCGGCGCTCGCCGCGCCGCCCGGCTGGTTCACCGCCGCGGTCGTGGCCATGGCGGCGGCCATGGTCGTGCTCAGCTGGCGCCCGCTGCGCAACATGGCTTCTCGCCACCAGGTCATGAACGCCAGCTACAACCCGCTCCACCTCGGCAACACCTACGGGCTCTTCGGCCATATGACCCGCGAGCGCCTGGAGATCGTCCTCGAAGGCACCGACGACCCAGACCCCGGGCCGCACACCGTCTGGAAGGCCTACGAGTTCAAGGCCAAGCCCGGCGGGCCCGGGCGCCGGCCCCGGCAGGTGGCTCCGTACCACCTGCGGCTCGACTGGCTCATGTGGTTCGCCGCCTTGTCCCCCGCCTACGCCGAAGGCTGGTTCCTCGCCCTGGCCGCCAAGCTCCTCTCCGGCGACCCGGCAACCCTCAAGCTGCTCGCCGTGAACCCCTTCCCACAGAGCCCTCCCCGCTACCTGCGGGCCCTGCTGTACCGCTACCGGTTCACGACGCCCGCCGAGCGGCGAGCCACCGGCGACTGGTGGCACCGCGAACTCGTCGGCCTGTACCTGCCGCCGATCGCGCTCCGGGTGCCCGACACCGCCGGCCAACCGGCCGGCGAGCCAGTTGCCGCCTGAACCCCCGGCTGGCCAACAGATCGCCGTCCCTTCAGCGGACCCGGCGAACAGCGAGCTGGTTCGCTGGAGGATCAGGGCGCCGAACAGGCGAAGGCTGAAGGTCAAGCTGACAACGTCACCAGCTTTACCGTCATGCCACCTGTCCGCCGGCCGGCCGCGTCAAGACGAGACGGCGGCGGACCGACTCACAGGCGTCGGTCACGACGGGGACGAGTTCGTCGGGAGCGATCAGGCAGACGGCGTGGCCGGCGGCGAGGGTGTGCAGCGTGCAGCCGGGAATCCGCCGAGCGAGTTCGAGCTGTCGAGCGACGGGTACCACTTCGTCGTTCAGCATGGCCACTACGGCGGCCGGCACGTCGAGCCGGGTGAGACACTGGTCGGCTCGGAAGCGACCGAGGGCACAGCCCGCTTCCAGCACCGTCGGCCAGTGATGCCGAGCGGTTTCGTCGAACAGCCAAGCCGGTGACGAATGGCCCTGCGCTTTGTTGGCGCACAATCGGGCTGCGAGGTGTTCCACCACCGGAGGCGGGACGGCCCGGCTGGCGGCGGACGCCGCGAGGACAACCCGGTACAGCGCCGATTCCCAGAGTCCGTCCACGAAGACGCCGCTCGTGGCGCACAGGACCAGACCGCGGATCCGTCCCGGGTGCCGGGCCGAGGCCAGCAGCGCCACCGGACCGCCCATCGAGTAGCCGAGGACGACGGCCTCGTCGATCCCCAGCGCGTCGAGGACGGCCACGGCGTCGTCGGCGCAGTCCTCGAGCCGGAACGGTCCCTCGCAGCGCAGCCCGCGCCCGTGACCCCGGTGGTCGAACGCCACCAGCCGCCAGCGCTGCGCCAAGGGGCCGTAGAGGTGGCGGAAGTTGACGTCGGCGGTGGCGGTCCAGCCGTGGAGAAGCACCAGTGCCGGCGCGCCGGGCGGGCCGGGCACGTCTCGTACGGACGTCATTCCACGGCCGGGAAGGACAACCAGCTGGGCATCAGGCAGCGGCGGCACCGGTTCGCAGACGCGCTGCTCGCCGGGCAACGGCCCCACGGGCCAGACATCAGGCGCGCTCGGCAAGACCGCGCTGTCGCGAGGCGGCCGCCGTCGCGTGGGGTTCGAGCGAGCACTATTCGACCATGTCGCCGCCGACGGGCCGGGTCGGCGGCGGGCCGGGTTGTAGTCCTCGAGTGGGATCACCGCCGGGCCAGCACCGGAGCACCCGGCTCGGCGGCTCCGGTCCCAGCCAGCTCCTCGACGATCTCCTCGGCCACGGACCGGTCGTCCGGGCCGTCGAAGTTGCGTTTGGCGACCTGGCTGGAGATCAGCAGCGTCAGGTCGACCGCGGCCTGCTTGAGTTCCTCGAGGGCCTGGGCCTGTTCACGCCGGATCATCTCCCGGGCTTCCTTCCAGTCCCGGAGCCGTTCCTCGTGGGCGGCCCGGATCATGGCGCTCGCCTCCTGCTCGGCGGCCGCCCGGGCGGTGGCCAGGAGCTGCTGAGCTTCCGTGCGGGCCTCGTCGAGGACGCTCCGCTGCTGTTCCATCAGCGCCTGCGCGCGCTCCTCGGCTTCCTCCGCCTTGCGCAGCCCCTCGACGATCCGCAGCTCCCGGGCTTCGATGGCCGCGGCCAGCTTCGGCCAGGCCAGCTTGCTCAGAATGAGGTACGTGATCGCGAAGGCGACGATCGTCATCAACGCCGTCCGCGGGTTGATGTCGGTGAAGTCGCCGCCCTTCTCGGCAGCCACCACGATGGAGGCGATGC
Source organism: Actinomycetota bacterium (assembly GCA_040756995.1). GTDB lineage: Bacteria > Actinomycetota > Acidimicrobiia > IMCC26256 > BP-133 > BP-133. Next base: position 299,968 of record JBFLYK010000001.1, on the reverse strand, counting down.
CCGGCGTGCTCATCGCTGACCCTCCGGGCGGGACGGGGCAAGCGCTACGACACGCGCTCGGTGCGCCGCTCCGCCTGCATCCGGTGCGGCGTTGTATTCCAGACGGGAGATCACATCGACGAGGGCGGCGTTGAGCCGGCTGGCCAGGTCGTACAGAGCGCGGAGTTCTCGCTCCAGGGGCACGAGGTGCACACGGCGCCAGGCGTCCTCCACCACCGGGACGCCGGCGCCCAGCACGGCCCGGGCCAGCGCAACCGCGTCGCCGCTGGCGTGGTCCGCAACGGCCTGGGCTCCGGCGGCGACCGCTTCCTCGTAGGGATCAACGGCCGGAACGGCCGACAGCCCGCCGGAGGCGGTCATGCCCCACACCGGGCGACGCCCACGGTCGGCCCTGCGACCTGGCGCGCCGCGGCGGCCGGGCAGCTGAGACGTTCGAACCGCACCGCTGCTTCGTCCCGGAAGCGGCGGGCGTATCGGGCGATCGGAGACAGAATCACAGGTCCATTTCCTCCGTCAACTTGGCGCGTTCGATGTGACCCGGCGGGAGAGCAGCCGCCGACGATGCGGCGTCCCGCCGGGTCGGCGCGGTTTATTGAGCCGCCGGACCGGTCGTGATCGCCTGCGCCTGTCCGCCGTTGGCGATCGCCACCTTCCGGGACTTGGCTTCTTCGGCCACCGGAATCGTGACGGTCAGCACGCCGTGGTCGTAACAGGCGGCGATGGAATCCGTGTCGAGCCCCTCACCGAGGAACAGCTGCCGGCTGAAGCGCCCCTGCGGACGCTCGCTGACCACCACCTGCTCCTCGTCGCCCGGCTGCCACGTCCGTTGGCCGGTGACGGTCAGGACGTTTTTCTCGACGGTCAGATCGATGGAGCCGGGATCGACGCCCGGCAGGTCGAAGTCGATGACGAACTGGCCGTTGCGGCGGTAGGCGTCCATCGGCATGGTGATGGGGTGGCCGTCCCCGGGCGGCTGCCCCCACAGCTGGTGCGTCAGCCGATCCAGTTCCCGGAATGGGTCAAAGCGCATCAGCACGTTCTCTTCCTCCTCGTGCCTGGTTGCGTTGGCGGCGTCGCATGGATCGAGCGCGTCAGGCCGCGCCGGACTCCGGAGAGGAAGCCGCAGGCGGTCGTCACCCGATTCCACGGGCGGTACGCCGATATCAAAGGTGCGAGCCGGGTCTGGGGCCGCAGGCCAGAAAGCCGCTTCCGGGGCCAGGGGAGCAGCCACTCGATCAGCCGGGCGCCACGGTAGCAGACGTCCCGTCCAGGCGGACCAGTCCGTCGGTGACGGTGACGGTGACCTGGTGCCGCTTGGGGGCGTAGAGCGGGTTGTGGAGGCGCTGATCGATGTCCCCGGCGATGTCGTCGTCGGGCCGGTCGAAGAGCCGTAAGGACGTAGCGCCGGGTGAGGACGCCGACCATGCGGCCGTCGTCGACCATGGGGACGCCGCTGATGTCGTGTTCGATCAGGCGGTGCACCACCTCGTTGATCGGCGTCGACGGCGTCACGATCACCGGGTCCGGCGTCGTCACGTCACGTACTTGCACTGGCGTTGCTGTCGCTGGGCGGGGTCAGGCGCCGCACCAACCCACTGGCGCGGCCGGGCCGCAGAAGCGCCCGAGGCCGGTCACGTCCAGATCGTCGTTGTCACCAAGGGTCAGCGTGACCGGCCCGACGAGCGTCGGGTCGGTGCTGTCGCTTAGGACGGCGGTCGCGTCCCGGCCGCGGACGTCGTTGATCGTCAGGCGGGCGTGGCCGCCGCTGATGATCTCGTGGCCTCGGAGGTCGTCGCAGGGCCCGGTGGTGGCCGGGGAGCACCATTCGTAGGTCCGCCAGCTCGCCTCGCCGTGGCCGGTGGAGTCGATGGTCAGCGCCGCTCCGTGCCGGCCCCACGTGCCGCTGAAGTGGACGAGCCCCGGCGGGGAGGCGTCGGCGGCTGAGAGGCGCATCTGGGGGGCCGCTGGTTCCCCGCCGGATCCGCACGCGGCGGCGACGGTCAGTGCCGCGAGCGCGGCGACGGCGAACGGGACGTGAACGCGCCCGCGGCGGTAGCCCGCACGGTTCCTGTAAGGCGACAATGTGATGGTCATCCCTCTCCTGCTCGGCACGGTGTCGTGTGCCACGAGCCGGGTCTGGGGCCACGTAGCGATGATCAGCCGCGGCCGGGGACCTGGGGCGGCGGCTGTCGAAGGTCGCTGAACACTTTATCGGATTCGTCCGGTTTGCGGATCCCGGCGTCGGCCGGTCCCCGCCGACCATCCCGTTCCGCTCCGGCGACTGCGCCGCCCCTCCCTGGCGACATCAAGGCGGCAAACGACCTCCACTGTCGGCGCGGAGCGTTGAGGTTCGGTATTGAGGCTGGGCGAGCGAGGGTAGGGCGATGGGTAGCAGTGCCCCGGCATTGTGCACGGAAGGACTGGGTTGGCAACACCGCCGGCAACGAGCGAGTCGCTCAGCTCACGACCGGAGGTCAGATGGAAACTGCGGATCGGATCGACGAGGACCGCCTCCTCGAGGCGCTTTCGAACTTCGCCCATACGGTGGCCGGGCGCTTCGATGTCGGTGAGGTGCTCTATCGGCTGGCCGAAAATGTCATCGTCATCCTCGACGTCGTCGGCGCCGGCGTCTCGGTGGCCGATGATCAGGGCAACCTTCGCCCCGTCACCGGGGTCAACCAGCTGACCACCCAGCTCGAAGAGGTCGAGGAGGCTAACCAGCAGGGTCCCTGCGTCGACGCTTTCCAGAAGGGGGAGGTCATCCGCGTGGCCCGCCTCTCGGAAGAGGCCCACCGCTGGCCGGACTGGAGCGCGGAAGCCAAACGCCAAGGCGTCGAGGCCGTCCTCGGGATCCCGCTGTGTGCTCAGGACTCGACTATCGGTGCGATGAACATCTACAGCTCCGAACCTCGAGAGTGGCGGGACGCCGATGTTCGGGTCGCCCAGGTACTGGGCGACATGGCCGCCGGCTACGTCGCCCATGCATCGGATCTGCAGCAGTCGCGCCGGACCACGGAACAACTCCGGGAGGCGCTCGAGAGTCGCATCATCATCGAGCAGGCCAAAGGAATGCTCGCCTCCGACTACCAGATCTCGGTGGACGACGCCTTCGCCATTCTGCGCACGCACTGCCGTGAGCACGGAGCGACGCTCCGCAGCGTGGCCGAAGCAGTGGTGAACCTCGGTTTGCGCCCGCCCCGCAAGCGGCGTTCCGAGGGCCGGGCTCCTTGAAGCTCGAGGTGCCCGGGCCACCACACGGCCCGCCACCGGGGCGTCCAGGATGACGCGGTCATAGCCGACCGGGCGGCCTCACGCCTCACCGGCTGACACCGGTATGGCGCGGCCAGCTTGCCGCCACAGATTGGAGCTCCTACCGTGGGTGCTGCGGAAGCGCTGACGCTTTGGCCGCCCCGGTCCCCGGCGGTCGGACGCCACCCCAGCCCTCGGTGGTCCCCCTGATCTGATCATGGAGTCCACCATGCAATGTCCGTTGTGCGCTGGGCCGCTGCGTCTCGCGGCCGACACCGAGTTCGCCTGTGAGCGAGGCCACGAGATGGGCCCCGAGGAGCTGGCGGCCGCCGCCGCCAGCCGTGTCACCACCGCCTTCTGGATGGCCATCGAGGCGTTGGAGTCCGAGGCGGCGGGGTTGCGGACGCTCGCTGCCAGCGGCTACGGAAATCATCTGGTCGGTCTGGCGCAACGAGCCGACGAGGACGCCCGGATCCTGCGGGACGTCGCCGACGCCCACGAACAGATCCGTCAGGCCGGACCAGGGCACGACGCGGCAGTGATGCCGCAGAACGGCCAGGACCTGCCCTGAACTCCGGTATTGCTCTCCAGCCCGGACGAGGCCGACGCTCATCAACGCAAGGAAAGCGAGGTCGAACCATGTACCAACACATCCTCATTCCGACGACGGGTCGGAGCGCTCCAACGACGCCGCCGCGCATGGTGTGCAGCTCGCCAAGGTGGTCGGCGCACGGGTCACCGGGGTAACGGTTTCCGAACCGTTCCCTCTCATCAGCGCCGACCCTGCCATCCTCACGGAGGTGCCCGAGGAGTACGAGGCCCAGGCGACGGCCGCCGCCGAGCAGCGACTGCAGGTGATCCGAGAGCGGGCCGACCAGACGGGTGTCGACTATGAAGGCGTCCACGTGTTCCACGAGCATCCCTGGGAGGTCATCATCGAGGAGGCAACCAAGCGGGGCTGCGATCTCATCGTCATGGCCTCTCACGGCCGGCGGGGTGTCGCTGCGCTGGTGCTCGGCAGCGAGACCAACAAAGTCCTCACCCACTCGAGGATTCCCACCCTGGTGTACCGCTGAGCGCGGCCCTGGAGGTACCTCGACGGAGTGAGTCTCGAAGCCGACATTGAGCCACCCCAGCTGACAGCACAGCATCGTGCTGCTCGCCGTAGCGGGTCAGGGCAGGCGGTACAGACGGCGCGGCGCCCACAGGCCGTAGCGGCGGCCGAACGGCGATGGTGGCTGTGCCGGCCGCCTGTTCAACGGCCGCTTCCTGCGTTTCCCCAGCGCGGTCATGTCTTTCGATTGCAGCCCGGTCGTTCCTGCAGGAGGTGACGAAAGGACCCTTCACGCCGCCACCAGGAACAGCGTCGCCGGGTCGATTCCGTCTCGGGCCTCGAGAACCGGTTCCGCTTCGAACGTTCGAGGCGCCGGGGTGTTGCGGAGTTCGAACCGGCCGACCTCGAAGGCCTGGGCAACGGATTTGCCGGCTCCGACGGCTCGGTAGAAACCTTCGGCGAAGGCTCGGGCGGCGGCGTCGCTGACTGGGGCATCCATTCCCACCGCGGCTTCGACCTGTGCCGCGGCCGCCGTCGCCGCAATGGCGGAGAAGCAGCTGTTGAAGACGATCACTCGTACGGACTCCCCGATCGCTCGGATGAGGCCAACGAGGTCCGCCGGCGGCACCAGCCGTTCTCCGCCATCGTCCGATTGAAAGATCAAGGCGCCGTCGTCGGCACCGTGACCGCTGATGTGGACAACCGTCGGTCGTGTCTCCAGTAAGGCCTGGGGAATGTCTGCCGGTCGAGCGGCCCAGTGCGAGACGACCCGGATGTGATCACGGTGTTCGCTCAGCCGAATCACCTGATGAACTGACCGCATCTCTTCGTCCAGGCGAAGGGCGCCGCTCGGATCGGCGTAGAGGAAAAGCACCGTGATCGACTGAGGCAGCTCGCGTGCCAATGCTGTCGTCACGGCGTCGAGTTCTCGGCCCATGTTCTTCACGCTGTGTCTGAGCGAGCGGACCTCCTGGTCGCGACGCTCAAGTTCTTGCCGGTGCCTGGCCCGCTCGTGACGTTCCCGCTCAGCCTGCTGTTTCGTGCGCCGGGCTTGCGCGTCGGAGAGCTGCTTCTCGGCCGCGGCCAGGTCGCGGTGCTTGGCGGCGATCGTCTTCTGCAAGGCGACGCCCTTGTTTCGTTCTCGGTCGGCGGACCGTTCTTCGGATGCCGCGCTTCGACGTCTGGTCTGTGCGGTGGACGGGCTCGTCGTCCGGGTAATGCTGGCCAAGGCCCGGCTCGCGGCGTCTCGATGGCGGGCTTCCTCTTTGGCGGCAGCGGCGCGCTTCTGTTCTAGTTTGGCGATCTCGGTGCGGAGACTTTCGATCTTCGACTGGTACTGCGACTCTGACATCGCGGTCCTCCGAGTCCGCCGTCAGAAGGCGGACGGCGAGAGGGTTGCGGCCTTCACTCGGTGAGGAAGGGGGTGACGTCGACGGCCTTGTTGGTCAGGACTTCTCCTCTCGGCGTCTCGTTCTCGCACGGGCAGGTTGTTTCTTCGCCGCGGCAGCTTTGCGAACCGGTGAGGCCGTTTTGGCGACCCGTTTGACCGGGGACTTGGCCGGCTTCGACACCTCCTCTCGGCCGGCTGGGGTTTCGGAGAGGAGGTCTCCGAGGTTGAGTTCCACCTCGACATCGCCGTAGACGGCGCTGATCCGGAGGGTCCCTCCGGTGGCCTGGATGAACCGCTCGAGGGTGGCGAGCTTGTGGTTCAGCCGGCGTTCCATCTTGGACACCTCGGCTTGGTCGACGTGCAGTGTGTCCGCCACCTGGGCCTGTGTCAGTCCGAGGGCTTTGCGGAGTTGCGCCAAGGAGGCGCGCCGGCGCTCCACCCGTTCACCAATGGTGCTGACCAGCGCGTCGTGGGCGGCCCGGGCAGCATCCGCCTGGAGCAGTCGTTCACGAGCGGCTCTGACTCTGGCGGTTGCTGTCTGGAACTCCTCGTCGCTGAACTGGCCCGGCGGTTCGGGGACGACCGATCCAGTCACACCTTTCTCCTTGCTTTGTGTGTCGGGTGGGTGCGTTGCCAATCGGGAATCATCCGGCCTTCGATTTGGACGACGGTCTTCGGGTACCACTGGTTTCCGAGCTTCTGCTTATCCCCCAGGAGCATCACGACGGCCAGCTCGTCCTGCTGCTCCGTGTCGGCGAACCACACATACGGGATCCGGATCACCGGCGCCGCGTCGGCATACGGCGTGTAGAGCGTCGGCGGCGTCCGGCGTAAAGCGAACATGTGGTACCTCGAGATGACGACCGGATGGCTGGCGTCCTCCGGCTGCTCCCCTTCAATCTCGTGGCCGTACTCCTCCAAGGCGGACAGCAGCGCCGTCACGTCACCGGCGACCTCGAGGGCATTCTCGTTGAGGCAAAGTTCCTCGAGCTGCGCGGCGAAGGCTGGGTGGTACTCGACGCGAGCCATCCACATGGATTATGCCATCCATACACTATAGTGTCTAGACGGCATGTCGCTTCAGAGCGGTTCTCCCACCGTCCGGCCGCGATAAGCAGGGCGACGTGCCAGCCCACGCGAATACGGAGTACTCGGCTCGGGTGATCGCTGCTCTCCGCCTAGCGATCGCTTCGCCCCGCCGTGGAAGGTCTCCACGAGTCGCCGGTATCGCTGCCGCCGGGGTCGTCCGGGACGACGCCGTGATCTACGCCGACCAGGCGGCCGCCCCCGGGTTGGCGAACTGAGGCGAGCCGGGCCGTGAGAAGTGGTGCGGTGACCGGTTCGCGAGGAACCGGTCACCA
>JBFLYK010000001.1:0-292904 GCA_040756995.1 Actinomycetota bacterium | reverse complement strand
GGGGGGGGCGCGGGGCGGTGTGCGGGGGGGGGGGCCCGGGTGCGCGTGCACCGGGCCACCACACTGGGATCCCGGGCCGCCGCCAGCGGATCCGGGTTGCCGGGAAACCTTTCCCGGTGCCGGTCGAGTCGGCCACGCCCGCCGGAATACCTCAGGCCGCCTGCCGCAGACTGGCCAGGGCGTCGGAGATGGTGTCCACGCCCCGCACCATCAGGCCTTCGCGGTCGGCGTCTTCGACTTCGCCGGCGGGAACCAGGAATACGTCGGCGCCGGCCCGGTCGACGGCGATGGCCTTCTGCTCGACCCCTCCCACCGGTCCGACGTCACCGCTCACGTCGATCGTGCCGGTGGCGGCGATGGTGCGGCCCCCGGCGACGTCGCCCCCGCCGAGGAGGTCGGCGATGGCCAGGGCGTAGGCCAGGCCGGCGGAGGGACCGCCGATGTCTCGTTCCTCGAATGCGACGTCGAAGGGAAGGTCCACCCCGAAACCCCGTGTTTCGACCCGCACGCCGATTCCCACGCCGCCCGCCAGCGCCGGAAACGACCGGGTCTCGACCGGGACGTCGATCCGACGTCCGTCGCGCTCCACCACCACGTTCAGTCGGCTGCCGGCCGGCCGGGAGCGGATGGCTTCGATGAGGTCGTCGGTGGTGGCGATGTTGCGGCCATCGATCCGGACCACGACGTCCTCGCGCCGGAGGGCCCCGTCCGCCGGCGAGCCGTCGACCACGTCGACGATCCGGACGCCGGTTCCGGTCACCGACACCGGCAGGCCAATTGCCCGGGCGGCGGCGGCCGCCGCGATCTCCCGGCTTTCCTGGAACATGGCCCGCTGCGCCCGGCCGTACTCCTGCTCGGACACCCCGGGCGGGAGGAGCGCCGAGGCGGGCAGGACCTCCCGGTCGGCCCGCAAGGCCGACCACAGCGTCCGCAGCGCGCTGGGCCTCGTGACCTGCACGGTGGCCAGCAGGTAGCGGCCCGACACGTTCTCGACCGGAACGCCGGTGATGCGGATGTCGTCGGCCACGTCGAGGGCACCCCCCGGGGAGATGACGACGTACGGCGGGTGGTAGAGCGCCGCCGCGGCGATGAGCATGCTGAACCCGACCACCACCCAGACCAGCGCTCCGGCGGGCCGGGCGGGGGGCTCCCGCCACCGGCCTTGTCGCTGCCGTTCCTCGACCGCTTCGACCAGGTCGGCCACCCGCAGCGTGCCCACCGGCCGGTCGCCTTCGACCACGACGGCCCGCCCGCCGGGCGCCTCCCCAACCACCGGAAGCGCATCGACCGCCGGCTGCTCCGCTTGGACGACACGCTCCCCGGCGCCGCCCCGGTCCGGGGCCGGCGCCCCGGGCGCCATGACATCCCGGACCCGGAGGCCGCCGAGCGCCTCCCGGATGGTCGCCTGCGCCGCCTCCCCCTGGGCCGCCTGGAGCAGGAACCAGCCGAGGAAGGCCGACCAGATCCCACCCGGCCCGCTGCCGGTGAAGAGCCCGGCCAGCCCCACGGCGATGAGCACGAAGGCGAAGGCCTGCCCGGCCCGGGCCGCCGAGCGGGTGGCGGCGGTGAAACTGCGTTGGCGCTGCCACAGCCAGGCCCGCAGCACCCGGCCGCCGTCGAGCGGCAGAGCCGGGACGACGTTGAAGCCGAGGAGCGCCAGATTGAGCCAACCGAGGTACTCCAGCGTTCCCTGCACCGCCGCCGGCCACCCGGCCCAGCCGGCCAGCCCGGCCGCGGCCCCGAACACCACCGCCAGCACCGCCGAGACCACCGGCCCGCAGGCAGCCACCCGGAACTCCGCCCCGGCCGAGGGCGGGGAACCGGCCAGCTGGGCTACCCCGCCGAAGAGCCAGAGGGTGATGCCCTTGATCGGCATCCCTTCCTCCAGCGCCCGCAGGGCGTGGCCGAGTTCGTGGAGGACGACCGACCCGAACAGCACCACCGCCGCCACCAAAGCCATGACCACGTAGGTGGACCCGTCGAGGTCGGGATAGCGGGCCGGGAACAGCGCCGTCGCCAGCGACCACACGACCATGGCGAAGACCAGCAACCACGTCCAGTGAGCGCCGATGGCGATCCCCCGCACCCGGAACAGCGTGAAACTCGACTCCATGGCTCTTCCGCTACCCCGCCGGACCTCCAGTCAACGCGATTGCTCGGCGGGGGACCACTCTCCGCCGGCCGACGGCGCATCGAATGACCGATGACAAAGCGCTCCTGGAGGACTCGCGGGTCAGCACGTGTGGAGCATCAGGCGTAGGTCGTCGACCTCCTCCCTGTCGGCCGTCAGATTCCAAGCGACCTTGACGGCGATCCAGTCGCGCGCGTACTGACACCAAGCCGCTTCCCGGACGGGTTTCCACTGGTGAGGGTCGAGGTCGCCCTTGGAGCGGTTGGCAGTGGCGGACACGGCTCGGAGCGTCTGGGGTCGGTCGATGTCATTGGCGTACTCTTCGCGCCTCCTGGTGCCCCAACGGCGGGCACCGGAGTCCCAGGCCTCGGCGAGCGAGACGACGTGGTCGATGTCGAGGTCGGACGGATCGTCAAAGGTCATCGCGTCGTAGAGCGAGAACCAGTCACCAGCCAGGACCTTGCACCCGAAGCGGTCCATCTGGACCGGAGTGCGGGACTCGGCGATCAGCACTTCATCCCGGGTGTCGCAGCCGTCGTGGTCGGCGTCGATCCAGTGCAGGAAAAGCTCGCGTCCGTAGCCCGTTCTGGGACCCTCGGGCGCCACTCGAAGCTCGGCCAGAATTGCCGAGGGGTCGCTGGCCGACGAGGTGATGGTGGTCGCCGTCGGGGTGGTTCCGTTCGTGGAGGCAGAGCCGGTGGCGACGCCCGGTGCCGTTTCCCGATCGTTCCGGCCCTGCATCGCAATCAGCACGACGGCAGCGGTGACCAGCGCTGCGGTTGAGCGAGCGATGGGATGTCGTCGGCCTGTCGCAGAACCGTCGGGCCCGAGGTTGCGGATGACTGCGGTAATCATCGAGCCAACCGGCGACGCAAGTCGACGACCAGAGCCGGTTCTTCGGCCCGGCGGCATCTGGCGGCGCGCTCATCCACCCAGGCTCGGATGGCTTCGGGCTCGAACCGCACGAGCTTGCCGCCGAGCTTGACGAACGGCAGGCTCCCGCCGAGCTGCCACTTGCGCACGGTCTTCGGTGACACGCCGAGGAAGCGAGCCACTTCGTCAACGGTCCAGAGCGACCGTTGGGCCCCATCCGGCGAAGCGCCGCCCCTGTCCGACCCCGGCCCGGCGGCCGGCACCGACGCGCTCACCTCTCGAACCCGAAACTCGCATCGCGACCCTGGGCGACGGCAAGGTCGGCGAAGCGCTCCGCCAGTTCCACGTCGGCGAACTCTGGGAAACTAGGCCGCTCGACCATGCGGACCCCGGCGTCGCGGACTTCGTCCCGCCCGGCAAGCCGAGGAGAGATCTCACCACAGTCGTCAACGCGGACGACAACTGGAGCCTCCCACCCGTACCGGCGAATCCGGAGCGCGCCGACGATCTCCGTGGCCTCCGACAAGATCCCGCCAGGCTCAGCCGATTCGCCGACAACCGGCCGATCAGCCTCGACCTCCCAGCCGAGTCCCTCCAGGTGATCGGCCATCGTCTCCAAGGCGGCTTCCCGCCATCCCGGGTGAGCACGTCCAGGTGCCGACGGAACGTCGCCGCCGATGAAGTCGGTCGTCAGCGCCAGGCGGCGATCGAGGACGCTGGCACGCTCGAGGTCCCGACGCATCCGTTCCGGCACCCACCGGGCATGGAGCTCCTCGTCGTTGTGGCTTCCGGCATCGAGGAGTTGCCACCAAGCGTCGGAGCGCAGTGGCCACCGGCCCCGGACGAGGTCCTCGAGCTCCTGGGCGTCGCCACGGCGGTCCACGACCACGTCGAGGACGCCGCCGGTGTAATGCCCGGTATCGCTGAAGCTCTCCTTCCGGGCAAGGCTCACCAGCGTGTAGCCGTCCTCGGATCGGAACAGAAACAGGTGGTCCCACTCGTCCCGGTCATGGCCGTAGCTGTCGACCACCTCGGCGGTGGCCACCAGACGGCCTTCCAAGTGCAGGTGCGGTTCCGGCGACATGGCTGCCTCCCGTCAGCGGCCCCTGTGGCCGCCGCACCCCAACAACTGGCGGGTCGCCGACAGGAACGCGACGCCGAACGGAGTGGCCCGACTGGCCCGCCGGCGGCAACACCTCTCGTCCGCCCCGTTGACGCGGTCTGCCCCTCACAGCCGATTCCGGCAACGTGGACGCTGACGGCTGCTGAACGGCGGTAGCGCCCCGGCCGTCGGCGTCAAGGGCCGCTGCGAGCCTCCGCTCCGGCTAGCGCCTCCGCTCCGGTTCTCGCTCGGCCTCCGGCCGTCCCTTGACCCCGCCGCCCGACGCGCTGGGCCGACCCGGAAGAAGCAAGGTCAGCACCCCGGCTGGCCCAAGGGACCCGGGGAGGTCACCATGACCAGCAAGGATCGACTCGCCGAAGCGCACGAGCGGCTCACCGACGCCGTCGAGCACCTCGTCAGCGGAGAGGACTGGCAACAGATGCTCGCCCTCGCCGCCCGGCTGCACCGCTACTCGCCGAACAACTGCATGCTCATCCGAGCTCAGCGCCCCGATGCCACAATGCTGGGCGGATACCGACGCTGGCAGTCCCTCGGCCGCCAGGTCCGCAAGGGCGAAAAGGGCATCGCCATCCTCGCCCCGTGCGTGTACCGCCGCCGTCCCGTGAACGAGGCCGACGAGGCCGAGCGGCCCGAGCTCGCCCGTATCCTTCGTGGCTTCACCGTGGCGTTCGTCTTCGATATCAGCCAGACGGATGGCCCTCCCCTCCCGGACGTCGCTCCGACGCTCCTCGACGGAGACGCCCCGGCGGAGCTGTGGGACCGCCTCGCCACCCGGGTCGCCGCCGCCGGGTTCGCCCTCTCCCGGGCGGATTGCTCGCCGGCCAACGGGCGGACCGACTTCGCCGCCCGCACCGTCGTCGTCCAACGGGACCTCGCTTCGGCGCAGGCGGCCAAGACGCTCGCCCATGAACTCGCCCACGTCCTCCTTCACGACGGCACCGAGTACGTCACCGGCTGCCGGGGACGGGCCGAGGTCGAGGCCGAGTCAGTCGCCTACCTCCTTTGCACCGCTGTTGGTCTTCCCACCGACGGCTATTCCTTCCCATACGTCGCGTCGTGGTCGGCGGGAGACGTCGACGCGGTCAAGGCCACCGCCGAGGCGACCATCGGTTGTGCCCGGGACATCCTGCGGGGGGCGGGCCTGTTCGACGAGACCGGAGTGGCGGCGTGAGCCGCCACTCCGTCATCTGCTCCCGCTGCGGCGCTCAGCGCGCCGTTCCCCCGGCCAACGAAGGGCGCGACGGGAGCGGCCCGTGCCCGGGCTGCCCAGTCCGGGCAGAAACCGCTGACGGCCACCCCTGTGTGGTGCACTTCGCCTGGTGGCCGGACTTCCCCGAGGCAGCGCCTGACGCTCGACGGGTCTGGACGGCCACGTGCGGCTGCGGCTGGGGAGCCTGCGCCGGCGATGAACGGTCGGCCTGGGTGGCCGCCTTCGACCACCGCGGTGTCCTCGCGGCGTGGCGGGCCCGGCCGGTGATCGAACGGCCCCAGCCCGACGCCGGCCCCCGAGACCGCCGCCGGATGCGCTACGAGATCGAAGCCGCCCGCCTCCCTGGCGTCCCGCTGCGCACGCTGATGGCCTGCGTCGAGGACGGCGGCGGCCGGCGGCGCCACGCGTGCCGGGGTGTCGTCCCGGCCGGACCAGGGCCGGCGGAACTGTGCGCCTGCCGGTGCCACGCCGAGCCCGACCACGATCCCGACCCCTGCCAGCACTGCCGCGCAGTGCTCGGCCACCGGGGCAGCTGCCCGACCTGGGGATCGCGAGTCCGAACCGGCCACGACCACGCCGAGGCGCAGCTCACGCTGTTCGAATGACCTCCGACGTGTGGACGGAGTCCGGCAACCGACCATGCCGAAGCGGCCAGGACGAGCGACAGGCAACTCTCGTCCCCAAGCCATACAGACTGGCAGGTAGCAGAGCTACCTGCGTTGGCCGCCATCGCGTTCGCAAGGATCACCCGCCAGTTGTTGGGCGTGGTGGCCGACCTGTCGACGCTCTTCGACCCGGATTACACCCTGCGCGAGGTCACCCACGACCCCGCCGACTACTACCTCCGCAAGGGGGAGGCGCCGGGGCGGTGGCTGGGCGCAGGGGCGGCCCGGCTGGGGCTGTCGGGCGAGGTGACGGCCGAGGAACTCCACGATCTATTCGCCGGCAAGGATCCGCGCAGCGGCCGCTATCTCGTCGCCGCCCGGGGCTCATCAACCCGGGCGCGCCGGCGAGCCGAGGAAGCCGGTATTGACGTGAAGGCGGCGGCAGCCCGCCTGGCCCTGTCCGAGGACGCCGTCCGGAAGAAGCTCCGGCGGGGAGAACTGGCCGGGGAGAAGACGCCGAGGGGTCACTGGCGCATCCCGGTGGCGGCCATCGAGGCGCATCAAGCCGGCGACGCACAAGCAGGTGGCGTTGCCGCGCTTCCCGCAGTCGGTGTTGACGAGTGCTACGGCATCGAGGACGCCGCCCGGGTGGCGGGGGTCAACCGCTCCTACCTGACCCGCCTGATGCGCGAGGAGCCGCCCGATGTTGACCGGCGCCAGGACGGCCGGCCGGTGCAGTACCTGGTGGGGCGGCGGGACGAGCGGGGACGGTGGCGGATCGACCCGGCGGAACTGCGGCGCTTTACGGATCAGCGTCGCCCTCCTCGGGCGGTCCCCGCCTACGACCTGGTGCTGCGGGCGCCGAAGTCCGTGTCGGTCCTCCACGCCCTGGGTGAGGTGTTGCCCGCCGCTGAGCTGGCGCGCCGAGGGTTGCCGGGCAACGTTGCCCAGGAGGTGCTCCTCGCCCACCACGCCGCCGCGGCGGACGCGATCGGCGTGGTGGAACGCCACGCCGCCTTCGTGCGCTCGGCGGGGGGGCAGGTGCCGGTGCAGGGACTGGTCGTCGCCGCCTTCGATCACCGCTCCTCACGAGCGGGTGACCCGCTGCTGCACAGCCACCACGTGATCGTCAACGCCGGCGAGGGGATCGACGGGCGCCAAGGGGCGTTGGACAGCACCGCGCTCTTCGCGTGGGCCCGCACGGCGGGCCACGTCTACCAGGCTCGCCTCCGCCACGAACTGAGCACCCGCCTGGGTGTCGAGTTCGAGATTCCCCACGAGGGCCTGGCCGACGTGGTGGGGGTGCCCCGGGCGGTGATCGAGGAGTTCTCCCAGCGTGCCCGCCAGATCGCCGCCCAGATGGCGCGGCTGGGCACGTCGAGCCCGCGGGCGGCCCAGGTCGCCGCCCTCGACACCCGGGCAGCGAAGGACGACGCGCCGGTGCAGTCGCCGGAGGAGCTGGCGGCTCGGGCCGCCGCCGTCGGCTTCGGTCCCACCGAGCTGCTCGCCTGTTTGGGCGGCGGCGTCGACCGTGGCGTCAGCGCCGCCAGGTTCATGGAGATCGCCGAGGAGCTCGCCGGGCCGGACGGGCTGACCGCCCGGGCCACCCGCGTCGGTCTCCGGGACGCCCTCTGCGGATTCGCCTCGGCGCTTCCTGAGGGCGCCACCGCGGAGGACCTCGAGGCCTGGGCAACCCGGCTGCTGGCCGACGGGCGCCGGTTCGTGCCCGTCCTCGGAGCCCCGGCCCGCCGCTCGGGGATCACCCGCCGCGCCGACGGACGGCAGGTGCGAGCCGCCCGGATGAACGAACGGGCCTACTCAACCCCCGAGCTGCTGGCCCACGAGGCGGCCATCCTGGCCGCCCATCGGGACGGCCGGGGTGGCGACGGCGCCGGGCGCGGCTGGGGAGTGGCCGCCCCGGAAGCGCTGGCCGCCGCCCTGGCTGCCCGCCCCGGGCTGCGGGCGGAACAGGCCGAGCTGGTGCGGCGGGTCACCACCAGCGGCCTCGGCGTCGAGGTTGTGGTCGGTGGGCCCGGGACGGGCAAGACCTTCGCCCTCGGCGCCGCCGCCGAGGCGTGGCGGGCCAGCGGCCTGCGGGTGGTGGGCGCCGCCCTCCAGGGCGGAGCCGCCGAAGCCCTCGCCGACGAAGCCGACCTCGACGAACGCCACACCCTCACCTCGCTGCTGGGCGCCTGCGACCGGCACGGCGCCCGCTACCTGGAAGGAGCCGCGGTCATCGTCGACGAGGCGGGCATGGCCGACACCCGTCAACTCGCCCGCCTGGCCCGCTACGCCCAAGCGGCCCAGGCCAAACTCGTCCTGGTCGGCGATCCCGACCAACTCCCCGAAGTGGGCGCCGGCGGCGCTTTCGCCCGCCTGGTGGCCGACGCCGGCCCCCACCTCGTCACCCTGTCCGAGAACCGCCGCCAGGTCCACGCCGCCGACCGGGCCCGCCTCGCCCTCGTCCGAGACGGCCAGGCCGACGCCGCACTGGCCTCGGCCGCCGCCGACAGGCGTCTGCATCTCGGCGACACCGCCGACGCGGTGCGGGAGCGGCTGCTGGCTGACTGGGCCGCCGATCCGGGAGAGCCGGGCAAGGACAAGCTGCTGGTGGCCTTCACCGTGGCCGAAGCCGAACGTCTCAACGCCGCCGCCCGGGTCCTCCTCGCCGACCGCCTCGGAGACGACGCGGTCGTCATCGGCTGCACCGCCCCCGACCGGGCCGTCGACCAGCGGGAACTGCGGGTCGGTGACCGGGTGCGGGCCACCCGCAACGATTGGAAGCTGGGTATCCACACCGGCCGGGTCGGCACCGTCGTGGCCGTAGACCCCGAACGGGTCGAGGTCACCGTCACCCTCGACGCCTCCACCGACGCCAAGGGACGACCCCGACCCGCCCGCACGCTCACCCTCGGCTCGGCGTACCTCCACGAAGCCGAGCTGCGGACTCGCTGGGGAACGACGCGGATCCAGGCGCCGGGCCTGGCCCACGCCTATGCCTCGACCGCCCATGCCGTCCAGGGCCGCACCTCGGCAAGGGCCTACGTGCTCCTGGCCGAAGCCGGGCTCTCCCGCCAGGCCGCCTACGTGGCGCTGTCCCGGGCCCGCTTCGACACCCACCTCTACGGGGTGACCGTTCCCGACCCGGACGAGGTCGCCCGCCACCAACGGACCAACGGCGAGCCCGACCCCGACGACACCGCCGTCCTCGCCCGGGCCATGACCAAGGACGCGTCACAGGACCTCGCCTCGGCCGCCGACCCGCTCGCCGCCGAAGTGGCCGACCTCGTCGCCGTCCCCCCCGCCTGGCTGCACGCCGAGCGGGCCGCCGCGGCCGAGACCCTCGGCGCCGGCCCGCCCCTGGAGGAAGGCCTGCGACAGGTGCGCACGGCACTGGCCGACGCCTACGGCCTCACCCTCGAGGCGCTCGAATGTTCCCAGCTGCGTTCGGCCATGACCGCCGCCCTCCGGGTCCTCGGCGCCACCCCTGAGCGCCTCGTCGACCTCATGGTCGGCCGGGCCAACGACAGCCCCCGAGAACTCGACTCCGCGCTGGACCCCGTCGCCGTCCTGGTCTGGGCGACCCGCCGGCACGCCCTCCCCGTCCTGGCCGCCGAAGCCCGAGCCCGGGACGCCGCCGATGCCCGTCCTCCTGAAGCGCGCCTCGTCGAAGCGGAGGCCCGCGCCCGGCTGCGCCGACTGGATTCCGCCCTCGCCCGTCAACGAGAGTCCCGCCTCGCGGCGCTCGAGGCGGCCACGGACGGGCCAGTTGCCGCCCTGCTGGGCCCGGCTCCGCGCCACCCTGCCGGGCTGCGCCCCTGGCGGCGGGCCGCCGCGGCGATCGTCGACTACCGCGACGCCGTCGGCCTCTTCGACGTCAAGCATCCCGGTGAGGAGCCGTGGACGGCGGCGCTCGGGCCCCGACCCGCCGACCCCGTACTGGCCGCGCACCACACCCAGGTCGAAGGGATCGTCGCCGACTGCCGAGCCGAGATCCTCCTCGCCGAGGTTTGCCGGCATCGACCGGCACTCCCGCCCCGTCCGGCGCTGGCCGTGGCCACGCTGGTTGAGCGCCCGCTGGCTGAACTCGACGCCGCACTCGCCGCCGCCCGCCAGGCACTCAACGAGCAGCACATCCGGGAAGGTATCGCCAGGGCCGCCCGCCGGGAGTTGGGACGTGCCGAAGAGGTCCTGCGCCGGGCAGCGACCGATGCGCCCCTGAACGAGGGGCGCATCCGATCCGGTGACGGCGACGGGCGACCCGCCTGCCCAGAACGTGCCGAAGCCCAACATGCCGTGGATCGAGCGGCCGAGGCGTTGCGGCGGGCCGAGCAAGCCCGCACCGAGGCCCAACCGGCTACGCCCGACGAGGTGACCAACCTGGAGCAGGCCGCCACCACCCGGGAGGCCCGCCTGCGGGCCGACGTGCTCGCCCACCCATCTGACTGGATGCGGGCTGACATCGTTGCCCGGACCAGCCGGACCAGCGACTCCGGCCTGCCCGACCCGGCGCGTCTCGCCGCCGCGTACGGCGACGCCGCGGTCCAGGCGGAACGGTCCGGGAAGCCGGCGGCGTCGCTGCTCGCCGAGGTGCTTGGACAGCAGGTCGGGGACGGGCGAACCGAGGGCGTGGCCGCTGAGCTGGAAGCGCTCCTCGGCCGTGTCGGCGTCGACAACCGAGGAATCGGTCTCGACTTGTGAGTGCACTTTCGTGGCGGGATGAAGGCTGCCTGAAGGCCTAGTTCGGTGTCGCGCGATCGAGGCTGGCGCCTGCGGTGGCGTTGCGGACACCATGCGGCCCGTACCAGTCGATGCAGAGGGCGGTGGCGTCGTCGCGGAGGTTGCCGCCGGTTGCGGCCAGCAGGTTTCGGGCGAGTTCCCGGACGACCTCGCGGGGGTGCCGGTCAGCGGATTTCACGAGGATGTCGCTGATGGCAAGGTTGCCGTTCCGTTCGAGGAACCCGTCGGTCACGATCAGCAGGCGATCGTCGGGTTCGAGCGTCAATCGGTGGGTGTCGTACGGGTCGGGCGCGACGCCAAGGGGCAGGCCTGGTTGCACGTCGACTGCCGCCGCTGTACCGGCTCGGAGGAGGTAGGGCTGGGGATGGCCGGCATTGACAATGTCGACGGCGCCGTCCGCCAGCCGGACCCGCAGGATCTGCCCGGTGACGAACTGGTCGGAGGCAGCACCGGCGATCAGTGCGGCGTTCGCCGCGTCCGCCTGTTCGCCGGGAGAGGCTACTGACCGGCGGCTGTTGCGGAGGCTGCCGACCGTCAGCGTAGCGAGCAAGGCGGCGGGGATGGCGTGGCCCATGGCGTCGGTGACCGAGGCGTACAAGTACTCACGATCGACGGCGTAGTCGAAGGTGTCTCCGGCGACGGTCGCCGCCGGCTCGAGCCAGCCCGCGAGGGTGAACGGGCCGCCTTCGACGGTGTAGGAGTCGGGCAGCAGGCGACGCTGGATCTCGGCCGCGAGGGAGAACGGCACGTCGCGTTGCGCCCATTCGAACAGGTCGGTGTGCCGACGGGAGGCGATGAGCGTGTAGGCGAGGGCGTGCCCGGCGGATCTCAGGTACCGGAGGGTTTCGGTATCGGGGCGCTGCGGGACCGTGAGCTCGAGGATACCGATAGCGTCGCCGCGCTCGGTGACCGGGACGAGGACTCGCCAGCCGGCGCCGTGCGACTCGACATGCGGCTCCTGGCTCGTGAGGACTCGATGGTGCACGGACCCTTCGAGCGGAAGCGACTCCGTGCGTTCGTTGCGCCCGTCAGCGATGTCACCGTCGCTCGCGGTGACGTGCGACATCCGCACGGCGGCGGTCCCCGAGCGGTTGGCGAGGAGGAGACTCACTTCAGTGGCGTCAAGCATCCGGGCGAGCTCGACCGCCAGGACGTCGACCGCTTCCACGGGCGGGGCAGTCTCGACGGCCGCGAGCAGGCCGCGGAAGTCGAGTCGGACGTCGTCTGCGTCGGCCACGGCCATAACATAGGCAGCCCCGGAAAGATGCGCCCGAGCGCTCAGCCGTCTGCAATGTTGGCGACGACCTGTCACGGGCAGTACGTGAAGTCGACACGACACCAAGCGCACGTCCGGGCGCTTGCGGCGCCCTCGGACGACTTTGGAGCGAGCGTCGCGATCACGCGGCTGGGGCCCGGCCTTGACGACCGTGGAAGCCCGGTGCCAGCCCCAAAGCCGGTCAGTGGTCCCTAATGGCCGCCCGGCGCGTCCGAGCGATCGAACGTTCCTTCCCTCCGTCGGGTTCGCCAGCAGCTGGCACGGCGTCGTTGAGAGCCGTCGAGAAACCTCGGCTCGCGCTTTGCACGACCAACGCGTACGGAATGACGGTTCGTGTGCCTCACCCGGCTGCCAGCTTCCGCTCCACCCGGGCTCGGCGGGCACGCACCGCCTGGCGATCGGGCCCGAAGGGGCCCACCAGGACGCTGGTGGGATGGCCGAGCACCCGGGTGGTGTAGACGAGCCCCGCCTGCGTCGGACCGAGCCGCTGGCGCCGGACGGCGTCGACCAGACAGACGGTGAGGGCCTCGGCGGTCGAGCGGCCGGGACGGGCCTCGGACGCAGCCGGGCCGACCTCCGAGAGGGGGACGGTGCACCGGGCCCGGGCAGTCTCACTCCGCTGCCGAACCCGGCGCCACGCGCCCTCCACCAACGCGCAGGCCGGGAAGCGGGGCGAGGTCCCGGCGAGGGTCCGGATCCGCTGCCACAGCTCGGCGACCAGCTCCTGCCCGAGTTCCTCGGGGCCGTCCCACAAGGTGGAGCACTGGGAGGTCGGCCGGGCCAGCCACGTCCCCCGAGCGGCTCGGGTCAGCAGCCCGGGCAGGAGCGCCTGGAGGAGCGTCCGAGCGGCGAGGTCATCGTCGGCGAGGCGCAGGAGCGCCCCGACCACGGCGTTGCAGCGTTCAGGGTCCTTGTGCCTGCGGCATACCTCGACGACGGCCGCGGGGTCGTCGAGGTCGGCCAGGACCGGCTCTTGGGTGGCCCACCGGGCGAGGGCGGCTCGGGCGGCCGCCGTTCCTCCCAGTCGAGTCCATTCAACATCGAGGGATCGGAACAGGTTGTGCGTCGCATCCATGCCGGCCACGCTGCGACGCAGGCGTTGCCCGGGGTGTTGCCCCCGGTGTTGCCCGGAAGCATTTCTCCGGCAATCTTTCTCCCCGGGCTGGCTCCCAACGTGTTGCCCAGTCCGGTTGGAGCTGGGCAACACGTCCGTCAACCGGGCAAAGATCCTGTTCACGCACGTGCCGAGGAGTTGCGGGTGCTAGTGGCAACGCCGACGAGAACGCACACCCCATTGCGCGGCGAGGGAACGCCAGTGAGGACTTCAGGCGTCGTTTGGTTGACGGGTTGACGCGAGCGGTTGACGGGTTTACGCTAGGCGCATGAGCGACGCCCGGGCTGCACTGTCCGAAGGTTTCAACGAGCGGCTGGGTGTCCTCCTCGAGCGGCACGACAAGCTACTGTCCGACCTTGCCTACGAGGCGGCCAAGGCACTCGGTGCCCAGGGAGCCGACGCGGCGGTGGCTCCCCTGATCTGGGCCGCGGCGGTGGGTGACCGGTGGGCAACGTCAACCGTCACCGAGTTCCTCCACGTGACCCGGCAGGCGCTCCACAAGCGGCTGGTGAAGGGCACGATCCTTGGTCTGCCGGGAACCGGGACGACCTGGTTCCCGACCTGGCAGTTCGACGTCGATGCCCGGCAGGTACGGCCGATGGTGGCGGAGCTGATCGCCGCCTTCCGGGACGAGCTCGGATCGGTGGACCCGTTCCTCGTGGCCTCTTGGGCGACCACCCCCCAGCCGGAACTGGGCATGTCCCCCGAGGACTGGTTGGCGTCGGGGAAGGATCCGGACGAGGTGGTCCGCGTCGCCCGCCGGGCGGCGGCCGAGCTGAGCCGGTAAGCCTTCCCGCCTACCGGCCGATCCGGCCGAATTCCCCTTCGCAGTCCCACGGTGGTGTCGAAGCCGGTCCGCTCGCTTCCGCTCCCACGGTTGGGGCTCCGGCCTGGGCGACGTTCGGCGTCGACCACCTCTCGAACGGCACGACGGGCTTCACGGACGACGGCCCGTCGTCCCTCCTGATACTCGTAGATGATCAAGCCGTCGCGCGAGTTTGACCGGTTCGGCGGGAGTGGGTCGATCCCACGGCGAAACGGACGGTCGTGTTCGAAGTAGCCGCGACCGGGGTCGTCAGCACCGAGACGGTGATCGCCGGGTTTATCCTCGCCGCCGCCGGGGCGTCGGTGGCCTACGCCGCAACTCTGCGCTGGCCCCGGCTGTGGTCGGCGCGGCGGCGGATGATCCGCAGCCGGCGGGTCGAGCTGGCGGCCGAGGAGGCCGTCTTCGACAGCCCTGCGTTCGACCCGGCCACGGTGAAGGCGGCCGCCGCCGAGCTCCACGCTGCAGTGATCGCCGCGTGGTCGGCAGATGACCGGCGGCGCCTCCGCGACCTGCTCAGCCCCGAGCTGTTCGGCGAATGGAGCCGACGCCTCGACGACCTACGCCGACGCCGATACACCAACCCCCTCCGGCGCCGGGGCCGGCTGCGCCTCCGCTACGTCGGCCTCGTGAACCGGACCGGAGACGACGAAGACCAGGTGGTGGTCCACGTGCGGGCCCGGATGGACGACGCCATCTACGACCACCGTGGCCGGATCGTCTTCCGTGACACCGACGACTCCGGCCGCCACACTCATTCCGAGTACTGGACCTTGGGTAGACGCGACGGCCGCTGGGTGCTCGTTTCGGTCGAAACCGAGCAGGAGGGCGCCCACCACCTGACCGCTCCGATCGTTCCCTCCCCCTGGGCCGACGACCGCCTCCACGACTTCGCCACCCTGGAACGGGCAACAACCATCACGGTGCCGCCGGCCAGCCTGGCCGAAATCGTCCCCCTGGAGTTCACCGGCGACCTGCGACTGGCGGCCCTTGACCTGGCCGGCTTCGACGGGCGCTACGACCCCGACGTCCTCGAAGCCGCCGCCCGCCGGACGGTGGCCGCCTGGGCCGAAGCCATCGACGGCAACCATGGGCCGCTGATCGCCCTGGCGGGACGCCAGACGGTTGAAGCGCTGCTCTATCCCACCAGCCGCCGGCACCGCCTCGTGATCCGCGGACCCCGCCTCCAGCGCCTTCGGATCGTGAGCCTGCGACCTCGCGCTCGCCCGCCGATGATGACGGTCGAGGCCACGATCAGCGCCCGCTGCTACCTCGAGGACCGCCACACCGGCGCCATCACCGGTGGCAGCCGCAACCGTGACTCGACCTTCACGGTCTTCTGGCAGCTTCATCTGAACAACGACGCCAAGACACCGTGGCGCATCGCCAGCATCGCCCGGCCTGCACCGCGGCGCGGGTCCGTTCTGTATCGCTTCACCATCGGGCTCGCCTGCGAGATCCTGAGGGTCCTCTTCCCGGGCCGCCGTAGCTTCCTGTAGCGGCTGTCCTGCCTGTGGCCGGCCTGGCTGCGCCGGTTTGCTCCAACTGGCGGCCGCCGCTGCGCACCGGCCACTGCGGCTCGTGCCGATTCGATCCGCCGCGCGGCACAGCCGATTCCCCGGTGGCTGCTCGACGAGGCGGCCGTCAGGTTCGGCATCGAGGTGCTTCCGACCGGCAGCCTGTAGACGGAGCCACGGCCTTCGGTGTTCCTGCCGCGGTTGCACCGGAGTGTCGGCCGCGGCGCCGGCGGATGCGGCGCCGGTCGGTTTCGCTCAGGCCGCCCCAGATGCCGCCGATGCCGGGGAGAGCCATGGCGTAGGCGGCGCAGTCGTCCCGGACGGCGCAGTCACGGCACACGGCCCGCGCGGCGTCGGTCTGGACGGGGTCGTCGGAGAAGAAGCGGTCGGTGGGCAGTCCCCGGCAGGCGGCCCGCCGGACCCAGGCTCCGGGGGCCGGGCTGTTCTCGAGCGCCACTCGGGAGATGGTTCGGGCAGCGCCGCGGTTGATCATCGGCTCTCCTTGAGGGCGCGCAGGGCGGGGTCGTCCTGCCAGGGACGCAGGGCGAGGCGGACGGGCGGGAGATCCTTGTAGATGAGCAGCGCCTGGGCCGGCTGCTGGCGACGCAGGGCGTCCTCGCTGACCAGTCGGCGGGTCGCGGTATGGGTCGAGACGGTGCGCCGTCCGTGGGGGTCGACGCTCGTGGTGGTGCGTTCGAGTTCTTCTTCCCCCAGCAGGGTGGCGACCTCGGCCGTGGCCCGGTCGGCGAGACCGGAGAGGATGAGCTTGGCGCCCGAGTTGTTCCAGATGGTCTCGGCCCCTTCGACGCCGTAGCGCTGACGCTGCTGCGAGCGGTCCTGCCAGACGGTGACGAGGGTGATGCCGTGGCTGGCGCAGGTGGAGCACCACATGGGGAGCTCGTTAACCGGGCAGATGTTGGCGGCTTCGTCGAGCAGGACGAGGAGCCGGCGGTCGAGTTCGCCGCCCTTGCGGGTGGCGACCTCGAAGGCGGCGTCGACAAGGTCGGCAACAAGCGAGGCGAACACGAGGCGGAGGCGCTTCTGGTCCCGGGCGGGGGCGACGATGTAGAGACTGTGGTCGCCGGACAGCAGCCATTCGGGGGTGATCTCACAGCCGTCGGCGGCCGCCGCCACCTTGGGGTCCGACCACGCCTCGATGACCGTGCGGGCCGTGGTGTAGATGTCGGAGCGGGTCCGCTCGTCGCAGCCCCAGATCCCGGTGAGGGCGTTGATGGCCAAGGACGTCTCATCGGGTGCAGCGCCCCGGGCGGGACGTTGCGCAGGACGAACGGGCCGGCCCTGCACCAACGGTTCGTCGTCGCCGTCCTGCTGGGCCGGCAGGGGCCCGGCGCTCTGGGAGCGGAGCTCCTTGAGACGTTCGGTGACCTCCCCTTCGCGGGCGAGGCGGCCGTCCCGGTTGAAGGCCGGCCGGTCGTGGGTCGAGACCCAACGAACGACATCGCCCATCGTTCCGCCGGTCTTGGCCGCCAC
The DNA here is from genome assembly GCA_040756995.1 of Actinomycetota bacterium. Taxonomy (GTDB): domain Bacteria; phylum Actinomycetota; class Acidimicrobiia; order IMCC26256; family BP-133; genus BP-133. Next base: position 276,001 of record JBFLYK010000001.1, on the reverse strand, counting down.
GTAGAACAGCGGCCAGAGGAGTTCCTTGGCGGCGTCCATCCAGAAGTCACCCGACTTGAGACCGGCTCGGCTGGCCACCTCCACCAGGCTGCGGGCCGCCGCCTGCGCACCGGTCACCGTCCCCGCCGGCCGCAGCGGGCTCCAAGTGGCCGAGCGGGGCATCACCACGCAGGTGGGGTCGAAGACCTTGACCTCCCCGAGGCGGGCTCGCCGCTCCCAGGTGACCTTGTGAAGGTCGCCCTTGACCGACGCGGCGATGACGGCACCGTCGCCCTCGCCGAGTTCGAGGAGAGCGGGGACACAGAGGCCGGTGGTCTTGCCCGACTGGGACGGCCCGACGACGCAGACGCCGGTGCGTTCCTCGGTGGCGAGGAGAACCCCGTTCGAGCGGCCGAGCACGATGCGGCCCGGGGTCGGGCCGGGCACGGCGAGGCGACGGAGGTCGCGGCGGGTGGCGAAGCGGGCGGAACGTTCGACCCCCAGGCCGTCCTTCGGCCGACCCGGACGGACGAGCCGCGGCGCGGCGACCGCCACGGCCCCGGCCGCCGCCACCACGAGGAGCTGCGCGGGCCAGTAGACGAACGGGCCCGGAAGTTGGCCGGCGGCCGGCTCCCGCCAGGCCGTGGCGGGATCTCCGAGATGGCCGGGGAGGCGCATGGCGGCCCCGAGGGCGTCGGCCAGGGACGCCGACAGCGACTGTCCGGTGATCAGAGCGGCGAGGGCCGCGCCGGCCCAGCAGATCACCGCCACCGCGCCGGCGGCGAGGACAGCGCCGATGAACACCATCTCACCCAGACTCCAGCCTCCCGAAGGAAGGATCTCGGACCGACGGTCGCCGTTCACGCGCGTCCTCCGTCAGGGGCAGTGAACCCGCCCGGGTTCGGGACCAACGCCCCGTCGGTATCGCAGAGGTCCCACTCGTCGGCGGCGATGTGATGCTCGACCAGATGCGCCCGACCCGCTCCCAGCAGCCACAGCGCGCAGCCCTGGCCCAGTCGGGGCAGGAGGCCCGCCTGGGTGTCGGTGAGGGCCAGGAGCTCTTTCGCCGATCGCAGCTCGTCCGGGGCCTGGCGGAACAGAACGCGGGTCTGGGTATCGGCGAGGAGCCCTTTTCCGATCTTGGCGGTGGCCGTCCCGTCGTCGGCCTGAGCCCGCAGGTCCGAGACACGATGAGAGACGGCGATGTTGGCCACGCCCCACGCCCGGCACAGCTTGAACGCCGCCTGGAGGTAGCGGGCGGTGCGCTCGGCCGCGAGCAGCGCCCACGCCTCGTCGAGGACCTGCACCCGCCGCGTCGCATGTCCGCCGGCGGGCGCCGCCAGCGCGCCCTGCAGCCAGGCGGTGGCGGCCACCATCACCAAGGCGAGCGCCTCGGGGTCGTGGTGGAGAGCGGAGAGATCCAGCACGACGCCGGGACCCGTCGGGTCGATCCGGACCGTGGATGTCCCGTCGAACATGCCCCGCAGGTCACGGTCCAGGAGCCGTCCCATTCCGAGCCGCAGATCTTCGAGTTCCCGGGCCAACTCGGCCGGTGAGCGGCGGGCGGCTTCGGCCATGACCGGCACCGGTGACGCGAACAGCGCGGCCACGTCGGCCAGCGTGGGGACGGCGATCGCCGGGGCCTGTTCCAGCGTCTCCAGCGCCCACGACAGCGCCGCTTCTTCCAGGGAGCGCAGTGGACGGCGCAGCACGGTCCCGAGCAGGGCGTGGAGCAAGGCGGCCCGCCGGGCGGACAGGGTCGCCTCCCCGTCGGAGCCGGAACCCCGCTCGAGGGGATTGAGCCGGGCGGCACCCCCGGGGTGCAGTTTCACCACTGTCAGCCCCAAGGCGGCGGCCAGGGGACCGTACTCGCCTTTCGGGTCGGCGACGGCCAGGAACGTTGGCCGGCCGCTGCGGGCCAGGCGGGCGCAGAACACCTTGACGGCGGCCGACTTGCCCGATCCTGGTTCGCCCAACACCAGCATGTTGGGGTTGGTCAGCACCCGGGCGCCGTAGAGGTCGAAGGGATCGAACGCAAAGACCCCGTCTTCGCCGAGGCGGTCGACGCCCAGCGGCACTGGAGATGGCGGCAGGGAGGCCTGGGCGACGAAGGGATAGAGCGAGCACAGCTGGGCGGTGGTGGCCCGATGGCGTGGCAGCCGCAGCGCGTTCATCGGCTTCCCCCTTCGAAGCGCCGGGCCAGAGGGAGGGTCACTCCCAGCGCCGCGAGGTGGCGCCCGTCGAGCGGGCGTAGCTCCACCCCGGCGGCGGCCGCCGCCTGCGCGAGGGTGGCGGCGTCGCGAGTCAGCGCGGCCTGATCCGCGGCGGTGACGACGACCACCCCGACGTAGTCCAGCTCGGGATGCCCGGAGACGAGCTCGGCTTCCCGTTCCTCGACCGCCTGAGTCTGGCGATGATGGGCGGCGCCGATCCGGAAGCCCGCCCGGTGGCGTTGCTCTTCGTCGGAGGCGAGCTTGGCGGCTTGCCGCTCGATGCCCCGCCGGCTGCGCCGGGCCGACACGGGCTCCAGGCTGACGGTCAGACACCAGTTCACGCCGTCCGTCAGCAGCAGGGCCGAAAGCCACCCCGGGGGGACGGCGCTCCTTGGCCACTCGGCGACGTAGAAGGCACGATGGACGGAGCCGTCGACACGGACCTCCGACCACCCTTCGGCTACCGCCAGGGGCCCGGCGTTGACGGCGCTCACGATCCCCGCTCGTTCCCCCAGCGTGCGCTCCGGCCGGGCCAGTGTGGCTTCCGCGGCAGGGTCGAGCCGCAGTCGGATCACCCGGGGGAGTTCAGCCATGGACACGACGCGCAGCCCGCGCAACCCGGCGGCGTCCAACCGTTCGCTCAGCAAGCCCACTTCCGCGGCGACCGCGTCGAGCACACAGCCGGCTGGCCCGTCACCGCCCGGCTGGCTGCGGATCCGCCGGCCGTCGAACACGACGGTGACCAGCACGTCGCGCCGGGGCGCATGAACCGCTTGCTCCGCGGCCTGCCCCGCCTGAGCCGGGAGGCAACGGAACGTCCAGTGCAGCGACGCCACGGGGCTGTCCTCCCGGCACACCGCTCCGATTGCGTCGCCCCACAGGCCCAACAAGCGGTCTTGCTCCGACCCGTCCGACAGCAGGAACCCGGAGCCTGATGCCCGCAGCGTCACGGCCCAGGTCCGGCGCCGGCGGTCGTGGACGACGGCCATGTCTCCGGACACCCACCGCCACGCCGGGCCCGCCGGGGCGGCCACCAGGCGCTGGCCGCCGAGCACTGGAGGGAGCGCCGGCTGATCTTCTTCCGGTCGGGGCACCGGCGCCAGCCAGCGGTGCTGACCCAGGAGACGGCGAGCGGTGAAACACAGGAAGGGCGGCGCGGCCTCCAGGATCGTCTGGCCGGCCACCCGGGTGAAGGCCAATACCGTGCCGACCACCGCCGGGACGATGACCATCGCCGGGTGCGCCCCCTGACTGGCGAGGAGTGAGGCGAGAAGGAGGCCGCCTCCGAGGACCAGTACCTGCGGGGCGTCCAGCCCCAAGAACCAGCCGGTGCGGTCCCGGGGCGCGAGGCGATACGTGCGGGTCGTCACCGTGGGCCTCCTGTTTCTTGCTGCTGTTGACGGGCACTGCCGCGGCGGACGCCAACAGGCACCGTGCCGGCGGCCGGGCCGGTCGAACGGCTCGAGCTTGAATTCGAAGTCGACGCGGGAGAAGAGCCGGTGCCGCTGGCCACTCCATCGTTCCCCGCTGCAGCGCTGCTGTTCGGGCTGGTTCGGACTGTCCCGTTCCCGTTGGATCCGTTCGGCCCACCCGGGCCCCTACGAGGGGCGCCGCCGCCGGGCGGACGCGGCGACCCACCCTGAGTTCCGCCGCCCGCCCCGCCTGCACCTCCCACCGGCGTCAGGCCGCCCGGTCTCCCAGACGAGACGCGACTTCCGGCGGCCATGCGGTGAAGGCCCTGGGCGTAGTAGGCGCCCTGCATTCCCGCCTGGCCGGCCCGGACCGGGGTCCGGCTGATGCCCTGCGCGACGACGGCCGCTTCGACGATGGGCAAGAGCCGCAACACCACGAAGGGTGTGAAGGCGGCGAGCACCATGAGCGACGCACCGGCGAGCAGCCCGCTCAACGACAAGCCGGCCCCTTCGGCGCTCGACAGCCCGGTTTCGGGCCCATCACCGGCCAGCGCGGCGGCGCCGAGCGCCAGCGCCAGTGCAATGGCGAACTTGGAGACGATCAGTGCCACCCCCAGCTCGGCCAGGCGCCGGAACGTGCCCCGCGCCACCGGCCACACCCGCACCGCCAGGGTGAGCGGAGCGAAGGCCAAGAGCAGATACAGCAGCGCGGAACGCACCAGGAGTTCGATCCACACCAGCAGGCCACCCAACACGAACACGACGAGCACGACCGCGCCGAGGAGCCCGTTGCCGGTAACGGCTCCCGCCGAGGACAGGCGGGCCAGGAAGGCGCCGACGTTGGCGGGGGCGCCCTCGAGGACCGCCGCCGAGGCCGCATCCGTGAGACGCAGCAGCATTGAGGTGATCCCGACCAGCAGGACGGTGCCCGCCACGGAAACGGGCACCTCACGCAGTACGGCCCGCATCATCGCTCCCGGATCCCCGGCCAGCAGCCCCTGCAGGAGCGCCAGGAAGCAGCAAGCCACGAGGAGTCCCACTGACAGGGTGCCGACCACGGCGAGGACCGCCCGAGTGCGCTCGCCCGCCCACCAGCCGGAGTCGAGGTGGATACCCGACGAGGCGTCCAGGAAGGAGAGCACCCCTTCGGCCACCCGCCGGGCGGCGTCGGCCAGTCCCGACACCACGGCTTGGCCCAACATGCGGAGGATCGCACCGGCGGTGGCGTCGACTCCGCCACCGATCAGGGTGCCGAGCGGGTCGGTGACCACCTCGACGGGATTGGCCACCGCCTGGATGGAGACGGCCATGATCAGCCCGACCGGGCCGCCGAGTAGAACATGTTCACCACGGTTGGGGCGAGACCGGCCAGGATCGCGCCCAGCACCCCGGCCAGCGCCAGCGTCCGGCCCTTGGTCGCCCCGTAAGCATGGCCGCTGTGCTGCGCCAAGCCATAGACGGCAGCGCCGGCCAGGATGGACGCCAGACTTCCCCACAGGGCGAGCTGACCCAGCCAGTTCAGCATTCGGCCGAGCAACTCGGCACCCGGCATCCCGGCTGACGTCGGATTGACCGACACCTGAGCGAGCAACAACGCAACCTTCATGAGCTCCTCCTTCGCCTGCTTGCCTCCAACGAATGGCGGGTGAGAAGCGCAATCGCGACGCGGAAAGTTCCGGCAGGGCGGAACCGTCGTGTTCGCCAGCCCTACCCGCCAGTTGTTCGGGTGATGGGCGAACTCATCGACCTTGCCACTGTCGGCCGAGCGAGCCGTCCGCTCGCCCGCTGGTGGGACAAGCTCCTGGAGCACGGCGACGCCGATCTCCTCGAACTGGAGCGAGCCCGCCGGGTCCTCGGCGACATTCCGCCTCAACCTGGCCGTCTGGGACGGGCGGTACCGCTCGTCACGCACGCCGGCCTCGGCGTCCCTGCAGCGGAAATGATCGACGCGGTCGAACTCCTCTGCCTTACCGCCAGCCGGAGCGGAGAGCCACTGCGGTGGAAGGTGGCCGCTCAGTCCGTTGCCCCGCATGGGATCCCTACCAGGGCGCCCAGTTGGCTCTTCCAGGCCTTGAGTAGTAGTGGACGCGTAGCGGCCAGCCTCGCGGCGCCGGCAGTCCTACAGTGCTCGGGAGAGGCGCCGCATTGTGATACGACGGAAGCCGAGGGTGGCGTTCACTGCCAGCATTGGCTGGTTGTCGGTCCTGACTTCAGTCATGATTCGGTCGATCCTGCCGGCAGCGGCATCCTGAATCAGACAGTGCTTCACCGCCAAGGCAAGCCCTTGGCCTCTGGCACTGCGGCGGACCATGGTGAAATCGTTGTGCACCATGGGGACCAAGGCGGCTCGCTCGGCGAAGGTTGCGGCGAGAACTTCATCGCTGCGGTGAGCGACCCAACCGAAGCCGCCATCGGCGAGTCGCTGTTCCTGAGTGACGATGAACTGCTGGAGCGGTTTCGGCTCGTACGGTTCCCAGGCCGGTACGTCGGCGCGACACTCCTCGTGTGCCTCGTGGAGCGAGGCCACGAGCCGGCGATCAGCAACCACTTCGGCAAGCGGTGAGATGGAGACGCCGGCGCGACAGTCATTGGGTGCCTCCAACCGACAATCTTGGGTCTTCAGCTCGTAGTTCCACGCCCATGGCTCGTCCGCATTGAGATCGGCGGGGTCCTCAATCGAGCCGGGTTGGCGGTCGAATCCCCAGTGGGCGGCGATGGCGACCGTCCGCTCGTCGTCGCGATCGGCCCAGGAGAGAACGACTTCGCAATGAGTTTGGCGATCGAGCCATTCCCGGATGGCCGTCCAGAGACGGCTGCCGATGCCGTGGCCGAGGGTGCAGGGGTCGACAGCCACTCTGGCGCTGAATGTTCCCGGTCGAGGTAAGAGGCCTTCCAGGGCCTCGTTGCCCCGGGCGGCTCCCACGACCTTCCCGGCTCGTTCAGCCACTAGGGAGATCCCGTTGGTCGGATCAAGACGGGGCCCTCGACGGTACTGGGCTGTGCTCGTCGCCCAGGCTGGATTGGCAGTGTCGAAGATGCGGGTCACGATCTCCCGGTCGTCGCTGGTTGCCGGGCGGATCTTGAACGAGGCGTCGGTCACTATGAGATGATCTTCACGATCTGCGAGGGGTCGTTGTTGTCGTAGCAGTACACCTTCTTGGGGTCGGGTCCCTTTCCGGGGTGGCTGCCGTCGGGGCAGTTCTTCGAGGCCCAGGCGGTGCTCGAGAAGCCCGGCGTGATGGTCGTCATGCCGGCCAGGATAAGAGCGACGGCGAACTTCTTCATGGAGTGTCTCCTCCTTGGCATGGATGGATAGCGAGGCGATGAAGGCGTTCGTGAACACCGCGTCCGACTGAATTGTCGGTCGAGTGCGCGGATCGACGGTCACCGGTTCCTTCAGTAGGCGCGGCCCTAGCCGATGATCTTGTCGCCGACGGAGGAGAGGGTTGGCATGACGTCGGCGGGCAGGTCGAGGCAGCCAGCTGGCTGTCCGCACAGTGCGGTAAAAGACATGGTCCGCTGCCGACCCTCCCACGGGAACGTCACCTCGCCGCGGTAGTACGCAGCTTCAGCAGGAGGGTGCTCGATCGCCACCTGGACTTCGCAGGCACCGGACTTCGGCGTCGCCGCTTCGTTCTTCGCTGGTCCTTCGTTGTTGTCGGGGTGGATGGCGAGGAGGCCGCAGACCGTGCCCGACCAGGCGCCGTGGCCGCCGGTTCCATCGAGCCGTTCGAGGTCGGCTTCGAGCTTGATAGGAGAACCGTCCCACCAGCTGCAGCCGGTCAGATCAACCGCGAGGCGGTATACGAGGTGGCTGCTTGTATAGGTGCGCTCGGGGCCCGGCTCGGCACATCCACCGCCGCCGGGCGGGACAGCGAAGCTGGCACCGGGCAGACAGACGCTGACGGCGGCAGTGAAGGCAATCGCAACGAGCGTTCGTTTCATCTGAGAACCCTTTCGCGGTTCGGCTAGTGCTCGCACGAGGCGTCTTTGCCGTTGGAGCTGCAGAAGGTGAACACCTTCGCCGTCCGCTCGGTGGCCGCGCCCGGGTAGGTCACCTCGACGTCGTACTGGACGTTCTCTTCGATCGTGGGGTGGTCGATCCAAACGGCCAGGTTGCAGAAGTACCTGGGCGGCTCCTGGTCGGATTCGAAGTCGTCGGCAGAGCGGAACGGGCCGCACTCGGTCGACCGCTCCGCCACATCGCGGCCGCCACCATGGTCGAGCCGGGAAATCGACGCGGTCAGGCGGAAGATCGTGTGTTCCCGGCTGCGACAACCGCTGGCCGGCAGCGACACGAGGGTGGTGAACGTCTCGGTGTCGTAGCTGAGCTCGATGTCGGGCACCCGGCAGACCGAATCGTGCTCCGCATGCTTGTCACCGGCGAATGCCGGCGGAGCAAACAGCAGAGAGACGGCCGCGGCGAGCAGGAAGAACATGCGCATGGAGAGGCACCTTTCGAAGCGAGGCGGGCTGGTGAGCTGGGTTCGGCCCGATCGCACATTCAACGAAGACCCCGCTTGTCCGTTACGCGGTATTCGCCGCGGATGCGAGAATTTCTCTCTCCGTCGATGTGACGGTCACCGAGCGTTCAATGGAGAGGCGCAGACAGCGGATCGGGGCGGTGTCGGATTTCAAGAGCGCTCGGTTGTCGCCGTGGGAAGGCAGCAGGCGACCGCCCGGCCGGCGTCAGCTGGCGCGTGCAGCTCGTTCGCGGTGCTCGTGTGCGGCGCTGTCGGCGCTTGCCGTTCTGATTGGCTGCGGTCCAGTCAGGGTCTCGTAGAGAGCAATGGTGTCCGCTCGGGGTTCTTCGAGCGGCCCGATGTTGGAGCGAAGGGCGAGGCGCAGTTCTTTCCAGGCTCGTTCGATGCCCGCGCGGTCTCCTTGGACGGCGGCGGCTCGCATACGGAGTTGGTGGAGGGCTTCCCGGGCGGGGCTGACCATGAGGCCTCGACGGACGGCCCATTCCGCCAGTTTCGGTTCGTTGGTGTCGAGCGACAGTTCCGCCATCCGTTCGGCGGCGTCGGCGACCGCGGTTTCGATCTCGTAGACCAGGCTGGCGTAGGCCCAGCCGTAGTAGCCCTTTGGCGCGTCGGTAAAGGGCGCGCCGCGCACGAGGGCGAGGGCGGACCGGTAGTGCTCGATGGCTTCGGCGCTGGGCGCGGTGTGGGCGAGGGCCACGAGCTGGCGGAAGCGGCGCCAGTCGCAGCCGATCTCAGGCCGCAGCCGCAGACAGCCGCCCTCGACGTCCGGGAGGTAGTCGTGGCCTTCGGCGTCTTGACCGAGGGCGCCCCGGGCTCGGGAGACGGTGGACCGGAAGGTGGTGCTGGCCACTTCGCCGTCTTTGGGGTTGGGCCACAGCGCGACCTTGAGCCGTTCGACCGGCACGGGACGGTCGCTGGTGGCGAGGTAGGCGACGACCTCGGCGGAGCGGGGCCGGGGCGGCTTGCCGGCCCAGTCGATCTCCACTGGGCCGAGGACGCGCACCCAACGCTGGGGCTGTTCGGCGTCTTCGCTCATCACCGTGTCCGGCGGTTCCGTCATCAGCGGAACATCGTCGGTGTCGGTCGCCTGAGCGAAGAGCTCGCCGATGGCGTCAACGGCTTCCTGGTCGACGGTGCTGGTGAGCTCGATCCCAAGCGGTTCGAGCCGCGCTGTGCCGTCGGCATCGATGTGCAATCGCAGGCCCGCCTCCGGGAAAGGCCCCGGGGCAGCCAGGACGACGCCGCGCCCGGGCCGGGCGGTGCTGGCCAGCGAGGCGACGACTGCTGCGTCGGCGCCGGGGGCGACGATCACGGCCGTGGGGGCGAGCGCGTCGCAGGCGGGTGGGGTGACCCGGGCGGCGAGGCGCGAAGGCCGATCTTCGGTGTTCGCCGTTGAGGGATTGGGAAAGCGGGCGATAGCTGCATCGGCGTCGACGCGTTCGACGCGTTCGAGCTGGAGGAGGTGCGGGTCGCCGCCGATAAGGACCACGGGGATGTCTTCGGCCCACGGGGCGCTGGCCAGCTCCACGGCGGCGGCAGCGAGGAAACCTGAGACCCGGGTCGGTTCGCCTTCGACAGCGAGGCTGCCGGCGGTTTCAAGGTCGACGAGGAGCGGCCCTTCGGGGGTCTCGCCGACGCTGAGGAGAGCGGGAAGCGCAGGGGACTGGCCTTCGGCGAGCTGGCGGAGGGCCGTGAGGTCGATGGCCGGGTCGAGGCGCCACACCCGGTCGCCGTCGGCGGCGACGAACCCTTTGGGGGCCTGGGCGGGACGGTCGAGGAGGAACTCGACGCCGAACCGTCCGGCGCGCACCGCGAAGACGCTCGGGGCTTCAAAGGGTTGACTGGTTTCGAGGACGGACCACAGATAGCGGACGGCACCATCGATCCAGGCTGCAGAATCTTCGTCGGCGATGGCCCGGAGGACGGTCTCTGCCTCCTGGAGCGGTGCGGGGGGCGGCGGAACGGCTCGTCCGCGGCGTCGATGACGCTGTTGTGCGGCCCGCAGGCGGGCGAGGTGGGACACGGCGAGACCGGCGAGGAGGGTGGGGACGGCGAACCGGAAGGCGCGGGTCGGGGCCGGCGCTGTGGTGTCGCCGTTGCCGTGGCCCGCCGGCGCGGGCGCCGCGGCAGGTGCCGACTCTCGGGCGACCTCGGACGGCGCATGCGTAGGTGTGGTCGCCTCGCCGTCAGGGGTTCCGTCGGAGACTGGCGCTGGCGTGGAAGGGGCCTGGAGCTCGGGCGGAGTCGTGGCCGGTGGAGGGGCAGGAGGATCCGGCATCGGCACGGGCGCTTCTGGCGCCGGAGGTGACGAGGACTCGATCTCGACACCGGAGGCGTCGGACGGCATGGCGAGACGCCAGTTCGGACGGATGAGATCTTCGTCCCTGAGGGCGTCACCATCAGGCTGGATGCGGCCCCGGTTGAGATCGAAGATTTCCGGGTAGCGCCGGCCGTCGCCCAGATGATCTTCGGCGATCTGGGAGAGGCAGTCGCCGGGACGCACCGTGTAGCTCTTCGTTCCCGAAGGGAACGGTTCGGGCGGCGTCGGATGGGCGAGGACCTGCGGCGGCACCGGCGAGAGCGCAGTGGCCGTGATTGCTGCCAGCGGACGGGCAGGCGGCACGGCGTCGGCCCGGCCCAGCAGTGGAGAGGCGAGAAGCAGCACCGAAGTGACGAGCCGCCCGGCGAGCGCCTGGGCGGCACCGGCCATGGGGAGGTGCAACGCCGGGGCGGAGCGCTGGCGGATGCGGGCGGCCACGTCCGCGACGACGGCGAGGGTGATCTCGACCCAGGCGACCCAGCCGACGAGAGCGACCGCTTTGAAGACGGTGGCGGCAGGCAGCTCGGCTCGAGAGGACAGGACTGAGGCAACCTCGTTGAAGCTCGGCAGCTGGCGGGGAAGAGGCCAGCCAGCGAGGACGGCGAGCGCTGCGGGCACACCGAACACCAGGGCCACAAGGGCGGCCAGGCCGCCGACGCCGCGCACCAGTTCGTGGCGGCGGCTGAGCGTGGGGTGAGGGCTCAAGGTTCCTCCCGGGTGACACCATGGACGGCTCGCGCCCGCCCGATGCCTTCGAGGGAGAGTTCTCGGAGGCCGAGAACGCCGAGGAGCACGGTGGGTTGGCTGATGCGGACCCGCACCTCGACGAGGTCGTCGGCCACGGAGACCTGCCCGTCGTGGCCGGTGGCGGCCAGGTAGGCACGGGCGGCGTCTTCGGCCGCCTGGGGATTAAGGGTGTAGGTGCCGCCCTGCCTGAGGGGAGCGATGGCCAGCGCTCCGGCACCAGCCCGGGCGGCCGCCCGGGCTTCGTCGATCGCTCGGCGCTTCTCGATCAGGCCGCGGCCGCCGTCGATGACGAGTCCGGAGAGCGCAACCAGGGCGACCATGAAGATGGCCAGGAAGGCGGTCATCGAGCCGCACTCATCCGCGTGGCGCCCGGTCATGGTCGCATTCCCAGGGGGTCGATGGGAGCCACGAAGCGGCTGGTGAGGATCTTTGTCCCGGGCAGACCGGGAAAGGCGAGGTCGTCGAGACCGACACCGCAGGTGACCTCGACGGCCACGGTGCCGCCCGGAGCGAAGCGAGACACGTCCACGGCCACGCGGCGGGGCGCGCAGGTACGCCCTCGCTGGTCGAGGTTCGCCCCGACGGAGTCCTCGGCGGCGGCCCGGGCGGCGTCGGGTGAAGGTTGGAGTGACGCCGCCCGGGCGGCGTCACGGGCGGCACCGTCGATTGCCCCTCGGGTGTCGACGAGGCGGGCACCGGCGATGGTGAAGACCAAGAGCACGATGATCACCGGGACCAGCAGGGCGACTTCGATGGTGGCCGCTCCTCGCTCCTTCCCGGGCCGCCCGGTCATGGTCGGCTCCGTTCGGGTCGGAACCGCTCCACCACCCCGGTGGAGGCCGCTCGGAGCGCCACGTCGAAGAGAGGTCCGGGGGCGTGGGCGCGCACTTCGACCCGGGCCACGTCGTCGTCGCGGGTGGCGCTCACGATTGGTTCCTCCAATGCCTTCGGGGCCAGCTGGCGGAGCGTGTCGAGGGCTGCGATGCGCCCCGCTTCGGCGGAACCGTCGACAACCCGGGCGGCAGCGGCGCCGTCCTGGGCGGCGGCGTGGACCACCCGCCGCGCATGAAGCACCACGGCGGCCTGCGCCAACACCGTGATGGCGAAGAAGAGCACGGGGAGGACGAACACCGTCTCGATCGTGGAGATCCCCGACTCGCTTCGCGAGCAACCACGGCAGTAGCGATGGCGGCAGCGGTCCATCTCCGTTGTCGCTAGAGGGAGATGTCGTTGACTTTGGCCATCACCTTGGAGCCGATCACGGCAGCGGCGGTGGCGGCGAGGATGACGAGGGCGGCGACCACCACGGCCATCTCGGTGGTGGTGACGCCGTGCTCGTCTCGGCGGCGGCTGTCGATGAGCGCCGCCAAGTAGCGGAGAGTGGGGATGACATCAACACCGGGCATTGGGTGTCCTCCTAAGTCGGGATGGTGATGGTCATGCCAGGCCGGCCATCAGGCGCAGGAAGGCCGGGTAGAGGAGCAGGGCCACGAAGCCCACGAGCTGGAGCACCAGAGGGAGATGAGCGGCCTCGGTGCGGCGCAGCGCGCTGGCTTCGGTCTGGGCCAACTGGTCCCTCCGCAGGGACCGGGCTTTGGCGAGGAGACTGTCGCGAGCGCGGGCACCTTCGGTGCCGGCCAGCGACAGCGTCGCGGCAAGCTCGGCAAGTTCAGCCACGCCGAGGTCGGTGCCGAGCCGGGCCAGCGCCACCCAGGGGGGTTCGCCGGAACGACGAGCGGCCGTGAGGGCGGCGGCGAGTTCGTCGAATACCCACCCGTCGCCAATGCGGGCGGCGTCGACCATGGCTTCTTCCACCCCGGCCCCGGCGGAGAGCGCGACGCCGACGAGGTCGAGGTAGGCGCCGACGCCGACGCGGGCCTGGCGGCGCCGCTCGGCAGCCACCGACCGCAGTGTGAACAGCGGAAGGTGGAAGCCGCCGGCGGCCAGTGCCACTGGGAAGACGAGCCGCACACCGAGTGGAACGGCAAGACCCGCTGCGGCGAGGATCTGGCTGGAGGCGACACCGAGGGCCGCCCCGCACAGTGCGACCGTGAGGCGCTCGACGGCAAGCGATTCCTCGGTGCGACCCGTGGCCCGCAAGTCGGCGTCAGCGCCCCGGGGTGCCCGGATCCCAACCTGTTGGAGAGCACCGGCCGCGTGGCGGCCGAACCGGCGGGAGAGCGCCACATCCCGGCCTGCGGTGGCCGGCAGCGAGGTGGTCTCCAAGCGGGCCAGCACGGCGACCAAGGGCGGCCGGCGCAGTCGCAGCGCGGCGACGATGCAGAACAGGCCGAGGCCGAACCCCGCCCCCAACAGCAGCGTGGCAATCACGAGTGCGCCCCCCGGGTGAGCAGGCGGGGTGGTGTATCGGCTCGCCGGAGCCGCCCCAGCCATACGAAGGAGACGGCGAAGCAACCGCCGATGAGGCAGAGCACTCCCTGTCCGAGGAGCCCCCGGTAGGGATCGAGATAGTCGGCGCGGAAGGCAACGAAGTAGCCGACCAGCGCCAGCGTCGTGGCGCTCACCACGGCGGCAGAGGTCTCCAGGCCGGCCCGGCCCGCTTCGATCCGGGCTCGAAGGGCAGCTTCCTCCCGGGCGTTGGCGGCCAGCCCGGACAGGACCCCCTCGAGGCTCCCCGATCGCCGCTCCGCCAGCAGCAAGGACGCGACCACGAGATCGCACAGGGAGTCGTCGACGTCGGCGGCGAATGCTCGCAGCGCCTCCGCAAGCGGCTGGCGGGCGAGGCGCTGCTCCAGCACTGCCAGCTCGGCGGCGAGCGGCCCGGGGGCGACCCGGGCGGCGGCCCGCAGGGCCTCGCCGAGGCCCAGACCGGCGGCGGTGGTGTCCCGGATGATCTCCGCAAGGGTGGCGAGCGCCTGCACCCGGGCCAGGCTCTCGCGCCGGTGGCGCCGGGCGGACACAATGCCGGGCAGCGCCGCACCCAGGGCGGCGCCGGCCGGGAGCGCCACCGGGAACCGGGTCAGGGCAAACAAGCCGGTGCCCACCGCCAGGGCCAGGGCCAGACGCGTTGACGACCAACCCCGGGGAATCCGCAGATCCACACCTGCGAACCCGGCGGCCACCAGACACGCCCCGACCCCGACGCCGGCGCCGAGGGCCACCGCCGCCATCATCGCCAACTCCCTTCCGTGACGAACACCGACCGGTCCAGCCCGGCGCATTCCAGTTCGAAGAGCCGCTGGGGGAGGATCGGCGCCGGTACTGCTCGCCCGTCCGCGCCCGGGGTGAACAGCTCCTGGGTCTGGAGGGTGCCGTCGCTCAGACCGATGACCTCCCGTACCGAGGTGACCACCCTTCGGCGGCGTCCCTGGTCGTCGGGGACCTTGTCGAGGAACACGATGATGTCGAGGGCATCCACCGCCAGCCCGGCGGTGCGGGGGGCGTCGATGGGCCGAGGCGCCTGGGAGGCGTAGGCGGCCAGCCTCCGGGCCACCGCCTCCGAGGAGCGGGCGTGCAGGGTGGTCATGGACCCGGACGCGCCGTTGCCCATGGCGTTGAGCATGGGCAGCACCTCGTCGCCCAGTACCTCCCCCACCACCATCCGGTCGGGGTTGAGGCGCAAGGCCCAGGTCACCATGGTGGCCACGCTCACCTCGCCTTCCCCTTCGGCGTTGGCCTCCCGGGCTTCCAGGGCCGTGACGTGGCGGTGGCGGTGGCGCAACGTGTGGAGGCCCAGCTCGAGCGACGTCTCGATGGTGACGATGTGTTCCAGCGGGTCGCAGCAGGCGAGCAAGGCCCGCAGCAGGGTCGTCTTGCCCACGTTCGTCTTCCCCGCCACCAGAGTGTTCTGACCGCTCATCACACACGTCTCGAGGAAGTGGCGCAGCCGGCCGTCGATCGTGCCGAGCCGTTCGAGATCACCGAGGTCAAGATCTAAGAACCGGTGCCGGCGGATCACCACCGTGGTGGTGTGGACCACCGACATCACCGCCGTCAGCCGGCTCCCCTCGGGAAGCCGGATATCCAGCCGGGGGTGACCGGTGTCGAAGCGCCGTTCCGTCCGGCCGTGGCGTGCCGCGATGGAGCGGATCTCCGCTTCGAGTTCGTCGGTGCTCGTCCACGGCGACGGCTCCTCGGTGACCGTGCCGTTGCACCACTCGATCACCACCGACTCCGCCCCATGGATGACGACGTTGTCGATGTCCGCGTTGTTCAAGTAGCGCTGGATGCGCCCCATCCCGAACAGCAGGGCGTCGACCGCCTCGGCGATCTCCTGCACTTCCGCCCGGCCCCGAGCGGCGAGGCCGTCGGCGAGGCGGGCGACGGATTCTTCCTGGAGCGCCTCGGCGGTAAGGCGAGCAGCCAGTGCCCGCTCCTCTTCGGCGCCGAGTGGCGCTTGGCCGCTGGTCCGCCGGCGGGCGGCTTCCTCGGCCAAGCGATCCGACACCCGTTGGCGCAACTCGGCGACGGCGTCGTAATCGAGCATCACGACCTCCAGGGCACCAGCCGGGCGGCGAGACCGGCGGGTGACGCCGGGATCGACTGGTCCAGGCGGTGGGCGAGACTCTCAGCGAGGGTTCGTGCCGAGCGCCACAGGCTGCTGCGTCCCAAACGCATGCCCTCCGTGACTCCCGATGCCAAGAGGTCGGCGGCGGAAGGGTCCCAGGCCAGCGTGCCGGCCACCTCGACATCAAGGACGGCGGCGACCTCGGCCGGCGGGTAGGGCTCCGATCCGATGAGGGCGACGACCGTCCGGGCCCGGACATCGGGAGCGAGGAGGTCCAGACGGTGGCGGAGATCGGCGACGCCATCCGCCGTTGGCCGGACCGCCAATACGACCAGGGAGGCGGCCGTCAACACTCCGACCGTCGGCCCGCCTCCGGCGGCAAGACGCCCGCAGTCGGCGATGACGTCGACATCGAACGCTGATAGGACATGGGGGAGCTCCGGGAGGAGCCGGCTGAGGGCGGCGGAGGCGGCTTCCGGGCCGACGGGGCCGAGGATCGCCGGCAAGGCGCCCAGCGGCTGCGTGTGGGCCTGCAGGGCGAGGCCCGCCGCGCTATCGGAGGCGGCCAGGCTGAGCAGCCCCGGGTTGGGGGAGAGCCCGAAGCGGGCGGCAAGAACTCCGCCGGCGGGGTCGAGCTCGGCCACGAGGGCTGGGCGGGGCCAGCACAACCCCAGGGCCAGCGCGGCAGTCGTCGCGCCGGACGAGCGGGCCTGAGCCACCGCGATCAGCCGCCGCGCCTTCGGCGCCGCCCCGTTGCCGGAGGTCACTGGTCGCTCCCGACCAGGAGGAGGCCAACCCGTCCCGCGGCGCCCGCGGCCAGGACCGTCGGGGCGACCTTGTCGTCCACGACCAGCGAGATGAGCGCACCGCGGGTTGGCGCCGTGTCGGGACGGACCGACAGCACCTTCGCCTGCACCAGCACGGGAGTGGTTCCGGAGCTACTCCCGTCATGGGTCACCATCGTTTGTTGCGTCGTGTCGAACAGCGCCGACCCGCCTGGAGCCGTCGCCACCACCGCCACCGTGTCCCCCGGGCCGAGCTCAGGTGGGAACCGGCCTGACGCCAATGCGACGGGCACCAGTGCCTCTCCTGCCGCCAGCCTCGGACCGGCCGCCAGCTGGCTGCGTGTCAGCAAGGAGCCGGGCGCGAGGGCCACGGCCGCCCGCTGACCGACCACCGTCTTTCGGTCCGATGCAGGGATCGCCTTGATGCCGGGGCCGACGGAGAGTTCCACGTCGCGGAGATCGGCGTCGCCGATGGCGTCGCCGGGCGCGACATCCTTCGCCACCGCCAACACGAGGGTGCGCTCGGCAGCACCCGAGTACACGCTGGCGAACGCCAAGGCGCAGAGCACCACGACGACGACGCCGACCCCGAGCAGCGGACGGGAGACCTTGCGACCCAGGGGCGGCAGGGCGGCTGCGGAGGTGAGCCTCGGGGTCGATGCAGCGCGAGGCGGGGTGGACACGGCAGGCACGGGGTCCTCCTCGGATCAGTTCACGTTCAGGGTCTGGACCTGGGCCACCCGCAGCGCGGTGGACGAGGAGCGGCGTACCTCACCCAGGTCGCCGCCACCCGGTGCACCAACCACCGACCACGACGCCCGCCACACCACCGTGGCGGTCACGGGGAACCGCTCGTTGGGCTGGCCAACCGAGGTTCGCCGGTAGGTGTAGGTGCAATCCGCCACCTGGTCGCCTTCGGGCCGGGAGAAGTCGTAGGGCGTCCCAGGTCCCTCGCAGATCACGACGTCGCCGGTGCCCATGTCCCACTCGACCCGCTGCGGCTCCGCCCGCACCTCGACGGACACGCCGGGCACGCCGGTGGTGACCGACCGGGTGCTCCACTCCGCCGCATCGACCGACAGGAACACCGGCACGTTGACCACGGAGTCGAACTCGGACGGGGGGCTCGTCGCGATCGTTGGCGCCGGCAGCGGGAGATGGCCGAGTGCTTCCATGGCGATCTCGGCGGGCTGCACCGGTCGACGCCGCAGGTACACCAGTTCGCTCGTCTCTCGCGGCGTGAAGCTTCCCGTCCCGTAGGCAGGCCCCAGTACCGGGTCGACATAGCGCGGCTCAGCCACCACCGTCTCGCAGCGCTTCTCGTACCAGCGGCCGGTGCCGTCGACTTCGATCACCGAACCGTCTGGGCGATACACCGGAGTGCCATCGGGGATCTCGGTGGCCCGGAAGGTACAAGAACTGGGGCTACGTCTGCGCCGGCGTGAAGGGCGCCCGGGGATCTCCTCAACGCTCTTCGCTCCGGAAACACAGCCTGCGTTGTCGCACGTTGCGGTGGCACTGCGACTGCCCCTGGCCGCAGCCGGATCCACTGGCATCATGAGCGCGACCAGCACGGCGACGCAGAAACCAACCGCCCTCAGACGGAACATGGTTCACCCCTCGCCGTGCTGCCGGCAATCTTCCACTGACCGTCCTCCAGCACCATCTCGACCACGACGAGCTCTCGTCCCTCCAGCGGCGGGTCGACTCGCTCTCGCGTTGAGGCCTTCACGGTCGCGTGGTCGGCTTCGCAATCACGGACGATTGCCTTGTCCGGGCCGGCGATCGTAACGACCGGGGCGATCTCGCCGGGCTGAAGACCAGGCGGGTCGAAGACCTCCCCGAGGAGGCGGCGTCGTTGAGCTTCCTTAAACGAGACGTCGTACTGCGTGCCCGTCAGGAAGCGGCCCACCCGTTCCTTGAACTCGTTCGGATCGAACGGCCCGGTCTCGCTCATGTACTGGATCTCTGCAGCGGTCGCCTCCCGATAAGCCGCCTCTACCGCTGCCACCATCCCGGCACCGGGACTGGTCGTCGCTGTCGTGCTGCTCGACGCCGTGGCAGCGACCGTCCCCTCGGAACGGCCGGGCTCCGCCTTCTCGTCGTCCCCGCGGCTGCAGGCGCCGAGGAACAGCGTCAGGATCAGGAGTCCGCCGGTGGCCCGGCCCGCAATGGTGTTCGGTGTTTTCATCTTGTTCGCCCGTCGAGGGGTCGGGGTTCCCGTTGTTGGCCCAGGGCTAACCCGGTCGGGGCCCGGATTGCCCGTCACGGTCCTATAACGCCGATACGGGGTGATCATGACGGAATGCCCCTTTCCCGCCGTCGAGGTGGACGAGCGGCTTCCTGGCGCCGGACGGCCCGGCCCGCAATCTCGGTGGCGCTGCCCATAAACGGTGGTTCGCAGGACGTAGAGCGGATGGACTCCCACGCTGAACAAATGGCGGCCCAGATACCCGAACGCGACGCGGGTGCGGCACCGACCGTCGCGAACCAGTGTCACGTCCGCCAGTTGTTGGGCGACCTCTTCAGTAGGAAGGGAGCCCGCCCATGGGTTACGACCGGGATGACGTCCTCGCCCGTATCGACCTTGGCCAACTGTGCGACGAACTTCTCGGGCCCCATAAGGGCCGGGGCCGTAGCGCCAGCTGGCCCTGCCCTGATCTCCACCACGGCCCGCAGACGGGCCAGACCCCGCCGGTCACCGTCTTCCGGCCACGCAACGACATCGAACGCTGGCACTGCCACGGTTGCGGCGCCGGCGGTACCGCCATCGACCTCGTCATGCGGACCGAAGGGGTGCGGTTCCCCGAGGCGCTGGAACTCCTCGGCCGGCGAGCCGGCGCACCTGAAGCTGCAGCACCCTGGACGCCGAGTCCGATCCGGCCACGAGCCGAACCTCCGTCTTCCCTTCCTTTGCCTGACCCTTCTCCCGCCCTCGAGGCCTACGTCTCCGCCTGCGAGGACTGGCTGTGGGGACCGAACGGCAGGGTCATGCGTCGCTACCTCGCCAACCGGGGCCTGGACGACGCCGTACTTCGGGCTAACCGAGTGGGGGCCGATCCGGGCCCCCGCGCACTTCCCCGAGACGCTGGACTGCCCCGAGGCGGACCCGCCGTGGTGTTCCCTCTCCTGGACGGGCAGGGCCGCGCCATCTACCTCCAGGCCCGCTACCTCTCGCCCAACGGACGCAAGTACGACAATCCCTCCGGCAGCATTGTCCCCGCATCGCCTCGCCTTGGCGAGGTACGCCTGGCCCACCCCGGGCCCGGCGACCCGGGCCGCGCCGACGACGTCATCCTCGTCTGCGAGGGTCTGCCCGACGCCCTCACCGCCGCCCAAGCCGGCTACCGATCCGCCGCCGTTCTCGGAGCCGGCCTCCCCGACGAGCGCCTCGCCCGACACCTCGTCGAGCGCTATCCGACGGAGCCCCTCGTGCTGGCCTTCGACGCCGACCACCGCGGGCAGCGCGGCGCCGAGCGGCTGGGCGAGTTCCTTGCCCGGGCCGGAGCGGCCGAACGGGTGGTCGAACTGCACGTCCCAGCCGAGTTCGGTGACCTGAACGGCTGGGTCCGGGCGGTGGGGGCGGAACGGTTCCGAGACGACTTGGCCGCCGCCGTCCCGAGAACCGACCGCAACTTGGCCACCGGCGTCGCAGAGCACAGAGGCACCCACGTGGCATACGGACCCACGAGCATTGTCCCGCAGCCGCCGTCGTCCGAGCCGGACAAGCCCGGTCCTGCGAACCACGAACTCGATGAGCTCCTCGAGACGCTCGCCTATCAGCACTTCCTCGTGGACGACCGCACGACCGCCCTCCGCAACATCGAGACGGTGACGGAGTCGCTGGCTGATTGGCGAGCAGGCCAGGGTCGCCCAACTTCGTCGGCGTCCCGGTACGACGCCGGAGGTCTCGACGACCTGCTTGATCGGATCGGCTACCACCACGTCCTCGTGGACGACAAGGAAGTAGCGAGGACGAACCTGGATCGGGTGGCCGGGGTGGTCGAGCGCTGCTCCGGACTTCCGGCAGCGGACGCCACCTCCCGGAGTCCTGACGACCTTGAGGTCCTCCTGACCAGGATGGCCCAGCCCGCGACCCTGGACGGCCCCGCCCTGGGGCTGTGACGACCGCGGCCGGTGGGGTTGAGCGGCCGTCGATGGCCAGCGCTGCTCGCCACGGCTGGTCAGCGATCGACGACCGCGCCCGTGCTGTCAGCCTCGAGCTGGCGCAGACGACGGATGAGCGGCTGGGACTCGAACCAGCCTTCGATGTCAATTGGCCGAGAGCCGCCGGGGTCGCCGGTCACGACGCCGGCATCGACGAGCTGCGCATAGGTCACACCCTCGTCCAGGAACTCCCGGATCCACTCGCGGTAGAGTCCTGGCGCCCGGCGCCCGAGCATGGTCAGCACGTTCGCCCGGTGGCGCGGCTCCAGCTCCTCGACCAGAAGAACCCGGCCCTCCCGTGTCTTCCAGATGCGATCCTGCTCGATGAGGTTGAGAAAGAACTCGCCGACGAGCGATGTCACGGTGATACCTCCGTTCGTGGAAGCAGAGCACGCGGCCAAGCCTGGCCGGGGCCCCAACCCCACCGGTCCAAATTGATCTCGCGATGACACCCTAAACAGAGGGTGTGACCGTTTCGCTGGGGACCGAGCGTGACGCTGGTTGACTCAGACGGCTGGTGGAGGTTGCAGCAGCGCCTGCATCGAGACCTGCGCCGAGATCTGGATGAAGGCCCGTCCAAGATGGTTCTCGACGATCTTCCGAGCACCGGTCCCGGTAAAGGTATGGACGGTCGCGTGATGGACGCTCAACACGGCGTCTTGGAGATCCTGGTCTTCCTCGAGGTTCCTGATGACGAGACCGAGTTCCTGAGCAGTCTCGCGGTCGATCCCGAGCGCGTGTGAGCGGTGCTCCTCGTAGGCCGCGAAATACTCCGCCACTTCGGCAGCCTTCTCCGCTCGATCGTCTCGGGCAGCGAACATGTACTGCGCCGACCACTCGATCACGAGGCGTCGGGCGAGGACCTGAGCGTCCTCGCAGAACTGGAGGAGCGCCGGGCCGTATTGCTGGAGGATCGGTACCCAGGCACCCAAACTCGTTGGGTCTTGAGCGCATTCGTCCCTCGCCCGTTCGAACTGCCGGATGATCGCCCGGGCTGGGAAGGCTCCCTGTGGCATCACGATCTGCGGATCGATCGGGCCCAGCTGTGAATGCTTCCCCATCACGATCTCGTCGCAGGCCAGTGCCCACATTGTCGCGGCGGACATGGCGGCGATGGGCACGAACACGCGGATGTGCGTGAACTTTTGCCGCAGATACCGCACGACGCTGGCAGTGGCCTCAGGACTTCCGCCGGGGCTGTGGAGAATGAGATCGAGGTCGGGGCCCTTGAGGCCGCGACAGACCTCCATCATTCCTTGCATGTCTTCAAGGGTGATGGAGAGCCCAGGCCCTCCGCCCCTCGTCCGGACACCCTACGCGCCGCCCACACCGCCCCGGACAACCGGGGCCTGGTCCCGGCAGGAGAATGTGACCTTCGGCCCTGGGGCGCGGCCCGGCCCGTGACGAGGATGGAGGTGCTCCGACGTTCAGGCGACATCGATGCGGACGGCATCAGCCCTGGCTCGCACGAGAGGAGATCACGATGCTTCGCTGGCGCAGGGGGCCGCAGCGGGTGCTGGTGGAGGATCCGGATTCGACCTGGCATCCGTTCCTGGCCGGGCTGCTCGATCCCGAGGACTACATCCTCGACTTCTGTCCCGGGCCGCATGCCGTGCCCGGAGGCTGCCCGCTGCTGGCCGGCCTTCCGTGCCCGCGAGCGGACTGGGCGGACATCGTCCTGAGTGGCCTCGACCGGCAGGACGCGCTCGAGGGGCACGTCCTCGAGCTGCTGCCCACCAGCCACCCGGGAATGTCGCTGAGGCTTCTCAACGGGGATGCCCCTACCCGGTGCCGCATCCGGTCCGACTGAACGGCCGGCTCGCCGGCCGCCATCGGGCGCTTCGGACCGGAGTCGGCCACTGGTGCTCGAGAACTTGGCGGCGGCGATGGAGGGGTTCATGCTGCGCGTTGGCTGCAACTGCCTGGGACAATGCGGACCTTGGTTCCGCACCAGCGGGCCGGTGGGCCGCTAAATCGAGTATCTTCTCGAATTAATCTCAGGGGCGAGAGCGCGAGGGGCCCCGCCCGAAGCCCGGGAAAATGGTGATGGCCAACACGCTCAAGGACGTCACGCTGGCCGAGTTGGTGGCACGCCACCTCGGTGCCGCCCAGCACCTCGACCGCCGACTTGCGGTGGGTTCGGATCCGGATTCCGGTGCCGCCCGCCACTGATCCGATCACGCTGCAGGAGCAGGCCCGGGCACTGGGTGATCCGACGCGCCACGCCCTCTTCCGGTATCTGGCAGGGGCGGGCGGCCCGGTCGGCGTCGTCGAGCTGACCGGACACATCGGCCTCCACCACACGGCGGTGCGCCAGCACCTGGCCAAGCTCGTCGCCGCCGGGCTCGTCGTCGAGGAGGTCGAGCGCCGGGCCGGGCCGGGCCGCCCCCGCTTCCGATACGGGCTCGACCCGAAGGCCGCCGGCCGCTGGGCGGCCGGCGGACCCTACGAGCGGGTGGCCGTCCTCTTGGCCGAGGCCCTGCACACCGGCGACGCGCCCGTCGACATCGGCCGGCGGGCGGGCCGGACCGACCGGGTGGCGCTGGCCGGGACGGGAGTCGAGGCGGTCACGGCCGAGATGGCCCGTCAGGGCTTCGAGCCGTCCCTCCGGCCACGGGCCGGCGGTGCCGTCGAGCTCGTGCTGGCGTCCTGTCCCTTCCAGGCCGCCGCCCGCGCCAACCCCGAGGCCGTCTGTGCCCTCCACCTCGGGCTGGCCCAGGGGGTCGCCGAGCGGGCCGGCGGCGTCGAGGTGGAAGGCCTCGTCCCCCGGGACCCGCGCCGGGCCGGCTGCCGGCTGCGGCTGCGACCGGTCACCGGCGGGCAATGACCTCCACACCGGACGCCGTGGCCCTCGACGGCCTCGACCTCACCGGCGCCGACGGGGCCGTCTGGTCCCTTCCCCACCGCGGCGACCTCGACGCCAACCTGGTCAAGCTCGCACCGGGTAGCCACGTCGCCGGCCACCACAACGACGAAGTCGACGTCCTCCTCGTCGTCCTCGCCGGCCATGGGACTCTCACCGTCGACGACGAGGCCCTTGCCGTCGGGACGCACCATCTGGTGCGCATCCCAAGGGGCGCCGACCGCCGCCTCGAGGCCAGCGCGGCCGGACTGGTCTACCTGAGCGTGCACCGCGCCCGCACCGGGCTCCAGATCAGTCCCGCCCGGCGTCGCCCCTGATCGGGGATCCAACTCGTGTGGCCATCCTGTCCGGATGGCCGCCGGAGGAAGGGCCGAAGGTCCCTACCCGCACGGCACCTCCCGGCCGATAATTCGAGTATCTACTCGAAATATTGTCCGAAGTCGCCATCGGCGGCCCGCCGCCGAGGAGGTTCCCGTCGTGTCCCTTCCCATCGAAGCTGGTCGCCACCACACGCTCTGGATCGATCTGCCCGGCGGGCGCACCGTGGCGGTGCGCTACGTCTCCGACGGCGACCGGCTGGTCTGCTTCGGCGACGACGGACTGGCCGGGATCCCAGCCGGCTCCCGGCTCTTCGCGTCGCTCCGAGCCCTGGCCTGCGGCCCCAAGGTGCACGGTTTCCGGGTGCGGGTCGAGGACCTGCAGCCCGAGGCCCTGAGCCTCGGCCTCCTGGCCGACCTCGTGGGCGACCGGACGCTCGGCCGGACCAGCGATGAGGTGACGCGCAACCTGGAGCACATGCGCTCGACCCGCCGGCTGGTGGCGCTGGAGGCCTGACCACCCCACCCAGCAGAACCCGATGACACGGACGGACGCCACTGCCCGCTCCGGCGGGGCAGGTCGAGCGGTGTCGTGGTTGCAGTCGGCCCCCGTCGTCGGATGCGACTCGGTGGACGCGCGCGCCGTCAGGTGGCGTCGCTGGCGATGGTGGCGGCGTCGGCGAGCCGCTCGACCGCCGAACCCAGGAGGGCGTCGAGTGAGGCCGTCACCAGCCGGTGGCCGACCACGCCGTCGGCGAAGCGTCCGAGCGCGCCGAGTGGCGGCTCGTAGCTGCCAACGAGACGCAGCTCGGTCTCGTCGTCGGCCGGGCGCACCTCGAAGCCGCCGTCGAAGGTCGGGAAAAGGTGGGGATGCTCGGCCGCCTCCCACCATACGGGCACGACGAAAGCGTCGTCTTCCTGGAAGACCGGCCCGAACCCCACGCGCACGTGCCGGGAGACGTGCAGCCCACCCGGAAGGTCGACGCTCAGCCGCTCCGCGCCGTCAGGCGCCAGCCAAGAGGCGGCGAACTCGGCACCGATGAGCCGTTCCGGGGTGTGCTTCAGGATGTCGATGGCGGTATCGACGGCCACCGGCACGCGCCGGGCCATCTCCACGGAGCGTCGCCGGGCTGCGGTCTTCACGATCATGCACCCAGTATCGGCGTCCGCCACCCATGGTGGTTAGGGCCGAAGGTCCCCAACCGGCACCCGGATGTCCCGGCCAGTCCTGGACTCTCGGCTGCCCTCCGAGCCGGTGCCGGCGTAGGCCTCGCCGCTGATCCGTATCCGGAGACTCGTGATGCGGCACCGGAAGAACTCGCCCTCGGGCCAGCGGTCCGTTCCGAAGAACCAGCCCCAACGCCCGGCGCTCGGCACCGTGAGCCCGTTGAAGGACCGGTGTTCGGTTCATCCGAGCCGAATCGCCTTCGGATTGCCCGGTCGCAGCTGATGCTGGTCGTGACGGACGAATGGTGACCGCGGCTGGGCCGTTCGGCCCTATTCCCGTTTCCCGTCTTCCGTCCAGCATGGGGATCACGGACCCGACTGGCCGCGGAGGTGCGCCATGCTCGTTGTGATCGCCATCGGAGCCAAGGCGTTGCTCGACCCGGAGCGGGGCTTGGAGGCCGAGGCCCACCGGGCCGGCGCCCGAGCGGTGGTGGCCGCCATCGCCAGCGTGGCCCGGCACCACGATGTGGTGGTCACCCATGGGAGCGCCCCCCAGGTCGGGCTCCTCGCCTACCAGAGCGCTCTTTCCCGGGAAGCAACGGGGTATCCGCTCGACATCCTCGAGGCGGAGACTCAGGGGTTCCTCGGCTATGTCCTGCAGCAGGCCCTGCAGAACGAGCTGCGCGACCGTGAGGTGGCCGCCGTGCTGACCCAGGTGCAGGTCGACCCGGAGGACCCGGGGTTCGGCCGCCGGCGAAAGCTCGTGGGTCCGGTTCTGGCGCCGGTGGACGCCGACTGGATGCGCCGGGAGCGCGGCTGGGAGCTCGAGGCCGCCGGGAAGGGCTTCCGCCGGTCGGTCCCCTCGCCGGAGCCGCTGGCCATCGTCGAGCTGCGCACGATCCAGCAGCTCGTTGCGACCGGGGCAGTCGTCATCTGCGCCGGCGGCGGTGGGATCCCCGTCGGCTGCGACGCCGGCGGGAACCTCTGCGGCGTCGAGGCCGTCATCGACAAGGACCGGTCCGCCGCCCTCCTGGCATCGCTGCTCGGCGCCGACCTGCTCCTCTACCTCACCGACGTGCCGGCCGTGGCCAGCGACTGGGGCAGCGCCTTCGCCCGCCCGATCGGGCGGGTCAGCGTCGCCGACCTGCGGGGCCAGCGCTTCGACGACGCAACCATGGGACCCAAGGTCGAGTCGGCCTGCCGGTTCGTGCACCAGACCGGCAAGCGGGCCGCCATCGGGGCGGTGGCCGACGCCACCGCGCTGTGCCATGGCACGGCGGGTACCCAGATCGTGGACTGGGAGTTCGACCCCGGTCTGGTCAGTGGCCTTCCTGGCGTCGCCGCTCGGTGAGCCGGGCGGCGTAGGCGGCGGCTTCCGTCCGCCGGCTCATCCCAAGCTTGGCCAGGAGGTTCGACACGTAGTTCTTGACGGTCTTCTCGGCCAGGAAGATCGTCTCGGCGATCTGGCGGTTGGTGTACCCCTGGGCGATCAGGTCGAGGATGCGCCGCTCCTGGTCGGACAGGCCGGCCAGCTCGTCCTCCTCCGGCTTGGTCCGGAGCCGTTCGAGGAGCCGGCCGGTCAGCTGGGGGTCGATCAGCGACTCGCCCCGCCCCACCCGGCGGATGGCGTCGACGAGGTCGCTGCCCCGCACCTGCTTGAGGACGTAGCCCGACGCCCCGGCCATGATGGCGGCGAAGAGCGCCTCGTCGTCGGCGAAGGACGTCAGCATGATGCAGTGCACCTCGGGATGGCGGGACCGCACCTCCCGGCACACCTCGATGCCGCTCTCCGTCTCCCCGCCGAGGCGCACGTCGAGGACGGCCACGTCGGGCTGCGTGGCCGGGATCCGGTTGAGGGCCTGCTCGGCGGTTCCCGCCTCGCCGACGACGGTGAGGTCCTCCTCCGCCTCGAGGAGGTCGTGGAGCCCCCGCCGCACGATCTCGTGATCGTCGAGGAGGAAGACCTTGGTCGCCATCCCCCTATTCTGGCCGATCGAGGGACGCGGGTCAGACGCCGGCCAGCACCGCCAGCGCGTCCCGGCTGGAAATGAGCCCGACGGTCTTCCCGTCCCGGGTGACGACCAGGTGGCGGATCTCGTTGCGCAGCATCTCCCGGGCGGCGTCGGCGATCGGCGTCGTCTCCGGCACGGCGTCAATGTCGGGGGTCATGAAGTCCCGGGCCCGGTCCCGGTCGGCGTCGGCCCCTTCGGCCAGGGCGGCGACGATGTCGCGCTCGCTGAGCACTCCGGCCGGGCCGTGGAGCCCGCGGACGAGCACAGCGCCGATCGACTCGTCGGCCATCACCTGGGCGCAGGCGCGCAGGGTGGTGTCGAGTCCGACGTGGACGGGCTGGCGGTGCGGCAGCCGCAGGACCGGGTCGGTCCCGCTCAGCGTCTGAGTTGCGGTCATCGACGTTCTCCTTGGGGTCGGGCGTGGGGGCTGGTCAGCGCTGCCGGCAGAGGCTGCGGTTGGCGCAGCCGGAACAGGCGTAGGGGTTGACCTCGACGAGATAGCCATCCTCGAACCGCCAGCAGCGGTGGCAGCCGGTGCAGAACAGGTTCGTGCCGCCGGCGCTCTCGACGGGGCGGAGATCCTCGCTCCAGCAGCGGAGACACCGGCGGGTGGTGGCGGCGCCGGCCGGCCTCTCCGGAGAACCGATGGGAACACTGGTCAGTAATTCGATCATCGAGTCCAGCAATTCGGTCATCGTGTCCTCTCCCCAGGGCGACTCCGCGGTATCGGCTCCTTGGAGCATGGCTTCCCGTCGGGACCGGGACGAGAGCCGACCGTCCCGAACGGACGGGTCGAAGGACCCGATCCATCGCGCCGCTCGCCGGCCGCCGGGGTCTTGGCCAGGGGATCTCGACCAGGCTCATTTACACTCCGGGGGGTGACCACCGAGCACGGCACAGGGGTGACGACCGAGCACGCCGGTCCCCGGGCGTTGCGGAAGCTGGTGGATGCGGTCCTGTCGATCAGCGCCGACCTCGACCTGAATGCGGTGCTCCAGCGGATCATCGATGCCGCCACCGACCTGGTCGACGCTCGCTACGGCGCCCTCGGCGTCCTTGACGAGACGGGGACGGGCCTGGCCCAGTTCGTCACCAGCGGCCTAGACGAGGAGGCCCGCCGGGCCATCGGGGACCTGCCCAAGGGGCACGGCATCCTCGGCCTCCTCATCGTCGACCCCAAGCCGCTGCGGCTCCCCGACCTGCGGGAGCATCCTGACAGCTACGGGTTCCCGCCCAACCATCCGCCGATGCGGTCGTTCCTCGGGGTGCCGATCATCGTGCGCCAGCAGGTCTTCGGGAACCTCTACCTCACCGACAAGCAGAGCGCCGAGGTTTTCAGCGACATCGACGAGGAACTGATCGTGGCCCTGGCTGGGGCGGCGGCGGTGGCCATCGAGAACGCCCGCCTCCACTCCCGCGTCGCCGAACTGGTGCTCCTCGAGGACCGGGAGCGCATCGCCAAGGACCTCCACGACACGGTCATCCAGCGGCTCTTCGCCACCGGCCTCTCGCTGCAGGGGACGGCCCGGCTCGCCCAGAAGCCCGAGGTGGCCGCCCGGATCCAGGACGCCGTGGAGGACCTCGACCTCACGGTCAAGCACATCCGCACGGTCATCTTCGGCCTCGAAACGGCCTCCGCCCGGGCCAGCGGCTTGCGGGAGCGGGTCCTGACCCTGGCCGGCGAGGCCCGGGGCGCCCTCGGGTTCGCGCCCGAGGTCACCTTCGACGGCGTGATCGACACCGTGGTGCCCGATCAGGTCGGCCGGGAGCTGCTGGCCACCCTGCGGGAAGCGCTGTCCAACGTGGCCCGCCACGCCGCCGCCAGCAAGGCTGGAGTCAGCGTCGCGGCCGGCGACGAGGTCGTCCTCCGGGTGCGCGACGACGGCCGGGGCCTCCCGCCCGACCGCCCCGGCGGTGGCCTCGGGCTGCGCAACATGGCCAGCCGGGCGGAACGCCTCGGCGGGCGGTTCTCGATCCGCTCCGAACCCGGCGGAGGCACGGTCGTGGAATGGGCGGTGCCGCTGCGCCGCGGCGACTAGGGACTTTCGGCCCGTCCGGAGCTGACCTCCGCCCCCTCCCAGCCGGGGGCCGCAGCCCCGATGCTGACCATCGACGCCCGAATTGTTCCCACGGAGGTCTCGATGGACGCCCCGCAGCCGCCCACCCCACCCCAACTGGTCCAGGTGATCAGCCTCACCCGCCTGTCGACGGCGCTCTTTTCGGTGCTGGCGCTGCTGGTGTCGTTCGGGGCGTTGGCCGTCGCCTCCGACAACGACGGCGGTGGCGGCGGCGCGGCCGTCCAGACCGGCAGCGTCAAGGCCGGGTCGGCGGTGCTGGAAGGGTCGGCCATCCCGGCCACCGCCACCGAGGTCGCCATGAAGGAGTTCGCCTTCGACCCGAATACGGTCATGGTCGACGCCGGCGGCGTCCTCAAGGTCGCCAACCGAGGGGCCGCCCCGCACATCCTCGCCATCGACGGCACCGACCTGGCCACACCCGAGCTCCAGCCGAACGCCACGGCCGGGCTCAAGGTCGACTCCCTCAAGCCCGGCACGTACGCGCTGTCCTGCACCATCCCCGGCCACAAGGCCGCCGGCATGACCGGTGAGCTGATGGTGATGGACGGCGGCGCCGCCCAGCACGGCGGAATGCCGATGATGAATCAGGGCCGGATGGACGCCGCCCCGATGGACGCCCTGATGGCCGTGCGCACCAAGGCGTTCCCGGCCAAGACCGAGGGGCTCGGCGGCCAGGTGCTGGCGCCCACGGTGCTGCCCGACGGTACCAAGCAGTGGGAGCTCACCACCAAGATCGTCGACTGGGAGATCGAACCGGGGAAGTTCGTCAAGGCCTGGACCTACAACGGTGTCACCCCCGGCCCGACGCTCAAGGCCGACATCGGCGACAAGGTCCGGATCGTGCTGCACAACGAACTGCCGGAGTCGACCGTCATCCACTTCCACGGGCTCCTCACCCCCAACTCCATGGACGGCGTGCCCGACATCACCCAGGAGCCGGTCAAGCCCGGCCACTCGTTCACCTACGAGTTCGTGGCCAAGGGCCCGGCGGTGGGCATGTACCACTCCCACCACAACGCCCAGGTCCAGGTGCCCAACGGCTTGGCCGGAGCCTTTCTGGTGGGCCAGATCCCCCCGCCGGCGGGGGTGAAGATCACCCAGGAGATCCCGATGATGCTCAACGACGCCGGGACCATCGGCCTGTCCCTCAACGGGAAGTCGTTCCCGGCGACCGCGCCCGTCGCCGTCAAACCCGGGGAGAGCGTCCTCGTCCACTACCTGAACGAGGGCGTGATGTCCCACCCGATGCACCTGCATGGCCAGATCCAGAAGGTCATCGCCAAGGACGGGATCCCGCTCCAGTTCCCCTACGAGGCCGACACCATCAACGTCGCCCCCGGCGAGCGCTACACCGTCCTCGTGCAAGCCGCCGAACCCGGCGTGTGGGCCTGGCACTGCCACATCCTCCCCCACGCCGAACGGGAGGACGGCATGTTCGGCATGGTCACCGCCATGATCGTGAAGTAGAGGCGAGACCATCCCGTCGTCGTGACGGGCCGGCCCCGGGCGATCATGGCGTCGATCGCCTCGGGCCGGCCTTTGCCGCGCTACGAAAAAGGACGCCTGCACTCCGCGGGCGGCAGGCGGAAGGGACGTTGCGCCCACTCCCCTATGAGTCAGCTAACGCGAGTCGGTGGCGCGCCGGTGGGACCAGCAACCATGGCGACGGCCGGTCGGTGTCCGCGGCTGCGCTGGCCGCGCGAAGGGCGGCCGCCTCCTGCGTTTCCCCATCATGCACTGGTACTTCGCTCAGGGCGTCGCTGGTCCTGCTCGGGCGACGAACGCACGTCGTGCGGTGCCGCGGTGAGGACGCCGCGGACCTGGGCCATGAGGAACTGGCTATGGTGGCCGCTATGACCCCCCGACTCCGTGTGGTGCTCGTCGCTGTCGCCGTGCTGGCGGCGGTTTCGGGCCTGCTCGGCGCAGGCGTCGCCCATGCGGACAGCGTCGGGTCCCCGCACGGCACCACGTCAGCCGCCCTTGCCGATGCGCCGGGTGCGCCGGTTGCTGCCCCGGCCGCGTTGCACCGGGTTCGTTCGGTGACTCGCGACCTGGCGCAACCGGCACCGGCAGTTCTGGCGTTTGCTTGGATCTTCCTGGCCGGTCCCCGCCGCGTTGCGGGCGGGCGGCAGCTGCCCCTCGGTGACGTGGGCGACAGCTGGAGGGCGCTTCTCCTCGGCGCACCTCCCGGCCTCGGCTAGCTCCCCGGGTTCTTTCGTCGCGTCGCCCGTCTCCGGCGCGTCCGGGGTCGTCGGGCGGCGAGAGCAGAGGAGGTGCATGTCATGTCAACGCGGCTTGAGGCAGCGCGGAGCGCGTCGTCCCACTTGTCTTCGACCCAGATCGAGGATCTGCGTCGCTTGCTGGCTGAGGAGCATGCCCTGCAGCGGACCCGAGCGGCGGAGCTCCGGGACACCGAGGACCTGGAGCCCGACCTGGCCGAGGTCTTGCTCGCCCGGTGTCAGGAGGCCTTGGAGGAAACCGAGGCGGCCCTCGACCTGATCGAAAGAGAGGTGTACGGCCTGTGCGCAGAGTGCGGCGCTCCGATCCCCTACGAGCGGCTGGAGGTCGTGCCGGCCACCCGACGGTGCGTCGCCTGCCAGTCCGGACGGGACCGCGTCCTGCGCTGACCAGGGCCCGGACCAGCGGCCGGGCGGTCCCGGCCCTCCCCGGGGCCGTCCGGCCACCAGCGAGATTCGAGGTGGAACAACCATGGCCGTGATACCGCTCAGGGCGCGGTGCGCCCACTGTGGAGCCGACGAACTGCTCTCCCGTATTGCCCAGGGCAACGGGACGTGCCGGTTCTGCCGGCTGAGCTTCTGTGACGACGACACATTCCAGTTCCTGCGGGAGGTCCTCCGTGCCGACGTTGCCTACCGGCTCCTGATCCGTTCCCTCCAAGAGCTGGCTGCCCCGTCCGTGGCGCTGCGGGTCCTGCCCGAGCCGCTGCTCGAAGGCCTCTGGACCGGAGTGCCGTGGCGTGAGCCAGTCGACTCCGCCGGCCAGCGGCCCGATCCGCCGGTGCGGCGATGACGCCGGTGCTCGCCCGGTGCGAGCGGTGCCACGGCGG
The DNA here is from genome assembly GCA_040756995.1 of Actinomycetota bacterium. GTDB lineage: Bacteria > Actinomycetota > Acidimicrobiia > IMCC26256 > BP-133 > BP-133. Next base: position 243,922 of record JBFLYK010000001.1, on the reverse strand, counting down.
GTTCCCGCTGTTCACCATCGTCGCGGAGGGAACGGGAGCCTGTCCCCACTGCGGGCAGCCACTGGCATCCCATCCGACCGCGGCGCTGGTCGAGTGGGCCGCGGTCGTCGACGCTGCCTGCGGTCGCTTGATTACGGCGGTGCGGCAACTGCAACAGCTGCCGGGCCACCTCAACGTCAACACCGACCAGCTGGTGCGGGACCTCGCCCAGGCGATCGGCGCGTCTTCGAATGGCGCGTTTCGCTCGCCCACGGAACCCTCGCTCGATCGACGGCACAGCGCCGCCTCCACGAAGTGACCAGCCGCCGGAAGGTCAATGTCGTCGTCGACCAGCAGCGCAGGCGGTGAGATCACGGTGCAGTCTTCGTTCATAGCTGCCCGCCGAGGGTCGGGTCGAAAGTCCCAAGGGTTCGGGCGACACCCGGCCCGGCGAGTGCACTGCGATGAGTCCTTCGCCCCTGTTGGATAGAGGGCGTGTCCGGTACAAGAAGGGCATGGGAACTCCACCTCCGCACCGTTCAAACCACGACGGCGTAATTCGGGAACAGCGGGCATGACCTGGCATCGACGGATGCCCAGCAGCGAGGAGGCACCGAATGGGTGAGATCATCGTTGGCGTCGACGAGTCGGAGCACGCCGTCACGGCGCTGCGATGGGCGGCGCACGAAGGGCAGCTCCGGGGGTGGACCATCACGGCGGTGATGGCCTGGGGATTCCTCGACCAGCATCAAACCATCGTCGCCGAGCGCTTCGACCCCTCCTACGGTGAGGACGACGCGGCCGCGGCCCTCGGCGGCATTGTCACCGGCGCGCTCGGAGCCGAGGCGGCGGGGGCGGTCGAACGGCGCGTCGTGTGCGACCTCCCGGCCCGCAGCCTGCTCGAGGCCTCCGCTACCGCCGACCTTCTGGTGGTCGGCGCTCGAGGCATGGGCGGCTTCAAGGGCCTGCTGCTCGGGTCGGTGAGCCAGCAGTGCCTGCACCACGCCACCACCCCGGTCGCCGTCGTGCGAGGAGAACCGCTCTCGGGCCACGAAGCACGGGTCGTCGCCGCCGTCGACGGCTCCGCCACCGCGCATCGGGCGCTGGCCTGGGCGGTGGACGAGGCCCGCCTGCGGTCGGCCCGGCTGGCAGCCGTGAACGCCTGGCATCCGCCCTACGTCGGCGGCTACCCGTTCACCGGAGCGATGCTCGACCCGGATGAGTTCGAGCGGGCGTCCCGCCAGCTGCTCGCCGATGCGCTCCAGGGTGTGGACACCAGCGGGCTGCCGGCGCCGGTCGAGGCGATCTCCGCCTACGGGGCGCCGGCGGCCGCCATCCTCGAGCACGCGCCCGGCGCCGACCTGATCGTCATGGGCTCGCGAGGGCTGGGCGGGTTCAAGGGGCTGCTACTCGGCTCCGTCACCGTTCAGGTGATCCATCATGCCGAGACGACGGTGCTCGTCATCCCGCCGTCCGCCTGACACGTCAGCCGGTCCCAGCCACCTTCCAACTCGCCCCACTCACGTCGCTGTGGGTCACGAACTCGCGGTTCTGCGCTCCTCGCTGAACGTGATCATGGGCTTGCCGGGATGAACCGTTCGAAGCGTGCGAGCCACCATGCGATTGAGCGGTTGGTCGGAATCCAATCCTGTGAGGAGGATGTCGCTGCGCTCGACGAGCGCGCAGCCCCGTCCTTGGATAAGAGGACAACCAGCGGGAATGAACTCCGGGCCTGGGCAGAGAGCGACCTCGTAGTGGTGGTCCGACAAGACGTCGGAGATCATCCAGGAGAGGTACAGGTCAGGACCAACGACGAGGACCTGCCGCCGTCCGGATGCCTTCGGGTCAATCGGCATATCCATGATCTCCTCCATCAGGCTGCAACGCTTCACGAGCGTCGGCACCGAACATTCTCGAAACGCCCGGCGTGTTTGCCTATCGCCCGGCCGTGAGTCTCCGGCCGCTGATCGAGCGGGGCACCAGGCGCACCCAGCGGCTGTTCTGCAGTTCGAGAAGGGAACGGAAGTTGATGTCCTCCCATTCCATCTCCCGGTCTGACGCCTCGTAGGCGAAGCCCTCGACGACGACGCTCCACCCCGAACGGAGGAACGGGTCGAAGCTGTCGACCTCGAACGTGACCGGTTCGGTGACGAGCCGGTCGCGCTTGGTACCCGGGGCGGAGCGCAGGACGATCGAGCCGCGGTGCAGCGTGTAGTTGACCGGCACGACGTGGGGGCCGACGTCGGGCCCGGCGACTACCGCCAGGCGGCCCAGGCGCTGCGTGGCGAGCAGCGCCAGGCACTCCGCCCGGTCCAGGATCTCCACCGTCGTCTGGTCTTGTGCCGTGTTCAGGGTCGCAGGGGGATTGCTCATGGCGCCCATCCTCCTGGTTGACCTGGCTCACGGGTCAGGGCCGAAGGTCACTTTTGCAGCACCGATCGGTCTGGCGCGCTGAGCCGGGACTTCGGGTCTGCCGGTGGTCAGCTGGCCGCCTTCAGGGCTCGGGTGACCGACGATTCCAGCGTTCCGGCGGTGTCCACGACCGATGCGGCCGGCCAGGGGTCGAACCGGCCGGCCATGGCCGCCGCCACGGCCGGCGTGGCGTCGGAGGGGTCGCCGCCGGCCGCGAGACGGGCTCGGATCCGCTGGTCGGCCAACTCGGGTGGGGCGGCGCAGCGCAGCTCGACCGAGTCGGTGGCGGTGTCCTCGGCCACCTTTCGGGCCGCCTGCCGGTGTCGGTCGGCCGCCCAGCTGGCGTCGAGGATGACGGACCCGCCCAGCTCCAAGGCCACTCGGGCCCGCTGGAGCATCGCGTCGTACGTCTCGTCGGTGACGGATGGCTGGTACAGCCCTTCGCCCGGAGCGGCGATGGCCGCCGTGGCATGCCCGAGGCCGGTCACGTCCTTGCGGACCTCGTCGGAGCGCAGGACCGACCATCCGGTGCTATCGGCCAGCGCCGCGGCCACCGTGGACTTGCCCGTCCCTGGAAGGCCGCCGACCAGCACGAGGCGGACCCGGCCGGTCTCCAGGTGCCGGCGGGCAAGATCGAGGAGGGAGCCAGCAGCCGCCGCCGAGCCCTCGTCGCCCTGGCCGTACCGGAGGCAGGCGACCTTGCAGCGCACGTGGGCCCGGGCGGCGATGTAATGGTCGGCCAGCGACTGCGGGTAGGTCTCGCCGGTGAACTCCCGGTAGCGGGCCAGGAAGGAGGAGGCGGCGCCGGGGGCGCCGAGACGCTCGAGATCCATGGCCAGGAAGGCGACGTCCGCCACCACGTCGCCGTAGCGCAGCTGATCGTCGAACTCGATGCAGTCGAGGATGCGGGGCCCGTCGTCGAGGCAGAAGATGTCCTCGGCCTGAAGGTCGCCGTGGCCGTCGCGTACTGCGCCGCTGGCGATCCGGTGGTCGAACAGCCGCTCCCGGCCGGCGAGGTAGCGCCGCACCAGGTCCTCGACCCGACGACAGGTCTTCGGGTCGAGGACCGGTCCGATGAACGGCTCGAGCTGACGGAAACTGGCTTCCCAGACCGCCCGCACGGCGTCGCGCCGGCCGGCGGAGGCGATCTGGTCCGAGGTCGCCGCTGCTTCGTGGAAGGCGGCGATCCTCCGGGCGACGCCGGCGAGGAGATCGTCGACCGGTGCCCCGGCCCGGACCAGCCCGGCGAGGCGCCGGTCGGCCGGCATGCGGCGCATGACCACGAGATGGTCGCACGGCTGGCCGTCGACGCCGACGACGTCGGCGACGCCGAGGTAGACGTCGGGAGCCAGCCGGCGGTTGAGCTCGACTTCGCGGTGGCAGGCCTGCTCCCGCAGCTTCCGGTCGGAGAAGTCCAGGAACCCCAGCGACACCGGCTTCTTGAGTTTGTAGACCCGATCACCGATCGAGATGAGAACGGAGATGTGCGTCTCGGCCAGCGCCGCGGCGTCCACCGGCTCGGCCATCATGCCGGCGGGCGGCCGGCGGCCTCCTCGTCGAGGGCGGCCGCCATCTGCTCCAGGCCGCACCGCGTCGGGTCATGATCGACGGCGGCCAGACCGCTGAAAGGGTTCAGGCTGACACGGGCTACACCGGGCAGCGCCGCCAGCGTCTCGCAGACCCCGGCTGCTCCTCCCCGCCGCACGGCCAGCCCGTCCACGGTGAGGAACAGGCGCCGGTTGTTCGGATTGTCGTCGTGCTCGCCGCTGGCGGAGTCCTCAGCCTGAGCCGCGAGTAACGGTGGGGTCACGTGGTTCCCCACCGCCTCGGCGAGTTCGTCGAGGAATGTGGTGAGGGAGGCGTCGACGACCTCCGCCCCGGCCAGCCGGTCCCCCAGGGCGCCGAGCGGCCCGAGCGGCGGCCGGTAGCGGGCCAGGATCCCCAGCTGGGTGAAGGGCGCGCCGTCGTGGGGCACCCGGACGATCTCCAGCTCGGCCTCCAGCTCCGGGAAGGCGCGGGGGTGGGCGGCGTCGGCCCAGCCCAGCGCGGCCCGCGCTCGCTGGTCGCCGCCGATGAACCCATGGACACGGAGGCGGACGGGCCGGCTGACCTTCACGCCGCCCGGCCGGATCCGCAGCTCCACCGAGCGTCCCCCGCCGGGCAGCGGATCCCCGAGCGACGAGAGATGACCGGCGAGCCACGACCAGACCTCGTCGTAGTCCCGTTCGACATAGGCGTACCGTTCGAGGTGCCGCCAGCCCCGGGTCGTTGAAGTTGCCATTGCGTGCATGATGACCTCCACGGCGCCGACGGCTTCCTTATTCATGAGCGCGGCGGCGTCGGCCAGCGTTGCGTCCGCGCCCACGGTGACCGTGGGCTTCCGGTACAGGTCCCTCACGTGCATGGCTGCCTCCTCGCGCTGATCACGGGATCAGTCCCCGTTCGGCTGTTCTTGGGACGTGCGCTCCCAGGTCGCCTCGGCGCCGGTGTGGCCAGCCTGGACCACGGCCGTGGTGGCAAAGACCGACATGGCCACGGTGATGACCGTCAGGGCGGCCAGGAGCGGCGAGCGGCACGTGGCGGCCGGAGTTCCCGGGCCGGCGAGGACGGCGCGACGCTGGCGGTACCGGTCGAAGAGGACGAAGGCGGTGACGGCAAGGAAGAACAACAGCACCGACAGGCGAGTGATGCCGGCCAGCTCCTCGTGACGCTCGAGCGCGGCACTCTCCCTGACCCGTTCCTCCAGTGCCTCCCCGCTACCAATGGCCAGCTGGATGCCGGCCAGCCCCACCCCGGCGGCGATGGCCACCAGCGCACCGAAGCGGATCCTCCAAGCCGGGCGGACGGCGAGGAGCACCGCCCCGACGGCGGCGAGCGGAACGAGCACCACCGGCACGTGCACGAACAGCGGATGGGCGGGAAGGCCGAACACCTTCGAGATCTCCATCAGATCCTCCTTGCCCCCAAGCCGCGGACTCACCCGACCATGGTGCGCTGCAGCTCCCACTGGGCGACAGGGCCATGGGTTGGAACCGAATGGGTCGTTGGGCCCTTTTGCGTCCGTCATGTGCCCGCGAGGAACAACGCCGCTCAGCCGGGATCGAAGCGTTGATCCTCCCCTTCTGCCCCCGCCGACCGGTGACGATCAGGCCCATCGGGTTGGGACCTTCGCCCCTGTTCACTCCGCTGCGGGACGGGTCGAATGACGGGTGCAGTCGTCACCGCGTTGCGCTCTCGGAAGGGGACTGCTCTGTCATACGACCGCCTCGGGAATAGGGAGGGAGCGATGACGAAAGTCAAGGACCTGATGACCCGCGAAGTGTTGTCGGTCAAGCCGGAGACACCGTTCAAAGACGTGCTCGAGACGCTGCTCCGCCACGACCTAAGCGGCGTGCCGGTGGTCGACGACGACGGCCGGCTGCTGGGCATCGTGACGGAGGCCGACCTGGTGAGCAGGGAAGCCTACGCCGGGCTGCGTCGCCGACCGCTCCAGGTGCTCGTGGATCTCCTGACCGGCGATGTTCGCTGGGTGCAGAAAGCGAAAAGCCTGACCGCCGAGGCCCTGATGACCCCCTGGCCGTTCGCCATCCACCCAGCGGACGACGTGAGCTTCGCGGCCCGGAGGATGCTCGCGCACCGGGTGAAGCGACTGCCGGTCGTCGACTACGAAGGCCGCGTCGTCGGCATCCTCTCTCGGCACGACGTCCTGCGGGTGTTCGACCGGCCGGATGAGGACATCGCCGCCGACCTGCGGGACCGCCTGGGCAGCGCCCGGTTCGCGCCCGATGACCACGAGGTCACCTTCACCGTCGACCAGGGGGTTGTCACCCTGGAGGGCACCGTGCTGCACCCGAGCGACGTGCCCGTCGTGGAGTCCCTGGCCCGGCACGTCCCCGGTGTGGTGGCGGTGGAGATCCGCCTCGAGGCGCGAGAGCCCGAACCCACACTCCGCTGAAGGCAGCCTTGGTCAGTGGACGGGCACAGGCTGATGGAGATCAGACGCAAACCCGGCTGCTGACCGGAACGGCGCGTTCGCGCGCCGGCCGGTGGCGGGCGACCAGGGCTTCAACCCGGGCGGAGCCGGGAAGGCTCTTCCAGTTGGTACGCGAGAGGGCTGGGGAGAGGAGGAGGTCATGGCCGCTGCCAAGCGAGAGGAACTGCCGGAGGAGGACGTCGCCCGGCTCGACGCCTGGTGGCGGGCGGCCAACTACCTCTCGGTGGGCCAGATCTACCTGCTCGACAACCCGCTGCTCACCGAGCCGCTGCGGCCCGAGCACGTCAAACCCCGGCTGCTGGGCCACTGGGGCACCACCCCGGGGCTCAACTTCGTCTACGCCCACCTCAACCGGGTGATCACCGAACGCGACGTGGACATGATCTACGTCTGCGGTCCCGGCCACGGCGGGCCGGGCATGGTGGCCAACACCTGGCTGGAAGGCAGCTACAGCGAGGTCTACCCGGCGATCACCCGGGACAGCGCCGGGATGGGCAAGCTGTTCCGCCGGTTCTCCTTCCCCGGGGGGATCCCGAGCCACGCCGCCCCGGAGACGCCGGGCTCCATCCATGAAGGCGGCGAGCTGGGCTATGCCCTGGCCCACGCCTACGGCGCCGCCTTCGACAACCCGGGCCTGGTGGTGGCCTGCGTCATCGGCGACGGCGAAGCCGAGACCGGGCCGCTGGCCGCCGCCTGGCATTCCAACAAGTTCCTCGACCCGGTCCACGACGGCGCCGTCTTGCCCGTCCTCCACCTGAACGGCTGGAAGATCGCCAACCCGACCGTCCTCGCCCGCATCGACCCCGACGAGCTCGGCCGTCTCCTCGAAGGCTACGGACACCACCCCTACGTGGTGGAGGGCGACGACCCCGCCGCCATGCACCGCCGCATGTCGGCCACCCTCGACGAGATCTTCGACGAGATCGCCCGCCTCCAGCACGCCGCCCGGGTGGGCGGCAGCCGGGACCGGCCCCGGTGGCCGGTGCTGGTCCTGCGGACCCCGAAGGGATGGACCGGCCCCGCCGAGGTCGGCGGGCGGCCCGTGGAAGGGACGTGGCGGTCCCACCAGGTGCCGCTGACCGCGACCCGCCGCGACCCCGAGCAGCTGGCCGCCCTGGAAGCGTGGATGCGGAGCTACCGGCCCGAGGAACTCTTCGACGGCGACGGCCGGCCGTCGCCCCACGTGGTGGCGCTGGCCCCAGCCGGGAACCGCCGGATGGGTTCGAACCCCCACGCCAACGGCGGCTTGCTGCTGCGGGAGCTGGACCTGCCCGACTTCACCGACTACTCCGTCGAGGTGAAACAGCCCGGCGCCACGGTGGCCGAGCCCACCCGGGTACTGGGCCAGTTCCTGCGGGACGTGATCCGGGCCAACGAGCCGCAGCGCAACTTCCGGCTCTTCGGGCCCGACGAGACCGAATCGAACCGGCTGGGAGCCGTCTACGAGGCGACCGCCAAGCAGTGGGCCGCCCCCATCCTGCCCCTGGACGAGCATCTCGCCCCCGAGGGGCGGGTCATGGAGATCCTCTCCGAGCACACCTGCCAAGGGTGGCTGGAGGGATACCTCCTGACCGGGCGCCACGGGCTGTTCAGCTGCTACGAGGCGTTCACCCACATCGTCGACTCGATGTTCAACCAGCATGCCAAGTGGCTCAAAGTGAGCCGGCACCTGGAATGGCGCCGGTCCATCGCGTCGCTCAACTACCTGCTCACCTCCCATGTGTGGCGCCAGGACCACAACGGCTTCTCCCACCAGGATCCCGGCTTCATCGACCATGTGGTCAACAAAAAGGCCGAGGTGGTGCCGGTCTACCTGCCGCCCGACGCCAACTGCCTCCTGTCGGTGGCCGACCACTGCCTGCGCAGCCGCAACTACGTCAACGTGATCGTGGCCGGCAAGCAGCCGGCCCCGACGTGGCTGGCCATCGACGACGCCGTGTTGCATTGTGCCCGCGGGGTGGGCATCTGGGAATGGGCGTCGACCGACGACGCGGGCCGGCCCGACGTGGTCCTGACCTGCGCCGGCGACGTCCCCACCCTGGAGACGCTGGCGGCGGCCGACCTCCTGCGGCGCCATCTGCCCGGCCTGGCCGTCCGGGTCGTCAACGTGGTCGACCTCATGCGCCTCCAGCCCGACCGCGAGCATCCCCACGGGCTGCCCGACTGGGAGTACGACACCGTCTTCCCGCCCGACGTGCCCGTCGTCTTCGCCTACCACGGCTACCCCTGGCTGATCCACCGGCTGGCCTACCGCCGGGCCAACCATCCCCACCTCCACGTCCGGGGCTACAAGGAGGAGGGGACGACCACCACCCCCTTCGACATGGTCATGCTCAACGACCTCGACCGCTTCCACCTGGTCATGGACGTCATCGACCGCGTCCCGGGCCTCGGTCCGCAAGCGGCGACGGTGCGGCAAGCCATGGCCGATCAGCGCTTCGCCGCCCGGGCCTGGACCAGGGAACACGGCGAGGACATCCCCGAGGTGGCCAGCTGGCAGTGGCCGGGCTGAGCCGAGCCGCCGTGCCCGTCCTCACCGTCAATCCCGGTTCGAGCAGCCTCAAACTCCACGTGCTGGATGACGCGGGCACGACCACCACGGCGCAGGAGCTTGCCGTCGCGGCCGGCCGGCTGGACTCCGCCGACATTGCGACGTTCCTGTCCGCCCATCCCGACGTCACCGCGGTGGGCGTGCGGGTCGTTCACGGCGGCCGCGACTTCCGCCAGGCCGTCCTGGTCGACCAGGCAGTCGAGGACCGCCTGGCGAAGGTGGCTGACCTCGCCCCGCTCCACGACCCGCCGGCGCTCAGCGCCGTGCGGGCGGTGCGCCGGGCCTGCCCCGACCTGCCGGTGGTGGCGTGCTTCGACACCGCCTTCTTTGCCGGCCTGCCGGCGGCGGCGGCCACCTACGCCCTTCCCTGGCCCTGGATCCAGCGGTGGGGGCTGCGCCGGTTCGGGTTCCACGGCTTGAGCCACGCCTATGCCACCCGGCGGGCCCCCGAGCTGCTGGGAGCCCCACCGGGGGAGCTGCGCCTGGTCATCTGCCACCTCGGCGCCGGCGCCTCGCTGGCCGCCGTCGCCGGCGGGGCGCCGGTCGACACCACCATGGGGTTCACGCCGCTGGACGGCCTGGTGATGGCCACCCGATCCGGCTCCGTCGACCCCGGTCTGCTGCTGTGGATCCAGCACCACAGCGGCCTCCCGGTCGAGGAGATGGAGCAGGCCCTGCTCTTCGAGTCCGGGCTGGCCGGCCTGTCCGGCACCTCGGGTGACATGCGGGCCGTGCTCTCGGCCGCCGATTCCGGCGACGACCGCGCTGCCCTCGCCCTCGCCGTCTACCTCCACCGGCTCAGGGCCGGAATCGCATCCATGGCGGCGGCCACGGGCGGCGTCGACGCCCTCGTGTTCACGGGCGGCGTCGGCCAGCATTCACCCCGAATCCGGGCCGGCGCCTGCGCCGGTCTCGGCTTCCTCGGCGTGGCGGTCGACCCGGAACGCAACACCACCGCCGGCGGAGGCGACCGCGACGTGGCCACCACCGCCAGCCCGGTCCGGGTCCTGGTCATCCAGGCCCGCGAAGACCAGGAGATCGCCCGCGAGGTACGCCGCCTGCTGGGGTAGGGGCGTCAGGCGGCCCCGGGCCCGTCAGCTCCCATCAGCAGCACGGGGACCTTGGCCGACCGGGCCAGGTCGGCGGCGGTGCTGCCCAGCAGCGTCTTCGACACTCCGGCGCCGCGGCTGCCGATGACGAGGAGGTCATAGCCGTCCTCGACGGCTCGCTGCAGCAGCTCCGGCGCCGGGCGGCCGTGGAGCAGCTCAAGCCGCGGCCCGCCTCCGAGCAGCTCGGCCTCGTGCTCCAGGGCGGCCCTGGCCGTCCGCTCGTGGTCGGCCCCGCCGTCGTATGGGACCACGGTGGCCAGCGTCAGGCGCCCGAGACGGGGGCCGAGGAGCGTGGTGGCGGCATGGAGCGCCGCCCGGCTCTCGGGCGAGCCGTCGACGCCGGCGAGGACGTCGACCGGCCCCGGGCCGCTGGCCGTCCGCTGGGCCACCAGCTCAGGACCGGGATGCTCCCCCCGGCCAGCCTCGGCGGCGGAGATCGCGCCGAGGGGACCGAAGAGGGTGCCGAGGACGAGCCAGGAGAAGGCGTCGTGGCCCCGCCGGCCCATGACCAGGGACAGCGTGAGGCCGACCGACAGCCAGCAGGCCGCCATGACGATGACGAAGGTCTCGAAGGACACCAGAACCACCTCCGCAGGAGATCCTGCCCGGCCCCCACCGCCAGCGTTGAGGGCCGAAAGTCCCACGCCACCAGCCGAGCGACCCTTCCCGCCCGTTCACGGCGGCGCCAACCGATCCAGCGGCGCGAGGCGGAGGCCGGTCACGCGCCGTCCGGGCCATGACGGCCGATCCGGTCATCGGAATCACCTCCGCAGTTGAGCAGCGAGCCGTGCTCCATTGCCCCATGTCGGCCGGAAACGTCGAGCCGTCGGCCCGCCTCGCTCATCGAGTTCGTCAGCCACGCCTGGCGGCCGTACATGGCGGAGCTTGGCCGAGTCGACGGCCGCAAGGGGTACCACGACCGGCTCGCCACCCCGACAGCCGGCGGATTCCCGGCCTGGTCATCGCCCGATTCGACTCCCCGCTGTTCTTCGCCAACCCCTCGGTGTTCCGCCGGGCGGGCCGCTCGTGATGCCGTCGAGCTCAGAAACAAGCCCTTCGGCGCGTTTCGCGGGACCTTCGCCCCTCCCGGCCGAAGCCACGGGCCCGCGACCATGGAAGCGACCCGCAGGGCGACGGCCCCGCGGAGACGAGCGGTGGCCGGAGGCAAGCACCGGCCCGGCTCGGTCCACTCCGGCGGTCGGGTCCGCGCCTGACCCGCTCCGTCCTCCCGTTCTGATCGTTCCCGGCTCCCGAGGTGATGATGACCCCCATCCAGGCCACCCGTGGGGCTGGGGTGGGTTCGTTCCACCCCGGTCTCGATCCCGCCGAAGCGGCCCGCCGCCTCGTCGCCGCCGGCCCCAACCGGCTTGGCGACGCGCCCCGCCGTCCGGGCTGGGTTCGCTTCGCCGACCAGTTCCGCAATCCGCTGGTGGCCCTGCTGGCCGGGGCGGTGGTCCTGGCCGCCGCGGTCGGCGAGGCCGTCGATGCGGCGGTGATTGCCGCGATCGTCGTGGCCAACGCCACGCTCGGGTTCATCCAGGAACGCAAGGCCGAACGAAGCGTGGAAGCGCTCCAGGCCATGCTGGTCGCCCAGGCCACGGTGCGCCGCGGGGGCGACTCCGTTGTGGTCGACGCCGCCGAGATCGTCCCCGGCGACGTGGTGCTCCTCGAAGCCGGAGGACGAGTCCCGGCCGACGGGTCCTGGCTCGCCGCCCACGAGGTCGAGGTCGACGAGTCCACCCTGACGGGCGAGTCCGTTCCGGTGGCCAAGGTCGCCGGGGGCGCCGGAGATGCCGGCGCCGGCTTCATGAACACCATCGTCACCCGCGGCCGGGGCGAGCTGGTCGTCACCGCCACCGGCATGTCGACCCGCATGGGAAAGGTGGCCGAGCTGTTGCGGACGGCGCCGGCGCCGCCGACCCCCCTCCAGCGCCAGCTCGACCGGCTCGCCGCCCGGCTCGTCGCTGGACGGCGCCGGCGCCGCCGACCCCCCTCCAGCGCCAGCTCGACCGGCTCGCCGCCCGGCTCGTCGCCGTGGCCGGCGCCGCGGTGGCCGTGGTCTTCGCCCTCGGCGTCGCCCGGGGCGGGGCCATCACCGACGAGATCGTCCACGCCGTGGCGCTGGCCGCAGCCGCGGTGCCCGAGGGCCTGCCGGCCGTGGTCACCGTCACTCTGGCCGTGGGCGCCCGCCACCTGGCCGCAGGCGGGGCGATCGTCAAGCGGCTCGCTTCGGTGGAGACCCTCGGCGCCACCACGGTCATCTGCTCCGACAAGACCGGCACGCTGACCCTCAACCAGATGACGGTCCGCGCCGTCGTGGCCGGAGGACGCCGCTTCCGGGTGACGGGCGAGGGCTACCGCACCGACGGGGTGATCGAAGCGGCCGACGGTAGCGGCGCCGACCTGCGCCCGCTGCTGACAGCACTGGCGCTGTGCAACGACAGCCGCCTCGACGGCGGAACCGTCGTCGGCGATCCCATGGAGGCGGCCCTCATCGTCCTGGCGGTCAAGGGCGGCGTCGACGCCGACGCCGAAGCGGCTCGCCATCCCCGCCTGGCCGAGCTGCCCTTCGACGCCTCACGGCGGTTCATGGCCACCTTCCACGCCGGCGGCCACCGGGTCCTCCTCTACGCCAAGGGCGCCCCCGACGTCCTGGTGCCCCGCACCAGCCTTCCGCCGGCGGCCCAGGCGGCCATCGTCCTGGCCGAGGTGGAACGCCTGGCCGGCGACGGCCTCCGGGTCTTGGCCGCCGCCAGCGCCGACATCCCCGGCCCGGCGTTTTCCCCCGGGGGCGACCTCGCCGGCTACCTCCATGGGCTCCGGTTCGGCGGCCTGGTCGGGATCGCCGTCAAGATGATCACCGGCGACCACGCCACCACCGCCGCCGCTATCGCCACCGAGCTGGGCATCACCGGTGAGGTGGTCACCGGTGCCGACCTCGACGCCCTCGACGACGACGCCCTGGCCGCCCGCATCGACCGGATCAGCGTCTTCGCCCGGGTCGCCCCCGAACACAAGGTCCGCATCGTCGAGGCTCTCCGGTCCCGAGGCGAGGTGGTGGCCATGACTGGCGACGGCGTCAACGACGCCCCCGCCCTCAAACGGGCCGACATCGGCGTGGCCATGGGACGCACCGGCACCGCCGTCAGCCGGGAGGCGGCCACCATGGTCCTGACCGACGACAACTTCGCCACCGTGGTGGCCGCCGTCCGCCGCGGCCGGGCGATCTACGACAACATCGCCACGTTCGTCCGCTTCCAACTGGCCACCAACGTCGGAGCCATCACCACCCTGGTGGCCGCCGTCCTCCTCGGCCTGCCCCGGCCACTCGACGCCGTCCACGTGCTGTGGATCAACCTGATCACCGACGGGCCCCCCGGCGTCGCCCTCGGCGTCGACCCGCCCGCGCCCGACGCCATGGCCCGCGGGCCGCGCCGCCCGAGTGAGGGTATCCTCACCGGCCGGCGCCTGCGGGTCATCGTCCTCCACGGCACGGTCATGGCCGCCGGCACCCTGGCCGTCTTCTCCGCCGCCGGCGGTGAAGGCGCCCGGGCCACCACGCTGGCCTTCACCACCTTCGTCCTCTTCCAGGTCGTAAATGCCCTCAACGTCCGCCACGGATCAATCTTCGCCCGCCACACGATCACGAACTGGCGCCTCTGGGCGGCGCTCGCCAGCGTCGTCGGGCTCCAGATCGCCGCGGTCCACGTGGCGCTGCTCAACGGCCTGTTCCACACGACCGCCCTCTCCGCCGGCGATTGGGCGCTGTCCGCCGGCACCGCGCTGTCCCTGCTCGCCGTCGAAGAGCTCCGTGTCCGCCGCGCCAGGCCCACCCCCCGCCCGCCCACCGCTGACGTCGTCGACGCCGCCGACGCAGCCGACGCAGCCGGCTGGGACCTGCCGGCGCACGATCGCCGCGGGTAACGACCCGATTCGTGCCCTGTGCCGGCCGGCGGCCGGTCAGGCGCCGCCCCCCGGCGGGCCGGTCTACCGGCCGAGGAGATCGGCGACCCGGGCCATGGTGGTCATCCCGGCGGGCACCGCCGGCCGATTGCCCTCCTGGCCCTCCCGACGGGGCTCCGGGATCTGCCAGGGCGTCACGATCTCGGCCAACGCCGATTTGCTGGGCCGGAACCCCCGGCGGCGCTCCCCGCCCCAACGGCGGTCCACCCCGCTCCTGAGATCCAATCCGCCCGGCCGGCCGGTTTCCCGCCACAGATCGGCCGTACGCCGGTCGTCGCCGCGGCGGCGGTCGCCACCGGAACGGCGCTCCAGCGAGACGGCTTCGGACCGGACCCGCGGGAACACGTGGAGATCGGTCATCGGAGCCACACTCCTTCTCGTCGCGACACCCCCAGCCTGCCGCGCCTCAACCGCATCCGGTAGGGCCGAACGGCAGGTTCGGCCGTCGACGTCGGGCGTCGGTGTCCCGGAAAGCGCCGCACGGTGAGGCGAACGGCCCGATCAATGGGACCTTTGGCCCTCCTCAGCCCGGGCGGTGTCGGGCAGCATCGTTGATGTCGCCGTATCGGCCGGCGCCTGGAGGAGGTCGTCATGTACGTCGCGGACGCTGTTGACCTGGTGGGCTCGCCATTCGACTTCTGGCGGTGGGCCGGGAACGAACGCGGCGCAGACCTGCGGGTGGTTGGCATGTCTTTGGCTGAGGGTGGGCCGCTGCGCCGGTTGTTGCGGTTCGCCCATCCGTACGAGGATCGCGGCCAACCCATCGGCTTCGACATCGAGGTGCGACCCGACGCCCGCCCGGTCGGCACGATCTTCCTCCGCTGGGAGGCACACTTCTCCCGCTTCGAAGGCGAACTCGAGGTGATCCCCGCCGGGCCCGGACTCAGCCACCTGCGGCTCACCGCTTCGTACGAGCCGGCCTGGGCCGCCTCGCTCAAGGACCGCCGCACCCTGGCAGGCCTCGCCCGTGACGCCGCCCGAACGGTCCTCGAACAAGTCGCCGCCGCCACGCCGACCGTTACGTCACCGCCGGACGGACCGGTCCTCCAACCGGCTACCGGCGTCTCGAAGCATCGGGTCCTCATCGAAGACGAGGACCCCACCTGGCACGAGTTCCTCGTGCATATGGCCGACGCCGACGAGTACGAGTTCGCCTCGTGCCGCGGCCCGTTCCTGGCCGACGGGGGCTGCCCGGTCCTGCGGGGCGAGCCATGCCCGAAAGTCGAGTGGGCCGACACAGTCCTCCACAGCCTCGACCCCCGGCAGCCGGCCAACGGCGCGGTGATCGACGCGATCCGGCGACGCTATCCAGACTTCGCCCCGACCATGCTCGGCGGCGAGCCCGCCACGTTCTGCCTCACACGCGTCACCAAGGCTCGAGCGGGCCTCTGAGGCTCCGCCTGGCCGTGCTGTGCGGGGAACCACGGCGGCGTCCAGGTCGATCAGGAACGGCGTCGTGCGGCCGTCGACTGGCGGATGCGCCTGGCACCCGCCAGCCAGAACCTCGGCCGGAACCTGCGCCGCCTGCGGTAGCGCGCGGCCTACGTCGCGTTCAGGGCGTACACCCTCCGTCAGGTCGACAGCTCCGGCAGCTCGTAGAGGCGGGCCATGGTGAGCCGGGTCATGTCGTCCGAGTCGAGGTCGGCGGCGGCGGGGTCGCCGATGAGCTCGAGCTCCAACGGCACCAGCAGTTCGCGCTGGAGCTGCTCGATCGGCCGGCCGGTCTCCCGCGCCCGCTCCAGCAGGTTGCGGGCGAGGTAACCGACGGCCCTGCACCACAGCCGCGGCTGGAGGGCGTAGGCCTCGCCGGTAACGGCCAGGAGCGACAGCTCGCGAGGGGTGGCGTGCACGACCTGGTTCAACCAGCCGACTGCCGGGACAGGGCGGCCCAGATCCTGCAGATAGGCCGCCAGTCGGCCGGCCAGGAAGGCCTCACACTCGTCACCCACACCGGTGTCCAAACCGGCCAGCTCGCCGTCGGATTCACCGCCCCCCTTCCGCCTGCGCCACATCGCTCCCCTCCTCCGTGTCGTCCCTCGCTGATCATCACAACACCGGCCGGCGATGATCGAGGGTCGCTCGTCGCATGGACCCGGGACCTTCGGCCCTTCACCCCACTGGCTGCGACGACGGATGCTCACATGAAGAGGACTCTGCCGACGTGGGTGGCTTCATGCCCGGAAGGAAGCGAGGTCACAGCCATGAGTCGCATACGGAGCGAATCAAGGACCGGCCTGCCCGCCACTTCGCTGCTGGTGGCTCTCGACGGCTCGGGCTTCGCTGAGCGGGCGGTCGTTCCCGCCGGTCGGCTCGCCGTCGAGCTCGGCGTCCCGCTGCACCTGTGGAGCGCCGCCCCCACACTGGCCGACGCGGAGGACCGGCAGGCCCGGATGCGTTGCATGGCCGACGCCGGCGGGGCCTCGTGGGAGGTCGTCGTCACCGACCGGCCGGTCGAGGCCATGACGGCCAAGGAGGATGCGGCGGGCCGGCCGCTGGTCTGCCTGGCAACCCATGGCCGTGATCGCACGGCCGCCCTCGCCCACTCGGTGTCGGCCGCCGTCGTGGCGGCAGCTGATGGGCCGGTGCTGCTCGTCGGACCGGAGGTGCCGGCCAAGGGTCCCGCCGGGCGCCACGTGGCCGCCTGCGTCGATGGAAGCCCGGACTCCAAACTGATCGTGGCCGCCGCCGCGGCCTGGGCAGCCGCCCTCGGCCTCGATGTCACCGTCGTGACCGTGGCGGAACCTGTCCCGGAGTCGGTGCGCCGGCCCGGTCACTACCCCCGGTTGCACGGGCCGGACGGAGATGCAGACGCCTACATCGAGGAACTCGCCGCCGCGTGGCGAGGCGACGTCGCGGTCACCGGCCGGGCCGTCTACGACCCGGTCGACGTGGATGGCGCGCTCCTCGATGCGTTTGCCGCCGATCCGCCCTATCTCGTCGTCATGGGCACGCGGGCTCCGCATGGGCTGCGCCGGCTGATCCTCGGCAGCATCGCCGCCGCCGTGGCCCATGCAGCGCCCGCGCCCGTCCTCGTCGTCCCCTTCGAAGTACCGGCCGTTCCGGGCGATAGGGGACTTTGGCGATAGCAAGGGGTCTTCCGGCCCTTCCCGGGATGTCGGGGGGGCGGTCAGGCTCCAGGTCACGGTCTGAAAGGAGCAATGCACCAAGAAGCACATCGCCGTTCTCGAGTTCATCCGCCGTGCCGCTCACGGCCATACCCGTTGAGAGAGGAGCCTGACATGGAACGCATCATCGTGGGAGTGGACGGGTCGGAGACGGCCCAGGAGGCGCTGCGGTGGGCCGTCGAGGAGGCCCGCCGGAGGAACGCCACCGTCGAGGCCGTCTACGCCTGGCACCAGCCCTTCGCGGCCGGCTACGCCGAGATGGCCGAGATCAACATCGATGCATACTCCAAGGAAGCGCAGCAGATCCTCGACGCCACGGTCGACGCCGTGGACGCCACCGGCATTGCACCGGTGGAACGCAAGCTGGTCACCGGGAACGCCGCCTCCGCTCTCGTCGAGGAAGCCAAAGGCGCCGACCTCCTCGTGGTCGGATCCCGGGGCCGGGGCGGCTTCGCCGGCCTCCTGCTCGGCTCGGTCAGCCAGCAGGTCGCCCACCATGCCCCCTGCCCCGTCGTCATCATCCCGCCGGCCCGGTGACACCATGACCCCGCAGCGCTCCGACACGAACCACAGCCCCGAACGGATCGTGGTCGGAATCGACGGATCAGGCACGGCCATCGAAGCCTTGCGGTGGGCGGTCGACGAAGCCCGCCGGAGAAACGCCACCGTCGAAGCCGTCTGCGCCTGGCATCAGGCGTTCGTGGCCCCCACCCACATCCTGGGCGACCCGGCGCCGTTCGAACGGGATGCCATGCAGCTCCTCGACTCGGCCATCGACGAGGTCGACACCTCCGGCGTGACCGTCGACCGGAAACTCCGAACCGGCAACGCCAGCCAGGCCCTCCTCCACGAGGCAAAAGGCGCCGCCCTCCTCGTGGTCGGATCCCGTGGCCGGGGCGGCTTCACCGGGCTCCTGCTCGGCTCGGTCAGCCAGCAGGTCGCCCACCACGCCCCCTGCCCCGTCGTCATCGTCCCGGCCACTCCCTGACTGGCGCCGGCCCTGAGCTAAATGTCAGAAGCGCAGCAGGCGGAGCAGTATCGCGGTACGGAACGCCGCAGCACTCAGGAGCGTCGACGGGCACGGTGTCAGCCAGAGCCATTCGCTCCTCGTCAGACGATGGACTGGCGCGCCGGTCGGGACCGGCGAATGGCCGGCGGCGGTGGGCCCGCATCGGGGCGGGGCCGCGCCGCGACCGAAGCGGGCCCGAACCCTCGTAGGTGGAGTTCTGCCATTCCGGGCGCCACTTCCTTGGTCTTTACGGGATGACTTCTCGGAACCTCACTCGGTTCACGATTTGCACCACTCCGGGCACGTCCCGCGCCAGCCCGGAGACCACTGGGAGCTCCGCGTCCGTCCAGACCCAGCCTTCGAGCGTCACGACACCGTCCTCGACCGTGGCGGTGACGCCGTGTTCCTCGGGGGCGCAGCGGACGCTGCCCAACTTGGCGGTGATTTCGGCGGCGATCTCGTCGTCGGGGCGGTGGAAGCTGCGCAGGAGGTCGCGCCGGGACACGATGCCGACCAGCTTGCCGCCGTCGAGCACCGGAAGGCGCTTCACCTGCCGGTCGAGCATCCGCTGCGCCGCCGTCCGGACGGGCTCGTCGGGCGTGGCCGTGATCACTGCGGTCGTCATCAGCTGGCTGGCGTTCAGGGCGGTGGCTTTGCCTGCCCAGCGGGCTTCGCCGGTGAGCAGGTCGACGAGGGCCGCCAGGGAGCGGTGCGGGCGGTCGCCGAAGGCGGGTTTACTGGCGAGATCCGCTTCGGTGACGAGGCCGAGCAGGTAGCCGCCGTGATCCACGACCGGAAGCCCGCTGACACCCGCCTCGAGCATCCGCTCGGCCACCTCCTTCCATGGCGCCTCTGGACCAACGGTCACCACGGAGGTGGTCATCACTTCTCCGACCTTCATTGCGCTCCTCCTCCCTCAGGCTCGGGCGGCTGCCACGGTGGATGTGGTCATGTGGGTGACGAACCAGTCGCGGGCAAAGCCGGCGGCGGCCATGAGCGTGGCGATGCCGTCATCGACGATGACAACCGTCCGGCCGGTCAGGGGCCAGCCGAGGCCGGCCACCCCGGAAGCGGGCGGCCCGCCGGTCGAGCTCGGCCGGTTCCCTCCGCTCGACGGCGGCCAGTTCGTCAGCGGTGACGCCGGCCCGCTGGAGAACCCGCTCGTTCAAGGATGCGCACACCGGCCTCACCGATGGCGGCCATCCCCAGTTCCGGTTCAAACGGCACCCCGAGCTTCCGGACGATGATGACGTCCAACGGCGCGTCGAGAGCGACCGCCACTTCATAGGCCACCGGCACACCACCCCGGGGCAGGCCGAGGATGACCGGGTGCTCGCCCCGGAGGGGTTCGACCTCGGCGGCGAGGCGCCGGCCGGCGTCGCTGCGGTTAAAGAACAACATCGGAACCTCAGTCTCCAGAGTCACGCACCAGCACCACGGGGCACGGGGCGTGGTGCAGGCACTGCTGGGCCACGGAGCCGAGGAGCAGCCCGGCGAACCCGCCCCGGCCCCGGGATCCCACGACCAGGAGGTCGGCGCCGGCGGCAGCGTCGATGAGGACCGCCGCGGCGGCGCCCTCAACGACTCGTCGCTCGAGCTTCACCCCGGGATCGGTCCCCGCGACGTCGTCGACGACCTGGTTCAGCAGCCCGTCGGCGGCCCGCTCAAGGGCCCGGGCAAGGGAGTCCACGGCCGCGCCGGGGACGTCCCCGACCACCGGGAACAACCAGGCGTGCACGGCCTCCAGGGTGGCGTGGCGCAGGCGGGCCTCCCCCAGGGCCCAGCGCAGCGCGGCGGCCGCCTCCGGTGAGCCATCCACCCCCACCACGATGTGTCCCATGCCGACCTCCAAGTGTCGACTCGCTTGTCCTATCACGGTCCCAGCACCGGCACCTTCGGCTCGGGGTGACCGAAGAGGACTTGGCCGAGCACCGGTCGGAGCAGCCGGCTGAAGTCAGCCACGGAATGGACAACGAGATCGTCGACCGTGATCATGCCGGTGATCCGCCCGTCCTCCACCAGCGGGAGCCGCCGGAACGGATGCTGGTCGAACATCGCCACCGCCTCGTCAACGTCGGCGTCCGCCGGCAGGGTCACCACGTCGGTACTCATCACCGCATCGATGCGCGCGTCGGGCGGGACCCGGTGGGCCACCCCTCGCAGCACGACGTCCCGATCGGTCACGATTCCCACCGGCCGGCCGTCGTCGACGACGACGACGGCGCCCACGGCTTCATTGTCCATGAGCGCGGCGGCGTCGGCCAAGGTGGCGTCGGCCGGCACGGTGACGGGCGGTTTGCGGTACAGGTCGCTCACCCGCATGGCTGCCTCCTCGCTGTGCCGGTGCATCGCGGCGCCGCCTGCGACAACACGGCCTCGTGGCCGGTTCCTCGTCGACACCACCTTCGAGCCTGGCCCAGGTGGCGAAGGCGGCGCATGAGTCAGCCGACCTTTCTCGCCGGGACTTTCGGCACTGTCCTTGCCGTGGCCTTGCGCCGAGAATCGCTGACGAAGTCAATGACGAGGTCGTCCACCGTGAGCATCCCAACCATCGGCCCGTCCTCCATCAACGGGAGACGCCGGAAGGGGTGCCGATAGAACACCTTGATCGCCTCCCGCAGGTAGGCGCCAGCCGGGAGCGTCACCAGCTCGGTGGTCATCACCCGATCGACGGAGGCCTCTCCGGGAAGCCGGCGGCCGAGCCTTCGGACGGCGAGGTCGCGGTCGGTCACGATCCCGATAGGACGGTCGCCGTTTAGGGCAACCAGGGCGCCCACGACCCTTCGGTCCATGAGCCGGGCGGCGTCGGCCATGCTGGTGCCGGACGGGATGGTCGCCGGGGGCTTGCGGATTGCTTTCTTCGCCTGCATGGCGTCACTCCTCGCACGGGCTGGTACCGGTTTGCCCCGATCCCCTGATGTAGGTCGGCGCCGATCGAGGGCCGGCGGCCCCTTTCGGGAGGGGCAAAGGACACCGCAAGAAATGACCTGTGGGCATCCCCTCGTGTCGGCTCCGCTGCGCCCGGCGATGAGCACAGCCATTCGACCGGCCAGGCGCGCCGATGTTCTAGGTGTCTGGAGCCCGGCGGAGCCGGCTGCCGCTGATGGAGCAGGGGACGATGCGCACGTAGTGGTGCTTGTCGCCGCCGCCGGCGAGGGGGTGGACGGGGAGAGCGGCGAGCCGTTCGCGCAGGCCGGGGGCGTCGGCGCTCGTGACCTCTTGCGCCCATCCCTGGATGGTCACCGTCCAGCCCGAGCCTGAGGTCGACCACCGATCCACCTCGAAGGCGACGAGCGACCGGGCGATGGCGTGGAGCTTGGTCCCGGTGGCGGTGCGGAAGACGACCGCGTCGCCGTCGAGGGCGTAGTTGAGAGGGAACACAAGGGGCTCGCCTGCCAGCACGACGACGAGGCGGCCGACGTCCTCGGTTGCGAGGAGTGCCAGGCACTCCTCGACGGGAAGAGGTTCGAGCCGCGAGCCGTCCACCGGCGCCGTTCCACCGGCGGGAGCGGAGCCGAAGCCGGCCAGGCTGGCCAGCAGGGAGGCCGGGACCGTCCCGGCCACATGCAGCGGCGGCCGGGGGATCCGTCGCCCCGAAACGATCTCGGCCGGGACCTCGAACCAGCAGAGCGGCTCGCCGGTCCCGTCCCCGGCGACGAGGTTCCCCAGCCCGGGGTGGACCTCGGGGGCGTCGGTGGCCTCAGTGGCGATGCCCGTGACCACGACGCTCCAGCCACCGTCGGGGCCGGAATGGTCCGCTTCGACGGCGACCACCGTGTCCCTGACGGCGGCATCGAGCTCACCCCCCCGCACCCCCGGGAAGATCACGTTGTCGCCCACGACGGCGAAGCGGAGAGGGAGCACCGCTGGGAGCGCCCCGACGCTCACCGCCACACGCCCCACGTTGGTCTGCGCCAGGAGCCGCAGGCAGTCCTGGCGGCCGAGGACCTCGGCTCCGGGGCGAGCCGCCGTAGCCAGTTCCCTGTGATGTTCGACGTCGGGTCGCGGCATAGCAGCATCATCATCGGCTCGGCCAAGGCCGAGCTGGCCGGGTCGAAAGTCACTTCCGCCCCGACGATCGGCCCGACCTTGCCAGTTCGAACTCGTCTGCCGGGAGCGGCAGCGGTATCTCGCTGAGCATCGCTCGCGAGCAGGCCACGCATGCCGTCGACTGTGTGGACCAAGGTGGCGGGACGTCGCCACCCCGCGAGCCGGTGGTCGTCCCACCGCAGATGTCTCAGAGCCAGCGCCCGAGGTCGATGGGAGGGCAGCGAGCCCGGCCATGACACCGAGCCCGAACTGAGAGGACGCTCTCCCGAGGGCGGCGCTGGCCAACCCGCCTGGACGCGGGGTCAGGGGTGCCCGACCCGGCCGATCCGCACGTGGGAGTGGTCATGGACGTCGCCGCGCCCGTCTGCGGTTCCGATGCGGATACCCGAGTGGTCGTAGACGTCGTGAGCCGCGTCCATGGTGCCGATCCAGATCCCTGAGTGCGTGAAAATTTTTGCGTTACCAGACATGGCCTTCCCTCCAGCGACAGTGACGCCCCATCCTCCGCGGCTCGGTTTGCCCCCTGGCAGGGCCGATAGACCTCAGAGACAGAGACCTTCGTCCCTGCCTGCTTGACCCGACGCTATTGGCACCTCGGGACGGCGCAGCCTTCGTCTGATGCGCCGGCAATCTCACCTCATTCGGCGACTGTGATGTCGGGGAACCGGCGTGATGGCACCCGTTCGTTCGATCAGCGTCGCCGCTGTGGCCCAAGCCCGGCGTGCCGGTGCACCGGAGGGCCGCGGTCCCAGGACGTCCGCCACTTCGGGCGGATCGTATGGCCCCGGGTGTCCCTTGAGCCGCTGGGTGGGCGCAGCCATCAGTCGTCCTCCTCGTCGTCCTTGTGGTCGCCTTCGTTGTCGTGACCTTCCTGGAGATCACGTTGCCGGGGCTCGAACTCCTCATCGTGGTCGCCGCGGCGGGTTTCCTCCTTGCTCGGTGCGGGAGCACTCTCCGGCGGAAAGGCACCGGGTTCGGCCGCCGCCGTCGTCGGGTCGCTCACCGTCTGAGCCGGCGGCGCCACCGTGTCGGGTGAAGCAGTCGGGACGCACGGTGTGGCGACCGGCGTCGGCGCGGGAAGGTAGATGTCCTCGTCGACGTGTCGGGCCTCGGCTAACGCTCTTCCTGACGCGTGATGTTCACGCCGGCCGGAGCGACGCTCGATCAAGGCGAAGACTGACGACCTGGGCCACTCGGGCGAGGTCGGCGTCGTGGGCCAGGATCGTCGCCCCGTGGCGGAGTGCCACCGAGGCGATCATGCAGTCGACCATCCCGCGGGGAGTGATGCCAGCGGTCCGGCAGGTTCGATAAATGCGGACGGCGCCGTCGAAGTCCACGACCGCATCGAATGGCAGCCACTCGAACCGCAGCAGCAACCGGCGCAGATCCTGCTCCCGCGTGTCATCGCGGGCGCCGGCGAGGACCTCCATGAGGATCGGCTCGGTCACCGCCAGTTGGCCGCGTCCCCGGATGAGGCGAGCGAGCCGACGGTCGGCCGGACTTCCCGTCGCCCGGTCGTATTCGACCCATGCCGACGTGTCGGCCAGGATCACCCCGAAGGTGCCGGCCCGCTGTCGGCGGGCACCGTTTCGATCGCTCCCGCGCCACGCATGGCGAGGGCCTCCTCCCGTGTCATCGGCTCACCGGCTAACCGGCGAAGGGCCAGCTCGACCGCCTCGGTCTTCGTTCGCAGCTTGTACCGCCGCATCACGATGGCCAGGTTGGCGTCGTCCAACTCGATGTTGGTCCGTGTCCGGGACATACACCAATCGTACACCCTCGGGTACATCGCCCGGTTCCCGAGCCCGAGCGGCCCCGAGGACCCTGTCAGCACTGCTACCTACCCGAAACGAGCGGATCTCGCAGTCACCCCCGACGTCGGCGCCGGTCGACCGCGATGCCGAACGGGAGGTTCGTTCGGCGCGGAACAGCGGACTTTCAGCCGCTGACAAAGGACTTCCTGCCCTGCCGCGTGCCGGGGCCGGCGCGGTTTGATCGGAGTGAAAGGAGAAGCCATGACGAACGTCACGATGGCCTCGTCGGCAGTTCTCAGCCCGTCTGTCCTGGACCACTGCCCCGGCTGCGCCGGAGGACCCCTGTTCGCCGTCTTCAACGGGGAGGAGATGAACTTCTTGTGCCAGGCCTGCAGCGTCTGCTGGCATGCCGGCTCGGGCTGGGTTCGCCGCGTCGATCCGCTCACCTGCCCCGGCTGCGAGTGGCGGGGGGCCTGCCTGTCCCGCTTCGACTGCGCCCGGTGGCCGGTGCCGGACCGTCCCAGTCTCGTTCCCGCCCGGGGCCAGGGACGATGACCATGACCGCGCCCGGCCTACCGCCTGGCAGCGCATCCGGCCGTCACGCCGGGCCGCCGGGAGCGTCAGCCCTCGTGTGGTGTCCCCGATGCGGCAGCCAGAATCTCCGGGCCGTGACCGGAGGCGAGGTCACGAACGTGCTCTGCCGGGAATGCGGCTGCTGCTGGCACGTGGAACCGGCCGTCGCCCGCCTGCTTGATCCGCGTGCCTGTCCGGGGTGTCCCTCTCGCCCCACCTGTCTGCGCCGGCTGTGGGAGGCCCGAGAGCCGGAACCGCTCTCCGGATGCTCACTCGTGGAGAGCGGCCTCGCTGAGAGCGGCCTCGTTTAGATTTAGACAACCAGGACGGCCGCCCCGGTGACCCGGTCGTAGGCCAGGTCAGCCAGCGCCTCATCGGCCTGGTCCAAGGGGTAGGGCTGGGTCGTCACCCGCAGGCGGAGGCGGGCGGCGAGGGTCAGGAATTCCTCGCCGTCGGCCCGGGTATTGGCCGTGACGCTGCGGAGCTGACGTTCCTGGAAGAGGTGCCGCTGGTAGTCGAGCGGCGGGATGTCGCTCAGGTGGATGCCGGCCACGGCTAGCGTGCCGCCCCGGTCGAGAGCAGCCAGGGCCACGGGGACCAACTCGCCGGCCGGCGCGAAGAGGATCGCGGCATCGAGCAGCTCGGGCGGGACAGCGTCCGCCGCCTGGGCCGAGGCCACGCCGAGATCCAGCGCGTGGCGGCGGGCGTCAGGCGACCGTGTCAGCACGTGGACGGTGGCGCCCTCGGCCAGCGCCACCTGAGCGGCGAGGTGGGCCGAGGCGCCAAACCCGTAGATGCCGAGGCGGCCCCCGGGCGGCAGGGCGGAGCGGCGAAGGGCCCGGTAGCCGATGATGCCGGCGCAGAGGAGCGGGGCGGCCGCTTCGTCGCCGAAGCCGTCGGGGAGTCGGTAGGCGTAGGCCTCGTCGACGACGGCGTATTCGGCGTAGCCGCCGTCGGCGTCCCAGCCGGTGAAGCGGGGCTCCGGACAGAGGTTCTCGGCACCGCGCCGGCACCATCGGCACCGCCCGCAGGTGCGGCGCAACCAGGCGATGCCAGCCCGCTGGCCGACCCGGAAGCGGGTGCAGCCTTCCCCCACCGCGTCCACGACGCCCACGACCTCGTGGCCGGGGACCACACCGGGCCGGCGGGGGGCGAGGTCGCCCTCGGCCAGGTGAAGGTCGGTGCGGCACACGCCGCACACCGCTACCTTGACCCGGATCTCACCGGCAGCGGGAACAGGGATCGGCCGCTCCACCGGCACCAGTGGCCTTGTACCGACCGGTCCCGGAGCGGCGACCGCCCAGGCCCGCATGGGACCGCGCCGGCCAGAGCCCGTCAACGCTTCCATAGGGACAAGGATCGCGCTGCTCGCCGCCGCTCCCGAGTCCTTCGGCCCTGCCCTTCGGGCCGAGCAGCCTGGCTCATTGCCGGTTCAGGACCTTCGGCCCTACCCGGATCGCCAGCCCCGAGGCGGTGGCCGTGGGCTCCCGTCACTGGTGACGCTCCGGTGGTCAGCGCCGTTGCGTCGGTCCAGTCCACCCAGGGGGTGCCGGTGGCCTCGAGGTAGCCGGAGATCGCCGTGCCCAGGGTCGGATACAGGCGTTCCGGGCCAAAGCGTCCGAGGAGTCCATAGCTGCCGAGGCGATCCTTGACCGGCCGCTTGAGTTCCGCGAAGACGAGGTGCATGCCCGACGGCTGAGTTCTTCGTCCAAGGCCACCAGCGCGTCGGCGGCGGTGACATCGACGTCGGTGACGGGCTCGGCTGCCACCACCACCCAGCGGACCGGTGGCGAAGCAGAGTTCACCATCTGGCCGGTTTACCAGCCGAGGAGATTGACGACCCGGGCCGCGGTCGAGGACACCTGCGGCACGACCAGCTCGTTGCTCCCGTGGCCGTCCTGGCGGGGCTCGGGGATCTGCCAGGGCGTCACGATCTCGGCAAACCCCGATTTGCTGGGCCGGATCCCCCGGCGGCGCTCCCCGCCCGAACGGCGGTCGACCCCGCTTCTCCCGAGCGCCTCCTCGCCTTCGAACGGGAGGACGAGCGGTCGCTGCACCGGCTGCAGAAGGAGCTTCGCCCGGTGCGCGACACCACGCAGTTCTGCCTCCTCGTCGAACTCATGGAGCTCGACACGAAGAAGCACGCCATCCTGGAGTTCATCCGCCGCCGGGCCACCGAACGTCTGGCCTAGCCAGACCGGCGCCGAAGGTCCGGTGACAGAGGGTCTTTCGGCCCTGCCGGCTGAGCCGCCCAGCCGGGAGAATGGATCCGAACCCGGACCTCGCGTCAGGAAGGCGGGCTGATCCGAGCGGCCGTCGGCGGGGGACGGGCTGACACCAAAGGGCTGATCACCCGAAGGAGGTCACCACCGCTGGCCAACCCCATCACCAACGAGGAAAGCCCACCGGCTTAGCCTCGCCGGCCGAATGGCGTCCCGCTCGAATCCGAGGAGGAACGCCACTCCGGCCGGCAGCCTCCGTGCGAGGGGGCAGACAAAAGTTTGTCCCGGATGTCTCGGCGGTCCGCCGTCCCCCACGGTGGGCCGCCGAGCCGCGCTCCGCCGCCTTGCCAGATCCTGTGTCCACGATCGCTGGGATGACCTCGACGCCATTCACACCGAGACGCAGGCCACGGCGCCGCCCCGGCGGTGCTCGGCGACGGATAGGAGAGCCTCCTCGGGTTGTTTCAGCACGGAGTGGTGTTCGACTCTGACATCGGATCGTCGATCCGGACGGAACCGAGATTCACGTTCACGCTCGGGGCCGATGTGAGCTCGGGCCCGGCGAGCTGTCGCGCGCGCTACGGGACGACGGCCGATGTCACAGGACTCCGCTCCCTCGAGGCCGCGGTACGCCGCGAACGAGACCTGTCTCGTGCGATTCTCCTGCCATGCAGCATGGCTACTGCCTGACGGTCGACGGCAAGATCGTCCAAGTCAACGACGAGCGCTGCCGCATCACGGGTTTCGCTCGCGAAGAGCTCGTCGGGACCACCCGGCCGTATCCTTTCTGGGATCCTGCTCGCTACGGCGAGTACTTCGCTGCGAAAGCAGGCCACCGAAGATGGGCTCACCGGGCTGCTGAACCGGTGTGGCTTCGACATGTTCATGTCCTCGACTGACCACGTTCGGAGTTCCGGGTCGCTTCGCTCGCTCTGATCGACGTCGACGGCTTCAAGGAGATCAACGACCGATATGGCCATCCGGTAGGAGATGCCGTCCTGGCCGAGATCGGCCGAAGGCTTGATCTTGAGGCCCGGAGCGGAGACGTGCTCGCCAGGGTCGGCGGTGACGAGTTCGCCTGGGTCATGCCTGGCGCAGACGGGGAGGTGGCGCTCGCAGCCGCTGAACGGGCCCGGGCGGCCATTCAGGCGGAACCGCTTCCGCACGGCGTTCACGTCACCGTGTCCGTCGGGGTCGCCGAGATGTCCGATGACGACGCCTACCTCGCTGCCGATACCGCGCTCTACCGCGCCAAGCGAGCCAGCGCGAACCGCGTCGTCACCCTGGATCTGCGAGATCGTGCGGCAGAGCACGCGCCCAGCCGAAGTGCCGACGGACCTGACCGAGCCGGCGCGCCGTCTCGCTGAGCGACAAAGCGAGCTTGCCCTGCTTCGCTCGCAGCGGGTGGGGCCGACGGGACCGAGAGAACATCAACCGGCGCTGATTAACGAAATATGTTTCGTGTATTGCTTGACGCATCTGGGCGCGCTGTTGTAGGTTCGGCGGTGGAGGGGAGTACCCCGCAAGCGCCGACGTCGTCATGACGGCACACCGCCCGGTGTCGGTCGCCTCTTCGGCTGGGAGAGACCTCTGGTTCGACAGACACGTCTAACTAACTGGAGGACAACCGAAGTGGCAGATGGAACGAAGCTGGGTCGCGTCGCCGGCGTGCCGTTGAAGGCTCACTGGAGCGTGGCCGTGGTGCTGGGCCTGTTCGTGTTGACCCTGGCCGAGGGAGTCCTGCCGGGGGCTGTCGGGGGGGCGTCGACGGCAGGCTACTGGTTGGCTGGCGCGGTCGGCGGGCTGTTGTTCCTGGCGTCGCTGCTGGCTCATGAGGTCACTCACGCCGTGGTGGCGAAGCGGCACGGTGTTGGCGTGCGGGGGATGACGCTGTGGCTGTTCGGCGGGGTCGCCGAGCTCGAGCGCGAGCCTGGCACTCCCCGGGCGGAGCTGCGGATCGCCGCGGCCGGCCCGGCGGCGAGCTTCGCCTGCGCGGCTACCGCTGCGGCGGGGGGCGGTGGTCCTCGCCGCCTCTGGGGTCGGCCTCGGAGCGGCGGTGCTGGGTTGGCTGGCCGGCGCCAACCTGCTGCTGGCGCTGTTCAATCTGCTTCCCGGGGCTCCGCTCGACGGGGGCCGGATCCTGCGGGCGTGGCTGTGGCGTCGGCACGGTGACCGCCTGCGGGCCACGCTGACCGCGGCCAAAGCGGGCCGGGTCGTCGGCGGTGGGCTGATCGGCGTCGGACTGGCGGAGCTGTTCTTCGGCGCCGACGGGGGTGGCCTGTGGACCATCGTCATCGGCTGGTTCCTGGCCAACGCGGCCAAAGCGGAGGCGGCGCAGGCCGTCGCGCTCGATTCCCTCGGAGGCCTGCGGGTGCTCGACGTCATGACCCGGGCGCCCCAGCGGGTGCCGGGCTGGGTCTCGGTCGATACCTTCGTGGACGAGTACGCCTTGGCCGGCCGGTACTCGAGCTTCCCGGTGGAGGACATCGACGGGCGGATCGTGGGACTCGTCACCCTCGCCCAGGTCAAGGCCCGACCCAGGCAGAGCTGGCCGACGCTGACGGTCACGGCCGTGATGACACCGCTCGAGGCCATCTCGCTGGCAGCACCGGGCGAGGAGCTGGCCGCCGTGATCGGCCGAGGGACCGACCCGGGCGGCCGCCTGCTGGTCTTCGACGGCGACCGGCTGGTCGGGATCGTGTCCCCCTCCGACCTGGCCTGGGCGCTGGAGCGCAGGGTCCTCGGGGCCGCCCCGGCGCCGGTGCCAGCGGCCGGCTCGGACGGCCCCGGCGGAGGAGAGCGACCGGCGGCAATAAACGCTGCTTGACTCACGAACAATACTTCGCCTATTGTGCGTCGTAGTTCCTGAAGGGGAGTATCCCTCTGCGGCGTGGTCGCCATCCCGGTGACGAGCCCGGCCACGCCGGCCACGAAGGCGGGAGAGACCTTCACCTCCGATCCACCTCGTTCCTGGAGGAAGGTTGCTCACATCCGCCATGATTCCTGTCGACGAGCGCGCCGCCTCGGCCGCCGGTTCGTGGTCCGAGCTCGACGCCGCTGAGCTGACCGCCCGGCTGGAGGTCGACCCCGACGCCGGGCTCGACGCCCCAACAGCCCTCCGCCGGCTGGCCGAGACCGGGCCGAACCGCCTGGCCGAGGCGGCGCGGCGGTCGCCGTGGCTCGTGTTCTTCGACCAGTTCCGCAACCTGCTGGTGGTGGTGCTGCTGGCCGCCGCGGTTCTGGCCGGCCTGGTCGGCGACGTCAAGGACATGGTGGTCATCGCCGTGGTGCTGGTCGGCAACGCGGTGTTGGGTTTCGTCCAGGAGCACCGGGCGGAGCGGAGCCTGGCTGCGCTGCGGGGGATGCTGGTCAGCACGGCCCGGGTTCGCCGCGGCGGGGCGGTGTTCGACGTGCCGGCCGAGACGCTGGTGCCGGGCGACGTGGTCCTCCTCGAGGCGGGGGAGCGGGTGCCGGCCGACGGCCGGCTGCTGGTGGCGGCGTCGCTGGAGATCGACGAGTCGGCCCTGACCGGCGAGTCGACCCCGGTGGAGAAGACGACCGGCTCGGCGCCGGCCGGGGCGCCGCTGGCCGAGCGGTCCTCGATGGCGCACATGAACACCGTGGTCACCCGGGGCCGGGGTGAGATGGTCGTGACCGCCACCGGCATGGCCACCGAGATGGGGGCGGTGGCTGGGATGCTGCAGGCCGCCCAGGCGACGCCCACACCGCTGCAGGCCCAGCTGGCCGTGCTCGGCAAGCGCCTGGCCGGGGTGGGCGCGGCGGCCGTCGCCGTGTTCTTCCTCCTCGGCCTGGCCCGGGGGGAGTCGGTGGCCGATACGGTGCTGGCCGCGGTGGCGCTGGCGGTGGCGGCCATCCCCGAGGGCCTCCCGGCCGTGGTCACGGTGACGCTGGCGGTCGGGGTGCACCAGATGGCCAAGCGGGGCGCCATCGTGAAGCGGCTGGCGTCGGTGGAGACGCTGGGGTCGACGACGGTGATCTGCTCGGACAAGACGGGCACCCTCACCCTCAACCAGATGACGGCGCGGGCGGTGTTCAGCGCCGGTGTCCGCTACCAGGTCACCGGCGAGGGCTACGAGCCGCAGGGCGAGATCCTCGACGGGACCGGCGGGGCGGCCGGCGCCGCCGTGGTGGCGGCCGCCCGGCTGGCGCTGGCCTGCAACGACAGCCGGGTCGTCGACGGCGCTGCCGTGGGGGACCCCACCGAGGCGGCCCTGGTCACGCTGGCCGCCAAAGCGGGACTGGACCGCGACACCCTGGAATGGGAGTGGCCGCGGGTGGCCGAGGTGCCGTTCGACTCCGCCCGCAAGTTCATGGCCACCTTCCACCGGGACCGGGATGACCGGGTTGTGGTCGCGGTCAAGGGCGGCGCCGACGTCCTGCTCGGCCGGTGCGCCACCGTGGCCACCGGCACCGGGCCGGTGGCCCTGGCCGGACTCCAGCTGGCCGCCGTCGAGGCGGAGATCGAGGCGCTGGCCGCCGATGGGTTGCGGGTGCTGGCCGTGGCGCAGCGGCACGTCCCGCCGCATCGGCTCGACGGTGTCGGCGAAGACGATCTCGTCGGCTTGGTCGACGGGCTGACCTTGGTGGGCCTCATCGGGCTGCTCGACCCGCCCCGTCCCGAAGCCCGGGAGGCGATCGCCCGGTGTCGGCAGGCGGGCGTGGCCGTGAAGATGATCACCGGCGACCACGTGGCCACGGCCAGCGCCGTCGCCGCTCAGCTCGGCCTCGTCGGGGCCACCCGGGCTGGCGCCGAGCTCGATGGGCTCGATGATAGCGAGCTGGCCAAGGTGGTCGAGGACACTGCCGTGTTCGCGCGCGTCGCGCCCGAGCACAAGGTCCGCCTGGTCGAGGCGCTGCGGGGCAAGGGCCATGTCGTGGCCATGACCGGTGACGGGGTGAACGACGCGCCAGCGCTGAAGACCGCGGACATCGGGGTGGCGATGGGCATCACCGGGACGGAGGTGTCGAAGGAAGCCGCCGCCATGGTCCTCACCGACGACAACTTCGCCACCATCGTGCGAGCTGTCGAAGCCGGCCGGTCGATTTACGACAACATCGTCAAGTTCGTCCGGTTCCAGCTCTCGACCAACATCGGGGCCATCCTCAGCCTCATCGGCGCGCAGGTGGCTGGGCTGCCCGTGCCCTTCACCGCCCTGCAGGTGCTGTGGGTGAACCTGATCATGGACGGCCCTCCGGCCATGGCCCTGGGCGTCGACCCGCCGGCGGCCGGGACGATGGACCGCCCGCCCCGCCCGCGGGGCGCCGCCATCCTCACCGTCCGCCGCCTCGGCCGGATGACGGCCACCGGTGCCGTCATGGCCGCCGGCACGCTCGGCGTGCTGGCTTTCGGGATGGAGACCGGCAGCGAAGACCACGCCCTGGCTCTGGCGTTCACTACGTTCGTGCTGTTCCAGGTGTTCAATGCTCTGTGCGCCCGCAGCGAGACCGCCAGCGTGTTCCACCGCGACACGTTGCGCAACGGCAAGCTGTGGGCGGCGCTGGTCGCGGTGGTCGCCTTGCAGGCCGCCGCGGTGCACATCGATGTGGTCCAGGACGTCTTCGGCACCGCCGACTTCACCCTGTGGGACTGGGCTCTCAGCGCTGGGGTGGCATCGACCGTGCTGTGGTTCGACGAGGCCCGCAAGGCTTTCGCCCGCCGTGGCTGACCCGCCCCGGCCCGCGCCGCTCGGGGAACGGGCGCTGTGGTCCACGCGCCTGCTGCTTCTCGGCGGCGTGGCCGGCAGTGCCGTGCTGGCCGTGGCGGTGGTGTGGCTCGCCACCGTCGACCTGGCCCGTTTCGTCGCCGACGTTGCCGACTACACCCGGGCCGGCGACACGGCCGGGCGCGGCGAACTCATCGCCGACGTGGTCAAGATCATCGACATCTATCTCGTCGCCGCCATCCTGG
Source organism: Actinomycetota bacterium (assembly GCA_040756995.1). GTDB lineage: Bacteria > Actinomycetota > Acidimicrobiia > IMCC26256 > BP-133 > BP-133. The sequence goes on along the minus strand of JBFLYK010000001.1, from coordinate 211,252 downwards.
TCGTGGCGGCCTTCGGCCTCTACGAGCTGTTCATCGGCCGGCTCGACGCCCGCCGCACCGACGGCGACGCACCCCGCCTGCTCGTGGCTCGTTCCCTCGACGACCTCAAGGACCGCATCGGCAAGCTGGTCGTGCTCATCCTGGTCATCGAGTTCTTCCAGCGGGCGGTCAAGACCGACATCAGTGATGCCGCCGATCTGCTCGCCCTCGCCGGGGCCGTCGCCGTGATCACCGTCGCCGTCGTGCTCCCTACCCTGGCCGACGCTCTCAAACGAAAAGAAACACCCGAAGCTTGACACACGAAGTGAAGTTCGTTATTATAGGTGGTTGAAGGGGAGTATCCCTCGCGATGTCGCCGCCACCACGGCCCTCCCGGCCCGGCGACCCCGGCCATCGCGGTGGCGGAGAGACCTTCGGGCCGTCCCACCCCTCGACCCGGTGGCCGCTTGTGCGTCGTTCGCTTGGAGCAGACCCATGACCTTCCTTGACGCCGTTCCGCTGGCGTTGGCGGTCATCACCGCCGTCCACCTTGCCGGGCGTCGTCAGCCCCGACCCCGCCTCGCCGTGATTCCCGTCCGCTGCCAACGAAAGGCACGCCGATGAACTGCCCGTCCGACGGTACGCTCCTCCAGCTCGCCGAACGTCACCGTATCGAGATCGACTACTGCCCGACCTGCCGCGGTGTCTGGCTCGACCGCGGCGAGCTCGACAAGATCGTCGCCCGAGCCGACGACAACCCAGGCCCTCGCGGTGACCGCCGCACCGGCCAACGAGGCGGCTGGGACGACGACGACGACGACTACGACGACGCAGGAACCACCGTGGGAGGCCGCAAACGCAAGCGCGGCGGCCTGCGTGACCTCTTCGACTTCTGAGATCGAAGCCGATGGTCTCCTCCTCGGACCCTGGCCTTCGTGGTCGGTGGCATGGTCGTCCCGGTTGCGGCGTCGGCGCTCGGCGGGCCGGGCGCCTTGCGCCCGGCGCTGGCGCTCGGCGCCGCCATCGTGGTGTCTGCTTCGGTCATGGTTGCTGCCGGAACAGGAAAGTACGAACTACAATGCACGAAGCACGCCTCACCTCGATCCGGCAAGGGGGCACCATGGCCGAGGCCATCAAGCCCGACTGGGCGTTCCTCACCAACCACGCCCATGTCCTGGTCTGCGTCGCCGAGGAGCCCGACATCCGCGGCCGTGACATCGCCGAGCGGGTGGGGATCACCGAGCGGGCCGCTCAGTCCATCATCGCCGACCTGGTCGAGGCCGGCTACGTGACCCGCTCCCGCCAAGGACGGCGCAACCACTACTCGGTCAACCCCGACGGCGTGCTTCGCCACCCTCTCGAGCAGGAGCACACGGTCGGCGAACTGCTCGTCGCCCTCGGCCGGCTCCAACCCCGCCGCCGCCGGCGCAGCGCCTAAACTACCGTCGCCACCCGCAGACAAGACTTGCAATACGTGATTCACATTTCGTAAGACCACGGGTGAAGGGGAGTATCCCTCCAACGGCGCAGTCGTCACTACGGCCCGATCGGGCCCGGCGGCGCCGACCCCCAGCGGGGTGGGAGAGACCTTCGCGCCCGACCGCGAAGCTCGGAAACCACTCACGACTGGAGGTTTTCATGTCTCAGCTGTTGGTGTTCGGTGTCAAGGATCGGGACACGGCCAAGGAGGTATTCGGACTGGCGGCCGAGCTGCATCGCCAGCGGCTGCTCGAGCTGGCCGATGCGGCGTGGGTGGAACGGACCGTCGACGGCGAAGTGCGGCTCCACCAGTCGCTCAATCTCACCACCGCCGGCGCCGCCAGCGGCGCGACCAGCGGCGCGCTGTGGGGAATGCTGATCGGGCTGCTCTTCCTCGACCCCCTGGCCGGAGCCGCGGTCGGCGCCGCGGCCGGGGCGGCATCCGGAGCGCTCGGTGGCCGGCTCATGGACCTCGGCATCGACGACAACATGATTCGAGAGGTAGGCGAGGCTCTTCGGCCCGGCCGTGCGGCCGTCTTCTTCCTGGCCCGGAGCGCCACCGTCGACCGGGTGGTGGAGGCCATCAAGCCCTACAACCCCACGGTCATCCAGACGAACCTCAGTCGCGACTCGGAACGGGAGCTCATCGAAGCGCTCCACGACCACAAAGAGGTCGGCGCGCCGGCCTCCTTCGTCTAGTCGCGGCCGCCGTCACGACCAATGCAAGCAGACGAAACGAACATTCAAACCCTCGTCGTTCCCCTCGACGGGTCCGTCGACTCGGAGGGGGCCGTCCACGTCGCCACTCTGTTCGCGGCGGCGATCGGGGCGAAGGTTCAGCTGCTCAGCACCGTCGCCCACCCCGGCGAGGTTGGGGGGCGTCAGCGCCAACTCGATGCGGTCATGGCCGAGGCCGCCGGCTTCGAGCGGGTCGTGGTCCTCGAGACCGACCCGGCGGCCGCCATCCGGGAGATGGGGGCGATGTCAGGCCGGCAGGTCTGCATGAGCACGAGAGGCCGGGGCCGGTCGGCGGCGGTGTTGGGCTCGGTGGCCTTGCGGGTCGTGACGACACTCGACCGGCCGGTGTTCTGCGTCGGTTCCCGTCTGGGCGTCCCCCGGGCCGACGCCGGTTCGACCGGCGTGCTGGTGTGCCTCGACGGTTCGCCGCGTTCCGAAGCCGTGCTCCCGCTCGCGGCGTGCTGGGCCGCGCTGCTCGACAAGCCGCTCACCCTCACCACCGCGGTGGAAGACGTACCGCCGTCGCTCTCCGGCGGTCCTCCCCGCCGGCGGTTCGGGCCGGGCGACCCCCACGCCTACCTCACGGGACAGGCCAACCAGCTCCGGGACAGCCTGTCCGTCCCGGTCCAGACGCGGGTCCTGACCGATCGGTTGAGCCCGGCCAGCGCCCTCCGGGCCCAGATGGGCAAGGAGGCCACCACCATGGTCGTGGCCGGCACCCGTGGCCGGGGCGGTGCAGCTCGAGGTCCCCGGAATGATCCCGAATGACGATCTCCAAATAACTACTTGCAATACATGATCTGAATTTCGTAGAATGGTGGTTGAAGGGGAGTATCCCTCGACGGCGCAGTCGTCACCACGGCCCGATCGGGCCCGGCGGCGCCGACCCCCAGCGGGGTGGGAGAGACCTTCGCGGCCCACCGCGAAGCCACCCACACCGAACCTGGAGGCACGATGCCCACCGCAACCCCCTTTGCCCCGTCCACCCTCACCGAGCTCGCCGGCCGGCTCGAACAGCGCCGCTGCGCCTCCGCCCGCCTCGCCGCCGCTCTGCGCGACGACGCCGCCCGGGCCATCGAGGACCTCGACGTGAGCGACCTGCTCGACAACGACAACCCCGACGGCGGCAACAACGGCGTCGCCCGGGCCAGCGCCCTCGCCCTCGCCCGGCTGGCGGCCCGCACCGCCGGCGCCGCCGACGAGGCGCTCGTGCGGCTCGCCGCCGGCACCTACGGCGCTTGCGACGGCTGCGGTCAGCGGATCCCCCTCGCCCGGCTGCGGGCCATGCCCGAAACCCGGCTCTGCGTGGCCTGCAAGACCAGCCACGACCGCTCGCTCGCCCTGGCCGGCTGACCCCATGGCTGGAAACCAACCGCCGACTTCGAGCGGGGCCGATCGGCGGAACAACCGACCGGCCCCGCCGACCACCGCTTCGGCGGCGCCCGACGCCGCCCCGGCCATAAGCCCGTCGCCACCCGTCCAGCCTCCGGAGACGCCCGTGCTCACCATCGACCCGTCGACCGCCACCGAGAACCGCTGCTATCCGTGCATCTCCCTCCTCGTCCCGCTCGACGGGGCAAGCCCGTGGACCCACCGCCTCCGCCAACTCCAACGCGACGCCACCGCCCGACTGCGGGCCGAATTCGGCCCCAGCATCGACCCCCGGATCCTCGACCACCTCGACCACGCCGCCGCCGCCACCACGGCCGCCCCGCCCCCTGGCGCTCGCAGCGTGGCCGTCTATGTCAACGCCGACGGACACCACAGCGTTGGCCTCGGTGTCACCGTCCGGGAGCGGGCCGTCATCGACGACACGTTCGCCACCCGTGACCTCATCCATCATGATCTCCGCCGCGGCCGCTACTGGGTCCTGGCCCTCGCTCTCGCCCATCCTCGACTGCTTCAGGGTCATGGGCCGCGCCTGCACCCCGAACCTCTTCGGTTGCGCGACACCATGGAACCGTCCTCCAACAACCGTCACCGGAGGGGCCGGGATCGCACCGACGTGGCCGACGCCCGTCGGGCCCGCCGGTTGCGCGCCCTGGACATGGCCCTCACCGAGGCCCTGGCCGGCAGTCGTGACCCGCTCATCGTCGTCGGCGCCGAGCCCACGCTGTCAAAGTTCCTGCATCGCACCCGACACGGCGCGGCCGTCGAGCGCGTGATTCGGCGGGCACCCGACCATGACCTCGCCGCGCTCGCCACCATCGTGGCTCCCGCCGTCGCCGAGGTCCTGGCGGAGCGCAGAACCGCCGCGCTGGCGGCTCTCGATCGGGCAGTCAACACCGGCAACGCCGTCAGCGGGATCCACCAGGTGTGGCGCTCCGCCCACCGCTACCGCGGCGCCCTCGTCCTCGTCGAGGAACACTACGCGCTCCCCGCCCGGGTCGACGCCGGCGGCGGCCTCCACCCCGCGGACGACGCCACCGCCGCCGGAGTCGTCGACGACATCGTCGATGAAACCCTCGAGCAGGTCCTGGCCCGCCACGGGCGGGTCGAGATCGTCCCCGACGGCGCCCTGACGACCCACCAGCGGATCGCGCTCGTCCCTGCCCCGCGGAGAAAGCGCTGACCGCCGGCGGCGCCGCCCTCGCCGGTTCCCTCACGACCGCCGCCATGGTCGTGATCGCCGCCTACCGGCGAGGCCGGCCAGGGACCGTGGCCATGCTCCTTGCGGCCGGCGTGGTCGCCACCACGGCCGCCGTCGCGGCGGCCGGCGGCTCCGACACGGCCGGCACCTTCGCGCTCGTCGTCCTCCTCGAAGCGGCCCTCAGCGTCGACACCGTGGTGGCGCTGCTGCTGGTGTTCGGCTACTTCGCCGTGCCGGCGCCAGCCCGAACCCGGCTCCTCGGCTGGGCCATGGGCGCCACCGCCGCCCTGAGGCTCGCCGCCGTGCCCATCGGCGACGCCGCCCTCGACCGGCTCGACTGGCTCGCCTACCCGCTCGCCGGCCTCCTCGTCGTGACCACGCTCGCCCTCGTGCGGACCGGCCCCGGCGACATCCAACCGCGACCACCGGAAACGAACCGGGTCCTCGCCACCGTCGCTCGGGTCATCCCCCTCACCAACCAGTACGACGGCGTCCGCCTCCGCACCGCCACCACCGCCGGCCGGCGGTGGACCCCGATGGTCCTCGTCGCCGGCACCGTCATCGCCCTGGCCGCCGTGCTGGCTCTCGACGGCATCGCCGCCGGCCGCGCCGTCACCCACGACCCCGCCCTCGTGGCCGCCGCCACGATCCTCGCCGTGGCCGCTGTGGGCAGCATCCACCACTTCGCCGAGGAACGGACCACCCGCCTGATCAATCTGAAAGCGGCCCTCAGCCTGCTCCTGCTGTTCGCCGCCGTCCGCCTCACCGCCACCGGGCCCGACCAGCCGCACCTCGGCGCCTCCCTCGCCGCCGTCGGCATCGCCGTCATGGTCGGCCTGATCGCCCGCAGCCGACCCACCGACGACACCAGACCGGCTGCCGACCCGAGCCCGACGGCGAGGAGCGCCACGCCATGACGACGAGCACCGTGCCCCCGCCGTACGCCCACGACGCCGCTCCAGCCGAACGCGCAGGAGGTGCCCCTGCGATCCGGCCGGCGACGGTCGGGATCGTGGGCGGAGGGCAGCTTGGTCGGATGCTCCTCCAAGCCGCCCCCCGCTCGGCATCGAAGGCCGCGTGCTCGTAGAGCACGATGACGCGCCCGCCGCCCAGATCACCCCGCACAGCGTGATCGGCCCGCCCGATACCGCCACGCTGGCGTCCGTTCACCCCAGCCGTCGACGTGACCCCGTTCGAGCACGAACGCCTCGATCTCGCCGTGCTCACCGAACTTGACGCCCTCGGGCGCATCCTGCGACCCGGCACCGTCACCCTCCAAGCGACGACTGACAAGGCCACACAACGGCAAGTCCTCGCACTCGCCGGATTCCCGGTCCCGCCCGCCATCGTCGCCCACGACCCCGCCGCCGTCCGATCCGCCGTGAGGGCCACCGGCTACCCGGCAGTGCTCAAGGCCGCCACTACGACGCTCCCAGTCATTGGCGTCCCAATCGACGCCACCGCCCTGTCCGGCCTCGACGCTCTGCTCTCCATCGTGCAGATGCCCCGGGGGGTCCCTGTGGCCACCGTGGCGATCAACGGCGCCGCCAATGCCGCCCATCCTCGCGGCCCGGATCCTCGCTCTCACCGACGGCCATCTCGCCGAACGGCTGCCGGCTCTCGCTGCGGCCCACGAAGCCGCCGCCACCAATCCAGCGCAACGCTGACGCTCCCCATGGCCAGCAAGACCTGACGCCCAAGGTCCGTGCCGCCCCGCCGGATCCCCGGATCTGTTTAACAACGGTGTAAGTACTGGCTTGGCAGTCTGGCGTGCATGCGCAGACGGAGAGGACAGGCAGTGACGGACACGACGACGACTGTCGCCAGATTGACGGCGGCAGAGGAGGATTCCGCTCGGGGCTCATGGAGCGGGCCAAGGCCGAGGGCGTGAGCTTGGTCGGGCCGGGCGGCTTGCTCTCGCGGCTGGCGAAGACGGTGCCCTCTGTGTCCTCAACCTCAGCGAGGCAGCTGTCGCGCCTGATCATTCTGCTGAGAGGGCGGAAAGGAGAGTTCCCCGATGTCCGTCACCGAGGTGAATTCCGTGGTTTCGCGCGCCCATGCTGTGCCATGACCGGCCTCCGATGAGTTGTCGCCACCATGAGCGGGTGGCGCTCGAGGATGCCGCCGGTGTCCTGGGCGCTCGCCTGTCTGCGATCGCTGCAGGCGCGACCGTCCGGTGCGGTCCCCTCCGTCGGGTCGTCTTGCTCCCGGCGGTCGACCTGGTGGTGCGCCTGGCCGATCACGAGTCGGCCGGGGCGGTGGCTGCCGAGGTGGCGGTCGCCTCCTACCTGGCCGGCGTCGGAGCGCCGACGGAACTGTTGGCCGACGGCTTGGACGCTCCGCTCATCGCCGGGCCCGTGGTGGCATCGGTGTGGCGATACCTCGGCCCGGCTCGGCCCGCGACGTTCGCCGACGTCGGGCGGCTCCTGGCACAGCTCCACCATCGCAGCGCACCAGCACCGAGCCCCATCAGCTACTCCGACGTCCCCGGCGCCGTCGTACGCCACCTCAGAGTCGCCGAGCGGTCCGGCGCACCCGGCGCGCTGCTGGCCACGATCCGGGCAAGGCTCGAGCCTCTGGCAGCGCGATGGGACGCGGCGAAGACCGGGTCGGCGCGGGTGGTCATCCACGCCGACGCCCACCCCGCCAATGTTGCCGGTGGTCGGCTGGTGGACCTGGAGCTGGCGGGGGTCGGGCCGCCCGGCTACGACCTGGCCGCTGCTGCAGTCGCAACGACCCGATACGGCGACCGCGACGCCCTCGCCGCGCTCACCCGCACCTACGCCCCCGGCGCGAACCCCGTGGTGGAGCCGGCCTGGGTCGAGCTGTATGAGCTGTGGGTGACGGCGTGGGCGCTGGCCCGGTGGGATGAGCCTGGTCTGCGGGCCGAGGCCCAACGGCGGGTGGCCGGCCTCGCAGAAGCGAGCCGGGCCCGATGGAGGCGGCGGTGACGAACGTCACCGCATGGCGGCAGTTCGCCCACGGTCCTGGCCCGCCCGACCGGCGCGGGCCAGAGCCGCCTGGAGGTTGACGGTGGAGCAGTTCCGGCGTCCACGGCGGCGGCGGGCGAGGCAGCCGGTCGCGGCGAGGTCGGCGATGATGGCCCGCGCCCGCCGCTCGGTGATCCCGATCGCCTCGCGATGTCTCGGGCACCGCAGCTCAGGGTCGGTCGCGCCGTGCGGACTCGGCGGGGGTCACTGCCCCTGGCCCTTGGTGAAGCCGGGTTCGCCGTCGAAGGTGTAGAGGCCCTCGGTCTTGACCGGTTCGATGCCTGCGGCGACGAGCCGGCCCTGCAGCGCCACTGCGCTCGCCGCACTGGTGGCGCCGTTCCGGGCCAGGAACCGGCAGCGCCAGTGGTCGGTGCAGAGCGTCTCGGGCGCGCCGCCGGGCCACACCTTCTGGCCCCGGTTGGAGAGCATGTCGAGGCGCAGGTCGCCAGCCAGCGGCAACAGCCGGGCGGCGAGGTCGTCGGGGTTGGTACCGGCGTCGTGGATGAACACGTCGATACCGACCTGGACCTTGTGAGCGGGCGGCCGAGGCGGGACTTCCACGGTGATCGGACGGCTCGACTGGTAATCCACGGCGGGCAGGTGCTCGGGGACCTGCCCGAGACGATCGATCACCGCAGCGGCGAAGGCCTTGGTGCCCACCTGCTGGCGTGACACCGCCGGGTCGAAGACGTCGTAGGTGTGCACGCCGTCCTCGATGGCGCGCAGCCAGGCGTTGTGGACGCGGGTGGCGACCTCGCCCTGCCCGATGTGCACCAGCAGCTGGACGGCGGCGAGCAGGAGCCCCGAGGGGTTGGCGACGTCCTGGCCGGCCCGGCGGGGGGCCGACCCGTGGATCGCCTCGAACATGGCGCAGGTCGCGCCGACGTTGGCGCTCGGCGCCAACCCCACCGACCCGGCGATCTGGGCTGCGACGTCGGAGAGGATGTCGCCGTAGAGGTTCGGGAGGACCACGACATCGAAGGCGCCGGGAGTGTCGGCCAGCTTGGCGGCACCGATGTCGACGATCCAGTGCTCGGGCTCGACGTCTGGGTACTCGGCGGCGACCTCGTCGAAGACCCGATGGAAGAGGCCATCGGTCATCTTCATGATGTTGTCCTTGGTGAACGCCGTCACCTTGGCCCGCCCGTGGGCCCGGGCGTACTCGAAGGCGTACCGCACGATCCGCTCACAGCCGGGACGGGATATCAGCTTCAGGCACTGCACGACCTCGTCGGTCTGGCGGTGCTCGATCCCGGCGTAGAGGTCCTCCTCGTTCTCCCGGACGATGACCACGTCCATCCCCGGGTGCTTGGTCGCCACGAACGGCGCGTAGGCGACACACGGCCTGACGTTGGCGAACAGCCCGAACGTCTTGCGCACCGTCACGTTCAAGCTCTTGAAGCCCCCGCCCTGGGGGGTGGTGATCGGCGCCTTGAGGAACACCCCCGTCCGGCGGATCGACTCGAGCGCGCCAGCGGTGATCCCGGCCGGGTGGCCGGCAGCGTAGACCGCCTCGCCGATCTCGATCGTCTCGACGTCGAGCTGCGCGCCGGCCGCCTCCAGCACCGCCAAGGTGGCGCCCATGATCTCCGGCCCGATCCCGTCGCCGTGAGCGACCGTCACCGGCACCGCACCCGCTCTGCCCGTTCGCTGCCCCGTCATCATGGCCGCACTTAAACACATGAAATTCTATTCGTCAATTTGTTGCCTTTGGTGGGCTCAGGGGTTGCAGGAGTCGCAGGTCGCGGGGTCGGCGGGCCCGGCGTCGGGCCCGGCCCTCCGGAAGCCGCAGGCGCAGCCCGAGATCAGGCGGGCGACCCCCCTGGTGGGCAGCCCGCACAGCCCGCAGGCACGACCACGCTCGGCGTCGACAGGACCGAACCCCGGCCGGCCGCAGTCGGGACACCGCGAGGTGAGGCGAGCGGCCAAGTCCTCGGCCGCCGCCGCGATGACCGGCCGCCGGGTCGGGCAGCGATCGGCCCGGAGATCGGTCTCGACCCTGGCCGGGGCGCCGGTTGCTTCGACCACGGTGGCGATGGCCCGGCGCAGCTCGTCGCGTTCGTGCACGCCCTTGAAGATCGGCGCCGAGGCGCCCGTCGCCGGTCGCACGACCAACGCCTGGGCACCGAAGCCGACTCGCCCGCAGAAGCCCTCCAGCTCGTCCACCGAGCCGGCGGTCATCGCCGCCGCCGCTGTTCTCAGGCTCGAGGCCCGACCAACCACCACCAGGTCCGTGGTCACATCGACCAGGCACACCAGCTCGAGATCGACGGTCACCAGCGGCGTATCGGGGTGCGGGCCGAAGGAACCCTCGCTGGCCAGGCCGACCGGCAGGTCCGCCGCTCGCGCCGCGGCGCGAGCCTTCAACTCGACGACCTGTTGGGCGGAGCCAGGGCGGGGCACCTCACCGGTGAAGGTGCCGAACCGATTCGTGTCCAAGTCCGCTAGGACCACCTCGAAACCGAGGCTTTCCAGGGGCGGCGCGACCAGTGGGGCCTTGCCGTGCAACGTCCCCAGCGCGGCCCGACCGGTCCCCAGCTGCCAGCGACTCGCACTCGACATGATGGCCCCTGAGCGTAGTACGAAGTCTGCTTCGTGATGAATACTACGTCATATCGGGTTCCTCGGGCGGGAGGCCAGATGTCGACACCGCCGGACTTGTGAAAGATCCGTCCTGCATCGCCGAGTGGGCCGACATCACCGTCGACGTCAGCGCCACCGTCGGCCCGGCGCCGGAGGCCCGAAGACCCAAGGGATCGCGAGATGACGATCTGCGCGTTCGGGGTGGTGAGAGCGGTCTCGCCGCGTCGAGGTCAATGGTCCCTCAGCGGGGACCTCCGACCACCCGCAAACGGCGAACGCCCAAGTCGTCATCTTGCGATCCCTCATGCGCAGAGGACGCGCTCGCCGGAGCGGACCGACCCCTCCGGGAGCCGAGCGCAACGTTCGCACGCATGCCCACGGCGAGCAGGCGCGCACCATGCCGGGCCATGATGACGTAGCATGATTCGTGACCTCGACGACGCAGTACGGGTTCGTGGTGGTCGAAAAAATGCGGCTTGAGGAGCAGATGGACGGAGAGTCGAAGCCCCCGTGGACCTTCCTCACGAACCATGCCCACGTCCTGGTCTGCATCGCCGAGGAGCCGGACATCAGGGGTCGCGACATCGCCAGCCGGGTGGGGATCACCGAGCGGGCCGCACAGGCCATCGTGGCCGACCTCGTCAATGAGGGCTATGTCACCCGGACCCGGGAAGGCCGCCGCAACCACTACGCCGTCAATCCCGACGCCCCCCTCCGCCACCCGCTCGAACACGACCACTCCATCGGCGAGCTCTTGGTGACGCTCGGGCGGCTCCAGCCCACCCGCCGCCGACGGTCCCGCCGCAGCGCCTAACCCGTCGCCCTGCACCGCCAGATCGAGGCGAGGCACGTCGCCGGCGCTGGTCAGCGCGAGAGCCCCGGTTCGGCCGAACGGCGCCTCGGCTGGCTCATGCCGCCGACGCCAACGGCGCGAGCAGCCTCCGCCAGGTCAACTCCGGCTCGGCCTTCGGTTCCCAGCCGCTCGTGCCGGCCGGCCCCGCTCGCCGCCGAAGCTCAAGCCTCCATGGCGGTGAGGCCGCTTGCCGTGCCGCCCGGGACCCTGAAGGTGACGGTCCCACCGCGGCCTTTGTTGGTGCCGCTCGCCCCATTGCCCGACCCACCGACGAAGCGTGGCCGTCAGGGGGGCGCCAACCCGGAGCGACCAACGAACGAAGCTCAATTGACGTTAGTTGACATGCGAATCATAAATCGTATTTACTCCGTGGCGTGCTTCTTTCCGTCTTGCTCGTTCTCCTCGCTGGCCTCCCGTTCCTCTCCGCCGTGCTGATCGCAGCGTGGGGGCGGCGGCGTTCACCCCACGCGGTCGCGGTCGCTGCGGGCTGCGCCGTGACGACGGCTGGCGCGGCGCTCCTGTCGGCGGTGGCGGTCGCGGCGGGGGGCGACGTCGCGCTGGCGGTGCAGGGTCGGGCCTGGCTGCGGGTCGACGCCGTCGCGGCGGTGCTCGCCCCGGTGGTGGGGCTGGTCGCCGCCACGGTCCTTCTGTACGCCCGGCGCAACCTCGACGGCGACCAGCGGGCGTGGCGGTTCGCGGCCGGTGCGTCAGTGCTGCTGGGGGCCACCATGGTGGTCGTCACCGCCGCCCGCCTCGACGTCCTCGTTGCCGGGTGGGTGGCGGGGTCGGCCGGGACGGTCTGGCTGTGCGGTTACCGGGGGGACCCCGGGGGGCAGGCAGCCCGCCGTCGGGCCGCCCTGGCGCTGGCGGCGGGCGATCTCGCCCTGATGGTGGCGCTGGCTGTGCTCGCCGGAGCGGGCTCGGACCTCCGGCTCGAAGCGCTCACCGGCGAGGCCGCCGGCTCGTGGGGTGCCGTGGTGGCGCTGCTGCTGGTGGTCGCAGCACTGGCCCGGGCCGGGCAGCTCCCCCTGCCCCGATGGCTGCCGGGAACGGTGGCGGCCCCGACGCCGGTGTCGGCGCTGCTGCACGCCGGTGCCGTCAACGCAGGGGCGGTGCTGCTCGTCCGGGCGACGCCGCTGCTGGCGCCCCAGCGCCTGGCGGCGACTGCGCTGGCCATCGCGGCCGGCGCAACGGTGGTCGTGGGTTGGGTGGCGACAAAGGGCCGGCCCGACGTCAAGGGAACCCTGGCGGAGTCGACCGGCGTCCAGATGGGCTTCATGCTGCTGGCCGTCGCGGTCGGGGCCCCAGTGGCGGCCCTCACCCACCTGGCCGGTCACGCGCTGTACAAGTCGGTCCGGTTCCTGGGCGCCGGCGACGCCATCGCTCGGCGCCTGTCGGCGCGGCGCTGGGCGCCGGCCCGAGCCGGCCTGCAGGTCGGACCGGCGATGGCGGGCGGAGCCGCGGCCGGGGCAATAGCCGCGACGTGGTGGTCGCTGGCCGCCGACGTCGCTGCCCCGGAGCGCTGGCTGGTCGGCGCGGCGCTGGCCGCGGCGGCCGGCCACGGGACGGCCCTCCTCGCCGCCCAGCCGGCCCGGGTGGCCGGGCCGATTGGCGTCCGGGCGTCCGCCGCCGCGGCGGGCACGCTGGCGCTGGCCTGGGCCGCCCACCGGGTTCTCGGCGGCGCCGTCGACCACGTCGACCGTTCCGTGCCACTCGCTCCGCTGTTGGGGGCCATGGTGGCGGCGGCGACCCTGATCGGTGCCGCCATGCGGCACGAGCGGCTGAGGCTCGTCTTGCTGGCGCGCTGTGCGCCGGCCGGCGGCCGGATCGGCCAGCGACCGTCCGAGGCGTTGGTCTCGCGCCTGTCGCCGGCCCGCTCGGAGCCGGCCCGGGAGGCAGCCTGATGACGGGCACTCCAGCTCAGCGGGCCGTTTTGGCCACCCGGATCGCCGCCGCGGCGCGGATCGTCCCCCCGGTGTGGCCGCTCGAGCGGTTCGTCGCTGTCAACCCCCTCCTCGGGCTCATCGACCAGGGCTTCCACCGCGCCGTGGTCGAGGCCCAGCGGTGGCTGGGCGCCGCCGGCTACCCCGGCGTCGCGCCCGGCCCGGTTGCGCCCCGCACCCGGGCCGAGGAGATCGACCCCCACGAGGCGTCGGTCGTCGATCGCCTCGTGGGCCGCTGGTGCGCCCTCCTCGTCGACGACCACGGCCCGGCCGCCACGCCCGGCGACGCCTACCTCCGCTGGCGGGGTCTTGCCGCCCACGATCCGGCGTTGCGGCGGCGGATGGGCCGTCGGCGCCTCACCGCCGCCCTGAACGAGTTGCCCGGCCGGGCCGACGACGCGGTGTTGGCCGCCCTCGACGCCATCGCACCGGTGAGCGATCCGGCCGCGGAGCTGCGCGGTCAGCTGGCCCGGCGTCCGGGCTGGGCCGGCTACGCCCGGTGGTGCGATGAATGGGCCACGCCCGGCGACCCGCAGCCCCGGCTGCGCCTCGTCGAGCTCCTGGCCATCGGGCTCGCCACCGACGGCCTCATCCTGGCCGGCGGGCCCCGCCACCCGTCCCCGAGCCGCATGGTTCCCCCGGGCACGCCGTGGCCCGGCACCGCCTCGGCGGCTGCCGCGCTGGCCGAGGCCGAGGCTGCCTACCGGGCCCGCCTGCTCGCCTCGCTGGATCGGCGGGTAGCTCACCAGAGTCCCGACCGGCTGGCGGCGCAGGTGGTCTGCTGCATCGACGCGCGCAGCGAAGCGCTGCGCCGCCACCTCGAAGCGGTCGGGCCGTACGAGACGCTCGGGTTCGCCGGGTTCTTCGCCGCGCCGATCCGGTTCCGGCCATCCGACGCCGACGAGTCGTACCCGTCGGCGCCGGTGCTGCTCCAGCCCGACCTCGAGGTCGGCGAGGTCGGCGGGCCGAGCCGCCGGGCTGCGGTCGCCGCCGCCGCCACCCTCGAGGCGCTCGGGCACGGCCCGCTGTCCATGTTCGCCACCGCCGAGGCCGCCGGCTGGATCCTCGGCCCCCTCGCCGCCGCCCGCACCCTCGCCCCCGGCCGCCGACCCGTCCGCCTCGCGCCCTCGCCCGGCCGCGTCGACGCGGCCGGGATCACCCTCGACGAAGGCGCGACGATGGTGGAAGCGGCGCTACGTACGATGGGCCTGACCGCCGGCTTCGCTCCGCTGGTCCTGCTGTGCGGGCACGGGTCGACCACGACCGCGAACCCCCACGGCGCCTCCCTCGACTGCGGCGCCTGCGGCGGCAACCGGGGCGGCCCCAACGCCCGCAGCCTCGCCGCCCTGGCCAACGACCCTGCGGTCCGGGCCGAACTCGCCCGCCGGGACCTGTCGATCGGGCCGGAGGTGTGGTTCGCCGCCGCCGAGCACGACACCACCACCGACGTCGTGACCATGCTCGACGCCCACCTCGCCCCCGCCTCCCACCGGCCGATCCTGGCCCGACTGGCGACCGACCTCGGCGTCGCCGGCCAGCGGGTCGCCGCCGAGCGCCTCGCCCGGCTGCCCGGCACCGGCCGGGGCGATCCCACCCGCCAGGCCCGGGCCCGGGCCGGGGACTGGGCCGAGACCCGCCCGGAGTGGGGCCTGGCCCGCAACGCCGCCTTCATCGCCGCCCCCCGGGCCCTGACCCGGGGGGTCGACCTCGAGGGCCGGGTGTTCCTGCACTCCTACGACCCCGCCGGCGACCCCGACGGCACGGCGCTGGAGACGATCCTCACCGCGCCGATGGTCGTGGCCCACTGGATCAATGCCCAGTACTACTTCTCGACGGTCGACCCCGACGTCTACGGTGCGGGCGACAAGGCGCTGCACAACCCCGTCGCCGGGATCGGTGTCATCGCCGGTGACGGCCACGACCTGCGCATCGGGCTGCCCTGGCAGTCCGTGGCCGGCCCCGACGGCCCGTACCACGAACCGCTGCGGCTCCTCAGCGTCGTCCAGGCGCCACTGGAGCGGATCGACGCCGTCGTCGCCCGCAACCCGGTGCTCCAGCACCTCTTCGACGGCGAGTGGGTCCACCTCGTCGCCGTCCCCGACCCCCACGACGGCCGGTGGTGGTGGCGGCAACCGAGCGACTCGTGGCACGAGCTCGCCTCGGGGAACGGTCAGCCCGCGAGGCCGGCATGAGCCGCCACGACGGACTGACCCGCATGACCCGGATCGAGGTCGTCGTCGGCGCCAGCGACGCCCCGGCCGTCACCGACCTCCTCACCGGCGGGGGCGCGATCGGCTATACCGTCCTGCCGGTCGTGGGCGGGCTCGGTCACCACGGTGAGCACCAGGGCCGCCTCCATTTCAACGACCGCGATGGGCTTCGCATGATCCTGACCGTGGTGGCCGACGGGCGCGCCGACGCCCTCGTCGCCGCCGTCCGCAGCCTCCTCAGCGACCGCCACGGCGTGCTGTTCGTCTCCGATACCTGGGTCAGCCGCCCGGAGTACTTCACGTGACCGCCACTCGCGCCGCCGCCGTGAGCTGCCCGCCGGTGGCCACCGTCGGGATCATCGGCGGCGGCCAACTCGCCCGCATGACCCACCAGGCCGCCATCGCCCTCGGTGTCGACCTGCGCACCCTCACCCCCCGGGCCACCGACCCGGCCGTGCTCGCCGGCGCCGCCCACCACCGGGGCGACCACCATGACCTCGAGGCCCTGCTCGCCTTCGCCGAGGGCTGCGACGTCATCACGCTCGACCACGAGCACACCCCACCCGCCCTGCTGCGGGCGGTCGCCGAGGCCGGGCATCGGGTGCGGCCCCGGCCCGACACCGCCGTCTTCGCCAGCGACAAGAGCCACGCTCGGCGGGCCCTGGCCGCCGCCGGGCTCCCGGTGCCGGCGTTCGTCGAAGCCGAACGGGGCGACATCGGGGCCGTCGCCGCCTTCGCTCGGGACCATGGCTGGCCGGTCGTCCTCAAGGCTCCCACCGGCGGTTATGACGGCCGGGGGGTCGAGATCGTGACCGGCCCGGCGGCGCTGGAGGCCAGCCGGCTGGCCTCCGCCTCTCCCCGCTGGCTCATCGAAGCCGCCGTACCCATCGCCGTGGAGCTGGCCGTCCTCGTCGCCCGTCGCCCCTCGGGCTGGTGGACGACCTACCCAGTGATCGAGACCGACCAGCGCGGCGGGATCTGCCGCGAGCTCGTGCTCCCGGCCCGCATCCCCTCCGGCGTCGCCCACCGGGCCACGAGCCTCGCCGTCAGCATCGCCGACGGCATCGACGCGGCCGGCATCCTCGCCGTCGAACTGTTCCTCACTCCCGGCGGCGACCTGGTTGTCAACGAGGTCGCCACCCGCCCCCACAACAGCGGCCACGCCACCATCGACGCCGCCGCCACCTCCCAGTTCGAGAACCACCTGCGCGGCGTCCTTGACTGGCCCCTCGGAGCGACCGACCTCCTCGCCCCCGCCGCGGCCACCGTCAACGTCCTCGCTCCGGCCCACCCCATCGACCTGCGCACGACCGTCCCCAAGGCCATCGAGGACCCGACGGTGCACGTCCACCTCTACCGCAAGGAACCCCGCCCCGGCCGCAAGCTCGGCCACGTCACCTGCCTCGCCTCCGACCCCGGCACCGCGCTGACCGCCGCCCGGCGGGCCGCGGCCACCCTGATCGCACCATGACCGCCGCCGCCCCCGCTCCGCGCCCCACTGAAACCGCCACGCCACCGCCGCTCGTCGGCATCGTCATGGGCAGCGACAGCGACTGGACGGTCGCCGGGGACGCCGCCGCCATCCTCGACGAACTCAGCGTCCCCTACGAGGCACGCGTCCTGTCGGCTCACCGGACCCCCCACGACCTCCTCGACTACGGCACCGCCGCCGCCGAGCGGGGCCTGCGGGTCCTGATCGGCGCCGCCGGCGGCGCCGCGCACCTCCCCGGCATGCTGGCCTCGGTCACCGTGCTGCCGGTCATCGGGCTGCCCGTGCCCCTCGCCCACCTCGACGGGCTCGACTCGCTGTTGTCGATCGTGCAGATGCCCGCCGGCATCCCGGTGGCCACCGTCGCCATCGGCGCGGGCCGCAACGCCGGCCTCCTCGCCGCCCGCATCCTCGCCGCCGGCGACCCGACCCTGCGCCGCGCCCTCCTCGACCACCAACGCTCCCTCGCCGCCGCCTCGCGCGCCAAAGACGCCAGCCTCCAAGGAGCAATCACCTCATGCTGAACGGCAAGCGCATTCTCGTCACCGGCGTCGCGACCCCCGAGAGCATCGCCACGACCACCGCGGCCCGCTGCGTCGAACTCGGCGCCCAGGTCGCCCTCACCGCCACCCGGCGCGACCTCGCCGCCGCCACCGACGTCGCCGCCGACCTCGACCCCAACATCCCGGTGTTCCCCTTCGACTTCACCGAGCCCGGCCCGCTCACTAGCCTGGGCTACCAGCTCACCGAGCAGTTCGGCCGACTCGACGGCGCCGTGCACGCTGTCGCCGACGCCCCCGCCCTCACCGAACCCCGCGGCGGCACCGACCTGCGCGACGTCGAGCGCGCCGCGCGAACCAGCACCTGGACCCTCACCGCCCTGGCCCAGATCGTCGCGCCCTTCGCGCCCCGCACCGGCGCCTCGCTCGTCGCGCTCGACTTCCCCGACGACGGCCACGCCGGGCCCGCGTCCAGCTGGATGGGCGTCTGCAAGACTGCCCTCGGCGCCACCGTCCGCTCCCTCGCCCACGCCCTCGGCCCCCAGCACGTCCGAGTGAACCTGGTGGCCGCCGGCCCCCTCCAGACACCGGCCTCCAGCGTGACCCCCGACTTCGACCGGTTCCTCCGCGCCTGGGAGACCGTCAGCCCCCTCGCTTGGAGCCCTCGCGACCCCGCTCCCGTCGCCGACACCATCTGCTTCCTGCTCTCCGACCTTGCCCGCGCCATCACTGGCGAAACCATCCACGTCGACGGCGGCTACCACGCCATGACTGCCGCCTGGGCTGGCTGAACGGGTCGAGTTGGCGTCCTGCGACGGCGACCGGACGCCGCGCCCCGCCGAGCTGTCCTCGGCCGTCGTGCCAATCTCTCTCCCACCGCCGCGAGGGAATCGGGCCTTTCCCGGCGATGGCGACACGCCGAGTCTCAGCGGTCCCTTCTCGATCCACGGCCCGCTGCCCCCCAAGCAGCGGCTTCCCCCTGGCCCTCCAGCCGGGCGACGAGGGCGCGCCGACGGGTCGAGCGTGTTCACGGGAAGCGGAACCGATTTCGTCTCCCGGTACCTGCCGGTCGACGCCGCCCACGACCGGTCGGGAAAGTCTTGGCTCCCTGGCCGCCGACGCTACGCTCCCACCCACCGCTCGTTTGAAATGGGGAAGACGATGTGGGCGCCGCCGCCGAGGGGCCAGCCCGCTCGAAGCGACGACGCTCGGTGACCTGCTCGACCGCAGCGCAGCCCGCGAACCGGGGCGGAGGCGGTGGTCTTTCCCGACGTCCGCCTCCCCTACCGCCAGCTCGCCACTCGGGCTGACGAACTGGCCCGGGGGCTCCTCGCCCTCGTCGAGCCGGGCGACCAAGGTCGGCTACCGATGTCGGGGGACCAAAGAAGTACGTCCTGCGAGAACGGATCGCGGCCGAGCTTGGCCGAGGCCGGCATAATCGCGGCGGCCTCGGATGCGCTCCGGCGGGCGGGCCGCCGCGCCGGCGCCTTGACCGGGATGGGGGGCGCCGGCGACGCCGCCCACCGTGACGCCCCGAACAGTGACGCCGGCAACCGTGACGCCCGGAACGGTGACGCCGGCAACAGCAACGCCAGCCGCGCCGGCGCTGTCACGATGGAAGCCCTCATCGCCGAGCTGCGCCGCCGCCGGGCGGCTTCACTGGCCATGGCGGCGCCGCCGCTGTCGAAGCGCACCGGCGCTCTGGCCGGCTGCCCGTCCGGGAACGCATCGAGCGCCTCGCCGACCCCCGCTCCTTCTTCAGGTCGCCGGGCTGACCGAACCGGAACGGCGCCTCCCCCGACCCGTCCCCGGCGACGCGGTGGTGACGAGCTTCGCCACCGTCGATGGCCGGCCGGCGGCGGTGATCGGCATCGACGCGAGTGTCGTGCCGGCACCGGCTGCATCGGCGATGTGCGCAGCGAGCTCCTGCGCCGCCGCTCGAAGCGACCCGACCCTACGAGACGTTCGGGTTCGCCGGCTTCGTCGCCGTGCCCATCCGGTTCCGGCCCTTCGACGCCGACGAGTGCTACCCCTCCGCGCCCGTCCTGCTCCAGCCCGACCTCGAGGTCGGCGAGGCCGCCGGCCACAGCAGGCGGGACCGAGTCGCGGCGGCGGCGACCCTCGACCCGGTGGGGCACAGCCCCTGTCGATGTTCGGCACCGCCGAGGCTGCCGGGTGGGCACTGGGCCCGCTCGTCGCCGTCCGAACCCTCCGCCCCGGCCCGCCGAGACGCTTCGCTTCGGCCAACCGCTCCGGTTGCACCGTGGCCGAGCCCTGGAGGATCCAATGGGTTCGACCCGCTTTCGGCTGCTGCTCTTCGCACTCTTGTCGGTCATGGGATTCACCCTCGTCGTCGTCCCTGTCGGGCCGGCGGTCTCCGAAGAGGCCCCGGCCGAGCCATCGGCCGCGCCGCAGGAGACCA
The DNA here is from genome assembly GCA_040756995.1 of Actinomycetota bacterium. Taxonomy (GTDB): domain Bacteria; phylum Actinomycetota; class Acidimicrobiia; order IMCC26256; family BP-133; genus BP-133. The sequence continues at coordinate 191,476 of JBFLYK010000001.1, read as the reverse complement.
CGGTCGACCTGCTCGGCTTCCGGGCCAGCCCTGAGCGGCTCGAGATCAAAACCGGCACGACGGTGACCTGGAACAACAAGGAGCCGGGTCGACTACCCGATGAAGTCCGGCCGCCACGAGTTCAAGGCTGACGACGGATCCTTCGCCTCCCCCTCGATGGCACCGGGCACCCGCTGGTCCCGCCGCTTCAACCTCCCGGGCGAGTTCACCTATCGCGGCACCCTCCACACCGAGCTGGTCGGTCAGATCGCCGTGACCGGGCCCCCGATCCTCGAGAAGCTCCTCGAGGAGGTGGCCATCACCGAGCCGAAGACCGATGACCCGACCACCTGGAACTTTCAGCCCAATGACCTGATCGTCACCACCGGCATGAGCGTCGAATGGCGCAACAACGGAACCAACGTCCACACCGTCACGTCCGACGATGGCCGCTTCGATTCCGGCGACATCGCCCCCGGCGCCACCTGGAAGTTCAAGTTCGACGAACCGGGCGCCTTCGTCTACCACTGCACACCGCACCCCTGGATGACCGCCTCGATCCGGGTGGTGCTCCCCGGCGGCGCGCCTCCGCCGCCTGCCCCGGTGCCCGCTCCACCCGAACCGACCATCAACCGGACGCCTCGGGAAGCGGGCTCCGACAGGAGACCAGCGCGGGCCCGTCCGCCACGAGGTCGACATCGTCGAACCCAACCCGGCCAACCCCAACGGCTGGATCTTCGACCCGGCCAACCTCGACCTGCGCACCGGCGACACCGTCGTGTGGGGCAACACCGGCCGCATGGAACACTCTGTGACGGCGCTCGACGGGTCGTTCGACTCCGGACTGCTCAAGCCCGGCGAGACGTGGACCCGAACATTCGACACCCCCGCCTTCATCGACTATCGCTGCACGCCGCACCCCTGGATGAGGGGCGTCCTCCGGGTTGCGGCGCTCACGGGGCCGCCCCCTGCGCCACCGGCGGCGCGTACCGCGGCAGGGGCTTCCGTGGCTCCGGCCCCGCCGCGGTCGCCGGTGCGCCAGGGGAGCGGGCCCGCCACCCACAACGTCGACATCGTCGAGCCCAGCCTCCCCGACACCATGAGCTGGACATTCAATCCCAAGATCGTCGAGGCCCGGGCCGGTGACACCGTCGTCTGGCGCAACGCCGGCACCATCGAACACAGCGTGACCGCCGGCATATTCGACGCCGGGCTCCTCGCCGCCGGCACAACGTTCACGAAGACGTTCGACTCGGCCGGCCTGTACACCTACCAGTGCACGCCCCACCCCTGGATGAAGGGCATCGTGCGGGTCGCCAGCACCGAAGGCGGTGCCGTCCCGGAGATTCCCGCCTCGCTGGAAACGGGTTCCGCCGGGCCGGGCCCGCAGGCCGCCTCAGCCCTTCCGCCGTCGCCGCTCCACCTCCTGGCCCGAGCCAAGAACCATGGCAACGCGGCGGTCAAGCTCGGCTGGGCGCTGCTGCTAGGCGCCCTCGCCGTCGGCTTCTCCTGGGCCTGGTCGACGCCGATGCCGACGGGAACGGAGCAGCTTCGCCACTGATCCCGAAGACGAGGAGAAGGACGACGAGATGTGGTCGTGGCTCCCCGGGCGGTCAGGCGAGCTTCATGAACATCTTCTGGACCGCTTCGATGTCGTAGCCCTCAGCCGCGGCCCGGCCCGGATCGCTGAGGCAATAGGTCAAACCGGAGGCGACGAGCCTGACACCGGCCTGGTCGAGCGCGTTGCTGGCGGCCGAGATCTGGTTGACGACCTCACGGCAGTCCCGGCCTTCAACGAGCATCCGCTGGAGGCCTTCGATCCGGCGCAGGCGCTTGAGAAGATCGTCGATGGTTTGTTCCGGGAGTTCCACGGTCAACACCGTCGTGGCCCTCGCCGCCCGGCTGGGCGGCGGAACCATCGACTGGGACACGACCGCGTTCTTCGCCGCGGCGGTCATGGCCGGTGTCGCCGCTGGCACGAGGGTCGCGGACCGCCTCGATTCGCGGACGATGCAGCGGGGCTTCGCCGTGCTGCTGGTTCTCGTCGCGCTCTATACCGGTGCCCGCGCCACGCTGGCCCTTACCTGACGCAGGCGCGACCCCAGCCGGGGCGGCCATGTCCTTGCCGCGTCCCGCCCTTCGGTCCGGAACAGAGCTCAGCCGTAGCCGTTTTCAGGACGGGCGGGGGTGTGGACGAGCCGGGTGAGCTCTGCCGGTGGCTCCACGGCAAAGTCGTCGAGGGTGACCATGGCCACCAGTCGCCCGCCGGCCACGACGGGCAGCCGGTGCACGGTGCGATCCCGGAGCAGCCGGTAGGCGTCGGCCGCGTCCGCCCCGGCATCGATGGTCACCGGCGCGCCGGTCATCACGGCTGCGGCCCCGGAGTCGCCGGGAAGTCGCCGGGCCAGGCCCCGGACAACGAGGTCCCGCTCGGTCACGATCCCGATCGGGCGGCCGTCCTCGGCCACGACCACCGCGTCGACACAGTGCACGTCCATCAGCCGGGCGGCGTGGTGGAGTGGGGTGTCGGGCCCGACGACGACGAGCGGCCCGCGGGCGACGTCGATGACGCGCATGATGAACCTCCTATCTCAGCTCACTCACCGGGACCTCGACATCAGCGAGCTGCCGCTGGTGCTCTGCACAGATCAGCTCGTACTGGCAGCCCGGGCAAGTCTCGGGCCGGATCCGGTGGATGAAGCCCAGCTCGACATGCCAGCACGACAGGCACAGCGAGCAGAGGAAGTTGAGGAGCTCGCCGTCGTAGACGGGGTGCAGCTCGGTCGCCCCGCAGGCCGGGCAGGCGTCGAGCGGCGTCCAGGCCAAGCTTCCCGGGTTCTCGGCGGCCCGGGGGGCGGTCGCTTCGGTGGTCATGGTCATCCCCTTCGCCGGGCGGGCGGTTCCCGCTGCCGCATCAGCTTCCACCGGCCGCCGTCCATCCGGCAGGGCCGAAGGTCCCCGCTTCCGCGGCCGGATGCCCCATTCTTGAACACGTCGACGTGGTCCGGACCTGAAGGCCCTCGCAACCGGGTCGAACGCCCTCACCGGCGACCCGCCCCGCCGGGCGACGCTGAAGGTGCCCCAAGAATCGCTCACCAGGAAGGAGAGGGCCATGGAACGCATCGTCGTCGGGGTGGACGGATCCGAGACGGCTCAACGAGCGCTGCAATGGGCGGTCGATGAGGCCCGCCGGCGCAGCGCCGTCGTGGAGGCGATCTACGCCTGGCGCGAGCCATTCGTCGTCGGCTACGCCTACATGGGCGAGTGGGACATGAACAAGCTCACCGCCGAGGCGGAGACGCTGCTCGCCGAGGCGGTCGACGCCGTCGACACCACCGGCGTGACGGTCGAGCGCAAGGTGATGACCGGCGGCCCTGCGCAGGTGCTCGTCGAACAGGCCAAGGGCGCCGCTCTCCTCGTCGTCGGGTCCCGGGGCCGCGGCGGGTTCAGCGGGCTCCTGCTCGGCTCCATCAGCCAGCAGGCCGCCCACCACGCCCCCTGCCCGATCGTTATCATCCCGCCGGCCGGCTGACCGGCCAGGCCGGCTCCCCTCCATCGATTGCGGAGTCGACACCGCCCGTTTGCCCTCCGTGGAATGCGGATCCCCCGAGCCGTGGTAGGAGTGACCCATGGACATCGGCGGCACGGCGAGGAGGACGACGGCATGGAGGCAGCCCCGGGTTACCCCGTGGAGTTCGAGGCCGACGTCGTCCTCAGCGACGGGGGAACGGTGCTGATCCGCCCGATCCGGCCCGACGACGCGCCGGCCCTGGCCCGGTTCCACCAGCGGCTCTCACCGGAGAGCGTGTATCTGCGGTACTTCTCTCCCCATCCTCACCTCTCGGAGGCCGAGCTCTCGTTCCTCACCACCGTCGACTACCGGTGGCGGATGGCCCTGGTGGCCATCCTCGGCGACGACATGGTCGCCGTCGCCCGCTACGAGGGGAAAGAGGGCGCCACCGACGCCGAGGTGGCCTTCCTCGTGGAGGACGCCCACCAGGGCCGGGGGATCGGCACCGTGCTGCTGGAGTGGCTGGCGGCCGCCGCCCGCCGGGCGGGGATCACCGAGTTCTACGCCACCACCTTGTCGGAGAACCAGAAGATGCTGGCGGTGTTCCGGGAAGCGGGCTTCCAGACGAAGATGACGGTGGGGGGCGGCGAGGTCATGTTCCGCTTCCCGGTGGCCGACAGCTGCGACCTAGCGGTGGCGATCGCCAAGCGGGAGCACCGGGCCGAGGCCCGGTCTGTAGGGCGGCTCCTCGCCCCCCATTCGATCGCGGTGATCGGCGCCGGGCAGAGTCCCGCCGGGATGGGCCATCAGCTGTTCAAGAACCTGCTGGCCGGCGACTTCCAGGGGCCCGTCTATCCCGTCAACCCGAAGTCCGCCCACGTCGGCGGCGTCCGGGCCTACCCCTCGGTCCTCGACGTTCCCGACGACGTCGAGCTGGCCATCATCTGCGTCCCCGCCGCCACCGTCCCGGAGGTCCTGGCCCAGTGCGCCGCCAAGCGGGTCGGCGGCGTCGTAATGATCACCGCCGGGTTCGCCGAAGTGGGCGGCGACGGCGCCGCCGCCGAGCGGGAGCTAGTCCGCCTGGCCCGCCGCAACGGGATGCGGGTCATCGGCCCCAACTGCATGGGCGTGATCAACACCGCCCCGGCCGTGGCCATGAACGGCACCTTCGCCCCCGTCACCCCCCTCCCGGGCCGGATCGCCCTTGGCTCCCAATCGGGAGCGATCGGGATCGCCGCCCTGCAACGCTCGGCCCGCCTGGGTCTCGGAATCTCGAGCTTCGTGTCAGTCGGCAACAAGGCCGACGTCAGCGGCAACGACCTCCTCCAGTACTGGGAGAACGACCCGGAGACCGACGTCGTGCTGCTCTACCTGGAGTCGTTCGGCAATCCGGGCAAGTTCCACCGCATCGCCCAGCGCGTCGCCCGCGGCAAACCGATCGTGGCCGTCAAGAGCGGCCGCTCCCAGGCGGGCAGCCGGGGGGCGTCATCCCACACGGCGGCCCTCGCCAGCCCGGACCGGGCCGTCGACGCGCTGTTCCGCCAGACGGGCGTGATCCGCGTCGACACGCTGGAACAACTCTTCGACACCGCCGCCGTGCTCGCCCACCAGCCGCTGCCCGCCGGCCGCCGGGTGGCGATCGTCGGCAACTCGGGCGGTCCGGGGGTCCTCGCCGCCGATGCCTGCGAAGCAGCCGGGCTGGAGGTGCCGGAGCTCCCGGCCGCCACCCAGGAGGCCTTGCGGGCTTGCCTGCCTCCGGCCGCGGGCGTGCGCAACCCGGTCGACATGATGGCCTCGGCCGGCCCCGCCGCCTACCAGGAGGCGTTGCGGACACTGCTGGCCGACGATGCCATCGACGCCGTCATCGTGGTCTGTACGCCGACCGGGGCTGCCCCCATCGACGACGTCGCCATCGCCCTCGCCGATGTCATGGCCGAACCCTGGAGCAAACCGGTGGTGGCGAACCTCGTCGGCGTCGAGAGCATCCCGGCCCCGCTCCGGGGCGAGCGGGCCGTCCCCTGCTTCCCGTTCCCCGAGGCCGCCGCCCAGGCCCTGGCCCGGGCTGCCTGGTACGCCGACTGGCGGCGCCGGCCGGCGGGGCGGGTCCCCACCCTGGACGACATCGACCTCCGCGGCCCGCGCCGGATGGTGGCCGACTTCCTGGCCGCCCAGCCCGGCGGCGGGTGGCTCGATCCGGTGATCGCCGCCGACGTGCTGGCCGCCTTCGGCGTTCCGGTGACGCCGCTGGTGCACGTCACCTCGTCCGGCGAGGCAGCCCAGGCCGCCGCCGCGATCAGCGGGCCGGTGGCGCTCAAAGCGGCCGGGGTGCTGCACAAGACCGACGTCGGCGGTGTGCGGCTCGGCCTCGCCTCACCGGAGGCCGTCGCCGCCGCCTATGAGGAGATGGCCTCCCGGCTGGACGCAGCCGGGGAGGAGATGACCGGTGCCCACGTCCAGGCCATGGTGCCCCCGGGGGTCGTGGAGACGATCGCCGGCGTGGTGCGAGACCCGTCCTTCGGTCCCCTGGTCATGTTCGGCTTGGGCGGCGTCGCCGCCGAGCTGATCGGCGACACCGCGCTCAAGGTCGCGCCACTCACCGACCACGACGCCGCCGAGCTGGTCCGGGGACTGCGCTCCTCACCCCTGCTGTTCGGCTACCGGGGATCTGCGCCAGCCGACACCGCCGGCCTCGAGGACCTCCTGCTCCGCCTCTCCATCCTCGTCCAGCAGCTCCCCGAGCTGGCCGAGCTCGACGTCAACCCCGTCATCGCCGGCCCCGGTTCGGTGGTGGCCGTCGACTGGCGGATGCGCCTGGCACCCGCCGGCCGGGATCCGGGCCGGGATCTGCGCCGCCTGCGGTAGCGGCCCGTCAGCCGGTCGACGCGACGGCCCGGGTGCGGACGGGGCGGTGAGCGCGGTGCAGCCGGCGGCCGGTCACCAGCTCCGACGAGATGCGAACGAACCCGCTGGTCGTGCCCAGTGCCGTCGGTGGGCAGTAGGCGTCGCAGCCGTTCGACGTCACGGTGGTCCACCACTTCCTCGGCCACACCGGTCACCATCACGGTCCAGCCGCACCGGCCGTGCTCATGGAAGTTGTCGACTTCGAACGCCACCACCGAACTGCTGGTGGCGGAATCGAGCGTGGTCCCCCGGCCGGTCTCGACGACGATCGAATCGCCGTCGAGGACGTAGCCGACTGGCAGCACTACTGGGAGCGCTCCCGACGTCCCGGCGACGCGGCCGAGCGCCCCGCTCCGGAGCAGCCGGAGGCATTCCGCCCGGTCGAGCACCTCGAGTCCGTCCCTGTCGATCTTCATGCGGCTGCTTCTCGCCTCCTTCGCCGGTCTGGCCGCCGCCCTCTGGCTCACGCTGGCGCTCGGCTTCGGCCTCTCCGCCCTCGTCCTGGCCGGGGCCGCCTCCACCGGCGACCTGGCCCCCCCTGGCAGCGGTCGCCGGCGCCACGGCCGCCACGGCCACAGCCTGCCTGGCTCTCGGGGTGACGATCGGGTCGCTGGCGCCGTCCCGCGGTCAGGCCACGGCGGTGGCGGTCGCCGCCTGGTTCCTCTTCACCCTCGGCATGGACCTCGCCCTGGCCGGCCTGGCGCCGGCCCTGCACCTGGGACCCGCCGGCCTCCTCACCGCCATCCTGGCCAACCCCGTCGAGTCGGGCCGGATCCTCGCCCTGCTCGGCAACGACGCCGGGCCGTCGGTCCTGGGATCCTTCGGCGCTTACCTGCACGACGCCTTCGGTGTGGCCAGCGCCGTCCTGCTCCTCACCCTCTCGCTGGTGACCTGGACGGCCGGGTCGCTCTCGGTTGCCGTGGCGGCTGCCCGGCGCCGCGACCTCTGACCCGCCGGGCGAGGCACCGCTTGGTCTTCGGAGGCGGCCCCGTCTGGCAGAGTTGGGGGATGACCAGCGAGCGCGACGTCACGTTGACCGAGCTCTCGGACGAGGAGTGCCGCCGTCTCCTGTCGGAGCACTGCGTGGGGCGGATCGGCGTGGTGGTGGGGGGTGCGCCGGTGATCCTGCCGGTGAACTACGCCTTCGACGGCGAGCGGGTGGTGTTCCGCACCGACGAGGGCCTCAAGCTCCGGCATGCCCCGCTTCGCCGGGTCGCCTTCGAGATCGACGGGTACGACGAGGCAGCGGGGACGGGCTGGAGCGTGCTCGTCCAGGGATCCACGTACGAGATCACCCGGGCCATCGACCGGCGGTCCGACGAGCTGCTCCGTCTCCCGCTCGTACCCTTCGCCCCGGGGGAAAAGGCGCACTGGATCGAGATCGTCCCCCACGCCATCACCGGGCGGCGCCTCGAACGCTCAGCCGGCGAATCGGCCTGAGCCCTGCGAGCGCCCCAACCCAGCGGAGTCAGCGGCTCGATGGCGGATGAAGCGGTTGCCGCGGATCGATACGGGGGCGATTCGCACGTAGTGAAGCCGGTCGCCGGCGGCCCAGGGGTGGACGGGAAGGCAGCGATACGCTCCCGCAGGCTCGGGCCGTCGGCGCTCGTGACCTCCTGCGCGATCCCTTCGACGACCACTTTCCAGCCGGTAGCGGACGGCGACAGCCGGTCGACCTCGAAGGCGACCAGCGAACGGGTGATCGCCTCGAGCTTGGTGCCCGGCGCCGTCCGGAACACCACCGCGTCGCCGTCGAGGGCGTAGTTGACCGGGAACACCTGGGGCCGGCCGTCGAGCACGACGACCAGACGCCCGACCTCCTCGGTGGACAGGAGGCGCAGGCACTCGTCCTCGGTGATGGGCTCGAGGCGGGAGCCGTCGAGCGGCGTCGGCGTGGCGTCGGCGGGCGAGCCGGCCTCCGCCGGCGCGCCGTGAGCTGAGGCGGCGAGCACGGTTCCCGCCACATGCAGCGGCCACGCCAGGAGACGCCGCCCCGACAGCATCTCGGCGGAGACGCGAAACAGGCACGGCGCCTCATCCGTCGCCTCAGCGAGGGCGGGCACGGCGCGAAGCCGCCGGAGCTCGGCAGGGTCGCGAATCTCGGTGGCGACACCGGCCACCACCACGCTCCATCCGGCCGCCGGATCGAAGTGGTCGGCCTCGAAGGCCACCACGGCGTCGCGCACCGCCAGGTCGAGCTCACCGCCGGGAGCTGCGGGGAACACGACCTCCCCGCCGGCCAGCACGAAGCGGACGGGCAGCACGGCTGGGAGTGCCCCTACGCTCACGGCCACCCGGCCGAAGCCGCCCCCGGCCAGCAGCTGCCGGCACTCGTGGCGGGAGAGGACCTCCAAGCCCTCGTAACGCGGCGGCGGCGACGGCACCGGACCCGCTGTCAAGAAGTGCTGAGGGATGTCGTGTTCGGCCACGTCAACCGTCCTAAGCGACCCGCGTCTCGGAATCAGAACTCTTCTGAAGGGTCGCGCCGTCGGCCGTCGTGAACCTAGGGCTGAAGGTCCAGCCCGCGAAGGCCGAACGGCCGGTTACGCCTACGACCGGGGCCCGTCCGGGAACTTGGCGACGAGTTCAGCGACACTCGTTCGGCGACCCGGTTCCGTTTGCGGGCCGCAAGTCCTGCGCGTCCGGGACCTCCGGCCCTTGGGCGGGAGCCGGCCCCGGGCGCATCCTGTGCACCATGGCACACGCCGACAGCCCGGGCTTCCCCCGGAATCTGGTATTCGGGAACCGGACGGTGACCCTCCGGCGCCTTGTCTCCGCCGATGTCGACGGGCTCGACGCCCTCTACCGCTCGTTGCCGCGCCAGGACCGCTATCAGCGCTTCTTCGTCGAGTACGCCCCGCCCCGCCGAACGGTGCAAGGCTACGTCTCCCGCCTCCACCAGCGAGGCTTCGGGGTGGTCGCGGTCACGGTGGACGGCAACATCGCGGCCGAAGCCGGCTACGCCCTTCGGGCAGACGGCGACGGCGAGTTCGGGATCACGGTGGCGCCGGACTGGCGAGGGCTGGGCAGCGCCCTGCTCGACTCGGTCGTCGAGCAAGCGACGGCCGCCGGCGTGCCCGGCCTGCAGGCGGACGTGCTAGCCGACAACCGGGCCATGCTGGCACTGGCCGCCAAGCGGGGCTTCGCTCTCATCTCCACGCCCGACTACACTCTCGTCCGGATCGCCATCGGAACGGCCATCGCGGTTCCCCCGTGGCCTGCCGGAACCCCGCACCCGCGCCTGCTGGTGGAGACCACCGCCTGGCGCTGGCCGGCGGCTCGCGACGCCGAGGCGGCCGGCTATTCCGTCATGTCCTGCCGGGGCCCGCTGTCGCTGCCGGGTGGCCGCTGCCCGGCGCTACGCGGACAGCGCTGCCCCCTGGTCGAGGAAGCCGACGCCATCATCGTCGCCCTCCCGCCCGGTGACCGGAGCCGGGGCGCGCTCACGCCGATCCACCGGTTCTGCCATCTCCATCTCCCTGTGATCCTTCAGGAAGCAGAAGGCGAGGGCCGGCCTCCCTGGCTCCCCGACGGCGTCACCTCTCTCAACGCCGGGGCCTCCCCCGCCGAGATCGTCGAAGCCGTCCACGCCGCCATCGGCGCCGTGGGCTGACGGCTGGCGAGCGGCCTGGCGCCGGGGCGCTTGGTCCCGCCGGGACCGGGACCAAAGTCCTTTGTTGGCAACGATTCATGGATCGCAGGCCGCTGTACACGGCAGGGCTACCGGCGGGTCGGTAGGGTGCCCGCCATGATGCCGGGGCCGGGCATGCCGGTGGTGATCCAGGGCGGGATGGGCGTCGCCGTGTCCGACTGGCGGCTGGCCCGGGCCGTGGCTCGCCTCGGGCAGCTGGGAGTCGTGTCGGGGACGGCGCTCGACGTCGTCCACGCCCGCCGCCTCGGCGAAGGCGACCCGGGCGGCCATCTGCGGCGGGCCTACGCCCAGTTTCCAGTGCCGGCAGTGGCCGAGCGGGTGCTGCAGCGCTGGTTCATCCCCGGGGGCCGGTCCCCCGGGAGCCCGTACCGGCACGTTCCCCGTGGTCGCATCAACCCCTCGCCGGCGCTGCGGGACCTGACGGTGGTGGCCAACTTCACCGAGGTGTGGCTGGCCAAGGACGGCCACGCAGGAACCGTCGGGGTCAACTACCTCCACAAGATCCAGCTGCCGACTCCCGCCGCCCTCTACGGCGCGCTCCTCGCCGGGGTCGACTACGTGCTCATGGGGGCGGGGATCCCGGCCGACATCCCCCGGCTCCTGACCGCCCTGGCCGCGGGCGGGGCGGTGTCCTACCCGGTCGACGTCGCCGGAGCGGATCGAACCGACCGCTACGCCATCCAATTCGATCCGGCCGAGATCGTCGGATCGCCCCCCGAACTGCGGCGCCCCAAGTTTCTCGCCGTCATTTCGTCCAACACCTTGGCGTCGTTCCTCTCCCGGGATCCGGCGACCGCCCCCGACGGGTTCGTGGTGGAGGGCCACTGCGCCGGCGGCCACAACGCGCCGCCGCGGGGGCGAACCCCGGTCGACGGCCGGCCCCAGCCCGTCTACGGGCCCCGGGACGCGGTCGACCATGACGCGCTGGCCGCGCTCGGGTTGCCCTTCTGGCTGGCAGGCGGGTACGCCGACCCGGAACGGCTTCGCCACGCCCTCGACCAGGGAGCGGTGGGGATCCAGGTCGGAACGGCGTTCGCCCTCTGCCGGGAGTCCGGGCTCCGCCCCGACCTCAAGCAGCAGCTCATCGGGGCGGCGCTGGCCGGCGACGTGGAGGTCTTCACTGATCCCAAGGCCTCCCCGAGCGGTTACCCCTTCAAAGTCGCCGCCATGGCCGGCACGCTCTCGGAGGCGCCGGTCTACGAGCGGCGCCGGCGGATCTGTGACCTCGGCTTCCTCCGCACTGCCTACAAGAAGCCGGACGGGAGCCTCGGGTACCGGTGCCCCAGTGAGCCACCGGCCGACTACCTGGGCAAAGGAGGCACCCTGGAGGAGACAGTCGGGCGTAAGTGCCTCTGCAACGGGCTCCTGGCTACGGCCGGCTACGCCCAGACTCGGGACGGCGATGTCGAGCCCCCCATCGTCACCGGCGGCGACGACCTCGTCCGCGTGGTGCAGGCCCTGGGCGCCGCCACCGGCAGCTGGAGCGCCGCCGACGTGATCGACTACGTGCTGGGCGGCTCGTAGGCGCAGGTCGAATCGGACGCCAGCGGGTCGCCCGACAGCGCCCAAGCTCGGGCCCGGCTGCCGCCGCAGAGGCGCCGGTACGGGCAGCGCCCGCACTTGCCGTGGAGGCGGCTCCGTCGAGGCTCAGATGGACGGTGCCAGGCCCCGCGCCGGCACTGCCCGTTCCAGCATCTGCCGGGTCAGGCGCGGCGTGACGCTGGGAGAGAACCGACGTGCATCCGCGAGCGGTGGGCGGCGCCGACCAGGTCGAAGACGTCGGGGCGGGCCAGAGGGTCGCCGCCGGTGACCACGAAGACCCGCATGCCCATCCGGGCGGCCTGCTTGATGAGATCGAGGCCTTGCTCGGTGCTGAGCTCGTCGGGATGACCGCGCAGCTGGGCGTCGGCCCGGCAGTGCGGGCACCGCAGCGGGCACGCCGCGTGACCTCCCAGGCGAGCGTCAGCGGCGCGGCGGCAAAATCGGCGGTCGGCTCGGCCATGCTGCTGATCATCAGCTCCTGATCTGCTGGCCGGCAGAGGCCGAACGGCCCGTAGTCGGGCGCCAACCGGCCCCTGGCCCGCATGGCGACGCCCGCCCGGCCCTGGGCGGCCTGGCGAGACTGGCGGCCATGAGCGCGCATCCCCCTGGCACGCCGGCGGTCGGTCGGGCGGTTGACGGCATCGGGCGGCACGTGGCGGAGCGTCCCCAGAGCCGAACCGGCCGACACCGCCGGCGAGGTACGGTCGCGGCTGGTCGGCGTCGACTACGACACCGCGGTCGACGTCGCCGTCTGCGACGGGCACCGCCTGGTCGGCCTGGTCGCCATCGAGCGGTTGCTGGCCGCCGCGGCCGACGAACGCGTGAGCGACATCATGGACGGTGATCCGCCGGTGGTCGGGCCGGGGGCCGACCGGGAGCGGGCGGCGTGGAAGGCGGTGGACCATGGCGAGGGAAGCCTGGCCGTCGTCGACGCCGGCGGCCGGTTCCTGGGGCTGGTGCCCCCCGCCGGCCTGCTGGGCATCTTCCTGGCCGAGCACGACGAGGACGTCGCCCGGCTCGCCGGCTTCCTCCACGACGTCACGTCCGCCCGGACCGCGTCGGAGGAGCCGGTGAGGGTGCGGCTCCGTCACCGGCTCCCCTGGCTGCTCCTCGGGCTGGCCGGGGCCCTGCTGGCCGCGCTGCTCGTCGGGGCCTTTGAGCAGGACCTCGAAGCCAACGTGGCCGTCGCCTTCTTCGTTCCCGGCATCGTCTACCTGGCCGACGCCGTCGGCACCCAGACCGAGGCCCTGGTCGTCCGGGGGTTGTCGGTGGGGGTGCCGGTGCGCCGGGTCGTCCCCCTCGAGTTGCGCACCGGCCTGCTCGTCGGGGTGGTGCTCGCCGCGGTGTTCGTGCCCATCGGCATCGCCGGCTGGGACACCAACGTCGGCGTCGCGGTGGCCCTCGCCTTGCTCGCCGCCTGCTCGACCGCCACCGTCACAGCCCTGGCCTTGCCCTGGCTCCTGGCGCGGGCCGGCACCGACCCGGCCTTCGGCAGCGGTCCGCTCGCCACTGTCATCCAGGACCTGCTCTCCCTCCTCATCTACTTCGCCGTCGCGACCGCGATCGTCGGCTGAGCCGAAGGGGAGGACTTCTGTCCTCCCGGCCGGCGTTTCGGGCCGAACGCCTCTATCAAGCCGTCGCCCCGGTACGGACGATCAAGCCAGAAGGGAGGTGCAGATGCTGGAACGTGAAACCGCCATGCTGACTCGCTTCGCCCGGCTTTCGATCGCTGCGGCGATGGCCACCATCGTCCTGAAGACGGCGGCCTTCGCCCTTACCCGGTCGGTCGGCCTCCTCTCCGACGCGCTGGAGTCTGGGGTGAACCTCGTCGCCGCCGCCGTGGCCTACGTGGCGCTGCGGGTGGCGGCCCGGCCCGCCGACGAGCAGCACCTCTACGGCCACTCCAAGGCCGAGTACTTCTCGGCCGGGGTGGAGGGCTGCCTCATCGTCGTCGCCGCCGCCGCCATCGTCGTCTCCGCCACCGGCCGGTTCCTCCACCCCCAGCCCCTGGCCCACCCCGGGCTCGGGTTGGCGGTGTCCGGGGCCGCGGCGGCGATCAACGGCGCCGTGGCCGCCGTCTTGCTGCGGGCCGGTCACCGGTGCCGCTCGATCACCCTCACCGCCGACGGCCGCCACCTCCTGACCGACGTGTGGACCACGGCCGGGGTCGTGGCCGGTGTGGCGGCGGTGGCAGTCACCGGCTGGGAGCGGCTGGACGCCCTGGTGGCCCTCGGGGTCGGCGTCCACATCGTCGCCGCCGGCTGGCACCTCATCCGCCGGGCTGTCGGCGGGCTCATGGACCGTGCCCTCCCGGCCAGCGACCACCAGGCGATCGAAGCGGTCCTCGGCCGTTACCGCCACGACGAAGGGATTCGCTTCCACGCCCTGCGGACCCGCGAGGCGGGCGCCCGCCGGTTCGTTTCGGTCCACGTCCTCGTGCCGGGCGAGTGGAGTGTCCATGCCGGCCATCAACTCCTCGACCGCCTGGAAGCCGACCTCGACGCTGCCCTGGGCGGAGCATTCGTCTTCACGCACCTGGAGCCGCTCGAAGACCCGGCCTCCTACGCCGATGGCCGGGACCATCCCGAACGCAGGCGGGCCGAAGGACTCCGGCCGGAAGACGGGGAGACCTTCGGCGTCGGGCACCCGGCGCCGATGAGCCCAGCCCCCCGAGCGGTTAGCTGAGCGCCGCGGTCCTCTGGCGCGTCCCCGTCCGGTCAGGCGCAGGACAGCGCGGTGCCGCCTTGGTCTTCGCACAGCTCGGCCATCCGTTGCGTCTGTTCGAGTACCGCCGGAAGAGGGCGTCCTCTTCCTTGTGGATGTGGAGACGGGTGTCGGCTTCGAACCCGTCCAGGCCGACCAGGAAACCCCGGTAGTCCGGTGAGGCATCGGCGGGCACGGCGAAGTCGCCCGTCAGGCGGCGCAGGTCGTCGAGGAGCGTGCCGGTGTCCAGGTGCTGCCGACGCATGCAGCGGATCCGGGCGCTCACCCAGTCGCCGACCGGTTCACCGTCGTGCGGGCGCCGGCACCACGGGAAGAGCACTTCTTCCTCGGTGGCGAGATGAGGCCCGAGCTCCTCGTCGAGCCGCTCGAGACGGTCCATCACGGTGGCGAGATCGGGCAGTGCTTCCCTTTGGGAGGCCAGGATCTTATGCCCCAGTTCCAGGAGCCGGGGGAGCTCGCGCACCAGGTAGGCGTGGTGCGTCCCGACGAGGTGGTCGATCAGCTCGCTGACGCTGTACTCGGTCCATGACGGTCCCCGTGCCGGATCGTCGCGGTTCAGATCGCCGAGACGCGGAGGTCTCTCGAGTGCCATGGGCCCATTGTGGCCATCGGCACAAGGCGGCCCGTCAGGGCCGAAGGTCCGGAATTCGAGTGAGCGACGAGGACGTCGCACAACCCGGGAGAAGGAATGTGACTTTCGGCCCTACCGGCCCGACCCTCACTGCCCGACGATCGTGCCCGGTGGAGGGAAGCCACGACCGTCGCCTCCGCCGCACGATGTGACGAAGGACTCTACGGACCAATGCAGGCTGTGACCGACCATCAGGGCATGGCGCTGATCGACAACCGCCTCGAAGTGCTCTCGGCGGAGGAGTGCCATGACCTGCTGCGGCGCAACACCGTTGGCCGGGTCGGTGTCAGCTTCGCCGCTCTGCCGGCGATCTTCCCGGTGAACTACGCCGTCCTCGACGGCGACGTCGTCTTTCTGACCGGGGACGGCACGAAGTTGCGGGCGGCGCTGGCCCAGGCGGTGGTCGTCTTTGAGGTCGACGACTTCGACGCCACGGTTCCCAGCGGCTGGAGCGTCATGGCCGTCGGTGTCGCGCACGAGATCACCGATCCCGCCGAGCTCGCCGCCGCCCGGAAGTTGCGGCTGCGGCCGTTTGCCGGCGGGGACCGAACCCACTTCGTGCGGGTCCACCCCGAACTCGTCTCCGGACGGCGGATCGCCGCCTGACGCCCGGCATTCCCACCGCGCCGAGCCGAGACATCCCGTGGGGGTGGAATGGGACCGCCGCGGTCCGATCCCGATTGACGCGCCAGGGCCTGAATCATCGAGCCGCGGGTCATCGGGGCCGGCCCCGTGAGGATGTGGAGGGGACGAGTTCGAGGTGGCGGACGGCGAGCCTGGCGTTGTGGAGAATGGCCGGTACCTTGAGCGGGTCGTCGTATTGGGCGGGTCGTTGGGCGTGGAGATCGGCCGCCCGCCGGCGGAGCAAGGCGGCGCCATCCCGCCTCCATGTGCACGATCGTGCGCAATACTGGTTCGCAGGCGACGGCGGTTCCGCCTACGCTTGCCAATGAGCACGATCGTACGCATCGAGGGGAAAACGCCGGGCATGTCGCAGCTTGAAGGGTCTGTTGAGCACGATCGTTCACTCGGCGCCGCGGTCCGAGCCCGGCGCCGGCAGCTCGGCCTGACGCAGGAGGACCTCGCCGCGCTGGCCGGCTGCGCCCGGCGGACGGTCAACGCCATCGAGGGCGGCAAGGAGACGATCCGCCTCAGCGTGCTGCTCGACGTGCTCGGGGCCCTCGGGCTTCGCCTCCGGGTCGAGCCGGGACGCGGTGGTCTGGTGGCCGATGCCTGACGTCGACCCCCGCGAGGTCGACGTCGCTGACGTCTATAAGGGCGACATCCGCGCCGCGGTGCTGGAACGGGCGGGTGGATCGGTCCGCTTCCGGTACCTCGACTCCTACCTGGACGCCGGCGGGCCGCCGGTGGCCTCCCGACTGCCGCTGTCTCCCCAGCCGCTGGTCAGCGCCGCCGGCAGCCTGCCGCCGTTCTTCGCCGGTCTGCTCCCGGAGGGGGTCCGCCTCGCCGCCCTGACCCGGCGGGTGAGGACCTCGGCCGACGACATGCTCAGCCTGCTGGTGGCCGTCGGGGCGGACTGCATCGGGGATGTGCGGGTCGTCCCCTCCGGTGTCGAGCCGGCCGCCGCGACCCCGCTGGCCGTCGTCGACGACTGGGGCAGCGCCGACTTCGACGAGCTCTTCGCCGCCAGCGTGGCCGTGGCCGGGGAACGCCTGGAGCGGGCGGCCCTGCCGGGTGTCCAGGAGAAGGTGTCGGCGGCCATGATCTCCTTCCCGGTGACCGGCGCGGCGGGGAGCCACATCGTCAAGCTGACGCCGTCGGGCTATCCGCGCCTGGTCGAGAACGAGGCCTTCTTCATGGCCTTCGCCGCCGACGCCGGCCTCCCCGTGGCCGAGGTCCGGGTCGTGGAGGATCGCCAGGGCCGGCCCGGGTTGCTCGTCCGGCGCTTCGACCGTCTGGCGACCCCGGACGGGCGGCTCCTGCGGCTCGCCCAGGAGGACGCCTGCCAGTTCTGCGATGCCTACCCGGCGGACAAGTACCGGCTGACGGTGGGCCGCATCGCCCAGGCCGTGACAGAACTCGCCGACGCCCCCGTGGTGGCCCTCCGTGATCTGATCCGGCTGGTGGCCTTCTCCTACCTCATCGCCAACGGCGACCTCCACGCCAAGAACATCAGCCTCCGGCGCCGGCCGGACGGTCTCGTCGAACTGGCCCCGGCCTACGACCTGCTCGCCGACCTGCCCTACACCGGCGACCCGCACCTGGCGCTCAAGATCGATGGCCGCGACCTGGGCTTGCGGCGCGCCATGCTCGTCGCCTTCGGCGAGCGTTTCGGGGTTCGGGCCCGGGCCGTGCACGCCCTCCTCGACCGGATGTGCGACGTGGCCCCGGCCTGGGTCGAGCGCCTCGACGAGATCGGCCTCGCCGAGAAAGCCACCGCCCACCTACGCCGCACCATCCTGGCCCGACGCAAGGAACTGGGCCCCGACTGAGCCGCGCCGCTGGCCAACTTGGCATCAAGCTCGGCGGCGATGGCGGAGTCCGGCGGCGGAAGCACCACAAGGTCGGAGCGGGAAACGAGGCCGACCAGCCGTCCGTCCTCGACGACCGGCAGCCGCTTCAAGGGTTGTCGTAGCAGGCGGCCCGCGGTCAGATCACGACTCTCGGCCGGCTGTCACCGGCAAGGTCGAGGATCTGCCGGAGCAAGCGCCGCGGGATCGCGGTGCGGTCCGCGAGTTCGTCCTCGTCCAGTTCGGCGACGTCCATGGCCTTGCGCAGGAGGAGCGGCGACTCTGGCGTACCGAGATCAGCGGGTTCGTGGCGGCGCCACCCACGCGCTGAGAGCGCCTTCATCGCCTGCAAGTAAATGTCGGGCTCCATCACGTGAAGCGTCCGCGCACGGTACAGCAACGCGGCCATGGAGACATGCCACCGTCGCTTCAACGCGATGAGCTGGTCCCAGTTCGGTTCCGTTGGCAGCTCTCGTCTGATGGCTTCCGCCGGCATCAGGAACTCGGCGGCTAACTGCTGGGCCTGATCCTCGGCCCGCTTCGTGGCCCGTTCACCCGGTTCGTGCATCACGAGGTGGCCGAGCTCGTGCGCCACGTCGTACCGGCTGCGATCCTTCTTGCCCTTCGCAGCAGACATCATCACGACGGGCCGATCCTCGAAAGGCACGGAGAACGCGTCGATTTTCTCGTGGCCGCTCGCCAGGCGGGCAACGACGATGCCATGGCGCTCGAGCAGTCGGACCATGTTGTCAACCGGTCCGGGGGGCAACTCCCACGCTCGGCGTATCCGCCGAGCGGCCTTGGCCGGCGCCGTTTCGTCGCCGCCGGGGTCGACCGGGTAGCGGGGCACATCCAGCCGGGAAGCTTCACGGTCTGCTCCAGCTGGCCTGCGACCTGGTGGACCAACTGGACCATGTGTCGAGCCCGTTTGAGTTCGGCGGCCGGGGCGAACGGAGGCTCCGGAAATAGGCCGGCGTGTCGAACTCGGCGTCCTCCACCACGAAGAACCGAGGGTCGACGTCACGGCCACCACCAACGGATTTCACCATCAGAGTTACGGGCACGTCACGCCGGTGCGGAGGCACAGCAACCACGGCGGGGTGCCGCCGGAAGACGAAAACTGCTTACCGTGGTGGACGGATGACCCATAACGCCTCGATGCGGCCGGCGCGCGCCGAGAAACCGCGGACGATCTCCGGCGAACCCAGCTGCGGCCCCTTCTGCTGAGTGCCGGCCATGTCCCTCACGGCCTTCGACGCCAGCGACGTGATCATCGACGCGACTTGCTGCGCCGACGCGCACTCGTCGGCGCTCCACCGAGCCCGGCCACGAGCAAGCCTGAGCTGCCGGTTCTCGGTAGCCCGATGCATGCCAAAGTGTCCTCGATCGGGCTGCGCGGCTTCGCCCACGACCGGTCCAAGTCGCCGCCAGCCTGCCCGATCCTTCGTCGCTCTCTAGCGCAGGGCGGGCCCGTCAGATCTGGGGCAGGACCAGTCGCCTCGACGTTTGCCACGTGGCAAAAAGCCGAAGCATCGAAGTCAGAGGGTTCCGCCTGCAAGCCGTACCCGATTTTGCCACGTTTTTGCCACGGCCTCTAAGGTCTTCAGCCCCGACTTCGGCTTTTTGGCCTCTGATCTGCACTGATGCTGCGCGCTCGGAGGGACTCGAACCCCCAACCTTCTGATCCGTAGTCAGAAGCGACCATCCTTATGAGTGGTCTTCGGGTCTCATCCATACCGCTTAACCTGCGGGTTTATGTCACCTCATGCTACTGGGTCTCCACTCGTGTTCATGCTATCCGTGACACATCCGTGACAAGGATCTCGGATCGCTTAAAAGCGGGCAACAAGAAGACGGGTCGTCAAGGGCTCTCGCGGGCCACAAATACGCAGTCAGAGTAGGTTTTGGCATGGCCGCCGACCGTCGCCGTAACCCACGTTAACCGGCGTTTCGCTCACTTTTCGCTTACCCTTTGCTCACTCCTGTAGGGAGGGGTCACTTCTATTTGCTAATTTTCACGCAGGGTTTAGCAGCTAATCGAGGAGCGGCTGGGAACGGATGAAGGGGTTCGTGGAGAGGAGACCGAACGGTCGGTACTACGCCCGGTGACGTGATTCTACTGGGCGGCTCCGATCGGAGAGCTTCCGGCTCGAGCGCGTGGCCAAGCAGCACGTGGCCAACCAGCAGGCGGCAATCGCCCAAGGGGTGTACGTCGACGACAGCCGCGGGAAGGTCTCGTTCGCCGAGTGGTGGGCCGACCACTACTTCGCGACGGCCGGAAGACGGCTCGCCCGGACCACGCTGGCCCGAGACGAGATGCTGCTACGTGTCTACGTTCTTTCCCGATGGGGATCTGTCCCGCTGGGCAAGATCACCAAGAGCTCGGTCGAGCGCTGGGTGGCGGAGTTGGGAGATCCCAGTCGCGTGTCCGTGGCGGCAACCTGACGCCAGCGACCGTCGAGAAGATCTATCACGTCTTCCGGAAGGTGATAGGGGCCGCCTACGAGGATGATCGCATCCCACGACTCCCCTGCCCGAAGAACCCGCCGATCGCCCGCGGCAAACGAAAGGCCGTCCGCTTCCTAACCGAGGGCGAAGTGGAAGCGCTCGCCGCCGCCATCGTCCCAAGTTTCGAGGTTGTGATCTACGTCGCGGCGTACGGCGGCTTTCGGATCGGGGAACTCGTCGCACTTCGCCTCGACGACGTGGACTGGCTCCGCGGGACGATCCGAGTGGACGAGAATCTCACCGACGTCAACGGCCACCTCGAATTCGGCGCCCCGAAGACGGGACGAGCCTTCCGTACCGTCCCGATCGCCGATCCCGTCGTTCAAAAGCTGGCACGCCACGTCGAGAAGAACCAAGTGCGGGCGCCGAGGGACCTTCTGTTCCGGGGTCGGGACCGTGGCGTGCTGCGACCCAACGGCTGGCGGCGCCGGCATTTCGATCCGGCCGCCGCGCGCGCCGGTCTCTGTCCACTGACGCCTCACGACCTCCGACACACCGCGGCCTCGTTCCTCATCGCCGAGGGCGCCAACCAGTGGATGCTCGCCGAGATCCTGGGCCACCGGGACACGCGGATGATCGACCGGGTCTACGGGCACCTCTTCGAGAAGGATCGGCAGGCACTCAGGGATCGGATGAGCCAGCGCGCCATACGGGCAGCAGCCGACAACGTCATTCCACTGTCGCGGTAACAAAGGCCGTGCCTCATCACGCGTCTCCACCTCATCGCAGTGGAGACATGCGGCAATCATCCCCCCGCGTCATCCTCTCCCCTGGGAGTGACAGGTTGTCTGGCCTGACGCGTCCTCCGACGACGCTTGCAATGTCCCGGCCAGCCGAGCTCCCCCGAGTCGTTCGCATCCTGCTTGAACGACGGGAAGGCTCCCCCATGCCCCACAAGCGACGCCCCTTCATCCGCCGGTACGGCCAGTCGGTGCCAGTCCCCGGGGAGCCGATCTCGGGATCGTCAAGCTCGAGGCGCCCGGAGGGGGCCTCGAGACCCCACGCCCTCCCGTCTTTCGGAAGGCGTTCTCCGAGACGACAACGCCGAAGGCCTTCTTGGCGAAATCCGGGGACAGACCCACGTGCCGCGAGATGCGGGGGAATGCAAAGGCGTCGGGCACAGGCCGAGCCCGTGGGCTGATTAATCTATGGTTACTCGATAGAATTAACGCTAAAAGCATCGTCCCGCCGCCGTCAAACCCGGCACGGTTCCCCCTTGTCACCTTCGTAGGACGGGCATGCCTAGGTCTTCCGGGCCGTGCATCCGCCCCAGGCACTGGTCGGGACTTCGCCCGCCTGCTCAAGGAGCGCGGTGTGGTGTGTCGATGACGCACGGGCTCCGCCCCCCTTGGGAGGAGGCCGCGCCGGGAGTGGTCGCCTGGCCAGCCGACCCCACACCTCCATGGCCGCCGTTCCAGACGATCAGCACGTCAAGGCTCGACGCGAAATTTGGCCAGCTCGCGCCGGGCGACCGTCACCCGGTGGACCTCGTCAGGGCCGTCGGCGAATCGCAGGGCACGGATGGCCGCGTACATCCGGGCCAGCGGGAAGTCGCCGGAGACACCACCGGCGCCGTGAGCCTGGATGGCCCGGTCGATGACCCGCAGGGCGGCGCTCAGCACGGCCACCTTGATAGCCGCAATCTCGGTGCGGGCGGCCCGGGCGCCGACGGTGTCGATCAGCCAGGCGGTCTTCAGGGTGAGGAGGCGGACCTGCTCGATCTCGATGCGGGAGTCGGCGATCCACTCCTGGATCACGCCTTGCTCGGCCAGGGGCTTGCCGAAGGCGACGCGGTGCTGCACCCGGCGGCACATGAGCTCGAGCGCCCGCTCGGCCGCCCCGATGGCCCGCATGCAATGGTGGATGCGGCCGGGCCCGAGGCGGGCCTGGGCCATGGCGAAGCCCGCCCCCTCCTCCCCCAACCGGTTGGACACCGGTACCCGCACGTTGTCGAAGACGAGCTCCCCGTGGCCCTCCTGGTCCTCGTAACCGAACACGGTGAGAGTCCGGATCACGGAGAAACCGGGCGTGTCGGTGGGCACCAGGACCATGCTGTGCTGCTGGTGGCGGGGGGCGTCGGGGTTGGTGCGGCCGAGCACGATGGCGATCGCGCAGCGGCGGTCGGCGATGTTGGTCGTCCACCACTTGCGCCCGTTGAGGACGTACTCGTCGCCGTCGCGGGTGATCGACAGCGAGATGTTGGTGGCATCGGAACTGGCCACCTCGGGCTCGGTCATCACGAAGGCAGACCGGATCTCGCCCTCCAGCAACGGGTGGAGCCACCGCTGCGCCTGCTCCTCGGTGGCGAACATGGAGAGCAGCTCCATGTTGCCGGTGTCCGGAGCGTTGCAATTGAGCGCCTGCGGAGCGATGAAACTCCGCCCGGTGATCTCGGCCAGCGGGGCGTAGTCGATATTGGCCAGGCCCTCGGTCCACTGCGTCTTGTGGGGCAGGAAGAGGTTCCACAGCCCCCGGCGGCGAGCTTCGGCCTTCAGCTCCTCCATCACCGGCGGGAAGAAATGCGGATCCCCCGACGCTGCGATCTGTTCGGCGAAGACGGCCTCGGCGGGATACACGTGCCTATCCATGAAGTCGAGCAGGGTCTCTTCGAGTGCCCTGGCCCGATCGCTCGCCTGGAAGTCCATCCGCGCCGCCGCTCGTCAAGGGCGGGTGGCAGGGGCGACGTCGCGGACCGCTTGCCCGGGGTCACCAAACGGAATGACGTAGAGGACGGGAGTTGTGACCCCGGCTTCCACGTAGGCGTCGATCCGTTCGTGGCAGCGGCTGGGGGCGCCATGGACGATGAGCTCGTCGACGATCGCATCGGGGATGGCGGCCAGCGCCGCCTTCCGATCACCGGCCTTCCACGCGGCCGACATCGGCGCCAACGTCTCGCCGCGGCCGAGCCAGTCGTGGAAGGCGCCGTAGACGGGGATGGTGAGATATTGGGCGATCATGCGCCGACCGAGCGCCCGGGCGGCGTCGGCGTCGCCGGTCGGTAGGACGAAGATTCGGGCGACGATTTCCTTGTCGGGGCCCCCGGCGTGGACGTAGGGCACGACCGTGCGAACGTCGTCGGGCGAGAGCCAGGTGATGATCGCTCCGTCAGATTCCTGACCGGCGAGGCGCAGCATCCCCGGCCGGAGCGCGGCCAGCATGATCGGCACGGGGTGCGAGGGGGCGATACCGAGTCGGAAGCCGCCGGCGCGAATCGTCTCGTGGTCGGCGGTGACCTTTTCCCCGGTGAGGGCGGCCCGAACGTAACGGGCCGTGTCGCGGACCCGCCGATACGGGTGCTCGAACGGCACGCTGTTCCAGCGCTCCACGATGACGTCCGACGAGGACCCGAGGCCAAGGACGAATCGTCCCTGCGACAACTCCGACAAGGCCGCCGCGGACTGCGCGATCACCGCCGCGCCTCGGGTGAAGACCGGTACGATCGCCGTACCGAGCCTCAGACCCGGCGCCCATTGTGACGCCAGAACCAGAGCGGTGAAGGCGTCGTAGGCGTCGGCCTCGCTCGACCAAAGGTCGGTGTAGCCGAGATCGCCCAAGTCCGCGAACAGGTCCCGCTGGCTGGCGAGCGGTGCCCCGACGAACGGCACCGTCAGACCGAACCGCTTATCCAACGGGGTGGGCCTCGATCACGCACATCGGTGTCGCCGACGGAACCACCCGGTCGAGTTCGAAGCCGGCCCGACCGAGAAGTTCCCGGTACTCCGCCTCGGTGCGCTCGCGACCCTGGAGGCAGCTCATGATCCAGAAGTCCAGCACCTTGCCGAGGTGTGGTTCGTCACCTTCGGGGATGACGAATTCGCAGAGCAGCAGCCGCCCGCCGTCGTCCATGGCTCTCCTGCAGTTCTGCAGGATCTTGAGGGCCCGTTCCTCGTCCCAGTCGTGGATGATCCACGACAGAAGGTAGGCATCGCCGCCGGAGGGCACCTCGACGAAGAAGTCGCCCCCGACGATGTCGCAGCGCTCGAGCAGATCGGCCTCGGCCAGCTTCTTGCGGGCGATCTCGGCGACCTGGGGCTGATCGAAGAGAACGCCGCGCATGAGCGGGTACTTCTGGAGTACGGCGCTGATGAGCCAGCCGTGACCGGCCCCAACGTCAACGAGGGTGCCGATGCCGGAGAAGTCGTACGAGTCGAGCACGGCCATGTTGAACCCGCGGCCCAGGTCCGTCATCGCCTCGGAGAAGACGAGCCCGTCCTCCTCGTTGGCCGCCAGATACTCGAAGAACTCGGCGCCGAACACCTCATCGAAGGAGGGTCGGCCGGTGCGGACGCTGATCTCCGCCTGCGCGATCCCCCGCAGCAGCGGGCCGTTGATCATCCGGGCCATCGACCGCATCGACACGGGCGCGTCAGTCCGGAGGCACTCGCCGAGCGGACCGAGCGTATATTGACGCTGTCCCTCGCTGTGGACGACCCCGACGGTGGCCAGCAGTCGCAGGAGGCGCTCAAGAGCGAGAGGTTGGGCACCGCAGGACTCGGCTAGTTGCTCGGTTGAGCATGGGCCCTTGGCCAGCACGTCGGCGATGTTCAGTTCGGCGGCGATCCCCACGGCCTTGGCCACAGCCCCGCCGGTGACCAGTTGCAGCAGGGCAGCGTGCGGTGATTCCGTGGTCGTGGTTCCGGTGGTCGTCATGGCACCCCCGATGGCGACGGTCGGCCCAGTAACATATATTCTACGGACGATTCAGTCAAACTCGTGGCAAAGAGGCGTCGGCAATGTCTGAACCCAACACCGCCCCGGCCGGTATCGACGTCGGTCCGGTCACTTGCTGGTTCGCGTCGGAGGTGCCAGGAGCCCGGCCGCCGCTGCGGTTCGACCTGATCCCCGGAGGACGCTCCAACCTCACCTACCGGGTGGAGGACGGCGCGGGCCGGGCCTGGGTGCTCCGCCGTCCCCCGCTCGGACCGATCCTGCCCTCCGCCCACGACATGGGTCGGGAACACCGCATCATGGCGGCCCTCGAACCGACGCCGGTGCCCGTCCCCCGGATGGTGGGCTTCTGCGGGGAGCCGGAAGTCACCGGCGCGCCCTTCTACGCCATGGAGTTCGTCGACGGCCTGGTGCTCCGCAACCCGGATGTCGTGGCCGGCGTCCCCGAGGCTATCCGGTGGACGGCCGCCGAATCGCTGGTCGACACCCTGGCCGTACTGCACGATGTCGAGCCGGCCGCCGTCGGCCTGGGCGAGCTGGGCCGGCAGGACGGCTACTGCGCCCGACTCCTGCGGCGCTGGTCGGCTCAGTGGGAACAGTCGAAGACCCGCGAGATCCCGCTGATCGAGGAGGTGGCGGAGCGGCTCGGTCGTCGCATTCCGACCCAGGGTCCGGCCCGGCTGGTGCATGGGGACTACCGGCTCGACAACGCGGTGACCGACCCCGCTAACGGTCGGGTCCGGGCGATCCTGGATTGGGAGATCTCCACCCTCGGTGATCCCCTCGCCGACCTCGGCACGCTCCTGGTCTACTGGGCGGAACCCGACGACGAGTTCTCGCCCCTCTTCTGGGCTCCGACCGTCGCGCCCGGATTCCCGACCCGCAAGCACCTGGCCGAGCGCTACGCCGAGCGTTCCGGGCGCGACATCTCGGACCTCGACTTCTACGTCGCCCTCAGCCTGTGGAAGGTGGCGGTCATCCTGGAAGGCGTCTACGCCCGCTTCGCCGCCGGGGCCTACGGGAACACCGACGACAGCCACCGCCAGATCGGCACCGTCGTTCCTCAGCTGGCAGAAGCGGCTGCGGAGGCGACGGCACGAGCCGGGGGCTGAGGCGGCAGCGCTGTCACATCGACAGCCCGCCGTCGATTGGGAGCACGACACCCGTGATGTAGGCGGCCTCGTCGGATGCGAGAAAGGCGACGGCGGCCGCCATCTCCGAGGGATCGGCGAACCGCCCGAGCGGTACGGCCGCCACCAGGGCAGCCCGCTTGTCGGGGGGGATCGACTCCATCATGCGGGTCTCGGCGCTGGGTGAGATGGCGTTGACCGTCACGCCGAAGCGGGCCAACTCCTTGGCCGCGGTCTTGGTGAAACCGATGATCCCCGCTTTGGCGGTGGCGTAGTTGGCCTGCCCGGGGTTGCCATGTAGCCCCGTGTAGGAGGTGACGTTGATCACCCGGCCGTACTGCTGGGCCCGAAAATGGGGGACGCAGGCCCGGGTGAAGCGAAACGTTCCCCCGGCATGGACCCGCAGCACCTGTTCCCAATCCTCGTCGGTCATCTTCCACAGCACCGTGTCGCGCAGGATCCCGGCGTTGTTGACGAGAACGTCCACCCGGCCCGTCTCCCGAACCACGGCGCGGACGACCCGCTCGACGTCCTCGGTGCGGCCGACGTCACCGGCCACGTGGTGGGCGCCGATCCGCGCCGCCGCCTGCTCGAGTTCGTCGGCATCGAAGTCGACCATGAAGACATCGGCCTTGGTGGCGCGGAACTGGCGGGCCAACTCGAGACCGATGCCGCGGGCGGCACCGGTGACGATGACCGTACGCCCGCTGAAGTCGTACTCGACATTGCCCATGAGCGGATCCTCCGTCGCTGTTACGCGGGACCTACGGGACCAAGTCCAGACCCGGCGGAGCCACCGGGGCGGGGCGCCGGGCGTGGAGGCCGGTCGTGCGGAACGACACGAGCTCCTCGTCCTGCTCGTTCAGCAGCTGGATGGCGAAGGTGATGAGACCGTGGCCCCCGCTGGTGACCCGGTGCTCGACGATGCGGACCACGGCCCGAACGTTCATCCCCGCCTGGAGTGGCCGAGGCCACCGCAGTCCGTCGATGCCGATGCCGGCCACCCCGTCGTCGCCTTGGACCCCGGTGTCGAGCCACAGCCGCCAGGCCAGCGCCGCGGTCATGAACCCCGAGCCGATCACACCGCCGAACGGCCCGCCGGCGGCCCACTCGTCGTCAATGTGGATGCGCTGCGGGTCCCATCGCTGCGAGAAAGACAGCATCTCGTCGCGCGACACGGTATGGGGCGCCGATACCCATTCCTGACCGAGGTGTAGATCTTCGAACTTCATGTGCGATGACAATAGATTCTACACGGTCGACGATCGAATTTTCATTGGTCCAGGCGGCCGTCACGTCGGTGGACGGGGTCGTCTCCTCGTCCAACAGCGACGTACCAGCTATTGCGCACGAACATCGTCGACTCCCGATGGTCACAGCAACGGCGAGTTCGGACCCTGCCCGCAGACGACGCGACCGTAGACTTCAAGCCCGGTGGTCGGCACCATGAAGGCATGTGAACTCAACGCCGACATGTCACGCACCATCCGCTGCATGGGATTCGTCTCCTGGATCGCCGATGCGCCGCTCGCTAACCGGATCGTGTTCACAGCGTCGGCGCACAAGCCGACGGCGTATCCGACGTTGGCCCACATGAGTGACTGTTCCTCGACGGAGTACGGCTCCCGCGTCTCGACGTGGTCGTCGATGCGGTCAGCCACCTCGAAGAAGAGCCCATGCGCAGCCCGTATCCCCGTCGCCGCTCCGGCGACCTGGAGATGGGTTAGGGCCGCTTCGCTCCGTTCCGAGTAGCCGGTGTAGGCGATGTCCCGACCGGGCAGGCGCTCGATGAGCAGTTCCAGTGCCCCACGGGCCAGACCGCAGAACGCCCCCACGCTGGTGAGGATGAAGGTCGGGAGAGGAATGTCGTACAGCCCGGTCCCTCCGTTGGCCTCCGATTGGCGGGACCCGAGGCGCTTGCTCTCCTCCGTCACCGGCAGCACCCGTTCGCCGGGAACGTAGACGTCCTGCGCCGTCACGGAGTTGCTCCCGCTGCCGCGGAGGCCGGTGGTGTACCAGTCGTCCAGGACCGTGATCGCGGAGGCGGGCATCACGAAGATAGCCAGGCTCGGAGGGGCGGCGCCGGAATCGATCAGCGCGGGCACGAGGGCCCACTCCGCGTCGGGGGATCCCGTCTGGAATGCCCACCGTCCGGTCACGAGGAAGCCGTCATCGTGGGGGACGGCCCGGCTGGTCCCCGGGGTGAACGAAGCACAGCCGCGGCCCTCGGTGGTGGTGAAGATCTCTTCCTGGACGCCGTCCGGAAGCAGCGAGAGGAACCAGGAGACGTCGCTGTAGATGTGGCGACCCAGGCCGTCGACCCGCACCCCCGTGCCAGCTCACTGTGCACGGCGATCCTCGTGCGCATGCCGGCCTCCCGGCCACCGAACCGCCGGGAAGCACCCATCGTCAAGATGCCCGAGTCGCTGAGCGCCTCGAGATTGTCCTTGGTGATCCGACGCTGCTCTTCACAGCGGGAGGCGTTTTCTCGCAGCAGCGGGACGAGCTCAGTGGCGCGTTGGACGAGATCCTCCTGCCCCGGGTTGGCCGTGAACACCGACGTGAAGCTCGCCTTCAGGTCGTCGAGGTCGATCATTTCACCGCTCCTTCGTTGATGAGCCCGAGGACCACAGGCCGCTTCCCTTCGCCCGGGCGCTGCCCGGGAGAGCACCACCGACTGGTGGCCCGGGGTGTGCCCGGGGGTGGCCATGACCGTGACGCCGGGGGCTCTCTGCTGTCCGTCCTCGACGAGAACTTCCTGGCTGATCAGTTCCTCGCTGTACAGCCGTCCGTCAGGCCTCCAGAACTGCATGTGGCGCTTCCCTGGGACCTCTCCGACCCGCCGGTAGTGCGGCATCCGTCCCCTACTCTCCCTGGCGCTTTCATTCGTCGAGCGAGTTGATCATAATATAGCCTGCGCGTCTGCACTGACCGACGGGGGGTTTGCCATGCGGGTGTCCATGACCGTCAACGGCTCGAAGGGCGAGCACGACGTCGAGCCCAGGCTGCTGCTCGTCCACTACCTGCGCGAGGTGCTCGGGCTGACCGGCACCAAGATCGGGTGTGACACCACGTCGTGCGGAGCCTGCACCGTCCTGCTCGGCGGGGAGTCGGTGAAGAGCTGCACGATGCTGGCGGTTCAAGCCGACGGCGCCGAGATCACCACCATCGAGGGCCTAGCCACCGACGGCCGGCTCCACCCGGTCCAGCAGGCGTTCCACGATCACCACGGGCTCCAGTGCGGCTACTGCACGGCCGGCATGGTCCTCGCCTCCGTGTCCCTCCTCGAGGAGAACGCCACCCCCAGCGAAGCCCAGGTCCGCGAGGGCCTCGAAGGCAACCTGTGCCGCTGCACCGGCTACCACAACATCGTCAAGGCGGTCCTGGCCGCGGCGGGGGAGGTGACCCGATGATCCCGGCAGCATTCGACTACGTGAGGGCCGGCTCGGCCGACGAGGCCCTGTCCCTGCTCCAGAGCCACGGCGAGGACGCCAAGCTCCTGGCCGGCGGGCATTCCCTGATCCCGCTCATGAAGCTACGCCTGGCCTCGCCGTCACTGCTGATCGATGTGGCCCGGGTGGCGGAGCTGGCCTACGTCCGGGACGAAGGCCACCACATCGCCATCGGAGCCCTCACCCGCCACCACGACCTCGAGACGAGCGAACTGCTCAAGACCGAGGTCCCGATCCTGGCCCACGTCGCCGGCCTCGTCGGCGATCCCCAGGTCCGCCACCGGGGCACGCTCGGGGGGACCCTGGCCCACGGCGACCCCGCCTCCGACCTTCCGGCGGTGGTGCTCGCCCTCGGCGGCACCCTGGTGGCCCGGGGGTCAGGAGGGGAGCGCACGATCCCGGCGTCGGAGTTCTTCACCGGGTTCCTGGAGACGGCGCTCGCCCCCGACGAGCTGCTCACCGAGGTGAGGGTGCCGAAGGTGGCCGGGGCCGGGTGGTCGTACCAGAAGTTCAACCGGCGAGCGCTCGACTGGGCGATCGTAGGCGTGGCGGCCGTGCGCAACGGCACGACCGGGATCGCCCTGGTCAACATGGGGGCGACGCCGCTGCGGGCGGGTGCCGTCGAGCAGGCGCTGTCCCAGGGAGCGACGGTAGCGGACGCCGCTCGGTTGGCGGCCGAGGGCACCGAGCCGCCCTCTGATCTCAACGCCGGTCGGGACTACCGGCGACACCTAGCCCAGGTGCTCGTCCGGCGGGCTCTCGAGACGGCCGGCGCGTAGGCATCCCGCCTGTGGCGAAGAGGGGGAATGTGACCCACGCTGCTAGCAAGATCCCCCGGGGCGGGCCCCGTTGACAGGCGGCACCGGATAGCCTTAATATGTTTAACGCGTAAGTCGAATAATCCATCGTAACCCCCTGGGGGGCCCGCTATGGACATGCCGCATTTCATCGACCATCTGAGTTCGCTGACCGTCCCCGCCATTCAAGACTGCGCCGCCCGCATCAAAGGCGCTGAGTCGGCCGCCGACGATGTGGCGTGGTGGCGAGCCACGCTGGCTGTCGACCGGGCCCTGACCCGGGCCGGGACGGGCCGGGCGGCAGGGCTGGCCGCCTCGGCCGCGGCGGGGACCGTCCGGGACGCGGCGGCCCGGGGTGGCGCCCGGCTTCCCGACCGCGACGTGACCTGTGCCGCCCGATCGGCAGCGGCCGTCGCCCGGGCCCTCATTGCCGGGGTTGGCGGGCCGCACCTCACCTTGCTCCTCCGGCCCTGGCGCCTGGAGTCCGAGGGTTCCGACCGTGAACCGGATGGTCGGGCGAGGTGGCGGCGATACGCCGTCGGATCACACTCGGCAGTCGCGTAAGCGGCCGCGGACCGCGGGGGGCCGTCATGTCGTACCGGATCTACATCGATTCCGACTCGTGCACCGTCAGCGGGAACTGCGCCAGGGGGCTGCCCGAGGTGTTCGCCATCGACGGCGACACTGCCGTCGTCCTCGACGAAGACGGCGCCCCCGATGACCAGATTCTCGCCGCGGCCCGGAGCTGCCCCTGGGCCGCCATCACCGTCTTGGACCGCGACACCGGCGAATGCCTCTGTCCCTGAGCCGCGCCTGCTTCCCACCGTGACCGGAGACCTTCCCATCACCGTGGACCGCGAGGGCCCGGTCCGCATCGTGCGGCTGTCGCGGCCCACGGCGTTGAACACCTTTGACGACGAGTCGGTGCCCGCCCTGGCGACCGTCGTCGCCGACCTCGGTCACGACCCGGACGTCCGCTGCGTCGTGATCACCGGTGAAGGACGGGCTTTCTCGGCCGGGGCGCAACTCGGTGAACTGCTCCGGCGCAAGCCGGACGAGAACCAGGCCTGGAACCACGGCCTGGTCGAAGCGCTCGACGGGCTCGCCGCCCTGCCCGTCCCCACCATCGCCGCCATCAACGGCCACGCCATCGGAGGTGGCCTCGAGCTCGCCCTGGCCTGCACCCTTCGGCTCGCCGCCGATTCGTCCGTACTCGGCCTCCCCGAGGTGAAGCTCGGCATCCTTCCGGGTGCGGGGGGCACCCAGCGGCTCCCCCGTCTGCTGCCCCCCGGGACCGCCCTCCGCCTCCTCCTCACCGGTGATCTCGTGAGCGCCGACGAGGCCGCTCGGCTCGGGCTCGTCGAGGAGGTCGTACCCGCCGACGAGCTTCTCGACCGGAGCCTGGAGCTCGCCCGGGCCATTGCCGGCGCCGGCCCGCTCGCCGTGCGCGCCATCCTGGCGGCTGTCCGTGCCGGACTGGAGATGCCGCTCGACAGCGCGATCAGCAGAACGGAATCTCACCTGGCGCGACTCTTTGAGACCGAGGACTTCCGGGAGGGCGCACAGGCGTTCCTCGACAAACGACCTCCGAAGTTCACCGGCCGGTGAAAGGGATGCGGGCCGCCATGAACGAATCGATCGCAATGACACCGGGAGGAAGGCCCGTGTACGGCTCCGGATTGCGCTCGCTGGCCGGGATCCCGGCCGTGGTCACCGGAGCGTCGCGCGGGATTGGCGCCGCCGTGGCCCGCACCCTGGCCGCCCTCGGGGCCCCGGTGGCGGTCGCCTACCGCAGTGAAGAAGAGGCGGCGCAGAAGGTTGTGGCCGCCATCGAAGCCGACGAGGGGAGGGCGGCCGCCTTTCGCGTCGACGTGTCTTCCTGGGTCGAGGTGGACAGACTGTTCCGCCGGGTCGAGCACGAGCTCGGCTCGCCAGGGATCCTCGTGAACAACGCCGGCATCCACCGCGGGGGACGCATCGCCTCGCTCGCCCTCTCCGATTGGGACGCCGTCCTCGCCACGGATCTGACCGGGGCCTTCCTGTGTGCCCGCCGGGCCGTGCCCGGCATGCTCGAGCGGGAGTGGGGCCGCATCGTCAATGTGTCGTCGATCGTCGGGCTCAAGGGCTTCCCCGGCGACACCCCCTACGCCGCGGCCAAGGCCGGGCTCCTCGGCCTCACCAAGGCCCTGGCCCTCGAGCTCGCTCCCGAGGGCGTGACCGTGAACGCCCTGTGCCCCGGCTTCGTGGAAACCGATATGACCCGTGGCCTCTCCGCCCGGGCGCTCGAACGAGCCAACGCCGGCATCCCCCTCGGACGCCAGGCCGACGCCCAGGAAATCGCCGACGCCACCGCCTTCCTCGTGGCCGGCCCCGGCTATATCACAGGATCGACGCTGGTCGTGGACGGCGGCTGGCTGCTGGCATGAGCAGCGACGAGCCGCGGTAGCGGCCTACCAACCGTTGGCGTCGAGGAGCTGCATGAGCTTGCGTTTCGCCGTATGGGTGGCGCGTACCGGAGCAACGTCGCCGCGGAACTCCTCGGGCTGGCCCGCCCGGACGCGCAGGTGGCGGATGTGGTCCATGACCTCGACGGCCGCGCCGTAGTGCCGCAGGTTGATGAGCTGCTCGACCTCCCGCTGGTAGACGGGGATGGCGTCGCCGGGGTGGGTCGCCTGGCGGGCATCCGCCAGGCGCATCCAGAGGCGATGGGAGCAGTCGCCACTCAGGGCTTCCTCCCAGGCGCCGTCGATGTCGCCTTCCCACAGGAGCACCTCGATGAGCACCGCGGCACCCGGCGGGTGGAACGGGAAGACGTGCCGGTTCGTGCCGTTGCGACTCGTCGCCGCCTCCCTCGCCTCCTCGACGTGACGGCGGAGCACGGCTATGGCCCGGGGCCGCCATTCGGGCCAGACTCCGGTCTGGGTGGCATGGTCGACGAGGTGCTGATACGTGGGCAGAGCCGGACGGTCCTCGAACGCGGTCCAGGCCAGCATCAGGGCGTCGTGGTGGCGACCGTGGCGGTGGCATTCCCGGCACACGAACTCTTGGAATCGCAGGGTTGGCCTGTGGAGGGCGAGCGGCGTGGGGTCAACCAAGTCAGTCATGAGGAAGATCATGAATCGTCCGACGCCATGGAGAAACGGCCCACCGACGCGAAACATTCGTCCTGGCAGGGCAGTTTGTTCTTCAGTCACATTGGGTAAATTATTATGTTGGGCTAGCTAGGGGCCGCGCATAGCCTGGAGGGTTCGCCACGCCCGCGTGCCCAGGTGCAGGTTGAAGTGGGTGTCGGGGTCTCGGAGGTCGTAGCCGGAGATGTCGCGAATTTGCTGCAGGCGGTACCTGAGCGTGCTGCGGTGCACCGAGAGGGCCTTGGCGGCGGCGTCGTAGTTGCCACCGCACTCCAGGTACCCACTCAAAGTGGCCACGAGCTGCGAGCCGTTGGCGGCGTCGTGGTCCAGCAGGGGGCTCAGCCACCGGCGGACGAGGCGCTCCACCGAGTCGGTGTCGGGCACCTCGCACAGGACCTGGTAGATGCCGAGATCTTCGTACACCGTGACCCGGCTCTGGCTTCCGGTGGCTTTCTGCATCTTCAGGGCCAGCTGCGCCTCCCGGTACGAGCGGGAAAAGTCACGGGGCCGTTCGCACGGCCCACCGACCCCGATCCGGCAGGCGCCACGGCCGAGCCCCATGAGGATCTCGCCCCTGAACGCCTCCCAGAGCCCCTCGGTGTCCGCCAGGACCACCACCGCCCCCGGCCGGGCGACGAGGAGCGATCCCAGGCCCACGTCGCGGGCGGCGCGCCGGACGGCGTGGAAGAACCGCTCGTGGTCGGCGGCGGAGCGGCCACCGTCGACCACGACCACCCGGTGGGTGCGCCCCAGGTCGTAGTCGAGGACCTGCGCCCGGTGCAGGGCGCCCTCGTCGTCAGCACCGGCCAGCAGCTCCTCGACCAGGTCGCGCCGCAGGCGCAGCTCGGTTTCGGCCAGGTTCCGGAGGCGGGCGAGTTCCTTGGCCAGCACCGTGGCGGCGTGTCCGAGCGTCACCCGTTCCTGCTCACCGGCCGTTCCGTCCGGGTCGATGAGGGCGAGGACGCCGAGGACGTCGTCCCCGAGCCGAGCCAGGGCGACCAGGCGACCCTGGTCGCGGAGGGGGCCTTCGGCCTGCAGCGCTCGGCGCAGCAGGTGGTCCCGATGGGTCGGGAAGTCTCTCAGGTACGGGTCCGGCCGGTCAGGGCCGGCCCAGGCCGTGAGGTTGCCGTAGCGGTCCTCGATGGCCACCGGGTAGCCGGTCAGCTCGTGCACCGCTCGGGCGATGCCCTCCTGTCCCTCCCCCGCCAGCGCCACCCGGGTGAGTCGCTCGTGGATCTCTGTTCTGTGCCGGAGGGCCTCGAGCGCCCTCCGCAGGTCGTCGGCGCTCTTCCGCTCTCCGGCGCGGAGACGGGCATTGGCCAGGGCCACGCTGGTCTGCTGGGCCAGGGCCGTCAGCAGGAACTGCTCATGCTCCGGGGGCGCCTCGGCCGCGCCGACCACCATGTGGCCGTGGGCGCCGCCGCGGCGGCTCAAGGGATAGCCCCATCCCCAGGACCGGCCGGGGATCTCCAGCTGACCTCCATCGACGTCCAGGGCAGCCAGCTGGGCCTCGAGGCGTCGGCGGACGCCCGACCCGAGACTGTCGCAGGCGTTGTGCCATCCCCCGTCGAGGTAGACCCCTTCGGTCCGGCAACGACCGAGCGACGGGACCGCCGTCGCGGCCAGATGCAGGATCGCGCCCTCGTCAGCGTGCTCCGTCATGAGCATCGAGAGGGTGAGCAGGGCTCGAAGGTTCGACAGTTGCTCCCGAAGGGTGACATCGCCATCGGGAGGGGTGGCGACCGGCACGGTCCTCAGGTGCGGGCGAGGAACTCGTCGGGCTCCTGGTAGTAGGGGTTGTCGAGGACGGCCCCGAACATCAAGACCCGGGGATGGGTCTTCAGGATGTCGACGAGGAGCTCACCACTGAAGCGCTCGAGGTCGTAGAGGCAGAGGAGCACCCACGGATAGCGAGGCGCGAGCCGATTGACCTCCGACTCGTAACCCACGAGCTCCTCGACCCCCGGGAGCTCGCGCAACGCCCAGGTCATCTCGCCGACGAGCCGGGTGAAGGGGCAGCCTGGATCGGCCAGCGCGGCCATCCCCGAGTGGTTCAAGAAGTCGAGCATCTCCTGCGGGCAGAACCTGCCTTCAGGAAAGTACACATCTTCCGCTGCCAGGAGGTCGAGCTGCCTGCCGCTGGCGTCGGTCGCGACCTCGGGACCGAGCGCGGCCTGGATGGCGTCCGGATCAGCCGCGTCGCCGACACAGACGCACCGTTCTCCGGCCTTCATCCCCTCCCGCAGGTAAGGGATCAAGATCTCGTCCCGTTCCGCCGCTCCCCGGTAGAAGGCACAGAGGTGAGTCCGCCGCGCAACCGACACTCCCGGGACGCCGAGCGAGATAGAGCCCATCATGCTTTGCGACCCAGCCACATGGCTCCCCCCACGCTCATGCCGGTCACTTGTTCGTGCCGACATTCTAACAGGGCGGCGTACACTTCCAACGGTCGCAGGGCGGAGGAGACCCAGCTACTATGGACCTCTACGAACGCGTCGAACGAACGAATTGAGACCGCTCGAGAGGAGTCCTTGATGGCCGGAGGTCTGACGGTCGCATCGGAGCACACGACGAGGGTGTACGCCGAAGGCGACCCCGACATGCCGGAGGAATTCCGAACACTTCTCATCCGCATGCTCAGCAACCACTTGGAAAACACCGCCAACCCCCACTACATCACACTGCTGAACCGGATTTGGGAACGGGGCATGACGCTCATTCCCGACGACAAGACGAAGGTGGCCTACGCCCGCCTCATGCTCCAGGAGGTCGAGCACGGCGTCATCACCGCCCGGCTCCTGGACGGCCTCGGTGGGCCCCGCGTGGACCAGCCGATCAAGCAGTACCTCTTCGACCTCCCCCTGGACACGTTCTGCGACCTGGCCTTCTTCAACGGCATCGGGGACCGCGTCGGCATCTACATCGGCGAGACCTGGTCGGACGTCCCCTATGCCCCGTTGCGCAGTGTCGCCCCCAAGCTCCACAAGGACGAGGTCTTCCACGCCACTTTCGGGCTGCGAAACCTCCGGAGGATCTGCTCCACGCCCGAAGGGCTGGCCGAGGCCAATGACAAGGTCAAGATCTGGTGGCCGGCCGCCCTGGACATGTTCGGTCGCTCCGACTCGGGGTTCTCCCAGGACTACGTGCGCTGGGGTCTGCGCCAGGAGGACAACGAGGAGCTGCGCCGGCGCTACATCGCCGACACCCGGCCGCTGCTCACCGAGCTCGGCATCGACGTCCCCGACGACCGGGCCAACCGCCGGTTCCTGTGACCGGGCACGAGCCGGACCCGGAAACGGGGGCCCCGGCCCGGCCGCGGTCGGGCCGGACGCCGGAGCCACCCGGCTTCCAGTGCCGTGTCCTTCGCTACCCCGACGCCGCCCTCCTCGAGCTCACCTGGCCGGACGGAGGCGAGCTGTACTTCGTGGTGAGCGGGGCGCGGTCCATCGGCATCATGGCGTTCGACCACGCGGACGAGACGCACCGGGAGCCCCGGATCCACGTGGTGCCCAAGCCCTACCAGTGGAGCATCGACGTCCCTGACGACGAGCTCCTCCTGCTGGTCTGGCTGACGCTCGGCGAGCAGCGCTGATGCCGCCGGCGTGTCAGCCGGCGGCGGGGTGGCGGTCGAGGATCCGTCGGTGATGCACGCCGCTGGCGACCAGGCGCCCGTCCACCGTCGCCGTCAGGGCGAACACGACGGCCCGGCCGGTCGTGGCCTGCACCCGGGCCTCCACGGTCACCTCCTCGCCGACCACCGCCGAGCCGAGGTGGTGGACGACCAACCCGACCCCGACGTGGCGAGCCCCCGAATCCGGAGCGGGCATGAGCGGTGACGTGGCCAGTTCGAACCACAGCCCGAGGCGGGGGCTCCCCACCACCGCCATCGCGGCGTCGGGATGGCCCATGGCCGCCGCCGTGTCGTTCTCCCCCACCACGTAGACGGTGGTGGCCCGGGCGCCCGCCGGCGGAGCGAGCCGGTGAGGCGGCGCTTCAGCGAAGACGGTTCCCCCGGCGAGGCCGTCTCCCCCGGCGGGGTCGAGGAGGGACCACAGCTCCGGTTCCGGACCGAAGGCCTGGACCAGCCCGGCCCGCAGCGTGCGGGCCACGAGCCGGGCCTCCCGTCGATCCAGGCTCACCGGTTTCACGAAGTCGGTCATGGGTGGGCGGAGAGCGCTGACGTGTAAGGGTGGAGGTCGATGTCGGCAGTGAAGAAGGTCAGGGCGTGGAGGCACAGCTCCTCCATGCTGCGCAGGTTGGCGTCGACCATGGGACTGGCCGTCGCCTCCCGGCCGGCCCGGATCGTGGCCAGGAGCGCCCGCAGGCGCGCCTCCTCGGCGGCCCGCTCCGCCTCGTCGTAGTAGCCCTCGGCCATGGCCGCTACCCCTCCTTCCGGTGATCGAAGATCCGCCTGGTCTTGAGCTCGTAGCGGGGCAGCGTCCCCGGCTCGACGATCTCGACCGTGATGTCGACGAGCAGCCGCTCCCGCAGGTGCTGGCGCACCCGGGCGGCCACGGAGGCGGGATCGGGCGGCACCTCGCACGTCTCCGCCTTGACCGTGAGGGCGTCCATACCCCGGGTGGTCGACACGTGCAGTTCGTAGCAGGGCGACAGCTCGGGGATCTCGGCCAGCAGGTTGTCGATGGCCGTCGGGTACACGTTGGTTCCCCGGATTGTCATCATGAAATCGGTCCGGCCCAGCACCACCCCGTCGAGCCACTGCCAGGTCCAGCCGCAGCCGTGGTCGTGGTCGGCGTAGCGGCGGACGAGATCGTGGGTGCGGTAGTTCACGATCGGCTGGAGAGGGCGGTTGAAGGCGGTGATGACGTTCTCCCCCACCACCCCGTCCTCGTCGATGGGCTCCCCGCTGTCAGGGTCGATCGAGTACGAGTAGAAACCGGGTTCGACGACGTGGATGCCGCCCGAGTCGGTGGGGCACTCCACCGTCCCCCACATGGCGTCGGAGATCCCGTACTGGTCGCAGAAGGCCTCCAGGCCGAACGCCTCGATGATGCGCCGGCGGGCACTCGACGTGGCCGGCTCGCCCGCCACCACCACGAAGCGGACACCGAGGGCCGAGAGGTCGAATCCGTGCTCGGGTGCCTCCTCGACCATCCGCAGAAGGTAGGTGGGGGTGGCGACAAGCGCCGCCGGGCGCAGCTTGGCCATCTGGACGAGGCGCTGCTGGGTGGACAGCCCCGATCCCGAGGCGATGGTCACCCCGAAGCGCTGAGCGGCGTAGAAGGCGGTCCAGAACCCGGCGAAGGTCCCGAAGTTGAAGCAGAAGTACATGGTGTCGTGGGGCCGCATGCCCGCCGCCCACCAGGTACCGATCCAGCTGTCGGCCACGCTCATCATGTCGTAGGCGGTCGACCACTCCTCCAGCGGCTCCCCCGTCGTTCCCGAGGTCTGGTGGTAGTAGGTGGCCGCCCCGGTGGGCAGGTCGTTGCGGAGCGCCACCCCTTCGGCCCGCTGCTCGACCATGAGGTCGGGTTTGTCCAAGCGGGGAACGTTGCGCCGGAAGTCGTCGAGGGTGCGCACGTCGGCGGGCTTGAACTCGGCCTCGTCGTAGAGGCGGCGGTAGAGCGGGACATGTTCGTAGCAGTACGTCAGCAGCTGCTGGATGCGGGCCAGCTGGCGGCGTTCGATCTCGGGGCGGGGCATGAAGCACGACTGGTCCCACACCGGAGAGGCCGCCGCCCTGGGTGACACAAGCAGGCTCATTCGGGGTCCCCCCTTCATCGCCCGGACCGGGTCATCAGCTCCCGGGCGCCAATCGGGGATCGATGCCGATGGCGATATTCTTCAGCTCGGTGTATTCGTGCAGGCCTTCGAGGCCGTACTGCCGGCCCATCCCGCTCTCCCGCATCCCGCCCATCTCGCTGTTCTGGAAGAGCTGGCCGTAGGTGTTGACCCACACGGTCCCCGCCCGGACCCGCCGGGCCAGTGCGATCGCCTTGTCGATGTCCCGGGTAAAGACCCCGGCGGCGAGACCGTAGCGGGTGCCGTTGGCGATCTCGGCCGCCTCGCCGAGGTCGGAGAACCGCAGGGCCGACACGACGGGACCGAAGATCTCCTCCTGGGCGATGCGGGCATCGGGGGCCACGTCCCGGAAGACGGTGGGGGCCACGAAGTAGCCGTCGGCCAAGGCGCCATCGGTGAGCCGGCGGCCCCCAGCGGCCAGCTGGGCCTCGCCCCGGCCGACCTCCACGTAGTCGAGAACACGCTGCAGCTGGGCTTCGGAGATCACCGGGCCGCACTGCACGCCCCGCTCGGCGCCGTCTCCCACCCGCATGTTCGTCGCCCGTTCGGCCAGCCGGTCGGTGAACTCGTCGTACAGCGAGTCCTGGACCAGCACCCGGGTTCCGGCCAAGCAGATCTGGCCGGCGTGGTAGAAGGCCGCCCCTTCGACCGTGCCCGCCAGCGCCCGGTCCAGATCGGCATCGTCGAAGACGACGACCGGGCTCTTCCCGCCGAGCTCCAGGGAGAGCTTCTTGAGCGTCCCGGCGCAGGCCCGCATGACCTCCTTGCCGGTATCGGAGCTGCCGGTGAAGGCGATCATGTCGATGTCGGGATGGGCGGTCATGGCCTTGCCGATGCCGTCGCCGCCGGCCACCAGGTTGACCACCCCGGCGGGCAGGTCGGGGATGGAGGCCAGCAGCTCGAGGGC
This sequence comes from Actinomycetota bacterium, assembly GCA_040756995.1. Lineage (GTDB taxonomy): Bacteria > Actinomycetota > Acidimicrobiia > IMCC26256 > BP-133 > BP-133. The sequence continues at coordinate 151,709 of JBFLYK010000001.1, read as the reverse complement.
GGCGGCCGAGGATCCGGCGGTGAGCTCGTCGGGTTTGATGACGATGGCGTTCCCGGCGGCCAGTGCCGGGCCCAGCGTCCGGGCCACGAGCCCGAGAGGCATGTTCCAGGGCAGGATCGCCCCGACCACGCCGACCGGCTCCCGCACGATGATGTTGAGAAGGTCGGGCCGGGGTGAGATGGTCCTCCCGTACACCCAGCGGGTGATGCCGGCGAAGTACTCGATCGACTGGGCGAGCCGCCGCGCTTCGTTCTTGGCCAACCCGAAGACCTTGCCACTCTCCCGGGTGAGCTCAGTCGCGAGGGCGTCAATGTTCTCCCGCACCAACCGCGCGTACTCGAACAGCACCCGGGCCCGCAGCTCGGGGTCCCACGACCAGCTCCCCGAGTCGACCGCCCCCCGGGCGGCCACGACGGCGGCGTCGAGCTGCTTCTCACCGGAGACGGGCACCGTGTGCACCACGTGGCCGGTGGCCGGGCTGCGAATCTCCCGCTCCTCCGCGCCGACGACCCACTCGCCCCCGATCAGGTTGCGGTACCGCTTCATCGTGGCCGTGCTCATGCCGCTCCTTCCGAGAGTCTCCCAACCTGACCGGGTTCGTGCTGTCTTCCAGAACGTTCTACGAACCCCACCACACCCCGGACCGGACGGCCTCGATGTGCCCGGCGTTGAACTCCTCCGCATCGCCCTCGAAGTCGGGGAGCGTGATCACGAGCTCAACGATCTCCTGCTCGGTCATCGCCCGGGTGTCCACCGGGGGTTCAAACTTGGCGAGCGCCTCGCAGATCTCCTCCACGTCGTTCCAGCGCATGGTCGCTCCTCAACCTCCTGCGACGGTGTGGAGACGCCCGAGGACGGCTCCGATCTCGATCCGGTCACGGTCGAGCACCCACGCCCGGAGGCCAGACCCCACGATCCAGTAGCGACCGCTCTGGGCCGCCCACGTCCGTACCGGCCTGGCGTCAAGGCTTGTCACATCGCTCCAGATGCTCATGAGCGTGTCGAGCACCATGGCCACCGAGGCCACGAAATGCCCGGTGTCGGTGGCCAGCGAGGGATCGAGACCGATCACCTGGCGCGCCCGCCCGTCCTCCCAGACGAGCACGCTGACCAGCACCCCGGGAACGCCTTCGAGGAGGTCCGCGCCGGGATGGATGTCCGTGCGTTGCTGGATAGCGGCCATATCACGCATCCCTCTGCTCACATGGGGATGAAGTGGACCCGGCGCTCGCCGGCGACGCCGACCCGGTGCTCGACCTCCATCGAGCGGTTGGCCATGAAAGCCAGGCCCGCATCGGTGGCGATCTCTTCGGCCTCCGGGCTCATGATGCCTTCGTGGAGCCACAGGATCCGTGCCCCCGCCGCCACCGCCTGGCGGGCGAGGTCGGGGGCGTCCGGCGGCATCACGAAGCCGTAAACGATGTCGAGGGGCCGGGGGACCGACTCGAGAGTAGGGAGCACCTGCCGTCCCGCCACCTCGCCCCCGCTGCCCCCCACCGGATGGACGGTGTAGCCCGCCTCCTCCACCAGGTACCTCGTCACCCGATGGCTGGAGAAGCCCGGGTTGGTGGACACGCCGACCACGGCGACCGAGGTCACGCCTTTCAGGAGGTCGGCGATGGCCTGCTCGTCCGGTGCGGTGCTCATGGCTAGAGGAACTGCCGGTTGTAGGTGTAGTCCGGAATGTCGAGGCCGAGGGAGTCGAGCAGCGGGTTCACCTGGGCCACGAAGGCCTGGCGGAGCTCCTCGTTGAGGGAGCGCTTCAGGCCCCACGCCACGTAGGCGTACTGCCGCTTCGAGTCCGACCGGCCGAACATATCCAGCGACGCCGGATACCACTTGTAGAGGAGCCGCTGGGCCTCCTCCTTGCCCTCCTCGGTCTGGCAGATCTCGCGCAGGTTCCCAAACCCGAGGGAGGTGTGACCCCACTCGTCTTTGGCGACCCTGGAGCTCAGGCGCCGCCACGGGAGGTAGCTGCAGTCCGTCATGTCCTGGAAGATGAACGCCCCCATCCGGTCGGCCAGGGTGTTGAGCAGGGCGATGTCGGTCCAGGTGTCGAAGGAATAGCTGAAGATGTACTGGGCCTTGCGGCCTTCGTCGTCCTCGAAGTCGGCGGCGGTGAGCTCCCGGTCGACCTGCTTGTACATCTTGAGGAAGTGGTAGCCGTGGACGAGCTCTTCGGCGTGGAGCTTGGCGATCCGCATGCGGTCCCGTGGTTCCGGAGCCACGTCGAGCCAACCTTTGATCCAGTCGTGGTAGAGGAGCACCCCTTCCACGTCGACCTGCACGCGGACGACCTCCCGCACGAGGTCGCGGTACTCCTCCGGGAGCTGGTCGCCTTCATCGAAGTGCTCCACCCCCAGCTCTCGCAGCTTGGCGCCGTAGAGGGCCTGGGTTCCCTCGGAGATGGTCGAAATCGTGTTGGTCACGGTGCCTCCGGGTTTCGATCGATCAGCCCGTAGATTTAATTATTATAGGCCACGGCGCTGCCCACGCAAGGAAGGAACGCCAATTCCCCGTACGCACTCGAGCACCGAGAAGAGAAGAAGCCGAACGTTGGCATCTGTTCCCTCCCTTCTCGCTAGCCGAGCTAGCCCGCGAGCGGGCACGGGTCATGGCTTGAGCACGTAGGTTCCGGGCGCGGCGTCCATGGGTGGGTGGCGCCGCGAACCGAGCTTCACCGACGCGGTGCGCTCTTCCCCCGAGCGGGCCTTGAGCCAGTCCGTCCAGCGAGCCCACCACGAACCTTTGTGCTCTGTGGCCGAGGCGAGCCAGGCGTCGGCGTCGGTTTGTTGATGGTCGCCTCCGGCGAAGTAGCCGGCCTTGGCGTAGCTGGGCGGGCTCACGAGGCTCTGGACGTGACCGGCCCGGGCCAGCACGAACTCGCTGGAGCCGCCGAAGAGCCTCGTCGCCTCGTAGCAGGCCTTCCAGGGGGCAATGTGGTCGGTGGTGCCGCCCATGGCGAAGACGTCGCAGTCGACCTTTTCCAGGTCGATCGGGGTGCCAAGGACGGTGAGCCTGCCTGGCTCCACGAGGGGGTTCTCGAGGTAGAGCTTCATGAGTTGGCCGTGGAACCGGGCCGGCAGACGAGTGCTGTCGCTGTTCCAGAAGAGGATGTCGTTGGCCGGTGGGTCGTTGCCCATCAGGTAGTTGTTCACCCAGTAGTTCCACACCAGGTCGTTGGGGCGCAACCAGGTGAAAAACCCGGCCATGTCGCGGCCGCTGATGACCCCGGCCCTGCTGACCTGCTGGTTGGTTGCCTCCACCGTGCGCTCGTCGGCGAAGACCCCCATGAGGGTAGGGCAGGACATGTCGAGCATCATGACCCCGAAGCCGGCGGCCTTCACCCGACGGTCGTTGGAGGCGGCCATGTGCCCGAGCAGGATCGAGGTGAGGATCCCCCCGGCGCAGGTGGCGAAGGTGGTGAGGTCCTCGCTGCCGGTGATCTCGCACACGGCGTCGATCGCCTGGAGGGCGCAGTTCACGTACTCGTCGATGCCCCAGTGCGCCTCGGACGGATCGGGGTTGTACCAGCTGATGCAGAAGGCCTGGATTCCGCTGGCCACGGCGTGCTCGATGAGGCTCTTCCCGGGCGCGAGGTCGAGGATGTAGTACTTGTTGACCGGTGGGGGGATGACGAGCATCGGCCGGGCGTGGACCCGTTCCGTCGTCGGCATGTACTGGATCAGCTCGCACATCTCGTTCCGGAACACGACGGCGCCGGGGCTCGCCGCCACGTTGCCCCCGAGCTCGAAGGGCTCCTTGTCGACCTGGGACGGCATGCCCCCGTTGTGCAGCAGGTCGTCGAGCCAGTTGAGAGTGCCCCGCACGAGGCTCCTTCCCCCGGTCTCGATCGCCCGCTTGACGGCGGCGGGATTGCCGAGGAGCGTGTTGGTCGGAGCCATGGCGTCGGAGAGGGCGGTAAAAGCGAAACGGAGGCGCTCCCGGCGGTTCCAGTCGGGCTCGGCATCGGCGATCCGCTGGAGGCTTTCCGCCCACGCCAGGTAGGCCTGCATGACGGGCCGCGCCGCGGCATTCTCCGTCCAGGCCGGGTCCCGGAAGCGGCGATCGCCCGCCGCCGGTTCCACGTCGGAGATGCCGAGCGCGACCTTCCCCAATTCGCGCAGCAACCGGAACCACTCCCCCACGAGCACGGCGGGCGGGACGGCGCCGAAGCCGCCGAGTAGGTCGTGGGTCAGTTGCTCGGTACCGAACCCGCCGACGGGTGGCAGGTCACCGGCCTGGACGGCACTGACCGCATCGGCGGTGATGACCCGCTGCTCCTCCGAGCTTGTCCCCATTCCCCGCTCCCGGTCAGTGGTCGACGCTCTGCAGCAGGAGCAGGTCGGTCCGGGCACTGCGCTGGCGGACCTCTTTGACCGCCGAATACTCCTCAGACTCGTACCAGCGCCTGGCGTCGTCGACAGTCTCGAACGCAATGACGGCCGTCATGTGAGGGTTGAGGTCTCCCTCGAGAACCTCGACGACCTTCCCCCGTACCTCGTCATGACCGCCGTACTTGTCGACGGTCGCCCCGACTTTCTCGGCGTACTCCTGGATCCCGGCGGGATCCGTAACGTGTACGGCTCCAATCACGCAAGCAGACATGAGTAGCTTCTCTCGTTGCAGTGACGGAACGCTGGGTCAGCCGCCGACGAAGTTCGGGTCGCGCTTCTCCACAAAGGCCTGCACGCCCTCGACGTGATCCTTGGTGTTGATCAGGACCGTCTGGGCCAAGAGCTCGAGGACGTGCCCGGAGGCCACATCGGTGTCGACGCAGGCATGCAGGACGGCTTTGCAGGTGGCCAGCGCCAGCGGCGCCTTGGTGAGCAGACGCCGGGCGAGGGCCATGGCCTCGTCCATGAGCTGGTCGTGGGGCACGACCTTGGTGACGAGCCCGACGGCGTGGGCTTCCTGGGCGGTCAGGATGTCGCCCCCCAGGTAGAGCTCCTTGGCCCGCATGATGCCGAGCTGCTTCACGATGCGCGAGCAGCCGCCGCTGGCCGGGATCAGCCCGATCTTCGCCTCGGGAAAGCCCATCTTGGCCCGGTCCGACACGATGCGGAAGTCGGAGGAGAGGGCGAGTTCGAGGCCCTCACCGACCGCCACCCCGTTCACGGCGGCGATCACGGGTTTGAGCAGGCTCTCGAGGTTGGGAACGAAATCCGGGTTCTTGTTCAGGCGGAAGAAGAGTGGGAGTTCGCCCTCCTCCCGGAAGGTCCCCTCGTTGAACTTCTTCACGTCGGCGCCGGCCGAGAAGGCCCGCCCGGCCCCGGTGAAGATGAGGACCCGGTAGCGGTCGTTCTGGCGCACCTCGTCGATCACGGCGTTGATCTGGGCCAGGCCGTCGACGGTGATCGGGTTGAGCTCGTCCGGGCGGTTGAACGTGACCGTGACGATCCCGTCCTCGGTCTCCTCCCAGAGCATGTCCTTCAGGTCCATCGAGGAGTCCCCTTTCCCGGCCGTCACTCGTTGAGTGTCAGGGTCCCCGTGATCAACACCGTTCCCGAGCCGTTGCGCAGCTCGAAGCCGCCGTCGACCGGCACGACCGTGAGAGTCTCGCCCGGCGTGTAGGGAGCCTTGAGGCGGGCGTCGACACCCTTGACCGCCCCGGCCCCGACCTGGGCCACGATGGCGTCGAGGGCCCGAGCCAGGGTGAGGGGGCCGTGGGCGATCACCGATGGCATCCCCGAGGTCTTGGCGAACTCCTCGTCGACGTGGATGGGGTTGAAGTCGCGGACCGCGCCGGCGTAGCGGGCGATCTGGACACGGGTGAGGGGAGGCAGGGTCTTCTCGTTCCAGGGCATCACGCCGCTCCTCGCTCGATGAAGGTGGCCTTGTGGGTCTGGATGACGTCGCCGTCGCCGCCACGGAACTCGGAGGTCACGATGACGAACTGGAGGTTTCCTTTGTCGTAGAGATCCTCCACGAACACCTTGACGGACACCTTCTCCCCTGGCTGGAACGGCCGCGTCCACTGGTAGGAGATCCCGCCGAGCAGAGCTCGGGAAAGGTCCATCTCCAGGAGCTCCACGAAGAGCTGCTCGCCCGGGATGGTCGGCCCGAAGAAGGGAACCAACGTCGCCGTCTCCCCCGCCGATTCGGTGGCGAGCGCCGTGCTCAGTTCCTCGAGCTTCAACGGGTCGATGGTGCGCTCGACCTCAAAGAGGGTCTGGCCCTTCATGCTTTCCTTCACGTGTCCTCCTTCGCTCCTCCGCCCCGGCAGGCTTGCCGACCTCGCCCCCGAAGATTTATTCTGCAGACACGTTGATCATATCAACGCTCAGGACTCGCGTGTCAAGGCGAAGCCCCGGCAAGGAGCGCTCGTGGGATCCATCTCCGAAGCCCGTCACGACGACATCCTCGTGCTCACCATCGACAACCCGGCGGCGGCCAACGGACTCAACCGGTGGGGCTGGTCCCCGACGGCGGGGCAAGTTACTTCCTCAGCCGGATCCTCGGCCCTGGGACCTCGGGCGCCGCGAGGTGTTCCGCCCGGCCGGGACGCCTTCCTCGAGCGCCGGCGAGACTGACCGCGCCGTCTCAACCTTCGGCCGCCAGCTGCTCGCGCAGCTTCCGGCGCTGGATCTTGCCCACCTGGTCTTTGGGCAGGGTATCGACGAACTCCAACCGACGGGGATACTTGTAGCCGGCCATCGTGGCTTTGGCGTGCTCCTGGAGCTCCTTGGCCAGCTCGGTAGAGGGGTCGTAGCCGGATTGGAGGCAGACGAAGGCGGCCACCACCTGGCCCCGCACCTCGTCGGGAGCGGAGACCACTGCCACCTCCGCCACCGCCGGATGGTTCCCCAGCACCTCCTCCACCTCGATCGGGGCCACCTGCCGGCCTCCCGTCACGATCATGTCGTCAAGGCGGCCCTCGAACCACAGCCAGCCCTCCTCGTCGCGGCGGTAGGCGTCGTCGAGGAAGCTCCAGCCCTGGCGGACGTCGGTGGCGGCACGGTCGCGGATGGCGGGGTGTTCGTTGATCCAGTAGGTGATGCCCGATGGCCCCCGGATGGCCAACCGGCCGGGCGCGTCGGGGTCGATCGTCGGCTGGCCGTCCTCGCCTACCAGCCGGGCTTCGTATCCGGGAAGGGGCGCCCCGACCGACAAGCCCGGCGCGACCTTGACCCCTGCCTGGTTGGAGTCGATGAAGAGGTGGCGGATCGGCGTCATCCCCACCACGTTGCGCAACGGGATGCCCAGCTGCTCGCGCCAGGAGTGGAATGTCCGCGGGTCGAGAATTTCGCCCGAGCTGAGCGCCGTCGTGACGGCGATGCCGGGGTAGGCGGACCCCGGCTCTGGGCAGGCCTGGAGCATCATCCGGTACATGGTCGCCGCCCCGGCGAGGGTGGTCACCCGGTGTTCAGCGATGAGCTCCCACATCGTCTGCGGCGTAGGACGGCTGGCGTAGACCACCGACGCCCCGGCCCGGAGAGGGAAGTTGATCTTCTCCCCGTTGCCGAAGGCGTGACCGAGCGGTGCGTGCGTCAGCAGGACCGACTGCTGATCCAGGCCCCGGGCCCACCCATTGAGGTCGGCAAGCGCCACCTCGGCCACATGGGTGTGCAAACAACCTTTGGGTCGGCCGGTCGTGCCCCCGGTGTAGAAAATGCCGGCGCCGTCAAGGGGGCGGGTGGGATGGGCGTCGCAGGAGTCGGGCTGACCCGACATCACCCCATCCAGGGTGAGGCCCTGGCCAGCGATCGGTTCCGGCCAGCCGATGGCCCATCGCACGGAGGGGCATTCAGGGAGCGCCTTCTCGAGCTCCTCGGCATTCGCCGATTCGCAGACGACGGCCACCGCCTCGGTGTCGTTGAGCATGAACACGAGTTCCCGGGCCATCTCGACCACGGCGGCGGGAACGATGATGGCGCCGATTTTCCACACGGCCAACTGGATCACGGCCGCCTCGGGCACCTCGCCGGCCCGCATCAGCACCCGGTCGCCCGGGGAGACCCCCAGCGCCCGCAAGCCGTTGGCCAGCCGGGACACGGCACCGGCCAGGTCTCCGTAGGACCACGTCCGCACACCGCCGTCGGTGACGTGGAGGATCGCCCGGTGATCCGCCCCGACCCGGGCCACCGAGCGGTCAAGGAGCTCGGTGGCGGCGTTGAACGTGGGGCGCGACCAGCCGTAGTGGAGGCTGGGGTGCCCGAAGGTCAACAGCGGCCGGTGCTCCGGCGGCGGCAGGAACTTCGGGTCCACGTTCTCGAACACGCCCAGCCTCCTTACAGCTTGCTGCGGACGTTCACCAGCCAGAGGAACCGCAACGTGTTGACGTAGTGGGAGATCAGGCCCTTGATCACGACCTTGCGGGTGGCGATGTCCCCGAGCAAGCCCCAGAACTTCTTGTCCCGCAAGGGGCCGGTGATCAGAACCCTCCCGGCCAGGCGGATCTTGGTCACGTCGATGACGTGGCGGCTCTCGGCCCGGATGAACGTCGGGTACCGGCCCTCGAGGTCAGAAGTGATCCGCAATCCGCCCGACACCGAGGAGACGGCGCACGCCTCCTCGGTGTCGGTGAGGAAGATCTTCACCGGCTTGAGCCGCTCCGCCTCCCGGGCGAAACGGCCCGACTGGTCAGCCTCGGCCTGCTGGGTGAGCAACATGTGGACCAGATAGGCGGCGCCGTTGGCCTCTCCGGAGCGCTCGTCCAGCGTGACCTCGCACCCCGACACGCCGCGCAACTGGGTCACCTGGTCACCAGGCCGTGGGGATCTGGCCCAGGCCGATGAGCAGCTTCTTGAAGGCGTCCGCCTCCTTGATGATCACCGGCATGGGGCCCCGGCGAACGTGGACGCGTTTGGAGGCCACCGCCCCGACCGGGTCGAGCTTGCCCTCTCCGATCTTCTCGTAGATCTCCGGGGTGGCCCAGATGACGAAGTCGCACTCTTCTTCGATGTGCTTCCCCGGCTCCCACGTCAGGACCTTCCCATACTCGGTATTGAGCTGGGAGAACTTGCCCGATGCGGTCTCGCCGAATTCCACCGTGTAGTGGTAGTGCTCGGGGTCAACCAGATTGGGTACGACCGTCTCGTTCCAGACTTCGACGGCTCTCTCACACCATTCCTTCGAGGCGTATTCCAGAAGACCTTCCGCCATGTCGCGTGCTCCTTCCGTTCCGGTTCCGTCCGACAGACGGGTCAGTGAATGATGACGGCCCGGGTGAACTTGCCCTCCTCGAGCTCGTTCAGGGTGTGGCCGACGTCGGCGAGCTTGCACTCGCGGTCCATCAGGGCGCCAATGTCGAGCCGCCCGGCCATGTAGAGGTCGACGAAGGCGGGGATGTCCCGCCGGGGCGAGATCGATCCGCCGTATGACCCGGTCAGGGTCTTCTCCATGATCAGGCTGAAGGTGTCGATTTCGGAGGAGATGGTGGCGTGCATGATCCCGACGGCCACCACCGTCCCGCCCGGCCGGGTAGCCCGGAAGGCACTCTCCAGGGAGCCGTCCACGCCCACGCAGTCGATAGAGAAGTCGACACCCCGCCCGCCGGTGATCTCGTCGATGGCGTCGCCAAGGTCGACCTGCGAGGAGTTGATGGCGGTGTCGGCCGCCACCTGCTTGGCCTTGGCCAGCTTGGCGTCGGCGATGTCGACGGCGATGACGTTGGCCGCCCCCACCACACGGGCACCCAGCATCGCCGCCAGCCCCACGCCCCCGGCCCCGATCACCATGACGGTGGACCCCGGCGTCACCTTGGCCCGGTTGATCGACGCGCCCAGACCGGTGGACACTCCGCAACCGAGGGAGGCCAGCTTCTCGAGGGGGGCGTCCTTCCGGATGGGGATCGCCGCCCGGGCGGGAACCACCATGTGGTCGGCGAAGGACGACTGGCAGAAGATGTGGTTCACGCCCTGGCCGTTGTCATGGAGCCGGACGGTGTTGTCCAACATCGTGCCGGCGAAGGCCACCGCCCCGCCCAGGTCGCAGGGCATCTGGCCGCGAGCGCACATGAAGCACTGGCCGCAGGTCACCGCGATCGAGCAGATGACGTGGTCGCCCACCTCGGGGCTGGTCACCCCGGGGCCGACGGCCTCCACCACCCCGGCTCCCTCGTGGCCGGGAACGAACGGGAAGGGCACCGGGAGGTTGCCCCGCAGCATGGAGAGGTCGGTGTGGCAAATCCCGGTGGCGACGAGGCGCACCAGTACCTCACCGGCCTTCGGCTCGTCTAGTTCCAGGGACCGGATACCGATCGTGTCGATGTTGTCGACGACGGCAGCTTGTACCTGCATTGGTTCCCTTCTTTCGCCTTGTGAAGAATCTCGTGTGCCGTCGGAGCTACCGGACCGTCGGCGCTACGCCAGGGCGTCCTCGCGGCCACGCTCCTTCAGGATGGCCGGGTAGATCTCGTGGCCCGGAGCGACGGCCGGCAGGAGCTTCATGACGGTGGCCGAGGGGCCCTTGATCTTGACCTTGCCCTTCATCATGGCGACGGGAAAGTTGAGGTCGCCCTTCCAGAAGGTGTGGGCCGTGTCCGTGGACATGCGGATCTCGATGTCGACCTTTGCGTCGGGGTCGTGGTTGAGGACCGTCGGGCTCTGCGTCCCGTCGATATTGACGGTGTAGGTCCAGCCGTCGTCGGGGTAGTAGACGCCGAGAACGGCGTTGGTGGCCGAGAACTGCTTGTTGGACTCCTCGATGGCGAGGATCCGCTCGAACATCGTGTCGAAGACCTCCCTGGCCTCCGCTTCGTCCTTGAACACTCCCATTGCTTTCTTCTCCTCGTGTACGTGCTTCCTCGGGCCTAGGAAGCGGTGAATTTGTCGTAGTGGATGCTCTTCCTCTCCTCCAGGCCGTGAGCCTCGAGGACACGCAGGGCGGCGTCGATCATCGGCGGCGGCCCGCACAGGTAGGCGTCGTGGTCGCCGATGTCCGATCCGATCCGCCGCTCCACAATGTCGGTGATGAGGCCGCATTCGTGCCCGTTGGCGTCCTCGGGCCCGACGTGGGAGAGGGCCGGAACGAACTCGAAGTCCGGGAGCCGCTCCCCGAGGGCAGCGATCTCGTCGACGTTGAAAAGATCATCAGGGGTGCGGGCTCCGTAGAAGAACCGGACCGGACGCGGATCGCCCCGCTCGGCGAGGTCCTGCAGCATCCCCCACAGCGGCGCCATCCCCGCCCCACCTCCGATCATCAGCAAAGGCCGGTCGCGGTCGCGGATCCAGAAGGTCCCGTGGGGGGCGTTCACCCGCAGCTTGTCACCCGGTTCCATCGCTTCCAGCCGGGCCGAGAACAGACCCCCGGGAACGAGCTTGATCATGAACTCGAGCCGGTCCCGGCGCGACGCCGGGTTCGCCATCGAGTAGGACCGCCAGATATCGGTGTCGGGGGCGTTGACCTGGGCGAACATCCCCGAGCGGAACTCGAGCTCGCCATCCAGCGCCAGCTCCAGGCCGCGGATGTCCCGGGTGAGCTGCCGCACGCCCAGCACCTCGGCCAGGAAGTCGCCCGGCGGCGGGACGACATCGGCGAGATCGGAGGCGTCGAGACCCTCCATCTCCACGGTGGTGTCGCACACGGCGTAGGCCGAGCACAACAGGGTGAAGCCCTGTTGGCGTTCGAAGTCGCTCAGCGAGTAGGTCGACTCGATCTCCAGGTCGACCTCGCCGTCCAGCACCTGCGCCTTGCACGTGCCGCAGTTGCCCTTCTTGCAGCCGTACGGGAGGGCGAAGCCCCGCCTCACGGCGGCATCGAGGATCGTCTCCTCTTCCGAGCAATCGAAGCTCACGTCAGCCGGCAGGATCGTCACCTGGTGGACGGGCGCCATCGTCGCGTGTTCCTTCTCCTCGTGGTTCCTCGTCTCCGCCCCGACCCAACCGCGGCCTATCCTTCCGCCACCAAGTCCCCTTCCCGAACGCCGGCCGTCATGCTCTCGTAGATGCCCATGCGGTCGTCGAGGAGATGGGGACGTCCGTAGTACGAGGAGAAGATCACCTGGAAGTCGTGCATGTTGAAGCGCCGCCCGAGGATGTCGGCCACGTCGGCGAAACGGACCTCGAGCTTCCCGACGTCGGTCTCGAGCTTGAGATAGGTCATGCAGTCGGTCACCCGAAGCCGGTCACCGAGCTCCTCCTTCAGGAGCTCGACGATGGCGTCGGCCTCCTCCCCGGCCACCAGCGACATGCCGATGTCGTTGTTGGCGACCACCTGGTCCAGTTCGTTTCCCCCCATGATGGGGCTCCTTTCGGCTGATCGTTCCTGCTTCAGGCGGCGCTCGGAACGGCGTCGACGAGGTCGGCGCCGACCCGCTGGGACTCCTCCTCGGCCGCCACCTTCGCCCTCGCCTGCAGATCCGGCTCGGGCAGCGAGGCCTCCAGCGCGGCGAAGATCCCTTGGGCCACCGGGACCGTGCGTTCCCTCCACGCCCGCACCCATTCGGCGATGAGGGCCCGGTTCCCCTCCCCGCCCGCACTCTCGGACAGGAAGTCGACGAGTTCCCGCATGGCCCGGCTGTTGCGATGCCAGTCGGCGCTCGCCGTCCCGGCGATGACCGGCACGAGGATGTCGCGCCGCGATGCGGCACCGAACTGGAAGACCAGCCGGCGCATGGGCTCGCCGATGAGCGGCTCGACGACGAGGTTGACGGCCACCACCATCTCGCACCAGTCCCGAATGGCCATGACCTCCTCGACCAACCGGCGGAGAGGCTGCCAGTCGGCGTGCTCCAGCCACAGCTTCTTCCCGGCGGTGCCGTCGAGGCCTGGCACGGTCGACTCGAGGTCGAGCCCGAGGATGGAGATGGCCTGGGCGTGACGCAGCTTGTCGGCGGCATTGAACACCAGGACACTGTTGATGGTGTCGGACAGCGACTCCCGGGCGGCCATGTTCAGCCCCCGGAAGAGCCCGTACTCATAGTGGCTGAACGGGAAGTAGGCCCCCACTAGCCCTGCCTCGACCCAATCGGGATCCAGGGCCCCGGCCGCGCCGGTGCTGAAGGCGACTTCACAGGCCCGCTCGATGGACTTCTCGGCTTCGGCCTGTTCGACGTAGTAGGGCCGCTGCCACATCTGGTTCGGGTCCCGGTAGGCGAACCAGTCGTCGCAGCGCAGCCGGGTGCTCGCCAGATCGAACAGCGGACGGCCATCCGGACGGGTCTGGAATTCCCCGGGGGCCTGTAGGCCGCCCCCCGCCACCTGTGGCTGCGTGTAGCAGGTGACGGCCTCGTACTCGGTGAGGCGGCGCCCCTTGGGTGTGATGTAGTCGAAGTCCCGCTTCCCTCCGAGCTCCGGGGGAAACCGCTCGGTCGTGGCCATGCTCCCCTTGCCTCCTTACACCCAGATGTCCGTCGTCGGTGGCACATTCCCGCAGCGGCTGGGCCCGGGTGCAGGCCCTTGGGGGGAGGCGTCGGGCGCGTGTCGGCCCGGGAACGCCAGCCGCTGCGTGATCTCAGTCGGTCATGCGTACGAGAACCGGTACTTCTTGCTGTTGTCGGCGAGCGGGTAGTTGATCTCCCACCCGATCGCCCGGATGTCGTCGATCGTCCACATCTTCTCCAGGCTGAGGTGAGGCTGTCCGACGAGGGTCTTGCCGTCCTCCCGGAGCAGGCCCCAGTCCTCGATGACGTCGGCCAGGTCCCAGCCGTGGTACTTCTCGCCAAAGTTCACGTGCTCCAGGTACTGGCCGGGATTCTTGTGGAAGATGTCCTGGCAGATCGTCGAGCAGAAGGCGTGGTTGCGCCCCCCGTGCTCCTCGATGTGCACCTCCGAGATGTCGATCCGGGGCAGTACGCAGGGCAGCAGGCACACCCGGCACAGCGGCGGCAGTTCGGCGAACGCCTCCATGGCCAGGCTCCGGTTGGCCGGGTCGGACTTCGCATGGGCGTCCTCCCAGAACGGCCCGAAGTACGAGTACCAGCCCGGGTAGTGGTGCTCGTACCAGTCGAAGGCCGACTCCGGCAGCGGCGGGGTGCGCCAGAAGTTCAGCGGCCACAGGGCGTAGAGGAACATGGCGCCGGTGTGGCCCATCCAGTACACGTCGTTGCGGGCCTTGGGCAGGCAGGTCGGCGCCTTGATGCCGAACTTCTCCAACTTGCCCATGTAGCTGCCGGCGTAGTCGTGCCACAGCCACTGGTCCCAGTACTCCCGGTACGGCTTGGTGTCGACCTTGCTGTCCCGGAAGTAGTCGAAGACGATCCCGAGCAGCAGGTCGAAGGGCCGATGGTTGCGCCACATGGCCTCGTCGAGGTCGTCCTGGAGGAAGGCCATGTTGCGGTCGTCCTGGAGGACGGACGTGAGGGTGGCGTAGCCATTGGCCATGTGGCGGCCCTCGTCGGACTGGATGGAGAGGAACAGACTGGGCAGGACGGTGTCGCCGCTGCGGGCCGCCACCTCGGTCATGGCCACGAACAGCGGGTTCGTGTAAGCGGTCTCACCGACCACCTGGAGATTGAGGCAGCCCATGATCGGATCGTTGGCGATGAACTGCGACAGGCCGGCTCGCACGGCCATGAGGAAGGGATTCCACTCCCGGACCTTGGGACCGATGTTGAACCCGGCCGGATCGTGGTAGTGCTTGGCGTAGTAGCGCGACAGCCAGGCTTCGGACTGGACGTGGCGGACCTCGTCCAGCTCCTGGGCCAGATAGCCCTGGCAGAGCTCGGCGTTGTTTACCGTCTCGCCCAGGATCATCATGCACTGCATGGCGTAGTACTCCCCGTCCCGCAGCGCGGGCAGGAGGGCCTTGAGGATCTCGGAGAAGGCCGGATCGGCCTTGTTGACAGCGTCGGTCCGGGCAAGGACGTCGAGGAGACCCCCGTAGGCGCGGTCGTCCTTCTCCGCCTCCATGGCCAGGAAGTCCCGCAGGAGCTGACGGAACGGGTCCTTGCTCTTCGAGGGGATGTGGTACCTGGTCTCGTACCGGACCGGCCGCTCTGCGTAGCTCAGGTCCCAGTCGAGACTCTTCACGCGATCGTGCGCTTGGATCAGCGATCGTGCCATACCCTGGTTTCCTCCGATTTCTTGTCAGCTGTCGTCACTGTCTCGTTTCCTCGCTCCGCCCTTCGGGTTACATCGCGAACTCCAGCGTCTGGAGGTTCTCGGCCTTCTTGAATCCGGCCGACTGCATGAAGGCCAGGAGGCGCTTGTCCTCGCTGATCGAATAGATCCGCCGGACGCCCAGTGAACGGAACCGTTCGATGGCCGCGTCCATCAGTCGTCGCCCGACGCCGTTCCCCCGAACGTCGTCGCGCACGCCGATGTTGATGAGCCAGCCAGCGTCCTCCTCGAAGCCGAACTCACCCATCCGGATCTGGCCGAGCGCGAGTCCCACCACGTCGTCGCCCCGCACCGCGCACAGGCAGACGGGCGGGTAGGAAAAGCGGTTGAGCTCGTCGAGCCAGTACTCCGGCCGGAACACGCCGTCGATCTCCTTCTCGAGGGCGGCCAAGGCGTCGGCATCCTCGATGTTGGCGTCGCGGATGAGAAGTTCCACAGCGGCCCCCCGGGACCCATTCGGGTAAGTTTAATTTGTTGGACTAGAGCGTAGAACTTTTCTGGCCGCCTGTAAAGTCGAGCAGGGAGACCGGAACTACCCGATCAGCCGGACTGCCCAGATCAAACGAGTGGTGACTCGTTAGCGGTAGACCTCGTAGGGCCGAGCTCCTTCCGGTCCCCGGGAGAACCGGAGCTCGGCCAGGATGCCGGCCAGCGCCTCGAAGATGTGACCGGGAGCCCGGGGGACGGGGTCGACGGGAAGAGGCGGGACGGCGGCCCCCAGGCGTTCGAGTGTGGCCGACACCTCTTCTGCCCACTGGTGCTGCATCTCGGCCCGGCTGGCCCCGACCAGGAGGACGTCGGGGTCCTTGGCCCCTTCGGGGAGGCCGAAGAGGTCAGCAGCGTCGTCGGCGGCCCGCTTCAGGCGGTCGGCGAGTTCCTCGGAGAGCTCGTCATCCGAGGCGAGGATCCGTACCCAGCGTTCCCAGTGGGTGCTGTGGACGTCCTGTTCGGCCCGCACCAGCTCGGCCAGCTGCTGCATCCGGGGGCGGTCGGGAATCTGGAGGTAGCGGCGCATGACGAGGGTGGCGCGGTTGAACAAGAGCTGACGGACGACGGTGGCAGGCCAGTCGTGCTCGGGGAGCAGGCTGAGGCGGGACGGGTACCACTCCGACGCCGGTCGCTCGTAGATGTGCCCATCCCGGTCGACGGCCGTGAAGCCGCAGGCGCCGAGCAGGGCGGCGGCGTGGGCGAGATGATCCTGGGCCATTGACCCGACGGCCAGGGACTCCTCCACGTCGACGTAGTCGGTGATCCAGGCGGAGAGCTGATGGCCCTGGAGGAATTCGTCGTCGCACCAGGCGAGAATGAGAGGGGCGGCGGCGGGCATGGTCACTCCTCTCCGGCCGACGCTTCGGCGGGCTTTCCCGCCTGCTTGGCCCGGGCCCGGCGCCGGCCGCTCGGGTAGTTCGGCATCCGGTAGCGCCGGCTGCTGCCGTGGCCGAGGACGAGCGTGTCGCCGGGCTCGCTCCGAACGATGGCGGCCCGGGGGACGACCCAGAGGACGGTGCAGTCCTCGCGGCGGGTGTAGGCCTCCTTGGCGCCGTGCCAGGCGAGGAGGGGGTCGGCGGCCCGGACGCTGCCGACGTACGTGATGGGCTTGCCCGGGCCGCCGATCTGGGCGAAGACCTCGTAGGCGTGGTCGTCGTTGGCCGTGTTCACGTCAGGCTGCCAGTGCCGCCAGGCGGTATTTGCCGTTGCGGGCCAGAGAGCCCTGGATCGACTCCACCCAGTCCCCGTACCGGGGGCCGCCCTCGTGAATGACCCGCTTGACCTCGGCCCAGTCGACCGGAGCGTAGACCCACTCCTCCGCATCCTCGTCGTAGCGGACGAGGTCGGGCGGGACGTGGATGCCGAGCTCCTGGAACACAGGGACGATCTTGGCGATCCAGCGCTGACGGAGGGCGTCGTTGGAGTCGACCTTGAGGCCCAACCGGTAGCCGGTGTTGCTCTGGTAGGTGTCGGAATCGGGGGGGCCGAAGTAGGCCACGAGCCGGGGGAACCACGTCTCGAACGATTCCTGGGCTCTGCGGCGCTGCTCGGCGGTGCCCTCGGTCATGATCTGGTGGGTCAGGTCGAGGGCATGGTGGTAGTGGAAGCCCTCTTCCTTCTGGATCTTCTTCAGCGCCCGGGAGTAGGGGATGTAGGTCCCCTGGTCGAGCGACTGGAACTGCACGATGGCCGAGGAGTTCTGCAGGAGCGCCGAGGGACCGATCTCCTCCCAGGTCTCGAAGCCGTAGTGGAAGATGTTGAGCAGCTTGGTCTTGCCGGAGGCGAAGTCCTCCAGAATCTGCTCGCGGGGGATCCCCAGGTCCTCGGCGACCCGCGCCATCACGTGACCATGGCCCACTTCGTCCTGGACCTTGGCGATGAGCATCTGCTTGCGGGCGTAGTCCGGCACCCGGGGGACCCACTCCTTGAAGAGCAGGGCCCCGATGAACTCGGCCAGCGACTGGAAGGATGCGACCTTGGCGGCCGCCGTGCGGTACTCGTCGCTCATGTCGTCCCACAGCTCGTAGCGCGTGGCCAGCCGGGGGTCGGCGATCCGCTCGGACACGCTCTCGGTGACGGTCATCCGCCAAGCCTCCTGCTGCTATAGATGATTCATCGGACTCGTTGATCAAAAGCCTAACAAGAGTGGGGCGCTCCTGGTCACGCCAAAGGCCTTTGGTCGTCGTATCAGCCGGTCGAGACCCCTGCCGTACTGAAGTGCTCTCCGAGCCGCTCGACATAGAGCTCAGCGGCGCGCTCGATGGCCCGCCCGAACAGCGAGAGGTTGAGCCGCTCCCCCGCCACGCTGCCAGGAAGCACGAGCCGCATCGTGTAGTCGATACGGGTCTGGCCGTCGACGGGAACGAAGCGGTAGGTGGTCCAGCCCGTCGAGGCGTCCTGCGTCGGCCACGACCAGCGTTGGGCGGTCTCGAAGTACGGGTACCCGTTCTCGTCCTCCTCGGCGTGCCGGAGGTGCTCTTCGACCATGATGGTGGCATCCTTGGCGCCCTTGGTGCGCATGTCGACCTCGTAGGTGAGCGTACCCGGGCCCTGCTTGGCCACCCAGGTGACCCCCGGCCAGCTCCGCCGCGACTCCCGCGACTGGCACCAGGCCAGCACCTGCTCGAGCGGGGCGCCGACGGTGACGCTGTATTGCATGCTCAGTGGTCGCATCGATGTCCTCCTGTCGTCGGCGTCGGTGCCCTGCTCAACTGTCCAGTCGGACGAGAAAGAGGAAAGGCCGTGATGCGACGGCCCGTCGAGCGGGCCGTCGCATCAGGTTCATTCCAAAGGCTCGTCCGCCTGTCTAGAGTTTGGCATCGGCGTAGGCCGTGAGGTAGCAGTCGCCACCGCCCGGCATGACCTTGTTCTTCACCTCGGTCGGGACTTTGACCACCCCGCCGTAGGGCTTCCAATCGGTTTCTTCCACGCTGTTGGCCTGGGCGTTCCACTTGTAGGAGTAGATGTACGTCTGGACGCCATTCGTCTTGCAGTTGGGGGCGAAGCTCCCCGGGCTGACGATTCCGGAGCTCCAGTTCTTCTGGGCCTGGAGCCACTTGTTGACGCCTTCCCAGGTGATGGCGTCGGTCTGGCGGAGGACGGCCTCGTGGAGCGCCTTCGCCTGAGCCCAGAAGCTCTGGGGCCAGATGCCCTCCATGTCGGTGAGCGTGCCGCTCTTGGGGCTGTACTTCTTCATCGAGTCCATGTAGTGGTCAACCGCGGGAGCCACCCCACTGGGGTCGTAGGGCCACGGCGTTCCCTTGCGGTCGGGCTGGAGTGACACCCCGTTGGTCATGGCGAAGACGCCGTCGTAGCCCGGGCCCATCTGGTTGCCCCAGTTGATGTCATCGGTGTACGGCCCTCCGAATCCCTGCGGAGGCCTGTAGCCCTGGCGGTGCATGGCCTGCCCGCACAGGGGCCACCCGAGACTGTTGCCGACCTGCCAGAAGTCCACGTTCAGGTTCTGGATCTTGAGCACGAGCTGGGTGCAGTCACCGTCGGATACGTTGAAGCGGTCCATGCTCTTCACTTGCACGCCGAATTGTTCCCAGGCCTTCTTGGCGTAGTCGGCCCACTGACCCCAGGCGATGTTCTGGGTCCCGTAGGCGATG
Organism: Actinomycetota bacterium; assembly: GCA_040756995.1. Taxonomy (GTDB): domain Bacteria; phylum Actinomycetota; class Acidimicrobiia; order IMCC26256; family BP-133; genus BP-133. The sequence goes on along the minus strand of JBFLYK010000001.1, from coordinate 132,607 downwards.
GCCACTGACTTGATGGGCTTCTTCAGCACCTGGGTCAGCGTGTAGGCCATCGTCGTGATCGAGTCGACGGTGTCCAGACCTACGGGATAGATGGTCGGGTACTTCGAGGAGAAGGCGGGGGGCACGATTCCGAAGGCAAAGTTGGGAATGCCCTTGGAGGCGACGTACGGGCCGATGGTGTCGGAGAAGGTGGTGAACAGGGCGAACACCTTCTCCTGTTCGACCAGACGGCGGGCGCCCACCGCCTCGGTGGCCGGCTCGAAGCGGGTGTCGGCCACGACGACCCGGTACTGCTTGCCCTTGGCGCCTCCCTTGGCGTTGGCGTCGAACAGGAAGGCCTTGACGGCGTCAACCTCAACCTCACCGAGAAACGCGGCGTACCCCGAGAGGGGGGCGAGGACGCCCACCTTGATCTCCTTGTCGGTCACGCCCTGGGAGTTCGGCCCCGTGACCGTGATGGCATCGGTAGGGTTACTCTTCGACCCGCCGGACGGCGCCGACGCGGAGCCGCCGCCCGAGGAACCACCGGACGGGGCGTTCGGCGCCTTTTGGCCTTGGGCAGCTGGGGTGGGGTTCTTCGTGCCGGCCGCAGCGCCGCCCTTGGTCTTGGGGGCTTGGGCGCCAGCCCCGCTCGGTGCCTTCGGTGTTGCGGGGGAGGCCCCTCCGGTCGGCGCACTGGACGCGCCCGAGTCCGCCGGGGTTTCCGCCGGCGTGGCGGGAGACGCCGACGTGTCTGGAGCGGTCTCCGCCGCTTGGGGCGCTTCCTCCTGGATCGGCGACCCCGACGGTTGCTGGAGGGCGCCTGGCGCACCGGTGGTGGCCGCCTGATCCGAAGACCGGGACGCGCAGGCCCCGGCCAGCAGGCTCACCGCCGCCAGTACCGCCAGATAGATGCTCGTGGATTCCCGTGGTCTCATTCCCAGCAACCTCCTTCAAGGTCTGCGTCTGTTGTTTTCGACGTTGTTGGGTGCCGATGGTGCTGCTCAGGTGCCGATGATTTCCTTGGCCTCCTCCTCCAGGGTGGCGCCGCCCATGTAGACCTCGGTCAGGTGGTCCTGAGCCACCTCGTCCGCCCGGCCGGCGAAGGCCACCACGCCCTTCTTCAGACCGATGGCCCGGTCACACAACTCGAGCGCCAAGGGGACGTACTGCTCGACCAGGACGAAGCTCACGCCCCGTTCCTTGATCCGGCGCAGCAGTTCGTACAGCGCATCCACCATCTGGGGAGAAAGCCCGAGGGACGGCTCATCGAGGAGGAGAATCTTCGGCTCACTCATGAGACCGCGTCCGATGGCGAGCATCTGTTGCTCCCCACCCGACATGCTTCCCGCCGCCTGTCCCCGTCGGGCGGCGAGCACGGGCAGATCTTCGTAGATCGCCTGCATGTCCTTGCGGACCTCGGAGGGCCGGGGACGTCGCCAGAACGCTCCCATGCGCAGGTTCTCTTCCACCGTGAGCCCCGGGAAGATTCCCCGTCCCTCGGGGACGAGGACGATGCCCTTCCGGACCCGGCGCTCGGGGTCGAGGCCCACGATGCTCTCGCCGTCCCACCGGACATCCCCGGTCGCCGGCTGGATCACTCCCGCCACAACCCGCAGCGTCGTCGTCTTCCCGGCACCGTTCCGGCCGATGAGGGCCACTGATTCGCCCGGTGCCACGGTCATCGTCAGGTTCCGAACGGCTCTGACTTCGCCGTAGGCGGCGGACATTCCCTGCAGTTCAAGCATGATCCACCGTCCCCAGGTAGGCCTGGTGCACCCGCGGGTCGTCAAGTACGGCGTCGATGGGCCCGCCACTGATCACTTCGCCGAAGTCGAGGACCCAGGCACGGTCGGCCACGAGCCGGACGAAGTCGAGGTCGTGTTCCACGACCAGAATGGAGATGCCCCACTGGTCGCGGATGCGCAGGAGGGCGTTGGCCAGCTGCAACGTTTCGGCGCCGTCCATGCCGGCGGACGGCTCGTCCAGCATGAACATGGTGGGGCCGAGGGCGAGGGCCCGGGCGATCTCGACCCGGTGCAGATCACCGAAGGGAAGGTCCCCGGCTCGCATGTCGGCGATTTCCGTCAGCCCCACGACGTCGAGGGCATGGAGGGTGATGTCTCGTAATGCCCGGTCGTTCTTGCGGACGTGGGGGAGGGCGAGCATGGCCGAGATCGGCCCGTAGTTCCGGAACCGGGCCGCGCCCAGCCAAACGTTCTCGTAGACCGAGAGTTCGCGGGCCAGCGACAGATTCTGGAACGTTCGGGCGATACCCAGATGCGCACGACGTTGGGGTGGGAGCCGGGTGATGTCGTTCCCGTTGAAGGTCACCCCGCCCGTCATCGGCCGACGGGCGCCGGTGATGACGTCGAACATCGTGGTCTTGCCCGCCCCATTGGGCCCGAGGAGCGCGGTGATCTCCCCTTCCCGGCAGTTCAGGGTCACGTGGTTGTTGGCCACCACGCCACCGAACCGCACCGTGACATCCTCGACGCCCAGGAGGACCGACCGCCCCATCGTCGAATCCGGGGCGGCACCGTCGCTCGTTCTCGTGGACTGTTTCGCGGCGATGCTCACGCTTTCGTACCTCTTCTCCACTCTTCGTCGATCCCAGCTACGGTTCGGTCGATCTCTAGCGATCCCCGCCGCGGAACCTTCCGGCCAGCCCTTCCTCGAGCAGTCCGAGTCGCTCCGACAGCTCCGCCATCGCCGATCGATCACGCAGATGCTCGTACGACACGAGGAGCACCACTCCCAGGGCGATGAGGGCCACCCCGAGCAGCCCCCCCGACCCGATGTAGGACAACTGGTCGGCGGTGATGCTGGTGCCGGTCACGCCGATCCACCCCGCCACCACCGCCAGCAGGCCACCGGCGATCAGGAGGACACCCGCCACCTGTCGCCAGTCGAATCCCCGAAGGGAACGGCCTCCGCTGCGGCCGCTTTCGCTCGGGGGCAGGATGGCCTCCTTTCCCCGTTCGTCGAGCAGCGGGTGGTTCTGGAGGGTCACTTCTTTCGCCATGGCAGATCCGTCCTCTCTTGATCAGTTTCTTCGGCGCCGCGCTGGCGATCAGCGCACGAGCCGGCGGAGCGGTAACACGGCGGCGCACACCACGGCCAGGGCCAGAAGCGCGGAAGCGAGATTCTTCACGTCGGCCGACGGAAGCGTCGCCAAGGTGGCCGGCAGTGGCGGGACGGCGTCGGAAACCGGTCCTGTGTCGATCGCCACCTCCTCGCCGGTGGACGGCATGGATGGCGTGCCTTCGGCACCCGGCTCGGCTCCGCCGCCCACGGGCTCCGCGGCGAAGGCGCCCGCGTCCCCTTCGAACGCCCCCGTGGAGGAGTCCGTGGTCAGGGTGTCGTCGAAGGTCGCGGTCCCGGTATCCGAAGTGACGTCGCTGAAGGACGAACCTTCGCTCCCGTCACCGGCGAACGTGTCGGTGTCCGTCGTCGTGGACCCCGAGCTCGAGTCATACGGGCTGACTCCCGACTCGCTCGTGCCACCCGACTCGCCTCCCAAGCCGCTGCTGAGGCTCTGCACGGCACTGATCGACGCGGCCGCGTACCCGAACCGGTAGTAGGAATCAGACCTTCGCCCCGTCTCACCCTGCTGGACGACCTCAACCCCGGTGATGGAGGTGAAGGACTGGCTCCCCACCTTGTTGGTAACCGGTGCGGGAGCGAGGCGGATGCGGATGTCGGCGGCGTTGAGGGCGTCGCTGACCTGCTTCGTCGCCTCCTGCACCGACTCGCCCTTCGCCAGTGCTTGATCATGCACCGACACCCCGTCCCGGCCGATCAGCACCGGGACCCCGGCCACGCTGGCGGATCCCAGGCTGAAGGATGTGGTCGTCTTCGTGCCGGCGTCGGTGCCGTCACTCTCGGCCACCGCCTTGGACTTCAGATCGTTCAGCTGGATCAGTCCGCCGAGGATGGCCACGCCGTCCATCTCGACCACGCTCTCACTGGCCGGCACGCCCTGGGCGTTGACACCCGAAGTGGCCTGGGCCCACGCGTTGTGGATCGTGGCCTGCAGAGAGGGGATCGAGATGTCGTTGCCGCGCGACGTGGAGACCACCTTGGTCTTCATGGGATCGTCGGGGTCGCCGGAGGACTTGCTGTGTCCGTTGACCGTGGCGGCGGTGAACCCGAGGGCCGGGTCGTCCTGGGCGGGACCGCCGCAGTAGCGCTCGTCGTTGCCCTCTCCGTAGATGTCGGGGTACTCGCTCCTACACTGGTTGGGCATCTTCTGAAAATTGATCTTCTCGTAGCCCTGCTTGAACTGTTCCGGGATGGGCGTACCGGTGATCGGGTCGGCGGCGGGGAACAGCGCCGAGCCCTGGTACAGCAGGGGAATGGGGAGGGCACCGGCCACTCCCTTGGCATTGCCTGACCCCGACGCCTGGGCGGTCGACTCCAGCACGCCTCCCTGGGCCCGGTAGACGAATACGTCGGGATACAGGACCTGGAAGTCCACGACGCCGCCCACGGCAGTGCCGTCGAATCCGCCCAGCTCGCCGGTAATGGGAGCGGGAGCAGACTCAGACTCGTCCGAGGTCTGGGCACCGGCACCGGCCATCGTCATCAGGCCGAGGACCATCACCGCGGCGGCCACGCCAACACCACGAACCCATCGTCTCGTGTGGTTTCCGACAGGAGCGCTCATTCATGCCTCCACTCGTTGCGAACTCCCCGTTCGAGGGGGTTGCTGTCGTCGTTGCCGGTATCGAACCCTCGTGCTCACCGTCTCCGCTCCGGGAGTGGCGGTACTTCACGGTCAGGCCCAGCCTCGCCGTCGCTCCGATCGCGTGAGCCGGTGCCACCGGCCCCGTTGCCCGCCGCCGGTCGTCCACTCCCGCCGTTGGCGCCGATCCAGGCGGGCGGAGCCGTCAGCAGGGGCACCGGCAGTCCACGGAACCGGGCCGCCTCGGGGCCATCGGGGGCTCGGGCGACCACCTCACGGGCCCACTCGAAGAGGGACGACAATCCGTTGGGCAGGGCCACGATGAGCACAAGGGCCAGCGAGGCGCTGGCGATCTGGGGAATGGCATTGGCCGAACCCGTCGAGAAGATCCGGCCGATGACCTCCTGGCCGGGGCCGAAGACCAGCGCGGCGATCACCGCACCCCACAGCGACCGCATTCCGCCGACCACGGCCGTGAGGACGATCGTCACCGACACGAGGGGCACGAACTGCCCCGTTTCGACCGCCGTGATGGTGATGGCGAAGAAGGCGCCGGCCAAGCCGGCCACCCCGGCCGAGATACCCAGGAGGGCGACCTCCGCCCGCATGGGGGCGACGCCGAAGTGACCCACTCGGGTATGCATCTCCCGCATGGCGTTGAGGGTGCGACCCCAGCCCGAACGGCGAACGTTACCCACCAGAACCAGCGCAATGACCGCCGCCACCAGCATCACTTGGTAGAGGTACTTCGACTCGAGCAGGCTCCGCCCGAACAATTGGGGGTCGGTCATGATGGGTTTGACCCAGGGGCGGGTCACCACGAACTCGCTGAGTACGGCCCCCACGGCGAGTGAGGCGATGGCGAACTGGAGGCCGCGGAAACGCAGGGAGATGAGTCCCGTCAGGATACCGATGGCGACGCAGGCGGCCACCACGACGCCGATGCTCACCGGTACTCCCCATCCCTTGTCCAGGGCCGTGGTGACTCCAAAGCCGCCCACGGCGGCGAAGCCGGCCTGCATGAACGTGAGCTGGCCGGTGGTGCCGGTGATCACGATGACGCTGAGCGCCATCAAGCCGTAGAAGAGGCCCACCGTCCCGATGCTGGCGAAGTAGCCGCTCCGGAGGGGGGCGGCAAGCACGCCGAGCCCGACGAGGACCCAGATCGGTCTTGGTACCTTGCCGGTGAGGTCACGGAAGGCATTGAGGCCCCTGGCCACGGCCGTTGCTACGGGACCGGCTGGTCCGATCTGCTGGACGGGGCCGGTGTAGCCCACCACGGCGAACTTCCTGCTGAGCAGGACGAGCATGGTCAGCACCAGCCCGGCAATGGCCAGCTCGCTCACCCCCGGGGTTGCCCAGAAGCGGGGGGCGAGGGCCTCGGCGATCCCGACGAGGATGCCTCCCGCGAAGGTCAGGGGGAGGGAGACCAGAGCACCGATGAGTACGGCGGCCACCGCCTTGACCAGGAGGAACGAGAACGTTCCGACGTTGATCGAGGTCAGAGGGCCGATGAGGACTCCGGCCAGCCCCGCCAGGAAGCCGCCGAGAGCCCAGTTGAAGCGTGACACCGCCACTGGGTTGACGCCCATCAGGCGGGACGCATCGGGAAGCTGCCCCGCCGCCCGCACGCCGAGCCCGAACCAGCTCCTGCGCAGCACGAGCGCGAGGAGAGTCAGGATCAGAAGGGAGATGATGAAGATCGACAGCCGGGATTTGGTGACGAGGACGCCGGCGACTTCGATCGAGCCTTTGGGCAGGATGTGCCGCCCGGGGATCTCCACAGGAATCGCCCGTCCCTGGGAGCCGTAAATCTGCAGCATGATGCCGCTGATGAGGGCGAGGACGGCGGCCGTCCCGATCACCTTGGACGCGGCCGAAGCCCGGGCCAGGGGTCGCGCCACCAGCCGCTCCACCAACAAGGCGGCCACGACCGCCAGAAGAATGGCGAACGCCGCCGCCACCACGGGAGACATGAGCCGGTCTCCGCAGGGACGGTTCTGGACGACGTCTTTGGGACAGACTTGGTTCAAGTAGACATAGGCCGACATCATGGCGAAGCCGGCGTGGGCGAACGAGAGGATGCCGTTCGAGCGGAGCATCAAGGTGAGGGTCACGGCCACCAGGCCGTAGAGAGACCCCACCATCACCCCCGCAATCAGCAACCGAACCCAGATTTCCATCAGCGTCCTCTGATCCTTTCGGCCTGAGTTCCCCGATTAACTTCTCGCCGTTCCTGGCGCCGGGCCCACCTGCCCGGCACCGCCCCCCGGGCCTCCCGGGCGAAGCTGGGGAGCCGGCGCGACGGGAGGCAGGCCGTTGGGTACGTCCTTGCCGGGATCCTCCCCCGGACGAAGCGGCGGCGGACGCCCGTTGAAGACTCCTCCCGCCCGCAGGAGCTCGGGGTCCAACCCATTGGGCGGAAGCCCGTAGAGCGAACGCGTTCCCGCATGGCCGGACACCAAGAGGTCGGTGGCCAGCCCCCAGAACTGCTCGGCGATCAGCCGCAACCGTTGTGACTGCTGCGCGTCGCGCCCCAGGCCAGGTCCGTCCGGCGGGAGGCTGCGCAGCGACTCCGATGCGACGAGCAGCGCCAGGCGAAGACTGTGGACACCTTCGGCTGCGGCGCTGGTCGACGGAAGCGGGCCCCCGAGGCTCCGGGCGAGCCCTTCGAACTTGTCGGCCGCCGACCGCACGGCTTCGCTTGGGGCGTCCCCCGGTGCCGACAACAACCACGGGATGGAGTCCCGGAGTACGCCGACTGCGCTCGAGACGGCATCCCTGTGATCTGCGACCCAACGGTCGGAGGCGATCGGTTCGGGCTTCCTGTCGGCCGGCTCCGGGGCCCGGATGGCGGCGGGGCCGCCTTCCGCCTGGAGACCGAGTTCGGCGAAGTCGGGGACCTCCGAGGGAAGGAGGCGGTCGACGCGGATGCCGACGGTGAGGTCGTTCACCTCGCGACCAGCGAGGAGACGGTTGCCGGCGTCGAAAGCGCGGTCACCGAGCAGCTGCATCCGGGCGATCGCCTTGAGTGCCTCCTGCCGGGCCTCGGTCCGACCGGCCACCGCCACCAGGTGGGGAACCGCCCGCGCCGACTCGACGTAGAGGGCCGCACCCAGCCTGTACAGGGAACGGGCCTGGTAGAGCGATGGCTGCTCGCTGCTCCCCTCGGATCGAGGCTGGAGTCGACCGACGAGGTCGCGGGTCGTGGCGAAGCTCTCGGCCCAGTCGTGGGCCACGCCGGAGACGGTAGGGGCCGGCGTCTGCCCTGAAGCGACCTCGCGGACGAGTTCGGACAGCAGCGGCGCGCTGTTCAGCAGCGGCGACATCGAGCGCTTGACGTCGCGGTAGAACGCCACCGCACCCAGGTCGTCGGCGCTGGGTGGCCGCTTGGCGGCTGCCGTCTCGGCGGCCGACGCGGACCGGGTGGCGCCGTCCGAGGAGCGGACCTCATTGGCGACCTTGACGACCAGGCCACCGACCGACAGGGCGGCAAGCACCAACCCCACCGTCGCAGGTGAGACGGCGCCACGACTCTGGTGGCGGAACTTGACGAGGATGGAGGGCGCTACCCGGAGCCGTCGCTTCTGGTGCACCTTCGTCTCACCGTCCCCCCAAAAGATCATGCCGTACCAAAACAGCGCGTCCATCCTGGCCCGGCCGGCGTCTTGAATTCATTCGACGGACGCAATGAAAGAACTATACCATGCCCCCTGGGAACCGCAAGGGGGGCTAAAGGGAGTTTCGGGTCCCGGTCGTCAGCAGCCGAGGGCCCGGGCGATGACGTTGCGCTGGATCTCGTTGCTGCCCTCGCCGATCTCGAGGATCTTGGCGTCGCAGTAGAACCGGGCGATGGCCGATTCCCGCATGTACCCGTAGCCGCCGTGGATCTGGACGGCCTGGGAGGCGGCGCGGTTGGCCACCTCCGAGGCGTGGAGCTTGGCCATGGCCGCCTCGGTGGCGTAGGGACGGCCGGCGTCGTAGAGCCAGGCGGCCCGGTAGACGAGCCAGCGGACGGCCTCCACCTCGGTGGCCATGTCGGCCAGCTTGTGCTGGATGGCCTGGAACTTGGCCAGGGGCTGGCCGAACTGGCGCCGGTCGAGGGCGTAGGCCCTGGCCAGGTCGAGGGCCGCCCGGGCCAGCGACAGCGAGAGGGCGGCCACGGAGATGCGGCCGGCCCCCAGGATCTCGAGGAACTGGCGCAGCCCGGCGCCCTCCTCGCCGACGAGGTGGTCGGCGGGGAGACGGCAGTTCTCGAAGATGAGCTCCCGGGTGTCGAGCCCGTGCCAGCCGACTTTCTTCAGCCGTTCGCCCTTGGTGTATCCGGGGGTGCCGTCGGGCACGAAGAAGGAGCCGTAGCGCCGGCGGCCGCCACCGTCGTCACCGGTCACGGCCAGGATGGTGACGCCGAGGGACATCTCCGTCCCGGCGTTGGAGATGAACATCTTGGTGCCCTCGATGACCCATTCGTCGCCGTCGCGAACGGCGCGGGTGCGGATAGCTGCAGCGTCAGAGCCGGCTTCGGGCTCGGTCAGCCCGAAGGCCCCGATGGCCGTCCCCTCGGCCAGGGGGCGGACCCAGCGCTGGCGCTGTTCCTCGGTGCCGAAGGCGAGCAGGGGCAGCGTCCCGATGGTGAGATGGGCGTTCCAAGCTGCCCCCACCGACTGGTCGGCGGCGCCGATTTCCTCCATCGCGGCCACGTAGGCGACCATGCCGGCGTTGCTGCCGCCGTACTCCTCGGGGACGAGGAGGCCCATGAGGTCGAGTTTCCCCATGTGGCGGAAAACGGCGGCGGGGAACACCTCCTTCTCCCACCACTCCCCGGCGTGGGGCGCAATCTCGTTGCGGGCGAAGTCCCGGCAGAGGTCCTTGAGCGCCTGCTGTTCGGGATTCAGGTCGAAGTCCATCCTTGTGCCTCCACCGCGGAGTCGACCGGATCAGGTGGCTCCCACGTCGACGAGGATCTTCACGTGACGCCGATCGGCCAGCAGGGCGTCGAAGCCGTGACTCACCGCCTGCGCCAGCGGCACGACACCGGTGACGAGGGGAGCGGGGTCGAGGCGCCCCGCGGCCAGCAGTTTCACCACTCGGAAGAGGTCGTGCTGGTAGCCGAGCGAGCCCACCACCTCACGCTCGAAGAGGACGAGCCGGTTAGGCTCGACCTCGGCCGCCCCGTGGCCCACGCCGACCACCACCACCCGCCCGCCCCGGCGCACGGCGTCGACCGCGGCGGGCAGCAAGCGGGGCAAACCCGTGCACTCGAAGACCACGTCAGGGCCGACCCGCTCCGTCCACGTGAACACGGACCGTCGGACGTCGGCTTCTCCGGGGTCGACGACCTCGGTCGCCCCCATGAGGTCGGCCAGAGCCCGGCGGGCAGAGTCGGGCTCGCTCACGAAGACGGCCCCCGCGCCGGCTGCCCGGGCGGCCAGGAGCACGCTGGCACCGATGGGCCCGTACCCGCTCACCAGGACGGTGTCGCCGGTGCCCACCTGCCCCCGGCGGACGGCGTGGAGTCCGACGGCCAAGGGCTCGACCAGCGCCGCTGTGCGGTCGTCCACGCTGTCGGGCAGGGGCACGAGTCCGGCGGCGGGCACGCGCACGAATCGGGCCAGCGCTCCGTGGGAGGCGAGGCCGACGGCTCCTCCCTGCCGGCAGATGTGGTATTCGCCCCGGCGGCACCAGTAGCAGGTGCCACAGCGCCAGCATGGGTCCACGGTGACCCGCGCTCCGAGGTCTCCTTCGACACCCGGGCCCAGGGCCACCACCCGCCCGCTGAACTCGTGCCCCAGGGTCAGCGGCGGTGCCTGGCCCGTCAGCGGATGCGACGTCGGTCGGATCATGACCGGGCCTTCGACGTACTCGTGCAGGTCGGTCCCGCAGATCCCGCAGAACGACACCTCGATGATGGCCTCGTCGGGCCCCGGGTCGTCCGGCTCGGGAATGTCCTCCAGCCGCAGGTCACGCCGACCGTGCCAGACGACGGCCCTCATCGCTGGCTCACAGGCACAGGTAGCCGCCGTCGACGGCAACGACGGCGCCGGTCACGAAGCGGGCGGCGTCCGAGGCGAGGAACAGATAGGCGCCGGTCAGGTCTTCGCTGCGGCCCCAGCGGCCGAGCGCCACGTGGCCGAGGATCGTGTCGGCCAGATCCGGGTTCGCCTGCCACCCCGCGGCCAGCGGCGAGTCGAACCAGCCCGGGCTCACGGCGTTGACGGTGACTCCGAGCGGGGCAGCGTCAAGGGCCAACGCCTTCACCAGCGCGATCACCCCACCCTTGGAGGCCGAATAGGCGGCCAGCCCCCGCCGGGGCCGCTCACCGCAGACCGAAGCCGTGACGATGATCGCTCCGCCTTCGCCGTCGGCCATCGCCTGGAGGGCCGCCCGTGCGCCGTAGAAGACTCCGTTGAGATTGACGTCGACAACCCGTCGAAAAACCTCGGGAGGGGTGTCTACGGCCGAGGCGACGATCGGGGAGATCCCGGCATTGGCCACCCAGACGTCGAGACCTCCCCAGGCGGTGACCACCCGATCGACGACCGAGTCGTTCCCTGAGGGGTCGCTGACGTCGGCCGGACAGGCGAGCGCGTCGCCACCCAGGTCGGCGGCCACTTCCTCGAGGGCGTCAGCGTCCCGGGCCACGAGGGCGACACGGGCCCCCGCCCGGGCAAAGGCAGTGGCGATCAGCCGGCCCAGCCCCCGGCTGGCACCGGTGACCACCACGCGGCGACCCTTCACGTCCCCGGGATCGGGAAAGGACTCGGGGATGCGAATCGGAGGCGCAGTCATCCCGGTCGCCGACCTAATTCCCGCCCCACCGTCAAAGGCCCGTTCGGGTCCTTGAGCGCCAGCATGTCGGAGATGTACCGGACGAGGAAGGAGCAGCGGGGCGCCAGAACCGGGTCGCCGCCCAGTTGCGCCAAGGCCTGCGCGTCGTCGAGCATGCGGCGGAGGACGTCGACGGACGGATCCCTCAGGGTTTGGCTCATCCGACCCCTCCACGGCTCCCGTCGGGCATCGGCGTGGGGACCGCTCCGACGGGTACAGGCTCCGGCGGTCGCACCTCGACGGCGGCCCGCAGCCAGTCGGGGACCGGGCGTGGGCTGAAGTCGGCCCCGGTGGCGACCTGGACCGAGCGGGCCTCGGCGGCCAGGTGCCCCGTCGGGTCGAAGAACCGGACGCAGAAGCGCAGCGAGCGCTTCCCCGCCTCAAGCAGGCGACATTCGGCCTCGACGGTGTCGGAGAGCCGCAGCGGCCTGAAGAAGTCCATCTCGAAATGGACGATGGGGAACCCCAGGCCACCGTCGAGGATCTCCCGTAGCGCGTGGCCCGCATCTTCCAGGAGGCCCTCCTGGGCCTGCTGGAACCAGTGCTGGTACTGCCCGAAGTAGATGATGCCGAAGGCGTCGACCCCGTCGAGGCCGAGCTTGAACGTCTGGCGATGGATCACCGGCGGAGCACGCTCTCTCACTCTCACCTTCCGGTCCGTCATTCGACGGATTCGTTGGTTATAATAATTGAATGGAGGCGGGCCCGGCAAGGCCGGCGGAATCGCTCACGGTCGACGACCTGCTGGCGCTGTACCGGCGCATGCTGCGGGTGCGGGGTTTCGAAGAGCGGGTGGCCGTCCTCTACCGTGACGGCGAGATCCCGGGCTTCGTGCACCTTTCGATCGGGCAGGAGGCGTCGGCCGTCGGCGCCTGCTGGCCGCTCGGTCCCGACGACGTGATCACCTCCACCCATCGTGGGCACGGGCACTGTCTGGCCAAGGGCCTCGACCCTCAGGGCATGTTCGCCGAGCTCCTCGCCCGGGACACCGGAACGTGCCGGGGCCGGGGTGGGTCGATGCACATCGCCGACCCGTCACAGGGCGTTTTCGGGGCCAACGGCATCGTCGCCGCCGGCCTTCCCATCGCCGTCGGTGCCGGTCTGGCCGCTCTCCTCGGTGAGGGCGACCAGGTCGTCGTGGCCTTCTTCGGGGACGGGGCGGTGGCCCAGGGCCTGTTCCACGAGGCGGTGAACCTGGCGGCCCTGTGGCGGCTCCCCGTCATCTTCTTCTGTGAGCACAACGGGTACGCCGAGTTTGCTTCCGCCGAGGCCCAGCATCCCGTCCCCCTGACCCAGCGCGCCCAGGGTTACGGGATCCGCCATGTCCTCATGGACGGCAACGACATCGAAGCGGTGGCCGAGGGCACGAGCCGGATCGTGGGTGAAGTGCGGGCGGGAGGAGGGCCCGTCCTCGTCGAAGCCAGGACGTACCGGCTCCGGGGCCACTACGAGGGCGACCCCGAGCGCTATCGCAGCCCCGAGGAAGTGGCCTCCTGGAAGGCACGAGACCCGTTGGAGGTGGCTCGCCGACGGCTCACTTCGCTCGGCCTTGAAGGGCGCAAGCTCGAGGCGGTGGAAGACGACGTAGCCACCGAGCTCGACCGGGCCCTCGAGGCGGCCCGGAGCGGCCCCGAGCCGGAACCGGCATCCCTCCACCTCTACGTGGCCGCCTCTCGTCCGCACACCCCCGAGTCCACTCCGCCCGCGGATGACCCGGCGGAGACCTTCCGGACGATGGACGCCGTCCGCCTCGCCCTGGAACACGAGCTGGAGGCCGATCCCGACGTGTTCCTGGCCGGCATCGACATCGGCCCGGGAGGCAATGTCTTCGGGCTCACCCGAGGGCTCCACGACCGGTGGCCGGAGCGCGTGCGGGACACCCCCATCTCCGAATCGGCCATCGTGGGCCTGGCCGTGGGCGCGGCGATGGCCGGCAAGCGGCCCGTGGTCGAGCTCATGTATCTCGACTTCCTCGGCGTCTGCTTCGACCAGCTCCTCAACCAGGCGGCCAAGCTGCGCTTCATGACCGGCGGACGGGCCTCGCTTCCCCTCACCCTGCGGACCCAGTTCGGAGCCGGCCGCTCGTCGGGCAGCCAGCATTCCCAGAGCCTGGAGGTGCTCTTTGCCCACATCCCCGGCCTCACCGTGGTCATGCCGTCCACCCCGGCTGAGACGTACGGGCTCCTCCGGTCGGCCATCCGCGACCCGAACCCGGTCGTGTTCATCGAGAACCGGCTGCTCTACGGGATGAAGGGACCCCGGCCGCCGGCGGACCACCTCGTGCCGCTGGGACGGGCGCGGGTCGTGCGGGCGGGCCGGCACGTCACGGTGGTCTCGGTGTCGCGGATGGTGCACGAGGCGGTGGCCGCCGCCGAGCTTCTCTCGGGCGAGGGGATCGAGGTCGAAGTCGTCGACCTCCGCACCGTCGCTCCGCTCGACCGGGAGACGGTTCTCGCCTCGGTGTCCAGGACCGGGCGGCTAGTGGTGGCGCACGAAGCGGTGACCCCCTTCGGGATCGGCGCCGAGCTGGCCGCGCTCGCCGCCGGCGAGGGCTTCTGGCACCTCGATGCTCCGGTGGGCCGGGTGGGAGCCGAGCCCACGCCACCTCCCTACGCCCCCAGCCTCGAACGGGCCTGGCTGCCCGACCGTGACCGGATCGCCGAGGCCGTCAGGATGACGGCTCGGGCCTGAGATTGAGAGGGATACCGCCATGGAGTTCACCTTTTGCCGCACCGTCTTCATCGAGAATCCAGTGGACCTGGTGCTCGACTGGTGCCGTTCCCGGGAAGCCCGGGGGTACTGGCCGGGCACGGTCGAGGTCCGCTCGATGGGGAACGAGATCGTCTACGAAGTGCTCATGAAGGCCCCGGGGGTGCCTCCGGCCCGGCTGTCGGTGAAGGAGTACCCGGGCCCCATCGAATCGTGGGTCAACGGCGGCATGTTCGTGTCGGAACAGACCTGGCGGTGGCCGTCCGGGGAGGAGTCCCGAGCCTGGTCGACGTACCACTGTGAGGGGCGGGCCGAGGGAACGGAGCTCGAGCTCACCATGCGGGTGATCCTCCCCGAGGCGGTGGAGGGCCAGGCCCTCGACACGGAACGGTTGTCCCGGGCCATCAACCACGCCGCCGCCCACTATCTCGACGGTATTGCCGGCAACGTCCACACCCCCCGCCGCCCCGGCGACGGCTTCAGCTTCCGGATCAGCGGTCGCGGAAAGCCGGAGACGGAGCGCGAACCCGTCACCTGACCGGCGGCAGACGCTTGATCCCGTTGACGAAGTTCGACTGCATCCGCTCGACCGGCCCCGCCCGCTCGACGTCGGCGACCCGCCACAGGAACTCCTCAAAGATGACACGGAGCCCGGCCGGGGCGCGGGGCGGCCGGACTCCTCAAAGATGACACGGAGCTGGGGGCGAGCCAGGCCGATCCCCAGGCACAGATGGGCGCCCACGCCGAAGGCGAAGTGGGATTGGGGTCGCGGGTGATGTCGAAGTCGTCGGGCCGATCGAAGACGTCATTGTCCCGGTTGGCCGAGGGGTAGAAGACGACCACCTTGTCGCCTTGCCGGATGGGCTGGCCGCGCAGTTCCACGTCCCGGCTGGCGGTGCGACGGAAGTGGATGACGGGCCCTTCCCAGCGGAGCATCTCCTCGATGGCGCTCGGGAGCAGCTCGGGGTGGCCCAGGAGCCGCGCCTTCCCCGCCGGGGTGGATGGTCAAGGAGGGCGAGCAGCCCACCGGGGAGGGCGAAGTGCGCCGTCGGCGTCGTCGTGGTGACATGCCTGCTCATGGTTCGCCCTCCATGGTGTCAGTAGGCCCCCAGGAGCTTGGAGTGATCCCACGAGATGACACGCTCCGGTTTGACGAGAATGGCTACCCGTTTGGCGGCCATCTTGGGGACGGCGCCCATCGCCACCTCACCCCCGCCGGCGAACTCGGTGATCCTCTCGCCGATGCGTCGGACCGTCTCTGCGTCCTCGACCAGCACGGCGATCCCGCCGATCTGGACGCCGCGTAGCTCCTCGTAACGCTGGCCGCTCTCAACGAGCACCGTGAGACGAGGGTCCCGTCGGAGGTTCACCACCTTCTGGGCTTTGGCGTAGCTCCAAAGGACAATCCTTGCGTCCTGGAGGCAGTAGGACATCGCTACCAGGTGAGGAGTCCCGTCGGCGTTGATGGTGGCGAGCTGGAGCGTATGGCCGGGCTCGGCGAGAAAGGCCTCGATCTCGGCCTCGGACATGCGGATGACATCCCGGCGGCTCATATCAGCCGGGCCGGCGGCGGGCTTCAACGAGGTCTCTCGTTTCTGTGAAGGGGTCCTCGAGGACGGTGCCGGTGGCGTCCGCCACACGGTTGATGGCATCGAACAGCGCCACCGTGGCGGCCGCGTCGACGATGCCGGCAAATCCGAGGTGTGCCTCCACCACAGCGGCGGCGTTGGCTACCCCGTCGCGATCACGCGCCAGCACGGCCAAGGCGAAGCTCCGCAGTTCGGCACCGTGCTCGACCCTGGCATTGGAGGCGGGGTCACCGGACAGGACCGCTTCGACGTCGGCTTCTGGTTCACTCGCACGGAGGAACATCGTGTGGCAAGACGTTCAATAGAAGCAGTCGTTGGCCGTCGAGACAGTGGCGGCGAGGAGCTGTTGCTGGGGTTCGCTCAAGTCTCGGATGCTGAGGTAGGCCGACATGAGGAACCCCGCGAAGCCGAACTGCTCAGGAGGGACGAGCGTCAGCGCCCGGGTGATGTTGGGGACGAAGCCCACGATGTCGGGCCGGTTGGGCACGAAGGGCGAGTACTTCATGAGCTCGTAGAACGAGGCGAGCTCGCCCTCGGCTTCTTCGGGTACCACGGTGGGGACCCAGGCCGAGTGGACGGCAATCCCGGCCGGCCTGATCCTTCCCGGCTCCCCGGGCTCAGGGGCGGGGAGCGGGGGCGGAGACACGCCGAGACCGAGGGCCAGCGTGTCAACCATGACCGTAGCCGCCACCACCCCCACCAACTCCACGAACTGCTCGGCCGAGACGCCGCCCTCCAGCACGCTCTCGTACCACCGGGACGTGAGGCGCCCCGGGTCGGTGGTGATGCGGTGGACGGCGTCCACCGCCGCGGCGGGGAGCGGCCCTCGGTCCTGATGGCCGCCGGGCCCCGGAGCCGAGACCCGAGCCCGCCGCTCCCGGCAGAGCGAGCAGGCCCGGGCGGCGCGGACCTCGGCGGCGATCGCCACCCGCTCGGCGCCACTCCACCACTGCCCCGGCCGCCCTAGGCGGTACCACTCGGCCTCGCAGGCCTCCCGAAGATCGCTCCTCACCGCTTCGGTGTGCCGACCCAGAAGCCCTGTGCTCACGGCCTGCTCCTTTCGACTGTCAACCACTATCGAAGAGGCTGCGGAGGGCGTCGAACGTCGAACCGCACGAACGGCAGGTGTAGGGACGTTTGCAGATGCTCCCGCCGAAGTTCCCGTCCGAGCGCACCTCTTCGGAGCGGCAGTACGGGCAGCGCACGGACACGGCGCCGGTGAGCAGGGCGTAGCCGTACTCGGCGAGGACCCCGGCGCCACGTTCGGTGATGTCGTCCGGTCGCCAAGCGACCATCTCCCACTCGACGTGGACGTCGACATCGGGTGCCGCCCGCCGCACCGCCTCCCGTACCCGGCGTTCCATCTCGTCCCGCCCCGGACATCCCAGGCGGGTGGGAGCGAGGTGGACCCGGACCTCGCCCGGCTCCACCTCCACCGCGCGCAGCACCCCAAGATCGGCCAAGGTAATGGGCACCTCAGGGTCCTCAACGTCGGCCAGCGCGGCGCGGATCTCCGCCTCGAGAGGGGTCGCTGCGGTCACTGGTAGATCCTGTAGACGTACTCGGGGTGCTCGGCTCGCAATGCCCGGACGGTCCGTAGGAGCTCCTCGAGCTCGGAGCCCGACCCGCCGGGTTGACGCTCCGTCACCCTGTCGGGAAGGACAGGGACCGCCACTCCGAGACCGGCGAGCTCGGCCTTGACGGAGTCCGCCCACGTCCGGTGCATCGCTTCGGGGTCCAGGGCCGCCAGCTGCCCGACGGGGAGCCCGAACAGGTCTCCGCACGTCTCGGCCGCTGCGGCCAGGTAGTGGGCGAAGGGCCAGGCGCCGTCGGTGTGGGCGAGGATGTCCACCCATCGGCACCAGTGCACGGCGTGGAGGTGTTGTTCGGCCTCGATGACCGACGCGATGCGCCGGAGGCGTTCTCCGGCCCGTTGTCCGAGCCAGTCGACCACGACGAGAAGGCCCCGGGTGAGGAGGAACCCTCGGGCCACGGTGGCGGGCCAGTCGTGCGCCGGCCACAGGACGAGAGCGGAGGGACACCAGTCCGACGGCTCACGGACGTAGATCCGCCGGTCACGCTCCTCGATCGAGCAACCGGCCTGCTCCATGAGGGCGTTGGCGTGGGCCAGCTCCTCCTGGGCGATCGAGCCCACCGCCAGCGATTCCTCCAGGTCGACGTAGTCGGTGATCCAGCGGACCAGCTGCTGTCCGTGGAGGAAAAGGTCGTCCGACCAGGGCAGCACGGCGGCGCTGATGCTCACGTTGGAGCCTCCTCGGTCATCTCCGGCCCGCCGGCCGCCGCCCGCCGGGCCCGCCGGTGGGCGCTCGGGAAGGCGGGGAGCCGGTAGGTCATCCTTCCGCCCGCTTGAAGGACGAGGGCGTCGGCGGCGGTACTCATGGTGAGGCAGGATCTCCGGACGACCCACAGGGCGAAGCATTTCTCCCGGCGGGTGTAGGCCTCCTTGGCGGCGTGCCAGGCGAGCTCCGCGTCGCTGGCCCGGACGCTGCCCACGTGCTGAAGCGCCTTCTCACGCCCGCCCAGTTGGGCAAAGACCTCGTAGGCGGTGTCGTCCCCACCGGTGTGCATGTCAGGCCGCTCGCGCCAGCGCCGCGGTCCGGTAGGGCCCGTTGCGCTCCAGGGAACCGCGGATGTGTTCCACGTACAGCTGGTAGGCCGGGCCCCCTTCGCTGATGATGCGCTTGATTTCCGCCCAGTCAGGCTGGGCGTAGACCCAGATCTCGCCATCCTCGTCGTAGTGAGCGAGCTCAATGGGGACGCGGTAGCCCATCGCCTGGAACACAGGGATGATCCGGGCCAGCCAGCGTTGCCGGATGTGGTCATTGGAATCCACCTTGAGCCCGAGCCGGTACATCCGGTTCGTAGTGAAGGTGTCCGAGTCGGGCGGGCCAAAGTAAGCGAGCAACCGGGGTAACCAGGTTTCGAAGGCCTCCTGGGCGCGTCGGCGCTGCTCCTCGGTTCCCTCGGTCATGATCTCGTGAGCGAGGTCCCAGGCGTGGTGGTAGTGGAAGCCCTCTTCCTTCTCGATCTTCTTGAGGGCCCGCACATAGGGAAGGTAGGTGCCCTTCGACAGTGAGTTGAACTGGACGATGGCGGCCGAGTTCATGAGCAGTGCGCCAGGCCCCATCGCTTCCCAGCTCTCGAAGCGGTAGTGGAAGATGTTGAGGAGCTTGGTCCTGCCAGCGACAAAATCAGCCAGGATTTGTTCCCGGGTGACGCCGAGGTCCTCGGCCACCCGAGCCATCACGTGACCATGGCCGACCTCGTCCTGGATCTTGGCGATAAGCATTTGCTTGCGGGCGTAGTCGGGGGCTCCCTCTACCCACTCGATGAAGGGCAGGACGCCAACCACTTCGGCCAGGGACTGGAAGGACGCGATGCGGGCCGCGGCCGCCCGGTACTCGTCGCTCATCTCGTCCCAGCGTTCGTACCGGGTGTCGAGGCGGGGATCGGGTTGCTCCCCGTCTTTGGCCGGAGAAGCCGCGCCGTTGGCGCCAAGTTCGTACTCGAACGCCATCCCACTCCTCCCTGCTACGGGGCCGGAAGCCGCGTCCTTGATTATTCTACCGTCGTATCTGTAGAGTCAATTCTCGCTGGCAAGCCAAGGAGCGGGCCATGGGCCGGAAGGGCGACGACCCCTACTGGAACCGGGCGACCCAGACCGCCCCCCGTGAGGTGCTCGACCGGAGGAGCAGGCGACGGCCATGAGCCCGGCGGTCGACCGAGCCCTGCGGCTGACTGACGTCTACCTCTTCCTCGCCCTGGGCTACTTCGGCTACACGGAACGCCTCCTACCCGAGCAGGCATGAGGGTGATGTCCGCCCCGCCTGACATCGCCTCGGTAGAATCGTTCGACGAACAGGCCGATCGATCCGGCGGGGAAGCCGAACGGGCCCCATGACCTCCCTCGAGGTGACCGACATGCAGCAACCCGTGGCCGGTGAAGAGGCTCCGAAGCGGCGAGGGCCGGGGCGGCCGCGCCTTTTGGAACCTAGTCCGGAGTACGTCGCTCGCCGGGAGGAGATCGTCGCCGCCGCCGCCGCCGTGTTCCACGAGAAGGGCTACGACGCGGGGACGCTCGACGACGTGGCCGACGCCCTGGACCTGCGCCGGGCCAGCCTCTACTACTACGTTCGCTCCAAGGCGAACCTGCTGTTCCTCATCTTCGAACACGCCCTCGACGTGGCCCTCAGCCGGCTGGAGGAACACATGCAGATCGAGGACCCGAGGGATCGGCTGGAGGCTCTCATCCGCCACCAGGTGCGGACCATAGCGGGGGACCCCAGTCTCTTCAGCGTTTTCTTCGATCACCGACCCCGGCTGGAGGAGCGCTACGAGATGGAGCTCCTTCCCCGGGAGCGGCGGTATCTCGAGGTCTATGAGTCCACCGTCCGGGAGGCCGTGGCCGCCGGCGCCATCGGCAACGTCGACCCGCGCAACGCCACCCACGCCATCATGGGCATGACCACGTGGTCCTACAAATGGTTCCGGCCCGGGCGGGACGAGATCGACCAGCTGGCCGACGACTGCGTCATGCTCGTCCTCGGCCCTCGCAAGAGAACCGGCCGGCGGGCCGCTCCCGTCAGGGCGATCCCCGCCGTCAAGGCGACCCGGCGCAGGTAGCCGCAGTCATCGTCACCACACTTTCTTCTGCAGGTCGGTCTGGCGGGTGTCCGTCCAGCGGATGGCCTTGAACTCGAAGACGGGCAGGTCCGAGCGGAGCACCTCTTCTACCCGGCACGTGACGTTGATGCGATCCTTGAGGACGGTGACGAGGTTCTGGCCCAGCGCGGCGCGTTCGCCGTCCGAGATGGTGGTGCCCGGCTTGAGCGCATAGCGGATCTCGATCTGCTCGAGATCTCCCTCGTCGACGTAGACCCGGCCCACGTACTCGTCGATGGCCGGGTTGGCGAAGAGGACGTCGTCGACGGCCTGAGGCCAGATGTTCATGCCCCGGACCTTCATCATGTCGTCGTAGCGGGAGAGGGTGCCGGCCTCGATGGTGGCCATGGCCCGTTCGCAGGGGCAGGCGTCGGCACCCAGGTAGCGGATCTTGTCGTCGGTCCGGAAGCGGAGCAGCGGCGACCCCTCGATCCCGAGGTTGGTGACGACGCCCATCCCCTCCTCGCCGGGTTCGACGGGCTCCCAGGTGTTGGGGTTGAGGACCTCGAGCACGTTGCGGTGCTCGAGGATGTGCATGCCCATGCGCCGGCCCCGGTGGAGGGCGCCGTACTCGCAGGTGGCGGCGATGGCGCCATTGCCCTGGGTCGAACCGTAGAGGTCGTACACCTTTGCTCCCCAGGTCTCCTCGGCTCCCTCGACCAGCTCCGCCGGCCAGGATTGGCCGGCGATGACGATCGAGCGCAGGCCACGGTACGCCTGGCGGGCGTCGATGCCCTGCTCCCGGCAGATCGTCGTCAGCCGGGCGAGGTGCGCCGGGGTGAGGAGCATGCCGTGGGGCGGGAAGCGCTGCATGAGCCCGAGTTTGGCCACGGAGTCCATGACGAAGGCCTGCATGGGCTGGTATCCCCCCAGGCGGAAGGCTTCCCCGGCGCACAGCCCGAAGGCGAGGGTGGCCACCGGGGTCATGGAGTAGATCCGGTCGCCCGGGCGCCATCCCGCCCAGTAGAAGGGCGCCTCGAGGAGGGCGGTGCCGCCGGCCAGAGCGTCGGCCCAGGTGTGGCCGTAGACCTCCTGGCCGATGCCCGAGGTGCCCGAGGTGAGGAAGACCTGGACGACGTGGTCCTCGGGCACACCCAGGCGGCTGCCGAAGGGGGGGTGCTCGCTCTGGTCGGCCAGGAGATCGCGCTTGGTGCACAGAGGCACGAGCTCCCGGAAGGCCCGGAGGGAGGTGATCTGCTCGGGCCGCACGCCGGCCTCCCGCAGCCGCCGCCCGTAGTAGGGATTGGAGTGGTAGAGGCGTTCGAGCTGGCGCTGAAGGAGCTTCCACTGGAGCGCCAGCATCTCCTTCCGGGAGAGGCCCTCGATCGCCGGGTTGTACAACTCTCTGGTCGCGGTCGCCACGCTCCGTTCCCCCCGGCATGAAGTATTTGATTCTTCCATCGTGTCGGTATAATCATGGCGTAGTGGGGGCCATCCCTGTCAAGGGGACGCGGTCCGCCCACCGCGACGAAGGGAAAGCGGCGTGACAAATCAACAGCGTGTCCTGGTCCGGGGCGTCGGAGTGGTGCCCTTCGGGCGCCACCTCGACCGCACACTTCGCAGCCTGGCCGAGGAAGCGACCACGGCCGCCCTCAAGGACGCCGGGCTCACCCCCGATGACGTCGACGTCGTGTTCTTCTCCAACTCGGTGGCCGGCATAACCACCGGGCAGGAGGCGATCCGGGGCCAGACCGCCCTCCGGCAGACCGGCCTCCTCGGCAAACCCGTGTTCAACGTCGAGAACGCCTGCGCCAGCGGGTCGTCGGCCTTCCTGCTGGCCCGGACAGGGCTGCTGGCCGGGAACTGGCGGCGGGCCGTGGTGGTGGGGGCGGAGAAGATGTTCCACGCCGACAAGTCCGTGCCGTTCAAGGCCCTCGCCGCCGCCTCCGACCTCTCCGAACGACCTGAGGGGGAGGACACCGGAGCCAAGTCGGTGTTCATGGATCTGTATGCCGAACGGACCCGGGAATACATGGCCCGCTCGGGCGCCACGCAGGACGACTTCGCCGCCGTCGTGGTAAAGAACCGGCGGCACGCCACGCACAATCCCGCGGCGCAGTACCGCACGCCGGTGGAACTGGCCGACGTCCTCGGCTCGGGGGAGGTGGTCTGGCCGCTCACCCGCTTCATGTGCTCGCCGATCAGCGACGGGGCAGCCGCCCTCGTCCTCGCCATCGACGACGGCAACGGTGCAGCCGGCCGGAAGGTCGAAGTCCTCGCCTCGACGCTGCATTCGGGCGACCCGGAACATCCCACCGGCTACGTGGCCCGTGTGGCTGGGATAGCCTACGAAGCAGCCGGGGTCGGCCCCGAGGAGGTGGACGTGGTGGAACTCCACGACGCCGCCTCCCCCGCCGAGCTGGAGTATTCCGAGGCGCTTGGCCTCTGCCCGGAGGGCGGGGGGCCGGAGCTGCTGCGCAGCGGCGCCACCCGGCTCGGCGGCCGGGTGCCCATCAACCCCGGCGGGGGCCTCATCGCCCGGGGCCATCCCGTGGGCGCCACCGGCGTGGCCCAGCTGGTCGAGGTGACACTCCAGCTGCGGGGCGACGCCGGCGGACGCCAGGTGGAGGGCGCCCGGATCGGTCTCGTCCAGAACGCCGGCGGTTCGGTCGGCGGTACCTCGGCCGCTTCCGCGGTCCACATCCTCGCCCGTACCTGACGCAACGCGAGACCCTCAGGGGGAACCATGGGATTTCTCGGCAACGCCGTCAAGCGCCTGGAGGACCCGCGGATCCTCCAGGGCGGCACCTGCTACAGCGAAGACGTCCGCCTGCCCGGGCAGCTCTACGCCGCCTTCGTCCGCAGCACGGAGGCCCACGCCGAAATCCGGGGCGTGGACGCCGAGGAGGCCCGGGGGATGCCCGGGGTCGTCGGCGTGTGGACGGCGGCCGACCTCGACCCCCTTCCGCTGTGTCCCACGGCGGGCGGCTACATGCCGGTACCCGGGATGGAGCAACCCGTTCTGGCCACCGGCCGGGTGCGCCACGTGGGCGAGGCGGTGGCCGTGGTGCTGACCGAGTCGCGCTACCAGGCGGCCGACGCCGCCGGGGCCGTGTTCGTCGACTACGAGCCCCTCCCCGCGATAGTCGACCCGGTGGCCGCCCTGGAAACCGAGGCACCCCTCCTGTTCCCGGACTGGGGGAGCAACCTCATCCTCGACACCGCCGAGGAGCCGCTGCCCGACGACTTCTTCGCCGACGCCGACATCGTCCTCGAGGTCGAGAACCGGAACCAGCGGGTGGCCTCCGCCTCCCTCGAGCCCCGCTCGGTCTGCGTCGGGCCCCACCCCGACACCGGAGAGTTCACGATGTGGACGTCCTCCCAGCATCCCCAGAAGACCCGGGCCGACGTCTGCGCCATCCTCGGCATCGACGAAAGCGAGCTTCGGGTCATCGCCCCCGACGTCGGCGGCGGGTTCGGCGCCAAATCCATCCTCTACCCCGAGGAGATCCTGCTCGTTCTGCTGGCCCGCACGGTGGGCCGCCCGGTCACCTGGACCGAGACCCGCACCGAGAACATGCTGACCACCGTTCATGGCCGCTCCCAGGTCCACCGCCTCCGGATCGGCGCCAAGCGCGACGGCACGCTCGTCGCCCTGGCCGGCGAGGTGATCGCCGACGTCGGCGCCTACCTCAACCTGGGGGCACTGCTGATGAACATGACCACGCAAATGGCCCCCAGCGTCTACGCCATTCCCAACGTGGCCTTGACCGCCAAGGCCGTACTCACCAACACCGCCCCCATCGGGGCCTACCGGGGCGCCGGCCGGCCCGAGGCCATTTTCTCGATCGAGCAGGCGGTGAACCAGGTGGCCCGCGAGCTCGCGATGGACCCGGTCGAGGTCCGCCGCAAGAACTTCATCACCGGCGAATTTCCCTACGTCACAGGCACGGGCATGACCTATGACAGCGGGGACTACGCCGCCAGCCTCGACAAGCTCCTCGAAGCCCTTGACTACGAGACCCTGCGCAAGGACCAGGCCGCCCGGCGGGTCCAGAACGGCAACGGGAAGCTCCTCGGCGTCGGGATCTCGACCTATGTTGAGATCACTGGAGCCCTCGGCTTCGGGGAGGACGGATCGGTCGAGGTGCTGGAGGACGGCCGCGTCCTCGTCAAGTCAGGGACCAGCCCCCACGGCCAGGGCCACCGGACCGCCTGGGCCCAGCTGGTGGCCGAGGCGCTCGGCATGGACGACCTCGAGCGCATCGATGTGGTCTTCAGCGACACCAAGGTCGTCCCCTCGGGCGGTGGGACCTTCGGCAGCCGGTCGCTCCAGTTCGGCGGGACCGCCGTCCATCTCTCGGCCGTGGCCGTGGCCGAGAAGATCCGCCAGCTGGCCTCGCACCTCCTCGAGGCCGCTCCCGGCGACATCGAGCTGGTAGACGGAGCAGCCCAGGTCCGCGGGACCCCGGCGTCCCGCATCCCCCTGGCCGAACTGGCCGCCGCCGCAGCCGATCCCGCTCGCCGTCCCCCTGAATTCGACGGAGAGGGAGACCTGTCCGCCTCGACCTTCTTCGAGCAGGACGGCTGGACGTTCCCCTCCGGTGCCCACGGGGTGGTGGTCGAGGTGGACCCCGAGACCGGGAAGGTGGACCTGGTGCGGGTGGTGGCCGTCGACGACTGCGGGACCGTGCTCAACCCACTGATCGTTGAAGGCCAGGTCCACGGGGGCCTCACTCAGGGGCTGGCCCAGGCGCTGTGGGAGGGTGTCGTGTACAGCCCGGAAGGCCAACCTCTCACCACCAACTTCGCCGACTACCTCATCCCCTCGGCCTGCGAGGTCCCCTCCTACGAGACCCTCTCGGTGGAGACCCCCTCGCCGCTCAACCCGCTCGGTGCCAAGGGCATCGGCGAATCGGGCACCGTCGGCTCCATCCCCGCCGCGGTGAGCGCCGTGCTCGACGCCCTGGCTCCCCTTGGCGTCCACCACCTGGAGATGCCCCTGTCTCCGGAGAAGATCTGGCGCGCCATCGAGGAAGCCAAGAGCACCGGCGCGGGTGAGGCGTAGTCCGAGCGAGGCTCCGTGTACATCTGCCACTGCCGGGCGGTCACCGACCACCAGGTCCTCATCGCCATTGAAGGCGGCGCCCGAGATCGGGCCGACATCGCCCGCCGATGTGGAGCCGGGGCTCGGTGCGGCGGTTGCCATCCCGAGGTCGCCCGCATCCTGGAGACGTACCTGCGGGAAACGGCGGCCTGAATGGCGACGACCCGAAGCTACTGCCGATTCTGCGGAGCGCTATGCGGCGTCCTCGTGGAAACGGACGGCGACCGGGTGCTTTCCGTCCGGGGCGATCACGACCATCCGTTGTCGCGAGGCTACACCTGTCCCAAAGGCCGGGCGCTCCCCGCCTTCCACCACCACCCTGACCGCCTTGATCAGCCGCTCCTGCACGGCCGGGCCGTGTCGTGGGACGAGATGCTGGGCGACCTTGCCGGCCGCCTGCAGGAGATCCTGGCCACTTCCGGGCCGGACGCCGTAGGCGTGTTCTCGGGGACGGGCTCGGCGTTCGACGTGAGTGGGCGGCGCCTCGGCGAGCGCTTCGTGCAGGCTCTCGGTTCCAGGAGCCGGTACTCGACCGCCACCGTCGACAACGCCTGCAAGCCATTGGTGGCGGAGCTGATGGCCGGCCATCCCGGCCTCATCCCCGCCCTTGACCATCACCACGCCACCCTCGTTCTCCTCTTCGGTACCAATCCGGTCGTCTCCCACGGCCACCTGAACGCCTTCCCCGACCCGGTGGTGCGCCTGCGGGACCTGGCCGACCGGGGCGAGGTCTGGGTGATCGACCCCCGGCGACACGAGACGGCCCAGCTGGCCACTCGGCACTTGGCGATTCGTCCGGGCTCCGACTACGCCCTCCTCGCCTACCTGATACGTAGCCTTCTGTCGGAGGAGGCCGGTGGGGCGGACTGGGCCTACCTGGAGCAGCACGCCCGTCACGAGGACGTCGAGCGCCTCACCACCGCCGTCGCCCCCTTTGACCGTGAGACGGCGGCCCGGCGCTGCGGGCTCCCCGAAGCCGACCTCGACGACCTCCTCGCCGCCGTGCGCCGCCATCGCCGGGTGGCGGGCCAGAGCGGCACCGGGGTCACGATGTCGCGGGCGGCCAACGCCTCGGAGTGGCTGCTGTGGGCGCTCCACGTCGTCACCGGATCCTACGAGCAGCCAGGAGGGATGTGGTTCAACCCCGGGTTCATGAAGTGCTTCGACCGGCGCCGCCTCCGGCCGAGCGACGGCGCCCCCGCTCCCGGGCCCCGCAGCCGGCCTGAGCTGCCAGGCCGGTGGGCCGAGCTGCCGTGTGCGGCCATGGCCGACGAGATCGAGGCCGGCAACCTGCGCGCGCTGTTCGTCCTTGGTGGCAATCCCCTCACCGCCTTTCCCCAGCCGGAACGGCTGGCCGCGGCCTTTCGCCGGCTCGACGTGCTGGCGGTGGCCGACGTGGTGCGGACCGAGGTGACGGCCCTGGCCAGCCACACGTTCGCCTGCGCCGGCCAACTCGAGCGGGCTGATCTCCCCGGCCTGGCCGACACCTTCCAGATGGCTGTGGCGGCGCAGTACACCCCGGCGGTGGTGGCGCCCGCCGCCGGCCGCAAGCCCATGTGGTGGCCCTTCGCCGAGCTCGGCCGGCGCCTGGACCTCGATCTGCTCCCTGCGGGCCTTACCCCCGAGAGCTGCACCGACGACGACCTGCTGGCGGTCCTGGCCGACCGCAGCGCGGCCAGTTTCGCCGAGCTCAAAGCGTCCCCGACCGTCCTGGTCGCCTCCGAGGGTGCGTTCGGCTGGGTGGCCCGAAACCTGCTTCCCGAAGGCCGCTGGCGCCTCGCCCCGCCACCGCTCGTCGAGGCTCTGGCCGCCCTGGCCACCGACGACCGATCGCCGGCCCTCGCACTCATTCCCCGTCGCCAGCTCCGGCACATGAACGCTCAGCTGCGGGACGGGGCCGCCGGGGCCGTGCGCGCTGACGCCCCGGAGGTCTTGTTGCATCCGGACGACGCCACTGCCGCCGGGGTGGGTGACGGCGAGAAGGTCCGGGTGGCGAGCGACCACGGCGCTCTCGTCGGCTGCGCCCGCCTGGCCGGCGAAGTACGCCGGGGGACCGTGTCGGTTCCCCACGGATTCGACGAGCCCAACGTCGCCCACCTCACCGACACGGTGGCCGTCGATCCGTTGACGGGGATGGTCCGCCAGTCCGGTGTCCCGGTGACGGTGGAACCCGTCACCGCCTGACGGCCCGTTCCCATCCTCTTCAATCGCCACACGACGAGAGGGCACCAGGCCGCCGGGCAAACTGAGGGCCCCGGAGGCGTCTCCTCTCCGGGGCCCTCAGCGCCGACGAGGTCCGTGTCTGCCGAGACGCCCAAAGCGTCGAACGTGGCGTCGGAGTGGCGAAGGTTGAGCAGCTCCTGGAGGGGGGCCAGTATGCCGCCACCTTGCTCATGACTCCGGGTGGACCTTCGCCGAACCCAGCTCGCCCGGGCTGTCGCTCTTGTCGCGCCGCGATCCTCAGCCGGGTGGCAGCAGGGGACGCGGGTCGAAGTAGTCCCGCCAGGCGACGATCTTCCCGTCGTCTCCGACCTCGAGCACACCCCCGAGCGCAAGCGACGCCCACGTGGTGCCATCCGCCGTCCGGAAGTGGTCGATCCGCTCCGTCACGACGGCGTTGCCGGCTGCCGCCCAGCTGCGAATCTCGAACTCGAAGCTGTCCGTTCCGGTGGCCCCGGCGAAGTGGTCGAGGAACTCGAGGCAGGCTTGCTTGCCGTTGCAGGTGGGGAAGCCTGAGTTCTCCCACACGCAGTCGTCGGCCAGGTACTCCTCGAACGACGCTCGCGCCACTTTGTAGGGAGGTCCCAGCTTGGAGAAGAACTCCTTCAACACCTGCTCTGCCGTGGTCGTCACGTTGGCTCCTCCGTCGGCATACGGTTCACACCATCAGGTTTCGGAGGGAGATGGCGTCGCCCAACCCCCGGATCAGGCGGCAGTCGCGGTGGTCTTCGCGCCGGGCTTCCTGGCCCCGGACGTCGCCCCGTCCTTCTGAGTCTCCGGTTCGGGCGTGGTCGCCTCGAGCAAGGCGATGGCGAATTCGTGCTGGGCGGTGAGCAGTCGCTCGGTGAACCGGAAGGAGCGTTCGACGTACTCGGCGGTCGTCGGCCACTGGTCGTTGGAGGACCAGGGAGAAACGTCCGGGACCAGGTTCTTGCTCTCCTCGACCCACGTGCTGATGGCCTTGACGATGGCCTCCTGGGTCTTGCGGGTGTTCTCCAGGTACTGGTCCTGGATCGTGGTCAGGATCTGGACGGTGTCAGCCATGAACAAACGTCTCCTGTTGTCTGTGGATCGAGCCTATAGTTTTCTTTATCGAACGCGTAGATCAAATATTCTAGAGACGATCTGCTTGACATGTCAAGCGAAAGCGGCGAAGGGAGCGGGGACAACGGTGGCGCCGAGACCGCATCGAGTTGTCGAACCCGACACGGAGGAGGAGCCGGGACATGGAACTCACCAACGAATTCGTGGTGGGAGTGGAGATCGATGAGGCGTGGGCCGTTCTCACCGACGTGGAGCGCATCGCCCCCTGCATGCCCGGCGCGGAGCTCCAGGAGGTGGCGGGGGACGACTATCGGGGCATCGTCAAGGTGAAGGTGGGGCCAATCGTCGCCCAGTACAAGGGCACGGCGACCTTCGTGGAGCGGGACGAGACCGGCCATCGGGCGGTGCTGCGGGCCGAGGGCCGGGACACCAGGGGACAGGGCAACGCCAACGCCACCATCACCGCCATCCTCATCCCCGAGGGAGGCGGTACCCGGGTGAAGGTGATGACCGAGCTCACCGTCACCGGCCGGGCGGCGCAATTCGGCCGGGGGGTCCTGGCCGACGTGAGCAACAAGCTCATCGACCAGTTCGTCCAGCGCCTGGAATCCGACGTGCTCGCTGGAGTCCCCGGGAAGGCTGACGGCGATGGCGCCTCCACCGCCGAGGCGATGGCTCTTCCCCGAAACGACGCCGCGCCGGATGGTCCCCGACGGGTGGAATCCCGCCCCGCCCAGCCGGTCGACCTCCTCGGGACGGCCGGCGCACCCGTCGTCAAACGCCTCGTACCCTTGGGGGTCCTCGTCGTCGTGCTGTGGTTTATCCTTCGGCGCGGTCGACGGCGGCGCGGGAAGGTCACCGCGAGAGCCGAGGCATAGCAGTCTGTTCGAGAAGCCTTCGGGCGTTGCCTCCGAGCAGCAGTGCCTTCACCTCAGCCGGGAGTGGAAGCTCCTGGATCTGCTGCACGACCCGAACAAGAGGTGGAGAGCTCGGCCAGTCGGTTCCAAAAATGATCTTCTCGGCGATGGTGGCCAGCTCCGGGAAGGATGTCAGGATCCGTCGCGCCGGGAAGCCGGACAACTCCAGGAAAACGTTCGGCCGAATCTTGGCGAGGAAGAACGCCTGCTGCTCCCAGAAGCCCCGTCCGGCGTGGGCGCAGATGATGGGCAAGCGCGGGAAATCGGCCGCCACCTCGTCGATGAGCATCGGATCCGCGAAACGATGCTTGGCGTTGGGGAACACTGACGAGCCCGTGTGGAACATGACCGGAAGGTGACAGTCTGACGCCATCGCGTAGAGCGGGTACAACGCCGGATCGTTGGGGAGAATGTGGTTCTGGACCGGGTGAATCTTGAGGCCGCTCGCTCCCTGCGCCAGGAGCGCCCCGAAGCGGTCCTCCGGCCGGTACTCCGAGCGAGGGTCGACACTGACGAAGGCTCGAATGCGTTCCGACTTGGCCGCCAAACCCAACCCGACGTCCATGACGGACCGATCGTTGTTGGGTGAGGGTATGGAGACGGCGACGTCGATCCCGGCCTCGTCGAGCAGGCGGTGGTGGGCCTCGAGGTCGAACTCGTCGCCGCCGGGCGCGACATCCGTGTAGCCGTTGTCCGGAAAGGACTCCACCAGTTCCCGAGGCCCCGACGGCCAAATCTCCGCCGAGCCCAGATGCTGGTGGAAATCGATGATCATGATTCCTCAGGTTTGCCCCGACTGGGCGGACAAAAGTATTTTTACGACGTATCGGTAGAATAGGATCCGATGGGGGCTCGGACAACTCGGTCCTCACGACCCGGGGCGGAGGAAGCGGCCCGGGATACCATCGCCTCGGCCAGGTCGCCGCGGTATCGTGAGACAGGAGAACCTCGACATCGACCTGGACGCGGACTACTTCCTGAACCAGCTTCCGGTACTCCTCAGGCAGTTGTCTCCCTCGTCGAAGTGGTCGACGCCGAGTTCCCGCAGCTTCAAACGGTCACGCGCTTTGCGTTCGTCCGTCATCGTGACGCTGACGGCGCCTCCCAATTTTCGACTAACTCAATGTAGATTTAATTGTCAGCGGGGCGTCGGAGGGCAACCCCTCCGACGAGGGTGGCCTGGGGACGCTCGTCAGCTGCGCGGTGGTCAAAGAACCGCTTCGTCTTGAGCTCATACCGTGGCAACGATCCGGGTATGAGGACCTCGGTTTCGAGGCGGACTCCCAGGTTCGTCCGCAAGGTCTCTCCGAGCCGGGCCGCCAACGAAGCGACATCCGCCGCGGGGTCGACCGCCTCGACCCGCACCAGCATGCGGTCCATGCCATCGACCCGGCTCACATGGAGCTCATAGTGGTTCGTCAGCCCGTCCACCGTTCCGACGAGGTTCTCCACGGCCGTGGGATAGATGTTCACACCCCGGATCACGACCATGAAGTCCGTCCGTCCGAGCACCACGCCGGGGAGGTGGGCCCATGTCCACCCGCAACCGTGGTCCGGATGGGCGTCATAACGCACGAGGTCATGGGTGCGGTACTTCACGAAAGGCTGGCTGAAGTGCACGTAGCTCGTGAGGATCTGCTCACCGACCGCGTTGTCTTCCTGGATCGGCTCACCCGACCCTGGATCGACGGTGTACGAGTGGAAGGCGTCCTCGATCACGTGGACCCCACCTGCCCACTCCCGGCAGGAGCTGCCGGCGAAGAGCGCCTCGCCCACCCCATAGCAGTCGAACACCTGCTCAGCGCCCCACGCGTCGATGAGCTGGTCACGGGTGGCGGGGACGGAAAAGCCGGGTTCCCCGCCACCGGTCAGCATGCGGACGCCGGCATCCCGGAGGTCGAGGCCCTCCGCTCGGGCCAACTCCGCCAGATGGAGCAGGTAGGTCGGTGTCCCGGCCACGATCGTGGGGCGCCGGTCGAGGATCTGACGGACCCGCTCGACGCCGCGGGCTCCGCCCCCGGAGACCACCTGGAGGCCGAGATTGCGAGCCGCCCAGTAGAACGTCCACAACCCGATCCACATGCCGAAGTCAAAGGAGAGATACGCCGAGTCGCCGGGGCGGACACCGTGATCCCACAGCCCGTAGCAGATCTGCGAACCACCCTTGTGCATCTCGAACTGGGTGAAGACCTCGTGCAGAAACCGCCCGGTGGTGCCCGTGGTGTGGAAGTACTGCTGCCAGTGCTCCCGGGGGAGGGCGAGACCGCCAATACCTGCCTCGTC
The DNA here is from genome assembly GCA_040756995.1 of Actinomycetota bacterium. Lineage (GTDB taxonomy): Bacteria > Actinomycetota > Acidimicrobiia > IMCC26256 > BP-133 > BP-133. Next base: position 100,621 of record JBFLYK010000001.1, on the reverse strand, counting down.
CTGGTCCGCCAGGTAGTCGGGCTTGTCCGTGAACGGCAGCCGGTGGTGGAAGTCCTCCCACGTCCGGATGTCGGCCGGCTTGACCCCGGCCTTGTCGTAGATGCGCCGGTGGAGCGGCGAGTGGTCGTAGGCCCAGCCCACGAGAGCCCGGATGCGTTCGAGGTGCCGGTGATCCAGTGCCTCCCGCGAGGCGGTCTGGGTGACCCGGTTCCAGTAGCGGTCCTCGGGAAATCCACTCCTCTCCACGACGGCCCGAATCAACCCAGTTCGCGCTGGATGAGGGGCATCACCCCGTCGGCGAAGCGCTCCATGCTGGCTTTCGCCTTTCCCTTCTCCATCGCCCCGAGCGTGAAGTAGCAAATGAAATGCTCGCTCGTGGAGGTCCGGGCGAGGTTGACAAAGAACTCGGCCACCCGCTCGACATCTCCTACCGGCCAGGCCTGGAGCGCCCGGGCGTAATCGATGCTGCCGGTCCGCTCAGCGACCTTGCGGAAGTAGGCGAAGGAGGCGTCGAGGGGCTCGTCCTTCCCGGGCAGGAGTTGGCCGACGGTATCGAAATACCACATCACTTCCTGCTCCACGTCGGCGAGTGTCTGCTCCATGTGTTCGCCGACGTAGACGGGCGTGAGAATCGGCAGGGTTGCGGGGGCGCCTTCGGGGAGCCGGGACCGGAACTCGGCGAGGCGGGGGGCCAGCGATTTCGCGCTGTTGGTGAGCAGCGAGCCCATCACCCCGTGCCCGTGCTCCAGGGCGAGTTCGAACGTCTCGGGGCTCACCGACGCCAGATACAGCGGAACGGGAGTCTGGATGGGCTTGGGCTTGACGACTAGTTCCGGATACCGGTAGTAGCGGCCCTCGTGAGAGAAGGGCTCGCCTTGCCAGGCCGTGGTGATGATCTCCACCTGCTCCCAGAAGCGGTCCCTGGCCTCGGCCATGTCCACGTCGAAGCCGGCGAACTCCTTCGGTTGGTAGCCCCGGCCGACTCCGAATTCGAGACGACCGCCCGAGATCACGTCGACTGCGGCATAGTCCTCGGCCACTCGGACAGGGTCGTGGAAGGGCAGGACTGCGACCGCTGGTCCGAGACGCATGGTCGTGGTCCGGGCCGCTAGGGCGGCGAGGAACACGGGTGGGCCCCCGAGAGTCCCGTAGTTCGAAAAGTGGTGCTCGGCCACCCAGGTGTGGGTGAACCCGAGGGTCTCACCGTAGGCAAAGAGGTCGAGAAGCTCCGGGTAGACGTCCTGCGGTGGGCGCCCCGGGGGGCACTCGAGCACCGAAAACAATCCGAACGTGGGCATGGTCGTCTCTCTCTTCCTTGGCGGCGTTCATCCCCACCGATATTATTACCTGCTTGTTCGCTAAATAAAATTTCCAACCGGTTGGCGAGTCTCGACTGGAGTGCCCCGACCATGGAATGGAACCTCGCCGAGCTGTATGAATCCCTGGCCAGAGCCTTTCCCGAGCGGGAGTGCATCGTCGCCGGGGATCGCCGGTGGACCTGGTCGGCCTTCGCCGAGCGGACGCGTCGCTTGGCCCAGGTTCTCGCCGCCGATGGGCTCGGACGACATCAGGAGCGCAATCGGCTGAGCCCCTGGGAGTCGGGCCAGGATCACCTTGCGCTCTACCTGTACAACGGCCCGGAATACCTCGAGGGGATGCTCGGGGCCTTCACGGCGGGGGTGGCCTCATTCAACGTGAACTACCGCTACGTCGAGGAGGAGCTGGTCCATCTCTTCGCCGATTCAGGGGCGCAAGCGGTGGTCTTTCACTCGGTGTTCGCCCCCACGCTCGCCCGCATCCTGCCGCGCCTCCCGGGCCTGCGCCTCCTCCTCCAGGTGCCGGACGACTCCGGTCACGCCCTCCTCCCCGGTGCCATCGACTATGAGGACGCCCTGTCGGCGGCCCTTCCATCGCCTCTGGCTGTCGAACGGTCACCTGACGACCTCTACATCCTGTACACGGGGGGGACCACCGGGCTCCCGAGGGCGGTGTTGTGGCGCCAGGCCGACATCTTCGTGGCTGCGCTGTCCGGGCGCGGACGGGATGGGTCCGAGTTCGACTCGTTCGAGGCGGTCCTCGAGCGGGCGCAGCGGGGTACGAGCCGCCAGCTCCCCTTGCCGCCGTTCATGCATGGCGCGGCCCACTGGGGGGCGTTGTCCACCCTGCTGGCCGGGGGCACGGTCGTCCTCCCCACGGAGACCCGGTGGCTCGACCCCGACGACGCCTGGGCGACCGTTGAGCGGGAGCGGGTCACGAGCCTGCTCATCGTGGGTGACGCCTTCGCCCGGCCCCTCCTCGAGCAGTTGCGGCGCCAGACCTACGACCTGACCTCGCTGCGGGCGGTGGTCAGCGGAGGCGCCATCCTGAGCCCGGCCTTCAAGCGGGAGCTGGTGGAACGGCTGGGCGTGCGGATCCTTGACGCCATGGGCTCCTCCGAAGCCGGTGGGCAGGCTTCGCAGGACGACGCCTTCGAGACCGACCCGACATTTCAACCGTCACCGGGCACCTGCGTCGTCGACGACAGCCGTACGACCGTGCTTCCCCCCGGCGCCAACGAGACCGGCTGGCTGGCTCGCTCCGGCCGGATCCCCCTGGGTTATCTCGGGGATCCCGAACGCACCGCCAGCACCTTCCCGGTCATCGATGGCGTGCGCTATGCCATCCCCGGCGACCGGGCCCAGCTCCTGGCCGACGGTTCCATCCGGCTCCTGGGTCGGGACTCGACCACGATCAACTCGGGAGGAGAGAAGATCTACGCCGAGGAGGTCGAGCGGGCGATCAAGCGACATCCGGCGGTCGCCGACGTGGTGGTGACCGGCCGGCCGAGCCTGCGCTGGGGGCAAGAGGTCGTGGCGCTGATCCAGCCGCAGGCCGGAACCGCGCCCGTTGCCGGTGAACTCGTCGATGCTTGCCGGGGCCAGCTGGCGAGCTACAAGATTCCCAAGGCGATCGTGTTCGTGGACGCAGTCGTCCGCAGTCCGAGCGGCAAGCCGGACTACCGATGGGCGAAGGAGCGGGCAGGAGCCGAGGGCGTGAGCGTCAGCCCGGCGGAAGTGTCTTCGCCTGACCCGTCTGCTCCAGGCCCTGGCTGAGGCCAAGCACGGCGCCTCGCCCCGGTTCGGCCGTCCCCTGGAGCACGTCGTAGCCGGGTCAGCAGCCTCATCTTCTGCTCAAGGCCGGCCAGATGGGCCTGCACCATGACCGAGATCCGGGCCCGCTCCTTCTGGGACACGGCGCGACGGTTGAACGTCACCGTCACGATCCCATCGTCCGTCTCGTCCCACAGCAGGTCCTTGAAGTCCGTTGAGCCCCTTTCTCCGCTCATACCGGGAACCAGCTCTCCACTTCCTCGCCCAGCACCTGCCGCCGGTAGTCGCGCATTACGCAGCGGTCCATGATGACGACCTTGCCCGCTTCTTCCAGGAGGCGAGCCGCATCCGCGTCGATGAGCCCCTCCTGGAACCACACCGCGCCGACATCGCTTCCCGCCAGGTCGACCGCCGTTTGCCCAACCTCAGTGGGGGTGCAGAACACCACGACCGCATCGGGTGCAGGCGCCACCGAGCCAAGCTCGGGTGCGGACGGAAGCCCGGCAATCGTCGGCCCCTCCCCGAGCGGGACGACCTGGAGGCCGTGATCGGCCAGGAACCTGACCACGCGGTAGCTCTTGCGCAACTCGTTGCTGGACGCCCCTACGACCGCGATCCGCTTCATGGTGGCCAGGACGTCCTTGGCCCGCTCCTCGCTCCTGCTCGGATCCAGCGCCTGCTGTGCCCCGAACTGGAGATCTCCGATCTCCATCTGCGTGGCCCCTCGCTCAGGTGAACCGTCGGTTGTACAGATAGGGCGGCGGCTCGAGGTTGAGGGAGCGGAGGATCGGCACCATCTCGGCGACGTAATCCTGGCGCAGCTCCTCGTTACCCTTCTCCTTGAGCCCCCATTCGACGTAGCGCCATTGGCGGGCGGATTCCGACCGGCCGAACAAGTCGAGCGTTGCCGGCCACCACTTGTACAGGCTGGCCGTCTCGGTCGCTAGGGCAGTGGACAGTTCTTCGAGCTTGAGCTCGTCGATGGTGCATTGAACCTAGAAGAGCGTCTGATCCTTCATGCTCTCTTTCACACCGACGCCTCCTTGGTCGAAGACCCGAGTTGCCCAGCCACACCAAAGAATTTATTCTTTCAACTTGTTCGTCATATGAAACTGGAGCCATGCAGTCCTGTCAAGCTCAGCGGACCAGGGAGGCGCGAGGTTGATGTCGATCCTCGAAGACCGTCGTGGCGATGTGCTCGTGCTCACCATGGAGAACCCTTCGGCGGCCAACGCCCTGACCCGGGAGGCGGCGACCGCCATCCACGACCGCCTGAGGGACTGCTCGCTCGGAGGCGACGTGGCCGCCATGGTGATCACCGGAGCGGGACGGGCGTTCTGCGCCGGTTTCGATCTCACGGAGGTCCGGCAGGAGGAGTCGATGGGGGACAACCTCCGGCGCTGGTTCGGCCCACTGGCCATGGCGCTCCACGCCAGCCGCTTTCCCGTCGTCGCCGCCGTGAACGGGGCTGTGGCCGGACTGGGCCTGAGCCTGGCCCTCGCCTGCCACGCCCGCGTGGCTTCCCGTTCCGCAGTCTTCGCCGGGGCCTTCCTGCAGGTCGGTCTCATACCGGACGGCGGCGCGAGCTATTTTCTCAGCCGGATCCTGGGAGCGGGGCCCGCCTACCGGTGGATCAGCTCGGGCGAGCGCCTCGATGCCGATGCGGCGTGCCGGCTTGGGCTCGCCGACCTGGTGGTCGACGACGGCGAGGTCGTGAATCAAGCGGTCGACCTGGCCCGGAGCTTCGCCACCCATGACCCGCTCGCCGCCTCGGAGGTCTATCGGCTGCTGCATGACGCCACTGGCCTGTCGCTGCCCGAGGTCATCGAGCGCGAAGCGCGTATCCAGGACGAACTCGGCCGGCGCGAGGTCTTCCGCCGCGCCCGCGACGCCTTTCTCGAGCGCAGACGGAACGCCCGCTAGAGGACCCTCCGGTCGAGCCGCCAGCTGCTCCCGCAACCGGCGCCGCTGGAGCGCATCGTGTTGACGTAATGGGAGATCAGCCCCTTGATCACCACTTTGAGCGAGGCGATGTCGCGTAAGAAACCCCAGAATTTCTTGTCGCCCCAGGGGTCCGGTGATGAGCGCCCGGCCCGCCAGGCGCAGCTGGGTGACATCGATCACATGGCGGCTCTCGACCCGGATGGCTGTGGGCAGCGCCCCTCCCCCTCCGACGTGACAAGCAGGCCGTCGGGGGAAGGGAGGATGAAGCACCCTGCTTCGGTGCAGCTCCGGGGAGTTCAGATCACCGGCCGCGCCGAGCTCGTCTGGGACACCGAGCGGGTGGCGGAGATCGGGCGGCAGGTCATCGCGCACGCTGGTGGCGGGGAGCTGGCGCTGGCCGCGGTCCCGGCGATGGCCCCCAAGCGCGTGGCAATCATCGTCAAGCGTGAACGCGTCGCCTCCTGGGACCATGCCAAGCTGGATGGCGTGTACTGATCGACTCCCCGGGACCGCTCACTCTGCGCCGAACGTTTCAACGAGAGCGTCCAGGTTCTCAACCAGACGAGAGTGCTCGAGACCGAAGCTGGGCGAGTAGAGGAGGGGTCGCTCGTACACACCATCAAAGCGGGCAGCAAATCGTTGGCGAGCCTCTTCAGGGGTCCCGAATACGGCCATGGCGTCGAGCATGCGATCGCTTACCGCCGCGGTCATGGCCTTCGCATCCTGACGAAAGAAGGCTTGGCGGATCGCGTCCACCTCGCCCTCGAAGCCATGGAGACGGTGGATCGAGTCATAGCTCTTCACGGTGGAGTAGAAACCGATCTGGGCGGCAACTTCCTCCCTGGCTCGGCCGGGGCTGTCGGAGATGGCGCAGATGACACAGCCCGCTATGGGCACGGCGGGGTCGCGCCCGCCTCGTTCTGCCCCCCGCGCCAGGGCCGGTCGGACCACTTCACCCGCGTACTCCGGCGTGAACAGCGGGTGACCGACGAGCCCGTCGCCCACGCGGCCCGCCGCCTCCACCATTCGGCGCCCGACCCCCGCGAGGTAAATGGGGATCGTGGGACGGCGGGGTGGGGCCACGGCCGCGATGGGTTCGACATGCGTGCGGAAGAACCGGCCGTCGTGGTGGACGGGCGATTCGTGCAGCGCCCACAAACTGCGCAGCAGAGGTACGAGCTCTTCCATCTTCGGCGCGGGATGCTCGGGGTCGAGGCCGTGCCAGTCTGCCTGCATGCGTCGCGTGCCGGTACCGAGACCGAGCACGAGGCGACCGTCAGAGAGTTCATCCAGGTCACGAGCCTCGGCGGCGAGGACGAGCGGGCTGCGGCCCAGTCCGTAAGCGATGCCGCTCCCCAGACCGATCGTCGAGGTGGTGGCGGCCATTGATGCCAAACTGATGGTGGCGGACCGGTCGTAGAACTCGGTCGCCCACGCCGACTCGAACCCCGCCGCCTCGGCCCGGCGAGCCAGGGAAGCGAGCGTGGCGAGATCGGCTCCGAGGACCACCACCGACGGTCGCATCATGCCCCCGCGACTCTCCCCACCGCCCCACCAATCTCTGGGTGAATTCGACATGGGTTCCTCCCCCGGGTTCGACATGATCATGGCGGAGACGGGCGATGCCCGTTCCCTGTATCAGCATCCGGGGCGTAGTGCCGCAGAACCCTGGCGCCCACCACTTCCAACAGCGCCTCTGTCGTTCCCCCGGCAATCGTCCAGCCGCGCACCTCTCGGTAACGGCGCTCTGCGGGGAACTCCCGGGCCACCCCCCGCCAGCCCAGCATCTGGACGGCCTCATCGGCCGCCTGCACTGCCAGCCGGGAAGCGGCCAACTTGGCCAGGGCCGTCTCGTACTGGGTCGGGAAGCCGAGCGCGTCGGATAGTTGAGCGGCCCGGTACGTGAGCAACCGGGCCGCCTCGAGATCGGCCGCCAGCTCCGCGACCCGCCAGCGCAGACCCTGGAAGGAGGCCAAGGGCACCCCGGACTGATGGCGCGTGGTGAGGTGGGTTCCGATCTCGTCGAGGGCGGCTTGGGCAACCCCGAGGCAGATCGCGGCGATGCCGCACCGGAGCTGGTTGTAGGCCTGCATCATGAGCTTGAAGCCCGAGGTCGACTGAGGATCGCCGGGAGCGAGGACCTGGTCGGCGGGGACACGGCACCCGTCGAAGCGAATGGCTGCCTCCTCGATCGCGTTCCCGCCCATCTTGGGAATGGTGCGTTCGACCGAGAAACCTGGCGTCTCTGTGTCAACGATGACACCGCCCAGCCCACGCACACCGGTCCCGCCGAAGCGGGCCATCACCAGGAAGGAACCGAAGTCGCGTCCTCCGGTCGTGAAGGCCTTGCGACCCGACAGCACCACGTAGCCGTCGTCCAGCTTGGCCGTCGTCTCCGTCTCGGCCAGCGAGGATCCCGCCCGCTCCTCGGTGATCGAGATGCCAATGAGCCGCCGCCCCGCGATCACCTCCGGGAGGTAACGCTCCTGGAGGGACTCCGATGTCCTCCGAGCGGCAGTAGGGGCAGCGCAGACCACCGGCGAGGACGGCATACCCGAAGTCGGCCAGCGCCTGCTCGCCCCGGCCGGTGATCTCCTCCGGCCGCCAGCCGACCATGTCCCACTCGACCCGGGCGTCGGCGCCGGGGGCGACCGTCCGCACCGCTCCGGACACCCGACGGGCCATTTCGGTCCGCCCGGGGCATCCCAGGCGGGTGGGGGCGAGGTGAACGACCACCCGCTGCTCGGACACCTCCACCGAGCGCAGGACGCCGAGGTCGGCAAGAGTGACGGGCACCTCGGGATCCTCGACCCCGGCCAGGGCCGCCCGGATTTCGGCTTCGGTCGCCTGCACCGGCTGCGTCACCGGTAGATCCCGGCCATTCCGCTCCTCCCGGAGGACGCCAGGCGCAATCCCCCTGCGCCGTTGATTATTCTACCGTTGCGACGGTAGAGTCAATGTGAGGAGCCGTGGGCCTTGACGGGAGGGTGGCATGACTGTCCCGGGCGACAACGATCGGTACTGGAACAAGGCCACCCAGACGGCACCTCGTGAGGTGCTCGATGCGCTCCACCTCCAGCGCATCTGCAATCTCGTGGGGTGGGCCTACGAGCACTCGCCGCTCCACCGCCGCATCTACGACGACGCGGGTGTGAAGCCATCGGACATCCGGACCTGGGACGACTTCCACCACCGCCTGCCGTTCACCGACAAACCCCAGTACCTGGCCGACCAGGACGAAAACCCGGCCGGGATCGGCGGACTGGCCCTACGCCAGGAGCACTGGCAGCAGTATTTCCACACGACGGGCACCACCGGGCGCTTCCTGAACGAGGTTTTTACACAGTACGAACTGCAAAAAGCCGGATCCCAGTACTGCTACGGACTGTGGGACTTCGGGATTCGCCCCGGTGACTCCATGTTCTTCTGCTTCGACTTCGGAATGTGGATCGGCCTGTGGAGCTTCTACTGGGGCGCCCGTGACCTGGGACTCACCGTCGTCTCGGGCGGGGGCCTGCCGGGCATCGAGCGAGTGCGCAAGATCTTGGACCGTCGCCCGACCATCGTCACCGGTACCCCCACGTACCTGCTCCACCTGGCTGAGCTGGCCGAGGCCGAGGGCCTCGACGTGCGCGACGCCGGGGTGCGGATGATCGCCGGAGGTGGCGAGTCCGGGTTCTCGATCCCGGTCACGCGCCGGCGGCTGCAGGAAGCCTGGGGAACGGAGCACGTCTTCGATGCCTACGGCGTCGGTGAGGCGCTCTTCGTCGCCCAGTCCTGTCGGGAATGGGCCGGCGGAGTCCACGTCGTGGAGGACGCGTGCCATTCTTATGTCGTCGACCCCGAAACGGGCGATCCGGTCAGCGAGCCCGGGGGCGTCGGAGAGCACGTCATCACCAGCTACACCCACTTCACCCAGCCGTTCATCAAGTACCGCACCCACGACCTCGTTCGCCGCGACGAATGTCCCGATCACGGCTGCGGCTGGACATGGGCCCACTTGCCGGCCACCGTCCTGGGCCGCACCGACTTCATGGTCACCGTTCGCGGCGTGAACGTCTACCCCACCGCCGTCGAGAACCTCCTCGGCGAGGTTTCCGGGCTCACCAACCACTACGAACTCCACATCACCCAGACGAGCGGCATGGACCGCATGCTGGTCCGGGTCGAGGCGGCCGACTCCTCTGCCGATCGCCAGGAACTCGCCCAGTCCCTCGCCGGACACCTGCGGACCCACCTCGGCGTCGGTCTCGAGACCGAAGTGCTGACCCCCGGCGAGCTGCCCCGTTACCAGCTCAAGTCCAAGCGGATCTTCGACGAGCGCCCGGTGGAAGCCCGCCCGCAGATGACCCTGGGAGGCACGACATGACGACAGCCGGGTCCGCACTGCTGAGCCAGGATCAGGAGGCCCAGCTCGACCGGCTGCTGGGGCTCCGGCAGCGGTTGCTGCAGGAGCAGGCAGCGGCGATGAGCCCAGCGGTGGAGCGGGCGCTCCGCCTGGCCGACGTGTACCTGTTCTTGGCTCTGGGCTACTACGGCTACACGGAGCACCTCCTCCCGGAGGACGGCTAGGAGTGCGCCTCCCCGCCCGCCTGCGACTCGATTCCGTGGCGCGGCGCCATGTCGTGGACGTCGCGGCCGGACGGGTCCCCGCCGACCTCGTCGTGCGCGGCGGCGCGATCCTGAACGTCTACACGAGCCGTCTCGAGCCGGGGGCCGTCGGCATCGCCGGCGGGCGGATCGCCTGGGTGGGTGATCCCGAAGACCGAGAGGCACAAGCGGTTCTCGATGTCGACGGCGCCGTTGTCGCTCCGGGCCTCATCGAGCCCCACTGCCACCCCGACATCCTCTACACGCCCGGCGCCGCGGTTCCCGCCTACATCACCCACGGCACCACCACGGTATCGGCCGACATCGCCTTCCTGCTCCTGTCCCTCGACGACGACGTCCTGGTCGGGGTCCTCGAAGCGATGGCGGGAGCGTCGGTCAAGTTCCTGTGGAACCTGCGAGGTTGCCTCGATGGTCTCCTCCCCCTGGAGGCCGAGCGATTGTCGACAGAACGGCTGGCCCGACTCCTCGAGGGGGTCCCCGGCGTGGTGGGGAGCGGAGAGTTGACCGCCTGGCCCCGCCTCCTGGCCGGCGATGAGCGGATCGTGACATTCACCGAGGCGGTCATCGACGCCGGTCTTCGGGTGGATGGCCACTGCGCCGGGACTTCACCCCGGACGCTGGGCGCCCTGGCTTGCGCCGGCATCAGCGCTGACCACGAGGCCATCACCCCCAACGAAGTGGAGCAACGACTGCGTCTCGGCTACTGGGTGATGCTGCGTCACTCGAGCCTGCGACTCGACGGGCCAGAACTCGCCGCCGGCCTGGTCGCCTCGGGTCTTCCCACCGACAGGGTGATGCTCACCACCGACGGCCCGATACCGAGCGACCTCGCCGCCGGGCACCTCGACGCCGTCATCCACAGTGTGGTGGCCGCTGGCCTCGACCCGGTCACCGCCGTCCGGATGGGGTCGCTCCATCCCGCCGTCTACCTTGGGCTCGACGCCCACCTGGGTGGAATCGCCCCCGGCCGCTGCGCCGACCTCGTCGTCGTGGAGTCAGTCGGATCATTTACTCCGCGCCTCGTCGTGACCGACGGTCGCCCGGTTATTTCCGAACGGGCCGCGGACGGTGCGGTCACCTGGCGCAACCTCGAGGATGAGGGTCTGCTACCGGCAACGCTGGATGATCGGACCGTCGCCGATGTCTGCCGAGCCGGCCCGACCATGACGTTGGAGGGTGTCATCACTCGGGCTGCGGCCAGCATCGAAGGTCCGCTCCCGTTCGACGCCTCCTACGTCGCCCTCGTCTCCCGCCGGGGAGACTGGATCACAGGAGGCATCCTGCGCGGCCTCCGGTTGCGGGCGCTCGTATCGTCCTTCACCGGGTCGCGCGACATCCTGCTGCTCGGACACGACCTTCAGGCCATGGTCGCCGCCTACCGGCGGGTTGTCGCACTGGGCGGCGGGATCGTGACGCCCGACGCCGAGTTGCCCCTGACCGTGCTCGGCCGCCTGTACGACGGCCCCCTCGAGATCCTCGCGGCGAAGTTGACCGGCCTGGAAGCGACACTCGAGCAGAGCCCCCCGGTCCCGCTTCCGTATCTGCTCCTCTTCCTGAGCTTGGCCGTCCTTCCCGATATTCGTCTCAGCCCGGCCGGGGTCGTCCACGTGAAGACCGGCGAGGTGCTTCAGCCACCAGTCCCGCTCCCGACGCCGGCCCTTTCGATGAGGTGATTCTCCTGTTCAGAGACGATGGCGAGGTTTTGACAACGGTCGCTGACGACGGTGCTCCCAAGCGGCGTGGGCCGGGACGGCCGCGGCTCACGGAGCCGAGCCCCGAGTACGTGGCCCGGCGGGAGGAGATCATCGTCGCCGCCGCCGCCGTGTTTCACGAGAAGGGATATGACGCCGGGACGCTCGACGATGTGGCCGACGCCCTCGACCTGCGCCGGGCCAGCCTCTACTACTACGTCCAATCCAAAGCCAACCTCCTCCACATGATCTTCGAGCGGGCCCTCGACGTCGCCCTGTCCAAACTCGACGAGCACCTCCGGATCGAGGATCCGGTGGAGCGCCTCGAAGCGCTCATCCGTCACCAGGTCATCACCGTGGCGTCCGAACCGACACTCTTCACCGTTTTCTTCGACCACCGCCCCCGCCTCGAACCCGACTACGAAGAGCAGATCCGCGCCCGGGAACGCCGCTACCTGGCCGCCTACCAATCTGCCGTCAAGTCCGCCGTCGCCGGCGCCATCAGCGACATCGAACCCCGCTATGCCACCCAGGCCATCCTGGGCATGGCCACCTGGTCCTACAAGTGGTTCCGCCCCGGACAGGACGAAATCGAGACGCTCGCCGACGCCTGTGTGGGTCTGATCCTGGGGAACTGGACCGCGGGGGAGGAACTGCGGTAGGAAGAGCGACCGTCGACGGCTCACGGAGCCGAGCCCCGAGTACGTGGCGAGATCGTCGTCGCCGCCGTCGGCGCCATCAGCGACATCGACCCCGCTACGCCGCCCAGGCCATCTTGGGCATGAGCACCTGGGTCTACAAGTGGTTCCGCCCCGGGCGGGACAATGCCGAAACACCGGCCGACGACTGCGTGGCACTCATCCTCGGCAACCACGCCGCAACTGCCCGGCACCGGCCACAGCGCCGCAGTCGAACATCTGCCCGGGCACGGAAGGCGGGTTGAGTCACCACACCTTCTTCTGAAGATCCGCCTGGCGACTGTCGGTCCAGCGCACGGCCTTGAATTCGAACACCGGGAGTTCGGCGCGGGCCACCTCCTGCAGCTGGCAGGTAACGTTGATCCGGTCCTTCAGCAACCGCACCAGGCGGGCGGAGAAAGCGTCGCGCTCCTCGTCGGCGACCACGCCCGGCTTGAGGGCGTACCGGATCTCGATCTGCTCCAGGTCGCCTTCGTCGACATACACCCGGCCGAGGTACTCGTCAACGGCCGGGTTCCCGAAGAGGACATCGTCGATCGCCTGCGGCCAGATGTTCATACCCCGGACCTTCATCATGTCGTCATAGCGGGACAGCGTCCCCGCCTCGATGAGTCCGGTGGCCCTTCCGCAGGGGCAGGTGCCGGTGCCGAGGTAGCGCATCTTGTCGTCGCTGCGGAAGCGCAGGAGCGGAGAACCCTCGACCCCGAGGTTGGTGATGATGCCCATCCCCTCCTCGCTCGGTTCGACGTGTTCGCCGGTGTCGGGGTTGACGACTTCGAGCAGGTTGCGGTGCTCGACGAAGTGCATGCCCGTGCGCCTGTCGTCGTGAAGAGCGCCGTATTCGCAGTTGGCGGCGACGCTGCCATTGCCCTGGGTGGAGCCGTAGAGGTCGTAGACCTTGACCCCCCAGACTTCCTCGGCGCCCTGGACGAGTTCGACGGGATAGGACTGTCCGGCGATGACGATCGACCGGAACTCGGGGTAGGACCGGCGGGGGTCGATGCCCTGTTCCCGCAGATGGTCGTCAGGCGGGCGAGGTGGGCGGGGGTGAGGAGCATGCCGTGGGCCGGAAAACGTTCCATCAGCCGCAGCTTGGCCACCGAGTCCTGGACGAACACCTGGAAGGGCTGGTAGCCGCCGATGCGGAACGCCTCCTGGGCGCAAAGGCCGAAGGCCAGGGTGGCGATTGGCGTCATGGAAAAAATGCGGTCCCCGGGGCGCCAGCCCGCCCAATAAAAGGGTGCTTCCACAAGGGCGCTGCCGCCGGCCAGGGCGTCGCTCCAGGTATGGCCGTAGACCTCCTGGCCCACCCCGGAAGTGCCGGAGGTGAGAAAGACCTGCACGACCCGCTCGGGCGGCACACCGAGACGGGATCCGAACGGGGGATGTTCGGTCTGGTCGGCCAAGAGATCGCTCTTCGTACAGATCGGCACGAGTTCGCGGAAGGCCTGCAGCGAGGTGATGCGATCGGGAGCAGCCCCCGCCGACTCCATCCGCCGGCGATAGAACGGGTTGGTGTGGTAGAGGTGCTCTACTTGGCGCTGGAGCAGTTCCCACTGCAGCCGTAGGACCTCTTCCCGGCTCAGGTTTTCGATCGCGGGGTTGTAGACCTGCTTCGCCACGGCGGTCGCGGTCACTTACTCGCCTTTCGACTAGACGAATCTCCGGTGGGCGAGGTCGTCGGGGACCTCCAAGCCCAGATCCTCGAGCAGCGGTCGGGTGTGGTTCAGGTACACCTGCCGCAGCTCATCGTTCGTCTGATCCCGTAGGCCCCATTCGATGTATCGGAACTGCCGCCGTCCGGTGGAGGTGCCGAACATGTCGAGGGCGACGTGCCACCACCGCTCCAGCGCCTGCTGTGCCGCCCGGCGCCCTTCGGCCGTCTTGACCACCGTCTTGAGGTGGAGCAGCCCGGTGGTGGCGTGACCCTGCTCGTCGAGCGTCATCGAGGGGGCGATACTGGCCAGCGGTGCGTAGCTCGAGTTCCGATAGTCGCCGAACTGGAAGGAGGCGGCCCGGTCCATCAGCGTCATGAACACGGCCACCTGCTCCCAGGAGTTGAGCTCATCGAGCAGATTGAGCCCTTCGATGCTCGAGCCGTCGGAGCGGTCGAGGGACTCGCCCATTGACAGCAGCAGGTTCTCGAAGATGAACCCGTGGCGCATCTCGTCGGCGTAGAACTCGGCCATGCGCACCCGATCGGCGAGAGCGGGGGCGAGTTCGATCCAACCGGCGATGCGCCGCATCGCCTGCCGGTGCCACTCGGTGGAGCCGAGTTCGCCGGTCTCGACGATGAGCCGGATCACCGCCTCGCGGTAGTCGGGTGGCATGTTCGAGCCCTCGTCGAAGGTCCGAGGCGGATAGCGCCGGTTCGGCTTGCCCATCAAGGTCGTCGCCGCGTCTCCCATCTCCATCACCCCGTCGTGATCAGCAAGGCCTTCGACGGACAGGCGTACACCGCCTTGCGCGCCCGGTCGGCCAACTCGGCTGGAACCTCCTCGAGTTGCACCCAGGCGAACCCGTTCTCGTCGAGAGTGAACACCTCGGGCGCGATCCGGGAGCACTTCCCGTGGCCCCGGCAGAGGGCCGGGATCACCTCGACCCGCACGCGGCCTGCCATCCCAACCCCCTCAGATCCGGAACGTGATCTGTTTCGTGACGAGAAACTCCTCGATCCCGTAGCGTCCGCCCTCGCGGCCGAAGCCGGAGCCTTTCACCCCACCGAAGGGCCCCTCGATGGTGACGGGGAACGCCTCATTGACCCCCACGACGCCGGCCTGGACCGCCTCCGCCACCCGCCAACCGCGGGACCCGTCGGCGGTGAACACGTAGGCCCCGAGGCCGTAATCGGTGTCGTTGGCCAGGGTCACGGCCTCGGCCTCGTCGCCGAACTCCTCCAGCGTCAGGATCGGGCCGAACGCCTCCTCCCGGCGGACTTCCATGTCGGGGGTCACCCCGGTGATGACGGTGGGCGGGTAGAGCAGTCCCTCCCCCCGGGTGCCCCCACAGAGGAGCGTCGCTCCCTTCGAGACGGCGTCGTTCACCAACGCCTCGACGCCCTTCAGGATCCGCTCGTGGTAGAGCGGGCCGTAGTCGTTGGCCGGGTCGTCAGGATCTCCGAACCGCAGCGTGGCGACCCGCCGGAGCAGTTTGTCCCGGAAGCCGTCGGCCGCCCCGCGCTGGACGATGACCCGTTGCGGGCTGGCGCAGATCTGTCCCGACATCCGGAACTTGGCGGCCACGAGACCGGCCACGGCGGCGTCGAGATCGGCGTCTTCGAAGACGACGAAGGGAGCGACGCCCCCGAGTTCGAGGATGACCGGTGTCCCGGCCTCTGCGGCCCGTGCCATGAGTTGGCGGCCCCGGTGAGCCGAGCCGGTGAACGTGACGAGGCGCACGGCGGGATGGGTGGTGAGCACCCCCGCGATGGCGGGGGCGTCACCCACCACGACGTTGACCGCCCCCGACGGGACGCCGGCTTCAGCCAGCAACTCAACGAGGAGAAGCGTGCTCAGCGGAGTCTCCTCGGGCGGCTTCACCACCACGGTGCAGCCCGCCCCCAGCGCACAGGCAGCCTTGCGCCCGAACACATTCACCGGGGCGTTGGCCGGGGTGAAGGCGGCCACGACGCCGACGGGACGGTGGGCCACGACGATCCGCTGCGCGGCGTCGGGGGCGGGCAGCAGTTCGCCGCCGAGGCGCCGCGCCTCCTCGGCAGCCAGACGGATGAAAGCGCCACCGGTGCGGACCTCCTTCGCCGCCTCGGCCACGATCTTTCCGCCCTCGTCGACGAGCAAGCGGGCCAGCTCCTCCCGGTACTTGCTCACCAGGCGGTAGGCCCGGTGGAGAACGTTGGCCCGGGCATTGCCCGACGTCGCGGCCCAGTCGCCGAGGGCGGCCGTCGCGGCGTCCACAGCGCGGTGAGCGTCGTCGGCACCGGCCCGCGCCACGTGGGCCACCACCTCACCGGAATAGGGGTTTTCGACCGGGAACGTCGTGCCGTCGGCGGCACCGACAGACTCGCCCGCGATCCACAGTTGCCGGCTGGCGACCATCGGCCCTCGTTTCTTTCTCCGGACGTGTCAGTATAATCTCGTCTCCGAGGCCGGTCCCGTCAAGCGGGCGGAGGAAAGGGCGCGACTGATGACAGAGCAGGCGGTCTCCATCCGCGGCGCGGGTGTCTGCACCTTCGGCGGCACCTCGACCGCAGTCTTCGCAGCTTGGCCGAGGAGGCCGCGACCGCGACGTTGAAGGACGCCGGGCTCAGTCCTGCAGACATCGACGTGGTGTTCTTCTCGAACTCCGTTGCCGGAATCACCACGGGCCAGGAAGCCGTCCGGGGGCAAACCGCGCTGCGGGGAACGGGCCTGCTCGGCAAGCCCGTGGTCAACGTGGAGAACGCCTGTGCCAGCGGCTCTTCAGCGTTCGTGCTAGCCCGTACCGGCCTTCTGTCGGGGATATGGAGATCGGCTGTCCACATCCTCGCCCGGCACTGACTTCGACTCATCCGTAGCCAGACAACGATCGCCGACACGGAAAGGGGGGCCACGTGGGCTTACTCGGCAACGCCGTCCACCGCGGGGAGGACCAGCGCATCCTGGACGGAGGGACCTGCTACGCGGAGGACCTCAGCCGGCCCGGTCAACTCTACGCTGCCTTTTATAGTCCTCCCCTCGCCGGGAGCCCCTTGGCCAGATGGTGAGTAAAGCGAGAGCGGGTGATTAGTCCTGCAACTCCATTTCTCAGTTTGATCCTACGTTGACGTCCCAATCAACACAGGAGGACTCCCCGATTACTGCCCTACGGACTGTTCGGTTGGGCGCTCCACAAAGACGTACCCATCTTCTATCTTTACGGGGTAAACCCGAACCGGCAGGGTCGCAGGCGGCGAAAACGCCTCACCCGTCAGAAGTGAGAATTTCGAGCCGTGCTCGGGACACGCGACCGTGTCGTTCTCGACATATCCTTTCGAGAGCGATGCGTCGGCGTGGCTGCAGCGGTCGGCGACCGCGCGAAACTGCCCACCGACGTTGAAGATCGCTATGGGTTCATCGTCATCGATGAGAACGCCTTCTCCAGCGGGTATATCGCCGACCGAGCAAACACGTTCCCACACAATCAGCCTCCCGTCAGGTGTCTCCGTTTTCATCCGCAGGTTCGTTAATGTGTTCCTGAACTTCCTGAGCGGCCGCGACCCAAGGTTCCGGGTGCTCACCCGGGCGGTCACCTTGCCCGCTTGTCGACGGGTCGGGAACAGCTTCAGAGTTACCGTTCGGCTGGTCGTCGTCGAACATGGTCGCCTCCGGATAGCTGAGGGGGAGCTCGTTCAGGCTGATTCGAGCCCTGCATATTCGTCTAATCGTTAAGAGGCTAGCTGCCAATGAACCTTCGAAGCGAACGACTGGGCCGCCGCGGTGTCGCCGACCACGGGGGTCCGCTCCATCGCTTGACGTGGCGACCTTTAGGTGTCGGCGGGACAGCTAGAGCGGGCGGCTTCCACGGTCGTTGTAGTCGTTGACCGAGGCAGGAGGACTCGAGCAGGTTACTTGCCAACCGAGGAGATTCATCATCGGGCAGGGAGGGCGTTCCACGATGCAGAAAAGAGTTCCGAAGAATCGGGGGTAGGACGGGATGACCGCTGCGGTCCGTCGCCGGTGCCCTCGCGCCGTGCCGGCGCCTGCGCGTGCCGCCGCTGATCGGTATAGAGAAAGCGCACCGACCCGCTGTAGCGCAACTTGCTCACCGCCGCAGCCTTTCGCTGAGATCTGGGACTGAGCCGAACCCGCCCGGAGCGGCGTCGGGGCCGGTCTGACGGTAGCCCAAGCCCAGGCCAGCCCCGTCGTTCACTGGGGGGGTTGTGCGTACACCGCGCCGTACTTCCATCCTGCTGGCCCGCGTTCTCAATGACGAGTCGCGGTGAGGAATAGGTCGAGAACAGTTGGCTGCTTCGGGTCGTGGCCGTCGACGACTGCGGGACGGTACTGAACCCGATGATCGTCGAGGGGCAGGTCCACGGCGGGCTGACCCAGGGACTGGCGCCGGCGCTCTGGGAAGGCTTCGTCTACAGCCCAGAGGGCCAGCCGCTCACGGCCAACTTTGCCGACTATCTGGTCCCCTCGACCTGCGAAGTGCCCTCGTTCGAAACCATTTCCTTGGAGACGCCTTCCCCGCTCAACCCGCTCGGAGCCAAGGGTTTGGGTGAATCCGGCACGATCGGCTCCACCTCGGCGGCGGTCAACGCGGTGCTCGACGCCCTCGCTCCGCTCGGTGCACCCATCTTGAGATGCCACTGTCACCGCACAGGATCTGGCAGGCGGTACAGGCCGCGAGCGGTGCTTCTGATTCTGGGTATTGACCAAGGTCCGGTGATCCTACTAGATGATTCTATCAACTCATTGGTAGAATGATGCCATGTACGTCTGCCATTGCCGGGGCGTGACGGATCGCCAGATCATGGCAGCGATTCAGGCCGGCGCCCGCGATCGCACCGGGGTCGCCCGCCGCTGCAGCGGCGCCGGGGCGCGTTGCGGGGGCTGCCAATCCGAGATCGCGCGTCTTCTCGAATCCTTCTCGCCGACCGGCGCGCCGGCAGTTGCGTTCGACTTCGGATTTGACCTCTCCGTGCCCGCGGCGTGACGACCTTCCATCCGTCTCGACGCGCGGCGAACACGACTGAGCGCTGATGAAGGGAGCGCACGTGCCCCCGACGACACGCAGTTACTGCCGCTTCTGTGGAGCGTTGCGCGGCGTGCTCGTCGAAGTCGACCAGGACCGTGTCCTGTCAGCGCGCGGCGGCCCCGATCACCCACTGTCGCACGGCTACACCTGCCCCAAAGGACGCTCCCCGCCTTCCACCACCATTCCGATCGGCTCGACCACCCTTCCTCCAACGGAAGCCGTCGACCTGGCCCGACGTGCTCGACGACCTCCCCGCCGGCTTGGGGGACATCGTGGCCACCTCCGGGTCGGATGCCGTGGCGTCCTACATCGGAACCGGATCGGCCTTCGACGTCAGCGGTCGCCGGCTCGCCGAGCGGCTGAGGCCGCTGGCGACTCGCACCCGAACCGCTCGTCTCCGCCCCGGCCGAACTCACCCACCACGAGCTTGCTCCTCTCGTACTCATTCCCAGTCGCCAGCTGCGCCACATGAACTGCCAACTTCGAGACGGCGCGGCCGGTGCGGTGCGGGCGGATCTTTCCGACATCCTGGTGCATCCCACCGATGCCAAAGAGGCCGGCGTGACCTACGGCGACAAGATCCGGGTGAAAAGCTCGAACGGATCGCTCACTGGCACGGCGCGAGTCACCGAGGAGCTGCGCCCGGGCACGCTCTCGGTCCCCCGGGTTTGCCGAGCCCAACGTCGGGCAGCTCACCGGGACCTCCGACGCGGATCCCCTCACCGGCATGACCCGACAGTCCGTGATCCCGGTCACGCTCGAGCCGGCCGGAACCTGACCGACGGCGTCAGCTGGGCGATGATGTGCCCTTGAACAAGCTGAGGCAGCGCTGGCTCCGGGTGGCGGTCCCGCTCGTCGTGATCGTTCTCACACCAGGGCGCAGTTCGGCTGGTCATTCGTTTCCCGGCGATCCGAAACGCCCCTGCGACACCGTCATCCGGGGCACGCCCGGAGACGACGTCCTCACGGGTACCGTCGCCCGCGATTGCATCCACGGAGAGGGTGGAAACGACATCATCTCCGGGGGACTGGACAACGATGTCATCGACGGCGGGGACGGCGACGACATCATCGAGGGGGGCAACGAGCCCTTCGCCGTAGGCGCAGGCGACAAGATCACCGGAGGGCCCGGCCAGGACCGGATCGCCGGAGATGGCGGCGATGATTTCATCGACGGGTCCGAGGGTGACGACGACATCGACGGGGGTTGGGGTGCCGAGACGATTTTCGGCGGTCCGGGGAACGACGTCATCCACGGTGGACGCCACAGCGACGTCATCTTCGGAGAGAGTCGCGTCATGGCCCAGGACCCAAGGGTGCCTCGCGGGTCAGACACCATCTTCGGAGACGACGGGTACGACCTGATCTACGGGGATGCGGAGGTCGTCGGCAATAACGGAGCCGCCGGGTCCCCGGGAGGCGATGACGTGATCTCCGGCGGCGACGGCGACGACGAGATCCATGGCGGCGCCGGCCGGGACAGCATCGACGGCGATGACGGCGACGATCTCATCTCGGGCGACCCGGAGAATCCGAATGCCCTCGACTCAGCCCCCAGGACGCCGGCCACAGACCTCTCCTCCGGAGGGACACGACTCCCGCTCGCGCACTCGGACGACCGGCTCTCCGGAGGAGCCGGCGTCGATGTTCTCTACGGCGCGGAGGGAGACGATCACCTCGAGGGAGGAGGGGGCGACGATCGTCTCCACGGCGGCCTCGGAGACGACGGCCTGGTGGGCGGGGAGGGGGAAGATACGGGCTTCACGGGCAGGGGCGACACGAGCGACTGCGAGCACACGTGCTTCGATGTCGAGGATGCCGACTTCCCGCTCCTGGACCGCCCGCTTGATCGGTTGTTCCGGCCGCCCTGCCGTCGGGAGGGAGTAGCGGCGGCACGGGCCCCGTGGTAGATGATCAACTCGTGCGATGAATCGATACGTGGTTTCCCCAGCTCCTGGCCTATTTCGGGCCTCCCGACACCGAGACGTACCAGCACAACACCGGCTACCGCTTCGGCCTGAAGGTGGACTCGAACGACACGTTCCGACAGCGTTGGATCGCCAAAATCGTCCCCGTCGTTCAAGAATTGGGATTCCACCTCTCACCTGACCTCGTGCGTTACGACGAAGAGTCCGGGGAGTGGGTGTACGCTCCGCCGGACTGGGCCGAGGTCAAGAACATCATCAACGACGGCGGCCCGCACTACAAGGACTGGGTGGAGTCGATCCAGCAGTCGCTGACCCGGAATGAGCGGTATCGGCAAGGCAGCGCTGGCGGCCTGACATGAACCAGCCTGGCGACCGGGATGCGTATGAGGTCTTCGCTCAGTTCGGCGGCGCCGGCAAGCCGATCACGTACATCGGAAGCGTCAGAGCAGCCGACCCGGTCCTCGCCTGGCAGGCGGCCAGAAACGCCTATACGCGACGGGAGGATTGCAGCCTCCTGTGGGTGGTCCCTCGTGCTGCCATGATCCGGAGCGACCCGGGGGACGCCCTGGTCCTTCGCCAGGGCAGCGGCCAGCGGTATCGCAGGCCGAACTAGTTATCCGAGCGTCCAGGCGGCGCGCAAGGGCCAAGCAGGCCGGAGAGGCTGGAAATGCCCCCGACGAGGTGATCGGGTGATGCCGGCTCCGCTCGTTCTCGCCTGGAGCGACGACTTGTTTCTCCAAGGCCACCAGGTGTCGACCTGATCACGGACTACGTGGACATCGAGGAATCGATGGCCATGCGGTCGATGGCTCAGGATCACCTCACCCATTCCGCCGCTCTGCTGGGCACCTGTGGATTCTCAGCGGCTGATCGTGAATGCACATCTACCAGCGCCCGGTGTCCGAGTGGTTTCCCTCCCTCCTGAGCTTCCAACCTCCCAACGATTGGCCGTTGACACCACTGTCGCCTGCCAGCTTCATGGGACCAGGTGACCGCTGGTTTTGCCAGTGGGATGGGACCACCTTCGTTGCCAGTTATGGGACCACCCAGGGGGTCCACCAACGCCGGCTGAACATGCGTTCGGCTTGGTCTCCGACGCAGGACGCGGAGGAGACCCATGGCGTTCCGGGAGGTATCGGTGGTCCAGGTTCGAGAGATTCTGCGGAGGTGGCTGCGCGGGGACGGTGAGCGACCGGTGGCCCGGGCAGCGGGGGTGGATCGGAAGACGGCCCGGCGCTACATCGTCGCTGCCGTCGATGTCGGGTTGGAGCGCAACGGGGACGAGTCGCAGCTGACCGAGGAGTTGATCGGCCAGGTCTGCGAGCGGGTCCGGCCCTGCCGGCCGGACGGCCACGGCGAGACCTGGCGGGTGCTCCTCGAGCACGAGGCCCAGATCAAGGAGTGGGTGAAGGCCGACCTGACGGTGGTCAAGATCGGCGACCTTCTGCGCCGCCGGGGCGTGGATGTCCCCCATCGGACGCTGGCCCGCTTCGCGGTGGAGCGGTGCGGGGCCGGCCGGCGGTCGATCACGGTGCGGGTCGACGATCCGCCGCCGGGTCGGGAGTGTCAGGTCGACTTCGGCCGCCTGGGCCTGGTTCGCGACGGCGAGCGGCGCCGGGTGTGCTGGGCGCTGATCTTCACCGCCGTCTATAGCCGCCACCAGTTCGTGTGGCCAACGTTCTCCCAGACGACCGAGGAGGTCATCGCCGGGTTCGAGGCGGCCTGGCGCTTCTTCGGCGGGGTCTTCCCGGTGGTCATCCCCGATTCGATGAAGACCATCGTCGAGAAGGCCGACAACACGTCCCCCCGGTTCAACGACACGTTCTTGGAGTACGCCCAGGCTCGGGGCTTCGCCATCGACCCGGCTCGCATTGGCCGGGCGACGGACAAGCCCAGAGTGGAGCGCGTCGTTCCCTATGCCCGGCGAAATTTCTTTGACGGTGAAGACTTCGCCGATCTGGCCGACGTGCGGGCCCGAGCAGCGGTGTGGTGCATGGAGCGGGCCGGGATGCGCATCCACGGCACCACCCAGTGCCGGCCCCTGGACGTGTTCCGGGCCGAGGAAGCCCCGCTGCTGCTGCCGCTGCCGGCCGCTCCGTTCGACGTGCCCCGCTGGAGCGAACCCAAGGTCCACAGGGATTTCCACGTCGAAGTCGACAAGGCCATCTACTCCGTTCCCCACCACCTGATCGGCCAGCGGCTCAAGGCCCGGCGGGACTCGACCACTGTGAAGCTCTACTTCCGGGGCGAGCTGGTCAAGGTCCATCCCCGCAAGCCACCGGGCGGGCGTTCCACCGACCCGGCCGACCTGCCCACCGGCAAAGAGATCTATGCCACCCGGGACCTCGACCGGCTGCGGCGGATGGCCGCCGATCACGGCCCGGCCATCGGCACCTACGCCGCCGCCATCTTGGACACACCCCTGCCCTGGACCCGCATGCGGCAGGTCTACCGGCTCCTCGGGCTGGTCAAGAAGTGGGGAGCGGAACGAGTCGAGGCCGCCTGCGCCAAGGCGCTGGACGCCGAAGCCGTCGACGTCAACCTCATCTCCCGCATGCTCGAGCGGGCCCGGGAAGCCGCCGAGACCCAGCCGCCGTTGCCCTTGCCTCCCAACGTGGTCGAGGGCCGCTTTGCTCGGGACCCCTCCGAGTTCAAGGCACGGAGGGAGGCCTGATGAGCACGCTGACCCCGACCATCTCCCCCGACCTCAAGGCGCTCATGCGCCGGCTGCGCCTCGGCCGGCTCCTCGACACCCTCCCCGAGCGCCTCGCTCTCGCCCGCCAGCATGAGCTCTCTCACCTGGAGTTCCTCGAGCAGCTCTTCTCCGACGAGGTCAGCCGCCGCGACGCCGAGTCGGCCGGGGTCCGGGCCCGGGCCGCTCACCTCGACCCCACCATGGTCCTCGAAGCCTGGGACGACACCGCCGACATCACCTACGACCGGGCCATCTGGGCCGAACTCGTCTCCCTCCGCTTCGTCGAACAGGCCCGCAACGCCTTGATCTTGGGCCCGGTCGGCGTGGGGAAAACGTTCCTCGCCACGGCCCTCGGCCACATCGCCTGCCGCCGGCGGATCCCGGTCCACTTCGAGCGGGCCGACAAGCTCCTCAAGCGGCTCAAGGCCTCCCGCCTCGACGCCAGCTACGACACCGAGATGCGCAAGCTCATCGGCGTCGAGCTCCTCCTGATCGATGATTTTGCCCTACAGCCGCTCGACGCCACCGAGACCGCCGACTTCTACGGCCTGGTGATTGAGCGACACCACCAGGCCGCCACCGTGCTGACCTCGAACCGGGACCCCAGTGAATGGCTAGCCGTCATGGCCGACCCCCTCCTCGCCCAATCCGCCGTCGACCGCATCACCAGCGCCGCCTGGGAGCTCGTCATCGAGGGCCAGTCCTACCGCCAGCGGGAAAAACCAAAGCTCACACCGTCACCCGCCAAACCGCCGGCAGGAGGGCGCCGCCGAACCGGCGCTTGACAGCCCCAGCCGGTCACCAGGATCATCCGATCTCGCCGGCTGCGAGAGACCCGACGTGGTCCCATCCTTCTGGCAACGGGGTGGTCCCATCGGGCTGGCAAACGACAACCACCGTCGCCCGTCAGTTCCTCTTCAACCGGGCCACGCTGGTCATGCGCCGCTACCTTCAGCTCCCTGACGCCCCCGGCTCCAGCAGCTCGCCGAACTCATTCAGGCCGAGCAGGACTTGCACGCCACTCACTGGGAACGCTGGCTGCGGATCTTCGCCTCCGACAACAGAGCTGTCGAGCGAGTTCGCGGCGGGCCTCAACGCCGCCGCCGGGGAGGCCCGCCGATCTGTTCGGCTTCCCCGAGGGACCAAAGAACCCGATGTGCTCCTGGTGGGGGCAACTCCGCCGAGTGGCGTGCATCTGGGTGTGAGCGTTCACGGAATCCCGCAGTCTGACGGGGTTCGTGTTCACGGAATCCAGCAGCTCGGCGTTCACGGAATCCAGCAGTAGGGCGTTCACGGAATCCAGCAGCTGGGTGGGGTCCCCCACCTTGGTCCCTTGCTTTTGGAGCCTCTTCCCGTCGCTCGGACGGGAGGACCGATGGCAAGGAGAACCTTCGTGGTTGTGGATGTGATCGAGATCCTGGTGCATTGGTACGCGCAGCGGGCCAAGGCCGAGGTGGCCCGGAGCGTGGGGGTGGACCGGGAGACGGTGGCCAAGTACGTGGCGCCGGCGGAGGCGGCCGGGTTGGTGCCGGGCGGTCCGCCGGTGAGCCGGGAGCGGTGGGCCGAACTGGTCCGGGAGTGGTTCCCGGAGTTGGTGGTGGCGGATCTGCGCCATCCGACGTGGGCGGAGATCTCCCGGTTCCACGAGCGGATCAAGGCCGACCTGGAGACGATCACGGCGACAACGGTGTGGCAGCGCCTCCGTGACGAGGAGGGCCTGTCGGTCAGTCTGGCCAGCTTCCGGCGCTATCTCTACGCCCACCTGCCGGAGGAGGTGGCCCGGGGTCAGGTGACGGTGCGGCGGGATGATCCCCCGCCCGGTGCCGAGGCCCAGGTCGACTACGGCTTCTTGGGGATGTGGCTCGACCCGGCCACTGGCCGGCGCCGCAAGGTGTGGGTGTTCGTGATGGTCCTGTCGTGCTCCCGGCACATGTTCATCCGGCCGGTGCTGCGCATGGATCTGGCGGCCTGGATCTCGGCGCACATCGCCGCCTGGGAGTTCTTCGCTGGCGTGACGGCCCGGACGGTGATCGACAACCTCCGCACCGGCGTGCTCAAGCCCGATCTCTACGATCCCAAGCTCAACCGCACCTACGGCGAACTGGCCACCCACTACGGGACGCTGGTCGACCCGGCCCGGGCGGCCAAGCCGAAGGACAAGCCCCGAGTCGAAAACCCGATGGCCTATATCCGGGATTCGTTCTGGGCCGGGCGGGAGTTCGCCTCCGAGGCGGCGATGCAGGACGCGGCGCTGGTGTGGTGCGCCGAGGTGGCCGGGGGCCGCCAGTGCCGGCCGCTGGAGGGAGCGGCGCCGGCGGTGGTGTTCGAGGCCATCGAGGCCGACGCCCTGATCCCGCTGCCCGCCCAGCGTTACGAGATGGCCCGCTGGTCGACGCCGATGGTCTACCCCGACATCCACGCCAAGGTCGGCCGGACGCTCTACTCGCTGCCGTGGCGGTTCATCGGCCGGCGCCTCGACGCCCGGGAGTCGACCACCACGGTCGAGTTCTTCTGCGACGGGCAGTTGGTCAAGACCCATCCCCGCAAGGAGCGGGGCAAGCAGACCGACTGGAACGACTACCCGCCCGAGAAGGTGGCGTTCTTCATGCGCACCCCGGCCTGGTGCCGCAAACGAGCGGCCGACATCGGCGGGGGCTGCGCCGAGCTGGTGGCCGAGCTCCTCTCGGTCAACGCCCTTTACCGGCTCTTCGCGATGAACTGGGGAGCGTGACGCCTGGGGCCCTGGTCTGAAGGGGTCCACCAATGAGGTCAGGGGCCTCGCCATCCTTGCGGCTGTCTGACGGCTGCAAGGAGAGGAGAAGCCCCCGATGGGTGGTGACGGTACCGGGTTCGCCGAGGCGTTGCTGGGACTGGACGGGTTCCGGGTGCTGGGGGTCGGTGACCTGGACGGCGAGGTCGTGGTGCTGATCGAGACCACGGCCGAGCGGGTCGGTTGCCCGGGCTGCGGGGTGGTGGCCGAAGCACAGGACCGGATGGAGGTCGAGATCCGGGACCTGGCCTGCTTCGGGCGGCCGGCCCGGCTGCGGTGGGCGAAGCGGCGGTGGCGGTGCCGCGAACCGTTGTGTGACACCAAGACCTGGACCGAAGAGACGATCCATGTGTCGCCCCGGTCGGTGCTGACGCGGCGGGCTGGCGCCGATGCCTGCCGGCGGGTCGGCCAGGAAGCCCGGCCGGTCTCGAGGCTGGCCCGGGAGCTCGGCGTGTCGTGGTCCACCGTGATGGACGCTGTGGTCGAGCACGGCACACCCCTGGTGGAAGACCCCGGCCGGGTCGGCCCGGTGCACCAGCTCGGTGTCGACGAAACGGCCTTCCTCAAGGCCAAACCCGAGCACCCAACACGGTTCGTCACCGGCCTGGTCGACTTGGACCGCAAGGTCATGATCGACCTGATCGAAGGCAACACGGCTGGCGACGTTCGGGCCTGGCTGGGCGGGCGGCCCGACGAGTGGCTCGACGGGATCACCACCGTGGCCACCGATCTGCACGAGTCCTACCGCCAAGGGCTCTCCCCGCACCTCGATCATGCCCGCCGGGTGGCCGACCCGTTCCACGTCGTCGGCGTCGCCAACCGTTGCCTGGACGGGGTTCGGCGCCGTGTTCAGCAGGAGACCCTCGGCCACCGGGGCCGCAAGCGGGATCCGCTCTACCGGATCCGCAAGGTCCTCCTCCGGGGCGCCGAACGCCTCGACGAGCGCGGCAACCAGCGCATGCTCCTGGCCCTGCGAATAGGTGACCCCAAGGACGAGGTTCTCGGCGCCTGGCTGGCCAAGGAATCGGTCCGTGACGTGTACCTGGCCGACAACGTCACCGACGCCACCACCTTGCTGGACAAGGCGATCGTCGGTTGCGCCACTGACGACGTGCCCGAGATCCAAGCCCTGGGGCGAACGCTGGCCTCCTGGCGGGCCGAGATCCTCGCTCACCACGAGACCGGGGCCAGCAATGGACCTACTGAGGCGCTCAATCTGCTCGTGAAGAAGGTCAAGCGCTGCGGCCACGGCTTCCGGAACTTCGAGCACTACCGGCTCCGCGTCCTGCTTCACACCGGCGGCGTCAAATGGGATGCTTCTCCCGCCGCGATGATTCGAGCCCGCTCTCCCCACTCATTCGCGTAGAGCCCCTTTACCGGCTTCGTTCCGCCCAGGGCGTGCTCGGCCTCGAGAAGCGTTACGGCGCTGACCGGCTCGACGCCGCCTGCCGCCGGGCTCTGGCCGTCGGTGATCCCAGCTACCGCACCGTCAAGGGGATCCTCGCCGCCGGCACCGAGACCGACCCCAGTGCGGAAGCCCCCGGGGCCTGCCGGGCGCCAGCCCACCTGCACGGCCCCGAACGGCTCTTCGACATCGAAGACACCGCCTCCTGATCCTGCTCACCCAACGGAGGGAAGCCATGACCCGTCAGCATCAGCTCGAGACCACGCTGCGCACGTTGAAGCTCTCCGGGATGCTCGAGACCCTCGAGGCTCGCCTCGGCCAAGCCCGGGCCGGTGAACTCGGCCACCTCGAGTTCCTCCAGGTCCTCTGCGAGGACGAGATCGCTCGCCGGGAAGCGTCCAGCCTCGTCAAACGAGTCCGGCAGGCCCGCTTCGAGGAGACCTCCACCCTGGAGGACTTCGATTTCGCCTACAAGGCCAAATGCCGATATCGGCGTTAGGCCTTTAGTGCCGCGCGGCCAGTAATGCCGCGTCGGGGCCCGAGCACGTATGCGGCACTACGTCGGGAGGGCGCCCTGCGCCCCGTGGGCACCGAGGGACGCGGCATTACTGCCTGGGGTGAAGGCTCGAAGCTTCTCGAGGAGAGGAGCAGCGGGCATGGCAACCAGGGTGCGTGTGGGCGGACCACTTGAGTCGTTCGGAGAAGGGATCCAGGCGGCACTGGTGGGGCAGGGCTACTCGGAGGGCCGGACCGGGCAGTTGATGCTGCTGGTGGGGAATCTGAGCCGGTGGATGGACGACCGGGAACTGACGGTCGGTGAGCTGAGCACGGAGGTGATCGGCGAGTTCTTCGCCTCGTGTCGGCGCAGTTGGTGTAGGTCGCCGAGATCGTTGACGCCCGTTCTGGCGTACCTGCGGGCGACCGGTGCGGCTCCGCCGGCGACCACCGTTCGGGTCGGGCGCACGGCAGCGGAAATCGAGCTGTGGAACTCGTTCCGCCGGTGGTGTGTGGACCAGCGAGGGCTGAAGGCGACGACAGCCGAGGAGTATGTCCGGCGGGCGGAGGCGTGCCTGAGACGCTGTCGCCATGACGGCGAGATCGCCGTCGGCGAACTGGACGCCACCGCGGTGTTGGCCGCTGTGCAGGCCGCCGCGGAAGTGCTGCCCGGGCCGTCACTGCGCTGCACGGTGACCGCCTTGCGGTCCCTGTTGCGCTTCTTGCATGCCACCGGCCGCACCTCCGGGCGGTTGGCGGGGGTGGTTCCGCCCTTGAAGGGGCGGGTGCGGATGGTTCCGCCGTCGCCCGTCTCCGAGGACATGGCCAGACGCCTTCTGGCCAGTTGTGACACCACGACGGCGACGGGACGCCGCGACGCCGCCATCTTGACGGTCCTGATCCGCCTGGGCTTGCGGGCCCAGGAGGTCGCCAGCCTCCGTCTTGAGGACATCGACTGGCGCCGCGGAGAACTGTCGGTGGCCGGCAAGGGCGGGCGGGCCGACGTGGTGCCGATACCGATCGATGTGGGGAAGGCACTGGCCGCCTACCTCCGGGGCGGCCGGCCGACGACGACATCCCGGGCCGTGTTCGTGAAGGCGACCGCCCCGTTTGGGCCGATGACGCCCGACGGCGTCGCCGCCGTCGTGCGGTTGAGCTGCAACCGGGCCGGACAACCGCGGGTTGGCCCTCACCGCCTGCGGCACCTGGTGGCCACTGCGACGCTGCGGGCGGGCGCCCCGCTGGCGGAAGTCGCCCAGTTGCTTCGCCACGCCGATGTCACCACCACGGCCCTCTACGCGGTCGCCGACCCGATGTCGGTCGCCACGCTGGCTCGCCCGTGGCCAGGGGCGGACCTGTGACCGCCGTCGTGCTGGAGCAGGCCGCCCGGGACTACGTCGCGATCCGCCGTTCGTTCGGCTTCAAGCTGCGCGATCACGACCGGCTGTTGGCCGACTTCTGCGCCTGGTTGCGCCGAGCCGGACTGGACACGGTGACCACCGAGGTTGCCGCGGCCTGGGCGGTATCGCCGGGGGCCGGCGATTCGCATCACGCGGAGCGTCTCAGCGTTGTGCGAGGCTTCGCCACCCACCTCCGCGCCCTGGATCCACGCTGCGAGGTCCCGCCCCGAGACGTGATCTCCACCGGGCATCGCCGGGTTCCCCCGCACATCTACTCGGCGGGCGAGATCGACACGCTGATGGCCCAGGCCCGACGGCTGTCCCCGCCCCTGCGGGCCGCGACCTTCGAGACCTTGATCGGCCTTCTCGCCGTCACGGGCATGCGCCCGGGTGAGGCGCTGCGCCTCAACCGCACGGACGTCGACTTGGAGACGGGGACCATCGCCATCCTGGCCACGAAGTTCAACAAATCGAGAGTCCTGGCTCTCCACCCGACGACCGTGACGGCCTTGGCCGCCTACACCGCGGGCCGTGACCGGCGCTGGCCACAGCCGCTGACGACGGGTTTCTTCGTGTCCAACAGCGGGCGTCGGCTCAGCCACAGCAGCCTCAACGCCGGCTTCCGTCAGCTCCTCGCCGTCGCCGGGCTGGAACCTCTGCCGGGGTCCCGGGCTCGACGCCCGCGACCGCATGATTATGCCGACGTCCGCGTTATGCCGACCTCGGCGTGCGATGGCGGGTCAGCCGGGGTGTTGAGCCACCTTGTGTCGGCATAATCACAGGGCCTCCAGGAACGCGAGGAGAGCGTCGGGGGGTCGGTAGCGTCCGGGCTTGGCGGCCAGGGGCTTGGTCCTGTCGATGGCCCGTTGTTTGTGGGTCATGTCGGCGTGGAGGTAGATGTTCGTGGTGGCGATCTGCTCGTGGCCGAGCCACAGCGCGATCACGGTGATGTCGTTGCCTGCGAGCAGAAGTCGCATCGCGGCGGTGTGACGCAACGTGTGCATGGTCACTTGCTTGGCGGCGATTGATCGACATGTTGTGGCGGCGAGGATCAGGTGGTGGGCGAGGCGGCGTTCGATGGCGTCGCGGCTCATGCGTGTGCCGGTGGTGGTCGGGAAGAGCGGATCGGTCGGTGCCCCATGGCGCTCGGCCATCCAGGCCATCAGGATCGCTCGGGTCGATGGGACGAGCGGTGTGCGTCGCTCCTTGCGTCCCTTGCCGATGGTGTGCACGTGGGCGCCGGCGGCGAGGGTGATGTCACGGCATTCGAGCCCGGCGAGCTCGGAGATCCGCAGCCCGGTTTGGATGGTGAGGGCGAACATGGCGTGGTCGCGCCGTCCGGTCCAGCGGGCGAGGTCGCAGGAGCCGAGGAGGGCGTCGACCTCGTCCTCTTCGAGGTAGGTCACCAGGGTGCGTGGGGTGCGCTTGGCGGGGATGGCCAGCACACGCTGGATCGACGCCGCGTGCTCGGGGTGGTGGAGCGCCAGGTAGCCGAACAGCGAGTGGATGGCCGCCAGACGGCTGTTGCGGGTGGCCACGCTGTTGTGGCGTTCGTGCTCGAGGTGGTCGACGAACGCGGCGACCAGCGGTGCGTCCAACTCGGCGATGTCGAGGGCGCTCGGGCTCTTGCCGGTGCGCTCGGCGGCGAAGGCGAGCAGAAGGCGGAGGCCGGCCTTGTAGGCGGCGACCGTGTTGGGGCTGGCGTCGCGCTGGGCGATGAGGCGGTCAGTGAAGAAGGCCTGGAGCGCAGGCGCGAGCGCGCTCACCGCCCGGCTCCGAAGCGGGCATCGAGCCGCTCGGCGGCGAGGGCCATCAGCTCGGGAGAGGCCGACAGATACCAGTAGGTGTCGGCGGGGCTGACGTGGCCCAGGTAGGTCGACAGGACGGCGATGTGCTCCTCGACGCGGACGCCGCTCCGCTGCCAGTCGACGAGGGCGCGGACGGCGAAGCTGTGCCGCAGCTGGTGCGGGGTGGGCCGGACCGTGGCGCTGCGCAGCCCCATGGCGGTGGTGATCCGCCTGAGCACCATCGCCACGGCGCTGCGGTCGAGCCTGGTGCCCACGCCCGAGACGAAGAACGCCGTCGAGCGGGGTGTCGGGCAGAGGCGGCCGCGCTCGGCCGCATAGGCGCGCAGCGCGGCTGTGGTCGTGGCGTGCAGTGGCACCAGGCGTGGCCGGTCGAACTTGGCGTGGCGGATGGTGATGACGCCGGCGTCGAAATCGACGTCGTCACGGTCGAGGCCGACCGCCTCGCCCACGCGCATGCCCGATACCGCCAGGAGCCCGAAGAGCGTCTCGTAGGCGGCGGCCCGCAGCGGTGGGTGCAGCGCCCGGGCGCCATCGAGGAGCATGCCGATGTCCTCGGCGGACCAGAGGTAGGGGGCAGGACGGTGGCGGCGGGCGGGGAACACGGCGACCGGCGGGACCTCGGTCGCCGGCTCGACGGTCTGCAGGTAGCGGGCGAAACCGCGGACGACGGTGAGGCGCGCCGCCCAGTGAGTGGGCCGGGCGTTGGCGGGGAGGCGGGCGAAGGAGATCGCCAGCTCGGTGGTCAGGGTCGACGATCCGGCGGCCTCCAGGTAGTCGACCAGCTTCGGCAGGAGGTGACCGGCCCGCTCCAGCTTGTAGCCCAGGGCGCGGCGCAGCCGGAGGTAGTCCTCGACGTGATCGGCCAGCGTCGTCATCGGGAGCCGCCTCCGGGCCAGGGCCGCGCCAGTTGGCGGAGCCGGTCGAGGTCCACCCGGGCGTAGACGGCGGTGGACTGCAGGCTCCGGTGGCGGAGCACCTGTGCGATCTGGGGGAGCCCGTCCGGGATTTTGTGTAAGAGAGCATCCCGTGGCTCTGTTTATAGGGTAAATACTAGCCGATTTGGGAAGTGAATATCAAGGATATTTAGTGCTTGTCTCCAGGCGTAAGTGCCGGTGCCGGCCGCTCCGCCCCGGGTGGTGGTGATGTCCCGGGCGACGAGGCGGAGCAGCTTGAGGGCGGCGCCGTCGCTGGGGAAGTGGCCCCGGTTCTTGGACACCTTGCGGAGCTGGAAGTTCACCGACTCGATGAGGTTGGTGGTGTACACGATCTTGCGCAGCTCGGCCGGGTAGGCCAGGAACGGCGTGAACCGTTCCCAGGCGCTGCGCCACAGGCGGACGATGCCCGGGTAGCGCTCGCCCCAGGTCAGTTCGAACTCGTCGAGGGCGTCAGCGGCGGCAGCCTCGTTGACCGCGGTGTAGATCGGCCGCAGCGCCTGGGCGATGGCTTTGCGGTCCTTGTAGGAGCAGTAGCGGGTCGACCCCCTGATCAGATGGATGACACAGGTTTGGACCACCGCCTGGGGCCAGTCGTCTCGATGGCGTCAGGGAGGCCCTTCAGGCCGTCACAGCAGACGATGAGCACGTCGGCCACCCCGCGGTTCTTGACCTCGGTCAGCACGTTCAGCCAGAACTTGGCCCCTTCGTCGCCGTCGCCCATCCACAGGCCCAGGACGTGCTTGCGGCCCTCCACATCGACGCCGATGACCAGGTAGACGGCCTTGTTCCGCACCGTGCCCTGGTCGCGGACCTTCACCACCAGAGCGTCGATGTACATGATCGGGTAGACGGGATCGAGCGGGCGGTGCTGCCACTCGTTGAGCTCCTCGACGATCCCGTCGGTGACCGTGCTGATCAGGTCGGGCGACACCTCGATCCCGTAGATCGACTTGAGGTGGCGGCGGATGTCCCGCACCGTCATCCCCCCGGCGTAGAGCGAGATGATCCGCTCGTTGAACCCGGCCAGGCGGCTCGAGTACGGCGGCACCAGCTTCGGTTCAAAGGTCCCGTTCCGGTCCCGGGGCACCTCGATGTCCACGGCACCGATATCGGTCAGGACCGTCTTCGGGTACGTGCCGTTGCGGGAGTTACCCGAACCCCGGCCGGCCGGGTCGCCCCGCTCGTAGCCCAGATGGTGGGTCCGTTCATCGTCCAAAGCCCGCTCGATGATCGTCTTCGTCAGATCGGCCAGGACGCCGTCGGGGCCCAACAGGTCGAGCCCGTTGGCCTCAACCTTGGCCATCAGATCATCGAGCGCCTCCGGCGACAACAACGATTCCTTGTTCTCGGAAGTCGCCGCCGCCGGCCCCTCACCATTCTTGTTATCAACCGAGGTCGTCGACACAGGAATATCCTCCTTTTGTATCAAGCCTGCCCCGGCTCGATACAGGAATGGTGGATACTCCTCTTACACAAACTTCCTGACAGGACCATCTGGGGCAGCGGGACCTGGGCCGCCACCATCTCGCAGGCCGCCGTGTGGCGCAGGCGGTGCGAGCCCACCTCGGCCACGCCCGCCCGCCGGCAGGCCCGCCGCACCGTCGAAGCGACCGTGCCCGCCGCCATCGGCTCGAACGGCGCCCTCGCCCGGAGGAACACCTCGCGCCGGTCGCTGGCTGGCCGGCCGCGCCCGAGGTAGGCGGCGATGGCCGCCCCGACGTCTTCGGGGAGCGGAAGCCGGTCCCTCCGTCCGCCCTTGCCGACCACGACCAGCTCGCCGGCCCGCCAGTCGATGTCGTCCAGCCTCAGGGCGGCGACCTCACCCCTGCGCAGTCCGAGGCGCAGGAGGGTGATGATCAGCGCGTAGTCGCGTCGACCGATCGCCGTGCGGCGGTCGCAGGCTGCGAGCAGCGCGTTGGCCTCGTGCTTGGCGATCCCACGGGGCAGCGACGAGCGCCTCCGGCCGGTGATCGGCAGCGCCGCCTCCGACAGGTCGCGGTCCACGAGACCCTCGAGGAAGCAGAAGCGGAGGAAGGCGCGCAGGCTGGCCACGTAGTTGTGCGTCGCGCTCACCGACACGGCCGTCGACTCCCGGAGCACGGCGGCTGTCACCTCGGCGGGCGTCACGTCCCCGAGCCTGGCGGGACCGAGCCCGACCACGAACCGGCGGGCTCGGTCCACGTAGCCCCGGACCGTGCCGGGCACCAGACCCCGCTCGACCAGCAGGTAGCGGCGGAACGAGCCCATCAGCTCCTCCGTCGGCGACGGTGCCGGTGACGCCGCCACGCCCAGCACGCCCCGTTCCCGCAACAGCTCGAGGAGCCACGACAGGCCAGGCCGCGACAGCGTGGACTGGCGACCCCTGGCCCGCTGGTCCGCAAAGAACGCCTCGATGCATGCCTCGTCCAGCTGCTCGACACCCAGCCTCTGCCCGTCGAGCCAACGGCTCAGGTGGGCCACCTGCCGTTGGAGGTTCACCGCCGACAGCCGTGAGTAGCGGCGCTCCTCCAGCCTCTCCCGGTATGCGTTGGCGAACGGGCCCAACGGGCCCCTCACCAACACCCTGCTCACCCTGCTCGTCGTCCTCGCCATGCCCGCCTCCTTCTCTTCCACGAGGAAGAAGACGATGGCGACGACAACCCGCGTTATGCCGAGATGAGAAGTCTGATCACGCGGCGCCGCAGGGGATCGCACGCCGAGGTCGGCATAACGCGGACGTCGGCATAACCGTGGTTATCCCGACATCGGGATAATCACGATGTCAGGCACAGCTTCGCGGTGGCCACCTTGCTCGGGTGGTATCGCAGCGGCCAAGACGTCCAACCTCTCCTGCCGTCGCTGTCAGCCTGGCTCGGGCACGCGCAACCGAAAGACACCTACTGGTACTTGTCAGCCGTCCCCGAGTTGCTCGCCGCGGCCAGCGAGCGGGCACAAGCCCGCCGGAGCCGCCCGCGATGACCGCCCTCGCCCCAACCCTCCAGGCCTTCTTCGTTGCCGGCCTCGACCGTCAGCACGGCGCCAGCGTTCACACCGTCGACTCCTACCGGCACGCCTTCCGGCTCTTGCTCGCCTTCGCCCGCAGCGAAACCGGCAAGCATCCCAGCGACCTCGACATCGCCGAACTAGACGCCACGCTGATCGCCCGGTTCCTCGACCATCTCGAGGTCGACCGGCACAACAACGTCGCCAGCCGCAACACCCGCCTGGCGGCCATCCACTCGTTCTTCCGATTCGCCTCCTACCGCCATCCCGAGCACGCCGACCTGATCGGACAGGTCCTCGCCATCCCGAGAAAGAAGACCGCCACCAGTCCACGGTCGTTTCTCACCGAAGAGGAGATGGAGGCCTTGGCCTCCGCCCCTGACCGTTCCACCTGGGCGGGCCGCCGCGACCACACCTTGTTGGTCGTTGCTCTCCGCACCGGGTTGCGGCTCTCCGAGCTAACCGGCCTGCGCTGCCAAGACGTCCAGCTGGGCCCCTCCGCTCACCTCAAGTGCCTCGGGAAAGGACGCAAACGGCGGGACACACCCCTCGACAAACCCACCACCAAGCTCTTGCGCTGTTGGCTCGACGAGCGCCACGGCGGACCAGACCAGGTGGTGTTCCCCTCCCGCCGCGGCGGCCGGCTGAGTCCCGACGCCGTCCAACGCCTGATCGCCAAACACGTTGCCACTGCTCGCAGAGCTTGCCCCAACCTCGATGAGAAGAGGATCAGCACTCACACCCTCCGGCACAGCTGTGCCATGGACCTGCTCCGATGCGGTGTCGATCCGGCGGTCCTGGCTATGTGGCTCGGTCACGAGAAGCTCGAATCGGTCAACGCCTACATCCACGCTGACCCCACCCTCAAACAGCGAGCCCTGGACCGGCGCTCTCCCCTCAACACCCGCCCTGGCCGCTACAAACCCGGCGACAAGCTCCTCGCCTTCCTCGAGGGCCTCTGATAATGCCGCGTCCATCGCTCAGGTCCGCACCCAGAAGCCCGACCGAGACGGTGCTGAACCTGCGGCGGGTCCCCGACGCGGCATTACTGGCCGCGCGGCACTAAACCCCAAGATCCCCGCTCCCCAGATCCGCGACCTCGCCGCCCTCGCGTTCGTCGACGCCGGTGAGTCGGTCATCCTCTTCGGCCCCGTCGGGGTGGGCAAGACGATGATCGCCCAAGCGCTCGGTCACGCCGCTTGCCGCCGGGGCCACAACGTCGCCTTCATGAAAACATCCCGCGTCCTCGCCGACCTTGCCGGTGGCCACGCCGATCGAACCTGGGGCGCCCGGCTCAAGAAGCTCGCCCGGCCCGAGCTGTTGATCCTCGACGATTTCGCCATGCGGGACTTCACCGCTGCCCAGGCCGATGACCTCTACGAGTTGATCACCGAGCGCCAAAACCGCGGCGCCATGGTGCTGACCTCGAACCGGTCGCCCACCGACTGGTATTCGCTCTTCCCCAACCCCGTCGTCGCCGAGAGCGTCCTCGACCGGCTCGTCAACTCCAGCCACCACGTCTTCATGGAAGGCCGCAGCTACCGGCCCAACAAACGCCCCGGCCGACCGCCCAAGCAGAGAGCAGCCCCACGCGACTAGAACGTCAACAACAGGGATCAAGGTGCGGGATTCGGTGACGCAGACCCTGCCGGATTACGTGAACGTTCGCAATCTGGGCCGGAGATGAGGTCTCGGCGGCCCTCGAAGAAGCCGGGCTCGCAGTGCCGTCTTTGCCTCTCGATCCCGCTCCGCGGTCGCCAGGTCATGTCCGAGCGGCGCTGACAGACATCTTGGCGGAGCTCCAAATCGTGCCGAGGGCCCGGCGGCGCCCCGCAGTACGAAATCTACCGCTGAACAGGCGGGCCTCGAGAGTGTTGGTCGTTTCCCTTCCCCTGACCAGCCTGGCGAGAACTCGCCCGAGGTCACCGGGCACGTCGTAGCGTCGGAGGGCACTGGTACCGGGAGAAGCGACATGCGGATCGTCACCATCGTGGGAAACCCCCGGACGCCGTCCCGCACACGCCTCGCCGCCGACCGGTTCACCGCCATCCTCGAGGAAGTTGGGGGCCGGGCCACGATGGTGGACCTGGCGCTGATCCCGGTGGGCGGCCTGGCCCACGGGGCGCCGGAAGCGGAAGCCCGGGAGGCGCTCGACGACGTTCTGGCCGCCGATCTCGTCCTCATCGTGACCCCGGTTTACAAGGCCAGCTACACCGGCCTGCTCAAACCCTCCTCGACAACCTCCCCGATCACGCCCTCCGGGGGAAGGTCGTGGTCTCGGTCATCATCGCCGCCTGGGCCGGCTACTACCTGGCCCTCGAACACGCTCTCCGGCCGGTCCTCAGCGCGCTGGGCGCCACCACGCCAGCCCGGGGGCTCCCGTCATCGACGCGACGATCGACCGGGAGGCGGCGAGCCTGCCGCCGGAGATCCTCGAACAGTTCCGGGACGTTGCCGAGGAGGCGGTGCGGCTCGCCGCCGCGCTTCGGGGATGACGGCCTCGGATGAGCCGACGCCCGCAGCCGAGTTCTATCGACCCTCGCGCGACTGGTCATTACGGTTCCGGGCATCCGCGCTTCCAGGTCTGCTCACACTGCTTGTCGGCCTGAGACCAGCCGTGGACGGCAGGCAGCATTCGAACGCGGGCCACCATTGCCAGCGCCCGCGAGAGCGCAACCAACCGGAGCAGCCATGCCAACGAAACGCTTGTATTCCCCCATGTTCAACTCAAACCGGCTCAAGTCGGGGTCTTCGCCTCCAACTGCTCCTCGGGGATGGCGGTCACCAAGGTCCCGAACGCTGGGACGCCTCGTGGGAGGGGAACCTGAAGCTGGCCCGCCTCGCCGACGAGGCGCGCATCGAGTTCATGCTGCCGATCGCCCTACCGGGGCTACGGCGGCGAGACGAACTTCGAGCACTGGTTGTTCGAGAGTCCAGGCTTGGGCCCGGCGCACTGCCTCGTCGTCGGTGAATGTGAAGCGCTCCGGCCCGAGCTGCTCGTAGAAGCCGGAGGGCCGCAGGACGTCGAGCACCGGCCCTTTCACCTCGGCCAGGGACAGGCGGACTCCGCGGGCGGCGTAGTCGACGGCGACCTCAGCCAGCGCCGCTTCTCCAGAGGAATCAAGGTTCATTGATGGCCGACGCATCGAGGACAACGGCCCGCAGGCCATCCGTCGTCTTCGCCTCCAACCGGCGCAGCCGGTCCCGGAAGAACTCGACGTTGGCGTAGTACAACGGGGTATCGAAGCGCATCACCACCAAGCCGTCCGCGGTCTGCGCGTCGGGGAAGCGATCCACGTTGCGGAATACGCTCGGGCCGGGGAGGCGGCCGAGAACCGCGGTGTGGGGACGACTGACCTGGCGGATGATCCCTGCCAAGGAGGCGGCCATCGCCACCGCCAGCCCCAGCTCGACCCCCAGGATCCTCAAGCTGAACTGACAGCCTGGACGGGTTCCCGGCACCCGCTCATCGGATCCGAGCGACCTGCCTTCTGGAGCATCCGCCCGTGTCGTTGTCGCTGTCCGGGGGCGACCAATCAAGCTTCCGCCTCTGGTGCGGCTGGAGCCCGACAGCACCCTCTGTGCCGTCAGGCCGCGCAGTCTTTGGTTCCGTCGCCGCCCCCAATCAGGCAGACGTCGTCGCCCTCACCTGCGTGCCGCGCCCGGCGAGCAGGGGGCGTGTTGGCGGCCGAGGCCTCCTCCTGCCCGGCTGACGACGGCCACTTTCCCTTCCCAAACGGATCTCCGGGATCCGGTGGCTTCCTTCGTCTCGTCCGGCCGTAAAGGTCAGCCGACGATGTAGGTGTGGTCCTCGAGGTATGAGTCGAGCGCCTCGACTCCGTGCTCGCGTCCGAAGCCGGAGTCCTTCACGCCGCCGAAGGGAAGTTCGTCGTAGACGCGTCCCACGGCGTTGATCCACGTGTAGCCGGCGGGGATGCGGTGGGCGACAGCCATGGCCCGGGACCGGTCGGCGCTCCACACCGAGGAGCCGAGCCCGAACGGCGTTTCGTTGGCGATAGCCACCGCCTGGTCGTCGCTGGAGACCCGGACGACCGACAGGACCGGCCCGAACGTCTCCTCGGTGCGGACGCGGGCCTGGGGCGGGGGATCGAGGATCAGCGAGGGTTGGAGGAACCAACCCGTTTCGGTTCCCGGCTCCGAGGGCCGGCCCCCGCCCACTTGTTTCGCCCCCTTGTCGAGGGCGTCGGCCACCTGGTCTTCCAGTCGAGCCCGCCCCGCTTCGCTGTGCAACGGCCCCATGGTCGAACTCGGCTCGAGGCCGGGGCCCACCTGCATCCGCCCGAGGCGCTGGGTAAGCCCGTCGATGACATCGTCGGCCACGGCTTCGTGGACGATCAGCCGTTTGGGCGCCACGCACACTTGACCGGCGTTGAAGAAGCGGGCACCGATGAGCGAGCGGGTGGCGCCGGCGACGTCGGCATCTTCGAGCACGACGAAGGGATCACACCCGCCGAGCTCGAGGCTGAGGCGTTTGAGGCCGGGCGCCGCCTGGCTGGCGATGAGCTTGCCCACGGCCGTGGAGCCGGTGAAGGCTACCCGGGCCACACCCGGGTGGCCGACGAGGTGCCGACCGACGTCGACTCCGCCGACCACGACGTCGATCAGCCCGCTAGGCAGATGCTCCTTCGCGATCGCGGCCAGGCGGTTGGTGATGAGCGGAGTGGTCTCGGCGGGTTTAATGAGGAAAGCGCAACCGGCGGCCAGTGCCGGCGCCACCTTGGAGCCGAAGAGCGTGGCCGGGAAGTTCCACGGCACCACGGCCGCGACCACGCCGACCGGTTCGCGGGCCACGAAGCCTTCGACCCCACCACCCAGCGAGACGCGCCGACCCCCCATGCCCGTGGCCATGCCGGCATACTGGACGAAGGGGCCGACGTACCGCTCGAGCTCCATCCTCGCTTCCTTGAGGGTTTTGCCCTGCTCAAGGGAGAGGTCGCGGGCCAGTGATTCCGCTTCCGCCCGAGTCGCGGCCGCGATCTGCAAGAGCACCTCAGCCCGGTACATCGGCGAGCGCGCTGCCCAGTCGGCCATGGCGGCCCGGGCGGCGACAACCTTGGCGTCGATACTGGCCTCGTCATCGACGGGTACCTCGCCCAGGACCGACTGATCGTGCGGCGCCTTCACGCTGACGCTGGTCAAGGTCACAAACCCCCTGTTCGACGGCGCCACGGCCGTTTGATTGGCGCTGATCTGCTCTCGAGCCCAGCAGTGGTTCCATCCGGCCGGGCGGGCTGTTTCGGAGATTCGACGGAAGCGTCCGTAGATTATACCTTGAGCATTCCCACCTCGGATCCGGCGATCCATCGCAGTAGACAGATGGGGCGCCATGGCCTCAGGGGAATGGAGCCGCTCGTCGGCCGCCGAGGCAGCCCAAGCGGCGACTAACTACTAACTAACTGACGGCCCAGAGCCGCCGACTGACCCCAACGCCGGGCCGGACTACCGGCGCCACCTGGCCCGGGTGCACGGCGGCAGAGCACTCGCCGAAGCGGCACGCTGACAAGGCGAAAAACGGACCGGCCGGCAGGGCCTGACGACTGGACCTCATCCGACAAGGGCTTCACAATTCCTTCTACCGAAGGTTGAAACCGAAAGGGGGGGAGCGAACCTTCTGGCATGCAAGGTATCGACCCAACGTTGTGCTCCTCCACTACGGGGAACTGCAAGCTGACTTAGCGGGCGAAATGAGGAATCTGGCGAACGCACTGAAGATCGACGACCTTGCGGATCTCTGGCCCCAGCTCGTAGAGGGTGCAACCTTCGAGCAGATGCGATCGCGCGCCGACGAAATCGTCCCAGACTCCACCCACCGGATCTGGCAAGACAATCAGCGCTTCTTCAACCGCGGAACAAGTCAGTGGAGCAGATTGCTCGATGACGACGACGACCTCCGGCGCTACTGGGCTCGCGCCAGTGAACTGGCCGATCCTGACCTGTTGGCTTGGGCATCAAGTCCCGTCGTTCATGGTCAACAGCGTTCCGTGATCATGGACCTTGGGGCTCTGAGTGCCATGCAGCCTCAGGTTGACCGACTCACCTGACAGTCTCCGGGGCGTCCCTACTCCCCTTCAACGACTGCCGTCCTGTCGTGTGCCCACTGCATGAAGGTGGCAACAAAGACCTCGAGCTCCCGCGGGATGTCGGGTCCAGCGGGCTGGTAGACGACCTCGGTCACTCCCAGTTGCGCGAGGTGAGTTAAGCGCTGCTGCAAGGTAACTGCCGTGTAGGTGTATCTCGCCAGCAGTTCGTCGGAGACGAAGGGCAGGTCGCGCTCGTTCACGCCTGTGTGGTGCAACTCGTGGAGGAGGAGGTGCCGCGTCGCGGCGGGGAGGTCGTCCACCATCGCTTTCCACTCCAAGCCGCGAGGGACGCGGGCGAGCGCGTCGGGGCGCTCGTAGCAAGCGTGGAGCCAAACAG
Source organism: Actinomycetota bacterium (assembly GCA_040756995.1). Classification (GTDB taxonomy): domain Bacteria; phylum Actinomycetota; class Acidimicrobiia; order IMCC26256; family BP-133; genus BP-133. The sequence continues at coordinate 59,054 of JBFLYK010000001.1, read as the reverse complement.
CGGCGCCGTGGCCGGCCGCGGCCATCACCCGTTCGCCCGCTGGGTCCTCGCCGGGCTCGAGAACTGTCCCCGTGATGAGGGCGGCCGCTTGGGTGAATCCCTCGACGGCAACTGGCCGCGGCCCCAGAAAGATCCCTGCGCCAAGCCCACGGGCGGCCGCCACTCCCTTGGGACCCGAAGCGGCGACGATGAACGGGACGTCCATGGGACGTGGCGGAACCACTCCAATCGGATGCAACATTCGCGTGAGCCGTCCGTCCCACATCACGTCCTCGCCCTGGAGGAGCGCTCGCATCGCCTTGACATAGGCGATCACCTGCTCCCAAGGCATTGGCCGGTGCCCTAATGCTCCCGTCGCGGTGAAGCCGGTCCCCACCGCCACGGCCACGCGACCGGGGGCCAACGCCTCCAGAGTGGCCACGGCGGCGGCGTTGGTCATCGGATGACGAAGGTGGGGCACGAGCACACCCGGCCCCAGGCCGATCGCAACTGTTCGCTGGGCGGCCGCGGCGAGTGTCATCCAGACGTCGCAATAGAGCGCTGGTGAGTCGTAGCACCAGGCGCGCTGATAGCCAAGGCGCTCGGCCAGCGTGATGTGGTCGGGCGTAGCCAGCGTGGGGGTAAAGGCACAGGACACCAGCACGGCACGCCTCCGACTAGTTCTATCGAAGAGACCGGAAAATATACTTGAGGATCTTCACGGTCGGGTTCTACCTGTCTGCCTTGTCAACGCCGTTCGCCACGTATCGTCGGCGGACGTTTACCTCCAGAGACGTAGTGTCCCCTCCGCAGCGTAGACCTCGACCTCGGCCTGATCAGCGGCGACCGTGGCCCAACTGCACGCGGAAGTGACGGTGCCTGGTCGGTTTTGGTCCCGCGGCGAGCACTGACTAGGCATCGTCCATTACTTCCTACGTTGAGAGCTCTACCGGGGAGCCACGGAAGCACCCCGACCGTCGTGTCGATCTTTCCCTCGGGAGCGCCGTCGGGGCCGACGTGGGCCGTGGCCCCGCTCGTCAAGTTCCTCATGGCGACGACGTCGCCGACGGTCACGGCCAGGGACTCACCTCGCGTCTTGGTCATGACCGATGGGTCCTGGCTCACCACCGCTCGATGACGTCGACCGGCCGCCGGTCACGGACAGCCGCTCTCCGACCACGGTCTTGGCGGTGGCGAAGGCGGTCGCCCACGCCTGATCGGTGGAGCGCGCGGCCGGCGGCTGGCCCGCGCGTCACCGTCGTGGCCGTTTTCGGCGGTGGCTTCTTTGGGGGCGTGCTCTTCGACGGCGGATACTGCGGGGTCATGAGGGTGGGGTTGCGGTAGCTCTCCGACGAGGTCCCGAAGAAGACCTCAACCAGGTTGCCGGCCGTGAATCCCGCGGCCGTTCCCGGGCTTTCTCGGCCGAATTAATTTATCATTTCCGTCGATAGAACTATGGTAACGTACGTCTGTTGGGACGGCGCGTACTCGTGTACAACCGCAGCCAAAGGTATGCCACGACCTCGAGGGGAGCTCATGGCGACGAAGGGATACACCCGGGAACTCGACGAAGGAACTGCCTACTGGTTTGTGGGCACGCGCATGACCGTAAAGGCGGGAATGAAGGAAACGCAAGGAAGGCTCTCGCTGATCGAATGCCGGGCCCCGGCCGGATATGAGCCGCCCGCCCACATCCATGTCGACGAGGACGAGATCTTCTACATGCTCGAAGGTGCTCTCGAACTCGACTGCGCGGGCGAGAAATACACCATCGGAGCGGGCGGGCTCGTGTTCCTGCCCCGGGCCGTCGACCACTGGTTCCGCGTGACTGACGACGGGCCGGCGCGATGGCTCGTCCTGACCGCCCCGGGCAAGTTCGAGCAGCTGATCGCCGCAGTGGGGGAGGTCGCCGACGGGCCAGACTTCCCGCCTCCGGCCGAGCCCGATTTCGACCGCTTGATCTCCACCGCGGCGGAGTACGGAATCAACTTCATCCTTCCCCAGAGCTAGCGACGTCGACAGTTGAGAGCAGGCGTCATCGGCGCGGGCCCTGGCGGTCTCGTCGCCGCCAAGGTGCTCATCGAGGACGGCTTCGACGTCACACTCTATGAACGGGCTGATCGGGTCGGCGGCCTGTGGGTGGCCGGTCGATGCTACGAAGGCCTGCACAACCAGTCGGTGCGCGGGCTCTTTGAGTTTGCTGACCTTCCCAACGACCTCCACATGGCGAGCGCGGCCGATACGTACCGCTACCTCAAAGAATACGCGTGCCGTTATGGCATCCCAGAGCGTGTGCGGTTTGGAACCGATGTCGTCGCCGTTGGCCGGCACAAGACGTCGTGGACGGTCCGCAGCCGCCCCTTCGGCGTCACCGACGGGGCGTCGGACGTCGACAAATTCGACTATGTCGTGGTGGCCAGCGGAGCGCATCACCATCCGCACCTCCCCGAGCTGCCCGGCCGGGACCGGTTTGCGGGCACCGTGCTCCACTCACACGAGGTCACGGCTGCCAAGTTGCTGGGCAGGCGCGTCGCGGTAGTGGGAGGCGGCAAGTCGGCGCTCGACATCAGCATCCTCGCCGCCCGCCACGGCGCCTCCTCGACGAACATCCAGCGTAAAGTCAACTGGTTCGTCCCTGAGCGCATTCTGGGCGGCCGCGTCACCTACGACCGGGTCCTCCTGACCCGCCTGGGGGCGGCATTGCTTCCCCAATATCACAATCCTTCAGTGGTGCGAATCGTCGACCGGGTGCCCTCAGCGCTCAAGGCGGTAGCATGGAAGCTCATCGGGTGGGATCTCCTGCGGAGTGCCGGCCTGAGGGGGGTGGATCGTGAACTCCTTCGACCTCGGGGTCCGCTTCCATTCGATCTGACGCACACCGGCGTGATGCCGAACGAATATGTCCGCGGGGTGCAGGACGGCAAGATCGCGGTCAACGTCTCCGCCGTCTCCGGCTTCACTGCCAACGGCCTCCGGCTCGCGAACGGCGAGCAGGTCGAGACGGACATGGTTGTCTTCGCGACCGGCCACCGGATCGCGTTCCCGTTCCTGGATGGGACGCTCGAACTCTACGACGACCAGGACCGGCCGCGGCTGTATCGGGGCATCGTGCCGCCTGGTGTGCCGGGCCTTGGTTTCATCGGTTTCCGGCAGACCTTCAACAACGTGCTGGCAATGGAGATCGCGGCCCACTGGCTTTCGTCGTATTTCCAGTGCCGGCTCGTGGAGATGCCGAGCCCGCAGGAGATGGAGCGATCGACCCAGTTGCGGCTCGAATGGCAGGAGCGGGTGCTGCCGGGCTCCGAGGGTTACGACTTCGGCCCGTACGACATCCACTGCATCGACGAGCTCCTACACGACATGGGTCTCCGCCAGAACCGAGAGCGGTGGCTGCTGTCAGAGTACTTCTCGCCGGCGGCTGTCGGCCGCCGCTACCGCAACCTCGGCGCCGAACGCCGCGACACGCGGCCGATGCCATCAGGAGCGGACACTTGCGTGCCTCACGTCATCGAACGGAGCGCCTGAGAACCGCCTCGGCCAGAGGGGTCGAAGAGAAGAGTCGCACAGGCTCGGCTGCTCCCCAGACTCCATTGACCTGTCCTTGGAACGGGGTAGTAGGGCGTGCGAGTTCCGAGCTGATTACGTACGTTCCGAACCAGCGGACGCTGCGGCCGGTGCGGAGTCAAGAATCTGCTGGGTGTGCTCGCCTAGGCCGGGCGGGCGCAGATCGGGGCGCGCCGGCTCATGCTGGAAATGGATCGGGGGTGCGAGACCAGAGGCGCAGCGCAACATGATCCGAGCCCGCGACGCCATCGCCTGCGTGCTCTTCCGCCGGCTCACCAACCGCTCGAGCACCGTGTGCTCCTTGTCGGTGAGCACCAACTCCACCGCGCCTCCCGGCCGATCTTGGCCACCACGAAGTGGAGATCTCGGGATTGCTGCCCCGGCTCACGTTACGCCGACCACCGATCGCGTCGAGCAAGATGGGGCGGTGAGTTCGTCTGAGACACCCCTCCTCTTCGACGACATCCGGGTGGGAACCGTCATGTCGACGAGCGAGGAATACGAGATCACCCGGGAAGAGGTCATCGAAGTAGCGAGGCGCTGGGACCCCATGCCGATCCACCTGGACGAAGCGGCGGCAACTGCGACTGAGATGGCCGGACTCGTTGCGTCGACACTCCACGTGCTCTTCGCGTCAATGCATCTCGCTGCCCGCGAGGAGCCGAAGGTCGCGATCGTCGCCGGAATCGGCCTGGACGATGTTCGAGCGCTTCACCGCGTCAGGCCCGGGGATCGCCTTCGTCAGACGGCGGAGGTCATTGACCTCCGCCCGTCGCGCTCCAGGCGCGATCGGGGCATCGTGCGTATTCGGCGGACGGTGCGCAATCAGGACGGCGTCGAGGTGCTGACCTACTCCGGGACCTGGCTCGTCGAGCGCGCCCCTTCGTCAAGTTTGGACCCTTCGTAGAGCCGGCCATCGGCACGGCAGACCCACGACGCACTCGTCACGCGTCCCGCAATCGCCGCTCGAGCTGGGCCAAAAAGCCCCCAGGGTCGTCCAGAGGATCGGCAGCGATGCACGCCTCCTTCTCTTGAGCGAGGGCCCACGGAAAGTTCCATCGACGGGCACGGTGCATGAGGACTTGGGAATCGTTCTCGGCGCTCTCGTACGCGTCGCCGACTGCGACCGTGGTCAGCGCCGCGTCGAGTGAACGAAGATTGGCCGCGAGAAACTCGATCTTCTCTCGCATCTCCGCGAGTAACAGGCGGCGGAACTCTGGGTGGAGGTCCTCTGACAGCAGGGGGTCGGCCTGGTTCCACCACGCTTCAACAGCATCCAGCTGTGCCGCTAAGCGCCGCATGCCCCCACTGAGTTGCAACCGGCCAATGTCTGAGCTTGAGCCGTAGGGCTCGCTGCCGACCACTTGTGGCGCGAAGAGACCGACGAAGGGAGGAATTGAGAACGGTCGGATGCTCCGGTCCTCACTCATCAAACCGCCCTCCTTGGGGTGTTGAACTCGCGGGCGGGCTACGCCGTGCTATTTGTTGGCGAAGTTCGGCTTGTCCAGATAGTCGTCGAGAATGAGCTCCTCGGGAATACCACGATCCATCTGCAGTGTGACATCCGAGGGGCAGTACCACGAGATGCTGTCACCGTCTTTGATAGCCAGCCCTTTGGGCAACACGGTCGGCGTGGTGTTCGGCGCGAAGAAGCTCCGCACACCGTGGGCGGTGATCACGATCTGGTTTTCGAAGTGGAACGGCCCCACCTCTTCCCCGTAGAAAAGGACGTCCATGCCGATGACGACGTTCTCCTCCAAGAGGAAGCTCTGGGGGATGGATCGTTGCGCCGGATAGGGGGTGTACCACTCCACTGCATCCAGGCCGATGCCATGGGTGGCGACGACGGTCTTGGACCAGCCGGGGATTCCACTCGCCTCCATCGTCCCCATGGCGGCCCGATAGACGTGATCAGTCGTCTTGCCCGGCTCGAGTTCCGGCTCGATAGCTTGATGGGCGCGCATGGTCGCGTCAACCGCCTGCAAGTAACTCTTCGGCGGCTCGCCCAGAAACAAGGTCCGCGAACCGTCCGAGGTATAGCCCCTGTAGCTGGAGTACAGCTCGAAGATGTATTGCTTGCCATGTTCGAGGGGAAAGTCGTTGTTCTTCAGGGTGAAGTGCACGGGCACGTGCTCGCCCTTGTACGTGCTCGCCCACAGGAGTCCCTTATCCGAAGTCGCCCGGCCGCCGTGCTCCGCCCATACCCGCCGATAGAGCCTCGCCAACTCCGAGTACGACACGCCGGGAGCAGCAGCGTCGAGCACTTCGGTGATGGCCTTGTAGTTGATGAGCGCTCCCAACCGGTGAAGGCGCAGCTCCTCGGGGCTTCTCACCTTGCGGATCTCGATGAAGGTGTTGTAGGCGTCGACGACCTCCATCCGGTCGAACCCGGGTAGTTCTTTGATGGCGTTGGCGAGGCGCAGGTCGTCGAAGCCGACCCGCTTGTCGTTGAGCCGCGCCTCCTTCAGGGCGCTGGCGGTCGCCTCGACCACGTTGGACTCCATCTTGCCGATGACTCGGTCTCTCTTGAACTGGTCCCAGTCGCGATAGAGGAGGGATGTTTCGTATGTGGGCTCCCGGACTTCGAAGATGACCGAGTTGTACGAGAACCAGTCGTAGAGCAAGACCTTGGGGACCCACGTCCCGACCTCCATCAGATAGGAGATGTACAGGCCCTGGATCACCAAGATCGGGTCGTTGCCGGGATCGGCGGGAACGATGCCCACGACCCCGGCCTCGTCCAAATCCCACTCCAAGAAGAACGGCTTGGCATCCGAGATGTAGTAGGCGTTCACCGGGGTCGCCCCGACGACTGCGTCCAAGTCAGCCTGCTGGATGAGCCGATAGGCGCGCTCCTTGTTGAACAGCATGGCCCCTCCGTGACTGAGCAAAGCTGACGTGGGTGGGGGGGTGTCAGACCCTGCTTCGTTTCTGGGCCCGAACGAGACATTGACATATCTACGGAAGCATCGGTAAAAATATAGCTCATTCGCGGATAAGGTGCCGCGCCCGAGCCCTAGTGTCACATGCGACCAGCCGGTGTCTGACCTTGAGCCGTGGAGCTCGCAGCCGACCACCTATGGCGAGAAGAGAGCGACGAAGGGAGGAACTGAGAACGGTCGGATGTTCGGGTCCTCACCCATCAAAGAGGGCTTCAGATCCTTAGCGCGAACTCCTTGCGATGTTCCCTGGAGCCCATCGGTCGTTAAGTCGAGGGAGGTCCGATGCTGGTCAAGCTGCTGGACGACGATGCTGTCCCGGTCGAGACGTTGCACACCCGCTACGGTCCTCTGCTCGAGCTGGTGCGGAACCTCCTCGGGGTCGTGCCCAACTGTGATTGCTACCTCGAGATCTGGCCGCCAGCGTTCCGTACGTACAACGTGATGGTTCCGAACCTCCTCAACTTGCCGTTCATGGTTTGGGGTCTGGGCGCATCACGCTCGACGGTGGGCCTGGCGATGTACGTTTCGAGCCGCACAGCCGAATGCGCGTATTGCTCGGCCCATACGTGCACATTCGCCCTCCGGCGGGGCGCAACCGTCGACGAGGTGGCCTCGGCGCTCAACGGCGGAGAAAACCTGACGGCGGCTGATCGTGCGGCGGTGCGGGTGGCGCACGCTCTGTCGGTGGTGCCGACTTCTATCGATGAGGAAACTCGGACCGACCTGCGCCGCAATTTCTCCGAGCGCGACGCCGAATGGGTGGTCCTCTCAATCGTCATGATGGGCTTTCTCAACAAGATGATGGACGCCCTTGGTGTCCCGCTCGAAGAGCCCGTCGCTTCAGAGGTGAACGGGGTGATCGCACCGTCGGGCTGGAAGCCGGGCAACCACATGAAGAGCTCGGTTGTGACAGGAGATCCGCCACACGCCGATTCTCTCCTGACACGTTCGAGCGTCGCCCGGCACGTTCCTCAGGCCATCAGGCTCGACAAGCTCTGGACTCACGGCGTGCCCGATCGTTGGCCAGCTGTCGGCGAATTCCTGAGGGAGAGGACCGGACACTCCTTCCCCGTCCTGTGGCATCTGCGGCACCGCCGCGCGATTCGCGCTATCGCCACCATGATCAAAGAGAACCTTGGCGAGAGTGTCATCGATCGGTCGGAGAACCTCGCCGCCGGTCTAACCTTTGCGCGTACCGTTGGCAATCTCTCGCTGGCCGAAGAACTGCGAACGCTCGGCGCGAACGAGGTGCCCGAGTCGCCGATCCAGATTCTTGCCGGTGCCATGTCCACCAGTCCCGCCGTGGTGGATGAGGCCGTGGTTGAATCATCCCGGGAAATCTCGCCACAGGGCATCGTCGAACTTGTCAGCTTCGTTTCGGTGCTGCAGGCGCTGCACCGGCTCTCGAGCTTCTACTCGACCACCGGCGGGCCCGGAGAATCGTTGTGACGTAGCGGGTGGGGGCGGGCTATCGCGTTCCGCTCACAACGAAGAACGGAACACCGGCGAACAAACCACCGGCCTGCTCCGCTGTCTCGATCGACTCCCGGAAGGCCTCCGCTTCGGATTGAGTGAGTGTGCCAGCTTCCACCGCCGTGGCGAGGGAGCCGCCGATCAGATGGGTGACGAAGCCAAAAGAGAACGGGACGAACAGGGCGTTGCACGTGACCTCGGAAAGACCTGCCGCCCGGAAAAGGCGGGGCAGTAGGCGGCCGACGCGTCCGCTGGCCATCGTGTCGCTCATGGCGTGAACAGCGCGGCGCGTGAGATCGACGTCGGGCAGATCGACCGTGAAGAGGTCGAAGTCGAGATCGATGACCACGACGCGGCCTCCGGGCCGCGTCACCCGCACCATCTCGCCCAACACCCTGGCTGGCTCGGTGACGTGTATCAGGAGCCGCTCCGCCCGGACGCCGTCAAGACCTCTTGATCGAAGTCGAGGGCGGCGGCGTCGCCGAGCTGGAAGGTGACGGGCAGACCGGTACCGACGCTGCGCCGGCGGGCCGTGTCGACCATGGCTTCGCTGGCGTCGAGGCCGACCACCGAACCGGTCGGTCCAACGAGCGCACCCAGTCGCCGCGTGTCCTCGCCGGTGCCGCAGCCCAGGTCGAGGATCCGAGACCCGCTGACGAGGCGTAGCTCGGAGATGGCCTGCGCCTCGATCTGTTCCACCTGGGGGATGGCGTTGACCTCATCGACGAAGCGGACGAAATACTCCGGGTCCGGCTGTTGGTCGACCCGACCGAAGCGAGTGACATCGTTGACAGCGCTCACGTTCCTCCCACCGGCCCTCGTATCGGGAACCACGCCAGAGTAACCCTTCGGCCTGCCCGACGCGCAGGCGATATCCCTCGAAGATGCGGGTCGTCGGCGACACTGAAACGCGTCGTGATCGGGCCCGCTCAAATGATGCTCGGCTGCGACGATTGGTGCAGCACAGACTCTGCGGCTCCCAAGAGTGAGCGGATGCTGACCGGCGTTGATCCCTGCAGCGTCAATGGCGGTGGGGCGAGGGCGCCCTGTTTGGATTTGACGCGACCGGCTCGACCACCCGGAAATACCGCGTGTTCAAGGGGTCACCTAGGGACAGACGACAAGCCTGCCGCTGGGGGTCGGCTAGGCCCGGGTGGTCCAATCCCGCGGGGGAACGGGTCGCTGCGCCGTGGGTGAACGACAGCATCAGGGTCATCACTACTCGGCGGCCCGAACGGTTCGTTGTCGCCTCCAACTAACCCCGGGTGCCGTCGGCCTCGCCCGGCATCGCTAAAGCCCCGGCGACGCCCAGCGCGTGCGGGCGACATCTGGCGAATGCCTGGGCGTGGCGACGAAACCGAGGAACTTCCGTGCGGCCAGCCGAGACGGCCACGCAGACGGCCACAGCGCCCATGTTGCGACTTGCGGAGATAGTTACAAGCTTGGCGTTCTGGCTGCTCAGGATTGTTCCAGGTAGCTCGTGCCGTCGGCTGCCCACGACCCCCAGTCATGGGGTCAGGAGCCCGACGAATTCGTCGTGAAGTGCGAGCGTGAGCGCGTGCGGATGCCGGTCGGGGCTTACGCCGAGGCGCTCACCATGAGAGAAGATGAGCGTCTGGCTGACGCTGGCGCTGCACGAGAGTGTTTATCGCGGCGTGATGTAGCGGGCGTCGGTTGCGCGGGCACCGAGACGAGACTGGGTGGGTAGGTCATCCCGACCCCCGACACCGAGGGCAAAGTGCAACTGCTCGACGTGGAAGTGAACCTTCCCGCGAGCCTGGCGGGTCAGCGACGTCGGTCATCGTGCGGCCACGGTGGGTCCAGCTGGGGAGAAGAACCGCTGGATTCCTGAGCGCCAGTTGACAGGCGGCGGTGTCCACAGACTTGTCGCTCCCTGCGGGAGCGACCCCGTGATGGCGCGTGTTCGGCCAGTTGCACCTCTTCGGCAGCCCGCCCACCGGCCCCCACGCCGTCGCCCTCCGGTTCCGGGTCTCGGCGCCGGGCCGACGACAGCCCGCTACCGCCAGCCTGGCGCTGGCCGTCGCTCGGGCTCGGGCGGCGGCGATGGCGGGTCATCGGGCCGTCATCCTCGGCAGCGACGGCACCGTCGCCGTCGTCCGACCCGCCCCGAACGGCGGATTCGTCGTCATAGGCCATGGGCCCGGATCGTGGCCCGACCAATGTCGCCGACTCCTCGACGCGCACGGCTGAAGGAGGCCTCCATGCTCCAGACCATCCCCATCGACAAGATCGTGCCGGCCAAGGACAACGTGCGTCGGCGAACCAGCGACATCAAGGACCTGGCGGCCAGCATCGCCAGCGTCGGCGTGATCGAGCCGCTGTTGGTCAGCCCTGCCGATGACGACACGTTCGTCGTCGTCGCCGGGCATCGCCGGCTCCTGGCCGCCCGCCAAGCGGGCATGGCCGAGTTGCCCTGCACGGTGCGGAAGCTGACCGACGCCGAGCGGGTCGAGATCATGCTGGCCGAGAACGTTGCCCGGTGTTCCCTCAGTCCGATCGAGGAAGGGTCGGGATACTTCCGGCTCATCGAGTTCGGCCTAACCTTGGCCGAGGTCGGGCGGCGGATCGGGCGCTCAGCCCGGCACATCAGCGGCCGCCTCGCCCTCCTCGAACTGCCACGAGCGGTGCAGGCCAAGGTGGACAGCGGCAAGGTAACGGTGGCCGAGGCTGCGGCACTGCTGGCCATCAAGGACCACCCCGATGTCATCGACCGGCTCCTGGAAGACGAGTGGAGCCGAGGCGACCTGGAGCGAGCCGTCGTCCGGGAAGGTGCCCGCATCGAGGCCGAGGCGAAGGTGACCGCGGCCCGAGCGGCGCTCGAGTGCGAGGGCATCGCCGTCGTCGAGGAGTGGACCCGCTACGGCGGACGCGCCCGCCAACCGGTGCGGTCGGCAGCGGGCACGGCGAACTCGACGTGAACGCCGCCCGGCACAGCAAGGAACCCTGTCACGCCGCCCACGTCAGCCGCTCCGGAGAGGTCGTGTGGCTCTGCACGGAGCCGGCCCGTCACCGACCTGGTGGCGAGAGCCCCGTTGAACTGCCGGCAGGCGCGGCACCGACCCGAGCGCAGGAACGAACCGCCGAACGCGAGCAAGCCAAGCGTCGCCGGGAAGCCAGCCGGGAGCGGGTGGCGTTCGCTGCCGACCTCCTGACGAAGCGACTGCCCAAGACGGACAGCACCGCCCTCGTGGTGACCCAGTTTCTCGCCGCCGCTGGCAGCGCGCAGGCGCGAACCGCATGCGCGCTCTTGGGGATCGAACCAGTCGAGGGCGGCTACGGATCCGATTACCGAGCGGCCCTGGAGCGCCACGCCTCCGCCTCGACCGCCAACCGGGACCGGTCGGCCCTCGCCCTCGCCCTGGCGGCGGGGAGGAGTCCCTGCGCTACGGAAGACCCGGGCGGTTGAATCCGTCGGCGCTCGCCCATCTTGACTTCCTGACCACCTACGGGTGGGCACAGTCCGACCAGGGGGACGAGCGCAGCAGCACCAAAGCGGACGAGAAGGACGATCCCGATGCCTGAGGAGCGATGCCACTTCAGTCTTGACACGTACGCGTCAACACGACTCCCAGAGAACCTTGTGTCAGAGAGTCCTTGACAGAACCGTCTGTCAGGTAGTAACAGACAAGCTGGAGGTTCGCATGGATCCCGTTCCCCGCACGCCCGACATCAATTCGTGGCTGGCCGAGCACAGCTGCGTCTGGGTCGTTCCCCTTCGCGACCCGGCCGTGGAGGCCGTCGGATTCGACGCCCGGAGCCCCTACACAGAGGCGGCCCTTCTACTGGCTCGGAATCCTGGGGCCGACAGCCCTTCTGTCGTTGCGCCGTTTTGCCGACGGCCTCGCACTACACCCGGGCGGGTTCTCCGTCCGGCTGAGCGAGTTGGCCCGGGAGCTCGGGCTCGGGAACAGCACCAGCCGCCACTCGCCGGTGGTCAGAGCGGTCGCACGCCTGGTCGGCTTCCACCCGGCCGCGGTGAGGGGAGACACCCTCGCCGTGCGCTGCAGCGTCCCGCCCCTGGCCCGCCGCCATGTCGTCCGACTGCCCCACACTTGGCCGAGCGGCACCGCGTCGAGATCGAATCCCTCGCACCGCCGCGCCCGGCGGCACCCGCCCCGCTGCGGCGCTGAGGTTCCCGAGGCGTGAGCCAGGACGCGCCCGAAGCGCCCCGGCTCCACCGGCTAGCGAGGGCGGTCGGTGTCGGGGAAGCCCGGCCGCCCTCTCAGCCGGTCCCACCTGCCCCGTTGAGGTTTCGTTGAGTCCCCGTCACCACGAGAGGAGAACCATGACCATTCGCAACATCACCGTCACCGGCGCTCGCGGCGGCCAGGGAACGTCGACCGTGGCAGCGGCGATCGCCCTGTTCGCCGCCGAGCACGCCCGTACCGTTCTCGCCAGCCACGACGCCCGATCCATGGCCGCACTGCTCGGCGTCGTGGCGCAGTCGGCTGCCACCGAAATCGAGATCACACCGACCCTGCGGATCGCCCGCGAGCCGTCGCCCGACGACGAGGTCCTGGTGGTCGACTCGGGCACCTTGCCGACGGAGGCCGGAGAGGCCCCCGGAGGCGAGCATTACGCCGTTGTGCGGGGACCGTGTTATCTGGCGCTGGCCAGCCTCGTCAGAGGCCCTCAGCCGCTTCCCGACGGCGTGATCCTCGTGGCTGAGCCGGGCCGGAGCCTCACGGCCAGAGACGTGACCGAGGTTCTCGGCATCCCGGTAGCGGCAACCGTCGCTGCGAGCCCCCCGGTCGCCCGCACGATCGACGCCGGCCTCCTGAGCGCCCGCCTCCACCGACTCCATCAGCTCAAGCCCCTGCGCTGCCTCGCCTCACCCTGCCCAACAACGAAGGCCACCGTGACCACTGCGACCCCGTCCCCACGCCACCCTCCCGTGCCCACCTGTCAAAACCCGACCCCCACCTCAACGCGGCACACAGACTTGCCGTTTCCGCCTGCGGCGGAAACGGCGTGGACGTCGCGCGCGGTCAAAAAGTCGCTCCGGCGGATGTCGGGTTCCGGGGTGGCCATGCGCATAGGGCCGGTTGGGGCGAAGCATGTCGCCCCAAAGGAGAACCCGACCGCGTGCTCAACATCGGCCGGCTCAGCCCCAGCGCTGCCGACTATTACCTCGGCGAGATCGCCACCTCGCACGAGTCGTACTACCTCGGGCACGGGGAAGCTGCCGGCCGGTGGGTCGGTTCGCTGGCCGAGCAGCTGGGTTTGCGGGGCCGGGTTGGGGAAGCCGAGTTCCGGGCGCTCCTCGATGGGCGTCATCCCAAGACCGGCGAGCAGCTCCTGTCCAGCCGGGGCTCGTCAGGACGGAGCCACCGACAGCGGGCCATTCCCGACCCCCGGCAGGGATCCCTGCTCCACGACGACCTCCTCGATGTCCCCCGAGTGGCGGCTCGTCTGCATCTCACAACCCGGCGGGTGCGCCAGCTCCTCTGCGCCGGCGAGCGTCAGCTGCGCGTCGGGAAGCGCTGCCGGCTCTTCCTCGTCGGTGAGCGTGCCCGCGAGGCCGGCTCCACCCGCCCGGGCAACTGGGTCGTGCGCCGAGCCGAGGTCGAGCGCTTCGAGGCCGCCCACCGGGCCACCAAGGCTCGCCCGGGCTACGACCTCACTCTGCGGCCACCCAAGAGCGTGAGCATCCTGTGGGCATTGGGCAGCGAGGAGCAACGCCGGGCGATCCGCCAAGCCCATTGCGACGCCGTCGACGCCGTGGTCGACTACTTCGAGGCCCATGCCCTCTACGCCCGCCGGGGAACCCGCGACCGGGGCCGCATCGAGACCGAGGGTCTGGTGGCCGCCGCCTTCGATCACCGCACGAGCCGGGCTGGTGATCCGCTGGTACACAGCCACGTGGTCTTGGCCAACATGACGCTGACCGCCGAGGGCCGCTGGCAGGCCGTCGACGGACGGGCGCTCTACGAGCACGCTCGCTCGGGCGGCTTCCTCTACCAGGCTCACCTCCGCCATACCCTGACTGCCGCCCTCGGCGTGCGGTGGACCAAGGTGCGCAAGGGTTCCGCCGAGGTGGAGGGCGTCCCACAGCCAGTCATCCGGGCGTTCTCCAAACGCCGGGACGAGATCGAGGATCTGGTGGCCGAGTCGGGTTGGACGTCGGCCCGGGCCCACCAGGCCGCCGCGCTGGCCAGCCGGTCTCCGAAGGATCACCTGGCCGACACCACCACCCTGGAGGACGGTTGGCGGGCGGAGGCGGCGGCGATCGGGTTCGGCCCGGAAGAAGTGGCGGCCTGCTTCGGCCATCCCCGGATCGTCGAGAAACCCGACGTGGAGGCGGTGTTCGATGTGCTGGGCGGCCCGCAGGGGTTGACTGCCCAGGCCAGCAGCTTCACCCGCCGGGAGGTGGTGGAGGCGCTGGCCACCGGACTCGGGGCCTCGGCGGACGCTTGCCGCATCGAGGACCTGGCCGACCGGTTCCTCTCCTCGACCCGGGTGCAGCCCCTTGCCAGCGCGCCGGGCCGGGACGCCGACCTGTTGTGGCGGGCGGGCGGGGGCCGGGAACGCTCTCCAGATCTCGCCCGCTTCTCCACCCCCGAATTGCTCGGCGTCGAGGCCCGCCTGCTCGACTGGGGACGGGAAGGGTTCGGGACGCCCGTTCCCGTGGCCGGGCCCGACGCCGTCGAGGCGGCGTTGCGTCTGGGCCCTGAGCTGAGCGACGAGCAACGGGTGATGGTGGAGGGCGTGTGCACGTCGGACCGCTCCATTCAGGCGGTGGCGGGGCGGCCGGGGGCGGGCAAGACCCACGCCGTTGCTGCTTGCGTCGAGGCCTTCGTCGCCTCAGGTGTCCCCGTCGCCGGCTGTGCTCTGTCGGCGACCGCCGCGGCTCAGCTCGAGTCCGCCACCCGGCTCGGTGCCCTGACGGGCCGCCCGGCCACCACCATCGCCCGTCTCCTCCTCGACCTGGAGGGGGGCGCCCCTCTCCCGCCCGGCGCCGTTCTGCTGGTTGACGAGGCCTCGATGGTCGGGACCCGGGACCTGGCCCGCCTCGCCGGCCACGTCGCCCGAGTGGGCGGCGCTATGAAGCTGATCGGCGATCCCGACCAGCATGGCCCAGTCGAGACCGGGGGTGTCTTCCGGGTATTGGTGGCAGAAGCGGGCGACGACCTGGTGTCCCTGGTGGAGAACCACCGTCAGGCCGACCCGGAGGACCGCCAGGCGATCGAGGAGTACCGCCAGGAACTGGTGGAGTCCGCCCTTGCCCGCTACGACGCCGCCGGCAAGGTGGTCCGCTCCCCGGACGCCACCGCCAGCTACGACGCCATGGTGGCCGACTGGCTGGACGGGTGGCGCCGGGGCCTGAACGACCCGATGATCGCTGGTCCCAACCGCGTCCGCCGTGCCCTCAACGCCCGGGCCCGCCGGTGGCTCAAGGCGGAGGGCCACCTGGCGGGACCGGTGGTGGTTGTCGACGAACGGGAGTTCTGCATCGGCGACTGGGTGGTGACCCGCCGCAACGCCCGGTTCCTCCGCAACCCGGACACGGGCGCCTTTGTTAAGAACGGCAGCGCCGGCGCGGTGATCGCTCTCGACCCGAAGGCCCGGACCGTCACCGTCGAGTTCACCGCCGAGGGGAGAATCACCCTGCCAGCCGCATACCTGGATGGCGGCTGGGTTGAGCACGGCTACGCCCGCACGACCTATGGCGTCCAGGGCGCCACCCTCACCCGGGCGCTTTACCACCCCGGGGACGCCTCGTCGTTCGAGGAGGGCTACGTCGCCCTCACCCGGGGCGGGGCCGAGACCAGGATCTACATCGTGGACGGCGCCCTTGCCGGAGACGAGGAGGTCGGCCACCGGGCCCACGAACCCGAAGAGCGTGGCCTCGACACCGTCTGCCAGGCGCTCGAGCAACGCCGGTCAAGGACCCTGGCCCACGAAGCCGACCCGACCGCCGCCGCCGTCCGGAAGCTCTTCGAGGGCTGGGACCTGCACGCCCTGCGGGCCGAACGCAAACAGCTGGAAGCGATCCTCGGTCGGGCACCGGCAAGCATGGAGCAGGCGCTGCAGGCGGCGATTCAAAGGCGCGACGCGCTCCTCACGAAGCGTCAGATCTGGAGCCGGCGCCTGGAACGCGGCCACCCGCTGTCGCGACGGGGTCGTTCCCGAGTGCGGGCTGGTGACGCCGCTCGCCGTGAACTGGACCGGATCGAGCGATCTCTTGTCGCGGTCGACGCTCGACTGGCGGGCTTGCGCACTCGCCATTCCGCCCGGCAGGCGTACCTCGCCGAACACGCCGACGATGTGGAGCGACTGGCCCTTGTCCGGCGAGCAGAGTCAAGCCGAGAACTCACGGTCAGGGCCGAAGCAGCCGTCCGGTTCGGGTGCCCCGAGGTCTTCGGGTCTGCCGGTGAGCGCCATCTCGCCCGTCACCGCGCCGAGCGAGCACTCCTCGACGCCGAGCGCCGGGCCCGGTCGGTCGACCGCACAAACTTGGACCAGCCAGGGAGGTTCTACGAGGAGGCAGCTCGCCGCCGGGCGGGTCGAGCCGTCGTCGCCGAGATCATCGGGCCGGAAGAGCCGTCCCTCTTCTGAGCCCCACCCTTCTTCTTGAACCACCGGGTGTGCAGCCCGTCCGGTCCGGTACGGAACCGCTCGTGCGCCGACTGCCGGCTCATGCCCAGCGCGATCCCGACCTGCTCCCAGGTGGCCCCGTCAACCTCTCGGGCCGCCATGACCTCGGCTCGGGCGAGGCGGTCGGCGGCATCGGCCAGCACCAAGGCCGCCGCCGCTGCGTCCAGGTGGGGTTGACCCTCGACTCTCCCCCTCGGAAGGACGCGAGAACTCAACAGGCGCCTGACCGCTGCCCGAGCGGCCTGCATCGGCGCCGACTCTTCGCCAGGATGTTTCGACTGGTCCACAACACAGAGTCTAACCGCAACCGTCCCGGAATTGTCAGATAGATCCTGACGCAGCGCTCGGCGTTCAGACCGCCACCAGCTTCTCTCCGATGGATGGACGTCAGCGAATTTGGGGTACTTTCTGCGAACTCACCTAGCAGGGTGCTGAAAATCCCGGGGTAGGTGCTCGCGATCGGGGCGGGGGTTCGTCATGCTGTCTCTGGGCGGTTGGATCCGGGGAGGCGTGGTGCGGGGGAAGCCCGAGCAGCAGTTGGCGATGTTGACGTCGTTGAGCACGGAGGATCTGATCCCGGCCGATCATCCGATCCGGCGGATCCGGAAGGTGGTCGACGAGGTCCTGGCGGAAATGGATGGCGAGTTCGAGGCGATGTACTCGCGGGTTGGCCGGCCGAGTGTCCCACCGGAGCAGCTGCTCAAGGCGTCGATCCTGATGGCGTTGTACTCGATGCGCAGCGAACGGGCGTTCTGCGAGCGGCTGAACTACGACCTGTTGTTCAAGTGGTTCCTGGACCTGCCGATCGACGCCAAGGCCTTCGACCCGACGACGTTCACGAAGAACCGGGACCGGCTGTTGGAAGCCGAGATCGCCGATCGGTTCTTCGCCGCGGTGGTCCGCCAGGCGAAACTGCGCCGCTACTGCTCGAGCGAGCACTTCTCCGTCGACGGCACGTTGTTGGAAACGTGGGCGTCGCACAAGAGCTTCAAACCCAAAGACGGTTCCGATGGCCCAGGGCCAGCGGGCCGCAACGCCGAGGTTGATTTCCGAGGTCGGCCCCGCAGCAACCAGACCCATGCCTCCACGACCGATCCCGAAGCGCTGCTGGCCCGCAAGTCGGACGGCACCCCGGCCCGGCTCTGCTACACCGGGCACCTCCTCATGGAGAACCGCAACGCTTTGCTCGTCGACATCGAACTCACCCAGGCCGATGGCTACGCCGAGCGGGCCACCGGTTTGGAGATGCTCGCCCGTCTCCCCGGCCGGGCCCGCCGGCGCACCGTCGCCGCTGACAAGGGCTATGACACTGCCGGGTTCGTCGCTGACTGCCGTGACCTCGGCGTGACCCCCCACGTCGCTCCGCACACGAACAAGCGCCGCAGCGCCATCGACGGGCGGACCACCCGCCACCCCGGCCACCGCGTCAGCCAGGCGATCCGGCCTCGGATCGAAGAACCCTTCGGCTGGATCAAAACCATCGCCGGCGGCCGCAAGCTCCGCTACAAAGGCCGCCAACGGAACCGAGCCTGGTTCCTCCTCGCCGGCGCCACCTACAACCTCCTCCGAATCACCGCCCTCGACGCCCAAACCGCATAACCCCGCGGGGCAGGGGCAATCGCCCCCCGGAAACCAGCCCCGAACGAGATCCCAAAGGGGATTCGCCGCCCCGACCGCCCGGCCAACCCCCGACCCCGGGAGGGACCTACGACCTCACCGAGGCGTTCTTCCGCACCCTGCTAGAGAGGGCCTTCCGCTCTGAATGTCCGCGGAAAGGATCTCCGAGCCGTCACACTCCATCCTGATCACCCCAAGAGCTTGGCTCATGCCGTCGGGCTGCGGCACTGTCCACAGGCCACCTCCGCAGGTCCGATCCTCGCTGACGTGCTCTTTGTGGATAAGCCGGTCCGTCATGCACAGGGTTATCCCACGTCGTTTCCACAGGGCCGTCGAGTTCGAAGAGAAGTGGGGCGAAGTTCCGTTACAGGACAAGGTTTCGAGATGGTCCCGAGCATTCTCAAGAAAGCCGTTGACCGCCTATCGCTGCATCGGTATGTTGACGCAGACTTCGGAACGACACGGATCCGAGAGGCGCCAAACTCTTCGGAGAGAGGAGCCGATCGACTGAGTGGAGCCGGGTCACCGGATACCAAACCTTCGGGAATGGTCGCCGGGGGGCAGTATCGGAGCTGCGGTGCCGGACTCGTTTTCGGACGGGTTTGCGGGACCACCGGAGCCGGTCCCGCACGGGGCAGGTGAACCGGGGCGAAGGTGAGCCCGAACGAGGAGCCCCGAGGAGCACGGAGCTGGAAACAGCGAAGGGTTACTCGGGGCTTTCTCGCGTCTCGAGGGGCAGGACCCGAAGGCGCGGGTCGTGATAGTGGTCGAGTGAGTCATGGCACCAGGCTCGCATGCGTCAATCCCCACACGACCGGTTGACCGCCCTCATGTCAGTCCCGGCCAGTGTATTCCGCCGCCAGCATCTCGATGCAGGCGAGGATCCCGAGGGACTGACCCCAGTAGACGTTGCTCTCGTCCAGGCGGCCCTCGGCCTGCAGCTTTGTGGCGTACGCCTCGTTGGCCTGGGCCAGGGCCAGGAGTCGAGGAATGGTCTTGGGGTTGAGGGTCACGTGCTCCACCAATCGATCCACAGCTTGGACCTTCTGCGGCCCTCGGAGGACTGAACCCGCGAGGCAAAGAGGAAGACTGCTCTCGCTACGGCAGCTCTGCACCGGGCGGCTCGGGTTTCGGAAGCGATTGTCGTTCGCCGGCCCGGAGGCCGGAATTGACTGTCGCCAGCGCCTCCCGTTCGCTGAGACCGATGGAGATGGCGCCGTCGACGAGGAGGCGTTCGGCGGTTGTTTCGTCGAGGCGGCCGGTGCCGATGATCTGGCCAAGTCGGAAGGCGATGCGGTTGAGGGTGTCGTTCCTCGTTCCCACCGTCGCCGATCGAAGCCGCTGGAGCTCACCGTCGACCGCGGCTCGAGTCCAGGCGTCGGGGTTGGAGAAGTGCCCGTTCGATGAGACCGGGTTTCGCTTGGGCAGTGGCGGTGGGCGGACCAACTCGAGCAGCCAGCCGGGAAGGTGCGGAAGGAGCTGGCCGTGGGCCTCCAGCAGGTAGTCGCGGCCCGAGGTGTGGCGGCTGGGTGGGGCGATCACGTAGCCGCCGTCGCCTCGGATGTCGAGGCCGGCTCCGAGCCGGCGGCCTGTGTCATTGCGGACCGTTCCACCGGGGTGGGCGAAGTAGAGGTGCAGGCCGCCGCTTCCCGTCCGCACGAGCCGGCCTTCAGGGAGGGGACCGTAGCCGCGGCAGAGCCGGATCAGGCTCTCGTCGCCGCCGTGGTCGGGATCGACGTCGAGGACGACGAGGCAGCTCACGGCGCCGGTGCGGATGGCTACGTTGGCGTCGGGCCACCGGCTCCACCACTGCCGCACCTGCGCCTCGTCGGTGCTCGCCGACCGGAGGCCGCCCTGCACCCGGGGATGCTTGGCCGGGGAGGCGCAATCCTCCCGCCGGCAGGTGCAGCCTCCGGGGCCGGCGCCGGGACTGTGACAGGGGAAGACCGCCCAGCCCCGGCGGGCGTAGACGAGGGCGGCGTCGAGGGGTCGACGACTCGCCCGCATGCGGATCACACCTCGACCTCGGGAGCGGAGCGTTGCGCCTCCAGCGTGAGCAACTCGCGGGATGGTCCGTTGCGCCGCGGTTCCGGGGTCGATTCGAGGGAGACGTAGTCGTGGCTGAGCCGGTCGGCCAGCGAATCGGCCAGTGAGATCTTGAGCCGACCCAGGGTGGCGAAGTCGACGGACATGGTTCCTTCGTCGGGGTGGACCTGCTCGACCGTGCCGAGGACTCCGGCGGGTACGCCGGCCACGAGGTCGTCTTCCGTCACGACCACCCGTTCGCCGACCATGAATTCCCGGCCCCGCAGGTCGATCGCCGGGCCGGTGAGGGTACCGTCGGCTTTCAGCAATGCCCGGGCGAGGCGGGTGCGACGGTGCCGTTCGGAATCGGTGTTGCCGCCCATCGGCTGCTCTTGCGCCGTGCCGAACCGCTGGTACCACCGTTCGACCTCGGGGTCGCGGAGGGCTGGGGCGTCGAGGAGTTCCGTGACGCCGTCACGTTGGACGGGGGTGAGCCCGAACTGCGGGCTGCTGGCGAAGGACGTGCCGGCCTCACCTCGGAGTTCTTCCAGCAACACCCGGACGAGTTCTCGTCGTTGGCGCAGCGGTTCCATCGTCGTGGCGAAGTGGGCTCGTCGGCTGCCGGCGAGCGCCGACTCGATCGTCGTCCATTGGCGTTCGAGTGCGTCGATGGCCCGCTCGATGGGTCCGCTGTCGTCGGCTTCGGCGGCCACGGCGGCGCGGCGCCGGGCCAGGAAGCTGTGGTCCACCACCGAGTCGAGCTCCTCGGCCTGCTCTGGCGTGCGGCGAGGTTCACCGGCGAACTCGGCTTCGCACACGCCGCAGAGGACGGGCCCGGCGGCCAGCACGGTCGGAGCCATGCGCAGCTTGCGGCCGCAGGGGCACTGAGCCAGCGCCGAAGTGCGGCTACGGGTGCCGCCCGTTCCGGGACCCGACCCGTCCGCCTCCTGGCCCTCCCCCTGGCTGATTCCGGCGCCGGTGCGGGCTTCGACCTGGCGGGCGATGCGCATGGCGTCGCCGAGGCGGGCGATGGCGCCGGCGTAGCGTTCCTCGCTCGGCGGCGAGAGGCTGGTGCGGGCTTGGCCGTATGGCGCCATGGGTTCGACGACGAGGCCGACCTCTTCGGCGGCGTCGCGGAAGCGGCCGTTGTGGTAGCGGCCGCCCCGGGAGGTGTCCTTCACGCCCCGGGCAGCGGACAGGCCATGGGCGGCTTCGTGGAGGAGGACCTCGAAGACGGCGGCGGGTGGGAGGTGGAGGGCCTCGCCGGCGAGGAGCACCTCTCCCCGCACCTCGCCGTCGGCCAGCCACCGGGCGTTCCACCAGTGGCCGAGCTTGACGAGGCGGCCCCGTTCGACACCGCTGCCGAGCACGACCACCGCGTCGGGTACCTCAGGATGGTGGTCCTGGATCGCCTTCCAGGCCTCTTCGCAGGCCGCCACCAGCGCGCTGGCCGTGGGTTCGTCGGCGGGGGCGTCACCGGGAACTTCCAGGCCGGGGTCGGCCACTGCCAGGGCGGGCGAGGCATCGGAGGTGACGTCCGGCGGGGTCGGGGCAGTGGCCCGCGCCTGGTCGGCGCGCCGGTCGGCGGTGGCGGCCATCCAGTAGCCGACCTCCGTTGCCGGGAGGCTGAACTCGATCCAGGGGAGATGGGCCACGACCTCGTCCGCGAAACGCGCGGTAAGCGCTGCGGGCTGCTCTTCGCCCGTCTCATGGGCCAGGATGGAGCGGGCGAGCTCGAACGCCTCGGATCCGTGATAGCCCCAGTCGATTCCCACGTCGGATCCATGGGGAAGCTGCGGGAGCGGTGTGATGCGCGGTTCTTCGGCGGCTCGGATGCGGGCAAGGAGGACCTCCTTGTCGGCCATGAGGTGGGCACGGCGCGCCGCCTGTTCTTCCAGCGGGAGAACAGTGTCGTCCTCATGCAGACGGCTCAGGTTGCCCAGGAACTCGACGATCTCGGCAGGGTCGGGGTGGAGCGTCCGTTCGACGACGAGCACGCGGGGCTCGCCGCCGGATCGGTCGCCGACGTAGGTGCGCATGGGCGCCTCCTTCGGCTGGGTCAGCGGTGGATGAGATCGGGGCGGTCCGCGGCCTGGCGCAAGCGCCGGTCGTCGAACCAGGAACGCAGGCGAAGGCGGGTGGGAAGCTCGGAGCCGTAGACCAGGACGGCCTCACCGGGCCGGATCCGACGGAGCACATCGACGGGTGCCGCTCGCCGGTAGGTGGCGTGCTCCGAGACGCTGCGCCGCCCACCGGTCAGGTCGGCGGAGAGGTTGCGTTCCCGGCGCAGCTCGTCACCGACCAGGCCGCTCAGGAACTCGAGGGTCGGGACGTCGGCGATGCCGGCGCCGAAGAGCTTGGCCCGGTGGTTGTTGAGGACGGTCTGGGCCCGGTCCCGGTACGTGGCCCGGATCTGGGCCATGTCCTGCCAAACGGTGACCAGGGTGATGCCGTGGCTGCGGGCGGTCGAGGCGTAGGTGGGCAGGTCCCGCAGCGGGGCGGTGTTGCCCGCCTCGTCAAGGAGCACCAGACAGGGATCCGGTAGACACCCATGGGGAGAAGCGGCCGCCTTGTCGTACGCGGCCCGCACCGCCTGCTGCACGAGAACGGTGAGCACCGGCCGGAGCCGGGCCTGCTCGTGGGCGGCGGCGACGACATAGATGGTGTTGTCGCCGGAGAGCCAGTCGTCGAGGTCGACCGCGTCGTCTTGGTTGGGTCGGGCGCAGCGCCCGACGCCGGGGTCGGCCCAGCTGGCCAGGACGTTCTCCATGGTGGCGAACACCGAGCCCCGCAGCCGCGGTTCCTTGCCCCACAAGGCTCGGGCCGCGACGAGGGGCGCCATCGGTCCGCCGTCGCCGGCCTCCCGGGCGATCTCGGCCTGCCACTCGGCCTCGACGGCGTCGCCGATCCGGTCCCGCAGCCACGTCGGCCACTCGTCCAGCGGCGCGTCCGCCAGCGGCGCGAGGTCGGGATCGGCGTCGCCGTGCGTGAAGCTCTCGCGGCACAGGTCGACCGCCGCCTCCCACAACTCGTCCCAGTGGTCGTTGTCGGCGTCGGTCGGTTCGGGCGAGTCGTCGTCGAACGGGGAGGACCGGCGCAGCGCTTCTTCCACCTCGCCGACCTCCTGGGTGTCGACCCACCGGACGAGGTCAGCTACTGACGCCCCGGCCTGGGCCGCGGCGTGGAGGTAGGGGGCGAGACCCTTGCGGGCCTGGGAGTACCAGTAGTCGCCGTCGGTGACCGAGTCGAGCCGGGGCTGGGCGGCTTCGGTGAGCCAGGCGGCCATGCGCATGGCGCCCGGCCATGTCCGGCAGGCGTTGAGCGGCGACCATGTGGACGGTGCGTGTCCTGAGCTGCCGGTTGGGTCGTAGACCCACACGGTGCCCCGGCGACGCCGGTGTTCGATGGTGGCCTCCAGCAGGTCGGCTTTCACCGAGGTGGCCACCACCGGGCCTCGCCATTCGAGCAGGGCGGGGATGGCGAAGCCGGCCGTCTTGCCGCATCCGGTGGGGCCGACGACGGCCAGGCTGGCCTGGGTTTCGGCGGCGAGGAGCCGTCCGCAACCGACCCCGAGGGTGATGCGCCCTTCCAGGGGGCGGCGAACGGCGAGGCGTCCCAGGTCGCGCCGGCGAGCGAAGCCGGCTTCGGCGGCCACGCCGAGCGGCCCGGAGCGGTCCCGTCCGGCGCCGAGGCGTTTCCAGCCCCGCCAGCCCAGGACGGCCAACGCGGTGACGGCGACGATGACGAGCACCTGGCAGGCCCAGTAGACCAGCCCGCCAGGGAGCTGGCTGCGGGCCGGTTCGGGCCACGCCTGCGCCGGGTGGCCGAGATGACCGGGGAGCCCGACGAGGGCGGCGGCGGCGTCCGCCAGGTCGGCGCGGACTGCGCCGTGGCCGGACAGGGCGGCGGCCGCGGCGGCGCCAGCCCAGGTGGCGGTCACGACGGCGATGGCGGTGGCGCCCAAGGCCAGCACGATGTCGGCGGAGCCGTCGGGCTGCCGGGGCGGGGCGGCGGGGGGCGGGAGCGGTCTCAAACTCCTGATCCCTTCGGTTCGTTCGGGCCATCGGTTCCCTGCTGGGGCGTTGTTCGAGGTGAGAGGGCACCCGGAGGGTGATTCACCGAGGTCGATAGAACTTCAATGGGAGTGACTGTTTGTCGGCTCAGTGCTATTGTGATCGCGGTGGCTGAACAGGGCGATTCATGACACTGGCGGTCGTTCGGAACATCGGGTCGGCCTCGGCCTTGCGGACGAACGAGGACGTCGCCGTTTTCGAACAGGAGATCATCGACCAGTACGCCTTGGCGATGGCGGCTGGGGGGTTGACCGACGCGTACGTGGCGAACTGCCGGCGGGTGATCTTCGAGTTCTGTGGGTCGCTGCGGGGGCCGTTGTGGTCGGCCTGCTGCGATGACGCCGACCGCTTCTTGTCCGAGCAGCGACGGGCGGGTCGGACGACGGCCACGCGAGCGACGAAGGCCGTGATGTTGGCCCAGTTCTACGGCTTCGTCATCGTCCGCTATCAGGGAGACATCAGCGCATTGACTGGTTGGGTGGTCGCCCAGCCGATCGACGAGTTCAACAAGCCGTCTCGGGCCCGGGAAGGACGGGTCCGGGTGCCGCCGTCGGAAGGAGAGGTCGATGAACTCTTCGCCGGCTGGCGATCGACGCTGACTGGGGCGCGGAAGTATCTGCCGGCGGCGCGGGATTACTTCGCCGCGTCGCTGTGGCGGCGTGTTGGTTTGCGGATCAACGAGACGACGATGTTGGATATTCGAGACTGGCGACCCGATCTCGGGTCGCTCGGCAAGCTCCATGTCCGTTTCGGCAAGGGCGCCCGGGGCCGCGGCCCTAAGACTCGGCTGGTGCCGGCCATCAACGGTGCTGACGAGTTGATCGACTGGTGGCTGGCCGAGGTTCGGCACCAGTTCGGCGACGATTGGGCTGATCCCGACGCGCCGATGCTGCCGAGTGAACGGCACGACCGGGCCCTGCCGAGGTGCCGTCGGGTCGGGACCGAGGCGTTGCGCAAGGGCTTGGCCCGCCAGACCGCCCAGTGGTTGCCGTCGTGGTCCGGCCGGCTGAGTCCGCACGTGCTGCGCCACTACTGTGCCTCGTCGCTGTATGGGGCCGGGATGGACATCAAGGCTGTGCAGGAGCTGTTGGGTCACGAGTGGCTCTCGACGACAACCCGTTACGTGCATGTCCGCAGCGACCACATCGAGCTGGCATGGGCCCGCGCCAACCAGCGCCTGGAGGCCCGCTTCCGGGAAGGAGGATGACCCGATGCGTTGGAACCTGAGAATGAAGGCGGCCGAGCAGGGGATCTGGAAGTCGACCGAACTCCGGCGGAAGCTGGCGGCGGCGGGGTTGGAAATCAGCGCCGGAAAGATGTCGGGATGGTGGACTGGCACACCCAACACGATCCGCCTCGACGATCTGGACGTGATCTGCCACGTGCTCGGCTGCGAACCGTCGGCGCTGCTGATCCCCGAGCCCGACAAGGTCGAGGCCCACCGCCCCCGAAAGGCCAACAGCGCTGAAGCCGGGCGCTCGTCGAAGGTCACCCCGCGGCGCGACAACAAGCGATCAACGCCGCCGGTTTGAGCGACGGCGCGCCGCCCGCGAAGTGCTTCGCCTGCCAGGTCAACCGGGTCGCCTGGACCAGGCCCCGGGTCGACTTCTGCTACGAGTGCCTGCCGGGCGGGCCGCTCACGCCGCCGCTCTGCTTCAAGTGCGGGTCGGCCCGCTACTTCACCGACGGCCTCTGCGAGGCCTGCCACCCAGGCGGGCCTCGCCGCCTCGGGTCCTGTCACGGCTGCCTGGCATGGGGCGTCTTCCGCAGCTATCGGTGGCGGTGCTGGAACTGCGCCTGGTGGGCCACCCACTACGTCGAGGGCACGTGCCGCTACTGCGATCGCGTCACGTGGATCAGCGAGGTCCGCGCGTGCCGCCTGTGCTGGGAACAGGCTCGGATGTTGCAAACGCCGGGGAGAGCTGTCGAGCTCCCGGCCGCCAACCGCCACGGCCAGCAGCTCTTCTTTGCCAACATCGGTGGCAACCGCCGGACACCTCACCATCACCTCGAGCCTCCGACCACGACGAGAAGACGAGCCGCCTCGAACCTTCCGCCCCTGCCACGCCTGTCCCGGATCACCGTCGGCCAGAACTTCGAGCCCGTCACCTGGCGGCAGCTGCGCTTCTTCGACGTCGAGCCGGACCTGTCGCGGTCCCAGCTCGGAGGCGACTCTGCCGACAGCCACCTGCTCCGCTACTGCGACGAGGTCGTCCGCGACCACGCCGCCGTGCACGGCTGGAGTCGCAAGCAGACCAACGATGTCCGACGGACTCTGCGGCTCCTCCCGGTGTTCCAGGACACGCCGGGCGCGAAGGTGAACGCCACCGATGTCCTCAGGCTGCCAAGACTGCAGGGCAACCTCAGTGCCATCTCGACCATCGACGTGCTGGCCTCGGCCGGCCTGCTCATCGACGACCGAACCTCGCCCGTCGAGCGCTATTTCACGAAGCAGATCGCCGGGCTTCCGGCGCCCATGACGGCGCAGTTGCGGCTCTGGTTCGACGTGATGATCAACGGCAGCACCACCTCGCCTCGGCGCAGACCGCGTGACCCGGCGACGGCCAAGCTGCACATCCGAGCTTCCGCACCGGTCCTGCGAGTCTGGGCTTCCCAGGGCCACGACTCTCTGGCCGAGATCGAGCAACACCACGTCCTCGCCGTGCTGCCCCCCTCTGGCGCCCGCCGGCACACCCTCGAACAAGGTCTTCGGTCGGTCTTCGGCGTTCTGAAGTCCCGGAAGGCGACCTTCATCGACCCCACCCGCGGAATCGCTCCCACCGACACCAACAGCAATGTCCCGCTGCCGCTGGACGCGGAGGCGATCAGGGCTGCGCTCGCCTCGCCTGATCCCGCCGCCGCGCTCGCCGTTGGGCTCGTGGCGTTCCACGCCCTCACCAGCCGGCAGGTCCGGTCGTTGAAGCTCACCGACATCATCGACGGCCGGCTCGCCATCGACGGCCGCACCTTCCCCCTGGCCGCTCCAGTCCTCCCGCGGCTCGCCGCCTGGCTGGACTACCGGGCTCGAACATGGCCTGCCACGCAGAACCCCCATCTGTTCGTCAACAGGCGCACCGCGCCACGACTCACCCCGGTCAGCCGACCCTTCCCCTGGAGACAGGTCGGTCTCCGACCCCAAACCCTCCGGGAGGACCGAATCCTCGACGAGGTCCGAGCCACCGGCGGCGACATCCACCAGATCTGCCACCTCTTCGGGCTGACCGTCGAGGCAGCCCTCCGCTACACCAGAACGCTCGACCTCACGGATCAGGCGCACGACGACCCCCTCGAGTTCCCAAACCCGAGGGCCGAGCTACGGTGAGATTCACTGTCCACCCTCGGGTTCCCAGCTGAAGCTCCGTCGGTCGGGGTGAACCGGCCCGGGTTTGGCGTCATCCGGGTGTCGGTGTCACAGAACGCTTCCCGGGAGCCCACGACGTGCTGGACGACGGCGCTGCGGGCTCCGATCTTCCACAGCGCCCGTCCCCGGCACAGCCTCGACAGCAGGGCCGCCTCGGTACGGGTGAGGCCGAGGAGGCGCTGGGCGTCAGGGATCTGGTCGCTGGACTGGCGGAAGAAGACCCGGGTCTGGGTGTCGGCGAGGAGTCCCTCGCCGGCCTTGGCGATGGCGGTGCCGTCGTCGGCTTGGGCCCGCAGATCGGAGAGCCGGTGGACGACGGCGATGTTGGCAACGCCGTAGGAACGGCCCAGCTTCCAGCAGGACTGGAGGTAGCGGCTCGTGTGTCCACTGCCGAGCAGGCTCCAGGCCTCGTCGAGCACCTGGAGGCGGGGCGGCCCGTCCGGGCGGGCCATGACGGCCTGAAGCCAGGCGCTGGCCGCCACCATGACGAGGGCGAGGGCTTGAGGGTCGTGATGGACGCAGGACAGGTCGAGGACCAGTCCCGGTCCGGACCAGTCGAGCCGCACGGTGGTCGGCCCGTCGAACATGCCCCGCAGGGAACGGTCGAGGAGCTTGTCGAGGGCATAGACGGCCGCTTCGGCCCGCCGGGCCAACTCGGCCGGCTCCACCCGGGCGCGGGCCGCCATCTCCGCGGTCGGGTCGACGAGGACGGCGGCGAGGTCGGCCAGGGCGGCCCGGCCGCCGAGGGTGCGGGCCAGGTGGGTGAGTCCCCAGCCGACGACGGCGTCCTCCACCGGGTCGAGGCCGCGGCCCAGCACCGAGCCGAGCAGCGCTCCGACCATCGTCGACTGGCGGCGGGCAAGCTCCTCGGGACCGTCCGGGGCGCCGCCCGGCCCGGGATCGAGCGGGTTGACCCGAGCCGGACCCCCGGGGTGGAGCTTCACGACGTTGAGGCCGAGGGCGTCGGCCAGACCCCGGTATTCGCCCTTCGGGTCGGCGATCGCCACCCACCGGCCGAACACGCCCGCCGAGCGGTACAGGAAGCACTTGATGGTGGCCGACTTGCCCACCCCGGGCTCACCGGCCACGACCATGTTGGGGTTGGTGACGAGGCCCTGGGCGTAGGCCTCGAAGGGATCGAAGGCGAACCCTCCGCCACCGGCGAGGACATCGACCCCGAGATAGGCGCCCCTCGTCGACACGCCACCTTCGGCGAGGAACGGCCAGGCGCTGCACAGCTGGGCGGTGGTGGCCCGATGGCGGGGCACCCGCAGGCCCCGGAAGGCGGGGAACCAACCTGTCAGCGTCACAGTGTCCTCCGGGTGGCGAGGCCCCGACCCACCGGCAGGGCGCAGACGAAGCCGAGGTCGTGCTGTCCGTGGACGGGCCGCAACTCGAGGCCGGCCTGGGCGGCGGCCTGCTCGTAGTCGGCGCAGCTGCGCTTGAGCTCCTCGTCGGTGGCGGCCGTGACGGTGAGGAACCCGGCGTATTCCAGTTCGTTGTGGCCGGCGACCAGTTCCGCCTCCCGTTCGAGGACGGCGGCTTCGGAGCGGTGGTGGCGAGCCCCGACCCGGAATCCCGCTCTGCTGCGCTGCTCACCGTCGGCGGCGAGGCGGGTGGCGTCCCGGTCGATGCGCCGCCGGGATCGGGACGGCGGCACCGGTTCGCAGTGGACGGTGAACGTCCGGGTGCCGCCGGCGTGGAGCAGGATGGGTTCGAGCCAGCCGGCCGGCACGTCCAAGCGAGGCCATTCCGCCACCCAGTAGGTGCGGTGCAGCGCTCCGTCGACCCGCAGGTGGTCCCAGTCCGACTCGGTGGCGAGCGGACCCCAGTTCCACGGGCTCACCAGGCCGGCCATCGCGGCGAGCGACCGGTTCCGCCGGCGGGCCGCTCGGACCACGGTGGGATCGGCCCGCATCCGCATGGCCTCGGCGGTGTCGGTCAACGACAGCGGCCCGGCGACGTCGACGCCGGCCGCTTCGAGGCGCCCGGTCAGGAGGCGCAGCTCTTCCAGCAGCACGGCGCTGGCCGTCTCCTGGGCGCTGCCCTTGCCCCGGTGGCGCCGAAGGCGGTGCAGCGCGACGGTGACGGTCACCAGCACGTCGTGGCGGGCAGCCCGTTCCCCGGCGTCGGCCAGCAGCTCCCGGTAGGAGTCGACGGCCGGCGAGCCGGTCGGTGCCCGGCGCCGTTGGTCGGCGAAGCGTTCGAACTCGCTGAGGTGGTCGGGGCCGGCCCACTCGGTCACCCGCACGCTCACCACCGCGGAGCGTTCGGCGCAGAAGCCGGCCAGCACGTCGCCCCACAAGGCGACGAGGCGGTCTTGCTCGGCCCGTTCCAGCAGCGCGAACCCGCACCCTCCTGCTCGCAGAGAGGCGGACGCTGTGCGGTGGCGACGGTCGTGCACCACGGCGACGCCTCCGGGCGAGGCGGCCGGTCCGGCCGCCTGTGCCAGGGATCCGGCGTCCGTGAGGGTCAGCCCGTCGAGGAACGGTGGAAGCGACGGCGGACGGGCGGCGTCGTCGGGTCGGCGGGAAAGGAACGGGAGTTCGGCCACCCACGCGTGACGGCCGGTGAAGCGGAGGAAGCCAACCCGGGCGAGGGCGGGAAGCCACTGGTGGGCCGGGCGCCCATCCCACGGAGCGAACGCCGCCGTGACGGCGAGGGCGAGCGCGGCGACGACCGCCGGGGCCGGCGCCCGGGCGTCGAGCAGCAAGCCGGCGGCGAGCGTGCCGGCGGCCAGGATGACGCACTGCGCGCCGGAGAGGCCGAGCAGCCAGCCGGTCCGGTCGAGCGGCGGGAAGCGGTACATGCGCCCGGAGGTGTCGCTCATCGCCGTTCCTTCCCGTTGCCGTTGGTGTTGGGCTTGGTGTTCGACGGTTGGGTCGGAGCGAAGCGGATGCCGTTCCCGGCCGCCGCGTCGGTTTGGGCTGCGGCTGACCGGCGAGTCGCTTCCGCCGCCTTTCGGGAGGCGGCGGTGGCCGCTGCCCCTCCCCCGGCCGCAGCGGCGGCTCCGGCTCCTGTGGCGGCCGGCGCCGACGGCGGACCGGAGGAGGGGGGAGGGGCAGCGGTGGGGGGCCCGCCCGGGCCGGGAGTCGCCTCGGGAGATGGCCGCGACGACGAAGCAGCGCCGCCGCCCATCCGGCTGAGGCTCCGGGCGGTCGAATAGGTGCCGACCCCGCTCTGCGCGGCGCGGACCGGACCCCGGGAAATCCCCTGGGCCACGAGGGCACCTTCGGCCAGGGGGATGAGTTTGAGGACCAGAAATGGGGCGAAGGCCGCCAGCCCGAGAATCACCGCTCCGACGAGCAGCATCGAGAGGCTGGCCGCCGACGGCACGCCGAGACCCGCGGCCGTGGCTCCGGTCGCTGCGGCGCCCACCCCGGCCGGTTCACCGCCGCCCGCTCCCGCCAGCGCGGCGACCCCGATGGCCAGGGCGACGCAGATCACGAACTTGGAGACGATGACGGCCAGGAGGACCTCGAGCGTCTTGCGCAGGAAGCCCCGGGCGGTTGGCCACAGCATGGCGGCGAAGCCGATGGGACTGATGGCGACGAGGAGGTAGACGAGCGACGCTCGCACGATGAGCTCGACCCACAGCACCAGCGCGGCGAGGACGGCGACGAGGCCCAGGACCACCGCGGCGAAGCCCTGGGTGGCACCACTGACGGCGACGCCGAAGCTGGAGAGGAACTGCACCGCTCGCTCCCCGGTGCCGCTGAGTACGGCGTTGGAGAGGGCGTCGGTGAGCGCCACGAGGCGTCCGGCCACCGCGGTGGTGACCACCATGCCGCCGATGGCGAGGGGCAGGGTGCCCCCCATGCGCCGGACCATCCCCATGACGTCACCGTGGAGGAGGCCCTGGAGGAGGCCGAGGAGCACGAAGCCGACGAGGAGCACCCCGGCGATCTCCCGGACGGTGGCGTAGGGCGAGCCGGGGCCGGCGAACCAGGCCGCCTCGACGTCGGGGCGGGCGGAGCTGCGCAGGAAGTCCAGGACCCCATTGACGAAATAGGCGACGGCGCCCAGCACCCAGCTGCCGATGCCGCTGGCGATGGACTCGAAAGCGAGTCCGCTGGCGCCGCCGACGGCGTCCTTGACGATGCCCAAACCCGGCAGGTCTGCCCCGGCGGGAGCAGCCGTCAGGAGCGGAAGGACCATCCCGACGACGCCGGCACCGGCGAATCGGCGCAGCACTCCGTCTCTCACCGTCCGCTCCCGAGGTCGACGAACCCGTCCAGGGCGGTGACGAACGTGTGGGCGTCGGTAGGGGCGACGCTGGCATCGGGGATGGGCGCCGGTCCCGGCGCGATGGTCTCGGACCAGATCCGCCAGTCGTCGCGCTCCCACACGAGGTCGAAGGTGGAGACCGCCCAGCCCGCCTGCGGCGGCGCTACCCCCGCCCGGGAGAGGACTCCCACGTTCCAGATCGCCACCTGCGCCCGCTCCGGGCTCCAGGCCAGGATCCGCGCGGCAACCGACGCCTGGCGGAAGACAATCGAACCGGATCCCGACGCCAGGGCAGAGCGCACGGCGGCGAGTCGCTCCATGGCGGCCTGCGCCTGGGCGTCGGCGGTCGTGGTGGCCGCCATCTGGCGCACCGCCCGCTCGGCGGCGGCCGGATCCATGTCGAGCAGCGCCTGGCCGGTGGTGACGAAGCTCGCGGCGGCCGACACCGCCCCCTCCGGGGTGTGGGCGAACCCGGCCGGCATTCCCGCCTTGACGCGAGTCGGCCCGGGAAACTGTTGCGGCGCTTGGGCTTCGCGGACGATGGTCGGTGTGGATGGCCTCGGGTCCGACGCCGACCAGGCGGCGTGGATGCCGGCGCCGAGTAGCCCAGCAGCCAGGTACGTCACCGTCCGGAGCGGATAGACGCGGGCGCGGCGCCGTTCCCCAACGTGACCGGTCATCGCCCACCCGCCGCGCTGAAGAGGAGATTGACCGCCGTGGGGGCGATGCCCGCCAGGCAGGCACCCACCACGCCGGCGGCGGCGAGTTGCTTACCTCGGTAGGCGCCCGAATAGTGGCTCGTCTGCTGGGAGATGCCGTAGACGGCGGCGCCGACCAGGATGCTGGCCAGCGATCCCCACAGCGCCAGCTGGTCGAGCCACCCGAGCATCTGCTGGATGAGCTGGGCGCCCGGCATCCCTTGCGACGTTGGCGAGACGTTCACCTGCGCGAGCAAGGCACTGAAGTGGTGAAGCACGCGAGGGCCTCCTGAGAGTTCCAGGGCGGAGAACTCCGCCTCTGGACGGCCCTATGCGCATCCGAACGTCGAATCCCGACAGGGGATCTTCAAAACCAGCGAGCCTGCCGAGGCCGCACCGACTCGACGTGCCCGATGTCCCGTAACGGGACGTTGTTAGACCGATCGAGCGGCGCTAGTGATCGCCGCCGTCGCGTCGACACGTGCGATTACCGGTGTGATCGCCACACCTGCCATACCTCAAGACCAAGGACGACGAGTACCAGTGTGGCGAGAACCAACGCGACGCTGATCGGGTCCACAACGAAGTCCTACCCACCTCAGACCTTGAGCACATCAGGCAGGCGCGTACATCAGATGCCCGCGGGACCTCTGCTGGGCATCCCTGGCTTGAAGAACCCGAACCAGATCAGCAGCAGCACGACTGAAACTACGCGGAAGCCGCCTTCACACGGGCGAACCGGATTGCCGGATGGTTCAGCCGTAGGGCCAGTCCGGGGGTCGCCGCCAGCGGGCCGGTGGTACGGACCGCATCTGTTCGAGAATGGCCTCGACCGCCGCGGCGTCGTCGACGTCGGGGATCGCGAAGTACCCGAGGTGGTTGATCCAGTCCTCGTCCCGCTCGTGTATCAGGGTCGCGTCGGGAAGTTCGGTGATCTCCCCGGCGCGGGGGTTTCTGTACCGCTCCCTGACGTAGACCGTCACGTGCCCTTCCCACCCGGACGCCCACTCGAATGACAGTGGCCGGCCATCCCGCTGATCCCAGCACGCGTAGGTGAGGAGCCGGGCGATCCGCTCCTCCCGGGTCTCCCAGTCCCGTTCCCGGTGTGCCCGGCGAACCTCCGCCTCGTGCTGGACGGCGTCGAAGCGGAACGGCCCGATGCCCTCGATGGGCCGGTCTCCGTCCCGGGCGTCGGTCCACTCGATCACCTCGCCCACCCGACGGATCGTGAACGTGACGTTGCCGCAGCCCACGACGCCGCACCCGCAGCGTTGGACCGCCTTGCTGACGGGCGAACCGTCCGTCGGCGGGATCAACGGCATGTCGGGGTTGAGGAGGTCGTTCGGATTTCTCGCCAACCCGCCCCATCGATCAAGTTCCGTGACCCCGTTGATGACGATCAGCGCTTGGAGGCCGGGGTCCTCATCGCCCGCCATCTTGTCGCCGGCGCGCGAATCAGCCGGACGCCGCACGCCTGGAGGTCGCCTCCCACCGCGAGTGACAACGATCCGAGTTCGTCCACCGCACGATGATGGCCCGTCGGCGGCACCGGCGCTGGTCGAGCGGGACCCATACGGACAGAATCCCGGAGCCCAGCATGGTGCACCCATGCGGGGTGCCGCTGGTACGGCAAACTGGTAACCGTGGATCGTCCCATGTTTCCGCTCCCGGCGGGTCGTGAGTTCCCCGATCCTGCAAGGTGCGCATTCTGCGACGAACCCGGGAGGCCGATCCAACCAGACTCGGTAGCGGCGACCGAGCTTCCAAGATTGGTGGCTGGCCCGGGACTCTTCATCTGCGAGCGCTGTGTCCGACTTTGCAACGAGATTCTCGACGAGGACGCCGCCCTCGGCTCGAACAGCTAGTCGTCGCCCTCGACGTCGAGCGCCTCGTCCACGATCCCCTGCAGGTCGATGCCCTCCTCGGCCCGGACCCAGGCGATCTCGTCGTCCTTGTAGTTGAACGCGAAGCGGGGCCCGCTACCAGGCGGGTGGCGTTCAGCCAGAAGGGCGAGTACCTGTGAGGCGATCCTGCGGGGAAACTCGACGTACTGCGTCATGTCGAGCTTGCGCTCGAGCTCTGGCAACGGTCGCCGTGGCAGGGCCACACGGAGCTCGGCTAGGGCTCCGATTACCGCCTCCCTGCTCACACCTGGCGCTTCGGTGAGGCCCGAACGACGGTTGTCCCAGAGGAGAGCCATCAGGAAGTGGACGGTCCCGACCTCTTCTGCCCCGAGACCGATGGCGATCCCCTCCGCTCGCCCGTGGATCGTGTACCACCTCGGATTTGGCGTGACGCCGGAGCTCTCCTTTCCCTTGTCGCTGTCCATCCGGCTGATCCACCCCTCCACCATGGAGGCATGGATCCCCGCCTGCTCCAACGCCCGTCGGGCCAGGTCATGCGAGTCCCCCCGCAAGATGCCCAGCAGCGTGTGTTCTGGACCCATCCAGTGCTGCCCGAGCCGCGTCGCCTCGTCCGCCCCGATCTTGAGCAATCGCATGGCCCCCACCGCCTCAGGGCTCCCAAGGGCGCTGCTCAAGGAGAGTCGTCACTGGCTCGGAGGCCGTGATGCGCCAGCCGGGCGGTACCTGCTCCCGATCGTCGTCGGCCCACCCGCGATGGGGAGTCAAAGAAGCGAATCCGCGGCGGATGACGACGGGGTAGGCGAAGCGGTCGAGCACCGGGAAGCGGAACCACACTCTTAGCCAGAGCGGCGCCTGGGAAAGTTCCCACTGGAGGCCGTAGCCGCGAGGGATGTGGTTCCATCCATCGAGCTTCACGATCCCCATGATGTCCTACGCCGTGGGCTGCGGATAGTCCACCAGCACATGCCCTGGCACTGGCGCCGCCGATTTCAGGCCGGTTGCTTTGGTTCCTCCTGCTCGCGGAGCCGTCTCGGCTGGTACTGCCGCAGCTGGCCATATTGCCTCGAGGGTCGGCCGACTCAGCGGAACGCGGCAGCGAGCATCTGCTTCTGCGACAGGGCACCTTCGCATCGGCGGAGGCGACGCCGATCGGTTTCGCTGAGGCCGCCCCAGATACCGCCGATGCCGGGCACGGCGAGGGCGTAGGCGGCGCAGTCATACCGGACCGGGCAGGGCCGGCAGACGGCACGGGCGGTTTCGGAGTCGGCTGGGTCGTCGGGGAAGAACCAGTCGGTGGGCATTCCCGCGCAGGCGGCACGCTTCACCCAGGGGCCGGGGGCGGGTGTCTCTTCGAGCGTCACCCTGGAGACGATCCAGACGCTGCTGTTCGTGGTGGACATCGGCCTCCTTCAGGGGCGCTGGGCAAAGGTCTGTCTGCCAGCAGCCCTATGCGCATCGAGGAGCCGATTCCCGACACCGGACGGTGTCGTCAGTCGTCTGCCGCCTGCCCGTCAAGAGGGGAAGCTGATCACGCCGTTGCTCTTCCCGGTGTCATCACCTGCCGACCAAGACGCGAATCACGCTTCTGGTTGCAACCGCGTCTTTGCCACTATGGCGACGCTCGTTGACGATCCGTGAGGATGGGGAGATGCCGGTTCAGCCTGTCCTGCGTCCCCGCCGCCTGAGCTCTTCGTAGAGGGCGACGGTTTCCGGGTGGAGCTCGTCATAGGGTTCGAGGGCTTCGATGACGTGGCAGAGCTCTTCCATTACTGACTCGACACCGGCGGGGTTGCCGGCGAGGTCGTGCGCCTGCATACGGGCCCGGAAGAGCCGTTCGTCACCGGGGGAGGCCAGCAGGCCTTGAGCGGCGGCCCACTGGGTGCGGGCGGTGTCGCGCCGGTCGAGGAACCATTCGCAGAGCAGGAGGGCGGCGTCGGCAGCGACGGCCTCGACGCGGCCGATCAGGCCTTCGGTGTGTGCCCATTCGTAGCCCGCCCCGCCGCTTTCGAAGGGCACGCCCCGCACGGCGCTCAGTGCCGCGGCCAGTTCCTCGATGACGTCGTCGCTGGCGCGCGTGGTGGCGGCGGCGAAGGCCGCTTCGAGCCGGTGGAAGTCGATGGCCACGTGACGACCGAGGCGGTAGAGCCCGTCGGCGACATGCGGCAGGTGATGGCTGCCGTCCTCGGCTCGGCCGAGGGAGACGCGTGCCTTGCTGACGGTCTGGTTGAACGTCCCGGAGCTGGGAGCTTTCCTGGGCCACAGGGCTGCTTTGAGCCGACCTTCGTCAGATCCCCGGGGGTGGAGGGCGAGGTAGACGACGAGCTCCTTCGACTTCCGGCGGTCGATGGGCTCCTTCCCGCCGGCGATCTCGGGTGATCCGATGATGCGGACTTCGACCTCCGGGGGTTGCCTCTTCACCGCAGCAGGAATGGGGATCCGGTCGTGACCGATGGCAGCAGGTTCGGTGACACGTTTCCCTTCAGGGACAAGCGGGACGGTCGCTTCTCCTTCCTGGCGGGAGGCGGCGAGGTCGATGACCTCTGCTGCCGCTCCAATCTGTCCCGCGGTGATGCCAAGCGGTGAAACGTTGAGCCCTGGTGGCGAGACCCGGACGGTCCTGTCCGTGACGGTGATCTCCCGCGCCACGGGTACGGGCGGCGAGCCGAGCACCACGACAGCGAGTCCGCGCCACTCGCTGGCGATCTGGAGGAGTCGCGCGAGGGAGGGATCCCTGGGGTCGTCGACGAGCACGACGGTTGGCACCCAGCCGTCGGGGGTCGTGGCCAGACGAGCCTCGAGAGTCGACGATGCCCCGGAAGCCGCCAGTTCGGTGCTGAGGGCGCGGCTGTCGGCTTCCAGGTCGTCGACCACCTCGGTGACCGTCGCGGCGACGCGAATCCGTTCGAGGACCCGGAGTCCGTCAGGGACTTGGCCGATCACGACGACGCGCAGATCATCCGCCCAGCGGCTAGTGGCCAGCCCGAGGGTGAGCGCCGCGAACAGCCCGACAGCGGCGTCGGCTTCACCCATCAGCGCCGTGGTCGATCGCGCCTCTAGGTCGACGAGCACCTGCCGCTCGTCAGCTGTGCCGATCACGGCGAGCAACGGCGCCAGGGCTGGGCGTTCCACGGTCGCCGCAGGGACTTCCGCTTCGGTGGGCAGGGTCCAGGACCGGCCTTCGGCGGTGACGACGAACGGGCCGGGGTGGGCGGTCGCCGGTTCGGTCAGGAGGATCTCGATGGCTTCGTCGCTGACGGTCACGGCTTCGATGGCGGGCGTCGGGCCGGCCCCTCGCGTCGCCAGGTGGGCCGACAGCGACCGGAGGGCGACGTCCAGGCGGTCGGTGGGGGCGCCCGCGGCGGCTGCCCGGAGGCCGCGTTCGGCTTCGGCGGCCGACCCGGCGGGCACGGGGATCGTCCGGCCGCGTCGGCGGCGGCGCTGTTGGACGCGGCGCAGCCGGTCGATGGTGATGACCACGCCGGTGGCCATGAGCCCGATCCTGGCCAGGGCAGGCACCGGGACCTCGGCGTCGTCCTCGCCGCTGTCACCGGCGGGCGGCTCGGCCGTGCCCTGATTGGTGCCTGCACTCTCCTTCGGGGCCGCGGTGTCTGGAGCTGCGGGAGCGCCCTCGGGGAAGGTGAGTGGAGTTTGGAGCGGGCCACCGGCGCTGGGAGCGGGCACTGCGGGGGTCGCAGGCGGCACCTCCGGGGTCGCAGGCGGCACCTCGGGGGTCGCAGCCGGAACCTCCAGGGTCGTAGGCGGCGCCTCGGCGGTAGCAGGCGGAACCTCCAGGGTCGTAGGCGGCGCCTCGGCGGTCGCAGGCGGAACCTCCGGGGTCGCAGGCGGAACCTCGGGGGTCGCAGCCGGAACCTCCAGGGTCGTAGGCGGCGCCTCGGCGGTCGCAGGCGGAACCTCCGGAGTCGCACGCGGCACCTCTGGAGTCGCAGGCGGAACCTCCGGGGTCCCAGGCGGCGTCTGGGGTGAAGGTGGGGAAACTGGAGATGGTGCTGGTGTCGATCCCTCCACGGGTGTCGGCCTGCTCATCCCGACAACGTCGGGCGGCAGCGTCAGGACCCACCCAGGGCGGATGACATCAGGTTCCCGCAGCGACCGCCCGTCGTCCTGGCGGACACCTTCGTTGAGCTGAAAGATCTCCCGCCAGCGGTAGCCGTTGCCGAGGTGGCGCTCCGCCAGCCGCCACAACGAGTCGCGGGGCTCGACGATACAGGTGGGGGCCGGGACCGCCGGGTTGTTCGGGGCGGCGTCGGGAGCTGGCGTCACCGGCGTCGTGGCGGAGTCGAACCGGAGGCCGCGCCACTCGAGCGGGTGCGTCTCGACCGCCGCGACCGCCTTGATCGGGATGGGAGCCGCCAGCGTGGGTCTGACGGGCGGGAGGAGCACGACGGCGGTCAGCACCAGCTGGCGGGCGAGCGGCTGGAGCAACCCGCCCAGCGGCAGTCGCGCCGCGGCATGCCCCCGGGCCGCCGCGTACGCCTCGACCACCACCGACGCAACGAGCTGCGCCCAGGCCAGCCAGCAGACCACGGCGATGCCCTTGATCAACGCCTCGTCGGAGATGGTCGAACCCCCGAGGGCTTCTCCCACCTCATGCAAGCTCGGGAGCCGGGTGGGCAATGGCCAACCCACCAGCGCGGCGAGGGCGAGCGGCACCCCGACCAGCAGGACCAGCAGCGCCAGGGCAGCGCACGCCGAACGGGCAACAGCGGACAGGGTTCTGCGCATCAGGTCCCTCCGGTCATGGGCCACGGACCCCGTGGGCTTCGCCGTCCCCCGTGACGGTCACCGGGCCGAGGCCGAACATCCGTAGCAGGGTGAGGTCGCGCTCGAAGCTGACCTCCACCCAGACCGTGTCGCCGGTCACCTCGACGCGGCCTCGGTGGCCGGTGGCCGCGAGGTAGTCGAGCGCCCGGGCTCGGGCGGCGTCGGGGTCGAGGGCAACGGTGCCGGCGGCACGGAGCGCCCCTTCGTCGACCGCTTGGGCCCCGGCCCGGGCGGCCGCCTCGGCCTCGTCGGCAGCTTGGCGATGGGCGGCCAGGACGAATCCCCCGTCGCCCACCAGACCGGCCACACCGAGCAGCGCCACGGTGAACGTGACGACGAAGGCGGTGACGGCGCCCCGCTCGTCGCCCATCACGGGTCCACCGCCCGGAAGACATCAATGGGCTCGGCAAAAGTGGTGGAGACCCGGCGGGTGCCGGGGACGCCGAGCAAGGTGAGGTCGCCCAGGTCAACCACGCAGCCGACGGTCGCCGTCACCGTTCCCCCAGGCCGGAACTCAGCCGTGGAGAGCTCCACGTCGAGGGTGCGGCAGGTGACGCCGCCCTCGTCAAGGCGCTGTCGGGCCGCGGCCTCCCCGTCGTTGCGGGCCGAGTCCGGACCCCGGGCGATCGACGCCGCCCGGGCGGCGTCACGGGCGGCGGCGTCGACGTCACCTCGGGTTTCGGCCAGGCGGCCGACACCAACGACGAAAAGGAGCAGCACAACCAGCACAGGCGTGAGTAGCACCAGTTCGACCGCCGCGGATCCCTGCTCGTGTCTCATGGCGCGGTGACCGTGGTCAGACGCTCAACTGGACTGGCAGCCCGGGCCCGGATGGGCAGGCGCATCCCGGGGATCACGGCAACTGACCGGCCCCGGACCTCGACGACGGCAGTGGCGACGTCGCGGGAGACGTCGATCACCGGGTCGCCGACGATCGTCGGGCCGGCCCGCGCCAGCAGGCGTTCGGCACGCTGGCGGCCGTCCTCATCGGTACCGCCTTCGAGCCGGGCGGCACGGACGCCTTCCTGGGCGGCGGCGTGGGCGACGTGGGCGGCGTGGTACCACAGCCCGAACTGGAGGACGAGCAGGACCAGGAGGAGCAGCACGGGGGTGACGAGCACCACCTCGGCGGCCTCTCCGGATTCGTCCCGCAGGCGCTGGCGCAGCATCGTGCTAGTCGAGCTTGATGCTTTCGGCCTTGGCCGTGACCTTCTGAACGATCAGGCCTCCGACCAGCAGGGCGAGCCCGGCAAAGATGGCAATCATGATGACGGTGTCGACGACCCCTCGTTCGTCGTCCGAGAAGCGAGCGGCGAAGGCCCGCGACCGGACGATGAGGTACTGGATCAACTGAATCTCGTACATGTCGGTGCTCTCCGTGTAGTGGGCGAGATGGACAGGGAGACGAGCCGTGTTCTACAGGTTCTGAAGAACCTGCATGAGAGACGGGAAGCCAAGCAGTACAACGAATCCGAGCATCAGCAGCATGATCGGGAGGGACATCCGTTCGTTGGCGGCCTGGGCCGCCCCTTCGACGTCGGACAGGCTGCGTTGGCGCATGGCCTTTGCCTTGGCGGCGAGCGATGTCCGCACCCGGGCGCCTTCGGAGCCGGCGAGGCCGGCGCTGGCGGCCAGTTCGCTCAGCTCGGCGACACCCAGCTCTTCCCCGAGGCGGCCGAGCCCGTCCCAGGGCGCTTCGCCGAGGAGGCGGGCCTGGAGGAGGGCTCGGCGGAGGTCGGCGAACGCCCAGCCCTGCCCGGCGTCGGCGGCGTCGTTGAGGGCGCTCTCGACGCCCCGCCCGCCGGCGAGGCTGACGGCCACGATGTCGAGGAAGGCGCTCAGGGCATGCCGGAAGGTGCGGCGCCGAGCCGCGGCCCGGGCCCGCAGGTTGAGCGAGGGGTAGAGGAATCCGGCTGGGGCGAGCGCGACCGAGCACCACAGCGGAAGGGTGATCGAGACCGACGCGCCGCCGATGGAAAGGAGTGCCGTCATGACCGGCGCCCACGCCAGCCCGATGAACGCGCACAGCACGCACTGGACGAGGTGCTCAGCTGGCGTGATCCCGACGAGGTGGAGATCGGCGGCGACCCGTCCGGTGAGGCGCCGGCCCGGCTCGGTGCGCAGCAACGGCTGGCCGAACAGGCGGGTGGCGAGGGGCAGACCCTGGGCGGTGGGGTCGGGTGACGACGCCCGGGGGCGTCGGTTGAGATCCGCCAGGGCCCGCCCGAGGGGGACCGGCGCCGGCCGGATCCCGGAAACCACCAGGAGCAGGCCCGCACCAAAGCCGAGGCCGACGAGCAGCGCGGCGGTCATCGCCCCGCTCCGGTCTCGGCCGAGGCGGTGAGGAACCGCTCTGGGCCGACGAACTCGCTCATCTTCGCCAGCCACCGAAACGCCACGCCCCACATGAGCGCCACAAAGGCGAGGACCGTCTGGCCGATGGCCGTGCCGTACACCGCCACGTAGGAGCGGTTCAGCAGGATGAGCCCCACGGCAGTGGTGGCCGTGCAGAGGGCGATGACCCGCACCGCGGTCCGCAGCCGCGACCGGGACGCCTCGACCCGCAGGCGCATGGCGGCTTCGTCCCGGGCGGTGCTGGCCAGAGCGGAGAGCAGCTCGCCGAGTTCACCGACGCTGCCGCGGGCGGCGAGGGTGAGGGCGGCGACCACGAGGTCCCCGGTGGGGTGACACAGATCGTCGGCGAAGGACCGCAGGGCCACGTCCAGCGGCTCCTGCTCCAGGCGGGTGGCGAGGATGGACACCTCCTGCCGGATGGGAGCGGGGGCCACCGTGGCGGTGGTGACGATCGTCTCCTCCAGGCCGTGGGCGCCTGAGATGGTGTCCCGCAGCATCTCCGTCCAGGTGGCGATGGCTTCGGTGCGGGCGATGGCCCGTTCGCGGGCGGCCCGTCCGCCGAAGAGCTCGGGCCAGCACCATCCGGCGATCCCAGCCCCCACGGCGGCCACCGGCCAGCGGGTGAAGGCGGCGGCGAGGAGCGCGGCGCCGGCGGCGGGCGGGAACCGACGACGGGCCTCCATGCCGATGATCGGTGTGTGCCGGAGGGTCGGGGTACCGGGGCGGCGAAGACCGGAGACGACGAGCAGGAGGCCACCGGCGAGGCCGGCGCCGATGAGGGCGGCGAGGAGGTTCATGGCCGCCACCCGTTGGTCGGTGCGTGGAGGGATGGGTCGTAGCCGGCGGCCACCAGCTCGTCGAGCAGGTTGATGGGGATGGACATGGCAGGCACCGCCCGTCCTTCGGGGCCAGGGCGGAACAGCTCGTTGGTCGTCACCCTCGGCCCGTCGGCGCCGGTCACCTGGCGGACGCT
Organism: Actinomycetota bacterium; assembly: GCA_040756995.1. GTDB lineage: Bacteria > Actinomycetota > Acidimicrobiia > IMCC26256 > BP-133 > BP-133. The sequence goes on along the minus strand of JBFLYK010000001.1, from coordinate 16,501 downwards.
GGAGACGAAGCGCCCGGCCCGGGTGTAGGAGATGAACACGACGAGGTCGATGGCCGCCGCGGCCAGCATCATCGTCGCCTCCACCGGCAGGCGCTCGGGGGCCTGCATGGCGTAGAGGGCGAGCTTGTTGAACACGGTGGCCGAGGAGTCGGCGTGCAGGGTGCACATCGAGCCTTCGTTACCCTGGCTCATGACGTTGAGGAGCGGCACTGCCTCGTCGCCCCGGACCTCGCCCAGGATGCATCTGTCGGGGTTCATGCGCAGCGACATGCGCACGAGGTCCGACGGGCTGACCCGCCCGACGCCTTCCACGTTGGCTTCTCGGGCTTCGAGGGCGACGCAGTTCGGGTGCAGGTCGGGGAAGCGGTCGAGGCCGAGCTCGAGCTCCGTCTCGATGGTGATGATCCGCTCCCGGGAGGGGATCTCGGATGCCAGAGCCCGCAGCAGCGTGGTCTTCCCGGCGCCGGTGGGGCCGCAGATGATGATCCGCTGACCGGACCGGACGGCGGCGGCCAGGAAGCAGCGCAGGTTGAGGTCGAGGGTGCCGAGACGTTCGAGGTCTTCAAGGGTGACCCGGAGGTGGCGGTGCCGTCGGATGGCCAGGCAGGGCCGCTCGCACACCCAGGCCACGGCGAAGAGGCGGCTGCCGTCGGGCAGCTGGAGGTTGAGGGACGGGCGACCGGGGTTGAACTCCCGTTCGGAGAGGCCGTAGCGGCGACCGATGTCGCGCAGCATCTCGATCATCTCGTCGTCGCTGGTGGCCACCGGCGGACCCGGCTTGCGGGTCCCGTCGGGATACTCGAGGAAGACCCGGTCGTAGCCGTTGGCCGTGATGTTCGTCAGCTCCTGGTCGTCGATCAGTGGCTGCATGCGGCCGAGCTGGAAGAGGCGGTCCATCACCGCCTGGGCCAGGAGTTCCTCCTCGTCCTGGCTGAGGACAGGCATGCTACGGGCCAGGCAGTCTTGGGCGTGCCGTTCGAGCTGCTCGTCGAGGAGCCGGCGGGCCAGAGCCCGCTGGTCGTCACGGTCGAGGCGGCGCCCGCTGAGCTGCGCCGCGCTCGCCTGAGCGGTGATTTCGCCGGCCACCGCGGCGCGGAGGCGTCGGACCAGCAGCTCGTCGGGACCGGTCATCGTCATGCGCTCACCTGGCTTTCGGGCAAGAGGAGGGGGATGGCCCGCTCGAGGAAGGACCGCGCCGAGCGCACGAGGAGGAACCGGCGGGCCAGCCCCGGACGGGGCGACTGGTACAAGGCGGTGGCGGCCCGGGGGTCGTCGGCCAGCACGCCGGCCACCCGCAGCCCGACCGCCTCGTCGATGTCGGCGGCCCGGTAGGGCCGTTCCCCGACCAGGAGGATGGCCACCCGGTCGCCTGCTTCGCGGCGGAGGGCCGCCATCCGGGAGCGGAGGTGAACGACGCCCTCGACCGTGGGCCGGGTCACCACCAGCACGAGATCAGCGGCGCTGATCAGTGGCTGGGTGGGCGACCCCGGGGACCAGCGGCCACAGTCGACGACCACCAGATCGCCTCGGCCAGCCAGCCCGGCGAGCGCTCCGGCTCGCAGCTCGCGTAGAGCGGCAACCGCCTGCTCCGCTGACCCGGGGCCGACCAGCACCGACCCGCCGCACGGCATGGCCTGAAGCTGGGCGTGGCCGACAGCGCCCGAGGCGGCTCCGTGGCGGGCAGCGGCCGCGAGCGAAACGAGGCCGGGTTCGAATGGCAGCCCGAGGCGGGCGGCCAGGTCCCCGCCGGCGGGATCAGCCTCGACGACGACCACCTCGTGGTCGGCGGACCACGCCGTGGCCATGGCCAGCGCGGCGGTGGTGACCCCGGGCGCATGCTTGATCGACGTCAGCGCCATGAGGGTCACGGCAGCTCCCGCATGACGCTCAGACGTCCCTCGGCGCCGGCGGCGGCGACGGTCGGGGCCAGCTCGGGGACGACGGCCAACGACACGCTGGTGCTCCCGCCGGCGTCGCTCACTTTCTCGACGCCGGCGACGGTGGCCCGGATGGGTTTCGCCGCGTCGGCCCCCTGCCCGCCGAGGAGCGCGGCCTGCGTCGCCGGGACCAGCGGGACCACCAGCACGGAGTCACCCGCCCGGAGACCCAACGGGAATTGCCCCGGCTTGAGCAGCGCGCCGACGACCACCGAGCCGGGCGGCAGCGTCGGCCCGTCGGCCAACTGGGCGGGGGCGAGGAGGGCGCCCGGTGCGAGTGCCACCCCCGCGCTGCGACCCACGATCCTGCTCCGCTGGGAGGCGGGGATCGTGCGGACACCCGGGTCGGCGGCGACGCGCACCACCGTCAGGTCAGGAGCGGCGATGGCCTGCCCGGCAGCGACCGGCCGGGCGACGGCGAGGACCGGCTGGCGGTCGCCGACGTTGCCGTAAAGCGCGACGGCAGCCAGGGCGCTCACACCGAGGACCGCCACGCCGGCTGCGAGGCGTCCCCGTCCCCGCCCGGACCCACCGGCGGCGAGGGCCGCGGGGAGCGCGGCGGTGAACTTGCGGCCCTGGCCATTCGAGGTGGCCGGAGGGGCGAGGGTCTGGGACGGCACGATCAGCCTCCTTGCTGAGGGAACCGGTTGAGGGACTGGATCTCGGCCACCTGGACGGGGACGGTGACCGAGCGTCGGGCGAAGCCAAGGTCGCCACCGCCGGGGATCCCGACCGCCGACCAGGTCACGTGCCAGACGACGGTGGCCGTCAGCTGGAAGGTCCCCGGGCGGCGGTAGGTGTAGGAGCAGTCGGGATGCTGCTCGGAGGCGGGACGAGCGGGGTCGTAGCGGTTGCCGGGCCCGGTGCAGGTGACCTCGTCGCCGGTGCCGACGCTCCAGACGACCTTCTCGGGCTTGGCGGTCGTCGAGACCGTGACCGCCCCGGCGGAGGCCGACACGCTCACCGGGTTCCACCCGGACGGGTCGACGGCGAGCCAGGTGGGCAGGTTGACCAGCTGGGGTTGGTTCGCCGGCGGGCTGGTGGCGATGCCGGGCAGGGGGAGGTCTGCCTCTCGCAGCGCCCGCTCGGCCAGGACCTCAGGGTCGGTCCGCTGCGGCACCCAGATCACGGTGGCGGTGCCGGGAGAGGTGGCGTCCTGGCCGCAGATCTTGCGGAGCCACCGGCCTGGGCCGTCCCCTTTCGTGGCCTCGCTCCACCCGTCCGCCGCCATGTGCTCGGCGATCTCCTGTTCCGCTGGGGAGAGCAGCTCGTAGCGGCAAGGAGCGGATCCGCTCCGGCGGCGGCGGCCGGTCACCGCGTCGCCGGTCCCGCCGGGCGAGTTGGCTTCCGCCCCGATCTTCTCCACCCGGTGCCAGGCGTCGCCGGTGCCGTCGGCGCCAGCGGGCAGGGGACTCCCGAGGATGGTGACGCCAGCGGCCAAGGTGACCACCAGCGTCACGCGGCGGGCGTGCATCCGTCCCTCTCCAAGGTGACCGACGAGACCTTCCACGTTCCTTGGAGGACCATCTCCACGGTGACGAGGTGCCGGACGCCGCTCTCGCTGTCCTTGCGGGCTCCGGTGGCGGCGTCGTAGACGCCGGTGTGGTCGGCGTAGCAGTCGGTGACGGTTGCCGCCGCCCCGTCGGGGCGGACCGAGGCGACCCGGGGCGCCAGGTCGAGCGTGCCGCGGATGACCTCCCCGGCCGAACGGCGGGCGAGGAACGCCTTCTGGACCGTCTCCAACTCGCCGCCGGTGGCGCGCTCAGCGAGGCGGGGATCTTCCGGGTTCATCGGGTCGGCGGCGGCGAGGTAGGCGTCCCAGAAGGCGCGGTAGGCGGCGAGCACCTCGCTCTCCACAGTCGGCTTCGCCGCCGTGGTGACGGTGGTGGCCGGCTGCGTCGGCTGCGTCTCGGGGGATACGTCGCCGTCTTCCCGCGAGGAGGAGTCGGAGCACGCCGCGGCCGCCACGACGAGCGTGGTCGCTACGGCGACCGAGAGCCACCACCGGGATTTGGGGATTGCACGCGTCATGCTGTCTCCTCCGCGCTCGCGCAGGCTTCCAGCCGGCCCTATGCGCAACCAGGACCCGAAAGCCGACAACGACGAGCGAGGATTCCAGAAGATTCCAAGCGGCGGGAGGTGTTCCCCGGTCCGAGGACCGCTACACCCGAACCGGGGTCACGGCCCGCCGCTTTCGGCGTTTTGTGCTTGAACAACGTTTTGATGGCCCTTCGTGACAAATGGGGGGTTCGTCACAAAAGTCCAACGGCAGCCAGCCCAGATCATGACGCGGCTCGCCCAGCGCCGCGGAGATGGGCTGAACGTCGGATGCGGCGAGCGGGCCCCCCGGGCCGCCACCAACGTCCGGAAATGCGGCGGTGACCAGCCATGTTGAGGGTTTCGTTGAGGGTCCCGAGTGCCGAAAGACCGTCCGGTGTCCAGGGGCGCAGCCCCTTGCAACGCGGGCCTTCGTCCCCGGCTCCACCACGACCAGGGCGCCGGGAACCAAACACCTTCTGATCCGGCCCCAGCCCGTCCTCCTTCACCGCGTTGTTCGGCCCCAGGGACCGCACTTACGTCAACCCAGCCCTGACCGGTGCAGGTCGATCTCACCAGGAGGCGTCGCTCGCCCAGAACCAGCGGCCGCCTCTGCGCTCGCAGTGCACCCGCATCGGATGCGACGGCTCCGTGTCCACCAGTGCTTGTGGCCGCCGACACGGCAGGCCGACGGCCTCTGCTTGCCGTAGCGACCCCCGAAGCAGCCTCTGGCTGACAGACAGGTCCGGTGTCCGCGAGCAGAGGTGTGGGCAGGCCGCGAGCGGGAGCCGCACCGATAGTGCTGCCGATCAGTTCGGGATCGTCGTCGCCCAGCTGACACGGGCGCGGAAGCCAGGCCCCGGACAACCTGATGAGCCGCTAGGAAATGGCCGCTGACCAGGCATGTTGAGGTTTCCGTTGAGGTCCGGGAAGGGAGGCGGAGCCGAGCCGCGCCACCGGCGCGTTGAGGGGCGTTGAGGTTCTTGCTCAAGGCCCCTCTGGACACTCCGGCCGATCGCTCATCGGTCGACCAGGAGGTCCCATGCATATCCCGATCCTCGCCGCCCTCGACAACGAATGGACGGTCCTCGCCCGGGACCGTGCCGCCCACCGGCAGTTCCTCTCCTGGAAGGAGGAGGACCCGGCGCTCGCATCGGTCGAGGACCTCGCCGGGCTGCTGGCCATCGCCAACAACCGGGCCGACCTGGAGGCCAGCGACGCGGTCCTCGCCGCCTTGGCCCGGCGTGCCGCGAATGACACCCTCGCCGCCCAGGTTCTTCTCCACGCGCTCCTGCCCGGCCTCAAGCGGGTGATCCGAACCTGTTGGCGCCGGCGGGGTACCGACGACTTCGCCAGCGAGGTGGTCACCATCGCCTTCGAGCGGATCCGTTGCTACCCGTTCGAGCGCCGACCCCGGCGGATCGCCGCCAACGTGCTACGCGACGTTCGCCAGCGTGTCCTCCGCCAGCTCGCCCGCGAGCAGCGTCTGGCCGACCGGCTCGGCAAGACGGTTCCCTTCGACGAGGAGCGGATCGGCTCCCCCAACCAGTCGACCGCCACCGAGGAGCTCATCGACCTCGTATCCGAGGCCGTCCGTACAGGTCGCATGACCCGACGGGGAGGGCGGCTGATCCTTCTCTACCGAGTCCTCGGCGTCCCCACCCCCGCCCTCGCCGCCGCCGAGGGGCGCCACCCACTGGCGGTTGAGCGCGGCCGGCAGCGCGCCGAAGCGGGCCTCGCCGCCGCGGTCGAGGTGGCGTAGCGGGACCGTCGCACGCTCCAAGAACAGAAAGGAAGACCATGCACATCGGCATGCAGCAACGAGTCAGCTACACCGTCGAGGAGGCGGCCGCCCTCCTCGGCATCTCCCGAACGAAGCTCTACGAATGCGTCCGCACCGGCGAGGTCGAGGCGACCCCCGTCGGACGCCGCTGGCTGATTCCGGCCGCCGCCCTTGAGGAGCTGCTCGGCCGTCCGCTGCCCGGTTCGACCCGGATCTCCCGGCCGGGATCGGAGACTGAGCACAACGACGTCAAACTCATCGGCCGCGTGACGAAAGATGCCGACCTGCGGGAATCAAAGACCGGCCGGACGGTCGTCGTCCTGCGTCTCGCCGTTCGCCGTCGCCACGGAGATGACGCCATGTTCATCGACGTGGTGGCCTTCGAGGAGGAGGCGAAACGGGCCGCCAACCTGGTTAAGGGCCAACGGATCCGGGTCGCGGGGCGCCTGGACCAGCGGGAGTGGGTCGCCGAGGACGGTACCCGCCGGCACGCACACCAGGTCGTCGCCCAACACGTCGAAGCACTCGAGCCGACTCGTGAAGACCCCCGAGCTCGATGACATCCCCGGACAGAGGGAAGCGAAGGAGATGGGCGAGATGAAGGACCTGGCGGGAAGACTGACCCTGTCGGTGGAGGAGGCGGCGGCGGCCCTCGGCATCAGCCGCTCCCACGCCTGGCGGATGGTGAACAGAGGTACGCTCCCTAGCCTTCGCATCGGCCACAGAGTGCTCGTCCCGGTCCCCGACCTGCAGGAATGGATCCTCGAGGCACGAATCCGGGCGGCGAGCGACCCGAAAGACGAGGCTTGAGCAGGAGGAGCGACCGTGCCGGCAGCTGGGACAGGAAGAGGGTTGGTCCGCAAGCGGGGCCAGACGTGGACGGCCTACTGGTGGGTTGACAACAAGCAGCGGTCGAAGGGCGGATTCCCGAGCAAGAAGGCCGCGCTCAGCCATCTCGATGCGGTGCTCAAGGACGTCCGCGACGACGCCTACGTCGAGCCATCGAAGCTCACCCTGGCGGAGTTCTTGCGCAAGGAGTGGCTGCCCCGCATCCGGGCCGGCCTGGCCGAGAGCACCTGGGACAGCTACCGGCGTGAGTGCGAGAACCACATCATCCCCGGGCTTGGCCATCACCTCCTGGTCAAGCTGCGGGAGGGTCACATCGAGGCGTGGATCGCCGAGCTGCTCAGCGAGGGCCGGCGCAACAGCGCCGGCGGCTGGCTGGCGATCTACCGACGCATGCGGGCGGAACTCGGTCAGACGCGACCCGGCCGCCCCACGGCCGACCGTGAGCCGGCAGAGGTCACCAAGGCCCGGGCCAAGGAAGAGGCGGCTCGGCAGAAGACCTCGGGGAGGCGCGGCGGGCTGTCGAAGTCGAGCGTCCGCTACTACGTGGTGATCCTCCACAAGGCACTCGACGCCGCCATCAAGTGGGATATGGGCGTGCGGGAAAACCCGGCCGATGGCCTGACGGAGGACCTCCAGCCGGCCAAGCTCCCGAAGCGGGTGTGGACGGCGGAGCAGGTCAAGGTGTTTCTCAGCCACCGCAAGAACGCCGGCGATCGGCTCCATGCTCTCTTCGCCACCGACCTTGCCACCGGCCTGCGCCGCGGCGAGCTCCTCGGGCTGAAGTGGGACGACCACGTCTTCCTCGACGACGAAGAGCCACACCTGCTCATCCAGGAGACCTCGGTTTCGGTCGCCTACCGCGTGGTGCAGTCGGCCCCCAAGACCCATGCTGGCTACCGCCGGGTCACGCTGGACCCCGACACCGCCGCCGTGCTCCGGGCCCATCGCGAGGTCCAAGACCTCGAGCGGATGGTGAACGCCCGGATGTGGCAGGAACACGACCTCGTCTTCTGCCAGGAGGACGGGACGCCGTACCACCCTGAGGCGGTCTCCGACGCCTTCGACCGAGCGGTCAAAGCGGCCGGCGTGCCCCGCATTCCGTTCCGGAACATGCGGCACACCCACGCGACCCTGGGGCTCAAAGCCGGGGTGCCCCTGAAGGTGATGTCGAAGCGACTTGGCCACGCCTCCATCGCCATCACCGCCGACATCTACCAGCATGTCATCGAAGGTATGGATAGGGAGGCGGCGGCTGCCATCGGAGCCCTCATCTACGAACCCGCCAATCCATCCGCGATCGCCGATCCTTAGACGTGGTAGATCCGGACAACTCCCTGGCTACGGCGAAGGAGAAGCGGTGTGCGCCTGACGCCGCCGCGTCCGCCGCCGTTACCATCGGTGAAAGCAGTGAGCCCCGGCCGTGAACCGGGGCTCGAGGTCAAGCGGGATACTGGACGGTTCCTCAATCCGTACGGTATCAGCGGCGATGCGCTGGCGGTAGCGAGCCTCGCCAGTCCCGCTTGGCGTGTGCCGAGGGGGAATCGGTGTCCGATACGGAGCGGCGCCAGGACCGGGCGACGGTGTCGAACTGGCTCGGCGACGTGGTCATCAGCAAGCCGGTGCAACTGGTAGTCGCCCCGGTGCTGCTCCTCGCCCACGGATTAATCGACCCGGTGCAGGCGAAGCTGCCTGTCGCCGGCGCCGGGTTCGTCCTCAACGCGGCGGGCAAGTGGATCGGGGACCGTCGCTTGAGCCAGGCGCAGTTGAGCCGCCAGCAGCTCGAGCTTCGCAACAGCATCAACGACCATTTGAACGTGGCGGTGTGGACGATGCGGAACTTCCGGCCACAGAAGTCGGAGCACCTCCGGGCGAACGTGATGGTGGTCGAGGGGAAGGAACTCGCGATGCGGGCCCGGAGCGAGGGGTACCGCGACGAGGAGACCGACCTGCGGTGGCGAAAGGGCGAAGGGGTGGCCGGCCGGGCGTGGGAGAAGAACGAGACGCTCGTCGCTCCGGAGGACACCGAGATCCCATTCTCGCTCGAGGAGCTCGGCAGCCCACGGGACCGGCCGTGGAACATCAGCTACGACCACGGCCGGGCCACGATCGAGTTGGCATCGATCATCTCGACGCCAATCCACCGGCCGGGGACCCGAACAGTGATCGGCGTCCTGAACTTCGACGACCAACGCCCCCTCTCCGAATCGCTCCTCGACAGCCTCGATGTGAGGGCGACGGTTGAGGGCCTCGCCGACGTGCTCGGGCCGAAGCTGATCGACGCCGGGTTCGTCCCGGACCGGCCGGGATGAGTGTCACGAAGCACCGGTACCATGATGTTCGGAGCGCCGAAGGAGGGTTGGTGGCCAGGAAGTACCCCGTTACACCGAAGTCGACGGAACTCGTGCAGAAGATCGTGCGCGAGACGGCCAAGCGCGCTCCGACTCCGGAGATCCGCAAGTCGTGGCGGGCGGCGCTCAACCCTCCGAAGCAGGGTGGCCCGGGGCGGTAGTTCCGGCTGCCGTGGGTGACGAGCGGCCTCTCGTCGTCTTCGACGGGGACGACACCCTCTGGTTCGTCGAGCATCTGTACGACCGGGCCCGCAGCGCAGCGGCCGACCTGGTTGCCAGGTTCGGTCTGGACCCGGTCGCCTGGGAGCAGCTACAGCGGGCCATCGACGTCCGAAACGTGGAGGTCATGGGCCTGCAGGCGACCCGCTTTCCCACGTCGTGCGCCCGCGCCTACATCGACGCCGCCTGCTCTGCCGGTGTGCAGCCCACGGCCGCCCGGGCGGCGGAGGTTTGGGCATGCGCCTCTCAGGTGTTCGACTGGGACGCCCAACCGGCCGATGGTGTCCGCGACGTCCTTGAGGAGCTCAGCCGGTCGTTCCGGCTGGCGCTCCTTACGAAAGGCGACGGCTGGGTGCAGCGCCGGCGTGTCGCCGACTCTGGGCTCGGCGGCTACTTCTGCGCGGTGGAGATCGTCGATGACAAGTCGTCGGAAACGTTCCGGGCCGTCGTCGCCGGCTGCGGAGCCGAGCTGGCGTTGTCGTGGTCGGTGGGGAACAGCCTGGCATCGGACATCAACCCGGCGTTGGAGTGCGGGATGCGGGCGGTGTGGGTCGACGCCCACGTGTGGGAGCACGAGCGCCGGGAAACGACCGCTCCTGCCGGCCGGGCGTTCCTCCGGGCCGAAGCCCTCCGCGACGTGCCCGGCTTGCTCCTGGACTGAAGTGCTTCCAAGAGTTAGCAAGGAGGAGCCAAATAGCTCGATCGGGCCATGGGAAACCCACGGTGGACGGCGCAAACTCCAACCGTGAGTCGGGCCTGCCAGATCGACGGATGTCCGCGGATCATCTACACGGGATCTCCGTGGTGGCGGGACGGCTGCTGCTACGAACACGGCCGGCCGTGGATCCACCGCTGGTTCCGTGGGATCTGGACCTCTGCCGTGGTGCAATGGTCCCTCGCCGCCCTGGTCGTTCTGTTCTTCGTCGCCCTCTGGCTCGGACTCTTCGGGCTCGCGCCGACCGACGCACAGTGCGAATGGGGTCCCGCGGGCTGCAAGTAGAGCTGCGCACCCCAATCGCCGTCCTCCTCGTACAGCGACCGCACGATTCCTCGGTCGCGAGCGCGGTGACCGCGACCTTCAGCGGCCGTACCCACATCCACGCGCCTCGCGCTCAAAGCCAGGGTGCCCCTGAAGGTGATGTCGTGGCGCCTGGGCCACGCGGTCGATCGCCATCACCGCCGACATCTCCGAGCACGTCATCGAAGGGATGGATCGGGGAGGCAGCGACCGCCATCGGAGCCCTCATCTACGAACCCGCTGATCCATCCGTGACGCATCCGTGACAAGCGGGTCACTCTAACGAAGGAGTCACCGCCTCGGGCGGTGACTTTCTATGCTGTGAACTGCTATTTCGTCAGCGCGCTCGGAGGGACTCGAACCCCCAACCTTCTGATCCGTAGTCAGATGCTCTATCCATTGAGCTACGAGCGCTGGGTTTGTTGCTCTGACCTGCACTTTCACCGGCCGGCGGATGGATGGTGGAGCCAAAGAGCATCTGACTCGACCTTCCGACAGACCTGCGGCTAGGGATTGTAGGGGATGCGATCGATCGTCATCTCAGCGACGCCCGGCTACTTCTTCCTCAAACGGGGAGAGTGGCGAGGACGACGTCGGGCTTCGGGCCGCAGAGATCGAAGAAGTCACCTTCGGCGCTAGAGCTCGAGGATCCGTATCACCTGCGGGGCGAAGAAGATCCGGTCGTAGCTTCGGCCGGTTGCCTCAACGAGGATCTCGGCGCCGACCAGTCTCGAGATGGCGTTGTTGGCCGCCTGATACGTGACGTCGTACCGGCGGGCTGTGGACTTGACCGTGATCACCGGGTTTCCGATGAGATCTTCGGCTATGCGGATCGCGGTTCCCCTGATCGGAGGCTTCCGAGTGTGCACAAGGTCGCGCACGTACGCCTGAAAGGCGAGCAGTCTCTCGATCCGCTCAACGGTGGCCTCGCTGGCCGCCGTCAGCGCCCGGCTGAAAAACGTCACCCAGTGGTCCCAGTCCCCGGTCTGTGAGAGCCGGAGCAAGGCGCCTTGATACTCGTCCCGTCGCGCTTCAAGCCAAGGGGAGATGGTGAGCAGGCCGTCCCGGAGGTCGCCTTTCCTGATGAGCTGAAGGACGATGACGAGGCGACCGATTCTTCCGTTTCCGTCGTGGAACGGGTGCAGGGTCTCGAACTGGTAATGGGCGAGGGCAGCCTGCACGGCGACCGGCATGGACCGTGCCCGCTCGACCCAGTCCACCCATTCCCGAAGAGCCGTGACCAGGAGGTCTCCGGGCGGGGGTGGGACAAAGCGTGCCTCCTCGACCAGGCAGTGCTTGGGGCCGATGACGACCTGGCTATCTCGGACTTTGCCGCTCTCCGGGCCATCGGAGGATGTCCCCCTCACCAGCATGGCCTGCCATTCGCAAAGCTGGCCGAACGTGATGGGCCTGGTGGCCACCGCCTCGATTGCCGCCTCGGCCATCTCGGCATAGTTGAGCACCTCGCGGATCTCTGGCGTCATGGCCCGACCTCCGGCGTCAGCCTCGAGCACCTCGGAGAGAACGGCGTGGGTGCCTTCTAGGGCTGACGTGCTCTGGGCCTCCCGGCGGAGCGATGGCCGGCGCAGCAGGCCGGGGTTCGGGATCTTGCGAGTCGCCAGATCCGCCCTCCCGAGCGCCTGCATGGCTAAAGCCACCGCCTCCCATGCCGCCCCGCCGAGTACGAGCGTCTCGGGCAGGGGATCGGGGAAGAACACTGCATGGTCGTACGTTTCGCCCGTCCGACCGTGGATTCCCGAGATAGGGACGAGTTGGCCAGGGGAGCTGCCGGAGAAGGCGCTCAGGTCCACTTTTAAAGTGTATCGGCTTTTGGTTGAAAAGTTGGCGGGACCTCTCAACCGCGCTTCACGTCCTCAACAATTGAAGCGTCTGGCCGCTGCCTTCAAATTACTGCCGTCAAATTAAAGTACCGCTCGCCTCCCGCGCCGCAGCGTGGCGGCGGCTGCTCAACCGCCCGCGAGCTGTGCGACGGTCGAGGTGGTGAGTTCGGTGGCCAGGACGCTGTTCTTCAGCGCAGCAGGCGGTGCGCCTTGCACAGCTGCGTCGGAAGGGCGACCAGCTCTTCGCTCGTCAGCCGGGTGTAGGCGTCATCGAACGTGACCCGGATGATCGCATCGAATGTGTTGGACGAGATGATCGATGAGCTCAAGAGCCAGGCGGTGGGGGGCTGCCCGGCGACCTGCGGGGCGAACGCCAGGTGGAGGAGCCCGGCGTCACGGCCGAGGGGAGAGGTCAACCGGAACCAGGTGATCTCGCCGTTGCGGTCGATGCGGCCGAAGGTCCCGGTTCCCCGGTCCTTCGTGCCCAGGAGAACGACCCAGACACCGGCCGGGCCGGCAACCAGGCCGACGGGAGTTGCCCCCCGTTCAGGCGGGATCCGGATCCGGGAGGTCGTCCCGGCGTCGGCGTCGATGCGCAGGATCTCGCTCGACTCGTCCAGGCTGGCGAAGAACTCGCCGGTGTCGGGGTGGCGAGCGATGAAGATGGGATGCGATGCCGCCTCGTAGAACCGGTGGTCCTGCGGCCGGCGGTGGCTGATGGCCAGGACCTGATCGCTGCCCTTGAGGGTGACCCACAGGAAGTCCCCGTACTCGCCGACGTAATGCGGGCCCTTGCCGCCCGCCGGAACGTCGATCGTACGAATGATCTTCGGCGGGGTGTCGAGGCGGCTCCCGCCCGGGTCGACGAGCAACAGCCGGTCCTGCCCCTCGTGGGTCGCCCAGATCATGCCGGGGTAGCGGTCGGAGACGGCCAACCCGTGGAGGAGCGCCTCCGGCGGCCCGAGCGGAAACCCCTTCACACCGGTGACCCGCTCGTTCTGGTCGAGCTGTAGCTTCACGAGGGTGCTGGAGGACATCTGCGACACGAGCACGACCGCACTGCCCGGCACCCGGATGACCTCGTGTGTCTGTTCGGCCGGTGGAAGCTCGTATTCGATGACCGTCCGGCGGGCTGGTTCGGCTCCCCCGGGCAGGGCCGGTACGGCGTCCCCGGGAGCCTCCGCAATCGCCCCGAGCCGATCCCACCAGGCCCCGGCGAACGGGGCCCCAACGGCCGTCAAGAACATGGTTCGCTGGAAGCTCCGCCGGTCCATCACCGCTCTCCCTCGGGTCGCCCGCACGGCGTGGCGCTGGCTTTTACCCGTTGGGCCCTTCCCTCCAAACCAAGGCCACGGCCTTATCTGACCCGGGCCTGCCAGCGTTCGACGGCGGTCCGGACGGCTTCCTCGTCCTCGTCGGACTGGGCGCCGGAGGCGCCGATGGCGCCCAGAATCACGTCGTCGCCGTCGGTGATGAGGACTCCGCCGGCCCGGGGCACGAAGTTGCCGCCGTAGAGGTGCTGGAGGGTGTCGATGATCCCCGGCGGCAGCTTGTCCAGCAGGCCGGAGGGCTTGAGCGCCACCAGGGCGCTGCGGGCCTTGGCCACCGCCACCCGGCTGCTCATCGGCATCCCGCCGTCGCCGCGCCGCAGCACGATCACCTCGCCGGCGACGTCGATGACGGCCACCGCCAACGGCGGAAAGCCCCGGTCGACGCCGATGTCCAGCGCGGCCTGCACCAACCAGTCAGCGTCGTTCAAGCTGAGTCCCGGAAGTCGCGGCATGGGGGGCGAGCCTACGCCTCCGCCTCGAACAGGGCCTCGCCGCGGCGGAGGCGGGTGGCGATCGTCACGACCTGGGCGAGCTCCCGGCGGGTCGGCGTGTGGGCGGCCAGGAACCGGGCGGTGCCGGCCAGGATCAGGGCGCCCTCCTCAGAGCCGGCCGGCCAGGCGTGGTACTGGGCCACCGCCGCCTCGTACGTCTGGTACCAGTGGAATTCGGCGTCCTCGGTCAGCAGCGCCCGGCCGAGGAGTGTGACAACCCGGGCCGGACCGCCACCGCCGGTCAGGTGGCGGTAGACGATCGCCCCGGCCTCGTCGACCCGCCCCTCCTGATCCCAGCAGGCCTGGAGACCGTCGAGGTCGGCCGGGCCCGGGGTCGGCAGCCGGGCCGCCGGGATGTTGAGGAACCGGTCGAGGTAGATGCGCAGCGCGCCGTGGTACACGCCCCGCAGCAGCGCCGGCGAAGGGGAACGCCGCAGGGCCTGGTGCAGGGCGTTGGCGGCGGTGAAGGCGTGGTGGACCTCGTCCCAGTCGCCGTGGTCGTTCTGGGTGTGGAAGCGGGTGATGCGCAGGGCGGCGGCATAGGCCAGGGCCCGGCCCAGCTCTTCCGGACGGGCGCCGGCCGCGATGGCCTCGTCGATGGCCGTCACGACCTCGACGGGATCGTCGGACAGGATCGACCAGGCGAGGCGGGCCACGGCCTGTCCCTCGTCGAAGCGGACGGCGCACGCCGAACCGGCCGCCACCCGTTCCGGCAGCCGGGCGGTGGCGTCGGCGATCAGGCCGGCGAGGTCGTGCGGGTAACGCCAGGCGCCGCGCTCCTCGCTCCGGGCCGCCGAGGCCGTCTGGGCGACGAGCGTCGGCAGCACCTCGGGGGCGGCCTCCCAGCCGAGGTGGTCCAGCACCTCGAAGGCCTTGTTGGTGAAGTCGATCGTGTGCCCGCCATCGAGGAAGACGTGATCGGTGACGGCGGCGAACATCACGTCGGCCACCGCCTTGGCATCGGCCGCGGCGATGGCCGTCGCCAGGGTGCGTTCGGCGGCGTCGGCGGACCGGGTTTCGATGAAGCGCCGGTACCAGGCCTCGAGCTGCTCCGGCGGCGGCCCGCCGCCCAGCGGCAGCAACGGGAACCGGGGCGGCCGGCCCCGGGTGTCGCGGGACACGAAGGCCAGTCCGGCCACCAGAGCCAGCGGCCGGTCGGCCGGGTCGAGGTAGGGGAGGACGTTGGCCATCGCCGTGAGGACGGTCAGCCCGGCGCCCCACCCGGCCGCCCGGTAGCGGGTGCCGAACCGCACGCCCGTCCGCACGATCTCCTGCGGAGGGACGCCGGCGTCGAGCAGTCCCAGCACCGCCTTGGCCGTCACCAGGGTGATGCCCTGCTCGAGGCCCTCCTCCAGGCGGGCCTGCAGGTGGCCACGCCGGTCGGGTTCGGGGGTGACGACCACCACGACCCGGTCATCCACGATCTCCACCGGGTAGGCCCGCACGTCGTCGGCCCAGGGGTCGAGCGTGCCGCCGGAGCGGAGGTCGAAGCGGGCGTTGTGCCAGTGGCAGGTCACGAGGCCGCTCTCAACTGTCCCCCGGTGGAGCGGAAATCCCATGTGGGGGCAGCGGTCGTCGAGCGCGAAGGGAGCGCCGTCGCTCCAGAAGACGCAGATCGGCGAGGCGCCGGCCTTGCCGGTCAGGCAGCCCTTCCGGCGCAGGTCGGGCAGCGTTCCGATCGTGACTCGATCGTCCACCGCTCTACATTCCAGCCCATGTCGACTGCGGGGTTGCACATCGAAGCCCGGGGAACGGGCCCGGCCGTCGTCTTCACCCACGGCTTCGGCCGCAGCGGGGACACCTGGGCGCCCCAGGCCGGCGCCCTGGCCGCCGACCATCACGTCGTGACCTGGGACATGCGGGGGCACGGCCGGTCCGACCTTCCGGCCGGTCCCTACACCCGGGAGGACGCCCTCGACGATCTCGCCGCCATCGTCGACGCCGCCATGGCCGAGGGCGGTGGACCGGCGTTGTTGGTCGGGCACTCCCTGGGCGGCTACTTCTCGCTGGCCTACACGCTGGCCCGTCCGGAGACGGTGCGGGGCCTGGCGTTGCTGTCGACCGGGCCGGGCTTCCGCAACCCCGACAGCATGGAGAAGTACAACCGGGGCATCGCCCGGGTGGCGGTGGCCTCGGGGCTCCCCGACAACGTGGCCAACGTCGCCTTCCACCACGACTCGATGGTCATCGACCGGCTGGCCGAGATCACCTGCCCGACGGTGATGATCTGCGGCACCGAGGACCGGCCGGTCTACGTGACCGGCGTCCGCTACCTGGCCGAGCGGCTGGCCAACGCCACGCTGGTCGAGATCGCCGGCGCCGGCCACGAACCCCACGTCGACAAGCCGGATGAGGTCACCGCCGCCCTTCGATCGCACGAGGCGCTCCTCGTACCAGACTGAGGGTCTGATGCGGATCGCCGTCGTCGTCAAACAGGTGCCGACCTTCACGGAGATGGCGCTCGACGACGACGGCCGCCTGATCCGGGCCGGCCTGCCGCTGGAGCTGAACCCCTACTGCCGGCGGGCGGTGTCCCAGGCGGTGAACCTGGCCGCGGCGGCGACCGGCGGCGCCTCCGAGCCCTCCCCCACGGCGGCCGAAGCGCGACCGGTCGCGCCTGGGGCCCCTATAGGGCCTTCAGCGCGAC